>JBCCHT010000009.1:0-276888 GCA_039028615.1 Myxococcota bacterium | reverse complement strand
TGATCCAGGTGCAGAGCACGTGGTTCCCGCTCGTCGATCGCAACCCGCAGAAGTGGGTGGACAACATCTTCGAAGCCAAGGACGACGACTTCGTGAGCGCGACGCACCGGGTCTACCGCGATGCGAAGCACCCCTCACGGATCGAGCTGACGACGATCGAGCTGCCGCCGCTGCCGTAGCGCACGCAAAAATCCCGGTCGAGCCCTGCGCTCGACCGGGACCATGCACCATCGTAGGGCGCTCAGGCCATGAGACCCGAGACGGTCGACGCCGAGCGGCCGTTGCCGCTGCCGATCTCGGGCAGCTCCGGGCACACCGTGCGCGCGCAGCTGAGCAGCACGTCGGAGCTGTTGCCCGACTCGGAGGCCAGGTGCACCCCGGGGTGCACCAGCGCCCCGCCGCCGCCTCCGGCGACGATGATCGGCATGTTGGTCACCGCGTGGGTGAGCCCGGACGAGGCATCCGAGCTGGCGAACACCACGCTGTTGTCGAGCAGGTTGCCCGCACCATCGGGCGTCGCGGCCAAGCCCTGCAGCAGCTCGGACAGCCGCTCCATGGTGTAGATGGTCGAGGCATCGACCTCCTCGTTCGCGCCGCCGTCGTGGGTCAGGTCGTGGTGCCCCGTGCTCTGGCCCAGCATATGGAACACGGTGCCGCCCACCGAGCCGGTGAACTGCACGCTCGCCACCCGGGTGACGTCGCAGGAGAACGCCAAGGCGATGAGGTCGGACATCACCCGGTTGACCTCTTCGATCGGCTCGTTGCCGTTCATCGCGTCGTTGGCCTGGGTCGGCTCGGGCGGGATCTCGCAGTTGGGCGCCAGGGCGTCGATCTGTGAGCGCAGCTGGGCCACCGCGCCCATGTGCGCATCGATGCGATGGCGATCCGTCGTGCTGACGCGCCCCTTGAGCGCCTCGGCGTCGACCATCACCGCGTCGAGAGCGGCCAAGCGATGGGGCTTGGTCGGGTCGTCGGGCACGGTGAACGAGGCGAACAGGCGGTCCCAGGCCTCCCGCGGATCGAAGATCTGCGGCAGCGGCTGGTCGGGACCCTTGTGCGACAGGAACTGCAGCCCAAAACCCTCGCCCGTGACGATGCGCCGCGAGACGGCGAGCTGGATCGAGGGCAGGAAGGTCTCGCTGCCGATCTCCTCGGCCACCACCTGGTCGAGGGTGGGCCCCCCGAACTTGCTCGCGTAGTTGGCCGAGCCGGGCGGGAGCTCCACGAAGGGATGCCCGGAGAAGATCGCCACGCCATCGTGATGACCCCGCCGCAGCGGGAACGAGGCGGAGACCTGGTAGCCGGACAGCACGGACACGTAGTCGCGCACCGGCTCGAAGGGCTGCAGCTGCGGCGTGAGCGAGTAGCCGGGCCCGGTCTCCGCGGGGAAGAAGCGCAGCGGACCACCCGGGTTGCCGATGTCGGCCACCGCCACGCCATTGCCCCAAAACCACGTGACGAGCCGCCGGGGCAGCTCGGTGCCGTCGGCATGGGCCTCGCCGTGCGCATCGAGCATGGCCTCGAGCGGCGGCAGGGCCAGCGCGACCATGCTGCCTCCCACCATCCCGCGGAGCATCGTTCTTCGACTGAGCCTGAGACGTTTGCTGACCATGGTTCTCACTCCGGCTCGGCGACGAGGCGAAAGGCCGGGCTGGCCGCGATCTCGACCATGAGGTCTTGCATGCGATAGCCCGACTCGATGAAGGAATCTTGCAGGATGTTGATGGAGCTGGCCTCGCCCGGGGTCTCGATGTGCCCGGTCGCGTGGCGATAGAGGTTGCGTACGAGGCAGCCGGAGGTGCCCGGGATCTCGGCCACCGCCTTGCCCAGGCCGGCCGCGCCGTCGAAGGGCTCGCCGTCGATCTCGGCCGAAGCGTCGATCGGGTAGCCGTTGTCCTCGGTGCGAAAGGCCCCGATGCCATCGTAGTTCTCGAGCCCGAAGCCGATGGGGTCCATCATGGCGTGGCAGCCCCGACAGGTCGGGTCGCTCATGTGGATCTCCAGGCGCTCCCGCATCGTGGTGGCCTCGTCGGTGGGCGGCAGGTCGGTGACCACCCCCGGGGGCGGCGGCGGCACGGTGCGGCACAAGATGTTCTCGAGCACGAACTTGCCGCGCAGCGTCGGCGAAGTGCTCGACACGTGCGACAGCAGCGAGGCGAAGCTCGCTTGGCCGAACAGCCCCGCCCGCCCGTCGTGCCCGCCGAGCTCGACCCGCGTGAAGTCCTCACCCAGCGACGCCGCTTGCGGCAGACCGTAGTGGTAGCCGAGCTGGGCGTTGACGAAGGTGTAGTCGGCGGTGAAGACCTCGCGGAAGTCGGCCTCCTGCTCCCATACCAGGTCGTCGACCAGGGCCAGCGTCTCGCGGCGCATGGCCTCGGCCAGCTCGGGGGACCACTGCGGGAAGGTGCCCAGGTCCTTGGGCAGCGACGGCAGGTTGCGAAGCCGCCAGACCTCGCCGAAGAAGTGCCCCAGCGACTCTCGGGCCCCCGGTCGCTCGAGCAGGCGCCACGCCGCCTCGGTGATGCCGTCGGCGTCGGACAGCAGCCCCGCTTCCGCATCCGCCAGCAGCTCGGCGTCGGGCGTGGTGTCCAGCAAGAAGAAGGAGAGCCGGGTGGCGAGTTCGTATGCGGTGAGCCGCCGCCGCGAGGCGTCCTCGGGATCGGGCTCGCCGATTTCCACCTGATAGAGGAAGTGCGGCGACTGGAGCATGGCGGCCATCGCCTCTCGGATGCCTCGGGTGAAGCTCCCGTAGTCGGTGGCCGCCGCGGTGCCGACCGCCGCGTAGCGCTGGATTTCCTCGTCGACCAGGGGCCGACGCCACGCCATGCGACCGAAGCTCTCGACCACCTGCTCCATACAGGGGCCCTCGCCCGTCGTCGCAGGATCGCAGGCCAGCCAGGTGTCGACGGTGCCCGCAGCCGCGGCCGCATCGACCACCGCGCGCGCCGATTGCTCGAAGGCATCGACCTCGGCGTCGCTCAGCGCCTGCTGAGACGCACCGACCGCGTCGAAACCGTTGAGCGCGATGTTCTGGGGCGGGCTAGCAGCGGCCGCCGCCTCTTCGCCCAACAGATCCCGCACCGCATTGACGTGCTGACGCTGTAGAAGCAGGCGCAGCGCGGCCGGAGCCGGCTCGAGCTCGGCCGGGACCTCGTCGGACCCCGCATCTTCGCCGTCATTGCCGTCGTCGGTGCCCAAATCTGGGCCCTGACCGGCTTCCAGTCCCGTATAGCAGCCGCTCAGCAGCATCATTGCGCCGAGCGCCAACGCTGGCCTACGGCTGCGTTTTCGCCATCGTACGACGTACGGACGTAACCAAAGTTCCGCCATGCTCCCCTCCATCCCGGGCATTAGTGTCGCATCTATTCATTTCGGTTCACCGAAAACGTCAATGTAATTTGCGAGCGGTTCGGCACGACTGTCACATCGAGTGTCGAATCGCGGTCACGGCAAAACTCGTTCCGGCTGCCCCCGACAATCCGCCGCTTTCTTGCTCGGGAGGGCGGGCTCGGGTCATGTCGAGACCATGAAACTCCAAAGCCCGATCGCGGAGCTGCCCGAGCGCTTCAACGTCTTGGAGTCGATGCTCTTCGCCCCTCAGCCCGGCTCCGTCAGCGAGGCCGCGAAGCGCTACGCGAACGATCGTTTGTCCCGTCCGGTGGCTCCGCCCGCGAAAAGCCCCGCGCTACGCATTCGACCCTCGCTCACCTTCGACTTCTAGTCGCGATAGTGACATCGGTCGGCCTTACGTTTCGGTCGATCCACGAACACGTTTTGGTCGACCCTCGTGGGGCGACCGATCCGAGAACGAAACCCCCGTGGCATCGCCGAGCGCGGAAGCGAACATCGCCGCAGCTCGGACCACAAAAGGACGCGCACCAACGCGCTCGCGTCCCTAGCATCCGCCGCGATGAATTGGATGCATTGGACTTGCGGGGTGGGACTCGCCACATCGTTGTGCGCGTGCAATGGCGACGAGCCTCTGGCCACCGCCAATGGGGGAGATTCAACCGGGGGCGAGGCCTCCGAGCCGAGCGCCCAGCCGGGCTCGGACGACGACGCCGTCGACACGCCCGCGGACGAGACCTCGACCACCACGACCTCGGCCACCACCGACGCGGCCGACGACGAATCGAGCGGTGACGACGGCACCACCACGGGTGAGCCCCCGTGGAACGGCGAGCCCCTCCCCGATGGCGACCCGGGGCAATGGCAGTGGGTCGACGTGGAGGGCACCGAGTGCATCGACGGCACCCCGACCGGTGTGGGCGTCCGACGAGGGACGGGCGACGGCCTGGTGATCTACTTCGAGGGTGGCGGCGGCTGCTTCGACGCGGCCAGCTGCGCGCTGTTTTACGCCACGTTCGCCAACTTCGACGAGAACGCCTTCAACCTGCTCGTCCCGACGTTGTTGTCGGGCGGCATCTTCGACGACGAAGACACCGACAACCCCGTGGCCGACTGGAGCATGGTCTACGTGCCCTACTGCACGGGGGACGTGCACGCGGGCGACAAGGACCTCGGCGGGGTGCCGGGCTTCTTGGGCTCGCATCAGTTCGTGGGCTACCGCAACTTCGGGCTCGACCTCGAGCGCATCGGCTCGACCTTCCCCGAGCCGTCCCACGTGCTGGTCACGGGGATCAGCGCTGGCGGCTACGGGGCTGCGCTCAACTACGACCGCATCGCCGACGCCTACGCCTACTCGGACGCCCCGATCACCCTGCTCGACGACTCCGGCCCGCCCATGGGCGAGTCGGTGATCCCGCTGTGCATGCAGGACCTGTGGACCGAGCTGTGGAACCTCGAACAGGTGCTGCCCTCCGACTGCGAGGACTGCTTCGGGGACGAAGGCTGGGTACGACCGCTGACGCACTACCTTCGCGATCAACACCCCGACCAGAACTTCGGGCTCGTCTCGAACCTCCGCGACAGCACGATCCGCACCTTCTTGGGCGCGGGGCAGAACGACTGCGCGGGCGGCTTCATCTCGGGCAACCAGTACCAGCAAGCGCTGCTCGACTTCCGCGACGAGGTCGTCGACGACGCGCCCAACTGGGCGACCTTCTTCGTCGACGGCATCGGGCACACCTTCTTGCCCTTCGGCAGCTATGCGTCCACGGAGGTCGAGGGCGTCGAGCTCCGCGACTGGCTGGGCAAGCTGCTTTCGGGCACGGCCGAGCACCACAGCGACGCGTGACCAACGAAGAGCCCCCGAAGCAGGGCTCCGGGGGCTCTTGGGACTCGACTCGGCGCGCGGGGGCTAGTCGAAACACGCATCGAGGTCGCGCGTGATCGTGCGCGGAAGCTGGATGCAGGTGTCCAGGCCGACGCCATAGTCGTCGGAGCAGGCATCGCCCGCGCTGAAGTCCGAGCACTCCAGGCGCTGGTCGATGCACGCCGTGTACTCGCGCTCGAGCGGCACGATGCACTCGAGGTAGTCGATGGCCGTCTCGGCGTCTTCGGCATAGGCGTCCTTGATGCAGCGCACCTGGGCCGGGCCCAGCTCGAGCACCTCGTCTTGGCAGTCGGTGCGGGACTCGAAGCCGATGTCCTGCCAACAATCGCAGACGATCGCGACCTGAGAGTCGAGCTCCGCCACGTTGGAGTCGACCAGCGTATTGACCTGATTGATGGGATCGTCCTCCGCCGAATCACAGGCGGGCATGGTGACGAACAGCGCACAGAGGGCGAACAAACGGGGGGATTGGATCATGATGGAAATACCGGTTCGGGAGACGTCGGCCACGACCGTGGCCGACTCACCCACCGAGTAATCCCCGTCGCGAACGAATCTTATGAGCCGTCGAACGACTCCGGGCAAAGTCGTTCGATCCGACCCGTTCGAACCGAACTCGCGGCACGACCAGGCCGCAATGGCGCGGCCCCGGAGTTCAACCATCGCGCACGACCGACTTCGAAGTTCGGCCGTCCGGTCAGGCGCTCAGCCGCCCGAGCGCTGCCGAAACGCCGCTAGCTTGGCGGCCTGCAGCGACTGGTTGGTCTGGCGCACGTGCTCCATCGTGGCCCGCTCGCCCCCGTAGGCGTGCCCGGGCAGCAACATCGTGTCCCCGGGCAGCGACGAGAGTCGATTGGCGAGCGTCTCCTGCATCTGCTCCGGGTCTCCGCCCGGCAGGTCCACTCGCCCGCAGCCCTGCAAGAACAGGGTGTCGCCCGCGACCAGGGCCCCGCCCGGTTCGTGCTGCGTGGCCTTGACCCGAAAGCACTGCGAGCCGGGCGTGTGTCCCGGCGTATGCAGCAGCTCGATCTCCAGGCCGCCCACCTGCACCTTGTCGCCCGAGTCGTGCTCGACGATGTCCGACTTGGACAAGCCCGTCACCACCCGCACGCCCTCCGCTTCTGCCCGATGGGTATGAACCGGACACGGGCACTCGGCCATCAGCGTGGGCAGGCCGTCGATCTCGATGCCGAAGATGGAGCCGCCGATGTGGTCCGGGTGATAGTGGGTGACCAGCGCGCCGACGATCTTCATGCCGTCGCGCCCGGCGACGTCGATGATGCCCTTGACGTCCCACGCGGGGTCGACCACGACGCACTCTCCCGCCTCGCGATCGCCGAGCAGGTACACGAAGTTCTGCATCCCCGCGGCGTTGGGATCGTTGTGGGCGAAGTCTCTGCCCGCGAGCAGCTGACGTACGACGAGCTCGGCCATGCCCGAGGATACTAAAGACCGCTAGACCGTCGCCTGCTCGGCGCGCCCGGGGCCGCCGCGCAGCTCGTCGAGCGCCTCGACCATGCGCTCGCGCACCCGCTGCGAGAACACGCCCGCGCGCTCTTTGGGGTCGCCGCCGCCGGTCGGCGGCTGAACCCGGTCGAGGACGCGCACCCGCACTCGCTTGTTGGCGCCCCGCGGGAACTGCAGGGAGCCCTTGGTCATCAGCCGCTCGGTGCCGTCGAGCACGATCGGCAGCACGGGAACCCCCGCCGCCACCGCGCTGACGAAGGCCCCCGCCTTGAACGGGCGCAGCGCGCCGTCGGGCGAGCGCGTGCCCTCGGGGAAGAACAGCACCGAGCCTCCGCCCGCGATGACTTCCTCGACCTGCTGCTGCATGCGCTCGAGGTTGCCCCGGCGCTTGCGGTCGACCGCGATGTGCCCACACGCCCACAGGTGCCAGCCCACCAGCGGCACACGAAACAGCTGCCGCTTGGCGACCCAGCGATAGTCGATGTCGAGCAGCGCCCCCACCACGGGCACGTCGAGCAGGCTGGCGTGGTTGACGACGATGACCGAGGGCTCGCTGCCGATCTTCTCGATGCCCTCGGCCACCACCTCGATGCCCACGTCGCGCACGATGCCCTCGCACCAGCGCCGCATGATCACCTGGGGGATGGCCGGGCCGGTGACCGCGCGGGCGACCACCGACGAGGGGCAATAGACCATGCACAGGCCGACGAACCGACGCCAGCTCAGCACGGCATTCGTGCCCTCGGCGACTCGGGCCAGCGCGGTGCTCATGAGACCGACCTGCGCCTCACGCCTTGATGGGCGGCAAGGTGTCGGTGATGGTCGCGCGGTTGTCCCGGACCGGCCGGCGCTCGTCGTGGTCGTTGCAGGCCAACGCCACCACCACCGTGATGTTGTCGTCCCCGCCCCGCTTGTTGGCCAAGTCGGTGCACAGCTGCGGCAGGTCGGCGTACCAGTGGTCGCGCGCGAGCTCGGCGATCTCGTCACCGTCGATGTAGTTGGCCATGCCGTCGGAGCACAGCAGGAACGCATCGCCGGGGAGCACGTTGACCTGGATGACGTCGGCCTCGACGTGACGCTCGAAGCCCACCGACCGGGTGATGATGTGCTTGAGGTCGCTGACCGCCGCCTCTTCCTCGGTGATGAGGCCGGCCTGCAGCTGCTCGTTGAGCCAGCTGTGATCGTTGGTGAGCTGGCGACAGCTGCCCGCCCGCAGCAAGAAGGCCCGGCTGTCGCCCACGTGCACGACGTAGCCGCGGCGCCCGAACAGGAGCAGGCCGGTCAGCGTGGTGCCCATGCCCTGCAGGCGGTGGTCGGCTGCGGCCTGATCGAAGATGCGGGCACTGGCCTCGCTGGCCGCCGCGCACAGGAGCTCGGCGATGGCCGCGTTGCGATGCTGGGCCGGTACCGAACGGAGCGACTCGATCCCCCGTCGGACCACTTTGTCGACGACGTCGACGCACAGCTGGGAGGCGTGCGCGCCACCGGCATGACCGCCCATGCCATCGGCGACGAGGTAAAGCCCCGACTCTGGGTCGACCAGGTGGCTATCCTCGTTGTGACTGCGCACCCGACCAACGTCGGTGGCGGGCCAGGCGATGATCCGCACGGCGCGAACGATAGCACGCGCAATCCCCATCGCCCGCACGAGCGCGCATTTCAGGCCGAGAATGGGGTCGCAGCCCCCCTCCAACTTCTCATTGCGAGCGTTCGCGCACGCCCCGTATCGTGCGGCGTGGGGGGAATTTCCATGAGAGAGCAGGTCCATCACTCACTTTTCGGTCTGATCTCGCTGCTCGTCGCCTGCGGACCGAACGTCAACGGGACCGGGGACGGAACCGGCCGAGGCAGCTCCGGCTCGGGTTCGGGCTCCGGCTCGACAGCCGCGGAGCCGACCTCGGCCGGCGGCTCGGACCCCACCGCCGCCACCGGCAGCATGGGCGGCACGGGCTCCACGGGTGCGGCGGACGACGCCACCGACGGCACCGTCACCAACGGGTCGGCCACCACGACCACCGTGGGAAGCTCCGGTGAGCCAGGTGACGATTCCAGCGGGGATCCTCCGCCGGACGGGAGCTATCCGTCGTGCGCCGAGCGAGATTGCCCCGAGCCCTACGACGTCTGTTTCGAGCCGGGCGGAGGCGACCTCGGCGACTGGTGCACCTTCGAATGCGAGGGCAACGACGAGTGCCCCGACCCCAGCTCGGGCACCGCGACCCCGCTGTGCGCCGGACCGCCCGGCCAAGACATCTGCCTGCTCGATTGCTCGAAGGGCGACTGCCCCGACGGCATGATTTGCATCGGCCTGGGCATGGGCGGCAACGCGATGCGCTGCGCGTGGCCCCCCGAGGACTAAGAGCTCATCTCGAGCGGGCTCGTAACATCGGGCGTCCACCGGGAAACGAGGGGCGTGACCCTGACCCCTATTGCTGCTGCCGCTTCCCTCCTGATGCTCGCGGGCTGTCCCGCCCCCGACGACCCGGACATGAACGCCGACTCCACCTCGGCGTCCAGCGGCGCAGCTGGCTCCAGCGGCTCCGCGTCTCCTGCCACGACCACCGCGGCGAACGATGAGAGCTCGGCCGGCGAGGACTCGGCCAGCACCTCCGATGGACCGGACTCCGGCGGCTCTTCGGGAGGGACGCCCGGCGGCTCCAACGACACCGACACCATGCTCGCGATCGGCGACTCCGTGTTGGAATGGAATGCCGAACGAGGGGCCAGCATCCCCGAAGTCGCGGGAGAACTGGCCGGCCTCGCGGTGACCAACGCGTCCGTGTCCGGGGCGATGCTCCTCGAGGACGAAGAGAGCATCCCGAGCCAGTATCAGCCCTCCGACTGGGAGTGGGTCCTCGTCAACGGGGGCGCCAACGACGTGGGCGACGGCTGTGGCTGCGGCGACTGTGTCGGGCAGGTCGACGCCATCATCAGCGCGGACGTCGGCGACGGAGCCATGGTCGAGCTCATCGACCGCATCGAGGCCGATGGCGCGGGCATCGTGCTGCTGGGCTACTACGACATCCCTCCCGGGGAGTTCTCCGATTGCGACGAGGAGTTCGCGATCCTCCACGAGCGCTATGCCCAGCTCGCGTCACAGCGCCCGGCCGTGCTGTACGTGAGCATGGGGGATGCCATCGACCCCCTCGCGGATCCCGAGACGCTCGACGAGGATCAGATCCACCCCTCGGTGCAGGGCAGCGCGGCCATCGGGGCCCTCATCGCCGAGCGCATCCAACCCTGACGGCGACGCGGCTGTTCACCACCAGGGCGAGCCCCGTCAGTCGGTCACCCGGCACTCGGTCGGCGCGGAGACGAACCCCTCGCCCTTCAGGTTCTTCCGGATGAACTCGCAGTGGGCGACGTCGCCGTAGCACATCACTCGCTCGCCCTCTTTGAGGGTCCGGGTGACGTGAAAGCAGGCGGCCTGGGCATAGTCCTCGCAGCGACGCCCCTCGACCTCGAGTCCCTCGCTCTCGCGTAGCAAGATGCGGTCGGCACACTCGTCCCACGTGCGGTGGCACTCGATCAGCGACTCGCCCTCCGCCTGGCTGGTGGCGCACCGAAACCCCATGCCCGCGTTGGGGTCGACGCCCGCGAGCCGCTTCATGGTGCGGAGCGTCTGCTCGTGTTGCTCCTGCTGCTCTCGGCGGTCTTGCTCGAGCGCCCGGAGAACCTCGTCGAGCTTGGCCATGTTGGCGGTGTGGTGGCGGATGGCCTGGACTCGGATGAGGCAGTTTTCATCCGTCAGGTGACACTCGACCAGCTCCTGGGCGAACGACCCCTCGTACTCGCGCAAGACCTCGTCCGCTTCACCTTCGACCTCGGCTCGGCCTTCGGGAGCCGCCTCCCCCGGCGCCGAGGACTCCGGGGACGACGAGCGCGCGCAGCCGACCCCGAGGCACAGCGTCAGCAGGACCCTAGCGGGTTGGAGTTTCATCGGGACCACCGTAGCCGATGGCCCCCCGCCGTCCAATTCGCCGCGGGTCACCCGACGCGTTGCTCGCCGCTAGACGGCGAAGGCGGCCGTCTCGTCGGAGATGGTGACCTCGGAGCCGTCGTAGCGGATGCGCTTGGGCTTGTCGTCGACCATGGTCAGGATGGAGACCGGCCGCTGCCAGATGCGCTCGAGGTGCCGCAGGGTGTCGCGAGCGTAGTCGACCTTGAGATCCTTGCCCTCGTGCCGATGGCCGAGCAGCAGCTCGCCGCGGTTGAGGTAGTTGGCGTCGACGACATAGATGAAGGGCTGACCGAAGTTGGTCAGCTGCCCCAGCAGCTGGTTTTTGACCTTGTCGAACTCGCGGCTCTCGATTTCCAGGCGACCGGAGCGGCGGTTCTCCTGGAAGGTGAAGAACTTCATCTCGCGACAGAAGTCGAGGGTGAAGAACTCGTCGATGAAGGTCACGTCGTTGTACAGGCGGCGGACCTCGAAGATCTTGTCGCGGCCCTTGCCCAGCTGCTTGTCCCAGGAGGAGCGCGCCTCGAGGTCGTCGCAGGACTCCCACTCGGGACCGAAGCGGCCCATGTCCCAGCGGCGCTCGAGGTTGCGGAACAGCTCGATGCCGATCTTGTAGGGGTTGAGCTGCCCGGGGGCCATCGACATGACGCCCGCGCAGGCGTCCGCGTAGTCGATGACCTCGGTGTCGCGGAGCGCTCGCTCCGTCATGAGCTTGGAGTGCCAGTAGCTGGCCCACCCCTCGTTCAAGATCTTGGTCTGCATCTGCGGCAGGAAGTAGTAGGCCTCCTCGCGGATGATGCCGAGCACGTCGGCCTCCCAGGCCTCGAGCGGGGCGTGCTGCATCAAAAAGCCCAGCACGTCGCGCTCGGGGCGACGCGGGATCTTGCGCTTGCTCGCCTCTTTTTCGGCCTTGGCCTTCTCGCGCTGCTTGGCGATGAACTCGGGCGGGTTGATGTAGTCCTCGAGGTAGCCCCGGCCGCTCTTGAGGCGGTGGACTTCCTCTTCTTCCTCGCCGTCGGCCGGACTGGGCGCGGGCGTACGGAAGGGCACCCAGGGGTCGATGAGGTTGTCGACGGACAGGCAGGTGTCGATGAAGGACTCGACGGCCGCCACGCCGTGCCGATCCATGTAGCGACGCACGCGCGAGGCGTTGTTCGCCATCACGTCGATCATGCGGCGGTCGGTGGGGCCGAAGTAGTTATTGTTCTTGAAGAAGTCGTTGTGCCCGTAGACGTGGCACATCACGAGCTTCTGGTCGGTGAAGGTATTGCCCTCGAGCAGGTACGCGTAGCAAGGGTCGGTGTTGATGACCAGCTCGTAGATCTTGGAGAGCCCGTAGGTGTGGCTCTTGATCATGTGGTCGTATTCCATGCCGAAGCGCCAGTGCGGGTAGCGGACGGGGAAGCCCCCATAGGCCGCGATCTCGCACATCTGCTCGTAGTCGACCGTCTCGAACACCTGGGTGAAGAAATCCAGGCCGAACTCGGTGGCGTAGCCCTGGATCTCCACCTGGAGGTCGCGGAGCTCTCCGGTGACGGGAGCCATCGGCTAGCGCCCCCCCTTCAGGAACTCCTTGATGGAATCCATGATGTCGTCCTTGCTGGTGATCTCGGAGGTCACCAGCTTCTCGTTGTCGCCGAAGGAGCTCTTGATGTCCTTGATGAACTGGCCCGAGCCGTAGGGGCTCTCGACCTGGCCGTACCCGAACTGGTTGCAGGCCGGGATGAGTACGTCGCGAAGCAGGCTGATGCAGGTGGTCGTGTCGTCCACCGACCAGTTGTCGCCGTCGCTGAAGTGGAAGGCGTAGACGTTCCAGGTCTCGGGCGAGAACTCTTTTTCGATGAGCTCGGCGCAGACCTTGTACGCGGAGCTGATCATCGTGCCGCCCGACTCGCGGGTGCGGAAGAAGACGTCGCGATCCACGAGACGCGCCGTCGCGTCGTGGATGATGTAGCGGCTCTCGATGCCCTGGTATTGGCTGCGCAGCCAGGTGTCGATCCAGAAGGACTCGATGCGGACGATTTCCTTCTGCTCGTCGCCCATGGAGCCGGACACGTCCATCATGTAGATGATGACGGCGTTGCTCTGGGGGCGCGGCTCGGTGCGCCAGGAGCGATAGCGGCGGTCCTCGCGGACCGGCATGATGATGGGACGGTTGGGCTGGTAGGTGCCGCTGGCGACCTGCCGCCGCAAGGCCCGCTTGAAGGTGGCCTTGAACGAGCGCAGCGACTCGGGGCCGGTGGAGCGCAGGCTGACGTAGCGGTCCTTCTTGGAATCGAGGGCCTGGCTGCCCTTGGGCTCGATGCGGGGCAGGCCGAGCTCCTCGCCGAGGATGGCGGCGAGCTCTTCGAGGCTCACCTCGACCTCGAGCGCCTTGTCGCCCTCGTTCTCACCCGCTTCGCCGGGGCCGCCCTGGCCATCTTGGGGGTCACCGTCGATGGGGTCGCCCGGCTCGCCTTCGCCCTGCCCCACGCCCGACTTGTCGTTGCCGCCGAGGGTGAAGCGCGGGATATCGATCTGCGGCATGGGGATGGAGACGGAGTTCTTCCCCTTGCGACCCATGAGGTCGCCGCGCGAGATGTACTTGCGGAGGTTCTGCCGAATCTTGCCGCGGACGATCTCGCGGAAACGGCTGTGGTCTTTGTCGATGCGGGAGATCATCGGCGTGTGGCCCGAGATGGGTTGGTGGCGAGGCAGTAGGACTCGGTGACGGTGGCGCGCGCGAAGGAGCGCGCCACGAATGGGGGCGCCCACGAGGGCCGGGCCCCGCGACGGAGGGCAGCCGGAAGGCTCGTACTGCCGTCGAACACGGCACGAAGCCAGACCGGTACCAAGAGCACGGCTTTAGTGTAGCATCGTGGGCGACAACGCCATGGCAACGCTCGTCGATCGCATCGCCGCCCTCCACGATATTAAGCGCTACGAGGACCTCCATTGGTCGGGAAGTTTCGAGCAATACCTCGAACTGGTGCGGGACAACCCCCGCATCTGCCGCACGGCCCACGAGCGCGTCTACGACCTCATCATGTCCGCAGGGACGGAAGAGTACGTCGACAACAAGAAGAAGATCGTTCACTACCGCTTCTTCGATGACGAGGCGCGGGGCGGTCGAGACGCCATCTTCGGCCTCGACATCCCCCTGATGCGGCTGGTCAACGTGCTCAAAGCCGCGGCCATGCGCTATGGCACCGAGAAGCGCATCCTCTTGCTCCACGGCCCCGTCGGCTCGGCCAAGAGCACGATCGCGCGACTGCTCAAGAAGGGCCTCGAGGACTACAGCCGCACGCCGGAGGGCGCGCTGTTTACCTACGAGTGGGTGTTGCCCAAAGAGCTGCGCCACCTGACCGCGGGCCAAGAGGTGTTCCCGTCGGCCATGAACGAGGAGCCGCTCAAGCTCATCCCGTCGGAGTGGCGCGAGAAGGCGATCACCGAGCTCGGCCTGGAAAAGGACGGCTTCCGCCCGTGGGTCCGCGGCGACCTCAACCCCGCGTGCCGCTACATCTATGACGCGCTGCTCGACCACTACAACGGCGACTGGGCCACGGTGCTCGGTCACATCCGGGTCAAGCGCATGCTCATCAGCGAGCAGGACCGCGTCGGCATCGGCACGTTCCAGCCCAAGGACGAGAAGAACCAGGACAGCACCGAGCTGACCGGCGAGATCAACTACCGTCGCATCGCCGAGTACGGCAGCGACTCCGATCCGCGCGCCTTCAACTTCGACGGCGAGTTCAACGTCGCCAACCGCGGCATCATCGAGTTCGTCGAGATCCTCAAGCTCGACGTGGCGTTCCTCTACGACCTGCTGGGCGCGACCCAGGAGCAGAAGATCAAGCCGAAGAAGTTCGCCCAGACGGACATCGACGAGCTCATCGTCGGCCACACCAACGAGGCGGAGTACCAGCGACTGCTGGAGAACCGCTTCATGGAGGCGCTGCGCGATCGAACCGTCAAGATCGACATCCCCTACATCACCAAGCTGAGCGAGGAGGTGAAGATCTACGACAAGGACTACAACTCGCAGCGAGTCCGCGGTCGCTTCATCGCCCCGCACACCCTCGAGATGGCCGCGATGTGGGCCGTGCTCACCCGCCTCGAGGACCCCAAGAAGCACCAGATCAGCGCCCTGCAGAAGCTCAAGCTCTACGACGGCAAGACCCTGCCCGGCCTCACCCAGGACACCGTCAAGGAGCTCCGCAAGGAAGCCAACCGCGAGGGCATGGACGGCATCAGTGCCCGCTACGTGCAGGACAAGCTCGCCAACTGCCTCGTCTCCGACCGCGGGCAGATGAGCATCAACCCCTTCATGGTGATGAACGAGCTCGAGTCCGGGCTCCGCAACCACAGCCTCATCACCAACGAGGACGACCGCAAGCGTTTCATGGACCTGCTGGCCGTGGTCAAGCAGGAGTACGAGGACATCGTCAAGAACGAGGTCCAGCGGGCCATCTCCGCCGACGACGACGCCATCGCGCGCCTGTGCGGCAACTACATCGACAACGTCAAGGCCTACACCCAGCGGGAGAAGGTCAAGAACCCGTACACGGGTCAGGACGAAGAGCCCGATGAGCGGCTCATGCGGTCGATCGAGACCAAGATCGACATCCCCGAGAGTCGCAAGGACGACTTCCGTCGGGAGATCATGAACTACATCGGCGCCCTGGCCATCGAGGGCAAGCAGTTCGACTTCCGCACCAACGAGCGACTGTACAAGGCCCTGGAGCTCAAGCTCTTCGAGGACCAGAAGGACAGCATCAAGCTCACCAGCCTCGTCTCCAACGTGGTCGACAAAGAGGCCCAGGAGAAGATCGAGGTGGTCAAGGAGCGGCTCATCCGCAACTACGGCTACGACGAGGTGAGCGCCACCGACGTGCTGACCTACGTGGCCTCGATCTTCGCCCGCGGCGAGATCAAGGGCGACTGAAGCCCGCCCCCCTCAGGAGACCGGCCCGGTGACGACCTTCGATCCCAAACGACAGGTCGCGCCGGGCTCGGCCGCGGTCGGCCCCATGTCCATCGAGATTCCGGGCCGCACCGCGATGTTGCTCGTCGAGCTCGCCAGGCAGCTCGACGCCAAGACGCCCGGGCAGGTCGTCGCGCAGGCGCTGGGCCTGCTGCAGACGGTGCAGCAGGCCAAGAAGAACGGCCAGCGCATCGTGCTGCGCGACCCGAAGACCGGGCGAGAGATCGACCTGGCGCTCTAAAGCTCATCTCAAAAACCCTCGCGAGGCGATAACGCGGCCCCCGTCGACGAGGGCCGCGTTGCCAATTCTTGAAGTACGCCCGGTACGCCTACGAATTGGCGCCTTGCCCTCGCCGACGCTGACCACGTTCTCACCCCACGAGGGTTTTCGAGATGAGCTTTAGGCCAAGCGCTTTTACGAGCGGCTCACTGCGGCGAAAGCTCGAAGGGGTAGGTCACCACGACCTTGCCCTTGTCGGCGGGCTTGGGGAATCGCCACTGAGCCACGCGCTCGGCGGAGCACTGACCCACCGCCGTCATCGCGGAGTCGTCGGCCGGCACCGTCTCGAACGACGTCGCGCTCTCGACATACCCGTCGGGTCCGATGACGAACTGCACGACGACGCGCCCCTCCAGCGTGGGGTGTTGCTGGAGCCCCTGGTTGTAGCAGTAGCGAATCTCGTTGATGTGGGCTCGCACGATGCGACGCACGATGTCGGGAAACAGCTCGCCCTCGACCTGTGCCTTGGCCTGCTTCACCCGCGGCACGGGCCGCGACGGCCCCTGTGCATCGCCGCCCCCTCCACCTTCGAGGTCTTCGCTCTGTTGGTCACCGACGGCGACGGGCGTGGTGCCTTCCTTCGGAGGCTCGTCGTTCTCGGTGATGGCGGTTTCGGACTCCGACGACGGCGCGCTCTGGTCGGCAGGCGCAGGCGAGGCAGCGGTCTCCGCAGGCGGAGCGGTCGAGCCCGAAGGTGCACACCCGAGACCCAAGACCAACGGCAGACCGACGACGAGCTTGTTCATCGCCCGGATGATAGTCGTCTCCGCGAGTCATCGAGGACCGACGTTGTGCACGCGTCAGTGCATTTCTGAGGTGTCCCGTCGTGGACCAGATCGCGCTTCGTGGCAGTGAACGCATCTCTACGGTGCCCCTCGCCGTCATGCGAAATGCGCTGCGGAGGCACCGGTCATGCGGCCGGTGCACGGGGGCCATCCGTACACGCCCATCCGCACGGTCCACGACGCGTATGCGACACTCCAGCCGATGTCCGATGCCTCGTTGACGAACCTCGAAATGGTGCGCCCCAAGGGGCCGAAGATCTTCGCGGGCCTGCTGGCCGTCGGGATCATCGGAGGCGCCGCCTGGTGGTTCACGCGACCGGCCGGGCCCGTCGGTGCGGCCGAGGATCCGCGCAAGATTCTGGTGGTGGGCGGAGACGAAGGCACCGCGACCACGCTGACCGACCTGGGCTTCGATGCCCGCCAGGGCACCTTCGACGACCTGGCAGCCGAGGGCAGCAAGGAAGGCGCCTCGGGCGAAGGCCTGGAGGCCATCGTGCACCTGGCCGACATGAAGGGCTACGGCTACGTCGCCGTCCACGAGCCCCTGAGCCACGGCTCCCCGCTCCAGCTGACCGGCGACTCGGACGACATCACCAAGGAGACCGAGTGGGCCGTGTTCACGGTGGGTGAGCTCGGCAAGCCGCCGCGAGCCACCGTCGACCCCAACGCCAGCGAGATCGAGTACCCGGACTACGCGGTCATCCTGCGGGCAGGGTTCATCCAGGAAAAGCTCGCCAGCACGCTCTTTGCCGAGTCGCGCCTGCCCATCGACGCGGTCGAGCTTCACAACAGCATCAAGGCCGCGGTGGACCTGCACGGGGCCTACGCGATGCTCGACCGCAAGAGCCTCAAGGAGCTGCGGGCCCGCACCGAGCGGCTCGTCGACGACGAGCAGCAGAAGCCGGCCGCGGCCGTGCTCGCCGGGCCCCTCGAGAGCACCGAGGCCTACGCCCTGGCCGACGGCACCACGCTGGCCGTCACCGCGGGCGTGCGGCTGGTCGACGGCTGGGACCCCGACGTGCACTTCGAGGCGACCGCCGGCCTCGAGCTTTGGTACCTGCCGCCGGGTCAGACCGACCTGAGCGAGCGCAAGCGCTGCAAGTCCCTGCGCGGCGGCACGCTGACCGACGGTCGAAACTCGTACCAGCTGAACGCGGCCGGCAACGTGATGATGGTCGACAGCGGGCCCAACGTGGAGCTGTGGATCTTGGACGAGAGCAAGGGCGCCTGCGAGTTCACCCGCAAGGGCAAGATTCCCGCGCTCGCGGGGCCCGAGCACTCCTGGGGCTCGGTGGGCCCCGACCACCGCGTGCTGCGACCGGCCTCCAACGACGAAGCTCTGTGGGTCAACGTCCATAGCGTCGACGGCGACGCGCCCGTGGACATCCAGATGCCGGGCTGCTCGTTCATCGGCGACCCCGAGTGGCTGGACGACAAGCACTTCGCCATCTCGTGCCGCTGGGATCCGCCCGAGATCGAGGAGCCGGAGTACGACCCCTACTCCGACGACTTCGGCCTGGCCGAGGAGGACCCCGAGGCCGAAGGGACCGAAGCTCAGGCCGAGCCCCCGCCCCCGCCTCCTCCGCCGCCCGAGCAGGCCTGGGTGTACGTGGTGCGAATCGAGGATCAGCGCATCGTCGCGATCCCGGGCACGCTGATCGACGACGAGCCCACTGCCTACAACCTACGCAGCGTCCCCGGCTCGAAGACAATCGACCTGCTGGCCGTGCACGGTCTGAGCGAGTCCGTGGTGCGCGTCCAGTCTTCGCAGGACGTGGCGTCGCTGTTCAGCGCCGCCGAGCCCACCTTCGCCAAGCTGGCCGAAGCCGATGCGGCCGCGCTCGCAGCCGAAGCCGCCGCCAAGGCAGCCGCAGAGGCCGGCGTCGAAGCGCAGGCGCCCACGCCGGCCGCTGCCCCGCCCACGGACGGGGCCGAGGTCGATCCGACCCAGCAAGCTCCCGAAGAGCCCCTGCTTCGCCCTGCCTTCGTCCCCTGGGGTAACGCCGTGGCTGCCCTGAGCGCGGACCAGTTCACCAGCAAGAGCCTCGACTTCGAGGGCGCGACCTCGTTCGCGCTGTCGCCTCAGGGCACGCATGTCGTCTATGTCTCGGGCAATGCTTCGCACACGCTCGAGGTCATGGCCCTCGCCGACGGTGCCAAGACGACCGTGTCGAACAACCCCGAGGCCGACCACTCGTCCCCGCGCTTCACCTCCGACGGCAAGGGCCTGAGCTTCAACAGCCGGTACCCGGGACCGAACGGCAGCGACGAAGTCGGACGCTTGGCCACGCTGCCCTAGGGACACCGGGCGAGCGCAACACATCGCTCGCCCGGCGTCCCATGGCGTCGGCTCGAGAGCAGGGAATCGAACCCCGATCTTCCGGATCAAAGCCGGATGCCCTAACCGTTGGACCACTCTCGAATTGGAGGCGTGGACAGGACTCGAACCTGCATTCGTTTCGGGTTGCAACCGAATACCCGGCCAATTGGGTTACCACGCCAAATTGTCGAACCAGCACGGTCGCGATGCCGCAGCACCACGATCGTCGAACAGGCTCGTTCACCCACTCATGCGGGTTGCAGCCATGCCCCCGTGGGTGGAGAGACGATGACTACCCGCAGACGCACGCACATTGCTGCTGACATCCGATGAGCACGACGACCCCTGCGGTGCAGACCGCATTCGTCGAGAGCTCTGTCGGGAAACGCAACATGGCGACCCGGGGAAGCTAGCACGCAGCTCGTTGGTGTCTAGCGAAGAAATGTCGTTTGTTGGGGGAGCGGACGACAACCATGTCGAGTCGTCACTCGCGACGACGCAGGCCGAGCAACGTCAGAGCGAACACGGCGAGCCCGAGCGGGGCGGAGTCGGAGCTGCGACAGCCACAGCCGCCGTCGATCGCATCCGCCCCCGGCCCGCCGCTGCTCGTCGTCGGCACCTGACCCGAGTCACTCTCGTCGCCGCAGGCCATCGAGCTACGAGGTCGCGGGTCACCGACCTGCTCGTGCCACGCCGCGAGCACCCCCTCGATCGACTCGGTGTTGTCCACTTCGACGATGGGAGCTCCCGCCGCGGGCAGAAACTCGATGCGCTCGGCCCAGGGCATCAGCTCGGGAAGGATGTCGGGCCACAGGTTTTGCTGGGGCAGATGAACGAGTCGCCCGCCCGGCACCTCGAAGGTGGTGTGCCCATCGCAAAACCGGTTGCGGGAGCCTTGCAGCGTGAGGCTCGTGGACTCCGGCTGCTCGGGCGTGGCGTGGAACATGGGGTCCACGGTCATCTCGTGCGGAGACAGCAGCGTGTACAGACGGGTGAGGTAAGGCCAAGTATCCAGCAGTTCGATCGCATGGACGGTGGGCACGATGATCCGCGCCTCGAAGTCAGCCGCAAACGCGGCGCCGTCCCAGGCCTCGGGGTCCACGGTGTTGGCGAACCCCAGCGGGTCGTCGCACAGGTCGGAAAACGGCACGTCCGGCGGCGTGGGCAGGTGCTGCGCGACGAGCCCGGCCACCAGCGGATGCTGCCCCTCGCAGATGCCAGTCCAGTCGTGCACCAGCTGCTGGTCGAGCAGCAGCTCCACCGCGAGCCCGGGCGTCTCGGCCATCGTGAAGGGCATCGGGTCCCAGGCTTCACCGAGCAACCCGTCGCTGGAGACGATGTCGCTAGGCCCGGCGTACTCGGTGATGAAGCCGTGTCCATCGGCCCCTGGCTCGTCCAGCGCCATCGAGACCACCTCGCGGTAGTTCGTCCCCGAGTTCATCCAGTCGATCTTCAGCCGGTTGAGGGTGACCTGCGGGTAGTTCGAGGAGGCGAAGCGATGGTCGCCGAGAAAGAGCGTCCGAATCTCGAGGTCGTCCTGGGCCGCGATGCGCGTGAGACGAATCGGTACGCAGGGGGCCTGCCCCTCGTAGCGCAGCACGATGGGGTGGATCTCCGAGGCCTCGGCGTCGGTGGCCAAGCGAAACGCCACGAACAGGTGCCCCTCGGCCAGGTACTCCTCCAGGATGGGCGTGGCCGCCTCGTCTTGCTGAAAATCGTTGGCGCTCAGCCAGTCCATCACGCCCTGGGCCGTGCCGCCGTCGAGCACGTACACCTCGAATGCACCCACCGTCTCCGAGAGCACGACCTCGGGCTCGGCCCCACCGTCGGGCCCGCTCCCGATGTCGAAGCGCTCGCCCTCGGCGTCGCCGCCTTCGCCGGCCCCGCCGTCACAGCTGTCGTCGAAGTCACCGTCATCGGCGCTGCCGCAGGGCTCGTTCCAGTTGCTGCGACCGTACGAGGGCACGCTGGCGTCCAGCAGGCGGGCGATGAAGTCCTGCGAGCCGACGGAAAACTCGGGCAACGCCGTCACGGGCACGACCCAGGCGAACTGCGAGGCCTCCGTCTCCGGGTCGTAGGCGATCTGGATGTGCGCCTCGACGTGCGTGTCGTCGACCGCGAACACGATGGTCTCGCCCGTCTGCTCGACGGGCATCGCGGTGGGGCCGGCGTCGCAGAAGGTGCCACCGCACGCCGAAGCCACCCGCTCCCCGGGCGCAGCCACGACAACGGCCGCGCTCAGTGCCAGTACGCCCAGTCCCCTCGACAACGCAGTGCAAGCCATGGTCGATCAGCATGACGCGTCGACCGATGCCCAGCGGCTCAATTTTTCAGTGGCCCCAATCGGGAGACCGTCAGCCGACGCGGAACCCAACGACAATCACCCTCCGAGCACGAGGCTCGCAGGGTGATCGGTGAGTGCCGGGCGAGGTGCCCGAGCGCGACGGCTCAGCCGCAGGCTTGCTGAAAACCGCCCTCGCAGGCGCGGGTGCGATACTCGGCGCCCTTCTTCTTGCTGCGCTTGCCGCCGACGCCCTTCTCCCAGGCCAGCGCCATGAAGTAGCAGCCGGTCGCCTCGCCCGCCTCGCAGGCGGCGTCGAAGAGCGTGCGGGCCTGCTTGGCGTCCTTCTTGCCGCCGTCGCCCAGCATGGCCATGCGACCCACCGACACGCAGCCGATCTGGTTCCCGCCGTCGCAGATCTTCTGATAAAGCTCGCGCGCCTTGGCCGGGTCGGGCTCGCCCCCGGCTCCGCCCTCGAGCAGGATGGCCGCGTTCAGGCAGCCCTTGTCGGGCAGCTCGCCTTCGCAGACCTGCATGTGCAGCTCGAGCGCCTTGGCCACGTCGGCGTCGCCGCCCTGCCCCTTCTCGAGGAAGACGGCGTAGTTGTAGCAACCGAGCGCGTGGCCGCCCTCGCAGCCCTTTTGGTAGTACTCGCGAGCCTTGGCCGCGTCGGCCGGGCCTTCCTCGCCGGTCTCCCACTTGATGGCCAGCGCGGTGCAGACGGCCGCGTCTCCTTCTTCGTCGCAGGCACGGGTCTGGAGCGTGCGCTGGTCCTCGGGCTCCGGCTCGGGCTCGGGCTCTTCGGCGGGCTCCTCGGCGGGAGCCTCGACCTCGGGGGCCGGGGCGGGCTCGGGCACGGACGTGTCCGGAGCGTTCTTGGAACAGGCCAGCACCAACGTCGCGCAGCACAGCGCCAAAGAGGGCTTGATCATGGCCTGGCTAGTTAGCATGAAGCTCGGCCCATTGTCCCGCCGACGGAGCCCAGCCGGCCCTGCCTCGGCTCCTGCGATCTCACGAATTTCGCCTCCGTGGGGGCATCCCGGGGCCCCTGGACCTCAACGGACGACGGGAGGTCCAAGGTACCCGCGTCGCCGTGCGTCGCTCGCCGCCTGGCCCGACTCCACGATTGCCCGCGTGGCCACGTCGTCGTCGAGGTTGTGGAATTTCGCGCTCACCCGGCTCGAGGCCCTGGGGCCCCGGTCGGGGTCAGGCCCACCAGAGCAGGCAGCCCACGATCCACACACCACCTGCGGCCATCCAGATCGCCGTGTAGCCGATGATGTCGCGCGCTCGCACCCGGGTGATCGCCAGCAGCGGCAGCGCCCAGAAGGGCTGCAGCATGTTGGTCCACTGGTCACCGTAGGCCATGGCCATGAGCACGTCGCTCACGGGGAGGCCGAGCTCGAGCGCACCTTCGACCAGGATCGGCCCCTGCACCGCCCACTGCCCGCCGCCCGAGGGCACGAACAGGTTGAGCACCCCTGCCGCCAAAAAGCCCACCACGCTGAAAGCTTGGGCCCCCGCCTCGGCGAACCAGGTCGACAGCGCCGAGGACAGGCCGGCGCCCGCCATCATGCCCATGATGCCGCCGTAGAGCGGAAACTGGATGATGATCCCGGTGCAGCTGCGGACGCCCTGCTCGCACGCGGCCACGAAGCGATCGGGGCGACCGTGCAGGACCAGCGCGGTGCACCACAGCACCAGGTTGACGGTGTTGAAGTCGAGGCGGCCGATGCCCTCGTCGGCCAGGTACAGCCCCAGCGCGGCGGCCATGGGCAGCGCCAGCAGCCACACGATGATCGACGAGCGCTCGAGCTTCTCGATGGTGGAGCTGGGCTCGGGCTCGGCGCGCGGCGAGTCGTCGCCATCGAGCGCGGGAGCTTCGGCCGGGTCGGGGTCTTGGTCGGGCGCGGGCGTCAGCAGCCAAAAGAGCAGCGGGCCGAGCACCAGCAAGCCACCGCTGACCAGCAGGTTCAGCGGCCCCAAGATCGACTCGCTCAGCGGGATGGCGCCGGCCCGCGCGGCCAGCTCGGGGCCGAGTACCTCTTCCATGCCCGCCATGGTGGCGGCTTTGAGCGGGGCGCTGCCCGAGAAGCCACCGTGCCAGGTCATCAACCCGGAGTAGCCGGCCGCACACACCAGCGGGTAGTGCAGCGACCATCGGCGACGCCGCGCCAGCTGCCCCGCCTCGCGCGCGAGCAGTGCCCCGCCGACCAGGGCGAGGCTCCAGTTGAGCAGCGACAGCGCGATCGAGACGAAGGCGACCAGCGCGACCAGGGTGCGGGGAGAGGGGGCACGGGCTGCGATCGCAGCCAAGCCTCGGCGCACGGCGGGGGCCGCCGCCAACGCGGAGCCCAACACCAGCATCGTGCACATCTGCATGGTGAAGGTCAGCAGCTTCCACAGGCCACCGCCCCCGGTCCAGTCGCGCATGAGGTCGAGCGGCGGCCGCCCGGCGAACAGCGCGAACACCATCACCAGCAAGGTCAGCAGCACCGCGATGGCGAAGGGGTCGGGCACGATACGGCCGAAGCCCCGCCGCGCCGACAGCCCCAGGCGGGCCAGGCCGCTCACGGGGCTGCTCCCACGCCGAAAGCCTCGATCCGTGCCCGCAGGTCCTCGGGCCACGGCGTGGCGCGCTCGTAGCCCTCGTGCGTCGGGTCGAGGTCCATCAACACGCAGATGGTCCTGCCCGTCAGGCGTGGCTCGGTGTCGCCATCGACCCGACCCACGTAGCTCAGCTCGATCGAGGTGCGTCCAAGCTTCGTGATTCGCATCTCGATCTCGAGCCAGTCCCCGAAGCGACACGGTCGGCGGAAATCCGCCTCGGTATGCGCCGAGGGCAGCCCAAGCTTGCGCCCCATGATGAGCCGCTCGTAGGACTCGCCCAAGCCGTCGCCGAACCAACGCTCCATGGCCAGGTGGAACTTGTCGAAGAAGCGCGGGAAGTACACGAACCCCGCGGGGTCACAATCTCCCCACGATACCTGCTGCCGCAGGCGATACACCCCCGTCGGGGTCTGGGTCGGCTCGGCCACGTCGAGGAGTGTATGCTCCGCCGATGCCACTGGTCGAGTACACCGCTCGCGAAGGTCTGGCGCACCTCGTGCTGAACGTGCCGCCTGCCAACTGCTACTCGTTCGAGATGATGAAGGAGCTCGATGCGGCCATCTTGGAGGCCCGCTTCGATCCCGACGTGCACGTGTTGGTGCTCTCGGGAGCGGGCGAGAAGTTCTTCTGCGCTGGCGCCGACATCAGCATGCTCAAGGGCGCGGACCCCTACTTCAAGTACAACTTCTGCCTGCATGCCAACGAGACCCTGCTGCGCCTCGAGCAGACGCCCAAGCTCGTCATCGCGGCCATCGATGGCCACTGTGTCGGCGGAGGTCTCGAGGTCGCCATGGCGGCCGACATTCGCATCGCGCGGAGCGGCTCTGGCAAGTGCGGGCTGCCCGAGGTCAAGCTCGGTGTGCTGCCCGGAACCGGCGGCACCCAACGCATGGTCCGCATGCTCGGCAAGTCCCGCGCCATCGAGCTGATGGCCAGCGGCGAGGTCTTCGGCTTCGATCGTGCCGCCGAGCTCGGGTTGATCAACCGACTGCTCGAGGCCGACGATCACGACGCCTTCATGGGGCAAGTCGAGGAGTACGCCCGCGGCTTCGTGCCGCCCGCCCAGGCCTCGCGCGCCGTCGGGCTCATCAAGCGCGCCTGCCAAACTGGAGCCGAAGTCGGGCTCACCGACGGCCTCGCGCTCGAGCGAGAATTGCAGCAGCGGCTCTTCGAGGGCGACGACGCGCGAGAGGGTCTGGCCGCTTACATCGAAAAGCGCCCGCCCGCGTTCTCCGGCAAGTGATTCGCCAGCGCCGCAGGGCCGAGTGCTGATACGATCGTCACGAGTTCGGCCATGCACTCGTTGTTCGTCGTCATGTTGGGAGTCGTGCTCGGGGCCCTCGCGGCCGCCCCGAGCACGCCGGCCGCGGATCCCGAGGCCGAGATTCGGAAGTGCCAGCAGGGTTGCACCTCCATCGCCGACGAGAGCGATCGAGCGACCTGCGAGCTGAACTGCCGTCAGGCGACCGAGAGCAAGGACCGCGTCCACATCATTCGGTGGAAAGAGGAGCGCCAGGTGGGCGGCCCGGCGCCGGGGCAGACCGAGGTCGCGGCCCCCGTGACCACCGTGACCGAGGTGACGCCGCGGGGAGCGACGACTCGCAGCAATGCGCCCGCCAAGCCCGTCGCGAGCCAGCCGAAGCCGCCGCCGCTCACCGCCCGACAGAAGTTCTACCGCGCTGTGTGCGGGTGCCAGGACAGCTGCAACGGGCGGAGCACGGACATCGATCGAGCGCGCTGCAAGCTCACCTGCGTACGACGAAGGCCCGGGCCTCCGCCTCCGCGGACGAGCCCGGTGGGGAAGGCAGCCCCCGCGGCAGCCCCCACCCCAGCGGTGGCTCAGCCGCAGCCGGTTGCTGCTCCGGCCGCAGTCTCCACGCCGGCCGTTCCCACGGTCGATTGCACGCAGCAGTGCGCGGGGGAGCCGACGGACGACGACCGCATGACGTGCGCGCAGATGTGCGAGCACGAGCAAGACCGCAAGGTTCGGGCCGCCGAGCAAGAGAAGAACACGCGGGCCAAGGGCCCCGCTGCCGAGCAGTGTCGGATGCAATGTCGGGCCGACAACGGGCCGTGTCGAGCGGGCTGCTCGGGCCAAGGCTCGAACACGGAGACGTGTCGGCAGCAGTGCGATCAGGCCATGCGAGCCTGTGCGCAACGCTGCGGCTGACCGCGTCCGGCCGTGCCCCTCGAGGGGCACGTGGTTCATTAGCCCCCATGGGAATTTTCGACCAATGGTCGGCCCAACGTCACAGCGCTACGGTTTGCCCGTAGCTCGATGACGAAGCCCGGGTACGACGAGGAGGTCGCACGCCATCCTCACGACGGATTGGTCAAGCGTATCTTCACCAGGCCCGAGGCGGCCGCGGCGGAGCTTCGCCAGGCGCTGTCGCCCGCACTGACCACCCGCTTGGATTGGTCGACGCTGCGCGTCGAGCCCGGCACGTTCGTCGATGGCGAACTCAAGCCGAAGCACAGCGACATCCTCTACTCCGTCGATCTGGAAGGCACGACCCATCGAGCCTTCGTGTTCGTACTGATGGAGCATCAGTCGACCCCCGACCGCATGATGGCGGTGCGGTTTCTGGGTTACGCCAATCGCATCTACGAGCGGTTTCTCGCGGAAAACAAGGGGGCCGAGACGATTCCGCTGGTCGTGCCCCTACTGCTGTTCCAGGGCCCGAACGGCTGGACCATGCCGCGCCGGTTGTCCGACTTGTTGGATGTGCCCACGGACCTCCGTGGGGCCTTTCGCCCACCCATCGAGCTGGTGTTCGGCGTCGACGACCTGGGCCAGTCCGTGATCGGCGAGCACGTCACGCGAGAGCAACTCGCCCGAGACCGGGGCCTCGCTCTCGCCGAAGCGGCGCGCACATTGCTATGGCTCGTCCACCACGGCGAACGCGTCGCCGGAGACCGCGCCGGGCAGCTCGAACTCTATTTCGACATCGTCGGAGACACCTGGGGTAACGAGGAGTTGCTCGCCATTGCCACCTACGTCCTGTCGGCGTTCGAGCCCGAGACCCCGCTGCGGGGTATACTCGCCGAGTCCGCCCGGAAGGAGACACGTCAGATGTACACC
The DNA here is from genome assembly GCA_039028615.1 of Myxococcota bacterium. Lineage (GTDB taxonomy): Bacteria > Myxococcota_A > Polyangia > Nannocystales > Nannocystaceae > Paraliomyxa. The sequence continues at coordinate 249,909 of JBCCHT010000009.1, read as the reverse complement.
ACCATGCTAGACGAACTCCTCGCCAAGGGTGAGGCGAAGGGCCGGATCAAAGGTCGGGCGAAGGGCATCGCCGAGATGGTGGAGCGCCTGTTGGACAACCGTGGCCTCGCGCTCACCGAGGAACTCCGCGCACGATTGGCGGACTGCGAAGACCAAGCGCTACTACAGCGCTGGTTCGACCGCGCCGTCACGGCGGCTACGCTCGACGAGGTCTTTGGCGACTAGCGCGTCGGCGGGGCCGCACGAGCCAAACCCCGCCCCACAGAAGCCACCATGCTCCGCCGGGAGCATCGGTGCTGCGGCAGCCACATCCCGACTCGTCTCCAGCCGCCGGAGCCGGACCCGTCGTGCCCTGCGGCGGCTCATCATCGGGCGCGCCGGTCGTGCCCCCCGAAGACTCGGTGCTGCCGGCTCCGTCGCCATCGTCGTCATCGAACCCGTCGTCGTCCCCCGTGGACTCGGGCTCGGGATCGACCGGCCCTCCGCTGTCGCCCGGCGCCCCCGGACCGAGCGCCACCGAGGACTCCACGAGCACCTCGATCCCCTCGAGCAGCTCCTCCCCGGTCGGCACGATGAACTCGGGACCGAGCAAGAACCCCGGCTCCTTGCCCATCGCCGGGCGTAGCTCCATCGCGACCGAGTACAGCCCCCGCGCCCCGTAGGCCCAGTCCATGGCATTGCCCGCCGCCGGGTAAAACGCCGCGGCCTGCAGCGGCACATACGTCGTGTCGTGCGGCTGCCCCATCGCGTCGACGACCTGGTCGGCGAGCTGCACGAACAGCGCGTCATCGGGCGCATCGGTGACCTCGAACCCCCACGGGTACAAGAACAGCTGCCCGTAGGTGTGCACGTCGAGCGCCGCCACCAAGTCGGACTCGGCGACCATGAAGTCACGCATCGCCGCGGCCTCGGGTTCGGAAAACGGCCCCGTCCCGCGGTAGTTGCCCGCGTCGGGCAAGCCGCTCGATCCATCTCCGCCCCACGCGGTCGACCAATTGCGGTTGAGGTCGACCCCGTGACCATCGCGTCGGTTCTTTCGCCACAGACGCTCGACCTCGCACGAGTGCACGAAGCCGTCGGGGTTCGCCACCGGGACCACGATGAGCTCGGCCTGATCGAGCAACGAGTCGAGCTCGCTGCCCTCGGGCGCGATGACGAACTGCTCCATCGCCCACATCGTGGCTGCCGCCGCGATCCACTCCCGCGCGTGCTGGCACGACTGCACCAACACCGCGGGGCGGTCGACCGCGCTGCCCTGGTCGGAGCCTTCCTCGAGATCGAGGTCTCGATTGCTCACCCGAATGCCACGAATCGGCCGCCCCTCGAGCGACAGGCCGATCTCGACCAGCCGCACCCGCTCCGGCACCTCCTCGGCCAGCGTCTCCAGCCGGTCGTAGATGGCATCGAGATCCCGAAAAGAATCGTGGTACGCGGGATCGAGCCCATCGAGACCCAGCGGTCCCGAAGCGGTCGGTCGACACTCCGCACCGTGGTCGAGCGCCGGGCCCAGATCCGGCTCGACCACGGCATAGGGCCAGCCCGTGGCATCGAGCTGCGCGCGCTGCTGCGGGGTCACTCGCACCAAGACGTTCGGCTCGGTCGCGCGATGGGTCCAGACGTCGAACCCGAGCTCGTGCAGCTGCGCGGGGGTGGCCTCGACCTGCAGCAGGGCGTCACCGTGATGACTGACGCGCGGCGCCGCCATGGCTGTGCCCACGAGCACCCCCCACAGCGGTAACGCCCCCAACACCGGTCGCCAGCACGGTCTTGTCACCCCGCAGGCACGGTAGCACGGCCGTGCCCGCTCGATCTGCGATCGAAGCGCGGGCGCGGAGCAACTCTTCGTCGGCGTGTCGTTGGTCCGGCGGGACCGACCGTTCGTCGGGTCGCCACGACCGCCGGTCGGACGCGATCGGACATCGGCGCAGCCGCCCTCCATGGTGCTCGCATGCATTCGACGCTCTTGCGCGCCGCCGTGATCTCCGGCCTGCTCCTGCCCCTGGGCTGCGCCGACGACCCCGCCCCCGAAAACTCCGTCGACGCCAGCGGCGATACGGCCGCGCAGCCCCCCGCGTCGAGCGGCGACGTCGAGCCCGGCTCGACCAGCGACGCCGACCCCAGCGCAGACGCGACCGCGGGCGCCGACTCCACCGGTGGCAACAACGACAACGAACCCATCGAGCTCAGCACCGAGTGGCTCGACCAGGTCGCCGGAGCCTGGCTCGGACCCGTCGAGGACACCCCCATCGGCCTGATTCCGCAGTTCTTCCTCGAGTTCGCGTGGGAGGCCGACGGCAGCCTCCACGCCTTCGTCGACGACGGGAAGGGCTCGAGCTTCGACTTCCGCTTCCTCCAAGAAGACGGGCAGTGGGTGTTCTTCGAAGAGGGCACGCTGCCCGGCGGACTGGTGCAGGCCCACACCCTGCATCCGGTCTGGCAAGAGGGCTCGCGCGTTCGCTTCGTCACCCTGCCCATGCCCGGGTACCTCGTGGTGGAGATCGACGTCGACGACCAGAACTTCGAGATGGACGTGTCGGTGCTGGGCAACGACCACGCCGTGTTCGACCTCGAACGCCCGAGCTGATCCGGGGGCCCTCCCGGACGAACCCGCCCACTCCACGAGCGGCCCACGGATCGACCCGTTGGCCGCTCGTGGCGCATCCGACGGCGCCTTGACGCTCGTTGCCGCGGACTCTATCCTCAACTGGTCGGACCACCCGACAAGGCTGAGAATTGAGGCTTGACGTGGTGTTTGAGCGGGTACGAAAGCTGAAGGTGGCGGAGCAGGTCGTCGGCGCGATCCGCGATGCCATCATCCGAGGCCACTACAAAGAGGGCGATCCCCTACCCTCCGAGCGCGAGTTGGCCACCCAGTTCGGGGTCAATCGCTCGTCGATCCGCGAGGCGATGCTCCGGCTCGAGACCTGGGGCCTGGTCCACATCCGGCAGGGCGGCGCCACCCGAGTGCGCGACGCCCTGCAGGGCGCGGGGCTGCACGTGCTGCCCTATCTCGTCGCCCCGGGCGACCGCCTCGATACCGGCCTACTCGACGACATCCTCTCCATTCGGGTGATGTTCCTGGCCTGGACGGCCGAGCGAGCCGCCGCCACCGCGACCCCCGAAGACGTGGCTGCGCTCGAAGAGTTGCTCGAGTCCATGCGCCGCGCATCGGATGCCGAGCGGATCCAGACCATCGACTTCGAGTTCTTCGAACGCCTCGTCGCCGTCGGGCGCAACCGCGTGCTGACCCTGTTCACCAACGTCCTGCGCGAGATCTACGGCAACAACGGCGCGCACCTGCTGTTCTTGTACACGCAGGTCCCCTTCGATCTGTCTGCGCACGAGCAGGCTGTCGCCGCGATTGCGGCCGGCGACTCCGCAGGTGCGGCCGCGGCCATGCGCGCCTACGGAGAGCGCGGACAAAAGGCGCATCGGTCCCATGGCGAGTGAACGCGGTATTTTCATCACCGGGTTCCCCGGCTTCATCGGGCAACGCTTGGTCGAGCGGCTGGCCAGCGAAAGCCCCGAGGCAACCTTCTATCTGTTGGTCGAGCCGCGTCTGCTCTTCGAGGCCGAGCGTCGCTGTCGGCAGCTCGAGCAAGCGGAACCGGCGTTGGCCGGCCGCTGGCGCCTGGTGGTCGGCGATCTGCGCAAGCCGGGGCTGGGCATCGATCCGCAGAGCCTGCGGGTGCTCCAACGCAATGTCGCCCAGGTGTGGCACCTGGCGGCCGTCTACGACCTCGCGGTCACCCAGGCGTTTGCGCACTCGGTCAACGTCGGTGGCACTCGCCGCGTGCTCGACCTGTGCGAGTCGCTCGATGCCCTCGAGCGCCTGATCTACGTGAGCACCTGCTACGTCGCCGGGCTACGCCACGGCTTGGTCTACGAGGACGAGCTCGACTGCGGGCAAGATTTCAAAAACCACTACGAGTCGACCAAGTACTGGGCCGAGCTCGAGGTCCGCGAGCGCCTCGATCGGGTGCCCACCACCATCGTGCGCCCCGCCATCGTCGTCGGCGACTCGCGTAGTGGCGTCACCGCCAAGGCCGACGGTCCCTACTTCATGGTCCAGCTGCTGCATGCGCTGCCCCGGTGGTTCCCCGCGGTGAACCTCGGCGCGGCCGCGGCTCCCTTCAACGTGGTGCCCGTCGATTTCGTGGTCGAGGCCATGGTGCGCCTCGGTGCCCACGCCGATGCGGCGGGGCAGACCTTCGCCCTCGCCGACCCTTCACCGCTCACCGCCCGGGCTCTCATGCAGCTGACCCTCGAGGCCATGGGTCGCCCGCCCGCTCGAGGCCGGGTTCCGCTCGCTCTGGCCAGCTCCGTGCTGCGCAGCGCGGCGTTCCAGCGCGCCCTGCCCATTCCCGTGCAGTCGCTCGACTACCTCGATCACCACGTCGAGTTCGACGTTTCGAACACGGCGCGGCTGCTCGGCGACGCGCTGCAGTGCCCGCGGGTGCAGGAGTACTGGCCCACGCTCGTGCGCTTCGCCATCGAGCACCCCGACCTCTTCCGAAAGGCCAGCTAAATGGACGGCACACCTCCTTCCCGCGGCCCGCAGTGGCTGATGGCCAGCGAGGACCTGGTCACCCTGCGCATGAACGCGGCTCGCCAAGCCCAACGAAGCTGGGCCGCGCTCGAGCCCCGCACCCGCGCCCGGCGACTGTCGCGAGCCGCCGACTGGATGGTCCAGCACCGAGACTCGCTGCTCGCCCTCATCACCGAGGAAAACGGCAAGCGCGAGGTCGAAGCCCTCGGCCACGAGCTGGCCGCATCCATCGCCAACGTGCGCTGGCTGTGCGAAGACGCCTGGCGCTCCCTCGCCCCGCGTTCGGTCTCCATGCCGCTCATGCCCCACCGCCGGGCCCAGCTGCATCGCGAGCCCTGGGGCGTGGAGCTGGTCATCTCGCCGTGGAACTTCCCGCTGTCCATCCCTCTGGGCCAGGTCGCGGCCGGGCTTTTGGCGGGCAACGCCGTCATCCTCAAGCCCAGCGAGGTCACCCCCCGCATCGGCGCCGTCATCGAGGACATCATGTCCAACTGCGACCTTCCCCCGGGTCTGTTGTCGGTGGTCCAGGGCGATGGCCAAGTCGGCGCCGAGCTGGTCGCCGCCCGCCCCGACAAGGTGTTCTTCACCGGGTCGCTGCCCACCGGGCGCGCCGTCATGAAGGCGGCGGCTCAGTTCCCCATTCCCGTCTCCATGGAGCTGGGCGGCGTCGATGCGCTCATCGTGCTCCCCGACGCCGACCTCGAGCTCGCCTCGTCGGCCGCGGCGTGGGGTGGTTTCTTCAACGGCGGGCAGGTCTGCGCGTCCGTCGAGCGCGTGCTGGTCCACGAGTCGATCCGCGAGCCCTTCGTGCAGCGCGTCCTCGACAAGGCCCGGGCCCTCGAGCCCGCCACCGACCTGGGGCGCATCACCGCGTCTCGCCAGTCCGAGGTCTACGATCGCCACCTCGCCGATGCCCACGCCCGCGGGCTCGAGCTGCGCTGCGGCGGCGAGTACCTGTCCGAACAGACCCTGCGCCCCACCGTCGTCGAAGGCCCCGGCATCGAGGACTCGGCCGTCTACCGCGAAGAGAGCTTCGGCCCGATGGTGGCCGTGCGTACCTTCCGTCGCGAGGACGAGGCCGTCGCCATGCACGACGAGCTGTGGGGAGGCCTGACCGCCTCGGTGTTCTCCCGCGACGAAGCCCGGGGCGCCGCCCTGGCCCAGCGCCTGCGCGCCGGTTTGGTCGCCATCAACGACGTCGCCGCTACCTTGCACGCGGTGCCTCAGCTGCCCTGGGGAGGCGTGGGTAGCTCGGGCTTCGGCCGCAGCCACGGCCTCGGAGGGCTGCACGAGCACACCTTCACCAAGGTCGTCGATCGCCCGCGCGTCCCGGGACTCGACTTCAAGCGCCCCTGGTGGTTCCCCTACGACGAGACCCAACGCGAAGTCATGTCCCACTACACCGAGCTGGTCGGCGCGCGCGGCCTCCGAGCCAAGGCCCGCGCCGCCACCAAGATGGGCCAGCAAGCCCTGCGCATGTTCCTGCGGAGCCCCCGGCTCTAGCCGACGGTCGAGCACACGATGGCCAAGGGCGTTTCATTCTTCGAGGTCATGCGCGGCGACTTGGTCGACCGCTGGGGTCGGCGTCATGCCGCCGACTTCGAGATCAAGGCCGAGGCCCCGTCGGCGCGGCGCTTCGCTCGGGCCGGCCGGGCCCGCATCACCGGGGTCGTGCATGCACCCGCCTGGGTGACCCACGCCCCGCTCCAAGGTGAGATCGAAATCTCGCTGCTCCGCCGCCGGGCCATCGAGTATCGCTTCGCCTTCCGCAACGAGGACGACGAGGCCTTCGAGCTGCGTGGGCGCAAGGACTTTCGCCTGCGTCGCCCCGTCGACTCGCTCACCCGTATGCGCGCCACCCTGCACCGCGACCAGCAGACCATCGCGCAAGGGCACCTGCACTTCGACCTCAACACCGTGCTGAGCTTCTTCGGCTCGTGGTGGCCCTCGTCCAGCATCCGCGCCCCTCGGCACGTCACCGCCCCCGCCGTGCAGCCCGTCCCCGAGCTGCTCGACGACAAGGAACGCGCTATTTTTGCCGCGCTGGTCGAGGGCACCATCGCCCCGGGGTCCCGCGTGCCGAAGCCCGACGAGCACACGCTCGAGGATGCCCTCGCCCACCTGCAAACCGCCCCCGCCTCGGCCCGGCTCGGGTTCCGGGCGGGGCTGCGCTGGCTCGACGCCACCGCGCGCGTGCGGACCGGCCACGCCCTCACGGCCCTCGATCTCCCCGCCCGCGCCGCCTTCCTCGACTCGCTGGCCAAGGCCGAGGCCGTCGCCCGGCTTCGTCGTTATCGCGGATCGATCCCGGTCGACCTACTGCTCGCGGTGCTCACCATCCCCATTCGCGCCGCCCACTTCCAGCGGCCCGGCTACCTGGGCTCCATCGGTCACCCCACCCCGCTGAAGGTCGCCGCCGAGCCCCAGGCGCGGCACTTCGCCCGGGTCAAGCGCCCCGAGCAGCTCGACGAAGTCACCGAGGTCCACGCCGAAGTCGCCGTGGTGGGAACGGGGGCCGGCGGGGCCGCAGTCGCGGCTGCCCTCGCCGAAAAGGGCATCGCCGTCGCCATCCTCGAAGAGGGCCGCTATCGCCGTCGCCACGAGTTCAGCGGGAGCCCGGCCCAGCGAGTTCAGTCCTTGTGGCGAGGCGCGGGCACCAACTTCGCGCTCGGGCCCCCCTTGGCCCTGCCCCAAGGCAAGGTCGTCGGCGGCACCACCACCATCAACTCCGGCACCTGCTTCACCACGCCCGACGCCGTGCTCCGCGAGTGGCAGGCCGAGCTCGGCTTTCCCTCCGACTTCAATCCCGAGGCCTACCATCGCTACTCGGCTCGGGTCGCCCGCACACTCGACGTCCAGCCCGGCGACACCAAGGCCCTGGGCAAGATCGCGGGGGTCATCGCACGTGGCTCCGATGCGCTGGGTTTCAGCCACGGCCCCCTGCCTCGCAACGCGCCCGGCTGCCCGGGTGCAGGCGAGTGCATCTTGGGCTGCCCCGAGGGCGCCAAGCGCTCGACCGACGTCTCGTACATCCCCGCCGCCCTCAAAGCCGGCGCCGAGCTGTACGTCGGCTTGCCCATGACCCGCATCCTCAAGCGAGGTCGCCGCGTCGTCGCCCTCGAGGCCCGCGGCACCGACGAAAACGGTGCCCGCAAGGTCGTCCGGGTGTTCGCCGAGCGCTTCGTGCTCTCCTGCGGCTCGCTCCAGACGCCCGTCGTGCTGTTCGAGAACGGCCTGGGCTCGGCTCGGGTCGGCCGCAACCTCTCCGTACACCCCGCCATGGGCCTGGTCGCCCGCTGCCCCGAATCGCTGTCCCCCTGGGCGGCCATCCCTCAGGGCTACTCCGTGCACGGCCTCGAAGACGAGGGCATCCAGCTCGAAGGGTTCTACCTGCCCCCGCAAATCCTCGCCGCCCTGTTGCCGTGGGTGGGTCACGAGCTCACCCGCTGGATGGACGACTTCGATCGCCTCGGTCAGTTCGGCCTCATGGTGCGCGACCGCGGCGACGGCTGGGTGCGACGTGGCCACGACGGTCGCCCCCTCGTCGGCTATCGCTTGTCCAAGGCCAGCCAGCACAAGCTGCTCCGCGCCGTCTCCCGCGTCGCGCAGATCTTTGTCGCCGCGGGAGCCACCGAGGTCTACCCCGGCATCGCGCGGCTCCCTCTCGTGCGCACCATGGCCGAGGCCGAAGCCCTCGTGCACGCCGCCCCGCGACCCATCGACTTCCGTCTCCTCGGCGCCCACCCTCTGGGTACGTGTGCGATGGCCGACTCCCCCGACCGCGGCGTCGTCGACTTCGACCATCGGGTCTTCGGCACCGACAACCTCCACATCGTCGACGGCTCCACCGTCCCCACCTCGCTCGGGGTGAACCCCCAGATGACGATCATGGCCATGGCCCTGCGCGCCGCCGACATCATCGAGGCCCGCCTGAGTTCAGGCGCGCTTCCGATCTAAACGGCGCTATCATGGAAGGTGTACGCCGTCACCGTCCAGGCTGATGCCGTCGCGGGCGCGCCTGCCGACGGCGACTGGATCCGCATGGTGTCGCGGCGCAGCGGCCTAGCCGAGTACGAGCTACGCACACGCCTTCGGGTCCTCGATGGCTGGCCTGGCGTGCTCGCGACCCGGGCCAGTGAAGCTTCGGCCGGGACGATGGCCGATGCCCTGCGCGCGTGTGGCCTCTCCGCCTGGGTCACCCCGCACTTCACCGAGACTCCCGGGCTCTACGTACTGAGCTTCATCGCCGAGGGCGGCCTGCTGAAGCTGGAGCTCGCGCACCGTGGCCGGCTCGAGGTGCCTGTCGAGAACATCCGTGGGCTCCTGCACGGCACTCGCTTCGACGGCCACTTCCTGCTCGCATACGGCTCCGACTTGCCCCTCCTCTCGTTTCAGGGCGGCATCCTGCGCTACGCCACCATCGGCGATCCCAACGTCGACCCCACCCGCGTCGCCCACTTCAAGCACGTGGTCAAGACCCTGCGCCAGGCCTGCCCCCTGGCGACCTACGACCAACGGCTCTGCCGCCGCATGTACAAGTCGCGGCTGCTCGGGCCCATGCTGCGTCCCCCCGACCTGTACCTCGACGTCGCCATCGCCATGTTGCTGCGCCGCAGCGGGCATGCCTCGCCCTATCGTTGAGCCCGCCTCACACGTCGACGATGCGCCAGCGTCCTCGCTCTTGCTCCGAGGGAGGCTCCCATGCGTCCGATGCCTTCTCGAAGAACGGCAGCGGCACCACCTGGACCTCGGGCCCCGCCGACTCGTTGCGCGCCAGGACTCTGCGCCGCCGAACATCGCGGGGTGCATCGACGCAATAGACCTCGAGCGCGATGCCCTCGGCGTGCACCTGCTCGTAGAACGCCTGCCGTTCCGCCGCCGCCAGCAGTCCCGTCTCCAGGTACGCATCGATCCCGCATGCCAGCACCTCCATGCTCATGTCCCAGACGAGCGCCCGGCACCGCTCGCGGCGGGCCAGGTACCACCCCACCACTCCCTCCGCGGGGCGCTCGTCCGCCCCGAACAGCCGGGTCATCCACGTGTCCAGGTTGAAGAACACCCCGGGCGACCGAGCGATGCGTGCCCGTGCGTAGGTTGATTTTCCTGCCCCGACCGGGCCGACCAACAGATGGATGGTTCCACGTGGTGTCATGACGAAGGCTCGGCCGCTCCTCCCCGATGCCGAACGCAGTCATCCTCGACCCCGTCGCATCGTTCCAGTGAGAAGCAGCCTCGATGCTGATCCTAGGCCCTCGAACACCGTTTGTCGAAGATGATCGATCTCCGTCCTCTCACTGATACAGTGAGTCATTCGTGGTGGAAGCGGGCTTACCCCCGAGCGGCGAAGCGTTGAGTGCAGCGCTGTCGCGGCTGGTGGGAGCCGAGGTCGACCCCGCATGCATCGAAGCGGAGTGGCGCGAGTGGAGATGGATGGCCCGTGTGCCGCCGTACCAGCTCTTCCTCGCCGACTCGGCCGCCGCGTGGGCCAAGCTCGAGCTGGAGGCTGACCTCCTCGATGCCGCCGGGCGTACTCTAGGCTCCCGCGTTCCCCTCGTCGTTGCGCACGACCCCGCCGCGCGCGTCCAGGTTCGAGACTGGAAGACGGGCGTGCACGGGTGGGAGATCGAAGACCGCATCTTCGGGGTGAAGGCCGAGCCCCCACCGCTGTCACTGCCGCGCTACTCGATGGATTGCCCGCTCACCGAGTGGGGTGAGGTGTTCGCCGCCGAGCTCGGTCAGGTCTTGGCGCGACTCCATCGAGGCACGACCACCGAAGGCCTGCTCTCGCGGGTGCCTCCGCAAGCGATCGACTGGGAGCCGATCGCATCGACCGTGCAGCGACATACCGACAGTGCGCTGCTCCTTCGTGCGTGCGGCCGGGTGAAGGCGTGGGATGAGGCGCGAGATCGGGGCGCGACCGTACTGCACGGCGATCCCCACCTGCACAACGTGTTTGCCGACGAAGCGGGGCGCGTCACTGCGCTCATCGACTTCGACGAGGCCTGCGTCGGCGATCGACACGAAGACCTGATGTACCTGCAGTCTCAGGGGCCGCGTTTCGCCGAGTTCGCGATGGCTGCGTACGAACGGGAGTCCGGGGTCGATGTCGATCGCGACATGGTTCGGCGCATGCATGTTCGCAGTGCATTCCAGCACCTGGGATGGGTGGACCCCGATGCTCCCCGGTTTCCGCGAATCGTCGCCTGGGCGACCGAGGCCGTCGAAGTGCTGACACCCGAGTGGGGTTGAGCGATCGAACTACTCCGCGTCGGACCGTGGCTGCCCGGTGAGCTTCGACAGTAGGTCCTCGGGATTGGTATCGGCGTCCATCCCCATTTCGACCGCGACCCGACGGATCAAGTCGGCCACGCCGGGCGACGGTTCGCGCGAATCTCCGCGAAGGGACTCGGCCGCTTGCTCGAGCACGTCCTCCTGCGCACCTCCCAAGGCCCGCATTACCGCAGACACCGTTCGATGAAATCCGGACGAATCTGTCTGTTCCGGTGAGGCGGCGACCGTTTGGCGTACCAGCGGGCTATCCTGGATGCTCTGTAGTAACCGGTCGCCGGCGTTCTTGGGGACGTGCCCGTGTTGCCGTAGCTGGGTCAGGACCTCGACGATGAGGGGGCTGACCGCCGTGCTGAGTGGCTGCAGCTCCTGCGGCATTTGGGGTGGGGCATCGTCGCGCCGGGTCCCCGAAAGTTCAGCGCCGTCGAGACATGCGTCGGCCATGATGGCCCCTCGCAGGTCCGCGCCGCGGAGGTCGGCCCCACGAAGATCCGCATCCGTCAGATCGGCGCCTCGGAGGTCGGCATCGCTGAGGTCCGCGTCGGCCAAGCATGCTCCTCGGAGGTCGGCTCCTCGGAGGATGACTCCCGACGCATTGGCCCGCCGAAGTTGCGCCTTGCGTAGCCGGGCTCGAGATAGATTGGTATCGACGAGCGAGGCGTCGGTGAAGTCGGCTCCTCCGAAGTCGGCTCCCTGAGCGTTGTCGTTCTCGATCCGGGCGTGGGTCAGCCGGGCTCCGCTCGCGCGCGCGCCAGAGAGTTCGCACGTTCGTAGGACCGCGCGGTCGAGGTCAGCGTTGGAAAGATCGGCGTCGAGTAAGCGACAACCGACCCAGCGGACACGGGACAGCGTGGTACCGCGAAGATTGGCGCCCGTGAGGTCGAGACCGTCGGCGCGGAGCTTGGTGAGGTCGGCGCCCCGCAGGTCGGCTCCCGGCAGCTGCAGCTCCCGCGCCGTGCGACGGCCGTCACGAAGCGAACTCAACATAGCCAGCGGCTCACGGCCATCCATCGAATGAGGTTTTGCTACGGACGGACTCGTCACTCGTCGACTTCCTTGCTGTTCTGGATGATCTTCGTATGCCAAGCTGGCGAGTTTAGAATCGCTGAAACTCGAACCACGAGTTCCTGATCGCTCGAATCCGGGAACTGAACTCCCAGCAAGACATCGTCCTCAAACGTGGGCGCTGAGAAGGCCCCCTCGCTCTTGAGTCGTTTGATGGCTTCCACCGACAACTCCTCGAAAGTCGAGTTGATGGTCGCGGAGTCGACGCCCTGATCCTGTAGCAGCGAATAGACGCGGTCGATAGTCCGATTCACTTCAGCCAACTCCTCCTGGAAGAGACTGATGAAGTGCCATTCGCAGGCGTTGACCTCGTAGTAGGCCTCCGAACTCGTGTAGGAGAGATCGTTCAGCTGGAGATCGGGATGTTCCTTCATCATCGCCTCCAACTCGGCGTTGAGAGCCTGACCTTTTTCGTAGGCCTCCGCGAGCGTCCGTCTGGAAGAGAAAGCCGTACCGATGTCACGAAACCCTGACGACGGATAGAGCACGAACGAATAGATGCCGCGCGCTTCTCCTTCTCGAATCCTGGCGACGAGCTTCCGAAGCGCTCCGGGCAGCAATGCAGCAAGGGCCTGACGTAGTTCATCAATCGTGTTCATTGTCATCTCTGCACCGTGACCGCACGCCATTCGTTTAGAACCTCGATGATCTTGGCCCGATCTCCCCGGGCTGGCAACAAACGGCGCAGCAGCTCTGCCTGAGGTCCTCGCCCGTGTTGTCCCTTCACGTTCGGCGCCCACTCGAGGTTGTGTCGCGATAGCAGAGGATCAATGCCGACATCTGCGAGAATCTCGCGATTCAGCCTCCCAGGGCCCCCTCCCCCCTTCTTTTGGGCCATATGGTGAGCATGAGGCCGCTCCATTTCGCCGCGAGGGATTGGCCGCCCCGTAGTCTCGGCCAAGTACCTCGACCAGTCATCTTTCCAGGGGTTGCGCCCAATCTTCAGAGCTCCGTGGTGAACGACATCTTGAATCGTGACTGGTGAGTAGCCCGCCGCGAGTTGTCGTCGTTTCCAAACCGTGAAATTGGAAGACGTCACGTTGGCGGCAAAGTCGTCCACGAGCGACTGGAATCGCTCGGGATCGATCCTACGCTCACCAGACGGAGGGTGCCGCTGCGGTCCGTCCGGATCGTTATCCCCGCGCTCGGCAGAAGGCCGGCGCTTCATCTCGAGCGACAAGCGAATCTCGAGATCGGCGGCCCGTTCTGCTCGCCGCTGGGGGTCCGGGATCCGCTGGATGTCCTCCAGCTCTTGCCGCAGCCTCGGATTGCTCTCGAGTTCCGGCCCGTAGCGCATCTGCAGCGTCGTGCACGTGGGGCTGCAGCGGACGATCCGGCCGTCATCCAGGACCTTGACGTGGTGCCCGTCGGAAGCCGGCACCCGAGCGACGACACCGTTGTCGGTATCCGGCACGGGTTCCCGCACCCTGGGATCCGGATCATCGAGTCGACGCGGCGGAACCTGCTCCGGCTCATCCGTCGCGCGACGCCGCGGCGAGTTGGGGTCGACATCGGGCGCCCCCGGTCGCGTCCGCAGTCGATCGCCCAACCGCTTTCCACCCGCCTCGACCCGACGCCCGACACCATCCAACCGCTGGGATAGCCGCTGGTCGAGGCCGCGGATCCGCGCAGCGGTCCGACCCAGTCGCCCGCGTGGCTTGGGAGGTGGCGTCGAGGGCCGATCGCTCGTCCCGGTCCGACCGAGGCGACCACCCAACCGCGTGCTCATGACCGACGCGAGGTTGGTCGACATCCGGGTCGCATCGAACTCGCGGCCGAAGAGCATTCCGACGAGTTCGGCACCAAGACCAAACCCGACGCCGACTCCGAGATCTTTGAGCACTCCCCCCACGACCGTCCGCCGGGCGACCTGTGCGGGCGTGAGTCCCCCCGGTGTATCGGGCCCGGTCGTACGCCCCCGAGGCGCACTGGGGGCTTCAACCCCGCCGTTTCGACCTCGACTGGCACCGCGTTGGGCCCTCGGAGTCCGGGCTCCCCCGCTCGGCACATCGACGCCACCGCTCGGTGTGCGTCCGCCTGCTCGTGGCCGAGCGCCGCTGCTCAACGAGCCCACCCCCGACATGACGCCGGCCATCAGGAGGCTCTCGAGGCTGAAGCTCTGGCCGAACCCGAGGATCCCGATCACCTGGGTGAGTGCATCCGCCACGAGGTCGGCCCCGAGGTTGATCCCGATCCTCGCCACGGTGCCCACTCCGGCGCTCATGGCCCCGCCCAGGAAACCGAGTCCGCCGCCGAGGGCCCCGCCGATCGCTCCCATCAAGATCGCGTCGACGAGGCCTTCGTCCCATGCGCGCCCCGAGGCCCAGTTGTTGACGAGCGTCATCAATCCGCCCGAAACCGCGCCCGAGATTGCCCCCACGATCACGCTCGCCAAGAACGTGCCTACCGATTTCGCCAAAGCGAGCACGGCGGGACCGGCCACGACGGCGACGATGACGATGATCGCGATGATCAACAGGATCGCGACCACGCTCTTCCACGCGGGTTGCTCCTTCTCGGCCGCTTTCCAGGCCTCGCAGGGAATGACGTTGTCGAGCTGGTCGTGGGTCTTCTTAAGCTCCGCGTCGAGTTCGGCCTCCGACTCGGTGAGGACCTCGTCGATCTTGCCGTAGATGCCCTCGACCGCCTGCTGATAGCCCGTCACGATCTTCTGCATCGACTCGACGCCCGAGGTCGCTCCCTTCTGCGCCTGCTCGACCATCGTGTCGCGCGCGCTGCCGATCGAGGTCGTGGCTCCCGCCATGATCGTGGCCATCGTGGTGGAGAACTGAGCCTCCACTTGCACACACTGCGAGTCGTTCCCCTCCCGAATCCTCGCGAGCGCTTCGAACGCGGCATCTCGCGTGCCGTCGATGCGCATCAAGGCATCGCCGGCGCCTTCCTCCATCTTTCCGAGCAACGTCCCCATCCCGCTGCTGAGGCCCTCGTCAGCGGCAGCGAGCCGCTCGGCCAAGACATCGGCCTCGGGCGCCTCACCCGACTCGAATTGAGCTCGTAGATCAGAGAGCGTGCCGTCCACGGAGACCAATGCCGAGTGGATCGACTCGGCCAGCCCGGCCGCGACCGTGTGGGCCACACGTTCGATGGCGAGCTGCTTGAGGTACCCGTTGTCGTTGATGGCCTGCCGCTGAGCGCGTTCCTGTGACGCCAGAGCCTCGATCGTCGCGTCGAGCCCATCGGAGATCGATGCCGAGCTCTTGTCGAAGGCTTGCTGCAACTGGTCGAGGGTCTTCTCGCGCCCGGTCTTCAGCCCGTTCACCAGATCGGCGTGGGTTTGGTCGAGCGTGGCCCGTACGCGGCGCGCCCCGGCAATGACCGCACAACGCATCGACTTGCGTTGGTCCCTGAGGTTGAAGGCCTTTCGATTTGCGGCGAGCAGGAACTTGTCGCGGTACCCCTTGGCCGTCTTACAGGCGGTCTCTTGCTGTGCATGGGCCCGTCGCACCCACAGACACCCGTCCCAGAAACCGTCGTCCTCCCAGTCCTTTCCTTTCTCGTTTTCCTTGTGGTCTTCGTACGCGTCCGCGTGGTCCTGGCCTCGCTGGACGGCTTTGGCAGCCCAGTGTGGGCCTCTGGCCTCGTGGTCTTTCCTCCCCCGAGCGAAGAGTCGGTTGACCTCGTCCAGGCCGCCGTCTTCCGTTTCGTCGACGGTGTCACGCGAGGTCTCGTACTGCTCGTCGAGCGCTTCGATCGCGGCATCTGTCTCGGTGTTCACCATCGAGATCGCGTTGGCGTGCTCGCTCAGCAGCTGCGCCTGAGCGGCGATGGACTCCGCAATCGCGAGGCTCCGGGTCTGCGCGATCCGGGCCGAGATGGCGTCCTTCTCCGCCTGCATGCGCGCTTCGATCGCGGCCTTGGCCGACTCGGCGCTCTCGCTCAGCAACCCGGGAACCTCGTGCTGCACGTAGTCCACAGCCCTGATGAGCTGCGTGCCTGCCCGGCGCATGAAATCGCGCACTTGGCCCTCCGCGGCGTCCCGTCGCTCGACCGCGTAGGCGTCCTCGTCCGCGCCCGGCTCGAAACCGAAGCCCTGCTCGAGCTGGGCGGCCCGTGTACGAACCCCTTCGAGCCCCGCGACCGAGGCCTCGTAGTTTCCGATCGACTGGGCTCGTTCGGATTCCGCCGTTCCGACCCGAGCCTCGAACTCCGCTCCGATCGCCTCTTTCTGTGCGGCATCGTTGGCCGCCGCGGAAACGACCCCTTCGTCGTCCGTGGTCCCGGTCTCCTCGCCCGAGCCATCTCGCTTCGGTTCCGTCTCCCCTACCCGCTCGATCTCCGCGCCCTCGCCAGGCTTGACCTGCGGAGGCAACGTCTCCGCCCGCTGGTTGACCTCCTTTTCGGCCGGGCACACATCCGGCTCGTCTTTCCATTCCTCGAACTCGATGCTCGAGTCGCCCTTCTTCTTCGAGGACGGTCGGTCCGCTTCCGGCTCGTCGACACCGTCGGGGCGCGCCTGCTTGCTGCCCCTGTACTTGGGAGCGTGAATCGTCCCCTCTCGCCCCGAGGCCTTCTCGCACCCGCTCGGAGGCGGCCCTTTGCGCGGCGTCGGAGGTTTCGTCTCGCTCTCCATCGCGTTCGCGGTCTCGAGCGCGCCCTCTTTGGGCGCTTCGGCATCGGGCTCCGGCTCGACCTCCGGTTCGGGCTCCGGCTCGGGCTCCGGTTGTTCCTCTCCTTCTTCGCGTGCAGGCGCCGGCTCCGACTTCCGCGACGCCAGGCTGGTGATCTGACGCTGAACGGGCGGCGTCGTTTCGCCGCTCCCCCCGGGCGCGACCTCGTCGAGCAGGGGTTCGGCCGAGTCCCCCCGGACCACGGCATCGGCGACCCGATCGGCGTGCTGCTCCCACTGGTCTCCGGGTGTTCCGACCTGCTGCGGCAGGCTCAGCCCTTCGCGCTGCTGAATGACGTGAGCGCTCTCGTGCGCCGCCAACCGCAGGCTTGGCGACTCTCGAAACCCGATCCGATCGCCCGACGTGAAGGCCTCTGCGCCCATGCTTCGTGCCGCAGCCCCCGCATCTCCCCCGACTCCCGCACGCACGTGCCCGACCTCGTGTCGGCCGAACGAGGCCTGAATCGCTCGCTGGTGAGGAAGAGAACTCGAGACGTTCGCCAGCCCCTTTCTCGCCGCGCTGCGGATCGCCCTGGGCCCGGATGTTTGGGCCGGAGCGTCGGCCGAGGCCTGCTGAACTCCTTGCTCGGCCGCACAACCATCACACTTTGCCTGAACCTCATCGCTCAGCTGCGCTTGTACACACGACGGTTTTCGATAGCCCCGGCAGTTCCACATCTGCACGGCGGTGTCGTCCGCGGAGACGGTGTCTCGCTGCACCGACTCCTCCGCGGCCTCCTGCTGCACCGGTTCATCCGCGCCTCCCGCCTCTTTGGCCTGGACACACGACGGTTTGCGATAACCCCGGCAGTTCCACATCTGCACGGCCGGCGCGTCGACGCTTCCTTCGGACGCACAATCAGAACACTCGCGCTGCACGGGAGGCCCAGCGTCGTCGACCCGATGGTGATCGAACGCGGAGGCTCCCTGCCGATCCTGCTTGGGAACCTGCAAGAACGCAGGCATCCCCGACTTGGACCCGACGGGATCTACAGACGAAGGTTTCGACGAGGACGAGGGCTTCGCCGCATCGTTCCGTCGCTTCCCCGCAATGTGAGCGCCATCCGCCATCAGCCTCTCACGTCACCCCCCTGCAACACGACGACGGGCTCTGTGCCGTCACCGTTGGCCCGAGCCGAGACCGAACCTGCCCGTGCTCGACGCCCCTTGCGAAGCACTCGGCTTCCGCTGCGCTGGCCGTACATCGAGGCTGGCACCTGGCGGTTGAGCTTGAGCATCTCCAGCTCCAACCCGCGAATGAGGTCGCGAAAACCGACCCGGCGCGACTCGGACTTGGCCAGCACCGCGGCACAGAGCACCACGTTGCGTATGTGACCGCCGCACAGATCGATGGTCGCGGCCAGCCGGTTGAGCTCGGAGCGATCGATGTCGTGCTCCTCGCCGAGATGCCGTTCCCACAAGTCTCGACGCTGTTCGGGCTCCGGCGCGGGAAAGTCGATCACGAAGTCCAGCCGTCGAGTGAACGCAGAGTCGAACCGCGAGCGGCTGTTGCTCGTGAGTACGACGATGCCGTCGTAGGACTCGATCCGCTGGAGCAAGTAGTTGGTCTGAGCATTGGCAAACCGGTCGTTGCTCTGCTTGACCTCGGTACGTTTGCCGAACAGTGAATCGGCTTCGTCGAATAGCAGCACGACCTCCGCGTCCTCTGCCCGCGCGAGCAGCTGCGCCAGGTTTTTTTCGGTCTCGCCGATGTACTTGGACACCACCGAAGCGGCATCGACTCGATACAGGGGCAGGTCCAGCTGGGTCGCCAGCCACCCGGCGGCCAGGGTCTTGCCCGTCCCCGAGGGCCCTACCAGCAGTCCCCGAACCCCAGGTCGGTAGCGGGTGGAGGACGCACTCCCCAGACCATCGGTGAGTCCTTCCCGCGCGCGACAGCGAAGCACAAACAGGTCGAGGCTCTGCTGAATCCGGTCGGGCAAGACCAAGCTGTCGCCGTCAATCCGGGCTCGCATGGGCTCCGCCAACGCATCCAGCCCCCCGGCGTCGCTCGACCACGACGCTTCGAGCACATCGGAGATTCTCGCGACCGAGCGCGCATCCATGGCGGCGCGCTGCCGGGCGAGACGACCGAGTTCCGCGATGCGAGCACACCCATGTCGATGCCCTCGCGAGAGGCGCTCGGCCATGGCCGAATCTCCGACCGCTCGCTCCCACAACTCTCTGCGCTCCGCTGCGGACGGCACGGGCACGGACCACGACATCGGGGTGCTCCCGGTGACCACGATGCCCCCGTCCGGGCCCAAGGTCGCCAAGACCGGCCCCGAGTAGCCGACGAGCTCGGGTAGGACGCATCGCTCTGAGGGAGCGAGTTCACGTTCGAATACGGGGACGAGGCCTTCGAGCAGCAGCCATGGGACTAGCCCGTCGAGGGGACAATCTCGCAAGAAAACCGGCGCGAGCCCGAGTGCAGCAGCCACCGCCTCGGCCGCGGCCCGCCGTTCGGCGTCGCATCCCGCCCGAATCGTCAAGGCGGCGCGAGGGCGATGCTCGAGGCCATGGGCGTACCTCCGCGCATCCGCGAGCAACGACGGCGTCAGCGGGGGCGAGCGTGGATCGGGGCCAACGGTGGCTCCGGGGACCGACGCGGCTTGGCCCCGCACAGCCATTACCAAGTGAGGCGGGACCTGCAGCGCGCGCTCGGGCATCGGAGGTCCTGGGGGTACGACTTCCAGCAGACCCGTCTGCACTGCGACGCCGGTCAGGAGCTCATCGATCACGTCTCCGGGGGTCGCCCACTCGAACATGGTGCGAAGCAGTCCGAGCGTCGGCCGACTGCCACCGACCGGGTCCTGCAGACGGGAGAGCAGCCGACCGACCATCGGCTCACGCTCTCCCTCGACGATCAGCGCAACGGTCAGGATCTCGAGTTCCCGCAGGCCCAACGCGTCACCCACCCGCACGAGCCGCTCGTCGGCTGGACTTGGCTGCTCGAGCAAGCGGGCCAGGGCATCGGCCAACGCGTGCGAACTTCGGGACACCGCCGGGTCGAGTTTCGACACCATCCCCTGAAACTCGGCGCCCAGGGATTCGGGGACCCTCATTGCAATCGCAGCCAGGGCCAGGCTCGCCACTGTCGTTCGCTCAACCATCGCCCAACACTCCTCGATGAACGTAGTGAAAAGCCACGACGCGCCCGAGCCACGGGACCCAACCCGGATCCAGATCGAGCATCGCCAGGCGAACGCGGATGTCGGTGTGCTGAAGATCGAAGACGAGGTCGATGTGGGTCCGTGTCCAGGCGACGGCTCCCGACCGGAGTACGAGCTCGGCGAGGCTCATCTCGGTGTGACGCTCGAGCCATCGGCAAACGGCGGCGAACCACGCCTCCACGAGGGCATCGATGGGGTGGTCGAGGCCGTAGAGAGGCAGATCCTCGAACTGCGACACCATGGCGCTCCCGGGTGCCGTCAACATCGCCAAGGGACGCTCGTCGGAGTCCACCAACACCACTCGATGAGCCGCAGCGGACCATCTGGCATGTATCGTCTCGACGCCGCTCAGCCATGCGGGAGGGACGACGAATGGGGTCGGCCGATCGCTCGCGGGTGGTATGCCGAGAACTACCCGAGCCGGGTCATCACCGGGCACCTCGAGTTCATCGGCGACCCGCCGCAGTACCCTGGCGGCCAGTGCCGTCCCGTCGAGATGGGGATGGACATCGATGAAGGCTTCGATGCCCAACCGCTCGAGGATGGCGAGAATGAACCAGAGACCCCCGCAAGCGGTCGGCACCGGGTGCGCGCCAGCTCCCCACGCGAACCGCTCTCGTTCCGGTTGCCCTCGCTCGGCCTCGACCGGTACTGAGTCGTGCTCGACACCCCTCGCGGCCTCGTAATCCCCGCCCGAAGAACTCTCGGTGCGCGTAGACCCCCCCGTGTTTTCTCGCTCCGACACCTCGAGCTTCGCTCGGACCTGCCTCGAATCGGCATTGGGCGCCTCCTCGTCCGAGACCCGGCGAATCTCGGGGAGTTCGGACTCAACCATCGTTCCTTCTCGCTTCGATCGACCGAGGTGCTCTTCATCCCCCGGCCCAGCCGCGTACCAGGGCCGATGCGCATCCCAATCGATCTCGGGGTCGGCATAGGCCCGAACCAGGGCTTCGACTCGTTCGACGCGCCCATGAGTCGAACCCAGGTGAGCGGCCCGGAGTGCGGCCAGCATCACCCAATGCGACCGAGCGTCCGATTCTCCCCACGAGCGCACCAGCCCACGAATGGAATCACGCCAGACCGGCGGCAACGGATCGAATACCTCGGCCGTATCACCACCATTGCTCGTGGGCTCGGAGCGATGCCCGCTAGCCTGCGACGCTGTCCACAGGACCCGGCCATCTCGAGCATCGAGTTCATCACACGCGGCCTCGAGACGCCGTCCATCGAGGAGTGCGCCCACGGCTCCCGCCATCGCAGCGGGGGCCTGGAGCTCGGTGGCCAGCTTCTGCCACGCTCGAGCGACGATCTGCCGGGGCGAGCATCCAGACCACGAGGGTTCGATCCGCGACCAAACCCACCCATCGAGCGAGCACCCTGCCGAAGCGCGATAGAGCGCAAGCGCGGTCGCCTCGAAAGAGTCCCGCACAAACACAGCCTCGGCCTCTTTCGCGCGCGCCGAGGCGATCGGAACCGCCGAAGCCCGCAACGCCTGCATCTGCTCGGACAGCGCCTTTGCGACGCTTTGTGCACCGCGACGCAAGTCGATGCGGCCCAGGTCCACGCGACGGACGAACAAGCGCCCCGACTGTCCGTCGCCCGGCATCGTTGCGATCCTCAAGGCCTCGCGCACCACCGCTACCGCGGAGGGCACATGCTCGGACCGGGAAGCCTGGAGCTTCAGCCGCCCTACGCGTCTACGGTCGACGATCACGAGAGGGTCGCGGCCACACCGAGGTGGAACGAGCTGCCGTCACGCATCTCGATCCTCGGCGACTGGGAGGGTTCACTGATCTCGGCCCGGGTGGGCGAGACCGCCTTGTTGCCATCGGTGGTGACGACGCGAACCGCCGCCACCCCCGAGGCCAGGTCATCGATGATCCCGCGGGCGATCACCCGCGTCCGAACCTCGCTCGCGTAGAGCTGCACGTGCATACCCACGCGCACCCGCTCGGGGTCGAGCGCCACGCTCACTCGCCCTCCCGCTTGCACGGGACGCGTCTCCACCACCGTAGCCTCGATGACCTGCCGAACCGGAGCATGGCCACTGAGCAGGAGCGTCACCCGAATGATGTCGCGGACGAACTGCAGCGCCCCGTCCTCCTCGGTTCGGAAGCGGTCGAACAACCAATCGACGAGAGTCTGAATGTCGCGTCGATCGACTCGGTCCACGTCCTCCCAGCCGGGCAGCTTCGACAGGTCGTCGAGATCGAGCGGGTCTTCGTCCTCTTCGCTCACCTGCTGCACCCACCGCAAGCGCAGCGACGGCAGGACCTGGCCGAAGTGCTCGTAGAGGCATGCTGCTACGCGGAAGATGTTCGTCAGTTCCTCGGTCAGCCGCTGCGCTGCATCCTGTCGTCCGTGTGGACTGAGCAGAAAGTCGTTGACCGTGGCATTGCCTTCGACGAGCGTGGCCAGCTGATGCCAGGGGTAGCTCAGATAGGCCGAGCCGCTCAGCCACCCTCCGGCCGCCAGACGTATGTTCTGAAACGCGGAACGATGCGCGGAGAAGAGGCCCCGCATCCGCAGTCCTGCGGGAGTCTCGAACGAGGCACCGTCGAAGGGCCGGTATCCGAAAGGCTCCGGGTTGCGCGAGCGATGCCACGCGACCTCGGCGGCCTGCCGCAACGCCGCGATTCGATTCACCCTGCGGACCACCGCGGGACCTATCTTCAGCCACTTCAGGGGTGCATCGCGAACCAGGTCGATCATTGCCCGCAGTTGCTCGGGGGCCTCGAAATCCGCGTCCAGACACTCGGGCACGACATCGGAGGCCTGCGAGGACGAGACCTGCAAGGTCGGGGGCGACTGCACCGCGTCCACCGTACGAGGTCGGCGAAAAAGCAGGAACGGTACGTGCTCTTCGATCACTTGCTCGCGCAATCGGTTGAGCCGGGTGGCTCGCACGACCTCCTCCCGCTCCAGGGCCCGCGCAACGCGAACGTCGTGCCGAACCTCCTGGATTTCGTCCTGCAGTGCATCGAGGCGTTCACGGATTCTCTGCCGCAGCTGCCGGAGGCTCTGGAGTTCGTCCCGCAGCACCTCGAGCCCGGCCTCGTAGGCGGTGAGTCTGGCCTCGGCGATCCGCAACGCCGCGATCAGCTCCTCGAGCGAGCGGACGGATTGGGCGAAGAACGTCGCTTCCGAATCGGCCGCCCCACCACCAGGCCAAGTCTCGACGTCATCATGCGGCCAGTCCGTCTCGGCCCGGGCGAGTTCCGTCCGAATCGTCGAGATGCTGATGAACTCCCCTGGCCCCAACGGGGCCTCCAAGGCAGCCTCTCGCAGGACAGGGAACTCGATGCCGTCCAACGACAGCGCGAGGCGGTCGTTGATGTACAGCAGCGACCGAAGCGCCGAGATCTTGGCGTGCCGGGCATTCTCGGCTGCGGTCGCGGCCACCGAGGCCCGCATCCGATCGACCAAGTTCCGGCCGAACAACAACGAAGGTTGGACCTTGCGTTCCCCGGTCGGGATCCGACGAGTCGGGATGGTGACGCTCGGATCGACTTCAGTGATCGTGGCCACCTGGTTGAGCCGATCGAGCATGAACGACCGAAAAGCTCGGAGCTGGATGGGGGGTGCAGGGGCGAGTGAGTGCGAGGTAATGGCCGAGACCACGGGGGAACTGGCCATGTGATCGGACGCCCCCTCGTCGGACACGTAGGAGCGCAGCTGGTGGAGTTCGGCTTCGACCCCGGCAAAGGCGAGGTCGAGGCGCTCGGCGGCCTCCACGAGGCGCTCAGTCAGCCCCTTGGCGAACCCGACGAACCCCTTCCCACGGAAACGGCTATTGACGAAGAACGTCGGCAGAGCGGCCCTCGTGATGTTCAAAGGATACGAAAGGGGCGCGATGTTCATCGCGGGAACCGTGACGCCGTCGGCAATCCCGTAGAGCATGATCGCCAGCGGGTTGCGGGCAGGGTTTTCCTCGACTCCCACCGTGTCCGCGACGCGTTGGATGAGCGCGTACATACGGTCGTCGAGATCATGCCCGTAGGGTTCTTCGGGAGGGGGTACATCCACCTCGGGAAGGACCTCGTCGGGAGGAAAGAACCCATCGACCTCCCCGTCGACGGCACGCGGCTCGTCGGGGTACTGCTGGACACGACTGTCGAGATGCCTCGTCAACGAGGTGTCGTAGACCCGAACGAGGTAGCGACGGCCCAGTCGGTGATTGAGCCGCAGGAGCAGCATCTCGATCGTCTCTCGGAACTCGTCCGGCGTCTCGTCCTCCACCACCAGCAGATCGGGATCGAAGTGCTGCTGAGGCACGGGCACGAGGATCTGCACTTGCTCCTGTGCTTCCGTATCGAGCGGAGCTTGGAACGCCCCGGCGTGTAGATATTCGTCGACGGCCTCGAGTTCGACGGGAACGACCTCGACTACGTAGTCCTCGGGAAAGAGCGAAGGCGCAGGCAGAGGGTAGTCGGGCTCCCCGTGGTCGCCACGAACCGCGACGGTCCCTGGCGGCAGCAGGCCCACGGGCGGCAGCCAACGGAACTGCGAATCCAACCCGGCCACCTGCAGGGCGTCGATGTCCGACTCGCGCAGCTCGGTCGTCATCTGCTCGAGTCGAGCCTGCCAAAGTCGCGGAGTTCCCGGGCCGTCGAGCAAGCGCAGCTGCTCGGCAGGTGAACCTCCCGCTCGAGCAACGGCATGAATATCGACAAAGGGTGGGCCGCCGTCGGGAGGAAATGCGAGCACTCCGATGGGGACCCCGAACGGCTCCCACGGGTGCACCTCGCCTGTGCCAAGAGCGGCCTCGGCATCGAAGACCATGTACGCTAGCTCGTTACGCCATCGAACCGAAGGGTCGGGCAGCGAGTCGAGTCGGTACAAGACGACGCGACACCCGTCGACCAACAGCTCGTCTCGGAATGAAATGTCCCCGGGGTCGAGTTCGCAAGGGTCGTCCGGGTCGACGTTCTCCGTCACCTCGATTTCCACGGGCCGCAGCAGGATCACGAACGCCGCCCCCCGAAGCTGGCCGAGCGTTGCTTCCAGCGTAGGCAACGACGCTTCGTCGTCTTCGGCGTCGTCGTCCGGCACCTCGTTCGCGATCACCATGAGCGAGAGCGCGTCGAGTGCCACCGCCTCCGGCACCCTCACGTCCTCACCGCTCACGCATAGGCCGATGCCCGGCGCAATGTGAAGGATCGGCGCGTTCCGTGGCCCCTCGGCCATCGCCTCCAAGCCCACCACGACTCCGGGCGCGAGTTTCTGCCCGGCCGTCGCCAGATGCCCTCCATAGTGACGCTGACCCCCTTTCAGAGCCAGGTCCGTGACCGAACGACCCGCGAAGTACCGCGTACGTCGAGCCCACCCTTGCGCTTCACGGTCCGCCGCATCGGCGCCCGTGGTCAGTGGAGGCTGAATCTCCAGGGCACGCTCACCGAACGTCGAAGTCGGGATTCCTTTGGTGATCACTGTCATGGTGCGCCTACCTGAGTCGCCAGTCGTGGAGTAGTGCTTCCAAGCGCGCGAACGACCCCACCTCGAGCTCCGCAATGAGCTCCTGGGCCAGCGCGCCGAGGTCGTGACCGCCAACCTCGAGATCGCGTAGCTCGGTAATCCATGCCCACGCGTCCTCGACCATCCCCATCATCCGATAGGCGTCGCCGGGTTCCATGGTGGGCCCAGGGAAACCCGCCTCCTCGAATCGGGCACCAAGCCCCGCCAGGCCGGGGTCGGCGTCATGAAGGGCGGAGAGCTGGGCCAATCTCTGGAGCTCGGACTCGATGCCACCCAGCTGGCTGCCCTCACCGGAGAGCTGCAGCTCCTCTCCTTCACCCAGGCGAGGGCTCTTGGTGGCGACGAACAGAGGGCCTGTGCCAAATGAGCGCCAGTAGAGGCTCTGCAGGACCAGCTTGGCATCCGAGCTGGTATCGACATCGAGCCGCCAACCTCCGACGACCGCCGAGGTCAGCAGGACGGTGGTGAACAAGGGCTCCGCATTGCGAAGGTCGGCGACGAAGGCATCGAGCTTTCCTCGCACGTCGGTCGCCGCGGTGGCATCGAAGAGATCGGGGCTGTGGTCCCACAGCAACCGAAAGAGGTCCGCCGCCCCGACGGCTTCCACATTGGCATACCCGGTCGCCCCTGCCGGAGGCTCGAAGCGAGGCGGTTGTGGGCGGAGGTAGCCGATGAAGTCACGAATCTCGCTGACGTCGCGATCCCGAGCCAAGTCGAGCAGGCGAGCCGCCAGATCGTCACGCTCAGCCTCCCGAACGTTCGCGACTTGCTGATCGAGCTCGGGGACGCGCAACGTCTGCGCGAGCACGATACGAACGTCCAGCTCATCGAAGAGCGCGCTATGCCGTGTCGCCAATTCGACCAATCCCTGCGGCACGGCGACGTTCGCGTAGCGATCTGCGACCGCGTCTACATCTTCGGGCCGGAGCGGGCGAACACGGAGCGGCAGCGGTGCTCCGGGTGGAACGCTCCCCACCGTGAGGAAGGTGCTTCCATCACCGACGCTCTCGCCGGCCCCGAGGAGCTTGCGACGTGCTCGGTACGACAGCTCGGCGACGAGCCCGTTGACGAAGAGAAGATGCTCGAATGCGTCGTTCGAGAGCAGCGTCTCGAGGCGTTCGAGCGCGTCGGGGCCCGCGGTGACCAAGAGCCGATCGAAACGCCCGAGCTCGCCGGCCAGCTCGAGGCGGTTGCGTACCAGCTCCGCGATCGTCCCCGACGGCCGTTGCTCCGCGGGGATGGGGCCATAGCGTGCCTGAGCGAACGAGGTCTGGGCCCGCTGGCGCTGCCGCACGAACAACAGCGTCTCCGCGTTGGCCAGCGCGTTCTGCCAGGGTTCGAGCAACGGCACCGCAGGAGCTCCCTCGGCCGCCGATCGCCGCAGTGCGCGGCGAAGGAACGCGTCGACTGGACGTCGATGGGCCAACGAACGCGCGAGTCGCTGCGCGACCGGTCGGCGCGGCACTCCGCCCGTTTGGCGAACCCACTCGGGAAACTCCTCCCGCGGGACGGGAATGGTGATCAATACCGGTGTCGACTCCAGCGAAGCCGCCCCCGCCGCGAGATCGATCGGCCCCAGGTCGATGGCTTCCTCGATGAGGCCCGGAATCTCGTCTTCGGGAACCAGCGCGATCTCGGCATCCACCCCGGGCGGGAAGAAGTACTGGAACACGCGATCGAACTGCACCTCGACCGCGGCGGCCGGCAGCACCCCCGCC
Organism: Myxococcota bacterium; assembly: GCA_039028615.1. GTDB lineage: Bacteria > Myxococcota_A > Polyangia > Nannocystales > Nannocystaceae > Paraliomyxa. Next base: position 223,014 of record JBCCHT010000009.1, on the reverse strand, counting down.
GGGGGCAAGACCTCGAAATACTCACTCGCGCCGAAACGCAGGCCGAGTGGAACGGCCAGGCGCTCCGCGATGATGCGCTTCAGCGCGTCGTCGTAGTGCTGCAGGCTCGCTTCCAACCGCGGCCGTGCCCCTGCCCCGAACCCTCTGGTGGGATCGGCCATCGCGCGACGCCGTGCCAGGTGTACATCGACCCACGAAATCTGACCTCGTTCGATGGCCACCACCGCAATCGGCAAGCCGTGAATCGAACGCGCCGGGTCGAGCCCTTCGACGAAGATTCGCCGGGCGAGGCCGGCTCTGCCCTCGCGGACCGCATCCAGACCCGACTCGGATGCGAGCGGGACCAACGTGAACAGCGTAGCCTCGATGACCTCGCCATCCTCGAGGACGCGCTCGCCCGTGATGTTCTTGGGATAGGGTGCGACCGGGTTGGCCTGGAACTCCACCGGGCGAAGCGTCAGCGCGAAGATTCCGCTCTGCGTGCGCGCCGGGGGCCGAGGTCGTTCGTCGAGATCGAAGACCGCGTCGAGCTGGGACGAGGTGGGAAGGTCGGCCAGGTCCAGCACGATGGCCTCGCGCACCAGGACCAGCTCACCCGCGCGCGTCAAACCGTGGCCCGAGCCCACCCTCAGCCGCAGTGGGCCGCCGCCTTCACCAGGGGGTGGCCACTCGATCCCAAGCCCCTCGACCACGCCGCCGTCGACCGTGCTGGCCAGGTCACGCTGCCGCCGATCGAAGTAGTCGAAGTCGGCGGACAGGTCTGTCGCACTCAAACGACGACCATCGAAATAGCGGGGCCGAACTCGCTCGGCGTCGTTGGCCAGCGCGCCAATCCGTTCCGCGCGACGAATGTCGTCGGGAGGCAGGCGCCGACGGGTCGAACGGCGTCGAGGAGCAAAGCTGTCGAGGTCTTCCATCATCTTCTCCTCATCACGAGTTCGACAGCTGGACTACGGCAACGCGCATCAGCAGCATGTGCCGCAGCGTCACTGCCTGACCGGCCTGCGTTGCGAACGAGCCCAGCGCAGCATCGGTCGCGGTTGCGATCTCGTTCAAGAACGTGACCCCCGGCGCGGCCAAGGCCAGCAACTGGAGCGCCTCGGCATCCTCGGAAGTCGGGACCACCGGTCGGGGGAAACCCACGTCGACCAACCGCTCGCTGGCTTGGCTCACCGTCTCCGGTGCCGTGTTCAAGGCTCCTTCGACGAGCAAGTCGCGACTGACATGGGAGACATCTGCCAAGACCTCGCCATTGGGGTGCAGCGTGGGTACGCCGGGCACGGCGAAGGCGGTCCCGGGCACCCATGCCGCCAACGCGTCGAGGAACGCCCGCCCCTCGTCCGCGGTGTCGATATCCAGCCCCCACCCGATCTCGATCAGCTTGACCAGGAAGATCGTGGTGAACACCGCGGACTCACCCAAGGGCAGGTCCGCGAGCGCATCGTCGATGCTCTCCCGGAAGCTGGCCGCACTGACGTCCCAGACCAGACGCAGCAGGGGCTCCGCACCAAAGGTGGCCAGCCGAGGAGCAGAGCGCGATTCGTCGAACAGCCGAGCGATCCTCAGGTCCATACCTTCGGCCAGCCCGCGCAGGCCGTCGACGTCGGCATTCGCTAGCATCTGCTGAACGACCCCGACGGTCACGAAGCCTCCCAGAGGCTGACTGAGCCACGCGCCGATCTCCGGCAACACCACGCTCTGGCCGAGCACGGCCCGTTCGAAGTCACCGAGCGCGCCGAGCAACGCGATCCCGCCCACGGCCCCCTGGGCCCGATACCGCAAGGTCACGCGCTGGACATCGCCGAGTTCGATCGGCCGGAGCACGACTCGGTCGAGCGGGGGAGACTCGACGAAGAACGGAGCTCGCGGAGCATCGGGAGGCTCGGGGAGCAACCCCGTCGCGCGAGGGCGGCGAGCCACGTAGGCCAGCTCGGCGAGCAACCCGGTGACGAAGACCGGTGTCGCAAACACGGAGTCTGCGAGAGTCTCACCGAGGGCGGCGATGACCTCCTCTCCCACTGTCGACAACAGATTATTGAACCGCTCGACCTCGCCCGCTCCCTCGATGTGATCGCGAGCCGGCCCATCGAGCATCTCGATGGGCTCGCTGTCGAGGCTACCTTCGGGGATCCGAGGCACGACGGCAGACACGGGCGCGAATTGAGGGCGGCGCATGTACCACAGCTCGGTGGCGGACTCGAGCGCACTCCGCCACGCCTTCATGTCCAACGGCTTCGGATCTGCGACTTCGGGCATCAGCTTGCGTCTCAGGGCCGACAGCCCGTCGAACGGCCGCACTCGTGCCAGGGGTCGGCCGGCGGCAGAGAGCGACGACCGCAACACCCCGCTCTGCAACCGACGAATGCGATCGAGCAAGCCCTTCCGGGGAACTGGAACGATCAGCAGGACCGGCACCGCCTCGAGAGTCTCGGGCTCCACCGTCAGATCGATGGGCGCACGCACCAGCCCCTCAGAGACGAAACTCGACAGCTCGTCCTCCGGGACCACCGTGACTTCGGTGTAGATGGAGGCGGGAAAGAAGCTCTGGAACAGATCGCCGTTTTCCGCCTGGAGTGCCGCCCGAGGTAGCGGGCCGACGGGCGGCAAGACGTCGAACTCGTCGGCGGCCGCGATGTTCTCGCCCAAGCCACGATCTCCGCGCTCGGCCACCACATCTCGAATGCGGTCGACGTAGTGGCGCTGGAAGGCCAGCCGATTCTTGCGGCGTTCGATGCCGAGCCCGAGCAGGCCGTCGCCACCGACGTCTCGACGCACCATGTGGGTGTCGATCCAGTTGATTCGATTGCCGACGAGGCCCACCACCGCGAGCGCGAGGCCATCGCTCCCCTCGGAGAGGTCGAACCCCTCCAAGAACACCTCCCGAGCCAGCCGCGCACGTCCGCGCCGTAGGACCTCGCGCGGTGCGAGGCTCGGCACCGGCATCAGCGTGAGCCAAGTGGCTTCAGCGATCTCACCATCTTCCAGGCTGCGCTCACCCGAGACTCCGGTCGGGAATGCGGTCGTGGGTTCGCGAGCGTACTCGACCGGCCTCGCCACGAGGACGAACAGCCCATGCCGACGGCGCCACGGTCTCCGATTGCTCAACGAGTCGACGGCGCGGCCGCTAAAGTGCGTGATGGGCAAGTGGGCAACACGGGCACGAACCCGCTCCCGAACCGCCACGACCTCGCCCGAGCGCGCGACCCCGACCCCTGGCTCGAGGAACAGCTGCGCTCCGCGAGCGTCCGAGTGAACGTCGAGCCCCGAGAGTACCCCCGAGCCCCCGATCTGCCCGAGGTCGGCCTGTCGAAGCGCGACGTACTGCTGATCGCGAGTGAGGTCGCGGGCGGTCAGGAAGCGCCGGTCGAAGTAACGCGGGCGACGACGACGGCGATCGCGGAGGATCGCGGGCAAGTCGGTCGCATCGTCGAGCTCCTCGCGATCGATCCGTTCACGATCTGGGCCCTTTACGGGATCAAATACGGCCATAGCACGCGTCTCCCTACGGGATTCGGGTCAGGACTCCCGGGCAATAGACGAAGCGGCGCACGAAGTTTGCGGGGGCAAAGGCCGCAGACACGAACCCGGGAGGTCCACCTGCCGCCGGCGCCGTCACGGGGATGGTGGTTCGAGCGAGGAGCACGGACGTCGGATCCTGGCCCACCGCCGTGGGATCGACTTCGTCGACGAGCGTGCGCCACTCGAGGTGTTCGACCAGGGCCGGGGGGCGATCGTCGGTCCAGTGCTGAGTTCCTTCCCGCCACGCGGACAGGATTCGTTGTCGCATCTGCGTCACGAAGGCGGCGCCCGGGAGGTCGACCAAGGCCGCCGCTTCCGCCTCGGTGCTCGGCAGTGGAATCTCTCGAGGGTCGGCTCCGGCCGCCAGATCTTCTCTGCGTCGCTCCGTCTCGGGGCGCACCACCAACGCGAGTTCGAACCCATCGCGGACGCGGGAGGGCGTGACGGCATCGAGCGCATCGAAGGGCCCCGTGGCAAACGACGGCGTTTTTCCGCGACCGCACGCGACGAATCGAATGAAGACATCCGCGACCAAGACCGGTCCAGCGCCTTCGTCGATCCACGATCGCGCCAGGTCCTCGTCTCGTTGCGCGTCGAACCAGTCCTCGACCACCAGGCACCAGGTGCGAGGCAGCTCGATCAAGCGACCCAGAGGGTCGATCGCAAGGCCCGGTGCCACCTCGATCTCCCCCGTCGCCGGGTTGTAGGTCACCTCCAAACCGGCGACCGTCCCGGTACCGAACAGGTACTGCAACGCCCGGGCGGACGTCGCCCGGTGGTAAAGCTGCTCGTCTTCGAAGTCGCGGGCGTCGAGCAAGACCCCTTCCGCATAGTTGACGCGATCGCGTCGGTCGTACTCGGGATCGGCGATGCGGTCCTTGCGTGTGCTCATGTGGTGCCTCCTTCCAGGCGAGAGTCGAGGGCCGCCGGCCTCGAGAGGAATCCGGTGCCACCGATTCGGGACTCGCCGACGACGATGCCGGGCGGCTCCTCGGGGCCTCGCAGGAACGTGTCGACGCCCACCAACGACGCCATCCCCACGAGAAAGGGATAGGGGGCCGAGACGACTTCCGTCTCGAGGTGAGCCGGAGTCTCCAGCTCGACGATTTTTCGCAACGACGTCAGCAGCTCGGTGTCCTCGGCGTGGACCAGGATCGTCAGGCGGTGGGCGAGTCGATCGAAGAACGCGTCGACCACATGTGGATCGATGTAGCGCTCGACCATCCACTGAATCCACTCGTCGAGGGTCGAACCACTCGGCCGCTCGGGCAGGTTCTCGCGAAACAGCGCGACGAACTCCCGGCGGAAGTCGTCACCCAGGATGAGGCTGTCTCCGACGACCGAGTTTCCGCTCTGAACGACGCCCCCCAATAGCGGGTCGTCCTCATCGGCGAGGTCGGCTCCGAGGATCGTCGCGAAGGTCCGTCTCAACCTCCACCCCTCCAAGATGACGACCTTCCCGCGCTCGACCGCACCGCCGGTGAGCAAGTCGATCGCCATGCGGAGACCACGGGCAGTCCCCCTCCAGCGATGCAGCGCCATGGCGTGCTCGATAGCCACTCGTCGTCGCTCGGCCGGGTACGCGGCGTCGAAGACCAGACCGACCCAGGAACTCAGCCACCCCAGGGCGTCCTCGGGGCACGTCTGCGGGTCGGTGAGCAGATGAGCGTTGGCGATTCGATCTTCGAGGGTGGTCAGCACCCCCTCGAAGTTGCCGACGAAGCGCTCGAGAAAGTCGGCCGGGGACGCGGCCCCAGGCGCGTCGGCATCGGTTCCGAAGCGGTTGTCGTGGTAGATGCGCGGCAGATAGTTCTCCACGTGGGAGAATCGGGAGCCGTAGATCCGGACCGCCGCCAGCTCGGGTCCGAGCCGCCCATCTCCGACGAGTTCCACCCTCACCCATAGGTACCGACCGCGAATGGCCGTGACCGCTCGCCCCGTTCGTTGCAGCAGCACCGTGAACAAGCCCGCTCGGTGCGGCTCGAGCGGACAAGGCAAGACCCCATCGTGAAAGGGCAGTTCCGAGGCCATCGTCGACCAGATGCCGTGGGGCAGGCCAGGAGCAGGCTCGACGTCACCGAACACATGCTCGTGCTCCTCGGCGGGTTCGACCGGCTCGTCGCTTGCCCGCACGTACAGCCGCAGGCCACAGCCGGGAGGAAAGTGAGCCTCGACGTAGGCGCGATGCCACTCGAACCCCTCGCGGCCCCCATCGAGCGGAGCCCCTGGTGGGGTCACCAGGTTGCCCGTCATCGCGTGTCGCGGGGCGGCGATCTGAATCAAGCGCCGCGGCGCGGGAGCGACCGGCTCACTGCCCGTCACGCCGTAGCGTACGGGCTCGTCGAGGCCACGGGCGAACGGACCACCATCGTGGCCGAGCAAGGGATAGGTGCCTCCCAGAGGGAGTCGCGACCCCGCCTCGTCGCTCGGGCCTCCGTCGTAGGTCACGACTTGCGTCCCGCCCGGGACGAGCGGCCCGCCCTCGGCTTCGGTATGCAACGCCGCCACCAGCACGGCCAAGGTGTCGACATCCACGAACCCGATGGAAAATGGCCGCTCGATGCCGTCGAGCAATTGGCGTGGCCCCAACGAACCGTCCGAGGCGACAAAGCGCACGGACGACGCATCCGCTTCCCACGACAACAACACCGTACGCCCCCGCGAGTTCGTCGCAATGTCGATGGCTTCTTCCGCATCTGTCGACCCGAGATCGACCCGGACCATCCGAGGAGGACGGGGGTTCTCCTCTTTTGGATCGAAGAGCAGGTCCGAGCGCTCTCGGGCTCCTTCGCGAGGCAGGGGAACACCGGTCACCCGAGCGAGCTGCTGGTCATTACGGTCGAGGACCCAGACGCCGCCCTCGGGGCGAGCCGCCAAGCGGCTCGGTGCAAAGTCGGGCAGCGACACGGCGACGGCGTCCCAGCGACCCCGCAAGTCCACGAGCCAGACCTCGGCCTCCTCGATGAAATAGAGGACTTCGTCGTAGCCGACGGCGACGTCGATCACCGGATCGTCCGGCGCGTGGAGCACGACGCTCCCGGACAGCGCTCCCGCCCCATGGATCTCGTTGGTAACGGGGTCGACGAACGCATGGGTGCCATGCCGGTCGTGGGTCATACGCGGCCGCCCCCGACGCTCCTCGGCTTCGTCGGGCGACTCGGTAAAACCAAGCTCGCGATGGCTGCCCAGTCGAAAGGTCCGGCGCTCGCTGTCGTGGACCGGAGGCGGAGCCCCCTGTCGCACCCACGCCTGCTCGCCCGCCAACGACCAGAAGCGCTGCCCGTTCGCATCCACCTCAGCACACCTCCGGGACGAGAGGAACGAAGATCGACGGTCGCGTGCCCGCACCTGTCGTCGAGCCGGCGAACGCATCGGGAATGGCGCGGGGATCCGCAGGTGCTTCGGCGCTGCTCACCGCCACCACATGCATCAGCTCGGGGAGCTGCCAGGGCTGTAGCCGAAGCTCGCCTCGATCGACCGCCTCCCACTGCTCGTCACGTGAGAACAGCCGCAGCCCGCGGATGAGCGAGACACCGGGTGTACGTGCCACCGCCACTTCGGCTTGGGCCGCAGAGACCGTCGTGCCCAGGGGCCAGCCACGCCGACCCGGGCCCCGCGGTGGCAGTGGCCAGAAGAACGATCGCAACGACAGCCGAACCGCCGCCAGCGTCTGCTCGACCGCGAACCCGTGCCGCAGCTCGACGCCTACGCTGATCGCGATCGGAACGTATTCGGGGTTGATGACATAAAGCTCGGTCCCCACTGCGCGCCGCTCGTCGAGCCACGCGTGCACGCTCTCGATGAAGTGCCGATCACCCCGGGGAGTCGGGGCTCGAAGATCACCACGAGCCACCGAGGGGATGGCCATCACCGTCACGACCCCGGGCACGTTGTGTCGACGCTGGTGCGGCTTGAAGCGAGGCAGGATCTCGACGCGCCCCACCTTCACTCCCGGCACCGTCGCCGCGAGAGCCCGGTAGTCGTTTTCCGTCACCGCCCGATTGCGATGGCGCAACGTCGCGGGGATCCTTCGCTCGGCCTGCACCAAGGTCTCCGCCTCGACGCCACCGCGCGCAGGCAGAGGTTGTAGGACCCGCAGCGACTTGACGTTGGCTCCCGTGGGGTCCTTGCCGTGGAGCTCACGCAAGGTGTTGGCTGGCACGTTGCCCGCCTTCCCGCCCCCGGCCTTCATCGTCCCGACCCGAACACGAGCTCCGACCGGCGGGATCTTGCCGCGGACGTCGTCGCCAAAGCGGACCGCGCCCGCCTCGGAGTCGAGCACGAACACCTGGTCGTCTCGCCCGGCCGCGAGCAGATCGTCGACCCGTCGCCACGACACGTAGCGGCCGTCTTCGTCCCGGATCTGGAGATCGAAGGTGAGCGGATCGACCGAAGTGGCCCCGAGAGACACGACTTGATCGGCAGCCCCGTTGCTCGTGCCCACCACCAGGTTGATCACCGAGCGCGTCTGCTCGACTTCCACCGCGTGCCCCCCCATCCATTGCACCGCCAGCTCGTTGAGCGGCTCGGTCGGTCGAAAGCGAAGCCAGCCGACCACTCGGGCGGCGTCCTCGGGGACATCGATGCGCGGCGGCAGATCGCCCATCCCCGCCCAGGGTGTCGACGCGACGTCGTTGCTCGGCACACCGAAGCTCGGCACCGAGAACGTGAGTTCCATGACCCCGTCGCGCCGCAGGCCTCGGGTGGTATCCGAGCGAGTGTCCAGCACCGTGAACACGCTGCGACCACCGATCGTCTCGGTGGTGAGCAGTTCGAACACCGTCCGCCGTGGTCGTCGCTCGCGAAGGTCCTCGAGACGATCGACCGGGGCGACCTCGGGCACCACTCCCATATTGAGCGTGAAGGGCCGACCATCGATGCCGTCGATGAGACTCGCGCGAACGGGCACGACGTCCTCGGGTGACGGCGCCAGCAATGCGATCCACAGCGCGTTATCCACCGTGTCGCGGACGACATCGAAGCTCTCGATCGCGGCCGCGCCTTCGGGGAAGACCTCGGTCGTGTGGTAGCCAACCGGCTTCGAGTCGGCGTCGCCGTCGGGGTTGACCGCCCGATAGACGGCCATCATCCCCCGCAGGACGTCTTCCATCCTCTCGTTCTGCAGAGCGTCCACTCTGCGCTTGGCGTAGACCCTCGTCTCGAAGGGCAGGACGGTGACCTCTCGGTGGGTCTCGAAGTCGGGAGGACCCGTCACCGTCGCTCCGGGCACCACCGTCACCGTTTCCGTGTCATCGGGATTGAGGCCCAGGGCCACGATCCCCCGAGCAGGAACGGCCGGACGCAGCTGCATCCCGAGCAGCTTGAGGAACACGAGCCGCTGGCGCTCCGGGATCAGGTTGGCTCGATACAAGATCGTGTCGCCGAGCCACGCGAACAGGTCGATCAGGGTTCGTCCCGGATCACCCACCTGGGGCGCCCACTCCGGAGTGTGAGCGGGGACGCGTGCAACGAGTTCCGCGACGAGGTCGTCGAACCCTCGATCATCGAGACGTGGCGGATTGATCGGCATTGGTCAGCTCCCAGTCTCCAGAGTCAGCCCGAGGCTCGCGAGGGCACCGGTTCGCCGCAGGCGGTACGAAATACGCACACGAATCTGCGTAGGGCGACCGACGATCTCCTCGACATCGACGCGCTCGACATCGATCCGCGGCTCCCAGCGACGCAGGCTCTCCGTGATGCGGTCGTGAACCTCGCGGCGCAGCTCCAGCGTATTGGGCTCGGCCAGCAGCTCGTCCAGCCCCGCCCCGAACTCGGGATGGAACATCAGCTCCCCTGGCCGCACGCTCAACAACACACGAATGCGCTCCTGCACGCTGACATCCAGCGAAGCGGGGAACTGCAGCCGCCCCGCGGCATCGGGCCTGGGCAGCAACGGCCAGCTGAGTGGTGCTCGACGATTCACGATGCGTTCACTTGGTCTTGATGGGGATGCAGATCTTCACGAACGGCAGCCACCAGAACACCCAGTTGAGGAGATTGACGATGATGGTGAGCATCGCGAACGCGCACAGCGTCACGATGGGAATGCTCCATGCACACAAGAACCCGAAGCCGGGGCCCGAACCTTCGCTGGCGTTGCCGGTCAGGATGTCCTCTTCGGAGTTGCCACCGAGAAAGTTGGAGAACGACGACGGCACGGAGAACGCAACACTCGGCTTGATCGCCGCCAAGCCTCCGTTCAGAGGATCGGGGAGCTCGATGATGCGCTTCGGCGCAGGGGATCCCTCGAACCAAGCCGCGATCTCGAAGGGAGCCGAAGGTTCGGACCACACGAGGTCCGGCGGGCATCCGTCCTCGCGGCGAACCCGAACGAAGGTCCGCACCACGTACTGGGCATCGCGATCGCCATAGCGCGACCGGCCCGCTCGAGCGCTCGCGAACCGTGCCTGCGTAGCCTCCCATGCAGCATCGAGCAGTGCTCGGCGGGTTCGCTTGGAGATGGCAGGCCAACGGTGCGGCATCTCGAAGCTCTCGGCCGTGTTCCCGTGGACCAGGACCTTCGCCGCGCTGCGTACATGTTCGAGGACCGTGACTCGGCGACCGTCCTCGAGCTCGACCTCCAAGGCCTCCAGCAGCCCCTGCAGCCGCAGTGACGCTTGGCCTTCACCCTCCAGATCGAAAGTGACGACGATGGTCTGGATCATGGCCCGGTAGGCATCCAGCCCTACGGCGCGCGGGTCGTCGATGGCCAGACCTGGGCTCGGCGGCTCCCACGACTCGGTCTCCGTGAACGCCCGGGGAAAGAAGCCCGCGTCCTCGAGTTCCTGCAGGCTCGGCGTCGGCAGTGAAGACGTGCTCTCGGTCTCCGAGGACGCGGTGTTGACCAAGCCGAACAGCAACGTCTCGTTGGCCCCGGCGGCCTCGGTCGGCGACAACGGAAACAACGGGGTCACCGACTCGCGACGTGATGACCCGGTACGGCGCATGGTGGACAGCAGCGCATCGAGCTCGGGTCGCCCCGCACTCCAACGCGGGCGGCGATCGGGATCGGGGTCGGCATGAACCAAGCCGGGGCCGGGATGGCTTCGTTCCTCTCGCCGCTGCGGATCCCAGAGTTCGGGCGGCCCCCAATGAGAACGATCATCGGTCGTCAGCCAGGCCTGCTCCCGCATCTGGCCATCGGAACCTCGTGCGAGGCGTCGGATCACCAATCCCGCACTGTCGACCTTCAGCGGATCCAAGCGCGGCCGAGTGGGCTCGTCGCAAGTCGCCGCGACCAACGCGAGATGGAACACGCGATGCATCGGCTGGTAGAGGCGCAGCTCTCCCGAGTCCCGAGGTCGAACCCGCGTCGAGCGAACCTCTCGGTGCCGCTTGCGATCGGCCAGCTCTTCGCGAAGGTTCGCGATGAAGCGAGCGTCGGACCGCTCGAGCAAGACCGGGCGATCTGCCCCACCGAATAGACGGGGGCCTCCCAGCGCGATGCGGTGCGCTACCATACGTTGCCCGCTCCGGGTGTGTAGCTCTGGCCCAAGATGGCGGGCGACTGCACCGGGCCGCTGACATCGACGAAGCCGGAGAAGCTGGTGAATGCGGTATCGACGGTCATGGTCGCCGCCGTCACCGTCATGGCCGTAGACTGCAGGTCACAGGCGCCCGAGGTCTCGAGCCGCATCCCAGCGCCGTCGAGGACCAGGGTCGTGCCTCCCGCGTAGAGCCGAATGGAGCCGTTGCGATCGATGACGCACGAAGCCTTCGAACTCCGGCCGGAGCGAGCCTGTAGCTCGATGCGAGCCCCACCGCCTTCTTCCACGATCGCGATGCGAGTGCCTTTTTTGCCGATGAAGCTCCAACGATCGACCCGATCTCCCTGAATGTCCTCGCCGGGAGTGTTCTGCCCATTCCACATCCCACCGACGACCACCGCCTGCCGCGGGTCTCCTCCGACGAACGCCACCAAGACCTCGTCGCCCACGTCGGGCACCATGAATGCGCCTCGATCCCCTCCCGCAAAGGGCACGCACAGCCGTGCATCGATCGGAGCGTTCTGCGTGGCGGAGCCGTCGTGGGTCAGCAAGCGCACGCGAATCTTCCCCTTGGACGACACGTCGCCGACCGAGACGACTTCGGCCAAGTGGTGATGGGAAGCGGAGGTGGGCTGCGTGGTCTTCATCTCGGTGCTCCGAAGTAGGCGCACTCCGCTTGGAAGTCGGTGAAGTAGCCAGCGCGAAGGTCGAAGCGATGGCAAACGTCGAATACGTAGTAGGTGTTGTCGAAGCGTGGGCTGACACCCGCCAGCGTCACGTGGGCTCCCACGCGGATCGAGGGGTTCCCGTTCGCCGTGCACTCGGCGACGACGAACCGACGAGCACGTTGGTCGAAAGACGTATGCGCCCGGGCCTCGGCCTCGCCCGCATCGAGCACGGGCGTGCACCCCAGGTGTTCAGAGCGACGACCAAAAGCCTCCTGGAGGACCTGCGCGCCCGTCCGACCCGCCCCTGGTCCCAGGGCACGCCCCTGACTGACATGACTGACCCGTTGGGCGAGCTCCGGGTCCCAGCCCGCAACCGTGACCTCGGTGACTTGATGCGCGAGGTCGGCCGTGAGCCGAGCGCTCAGCAGCTGACTGAACAATCGCAAGGTGACGGACTCCCGCTGGACGCTGTTCTTGGTCGCGACGTGCAGCGTGTCACCGACCACCTGCATGTCGCCGTCGTAGTCCCGCAGCAGCCGACGCAAGAACGCCAGGTCGCTCTCGTTGAGCTGCAGGTAGGTCCCGATCGACTCCGTGAACCCCGAGACTCGGAGCTGCAGGCCCGCGCGGGTGGCCACCGTCTGGGCGACCGATCGCAGGGTCGTCCCCTCGTGCAGGTGGGTGCGGCGTTCCATCCGCGAGGCCAACAGCTGGTCCTCGGCCAACACGACCAGCTCCGGGGGATTGCTCTGCGAGAACTCGACCTCGATGGCCGTGATCTTGCCGCGAAACACCTCCGTCGGCCGATCCTCGTCGCCGCCGTAAACCGAGACCTCCGCCCCGAGCTCGAGCTGCCGCTCGTCCTCGAAGGCAAGCGAGGCCTTGCCGTCGGGGTGGCTGGCCAGGTTGCTATAGCGCAGCTCCAGCGACGACATCCCGCCCTCGTTCTCCCGCATGCGCATCGCCTGCAGCATCTCGGAGGACCGCTGAAACCGCCGCCCGCCGACGACGATCGTCGGTCGCGCGGCATAGAGCCGACGATCGCTCTGCGGGGTTTCGGCGGGGGCGTTCATTCGGTCAACCTCTCAGTCGGCCCGTAGCCGATCGCGAAGCCGCTGTGCTCGGCGCTCGGCGAGTTCTTGGTCGTGGGCGAGCTCGGTGAGCCCTTTGCCGCGAGACGACGGGCTCGAGCTCGCGGAGGGCTCGGCCGAAGGGGCCTCGACTTGTGCTTGCACTTCACCGATATCGACATCCATCACAGTTCCTCCTCATCGAAACGAATCCGGCTCGCCAGCGTGGCCTTGGCCCCTACGTCCGCAGCCATGCCCGCGTTGCCGGAGCCGATCGCACGGCCACCGACCTCGAAGCGGGACGTGGGGTCGGCCCGCGGGGTTCGTTCGGCGGCGATCGCCTGCACCTCGACCGGTCGAAATGGTCGGCGGGGGCGAGGGCGATTGTCGGTGCGAAGGCCTGCGAACGCACCTCGGATCGCGGGCACCCCAGCCGAGCTTCGCCCACCGAACTCCGGACCCTCGACCCGACCCGATGGTTGGCTGGATCGGGGGCCGAAGACCGACGGCGGACCAGCGTCAGCCGCAGTAGACCCGGGCCTACCCCGGGGGGAGCGAGCGCCCGCTGCCCGACCGCTCGACGCTCCCGGTCGAGGGGAGCCACTTCTGCCCGAGACAGGCCCCGGGCGCCCACCTGAGGCTACTCCGGTTCCACCGTCCGTGAGCAGCTCGAGACCGATGTCGAGGCCCAGGTCCAATCCGAGGCTGGCGTCGAGACCGAGGCTCACATCGAGCCCGACATCCAATCCGAGCCCGACATCGAGCCCGACTTCCAGATCCAGGCCCAGGCCAACATCCAGCTGCGCCTCGAGACTCAGATCGACATCGACATCGAGACCCGCGCCGAGCTCGATGCCCGCGGGGCCGGAAGGGGCGAAGCTGGAGGGCGGCTGCAGCTCCGGCTCTCGTGGGACCGCCACCGTCTCTCGCTCGGGGAACCGCGGCTTCTCCTGCCCGCTGGCGTTGTTGACCTTGCGGTCCTCCTGAGGGTCACCCGTCGGCGACTGGCCCGGAGTGACCGACAACTCGAGCGAGTCGTTGGGAAGCCCCGAGCTTCCGCGATCGGTAGTCTCGAAGAGCCCGTCTTGCTGTGAGATCGTGACGCTGACGCTCGCACGCAGGGGCACGCCGGTCGGCGAGAAGAAGTCGAGGGTCTCCTTGTAGTTCTCGAGGACCCCCTTGATCTTGTAAACGCCCCAGCGAAACTCGACGATGCTGGCAACCTTGCGGCGGCCTTCCTCGCCGGGCCGCATCAGCTTCTGCATCTGCTCGGTATGCGTACGGACGTCGGTCCCGGTGTCCGTCGTATCGAACACCAGGTCCATCGACAGCTTGCCCGAGGACTTGCTGACGTACTGCTTGTTTGAGTCCGAGTTGCCGCGCTGTTGGATGTTGTTGGTGACGGTGTATTCCAGGCTCTCGGGGTTGAAGCTGACGTCGATCGTCTGCCCTCGCCCCGGCCCTTGCACGATCCGAAACTTGGCCCGGGTGATGCGCTCACTCGGGTCTTCGCGCCCTTGTTGTGTCACGTCGAGCCTCCCCTCGGTGCCTGCAACAAGTCGAGCCCTTCGTGGGCGAGCTGGAGTTCCTCGATCGCGACCTGGTCGCCCTTGGCATCGAGGTCCGGCGCCTTGAACTTGGTCGGCAAGCAGTGCCGCAGGCGCCAGACCCAACGAGCGACGGGCTCACCACCGCTCGTCGAAGGTCCGAGCACGGTGATGTCCGCCGTCAGCCGATAGGCGTAGCCCCCTCTGGCGACCAGCTTGAACCATCGCCACAGATCTTCATTGGAGGTCATGCCCCGCTTGAGCACGACGCTACCGAAGGTGACTGCACCCACGCGCTGGGCCGCGCCATAGTTGCGCCCGCCTTCCTTGATCACCTTGGGTTCCATGGTCGCCTCGAGCCCGGTGCACTCGGAAAACGACCCCCGACATAGGCGTACGAGGTCCCCGGGCTGTTCGCCGCGAGTGAGTCGATGCTCGCGGAAGTCCACCTGGAACCGAAAGGCGGGAAACGGCGACATCGCCTCGGCCACGAAGCCCGTCATGATTGCCCCTCCGCGAGTTCTCGAACGACGTCGACCCGCTGGTCCTCGGAGAGCGCGAGTGCGATGAAGATCCGCTCGACCGGGGCCGCGGGAAGGTAGCCGACCTCGGCCACCAGCCGACCAGCATCGATGTCGGCCTGCGACATCGTGTTGCGATCGCAACGCACCGAGAACGACTCGTCCGCGCTTCGCCCTCGCAATGCTCCGTCTCGAAACAGAATACGGCCGACCTGGTCCACTCGATCACGAACCGCCGCCCACACCGTCTCGGACGAAGGCTCGAACACCATCGTCTCCCCCGCCTGCCGCAGGGCACGGATCCACACGGCATGCAGTCGCACGATGTTGGCCGTTCGCCAGACCTCCTCCTCGGCGCTGGTGACATCCGAAAGAAGCGTGGGCCCCTCGACCGAGGGTCCCAACAACGAGATGCGTTCCAGCAACACCCGTCCATCGGGGCCTTCTTGCTCTTGCTGCGCGCGAGAAAGCGGCGGCACGACCGATCGCAGCTCTCGGATGGGCTGCCCGACGGCGCTGCGATACGCCCCCTGCTGGAGCGTGGCTCGGGCCAAGACGCCGAGGAACGTGCCGTCGGGAGGCTCGATGTCCTCGGGCAGCCCGGCCGAACCGCTCCATCTCAGCCATGGGTAGACCAGCTGCACGAAGCGACTGGCGAACGCGTGCTCGGGCTCCACCACCGAGCCTCCCCAGATCCGCCACTCGGCCAGGGCCCCGAGCAGATCTCGCGCTGCCCAGGAGCCCCGTTGCGGCAGAGGAACCGCCGCCACCAGCTGCATGTCGCGTCGAAACGACTGGAGGAAGCGCCGTGCGGTGGCGATCCACGTCGCCCACTCTCGGTACTCTTCGGAATCGCAGCGCGGAGCGGCGACCCGGGACCGCACCGTTTCAGGCACCTCGGGCAGGTGTTCGCTGCACTCCTCGAATGCATCGAAGGGCTGCTCCTCGGGCTCGAAGGGCTCGAGTTCGACGATGTCGGCCGCGGCCAGGAACGGGAGGTCCGGCAAGGCCAACCACGACGCTTCTTCCACCCCGTGCAGCACGCCGACGCCGCGCCAGTCCCTCCGCTCGGTGGCCGAGATCGCAGAGACGTTGCCCGACAGCTGCGGCAGGATCGAAGGCAGAGCCTCCAGCCGCTGCACACGCTCGGTATCCCACGCCATCGGAGCCCCGACCGCGACCACGTAGCAGCGACGCCCGCCCTGGACGAAGAACGAACGAACGGCGGCGGCCAGGTAGTCGACCTCCGACGCACCATCGGCCGCAGTGGACCGCCCCCTGAACAGCTGCTTGAACGCGGACCAATCGTCGATGGGGATCGGCAGGTGTGGCGAGTCATCGAGGGCCCACGTATCGCCGAACCGAACGTCCTCGGACTTCGGCTGGCCGGGGGCATCGACCCATCCCTCGCGAGCCAACCACGCGAGGACCAAGGGAGGCAGAGCGCGTTCGCTTCGTCGGGCGAGCCCGACGAAACACGCCACATCCACTCGGTTCCGCGCGCGATCGACCGGCGCGGTCCAGGTCTCGAATTCGAGTCCGCGTAGCATCGTAGTTCGCTAGTTCCGGGTCGGCCCTACTCCGTCGAGGCGAATCCCCTCGCAGGACAACACCAGCTCCTCCATCGCCACGTCACCACCACCTTTGCCGGCAAAGGTCGGCCCCGTGTACTTGAGCGGGATGCAGTTGAACAAAGTCCACGACTGAACCGCCTTGCCCGCTTCGTCGTTCATGGTGATGACGACGTTGCGTTGCTGCCCGACGCTCTGCAGCCGCGTGTTCTCGATCCACTCCCACAGATCCTTCGAGTTGAGTACGCCGCGTTTGCAGGTCACGTCGGGCGTCGAGTGCAAGCCGGGAATCTTCCGCACGTGCATCTCGTCGTCGTTACCGTTGCGGTACTCGGCGACGGTGAGCTCCGTCCCCAGGCCCGACACGTCCGAAAACCCTCCGAACGCACTGCTGATGTCGACGCCCTCGCTCTTCAGGTCGACGGTGAAGTTGTAGTTTCCGTAGGGCGATGTGCGCTTCATGATTCACCTCATCCGTTCGCGTTGGCCGTTTTCTGGCCAATTCGGAAAATTACGAATTCCGCCGGCTTGACGATCGCCATCCCGACCTCGCAGACGAGCCGACCGTTGTCCAAGTCGTTCTGCGTCATGATCGAGCGATCACACCGCGCCGAGAAGGCCTCGTCCTGGGTGCTCCCCAGCAGCGCGCCCCCGACCCACTCGTTGTACAGAAAGTCTCTCACCGTCGAGCGTACGCGAGCCCACAGCAGCTCACCGTTAGGCTCGAACACGACCCACTGCGTGCCTCGGTCGAGCGTCGCGGCGATGTAGTTGAGGTAGCGCCGCACGTTGACGTACTTGAGTTCGGGGTCGGAAGACGCGAGCCGAGCCCCCCAGATCCGGTTGCCGCGTCCGGGGAAAGACCGCAGCGCGTTGATGCCTTCGGGGTTCAGCGCCTCTTGCTGACGCATGTTGATGTTGGTCTCGAAGCGCGTGACCCCGCGAAGGACCTCGTTGGCGGGAGCCTTGTGCACTCCTCGCTCGGCGTCGGACCGCGCATAGACCCCACAGATATGACCCGACGGCGGCACGCGAATCTCGGCCGGACGCGAGCGATTCCCCGGGGCGGAGTCCGGGTTGGGTACCACGAGCCACGGGTAGTAGAGCGCGGCGTAGCGACTATCGAAGGACGCCCGAACGCCCCGCACTTCACCGAGGGTTTGCCCCTCGGGAGGATCGAGCACGGCGATCTTGTAGGCGCGGCGCTGCTCGACGTGGGTGATGACGTGGTTGCGAATCGCCGCATGGGCCGGGTTGGCGCTGGAGCCCGGAGCCGCAACGATCGAGACCCCCTCGAGGGCATCGAGGGCGTTCAGTGCCTCTCGGAACTCCTCGGCCGAGGGTTCGTCACCGTCGTTGCCGCCCGTCATGGGCAGCGCGACGGCCACGCGTTGCTCTGGATTGGCCCCACCGACCCCCGCCGCGCCGAGGAGCCCCTCTCGCAGCTGGAACGGCGTCACGTTGCCCTCGACCACCAGCGCGACCAGGTTCTCGAGCTGGCTCCGTCGTCGCGCGGGCATCGGCGCGATCACGGCACCGATGTAGCTCGGGTGAGCGGGAGATAGGGCCAGATCCTCGAAGTTCTGCCGGAAGCCATCGGCGTCTCGAGCCTCCACGTTGATCGAGACGAACTCGACCCCACCGTCCGGCATGGGATCGAAGACCCCGGGGTTATCACCCGCATCCAGCCACGCCGACCCGGTCTTGACGTAGTACTGCACCACTTGCCCGTCTTGCCCCGGAGTCTGGGCGCCGAGCGTGAAACCGAGGGCAGCATGGGCCGAGTTGCCTGCCCCCGGGTCCACCACCGTGATGAGCGAGCCCGCGCCGACCGATTGCGTCGTGAGCACCAGCCGCAGCGTGGCCGGATCTAGAGAGACATCGACCGGCGCGGCCGCGGCGGCGAGTAATCCGTTGATCTCGTTGGCCGTGACCGCGTTGAGGTTCGCGACGTTGCTGTCGACGCTCGCATCATCGGCAGCATCGGCTGGGAACCCGAAGGAAGGATTGGCAGCCACCGCCACCCGCGAGTCCGCCCCTTCGATCTCGCTACCGATCACCAGCTCGTCGCCGGCGGTCAGGGTCGCGAACGCCCCGCCTTGCAGCGCTTCGTTGAGTCGCAGCGCCAGCTCCGTGCGCGGGATGTTCCCCACGGGCAACGAGACGGTCTGCGTGAGGCCGTTGACGGTGACTTCGAGGTCGGCCTCCCCCGCCGCGATCACCACCGGCTCGGGCAACCCCGCGGGAGTAGAGACCTGCGCGCGACGCCCTTCGAACGTGATCGAGAACGGGTTGCCATCGACGTCGAGAGCGAACTCCGCCCCTGCGCCCACCCGGAAGTCGGGCACACCTCCTTGGCCCGTGCTGGGCGTGCGGGGGTCTTGCGCGCCCGTGCGGATCATCGTCCCCTCGAGCGCGTTGTTCAGAGAGTTGGGGGTCGCCGGCGCGGTCAGCTGCGTGACGGTGATCCGGCCGTTGCCGGCCGCTCCGGGAGTTCGTGCCTCGAATCGCGCCCGAACCGGGTCCCCGTCGGCCCCCACGATGAACCGACTCGCGGCACGCCCATGGGTGCCCACAGAGCGTCGAAACACCCGCGCGACGTAGAGCCGACGGCCGCCGTTGGCAAAGAAGCCCCGCACCGCCTGTGCCAGGTAGTTGGTGCGCTCGTCTGCGCCGACATGCTGGAGCGGAGTCGTCCCTCCATACAGGCGCTCGAAGTCGGGGACGCTGGTCACCAACTCGGGCGTGATGAGTTCACGCTCCTCATCGGACAGGTTCTCGACCTCGGTGGTCACGGGCCCACGGCGGGTGAGGCCGACGAATGCAGTCGTGCTCGTACTCACCCCTTCGAGCGGCTTGGACCGAAAACTGGTCTCTTCGACGTATACGGCTGGCGCCAGGTATTCGGGCATCGGTGTTCTTCCTCTTCCGTTACGGAACGAAAACGGGTCGCATCAAAGGGTTACTTCGAGAGGGCCGACGACGAACTCTTGGCCCACGCGTAGTTGAAGATCGTGTCGATTGTCGTCGTCCGCGACGGCATCGACGCTGAGATCGGGATTGGGGAGGCCCCCGGCCGTCGCCATCGGAATGACCTCGAGCACCACGGGAACCGCATCGAGTGTCACCGTGTCCGGGTCGGTCCCGGAGCCATCGCTCCACACCGTGCTCGATAGACCGACCACGGGGACACAGACCTCCCCGTGCTGACGCGCATCGAAGTGCACCCAGCGCCCGCCGGGGGGAGCACGCCGGGCGAGTTCCGCAGCGAGCGGATCGGCGACCACGCTCATCCCCATGCCCAGCACTTCTGGCTCGTCGGGCGCCGCGGGCTCGAACACCACCCGCACCAGCCCCGGCACCGGGTTTCCGGCCGCGTCTTCCAGGCGCACCCGCACCAACGCCCAATGCAGAGAGCTCGGGGCCAGCGGCGAGCGATAGAGCGTCACGTTCACCAGGCGATGCGCGGCGTCGTCGTCGTCCGCGTGGTCGACCCGGGGAAGGTCCAGGGTGAAGCGACGAGGGAGGTACAGGCCGGTTGGGTCGCGTACCTCGACCTCGAAGGGCAGCAAGCCGGGCACGGGAAGGGCGGGGGCGGCCCCCACGGCATGAACATGGGCCTCCAGCCCCGCCGCCTCGCGTACGACGTAGATGTGTCGATGATTCCGATAGAGCGACAGTCCCTGCGCGCTGACGTGCAAGGGCTCGCTGACGGGGGTCCGCGTCGCGGCATCCTCGAAACGAATCCCCGCGAGCGCGCGATCGGCTATTTCGATCACCGCGGGCATTCAGTCTCTCTCCTCGTCGCGCACCGTGATGTCGCGAACGATGACGTTGCCGTAGGTCTCGGGGTCCGCGGGATCGATGGTCACCACGCGAGCGACGTACGTGTAGCTCATGCGATACGAGGGCACCAACCCGTCCCACAGCCGCAGGAGGTCTTCGTTGGTGAGTTCCTCGGGCGTCAGCTGGATCGCATCGTGTCGCTCCCACATACCTTCCGGGCTCAGGAACGACGAGTCGAGGACCGGGTTGTCCTGAATGGTGCGGAGTGCCCAGGTCATCAGGGTGTGCTCGGTGTCGGCCGACGACGACCAGACGCTGAGCATGTAGTGCAGATCGAGATGCATCGGTCCGCGCCGTTGGTCGCCGAGTCGGTTCGCAGTGCGCAGCTGTTCGTTGACTCCGATGCGATACAAGTACAGCAGCAGCGCAGGCTCGAACGACTGTGTCGCGTTGTCGTCGGCCAGCTCACCGCTGGAGACCAACCGAATCGTGGCGGGATAGCGCTCGGCGAAGCGCACGCCCTCCTCGCCGGGCATGCCCTCCGTCTGGTGGCGTGCGTTCAGAAACCCCACGATGGAGTCACTGACGGCGCGTACGGCAGTAAATGCGGCCATGAGAGTCGGTGAGGAGAAGGGTTGGGCTCGGCTATCGAGTTCAGTCGTCGCGTCGTGTTCGATCGACGGCGTCGGCCACGAACTCGTTGAGGCGACGAAGCCACCGTCGTCTGCGACGCCGACGCCGACGTCTGCGATCGCGACCGCGGGACGGCGTATAGCCAACGCCCAGCAGCATCACGCCGGCCGCATCGGACTCGTCGTGCGGCAGGATTCCAGTCGTATCGACGATTCGAATCGCCTGAAGACAACGCACTCCCAGCC
This sequence comes from Myxococcota bacterium, assembly GCA_039028615.1. Classification (GTDB taxonomy): domain Bacteria; phylum Myxococcota_A; class Polyangia; order Nannocystales; family Nannocystaceae; genus Paraliomyxa. The sequence continues at coordinate 201,967 of JBCCHT010000009.1, read as the reverse complement.
CGGCAACATCGAACGACGAGATGGCGCCTGAAGAGCGACCGAGGGTGACCCACCGCGGGCAATTCCTGCGGCCAGGCAAGAGCCCTTCGACCAGATAGGAACGCCTGTTCTCGGGGCGCGTGAACACGGTGATTCGCTCCGCGCGGATGCGACGGCACTCGTTGCTCAGCATGATCATCCCCGCACCACCGAGGGCAACGAACGGGTCGGTCGGGCCCCGGACGGGTCCCAGCGCCACCTTCGGGTCCGAGTGCGCATCGTCTTCTTTCGGTGCGCTCCGGTAGAAGAGCACCTCTTCCATCCACCGCATGTGCTCGAGGACTGGAATGACCTCGGGCTCACTGACGATTTCATCGTCGTAGCGCACGACCAACTGCGTCGGCTCCGTCGCGGCGGGAAAGGCCTGCGTGTACCAGCCGTCGTAGTTGGTCTGGATCTCACCGGACGGTGGTAGTCCCCGCGCCTCCACGCTGACCTCGGGTCGATCACCGAGTTCGGCCAGCACCGTGTTCCCGTACGCATCTTGGAGACGCACGTGCGCGATCAGCTGCCCATCGAGACCGAACTGGTAGTCGATCTCCGTGGCTTCGGGCTCCGGTCGAGCCACGACCTGAGCCTGGACGGTCGCCTCTCGCCGGAACGATTCTCCGTCTGCGGTCCCCGTGGCTACGATCAAGGCCTGATAGGTCCCGGGCAAGAACGTCTGCTCGAACTCGAATCGATAGACCCCGGGCTCCGTCTCGACCATGGGGACCTCGGTGGTCAGTGTCGGCATCACCAAGTCCTGGCCGAGCATCAGCTTGATGGCGTGCGCCTTCACGGCCCATCCCGCGAGCGGGTCCACTTCGGCCATGAGCTCCGACACCGGCTCGAGCTGCTTGGGCCCCACCGAAGTGCCCGCGAGCGCATTGTTGTAGCTGCTCGTCGGCCGCGTGAGCGCGAGCTTGACCGTTGCGCCCTCCACCGGCAGGCCTCCCGATAGTCGCAGCTTCGCCGAAAACTGCAGCGGTTGCCCGGTCTCGTGCGACGTCTCGGCGAGCGAGAGCCCGAGCCTCAGCCGCGATGCGCAGAGGATGGAGTAGTTGTAGTCGAGCGACGGAGCTTCCCCCTCGTTGCCCGCATCCAGGTGGCGCACGATGAGCTTCCAGGTCCCGTATCGGGTGCGACCATCGATGGCGCCATGGACGAAGGCCTTGGGCACGAACACGCTCTTGAGATGCCGCGAGCCGTGTAGGCGCAGCACTTCGTGTCGGGACAGCGCCCCTTCGTCGAAGACCTCGCATAGCGGCGAGGCGAGCGAGACCTGGAGGAGTTTCCCCCCCGCCGCCCCCGGCCAGTTCACCATCGCGCTCAGCCCATCGTCGAGCTTGGACACGGTGAATTCGTGCGTATTGGAGGCACCTGGGCTCAACGAGGCCCACGGGTCCACGAGCTCGGAGACCCCGAGCACCTTGGTCAGCAGTGTTCGGAACTTGGACACGACATCGCCGGTTCCGTGAACGACTGCCGACGAGCGCTCGCCGTCGGGGATCTCGGCGGCCACCTCTTCGGCGGCAGTGCTGGTCACCAACCCCTCGAGCCGCGCGTGGTCGACCTCGGTTTCTCCGGCGAGGCCGTACGCGACCGTGATCAGACGGACGTTCTTGTCGAAGAAATCCGGCGGGTTGTCGTTGCCGTCGGCGTACTCCTCGGGGTCCTGGCCCGTGTTGTGCTCACCGTCGGACATGAGCACCATCCACCGACTGCTCGACGAATCCTCGAACAGCCCCAGGTCGTTGCCGATGCCCATGGCCCGGCCGATGCCCACGCCCATCGGGGTGTTCCCGGTGGGAGTGATCGCCTCGAGTGCACTTCGCAGGTTCGACGCCGTGCTGCTCGTCAGCGGCGCAGAGCCGTCGAACCCGGGCAATATGCCGTCGGGGGCTCCGCCGGGGAACAACGCGACCGAGAGCCGACCCGCGTCGAGCGACCCCACCCCGTCGCCGAGAAAGTTGACGTAGTCGTTCGCCAGCGAGGCCGCGGCTTCGGTGAAATCGTCCCATCGACGTTCCCCGATCGCCGGGTTCTTGACGAGGCCGTCGCGCGACCATCTCATGCTGCCCGAGGTGTCGAGCACCAGGGCCAGGTCTACGGCACCGACCGTAGCCGACATGGAGAGCTCGGAATTGTGCTCGGAGGCCGCGTTGGTCGACAACGCGATCGCGGCCGGATCTCCAGAAACGCTCGCGTTCAGCTCCACAACGCTGGCCGCGGCCGGTGCCGAGAACCGCACGACGATCGAGCCCGTGCTCGCGGGCGGGATGGTGACCGGAGCCGCGATCGAGAACCCCAACGAACCAGCACCGAGGTTTCCGCTCGGGATCTCCAGCGAGCCGGGGCCATAGTTGGTGACCGGCACCGCGACATCCGTCTCGCTATTCGGTGGGACCGCCAACCCGCCGTTGACGTCGACCGTGTTGCTCGGAATGTGAATCCACGGCTGCTCCGAGTCGCTCCACGGCGCAGAGGGAGCCGCGCTCGCCGGGGCGACCGCCCACGTCAGCTCCCGAACGTCGTACTCGGAGCGCACGATCAGCACCCACTGGTGCGTCGTGTTGTACTCGTCGTTGTCGTCGTCGAGCATGATCTCCAGCCGACGAATGTTGTCGGCCGGCTTGGTCGCCGAGATCGTCGCGTAGATGGGAAAGACCTCTTCTCCGAGTACCGTGACCAGTCCCTGAGCCGCGATGGTTTGGGCCGTGCCTCCGCCCGCGACCGGGTCGCTCGGCTCCGGCAGAACCCCACTGACGATTCGATCCGTGAGTGCGGGGTCGAAATTCTCGGACTCGAACCAATGCGCCGGTACGGCGCTGAACCGCAGGTTATGAGCGATATTGTCCGCCACTTCGATGTTGGTGCCCGGCTGGAACAGCCGAAACGCAACGCTGATGAAGATGAATCGATCGGCGGGAAGCCCCCCCGGAGGCTCGTCGCTGAACGCGAAGTCCGGGTCGTTGACGACGAGCGTGTCCGCCCAGTTGCTGGCCACCGTGGCCGGAGCGAGCGCAACGACGGAACCACCGGATAGGGTCTGCGGATAGATCGCGGGCATGGGGTCGAATCGGGTCGGGGTTCAATACGAGGGCGTACACGCACCGGGAGATCGGCGAACGAACGACGGCGCACGAGCGGCGGCGCTACCAGGGGGAAGGCAGCACCGACACTTCGAGAATCTGTAGGTCGTCTGCCGCGGGCATCTAACAGAATCATTTCCACCGCTCGCACTTTTTTCGTCCGTCCCGAGGGCGGACACCCTGGCGACGAGCATGATGCGAGCCCCGGCTGGCCGGTCCTCGCCTGCAAAGCGCGACCGCGATGGCAAGAGTCGTGAGCACGGGTTCCCCCGACCGCCCTACGGATCTAGTCCGTCCCGACGCGGTACATACTCCGCACACCCCCTAGCAGGACCACTATGACGAGCCCCTCCCCCCTCGCCCGCCAAGTCGCCCTCGACGACGCATGGAACAGCAGCTCGCATAGCGAAGTCTGCTGTCTCATCTACGCGACCCAAAACGGCTGGAAGCTCCCCATCCTCTTCGAGGAGATGGGCGTCCCCTACGATTGGGCGCTGGTCGACTTCGCCGAGGGCGAGCAACGCAGCGAGCGATTTTTGGCCGTCAACCCCAACGGCCGCATCCCGGCGCTCATCGATCGCACGCACGGCGTGACCGTGGCCGAATCCGGGGCCATCCTCGAGTACGCAGCCACGCGCTTCGGAAGCTCGCTCCTTCCCTCGGCCGACGACGACCGACGGCTCCACCTTCAGGTCAAGCAATGGCTCTACTGGCAGGTGAGCGGTCTCGGCCCCGCGATGGGCCAAGCGATGTACTTCCAGCGACTCGCCAAGGTGCAAGGCCACGACGACCCGTTCGCCATCGGTCGGTTCATCGCAGAGGCCGAGCGCTGCCTGGGCATGCTCGACGACCGGCTCCGAAGCTCCGGCGGCCCCTTCGTTCTCGGAGAGCAATGCACGCTCGTCGACGTGGCGTGCTTTGCCTACTGCGCGAGCGCGTACTGGGCCAACGCCGACGTCTCGGACAAGCCCCATCTCCGGGCGTGGATCGACATGCTGCACGAGCGGCCGAGTTTTCGTACGGGCCTGACGATCCCCTTTTCTCGCCCTGCGTTCTTTGGGCCCCCGCACGCAACTCAGGCACAGATTGACGCCGAGATCGCACGCAACGCGGGGCAGTTCGCGATCGTGACCAAGCCGCCGGCCTAGTGTCGCCGTCCGCGGTCGCAAAGTCGCAAACGCCCACCGCCCCCACCACGCGCTTCGCTCGTGGTGACGGCGGTGCGTAAAACTCCCGCGCGGCTTACATGTGCTTGCCGAAGAAGTCGACGACGATTTCCGGGTGCTCGCCCAGGTGGTGGTACGCCGCGGCGCGGTCCTTGGACAGGTCCAGCCACAGGAGGTCTTTTTCGACCTTCAGCTCATCGTGATACTGCTGCACTCGCTCGGCATTCGCCCACGGGTCGTTCTTGTTCTGGACGACGAGCGTGGGCACGGGGATGTCCTTGACGTGGGGTAGGAACGAGGTCGTGTCCAGGTCGATTCCCGTGCGCTCCAGGTTCACCTTGCTCGCGCCCCGACTGAGAAAGCCGGGGATCCCGAGCCCGTGCACGAAGTCGGGATAGAGCAGAGGCTGCACCGCCAGCAACGCCTTGATCTTGGGGAACGCTGCGAGCCCGTCTTCCTTGCCGTATGCGTAGGTGGTCGACGCCGCGCCCATGCAGATGCTGAGCAGCCCGATGTCCGCAGACCCGTACTCGGGATGCTCGCTGACGAACTTCACCGCGGCCAGCACGTCCTTGTGTTCCTCGGGGCCCCACGACACCCACGGACACGTGCCGGCATCGCTGTCCCCGTGGTTACGAAAGTCATACATCAGCACGGAGTAGCCCGCGTCCACGAGGGCCTTCACATGACGCAGGAAAGGGATGTCCGCCTTCCATAGCTTGATCATGCCTTTGCCTTCGGGGGTAAAGCCCGCCCGGCTGCTCTGCACTCCGAAGTGCGACTGCACGATGACCTTGTCGGTGCCTCCCTTGACGAGCCAGCCACGAAGGGTGACGCCGTCACTGGCGTCGAACGCCACGTCTTCGTAGTCGAGGCCGTAGTCGGCCGGGGTGCCGAAGACGGGAGAGCTTCCCGGCTTGATCATCATGTCTGAAATGCGTTCGGCGAACATGGTTCAAATCCTTCTTGGTGTGTTCGAGAGTTCAGAGGTGGGAATCCAGACGGCATGGTCCACGGTGCCCAGCCCGGCCAGGCTCTCCGCGACCAGGAGGCCCTCGCGGGTCTTCGCGGCTGGCGAGTCCGTCTGCCAGATCGCCACGACGGCGAGGTCCCCGTCGTACAGGGCATGCTGCAGGAACAGGGTCTCGACATCCGGTCTCGACGATTCGAGTTCACGGATCTGCTCCGCCAGCGTCGGGAGGGCCGCGCGGAGGGTCGCCTCCGAGGACCGCACCCGAATGAGCTCAATCCACTTCATGGGGGCTCAGCCCCGACCCGAGTGGGCATCGTACCACTGCACCATGCGCTCGGGGTGCTCGGAGAAGTACGTGTACCCGTGGAAGCGCCACGGCGTGTCTTCGACCCAGATGATGTCTTTGTCCTCGACCTCCAGCATCTCGAAGAGCTCTTGGATGTCGGACTCGCGCGAGACCATGTCCTGACGGACTTGCAGCATGAGCGTCGGGATCTTCACGTGTCGGATCAGAGGACGCATGTCGTGGTCGGCGAAGGTCAGCCCGGTGAGCGCCTCGTTGATCGGTGCGAACTCCTTCAGCCCGCTGCCCACGTCGATCCCCATCGCTTCGCAGCTACGCTCGATACAGGTCTGTCCGTGGAGGGGTTGGATGAGGATCCAGCTGCGGATGTCGGCGAACGCCTCCGGGCGCTTCTGCATGGCGCGGAGGGTGGAGTTCGCCCCCATACACATGCTCTGTAGGCTGATGCGCATGCCCGCCGTGCGGTCCCAGGTCCTGGCGAACTGCAGCGAGCCCACCACGTCCTGCCACTCCCAATAACCCACGCCGCACAGCTCGTTGGGCGAGGCGCTGCTCTGCCCGTGGTTGCGCATGTCGTAGGTCAGGATGTTGTAGCCCGCGTCGTGGAGCGCCTTGTACTTCGGCAGGAAGTTCACCTCGAAGCCGCCGGACGCCTCGAAGCCCTCCAAGTGCCCCGGAAAGCCGTAGCGAGTCGCGGGAGAAAAGTGGTTGTGGATGATCAGCTCGTTCGAGCTTCCCGGGATGAACCACCCGTGCAGTTCGACGCCGTCATCGGCGGTGAAGGTGACCTCCTCGTAGGCCAGTCCGTACTCGTCGGGCTTGCGAAGAATCGGGGTTCGTACGGGCTTGGCCAAGGTGTGGGCCAGGCCCTCCAAAAACGCGGTGGTCTGAGCTGCGTCCATCTGATCGTGCTCCTCGACGCCTTTCAAAGCACGCCCCGTGACATCTCATAAACACCTAAAAACAATAGACTAGTTGGATTTCCGGCATCGCCATTACGCAATATACTGCGCCGTGGAGAGCAACATATTGCGTTAGCGCAGTATATTGCGCCAGCAATGTCGACCCCAGAGACGGCCTTCTTCCGCGAGACGACCCGGCACATCTGCGGCACGCTCGACATCGACGAAGCCCTGCGGAACGCGTTCGCGTATGTCCGACGGCACATCCCCATCGAGACGATGGGGTTGGGGTTCAACGACTTCGACGCGATGCAGATCAAGGTGATCGCGAAGGTCTCCCACCCCGGGGCGCGCTACGTGTGGACGGCGGGTGCACCTGCCATCGACATGACACCAGGCCTGCTCGAGCACTCGCGCTCGCTGCCTCCCAATCAACCGGCCACCATCTCGAACGGGCCCGAGGGCAACGTCGGGGCCCTGCTCGAGGCATTTCCCGGGTTGCACACCGATTCCGCGATCTTCGTCAACCTGGACTCGGGCGGCGTAAACGTCGGGGCATTGTTGGTGTCCGGCCGAGGGCTCGGCCGCTTCACCGCCGCACATGGCCGCCTGCTCCACTCCGTCCGCGACCCCTTCGCAATCGCGATGATGAACGCGCGACGCTACGAAGAGCTGTCTGCCCTCAAGGACCGCCTGGCGGAGGACAACGCCGCGCTCGCGGCCGACATCAAGCGCAAAGTCGGGATTCAGGTGGTGGGGGCCGACTTCGGACTTCGCGGCGTGATGGACCAGGTGCGACAAGTCGCGGTCTCCAACAGCCCCACCCTGCTGCTGGGGGAGACCGGGACGGGCAAGGAGGTCATCGCCAATGCCATCCACACCGCCTCGCCGCGCGGCAGCGGGCCGATGATCTCCATGCAGTGCGGAGCCATTCCCGACACGCTCCTCGACAGCGAGCTGTTCGGCCACGAAAAGGGAGCGTTCACCGGAGCCGTGGCCCGCAAGCGAGGACGCTTCGAACGAGCACACGGCGGCACGCTCTTCCTCGACGAGATCGGCGAGCTCAGCCCCGAAGCGCAGGTCAAGCTGCTCCGTATCCTCCAGGAACATCGCTTCGAACGCGTGGGGGGCATCGAGACCGTGGACACCGACGTCCGCGTCATCGCGGCCACGCATCGGGACCTCGAGCAGATGGTCCGCGACGGCACCTTCCGCGAGGACCTTTGGTATCGCCTCAACGTCTTCCCCATCCGCATCCCACCCCTCCGGCTCCGACGCGAAGACATCCCCTCGCTCGTCCGTTACTTCGTCGAGCGCAAGGCCCAGGAGATGAACCTCCCGCACGTGCCTGGAGTCCAGGGCCGCGATCTGGCTCGCCTCGAGCGCTACGACTGGCCCGGCAACGTCCGCGAGCTCCAGAACATCGTCGAACGAGCGCTGATCCTGAGCCGCGGTGGCCGACTCGAGTTCCCGAGCTTCGGCGCGACCGCCATCTCGCGTCGGCCGAGCCCCAAGCGAGCCGACGGCCGGGTCCTCACCCTCGACGAAGCCGTCGCGGCTCACCTCCGCGACACCCTCGAACGCTACGACTGGCAGGTCGCCGGGCGAGGCGGCGCGGCCGAAGCCCTCGGGATGAACCCCAGCACCCTCCGCTTTCGTATGAACAAGCTGGGCATCGAACGCCCCCACCGGTAGCCACGAGCCCCACCACTCTTCTCGCTTCCTCATGCTGCGATGAGGCAAACCAGGCCTCGCTACGAGACGGCTCGTCCACGCTCGCCCTCTTCGCTGCCATCGCGTCAATCGCCTTCGACCACGAGCGTTCGCATCATCGCCGCCGTAGACTGGTGACATGCGCAACGCGACGCGAGCCGCCGGAGTCGCCACCGCGCTGGCCGTGTTCGCGATCCCGATCGCCAGCTTCGCCTCCGACTGGAGACTGGGCTCGGGAACCTTCGCACTCGCCGGCTACGGACTCATTGCCTTGGGCGGCCTGATCAGCCTGCTGAACCTCTACCTATGGTTCCTCCGCCCATGGCTGCTACGACGCCTCCACCAAACCGAGGAAGCACAGCGCCACATCTCCGGCATCCCCATGCTCGGGATGCTCGTCCTCCCCGGCCTGTACCTCTGCCCCCCAAGCACCCTCACCAGCGCACTGGTCCTGCTCTTCGTATCCCTCGACACCGGCAACCTCGCCTGGTTCGTCTGGGCGACATGGAACGACGACAGCCTCTGGGCTCAGAAACCCGATGGATGACCCCACCCGAGACGCAGGTCCATCGCGTTCTCGAAAACCGAGCCGGAGGTCCTTCGCCCAACACCAAAGAAGGCGCCCCCAAGGGGCCGCCTTCTTCTCCCGCTCCTACCCAGAGGGGCTCGACCAAAAGCGGACCCGTCGAAGACGGGCCCGCTTTGGCTGAGGCCCTTCGCCGGAGCAACGAAAAAAGGCGACCCAGTGGGTCGCCTTTTTCGTTGCTCCGGAGAAGGGACTCGAACCCCTGACCCGGCGGTTAACAGCCGCCTGCTCTACCAACTGAGCTACTCCGGAATTTGTCGCGGGCGCTTAGGTACCTGCGCCGCCCCTACCCCGTCAAGCACGATTGTCTTCTCAATCTCAACCGTAGATTTAGCCGAGCAATATCAAACAGATACACAGAGCACTCTGGACCGAGCACCCCCGGGGGAACGATCGTATCCTCCTGCTCCCCGTGGACATTCGTACCCATCACTCCCTCGATTCCGAGCTATGCGGCACGCCCGAGGCGGTGGGCGACGGCACGGCGTCGGTCCGCATGGTTCCCGGTCCGCGCATGCGAGCGGACGAGCACGACCTGGTGCACGGTGGATTCGTGTTCGGGCTGGCCGACCACGCGGCGATGCTGGCGGTGAACGAACCGACGGTGGTGCTGGGAGCGGCGGACCTTCGCTTCGTCGCCCCCGTGACGGTGGGCCAAGCGGTGGTGGCGACGGCACGGGTGACGGAGACGAAGGGCAAAAAGCACATCGTCGAGGTGGAGGTGCGAGCGGACGAGACGGTGGTGCTCACCGGGGTCCTCACCTGCTTCGTGCCGCCGCGACACGTGCTGGCCCCCAAGGAGGAGACGTCATGAACGGTGGAGATCAAATCGCGGAGGTCCTGCGCCGCCAAGGGGTGCGCTTTTTGTTCACGCTGTGCGGCGGGCACATCTCGCCGATCCTGGTCGGCGCGAAGCGACGCGACATTCGGATCATCGACGTGCGCCACGAGGTGAACGCGGTGTTCGCCGCGGACGCGGTGGCTCGCATGACGGGCATCCCCGGTGTGGCCGCGGTGACGGCGGGGCCGGGCGTGACGAACACGATCACGGCGATCAAAAACGCCCAGATGGCCCAGTCGCCGGTCATCCTGCTGGGCGGAGCCACGGCCACCGTCCTCAAGGGTCGCGGCGCGCTGCAAGACATCGATCAGATGTCGCTGATCGAGCCGCACGTGAAGTGGGCGGCCCAGTGCAAGCGGGTCCGCGATCTGGTGCCGATGCTGGAGAAGGCATTCCAGGTGGCGCAAGAAGGCGTGCCGGGCCCGGTGTTCGTGGAGTGCCCCGTCGACCTGCTCTACCCGGAGCAGAACGTGCGGGAGTTCTACGGCGCGAAGGCGGCCTCCGACGCGAAGAGCCTGCCGGAGCTGGCGCTGCAGGGCTACCTGCGGCTGCACCTGGCTCGGGTGTTCGCGGGCGCCAATCGCCCCACGCCCGGGCCTCGCATCCGCCCTCGCCCGCCGACCCCGTTCCCCGGAGCAGTCGCCCGCGCGGCCAAGATGCTCGAGGAGTCGGAGCGACCCGTCTTCGTGCTGGGTAGCCAGGCGACGCTGCAGGCGGACGAGCTGAAGCGCCTGGTGGCGAGCATCGAGAAGCTGGGCGTACCCGTGTACCTGTCCGGGATGGCGCGCGGGCTGATGGGGCCGTCGCACGAGCAGTGGTTCCGGCACAAGCGGACCAAAGCACTCAAGGAAGCGGACTTGGTGCTGCTGGCCGGCGTGCCCTGTGACTTCCGGCTCAACTACGGCATGTCCATCTCGCGCAAGGCCAAGCTGATCTCGGTGGGGCGCAGCGAGGTCGACGTCAAGAAGAACCGACGCCCGCAGCTGGCGGTGGTGGCCGACCCGGCGGAGATGATCTTCGCGCTGGCCGAGCAAGCGAAGCCGACGAACACGTCGGCACGCGAGTCGTGGATGGCGAAGCTCGAAGGCCGCGACCAAGAACGCGAGCAGGAGATCGCGACGCAGGCGGCGGAGACCATCGACCCCATCAACCCGATGGCGGTGTGCTCGGCGATCGACGGGGCGCTGGCGGACGACAGCGTGCAGGTGGCCGACGGCGGCGACTTCGTGGCCACCGCGTCGTACATCACGCGCCCCCGCAGCCCGCTGTCGTGGCTCGACCCGGGGGCCTTCGGCACGCTGGGTGTGGGAGCGGGCTTCGCCCTGGGAGCCAAGCTGGTGCGCCCCGACGCGGAGGTCTGGCTGCTGTACGGCGACGGCTCGGCGGGCTACAGCATCGCGGAGTTCGATACCTTCGTGCGCCACGGGCTGCCCGTGATCGCGGTGGTGGGCAACGATGCGAGCTGGCAGCAGATCGCCCGCGACCAGGTCGTGCTGCTCCAAGACGATGTCGGCACCGTCCTCGCCCACAGCGACTACCACCGCGTGGCGGCGGGCTTCGGGGCCAAGGGGCTCAAGGTCGAGCGAGCAGAGGACCTGCCAGGGGTGATGGCGGACGCCAAAAAGGCGGCGGCTGAAGGGACCCCGGTGCTCATCAACGCCCTGATTGGCAAGTCCGATTTCCGCAAGGGCTCGCTGTCGATGTAGCGGGCTCGCGGTGTAGGCGAACGACGAAAAAGGCCCCAACCGCGCAGTTGCGCCCGTTCTGCGCCCAATTGCGCGCTCGGGGCCGGGCCCGTCCGACGGCGGCGCCGACGTGATATCGTCCGCCCATGGACGCCACCGTCGCCGAGCTGGATCGCGAAGATCGTCTCCGCCTGATGAGGTTCGTGTGCTCGTTCGCCTGGGCCGACCTCGAGGTCCAGGACGACGAGAAGCAGATCGTCGAGAAGCTGATGAAGACGCTGGCCCTCGAGCAGGACCGCGATCAGATCATGCGCTGGCTCAAGAGCCCGCCGCCGCCGGAAGAGGTCGATCCTACTCGCGTCCCGCGTCAGCACCGCGAGCTGTTCCTCGACGCGGCACGGGCCGTGTTCTCGGCCGACGGGGTCATCGATCCCAAGGAACAAGAGAACTTCGAACTGCTCGAGCAGCTGCTGCGATGAGCCGAACGCCGGCCGGTCACCTGCACCAGGGGTGACCGACGGCCGACGCCGCGTCGGAACTCGCGTCATCGCGCGCTCGAGCCCGACTCTCTTCGAAGAGCCTACACATTCAGGGAATCGCCGTGCCCGCCACGTCAACGATCCAACGGGTCTGTGTCTACTGTGCTTCGGCGCCGGGGCACAACGAATCCATCACTGCGGCCGCACGCGAGCTGGGCGAGCGGCTCGCCGCCGAGGGCCTCGAGCTCGTATACGGCGGCGGCACGGTGGGCCTGATGGGGCTCATCGCCGACACGGTGATGGCCAAGGGGGGCGCGGTCACGGGGGTCATCCCGACGCGGCTATTCGCGCGCGAGATTCCCCATCGTGGGCTGTCGAAGCTCATCGAGGTGGACTCGATGCACGAGCGCAAGACCGCGATGTTCGAGCACGCCGATGCCTTCATCGCGCTGCCGGGCGGCTTCGGTACGCTGGAGGAGCTCGCCGAGGTCACCACGTGGGCGCAGATCGGAATGCACCAAAAGCCGATCGGGCTGCTCAATGTCGACGGGTACTACGACCACCTGCTGGCGTGGTTCGACCGGGCGGTGAGCGAGAGGCTGCTCCAAGCCCACAACCGCGCGCACCTGCTGACCGCGACGGACCCGGCCAGCATGCTGCAAGCGCTGCGCGATCGAGCCGCCGCCGCGAAGCCGTAGCCGGGCTCAGGAGGCCGTCGTCAGGCCGATGGGGCACCCGACTCCGGTGCCTCCCAGCCCGCAGTAGCCCCCGGGGTTCTTGGCCAGGTACTGCTGGTGATAGTCCTCGGCGTAGTAGAACTCGGGCGCGTCGATGATCTCGGTGGTGATCGACCCGTAGCCCGCCTCGCGGAGCCGCTCCGTATAGGCATCGCGGGAGGCCTCGGCGGTGGCCTTGTCCTCGGGGCGGTAGGCGTAGATGCCCGAGCGGTACTGCGTGCCGACGTCGTTGCCCTGGCGCATGCCCTGGGTGGGATCGTGGCTCTCCCAGAATGTCTTGAGCAGCTGCTCGTACGACACCGCGGCGGGATCGAAGACCACCCGCACGACCTCGTTGTGCCCCGTCTTGCCCGAGCAGACCTCGCGATAGGTCGGGTTGGGGGTCAGGCCCGCGGCGTAGCCGACCATGGTGCTGTGCACGCCCTCGAGGGTCCAGAACTTGCGCTCGGCCCCCCAAAAACAGCCGAGGCCGAACATCGCGAGCGCGTGCCCGGGGGGAAAGGGCGGCACGATGCGATGGCCGTTGACGAAGTGAACCTCCGGCACGGGCATGGCTTCGGCGCGGCCAGGCAGCGCTTCTTGGGCGTTCGGCATCCGGGTCTTGATCGAGTCGAAGAACATGATGACCGCACTACGGTAGCGCGACTCGGCGGCGCGGGGTGCCCCCGAAGATTCCCCGTACACGCGATGGGTCACGACCGCAGGCGGACGCCGGCCTCACTCGATCCCAGCGTCGATCAAGCGGGCGCTGGCCGCCAACGTCAGCGCGTTACCGTCGTGGCGCGCCTCCACGTACGCCCGAATGGCGCCGTGCACGGCCTCTCGCTGCTCGGGCGAGGCCCCCTCGAGCGCCTCGGCCACGAGGGTTCGCTCGAGCTGAAAACGTATCGCGTCCTCGATGGGACCGGGAATGCGCATGGGCAGGCCCATCGGGTACTGCGCGACGGAGACGAAGCCCGCCTCGCTCAGCAGTTCCCCCGTGGTGGCCAGGTCGCCCAACGAGAACGGACCGGGGCCGCCGGGGGTCGGCAGCGAGACGTCGACGTGAGGCTTCAGGGTCTCGAATAGGTCGAGCATCCAAGGGTTGTCTTCGAGCGGATTCCAGACCGCGGCCACCAAGCGTCCGCCGGGCTTCAGCCACTGCCGCATGTTGCGGAACGCGGCCACCAGGTCGGCGAAGAACATCACCCCGAAGCGCGAGATGATGCGGTCGACCCCCGGTGCCGGGCGGGCGGTCGCGGCATCGGCGTGCTCGAAGCGAATGTCGAGCCCCTCGTCGCGGGCTCGCTCCCGCGCCCGCTCGAGCATCGCGCTCGAGACATCGACCCCGATCACGCTCAGCCCCGGCTGGCGGCGCGCGGCCATCAAGGTGCTCCCGCCGCAGCCACAACCGACGTCGACCAGCGTGCCTTCGCTCGGCAGCTGGGCGTCGTCGAGCACGGCGGTGGCAAAGGGCTCCAGGATCCGATCCATGAGGGCCTGCGAGGCGACCCACTTGGCGCCGCCGGGGCCGTCCCAAAAGTCCTTCTTGGTGTTCAACTCGATGGTGCTGCTCATGAGAGTCGTCCCGCGAGGACATCGATGATGCGCTGGGCGGCTCGTCCGTCGCCGAAAGGATTGGGCGCGCGGGCCATCGCGCCGTAGTGCTCGGCATCTTCGAGCAAGCGCTGCGCCTCGACCACGATTCGCTCGGCGTCGGTGCCGACCAGCCGCGCGGCGCCGGACTCGACCGCCTCGGGCCGCTCGGTGCTCTCACGCAAGACCAGCACCGGCTTGTCGAGCGAGGGGGCTTCTTCCTGGACGCCGCCCGAGTCCGAGAGGATGAGCGTGGACTCGGCCATCGCGGCCACGAAATCGGCGTAGCCGAGCGGGTCCTCGAGCGTGATGCGCTCGTGCCCCTGCAGTCGCCCGAAGACGGTCTCGCGCACGCGCGGGGAGAGATGCACGGGGAACCGCACGGTGACGTCGGGGAAGGCCTCGACCAGGCGCAGCACCGCGTCGCAGATCGCGGCCATCGGCTCGCCATGGTTCTCTCGGCGGTGCGCCGTCACGAGGATCTGCCGCCCCTTCACCGTGACCGGCTCCTTCCGCTTGGCCAGGGTGATGTGCAGCGCGTCGATCGCCGTGTTGCCCGTCACCGTGACTTGCGAGGCGGGCACGCCTTCGCGCAGCAGGTTGGCCTGGGCGCCCTCGGTGGGGGCGAAGTGGAAGTCGGTGATCTGCCCCGTGAGGCAGCGGTTGACCTCCTCGGGATAGGGCGAGAACCGGTCGCCCGTGCGTAGGCCCGCCTCGACGTGGGCGACGGGGATGCGGTGATAAAAAGCCGCCAGGGCGCCGCAGAAGGTCGTGGTGGTGTCGCCTTGCACGACCACGCAATCGGGCGCCTGCTCGGCGATGGTGCCGTACAGCCCCTCGAGCGCGGCGGTGGTGATCTGCGCCAGGTTCTGGTCGTGCCGCATGATGTCGAGATCGGCGGCGATGGGCAGCCCGAAGTGCTCGACCATCTGATCGAGCATCTCGCGGTGCTGACTGGTACGGACCACTCGCACCTCGAAGCGCGGGTCGGCTTGCGCCGCCAGGGCCACCGGGGCCAGCTTGATGGCCTCGGGCCGAGTGCCGATCACGATCATCAACCTCTTGGGGGCGGCGCTCATGGGGTGACACGAGGGTAGCTCAAACTCGCCGGCCAATCCGCGTACACTGGGCGCGAACCATGGGAACGGAAATCGAGCGCAAATTCCTGGTGCCGGGGCCTTTTCCGCTCCCCAGCGATGGCCAGACCATTCGCCAGGGGTATCTCAGTCGCGATCCCGATCGCACCGTTCGGATCCGTCGCATCGGTGACCAGGCGCGACTGACCATCAAGGGGCGCAAGGTCGGCGCCGCCGCCCCGGAGTTCGAGTACCCGATCCCCGTGCAGGACGCCGACGAGATGCTCGATCGGCTGTGCGAGCCCGGCCGCATCGACAAGATCCGCTACCTCGTGCCCTTCGCTGGCTTCACGTGGGAGGTCGACGTGTTCTCCGGCGAAAACGAGGGCCTGGTGGTCGCGGAGATCGAGCTCGAGCGACGGGGGCAAGAGTTCGAGCGGCCCGCGTGGGTGGGCGAGGACGTGACCGAGGATCCGCGCTACCTCAACTCGAACCTCAGCCGCACACCCTACACGAAGTGGGAGCGCTGACGGCCTGCGTCACGCGTCGGGCCGAGCGGCGGGCGCCCGCTTGCCCAGCATCCGGGCCACGACCCCCCAGACGGCGGCGACCCGCATGCCGACCGCCGCGATCGCCCCGAGGCCGAGCCCGAGACCGCTGAGGCCCGCGAAGGCCCAGGCCGAGATGAGGTCACCGCCGCGATAGACCACCGTGTCGATGACCAGCTTGCTCTTGTAGCGCTCTGCCGGATCGACGGCGGTGAAGAGGATCTCGCGAGCGGGGCGGGCGAGCGCATAGTTGAAGGCGCGCCGTAGCACCTGCACCGTGACCAGCACCGCCAGCACGGGGGCGACGGTCAGCGCGGCGAACCCGGCGAGGCTCAAGATCGGCACCGACAGCAGCAGGAACCCGATGCCGAAGCGACGAATGAGACCCGCCGTCGCCAGGGCCTGAAGCGCCAGGGCGAGCACGTTCGTCCCCAGGTCCATCTGGGCGAATAGCCGCGTGCGCACGCCTTCGTCGTCGAAGGCCGCGGCCACGATGTTGGCCTGCTCGAAGTACAAGAACGTCGACACCGAGGTGTGCAGGACGATGTAGCCGGAGATGGCGAGCAGCTGGGGCGAGCGCACCAACCGAGCCACGCCCTCCCACCACCGACCGCCGATCGAGTCTTCGTCGCCGTCCCGAGCGGCGCGACCGAGGCGAGCCACCCACAGCGTCGCCCCGAACAACAGGGCCGCCGCGACCAGCAACAGGGGAATCGGCCCGAGGCGCTCGGCGAGGCTGGCGGTGAGCAGCGGGCCCAGGATCGCCCCTGCGCTGCCACCCGCCGCGATGACCCCGAACTGACGCTTGCTGCTCGCCACGTCGAACGAGTCGGCCATCAGCGCCCAGAACAGCGAGATGGCGAACATGTTGAAGACGCTGATCCACACGTAGATCACGCGAGCGAGCACGACCTTGGTCTGCGCGCTCACCTGCGGCACGAGGACCGCGAACACCAAGAGGTTGGCGACGAAGAGCCCGTAGATGATGGGCACGGCCACCCGTCGTCGTAGCCGTGAGACCAGCCACGACAGCACGGGCACCACCGCGAGCACGGCGACGAAGGTCCCCGTGTACAGCCACTGCAGCTGGCGGACCCCGCCTTGGATGCCCATCTCCTCGCGTACGGGGCGGAGCACGTAGTACCCGGCCAGCAGCAGGAAGAAGCAGAGGCTGCCCTCGATCGCCCGGGCGCGCTCACTCCGCGAGGGCTCGGCGGTGGGCGTCGGCTCGGACACGGGCTTTGGACTACCACGATCGCGCGGTAGTTTCGGTCGGCGACGAAACTACGACCGGGGGACCGCGGGTCCAAGGCCGGCGCGGAGACGATATGCGAAGCACACGACGACGGTTCCTCGGAGGATTGGCCTGCAGCACCACCGGCCTGCTGACGCTCGGTTGCCGGCGTGATCAATCGCCCGCCTCGCAGACCCCCGATGCGGGCGGGACCGCGGCTGCCCCAGCCCCGGCCGCACCGCGCCCCGAAGATTTCGCCGAAAAGAGCCTCCTGGTGCTGGGTGGCACCGGATTCCTGGGTCCTCACGTGGTCGAGGCGGCCCTCGCCCAGGGCTGGACGGTGACGCTGTTCAACCGCGGCAAGACCAACCCCGGGCTCTTCCCCGACCTCGAGAAACTCAAGGGCGACCGCGACGGCAAGCTCGATGCGCTGAAGGGTCGGCGGTTCCGGGCGGTCATCGACACTTCGGGCTACGTGCCCCGGGTGGTGCGGCAGTCGGCCGAGCTACTCGCGCCCAACGTGGGTCAATACCTGTTCGTGTCCAGCGTCTCCGCCTACGCCGACTTCACCAAGCTCGGCATCGACGAGACCTACCCCACCGCCACGCTCGCAGACCCCACCGTCGAGGACGTCCCGCAGTTCTACGGCGGGCTCAAGGCCGCGTGCGAGGCCACCGTCGAGGAAGTCCTGCCCGGGCGCGCCACCAATGTTCGGCCGGGGCTCATCGTGGGCCCGGGCGATCCCACCGATCGCTTCACCTACTGGCCCGCCCGCATCGACCAGGGCGGCGAGATCCTCAGCCCCGGCACGCCCGACGATCCCATCCAGGTCATCGATGCACGGGATCTGGCGGCGTGGATGATCGGCGCCCTCGAGCAGGTCCATACCGGCGTCTACAACCTGGTGGGCCCCTTCCCTCCCACCACCATCGGCGCCTTGCTCGAGACCTGCCTCGCCCAGGCCCAGACCAAGGGCTCGCTGGTGTGGGCCGACAAGGAGTTCCTCGAGGCCAACGAGGTCGCTCCGTGGATGCAGATGCCCGTGTGGGTGCCGCCCGGGGCCGAGGGCTACGAAGGCTTCGCCCAGATCGACGCCACGCGGGCCAAGGACACCGGCCTCACCACGCGCAGCCTGGAAGAGACGGTCCGCGACACGCTGGCCTGGTGGCGAGAGCAACCCGAGGAGCGCCGCGGCACGATGCGCGCGGGCATCAGCCGCGAGCGTGAAACGGAGCTCATCGAAGCGTGGCGCAACGCCCAAGCCGAAGCCAAGGCGCAGGCTCGCGCGGCCGTTCGGGTCCACGCCGCCTAGACGCGCGCGAGGCCTACTCCACGCTCGCGACGATCGCCCGGGCCAACCGATCCGCCCCCGCCGCATTGATGTGGGGGTCGTGGCCGAAGTAGTGCGATGAATCGAGGGCCTCGATGACCTCGAGGACGTCGAACCCGCCCGCGGCCAAGCCGTCGACGTACTCCCGGGTCCAGTCCGAGTACTCGTCGGCCATCGCCTCGCCCACCGCGGGGAGGACGACGACCCTGAACGCGGCACCGCGCTCTCGCGCGAGCGCTCTCATCTGCTCGGTGTAGCCCAGGGCGATCTTCACGTTGTCGGGGCCGAAGTGCTCATCGGAGTAGCCGATGAGCCGCGCGTTGCGGTCGAGCGCACGGGCGAGCATCGTGCGGAGCCGGACCAAGGTGAAGGTCAGCCGCAGCGGGTTCTGCTCGCCGCTGATGTGGCCGTGCTTGCGGGTGATCTCGATGATCTGGTCCCACTCCTGCTCGGTATAGGGCACCCCGTCGGGACGATGGACCGGCACCGGGTACCCCGAGTACACGGTCATGCGCCCCGGGTCGACGTTGTCGTTCTGGAGGTCGTTGGCGAAGAACACGTACACGACGGTGGGTCCACGCCACCAGTCGGTCTCGGTATACCGCGCCAAGCTGTCGCCCGCGCCGTAGCCCGGCACCGCGACGCTGTAGGCATCGAGCCCCGTCTGCGAGTGATGCTCGATCCGCGCGTCGACGCTCTCGGCCCCGGTGAGTCCATGCCCCCAGGTCTGCGAGTCGCCCAGCAGCAGCACCCGCCGTGACTCGGGGACGTCGGGCCGTGGCTCGTCGTCTCGGTCACCGCGCGAGTTGGTCACCACGGGGACCGAGACGACGCCATCGTCGAAGGTCCCCCGATAGTGCGGGGTCATCCGGTAGGCCGTCTGGTCCCCGATCTCGTACAGCCCGTGCAGGCCCAGGATCGGCATCTTGACGTGCAGCCGCGGGTTGAGGGGATAGGTAAACAGGAGCTCGATACCCCACAGCGTGAAGTACACAGAACCCACGGCGAGCAGCACTCGATTGCGAGCGCCGCGGAGCTTGGTGTGCCCCGCCGTCGCGCCCCATCCGACCAGCACCAGGCCCGCCAAGAGCCCCGCGACCTGAACGCTCCCGAAGCCCGGCTGCGACGATAGACCGAGCGGATCGGCCAGCGTCGAAACGACGACGAGCGCGAGGCCGAGCCCGGTCACCCCGTGCCGCGGTGCCCGGATCGACGTCACCGGTTGACGGTACCACGGGGCCGTTCAGCCGGAGGTGTTACTCACCGCCGGGCGAGGCCGGCTTGCCGAACGAGAAGCCGCCCTTGGCTCGTCCCTTGCCGCGGCCGCCGTCGTTCCCGTCGTCTTCTTCGGCCTCGTCGTCGGGAACCAGGTTCGCGTCGAGCTTGAACGCTGGTTTGCGCGAAGGGTCGCACGCGGGCGGCGGGCCGAAGCCGGTCGCATCGAAGGTCCATGACACGCTGCCCGTCTTGCGGGCGCGGCCCTTGGCGTTGCGATCGGCCTGGGCCTCGATGCGCACGGTGTGCTCGCCGTTGCGGGCGGGCGTGCAGTAGGACAGCAAATAGAAGCGCTTGGCGTGGGCCTCGATGCGCCTGGCGACGCGCTCGAACGCTTCCTGGACGTTGCTGCCGTCTTCGACCAGCTCGGTGCCATCGCGACCGATCTCGCCGAGGCTCTGTTCCTCGATCTCCCCGCCCACGCCGATGGCGAAAATCTCGAAGTCGCGATAGTCGGACTGGCCGAGCGCCTCGGTCATCTCTTCTTTGGTGACCCGAGCGGCGCGGTCGGTGCCATCGGAGAACACGACGACGGTGCCGAACTTGAGCGGGCGCTTGTCCTTGTCGAGCGCCTTTCGCAGGACATCGAGCCCCTGGACGACGGCCCCGTGCAGGTTGGTGGACGGGTCCTTGGCCTTGTAGCTACGCAGCCCCTCGAGCCCGCCTTCGACCGAGCCCTTGGCCTCGGTGAAGCGCACCACGGAGCGGATCTTCTTGTCACCGTCGAAGGCGAAGACCGCGACCTTCTGGGACTTGCCCACGCGCTCGACGAAGCTCTTGGCCGCATCGACCACGATGTCGGCGGAGCCCGACTCGGTGATGCTGCCGCTCATGTCGAGCAGCAGCAGCGTGTACATGACAGCTGCGACCTCGGGGTTCTGGATGGTCTGCTGGCTCTCGAAGGTGGAGACCAGCTTCTCGTCTTCGTAGATCGCGAAGTCTTCGGCGGTGAGCTCGGCGACGGGCTCCTCGCCTTCTTCGACGGTGAAGAAAACCCAGACGTTGTTCGGCTTCTTGTGGTCGGAGTTGAGTCGCGTGACCTGGAGCTTGGGGCCGCAGCCCAGCGAGAGCAGGCCCATGGCGAGCCCGAGGCAAGCACCACGAACGGCGACGAGGGGGCTCACCGAAATCGGGAGCCGAGGCAGTGAATCGAGGACGCTCATGATGGCGGGGAAGCGGCTAGGAGGATACCAGGCTCGCTTCTCCCGGCTGAAAGCCGGCCTCCTCCACGATGTCGCGAATCCGTGACCCGGACGTGGTGGTGCGTACCGTAGCTCGCTTGCCTTCGAGATCCACCGTGGCTTCCACTACACCTGGATCCGCAAGCAAGGCTCGCTGCAGGCGATTGGCACAGCCGCCGCAGGTCATGCCCTGCACCGGAAGCTCGACGACCGCCGCCTCGACCGTGGGCGATGCCCCGCGAGGCCACCACGCGCGAAGATCCTCGAAGGCGAACCAGGCCAGCAGCCCGAGCAAGAGCACCGAAGAGGCGATGGCGACGGGCGACGCATGCTCGGCGTGCACGTGGGCGACGGCGGCGGTGCCCGTGAGCACGAAGTCGAAGAGCACGGCGGCCGAGATGCTGCCGGCGACGATGGTGGCCACGTAGATCACCAGCGCCCGCCGGCCCAGCCCGCGATGCACGGCCCCGAGCGTGGCGAGGTTGGTGGCGGGGCCGGCCATGAGGAAGACCAGCGCCGCCCCCGGAGGAAAGCCCCCGGCGACCAGGGCGGCCGCGATGGGCACCGACGCGGTCGCGCAGACATAAAGAGGCAGCGCCAGCAGCAGCACCGCCACCAGGGACACCAGCTCCCCCGAACCGGTGAACGAGGCGAAGACCGAAGGCGGGACGAAGGTGGTGATCAGGGCCGAGACGACGACGCCGAACACGAGCCAACGCCAAATGGTGCGCAGGACGTCGACCCCGTGATTGACGGCCGCGCGAACGCTACGGGGACCTTCGGTCGCAGCCTCGGAGCCCGACCCGGACGGCCTGGCATCGTCGTCCCCGGCCCCCGTGGCATCGGTGAGCCAGCCCCCGACGAGCCCCGTCACGCCTGCAACCGCGAGCTTGAGCAGCGCAAAGGGCCACCCGAGCATCGACGCGGAGACCAGGATCGAGTCGACCCCCGTCTGCGGCGTGCTGATGAGAAAGCCGACCGATGCGCCCGGGCTGGCGCCGTCACGCCGCAAGCCGAGACCGGCCGGAATCACGCCGCACGAGCACAGCGGCAAGGGCACCCCCAAGGCCACCGCCTTGAGCACGCCGCCGCGCCCGCCCAGGTGCCGACCGATGAAGCCGGGTGGCAGCACCCGGTGCAGGACCCCGGCCACCACCGCTCCCAGCAACAGCCAGGGCGAAAGCTCGAGCAGGGTCGCCCAAATCGCGTGCCACAGCGCCATGGCTCACCTCGATGCCCGTCCGCCGTAGCGGGAGAAGACTTCCATGAGTTCGTCGATTTTCTCGTCGCGGGACCCGGCGTCACCGTGGGTGAACGCCTCTTGCACGCAGTGCCGAATGTGCGACTCGAGCAGGATGTGCCCCACCTTGCCCAGAGCCCCCTGGGCGGCGCTGATCTGCAGCAGCACGTCGACGCAGTAGTCGTCCTGTTCGAGCATGCGGCGCAGGCCCCCCACCTGGCCCTCGATACGGCGCAAGCGAGTCAGGAGCTTCTTTTTTCCCGGTTCGTCGAGCATGACGGATACCCCCCAGGGGTATGCAAACCATATACCCCCTAGGGGTATCCGACAACCGTGCCTGGCGCGCCGATCTCACGGCGGCCCCCCCCAACCGCGCGCACTCGCGCCTCGACGCGGCCATGGCGGTCACTGGGTCCGGGCGCGGCTCGGTCGCGCCGAGCTACGCGACGCCTTGACCCCCACGCCCTTTTGCTCGGCCGCCCACAGCAACAGGCGCGTGAGCCCCTCTTTGTCGCGGAGGTTGGAGAGCAGGCGGCCGAGGTCGGCGGCGAGCTTGGGGTCGGCCACCAGCTTGCCGATGGTGCCCTTCTCGTCGTCGATGGCCGTGGTCAGGCTGGAGACGGCATCGGTGAGCGCCGCCGTCTGGGCCACGATGCCCTCCAGCGCAGCCACGATGTCGCCGTCGGGGTCGTCGAGGAGCTTGGCCACCACGCTGCGGTTGGCCGGGTCCCGCAGGTCCTCGAGCAGCTCTCGCAGCACGTGGGTGGTGGCTTGGACGTCGGCCAGCAGCGGGTCGAGGTTGCGATCGACGGTGCCGAGGATCGAGTTGCCCTTGCCGACGAAGCGATCGACGCCGCCCGCCGACAGCCCGATCGCATGCAGGATGACGCCGAAGTCGACCTTGTACTTGGGCTCGCCGATCAGCGCACCGATGAGGCCCCGCTGGGCCGCCACCTGCTCGCTGATCTGCTCCAAGTTGCGCGCCAGCCCGGAGATGGCCTTGATCGTGCGGCGGTCGCCGAGGTTCGCCACCAAGCCGGTGACCGCCGCCAGGGCTTCGTCGACCTGCTCCATCGCCCGCTCGAGTCGCTTGCGATACAGGTCGATGTCCTCGGCCAGCGAGGGGTCGGACAGGATGCGCTCGCCCTCCTCCACCGCGTCGCCGATGCCGGGCGTGATGTTGATGAGCTGATCGCCCAGCACGCTGTTGGCCGAGATCGAGGCCCGGCTGTCGCGACGAATGAGCTCGAGGTGCTCCGACTCGAGGGTCATCTCGACACGCACCCGATGGTGCAAGGTGTTGTAGCGCGCACAGACGCCGTGCGGGCCCATCCACAGCACCCGGGGCTCGCGACGGCGAAACTCGGTCGTCACGCAGATCTCGTCTTCGCT
Organism: Myxococcota bacterium; assembly: GCA_039028615.1. Classification (GTDB taxonomy): domain Bacteria; phylum Myxococcota_A; class Polyangia; order Nannocystales; family Nannocystaceae; genus Paraliomyxa. Next base: position 178,617 of record JBCCHT010000009.1, on the reverse strand, counting down.
GCAGTCGCGATCGTCGACGCAGCGCCCGTAGCCGAAGCCGTCCGCCATGGGCTCGAGCTCGCCGCACTCCGCCGAGGGCGTGCAGAACAGGCGCTTGTCACAATTGTCGGTGCGGCCCGTGCCGTAGCGACCGATGTCTTCGGTCGCCGGGTCGCAGCGATAGCGCACGTCGACGTAGTCGATGCCGCTGACCCGCCCAATCGCCACCCCGGCCAGCTGCACTGGGCTTCCTTCGCGTAGCCCCGAGGTCATCACGAAATCAGTGATGACCTGCACCTTGGGGGTGAACATGCCGCGGGCCTGCCCCACGATGAACAGCACTACGAACAGCACCGCCGAGAACACCGCCACCACGATGCCCGTTCGTCGGCGGGCCATCTGTTCGTCGGCTCTCACGCGCAGCCGCATCATACGCAGGAGCCCGTGACGGCGCGAGGCAGCGGCCCCCTGGCCCCAGGGACGGCCCGAGGCCTACGAGAGTCCCGATTTCGTACGGGCGTCGGCAAATCGTGCGCTGGCGCTCAGGCCAAACTCGCAGTCGAGCCGCGGGCTCGGCGTCGACGCATGACCTCTGCTCGGGCGAGCGCAATTCGGCATGAACCGTGCACGCTTTCGACAGCGAGGCCCTCTCGTTCTCGTGACTTTCTACCTGACGACGCGGACGCGCACGAAGTCCAACCGGCAGCAGCGCCGACGGTTTGCGCCGCGCACCGTCTGGCTACTGTGGCCACCGAAAGTAGGCCGACCGATGACGCTGGTGGACACGCAGGGGCGGCCGCGCGTCACCACCCGGATCTTGCGAATCCTGCAGGCGGGCGAGCACAAGTCCCTGTACGTCCAGACCCGCAACAGCGTCTACCAGCTATGCCCGTCGCCCCTGCGTCCCGAAGACGACCTGCACACGCAGGAAGACACGAGCTCAACAGGCTGAGCCGTCGAGCGACTCGACCGCGACCATGACGTTTTGTTCGATCTCGTCGGCGGTCACCAGGACTTCGGCCTCACCGTCGCGGCCGTAGCACTCGCGTGACAGCTCTTCTTCGCCCGCCAAGGTCACCGCCTCGAAGTGATAGCGGCCGGCCATGGGAATCTCGACGTAGAGCGTCTCGGACGCGGCCGCGGGGCAATCGACGCCCTCGCCCGCATCGGACCGCGGCGGCTCGGTGACGGTGCAGGGCGCGGGTGGTGGGTTCACGCAGCCGACTCGCGTGGCATGCAGCTCCACCCGGGTCGCCCCCTCCAACGCGCACCCGGTGGCGATGTCGATCTCGCCGATGGCCAAGGGTGCCTCGGGCAAGGGTTCTTCTCCGCTGCTGCTGCTGGCTTCGATTCCGGTGCTACCCATCTCCACCGACCCCCCGTCGTCGCCACAACCGACCAAGAGCCAACCAAGAGCCAATGTCAGGCCCTGCCTGTACTTCCGCATGGCCAGGGACGATATCAGGGGGCGTGGCGTAGCGCCCCAATGGGTCCATCGACCCCGGGAAAAAAACCGCTCCAGCGGCCTGGTTCCCCGTTTCGGACGCCCTGCGCCAGAAATTTCGCATCACGGGACGCCGCCGACCGTCGACGGGCGCGCGAGGGTCGGGCACTCTTTGGCTCACACCCCCGGCCACCAAGATCCATGCTCGACACCACGCTCCCCTTTTCCCTCCCCCGCCTTCATTGGTCGCTCGGCACCGCCTTCGCGGCGGCGATGCTGTTGTTCCCCGGTACGGGCTGCAAGAGCAAGCCCTATCCCCAATGCAAGAAGGACAAGCACTGCAAGCAAGAGCTGGGTGAGACCTGCGTCGACGGCACTTGCCAGAACTGCAAGACGGACGCCGAGTGCGTCGACAAGACCCCGGCCGGCGCGAGCCCCTGGGTCTGCCACGAGTTCCGCTGCATGGATCCGGCCGAGGCCGCAGCCGCGGGCCAGGGCGGCAACGGTGGCCCCGGCGAGATGGGCTCGCCCTGCGCCCAGACCATCGAGTGTGTCGGTGGCCTCGTCTGCACCGCGGGTGCCTGTGGCATGTGCACCGACGACATCGAGTGCTCGCCCAGCACCTGCAACTTCGACACGGGCCGCTGCGCCGCGGCGGGTCAGTGCACCACCGACGACCAGTGCCCGATGGACGAGATTTGCGACGGGGGCATGTGCATCTTCTCGGGCGGCGGCACCGTGGGTGGCGGGCCCTGCAACCTCGACGCGGTCTACTTCGCCTTCGACAGCGACAAGCTGACGCCGAAGAGCCAAGAGGAGCTCACCGCGGCCGCCTCGTGCATCGCCGAGCAAGGCCAGGAGGTCATCCTCGAGGCGCACGCCGACGCGGTGGGTACCGAGGAGTACAACATCATGCTCACCGAGCGCCGCGGCGGCTCGGTTCGCACCTTCCTCATCGACCAGGGCGTGGCCGGCGAGCAGCTCCGCGTGCTGGCCAAGGGCAGCCTCGAGGCGGGTGCGGGCGGCACCGAGTCCGAGCGCGCCCAGGACCGCAAGGTCGTCCTCATCTGGCCGTAAGCGACTCGGTCACCCGAGTGAAAACACGGACGCCGGTCTCCTTCGAGACCGGCGTCTTTGCGTCGGTCAGACGTCCCGAAAGAAGCGCTCGTGCATCTGATAGTCGGCCTTCTGCCGCGTGCTCGTGACGATGGTGCGGGGCGGCACGTCGCGGTCGACCACCACGCCCGCGTTGACCACCGCGTGCTCACCGATCTCCACGCCGCATAGCAACACGCAGCCCGCCCCGACCGAACACCCCCGCCGCAAGATGGTGGGGCGTCGTTTCTTGGGGATGAGCTTGGCCGCCGGCTTGTTGGGATACTCGCCGAGGTTGCGGTGGGTCAGGACCATCGAGCGCATGCCGAGCGACACGCTGTCTTCGATGATCACCCGATCGCTCAGGTCGAGGAACACCTCGCGCCCCACGTGGGTGTAGGCCCCCACGCTGAGGTTGGCGAAGGTCTCGCCGTACTCGTGCAGCGTCAGGTGCGGACCCATCGGCCACGCGTCGGGATGAATGTCGGCCCCGAAGCGGGTGAGGATGTCCTTGGTTTGGTCGGCGCTCCAGCATTGACGCAGGTACGCGGCGACCTCGAAGCACCCGCCGCGGCGATGCATCACCTCGGGCGAGGGCCACTGCACCTGGTCCCACAGCTTCGTCCGCGCGAGATCGATGGCGTCCTGTATCAGTTTGGGGAAACGACGTTGGCTCATCGGCTACGTGCTCATTGAAATACCATTGGCGTGACATGAAAAGGGAGAACGGAAGTCACACGGGTGTTCCCATGTGCGCCCGAACCCGCGCTCTGCACTCCCCGTCAGCACCCGTCCACATCGAGCACGTAGCTCAGCTGATAGTCGACGGCAACACCCACCCCGGTGGAGACCCGTAGGGCGTAGCTCCCCGCCGAAACGCAGGTGCTGTCGATCGACGCGCCGGCCTCCGTGTCGACTGCGCTCGCTCGAAGCCGCCCTGCATCATCGACCAGGCCGAGATCGAGCACGGGGCCGGCCGATGCCGATCCGAGGGCGAGGACGCGAGCCGACTGCGACAGCTCGATCCGATACCAGTCCTCGTCGAGCGGACACAGACGTCGCCCGGGCAGCAGCCCCTCGGGGAGCGCGGGTTGCCCCAGCGCCTGACGCAGCGTGTCGTCGGGCTCGTGGTCGTCGTCCTCGCAAGCGAGGTCGGGGCACTGCCCCGACGCCGGGATGCACTGTCGCCCGCTCGCGCCCTCGACCGAGGTCAACGGCTCGGGGGAACACGAAAAGCCCACGCCGCAGTCCGACGAGTCGTCGCAGGCCCGACCGCACGCCCGGTCCTCGACCCCGAACTGAAGGCACAGGTCCTCGGCACCGCCACACTGCCCGTCCCAAGAACAAGGCTGGCACGCCGACGCTCCGTCGCCGCCGGGATTGACGATCTGGATCTCGTGCACGCCTTCGGCGGGACTGTGCACGAAGCAGCTGTCCTCGTCGCCGACCGAGATCCGGTAGTAGAGCGGAGCGCTGGCACCCGCTCCCAGCGCGATCGTGGGGTTCGGCAGCCGAGCCACGAAACGCCCCCCTTGCAGATCGCCCTGAGCGAGCTCCATGAAGCGGGGCTCCATGTCCTCGAGCTCGACCGCCTCGGTGCTCCAGTACACGATGGGCGCCGCGAGCAACCCGAGGTCGTCGCTCGCATCGACCTCGATCACCGGGTCGGCCAGGGTCTCCATGTCGACCGGCATGTGGGTCAGCTGCGGCCGCTGAGACGGACAGTCCTCACCCCGGGCCAGCAGCACGGTGAAGTGCCGCAGCGTGGGAGGGTTGTCGCCGTCGTCCGCCGACATCACTAGATCGATGCGCCCCGCGGCCTCGCGCTGGCTCGCGTCGGGGCACCACGAAAGACGCCCCGCCCGGCCGCCGTCCGTCACCGTCAGCTCGACCCCGTCGACGAAGGGCGGCAGCAATCGCAGATCGATCTCGGTGTCGTCGGGGTCGTGGATCTCGATGTCCACGGGAGGGATGCACGGAGCATCCAGCAGGTCGTGCACGAGTCCTTCGCCCAGCGGCTTGCGAAACACGGGGGCACTGCCCTCCCCCACCGCACCACGAACCTCGATCGCCACCGTGCGACCGGTCTCGTGCTCTCCGTCCGACACCGAGAACAAGATCGAGTGCGCTCCGAGATCGGCGGCGACGGGAGTCCACGTGAACAGCCCCGACCCATCGGGCACGACCAGCAGCTCGGCGTTGTCCTCCAGGTTCTCGATGGTGGCCGACCCGAACGTGTACTCGAGCGGATCACCGTCGGCGTCGGCGGCCTGCAACGTCAGCTGCAGGGGCTCGGCGACCACCGCGACCTGGGGCCCCGGATCGACCAAATGCGGCGGGCTGCCGTCGGCACCACACGCCGACACTGCCCCCAACAGCAACCACCATGGCCGGCACCCTTCCATCCGCTCTCGAGTATGTTGTGGCTGTTTCGGCCGGACAAGCCGGAGCCACGCAGCCTCCTGATCGATGGCGTCAGCTGCTGTTCAGCGGTCAAGAGCGAAAACGAGCGCTCTCGCTCCCGAGCATTAGATCCCAATTTTCCCGTAATGGGAAATACTCAAGTTTCACAATCTAGTACTATCCCGATCACGTGCTGCGCAGCCTCGGCATGAAGACCCGGGACATCGACCCACGGCGGTGGTTGTTCGTGTTCGCGGGTGTCGTCGTGTTCGTGCACGGGCTCATCCACCCCGAGCACGTGTTCGGCGTCGACCCGTTCCTGTCCGCGATCTGGGCGGCCATGCTCGTCGGCACCGGGTTGGTGTCCGGTCGCCGCGGTCGACTCAACCGCTGGCTCGCGGCGCTCAGCGGGGTGGCCTCGGCGGCGGCGTTGACCGTGGCGACGTTCGACTCCGGCGGCGTGAACTCCAGCGGCATGGTCTGGGTGATGGCCCTGCCGCTGATGTACCTGGTGGTCTCGCCCAACGACCCCCTCGTGTCCACGACGTGCTCGGTGGCAGCGCTGTGCGGCGTCGTCGTGCTCGCCGTCGATGCCGACCTTTCGTTCACCGAGAACTCGCAGTGGATCGGGCAGACGGCCCTGGTCGGATCGTTGGCCATCGCGGGCAGCACCTTGTTTCGACGCGAGCGCGAGCGCGAGCTCGCCGAGGTCCGCGAGCGAGCCCGCATCGCTCGCGAGCTGGCGGTGAGCGAGCGAATGCGTGCCCGAGCCGAGGAGCTCGCCACCATGGGCCGCATGGCAGCCGAGGTCAGCCACGAGATCAACAACCCGCTGACCTACGTGTCCTCGAACCTCGAGTATCTACGCGACTCGCTGCCCGAGGCGGGCCGCTGGCGCCCCGTGGACGAGGCGCTCGAGCAGGCCATCTCCGGTGCCGACAGGATCCGCCAGATCGTCACCGACCTGCTCACCGTCACGCGCCCCACCGACGAGATTTCCGACGCCTCCATCGACGACGCCCTACGCGAGGCGATGCGCATGGCCTACAACGAGATCCGCCACCACGCGCGCCTCGAGTCCGATCTCGAGTCCCGCGCCACCGTGCGGGCCAACCCGCGGCGCCTCATCCAGCTCTTCGTCAACTTGCTGACCAACGCCGCGCAGGCCATCGACGCCGGGCAAGCTGCCGCCAACCGCATCCACGTGCGCACCACCCTCGAGGGCGATCGGGTGGTCATCCGCATCAAGGACACGGGCCAGGGCATCCCCGCCGAGGATCGCGAGCGACTCTTCGAGGCCTTTTACACCACCAAGCAAAACCGAGGCGGCACGGGGCTGGGGCTTCCCGTCTGCAAGCGCATCGTCGACGAGCTCGCGGGCGAGATCGACTTCAGCACACGAATGGGGCTCGGCACCGAGTTCGTGGTGCGACTGCCCGCGACCAAGCCCGAGACCGCGGCGGAAGAGCCCGACTCCAACCCCGCCGTGCTGGGTCGAGCCCGCATCCTGCTCGTGGACGACGACCCCCTGGTAGGCAGCGCCATCGGCCGGCTCCTCCGTCGTCAGCACGACGTGGTCATCGTCGACAGCGGCCACCAGACGCTGGAGCTGTTCGGCCACGACCCGCACTTCGATCTGGTGCTCTGCGATTTGATGATGCCGGACATGACGGGCATGGACCTGTACGGCAACGTCCAGACCCGCTATCCCGCGCTGGTCGATCGCTTCGTGTTCATGACCGGCGGGGCGTTCACCGAGGCCGCCGCTCGCTTCACCGAGTCGTGCGGGCAGCCCGTGCTCACCAAGCCCATTCCCACCGCGCTGCTGCGGAAAACGGTGGCGCGAGCGCTGCACGGGCGCGCTCCGCTGGGCGGCTCGGCCCCCGCTCGGTCGAGCGCGCACGAAGGCGGGCTGACGCTCTCCGGGCGATCGAACGCCCCCGAAGATGCGGAGCCCGACGCCCCGAAGCCGGCTCGCCATCGTCGCCGGGACGAAGTCAGCGGCACCTCTCCCGCCGCCTGACGACCTCCACCGCGTCGCCCTGCGCAACGGCTTGCACCGTGCGATCGCGGGCGCCTCGAAAAAAACGAAAATAGTCGTGATCGAATCTCGGCCTCGCGACTCTTCGCCGCCCGGAACGAGTGGAGGAGGAGCCATCGATGCGAATCAGGCAAGGGATGTTCATCGTGGGGGCGGCGGTACTGATCGTCGCGGGTTGTGACTCGGGTAACGACGGTCGCCAAACGGGCGGCACGACCCCGCTACCCGAAGCGGACACGGGCAGCGCAGACACGGGCCCGAGCGCGGGCGACGGTGCAGACACGGGCAACGCCAGCGCCGACGGAACCGGAGCGACTCCGGGCGACGGCGAGAGCGGGATGACCTCGTCGGACTTCATCGCCGAGCCCGACGTGGGCAGCACGGTGGAATGCGACGTCTGGACCCAGGACTGCCCCGATGGAGAAAAGTGCACGGCGTGGGCCTCCGACGGCGGCATCGCCTGGAATGCGACCCGCTGCGTGCCCGTGGCCGACAACCCGGGACAGCCGGGCGACGGCTGCCTCGCCGAGGGCGGTGGGCTCTCCGGCGTCGACGACTGCGGCGTCGGATCGATGTGCTGGAACATCGACCCCGAGACCAACCAGGGCACCTGCGTGGCGTTCTGCGAGGGCAGCCCCGAGGCACCGACCTGCTCCGATGCGAGCACGGCCTGCACGATCACCTCCGACGGAGTGCTGATCCTCTGCCTGCCCGTGTGCGATCCGCTCCTTCAAGATTGCCCGGCCGAGCTGGAGGCGTGCTACCCGGGCGTGGACGGCGAGTTCGCGTGCTACCCCGACTACAGCGGTGAGCAGGGCGAGTACGGGGACGCGTGCGAGTACATCAACGTCTGCAACCCGGGCCTGTTCTGCGCCCCCGCGGCCATCGTGCCCGGCTGCGAGAGCGCGCTGTGCTGCTCGAGCCTCTGTGACCTCACCGACGCCGATCCCGACGCGCAGTGCGAGGGTCAGTCCAGCGGCCAGGAGTGCATCCCCTGGTACGCCGAAGGCGAGGTGCCGCCGGGTGCCGAGCACATCGGCTACTGTGGGATTCCCGAGTAGCGGGCCCCCACTCGTCTCGAGTCACGGCCCCTTGGAGGGCGGCGCGGCGGGGCTGGCCGCCGCGAGCTCAGCCGCCCAGGCCTCGAAGTCGGGGCGGCCGAGGCCCGGTTCACCCGAGGCCTCGAATTGCTCGCGCAGGGCCTCGATGCCGCGCCGGACTCGACTGCGGACGGTGCCTTCGGGGATGCCCAGCGTCTCGGCGAGCTCGGGTCCGGTGAGCCCTTCCCAGTAGCGCAGCTCCAGGGCGATCTGGAGCTCGAGCGGGATGGCCTGCAGCGCGTCGAGCAGCCGCTGTTGGAGCTGGGCCGCCGCAGCCACGCTGCTGATCCCCGGGGTGAGTCGGGCGACCGAGGTCACCCCGGGATCGAAGATCTCGGCCTCGCGCAGGTTGGCGCGGAAGCGGGCGTAGAGGCGGTGGCGCGCCATCGCGAACACGTAGGCCCGGAAGCTCCGCCACTGCGACAGCTCCTCGCGACGCTCGAGGCACGCGAGCAACACGTCGTGGATCAGGTCGTCGATGTCGTCCTGCACCTTGTTGCGAAAGAACCGGTACAGACCGTCGAAATAGCGCTGGACGAGCTGCTGCGCCGCGGTCGTGTCTCCCGACGACCAGCGAGCGAGCAAGGCAGCGTCGTCGGGCATCACCGATTCGTATCACACTCGCGAAGCTCATCGAGCCAGGAGGCGTAGCGCGGCCGGGACGGGCCGAGGGCGAGCTCGACCCGCTTCAGACGGGCGGCGCAGTCGGTGCCCAGCGAGCCCAACGCCCGCTCGGCCTGCAGCGACCACAGCTCGGCCAGCGCCCGACTCGAGACATCGAACGCCGGCTCGTCGGGCGTGGGCTCCTCGAGCTTCGCGAACCATGCCCGAGCATCCTCGGGTCGCCCTCCCGCGACGTGACAGCGCACGATCCGTTGGTCGACGTCGATTCGGCGCAGCGGAGCCGACGGCGCGTGCCCGGCCAGCTCCCGCAGCACCATGAGCTCGGCCAGCGCGGCGGCATTGAGCTCGCCCCCTTCGCACTCCGCAGACGCCAACGCCACCCGGGCCCCGAGCACCGCGGGCGCCTCGGCTTCGTAGGAAACGCGGGCGATCTCGAGAGCCCGGCTCGAGTGGGTCCGCGCCCGAGCGAAGTCTCGTTGCGCGAGCGCGAGCTCCCCTAGCCGGCCTTCGATGTCTCCGTGCCCGGGGTGCTCGGCGGGCGTCCGCGCCCGCGCGGCCTCGAGGTGGCGCCGCGCCCCCTCGAAGTCCCCTCGCTCGATCGACACGGAGGCCAGTGACGTCTCGGTGTTGGCGAGCAAGCCGAGGTTGTCGGGCGCCTGGGCCTCGATGTCGTCCCGCAGCGCCGCGAGCCCCTGGTGGGCCTGTTCGAGTCGTCGCTCGGTGATCGCGATCTGAAGCCGATTGTAGCGAGCCCGCAGCACGTGCATCACGTCGCTGGGCGTGCGCGACCAGATCTCCAGGGCCCGTCGCAGGTGGGCGTCGGCCTCTTGCGTTCGTTGCAGCGCCATCAAGGGCAAGGCCACGTTGTTGTGGGCCACGCCGGTCTCGGAGTGATCGGGGCCCAACGCGTCGGTACGAATGGCCAGCGCCTGCTCGTAGACATCCAGCGCGGCGTCGTGTTCTCCCCTCTCGTAGCGCACGTTCCCCACGAGCAGCAGGGCCGCCCCCACATACGGGTGGTGCTCGGGCAGCGACGCCCGACGAGCGGCGAGCGCCCGCTCGGCGTAGTCGAGCGCCCGCGTGTAGTCGCCTTCGGCTCGAGCGATGGCGCCCTGCGTGCCGAGCAATGCCCCCAGCAACAACGGATCGTCATCGAGACCCGAGATGCTGGCACGCGCCGCTTCGGCCCACGCTCGACCAGCCGCAGGCTGGCCCCGATAGAAGCCATCGACCGAGGCCAGCAGGATCTGCGACCAGCTCACGAAGTGGTCGTGACGACCTCGCTCGGCCGACGCCAAGGTGCGCACGAGCTGCTCGCGTGCCTCCGCGTAGCGGCCCAAGAACACCAGCTGGATCGCACGGCGGTAGCCCGCCTCGGCCACCAATGGTTCGTAGCCCGCCCCTTCGGCCCCGCTCAGCGCGACCTCGGCTTGCTCGAGCGCGGCGGCGTACTGCCCCGCGTGCTGGAGTTCCTTGGCGCGGGCCAGTCGCTGCTGGGCCGGCAGCGTGCGGGTGTACTGCTCCCGCGTGGGCAAGGGAGGCCCCACCACCGCATCGGTGCACGGTCGGCCTTCGACCAGCAGCGTGACCGCCATGGTGGCGTGCTCCACCACCCCTGGCTCGGCGCTCTGCAGGACATCGAGCAACGAGTCGAGCTCCCACCCGCGCCGATCGAGGCAGATCTGTCGACGCCGCTCGTCGTCGGTCGGAGGCTCGGCGCAGGCATCGAGCCGCTGATCGCCGATCTCACGGGCAAACGCATTGAGACGGGTCCGCGCGGCGTTCCACCGCGCTTCACCACGCTCGGGCGACGCGGTGACGAAGGCCTGTCGAATCGAAGCATCGGCCGCCTGCACCGAGTTTCGTGTGCCCGTGGCCGCACTCTCGCACGCGGTCGGGGCCGCCCCCGCCCATAGACCCACCGCTCCGGCCATGGTCACCGCCCCCAGCGCGCCGAGCCCGATCGCCTGCCGCCGACGCGCACCGCCACGCAGCCGATCGTCGAGCGCATCGAGCAGCTCCTGCATCGAAGGCCAGCGATCCTCGGGCCGCTCCTGGACCCCGCGCGCGATGACGTGCTCGAGCCACGGGGGCGCCGAGGGTCCCGACGCGGTCTCGAGGGCCTGCCGCAGCGACGCGCAGAAGCTGAACTGATCCGCCGCCGCCCCCACTGGCCCCTCGGCGAGGATCTCGGGCGCCTGCAGTCCCACCGTGCCCGCGGGCGCCCGCGGGCCCTGCAGATCGACCTGACGCGCGGCCACCCCGAAGTCGGTGACCTGCACGCGACCATCATCGCCCATCAACACGTTGGAGGGCTTGAAGTCCCGGTGCACCAACCCCGCCTCGTGGGCGCCCTGCAGACCGCGGCCCGCTTCGATGAAGCGCTCCACGATGGCGGGCCAGGGCGGGCGCTTCCGGGCGAGCCACTGATGCATGCTCACCCCTTCGACCAGGTCCATCACCACGAACATCTGGCCGTCGTCTTCCCCCACGTCGTGCACGGCCACCACGTTGCGATGGGACAGGCGAGCCATGGCCTGAGCCTCGTGCAGCAGCTGGTCGGGGCGCTCGCCCGTCAGCCGCTCATGCAACAACTTGAGCGCCACCCTTCGCTGCAGCCGAGTGTCGTACGCGGCGTACACGACTCCCCAGCCGCCACGACCCAGCTCGTGCAGGATCGTGTAGCGATCGAGGCGACTGGGCGCGGTGGCGGCCCCGAATCGCTCGAGCACCTTCGCCTTGGTCTGCCGCGCGCCCAGCCCGGACGCCTCGGGTCGTAGCTCGCTCAGGATCGTCGCGAGCGAGCGCTCGGGTTCCGGCGTGTCGGCCACGGTCGCGTCCCAGCATACGGGCCGCCGGCCGGCAGCGGCAACGCTCGTCCGGAGGCCGTGCATGGCCGATCACGTCTCGTCGTCGAACCCGGCCCCCACACCCGACACACGGGGTTCGATGGCGCCGCTCGTCGCCTCGGTTCGGCCGACCGCCCGATCGGACCCGCGGCCCGGCACGATCGCGCCGATCGAGGACGCTCGGCTTGACAGTGCGCGAGGTTCGGCGACCCCTGGCTGGATGGAAGCCCCCAATCCATACGCCGCCCCGCAGGCGGAGTCCGAGTACACCCCGCAAGACGATCACCCCGAACTCATCGATGCATCCACGGGTCAGCGCTTCCTGACCTTCATCATCGACTATATCGGCACGATGATCTTCGGCTTCATCGCGGGCTTCGGCCTCGCGATCATCGGCGGAGCCGAGGCCCTCATGAGCGTCCCCGATTTCGTGCTCGGCGTGATCTTCATGGTCACCTACTACGTCTTGTTCGAGACCACGCTCGGCCGCACCCCGGGCAAGTATCTGGCGGGCACTCGGGTCGTCACCGACGACGGCAGCGCGCCCACCTTCCTCAAGGTGCTGGGCCGCAGCTTCGCTCGCCTCGTGCCCTTCGAGGCGTTCTCCGCGTTCAGCAGCAGCGGGCGCATGTGGCACGACTCCTGGAGCGGCACCCGGGTCGTCACCACGCGACTGCCGCAGTGGGCCAAGAACAACCCGTAGGCGGCTGAGCCCACCCCCGCTCAGTCGTCGAGCGAGGCGCGCAGGCGGCGAAGCAGGCCCTCGCGGTCGCGCTTCGCCGCACGCACGAACGAGGCCGGGGCCGCCGTGGCGTCGTCGTGCGTCGCACTCCAGACGATGAGCTCCACGAGCACGGGCAGCAGGTCCTTGCCCGCCCCCGACAACCGATAGACATAGCGCCGCCCGTCGGCCGGATCGCGCGACTTGAGGATGACGCCCGCCTCTTCGAGTCGCGCCAGGCGATCGGACAGCACGTTGGTCGCGACGCCCTCGTCGGAGGCAGCCAGCTCGGAGAACGAGTGCTTGCCCTTGAGCGCCAGGTCGCGCACCACGAGCAGGCTCCACCGATCGCCGAAGAGATCCAGCGCGAAGCTGATGGGGCAATCGGATCGCCGCTCCATGGCGACGCCAGTCTAGCTCGATTAATTAGATTGCAAATCGCAAGTTATAATTTTAGCTTTCATTTTGAAAGCTAAATCCATGAGCACTCCCGATCTGTACTTCTCCCCCCAACCCACCCGCTCCGCCCGTGCCCGCTGGGCTTTTGTCGAGGCGGGTCTGTCCTACGAACCCCATCAGGTCGACGTGTTCGCGGGGGAGCAGAAATCCGAGGCCTACCTCGCCGTAAACCCCCTGGGCGTGGTGCCGACGGCCGTATTCGACGGGCAGCCAGTGGTCGAGTCCTCGGCGCTGGCGCTCATCGCCTCGACGGGGACCCCCCTACTCCCCGAGGTGGGCACGGCCGCGTGGCGGTCCGCTCTGCAGTGGGCGGTCTTTGCCCCCGCCGAGCTCGATCACCTGCTCGCCACCCTCAACGCCCATCGCCTCTTTCGGCCCCCGGCCCAGCGCGACCCGCAGTTGGTGGCCGAGACCGTCGACAAGTGGAACACGCGAGCCGACCGCATCGCCCGCTCGCTCGGCGACGGGCCCTACCTGCTCGGCGAGGCCTTCTCCGTCGCCGACATCTGCGTCGGACACTCGCTGGTCTGGGCCAAGATGCACGGGCTGCTGGAGTCGAACGCTACGCTGGGCGCCTACCTGGCCCGGCTGTCCGAGCGTCCCGCCTTCCGCGAGGTCTACCCGCCCTCGATCGACATCATGCCCGACCCCCACGCCAACGCGAGCTGACCCTCACTCCTCGAGGTGGTGCTTGGCGTCGACTGGCTTGACCATCAGGTTGGCCACCAACGCCGCCACCAGCAGCCCCGCCATGACCATCATGGTGGTGTTGTACAGCGTGCTCGAGGGGTCGGCGGTCCCGGGCGGCGCCAGCTCCATGAGCTTGGCGATGGTCACCGTCTTCGCCTCGACCAGCGCATCCAGCTGGTCCAGGCCGGCCCCGAACTTGGCCTCGAACGCGGCCGGGTCGACCTTGGTCGACAGGTCGCTGATGGCATTGCGCATGGAGCCCGCCCGCAGCGAAGTGATCGCCAAGGGACCCAACACCCCGGCCGTGCTCCAGGCGGTGAGCAGCCGTCCGTGGATGCCCCCCACGAAGCGCGTGCCGAAGATGTCGGCGAGGTACGCGGGGATGGTGGCAAAGCCCCCGCCGTACATCGTGAAGATGATCATCGTGGCCGCATAAAAGAGCACCAACCACTCGACGGCCGGCGACGCGCTCACCTGCTGCGCGGCATAGGGAATGCTGAGGTACAGCGCCGTGCCCAGCACGAAGAACACGGTGTAGGTGGTCTTGCGGCCGATCCAGTCCGACAGGCTCGCCCAGGCGAAGCGCCCCGCCATGTTGAAGACCGAGATCATCAGCACGTAGGTGGCCGCGAACGCGCCGTCGACCACGTGCGGCAGCGTGCTGCCGAAGATCTCGCTCATCATGGTCTTGGCGACCCCGAGCACGCCGATGCCCGCGGTCACGTTGAAGCACAGCACGATCCACAGCAGGTAGAACTGCGGGGTCTTGAGCGCCTGGTCGATGTCGACGTGGTGTCGCGTGATCATCTTGCGCGACGCTCGGTCGTCCGAGGGCGGCGTCCAGCCCTCGGGGGTCCAGTCCTGCGGCGGCACCCGATAGGAGAACGAGGCCACCAGCATGACCACGAAGTAGACGAGCCCGAGGGTGAAGAAGGTCGACGCCACGCCAGTGGAGCCCGTCCCCACCACGTAGACCCCCTCGGGGCCAGGCTGGGCCATCGCCGCCACGTCGCCTGCCCCGACCACCACGACCTCGCGTAGCTGCCCCGCCACCTCGGCCAGGCGCCGCCCGCCTTCGGTGACCAGCGAGACCTCGTCGGTGGGGCCGAGATAATCGGGCGCCCGATAGTAGAGCCCCAGCAGCCACTCCTTGAGCGGCGCGGCGATCATCGCTCCTCCCCCGAAGCCCATGATCGCCATGCCCGTGGCCATGCCGCGGCGGTCGGGAAACCAGCGAATGAGGGTGCTGACCGGCGACACGTAGCCTAGGCCGAGGCCGGCCCCACCGAGCACGCCATAGCCGAGATAGAGCAGCCACAGCTGGTGGGTGGTGATGCCCAGGCCGCCGAGCAAGAAGCCGCCGCCCCAGCAGCACGCGGCCGCCACCCCGACCATGCGCGGGCCGACCTGCTCGAGCCAGCGCCCGGCCACCGCCGCGGTGAGGCCCAGGAACACGATGGCGACCGAGAAGATCCAGACGACCGCGCTGAGGTCCCAGTCGTCGGCCGAGCTTCCCACCACCCCCAGCGCCCGGGTCAGCGGGGGGTTGAAGATGCTCCAGGCATAGACCGAGCCGATGCACAGGTGAATCGAGATCGAGGCGGGCGGGACCTTCCAGCGGTTGTAGCCGGGTTCCGCGACGATACGGTCCTTCTTCAGGGCGTCGAGCAGGCCTGCCATCGAACGCCATGTTCACCGACCCGGCGCCGCTTGTCGATCGACGCCGATGCGGACGGTGTCAGGACGACATGCCGAAGTCGAAGATCGCGTAGCGGAGCTGGCGAAGTCGACGCAAAGTGGCGTCGTCGCCCCGCAGGGTGGCCGCCACCGAGACTTCGGCCTCTTGCAGGAGCACGCGCACGAGATCCGCGCCCAGCCCGAGCCGATAGCCCAAAGACTCGACCTGGTCCCGCACGTCGTCGCGCAGCCCCTCGAAGCAGGCCAGCGAGGCGAACACCCAAAACAGGTGTCGGGTGACCTGGCGACCGGGCACGAACAGCGCCTGCACGTGCTCGAACGACGCGCTGCCGGCTGCGAACCCCAGCACGTGCTCTCGGACCGCCTCGGGCACTTCGTAGCGATACAGCAGCAGGCGAACGGCCTGCTCTTCTCCGATATCCAGCCCCGCCAGCCGCGCCAAGACCCGCGCCGCCGCCAATAGCTCGAGGGTGTCCGCGACGGCCATGGCCTGGCCCGTCGCGTCCAGCGAGTGTCTACGCGCACCTGCTTCCGCCAGCTCGAGCGTTTGACGATCGAGCTCCGCTATCAAACGACGCGTGGTCTCGCGGATCGGATTGCCTTGAATCAACCCCTCCCTCTTTCGGCCGGAAACATCATCATATCAGGCCCACGACTTCGATACAGTTGGCTCGATGTCCAGTCATGCACGATCGCTGCGCTCGGTCGACCCCACGCGACTGCAGACCTTCATCGCGCACATGCCCAAAACGGTCCTGCACGTGCACATCGAAGGCACGCTCGAGCCGGAACTCGCCTTTGCCATGGCGCAACGAAATGGCATCGAACAGGGTTCCAAAGCGTTTCCCTACGCGAAGCTCGATGACCTGCGCGCGGCCTACCGCTTCGACGACCTGGGCCAGTTCCTCGACGTCTACTACGCGGTCGCGGGCGCCATACTGAACGAACGAGACTTCCACGATCTCGCAGAAGCCTACGCCCAGCGCCTAATCGCGCAGCAGGTTCGCGTGGCCGAGATTTTCTTCGATCCCCAGACCCACACCAGTCGAGGCATTGCGATGTCGACCGTGGTCCGCGGCCTGTGGAGCGGCCTGCAGCCGGCGATCGACGCGGGGATCCACGTGCGGCTCATCGCCTGCTTGTTGCGCGACGCTCCGGTGGGTGAGGCGGGCGATGCCGCCAAGGATCGCGACTGGAGCGGCGCATCGCTGTCCGAGGCCACCGCCTGGGCCACGCTGGGGCAGGTGCTCGACCACAACCGCCACGCGCCCGCCGACCGGCGCATCGTGGGCCTGGGGCTGGACTCGTACGAAGCGCCCTACCCTCCCGAGCTGTTCACCGAGGTCTTCGCCCGGGCGCGGAGCGAAGGCCTGCTCCCCACCGCACACGCAGGCGAGGAAGGCCCGCCCGCATATATCTGGACGTCGCTGCGCGAGCTGAAGGTCACCCGCATCGACCACGGCGTGCGCTCCACCGAAGACCCGGCGCTGCTCGAGTTCCTCGCCACGGCCCAGGACGGCCCCGAGGTCCTCGCCGCCTACGGCGAGCCCCATCGCATCCCGCTCACCGTCTGCCCTCGCTCCAACCTCGAGCTCAAGGTCTTTCCCGATCCCACCGAGTCCAACCTCTTCGAGCTGCAGGGCCACGGGGTGTTGGTGTGCATCAACTCCGACGACCCCGCGTACTTCGGCGGGTATGCGGATGCGAACTACCTGGCGATCATCGAGTGGCTCGATCCCACGCTCGATCAGCTACGCCAGCTCGCCCTGGGCGGTATCGACAGCGCCTGGCTTCCGCCCGAGGCCAAGCAGCCTCTGCGAGACGAGCTCGAGGCCTACTTCGCCTCCGCCCCGCAGGCCCTCGGCCTGTAAAAGAAGAGCCTGCCCGCGACCCAACGCACGATGGGTCGCTGCGGCCCCGTCCGCCCCGGGGTACCCGCTGGCTGCTACGATGCCGTTCGCATGAAGATCTTGGTCACTGGAGGCGCGGGCTACATCGGGAGCGTGACGGTCGAGCAGCTGGTGGAGACCGGCGCCGAGGTGGTGGTCTTCGACAACCTCTCGCTCGGACACCGCGCCGCGGTCCACCCGAAGGCCCGGCTCGTGGAGGGTGACCTCGCCGATCGAGCCGCCGTGGACGCGGTGCTCGACGAGACCAAGCCCGATGCGGTCATGCACTTCGCCGCTCGCTCGCAGGTCGGCGAGTCGATGAAAAAGCCGTTCCTGTACGTGGGGGACAACGTCACCAACGGCCTCAACCTCATCGAGAGCATGGTCGAGCGCAACATCGGCCGCTTCATCCTCTCGTCCACCGCCGCGCTCTTCGGTGAGCCGAGCAAGGTGCCCATCGACGAGAACGAGCGCATCATCCCGGGCAGCCCCTACGGTGAGTCCAAGCACATGCTCGAGCGCATCCTGAAGTGGACGGAGACGGTGCACGGCATGCGCTTCGCCGCCCTGCGCTACTTCAACGCCGCCGGGGCCAGCGTCGATCGGGGTGAGCATCACGACCCCGAGACCCACCTCATTCCGCTGGTGCTCCAGGTCGCCCAGGGCAAGCGCGACAAGATCTTCGTCTTCGGCAACGACTACCCCACGCGCGACGGCACCTGCATCCGCGACTACATCCACATCATCGACCTGGCGCAGGCCCATATCCTGGCGCTGCGCGCCCTCGACGAAGGCAGCCGGGTCTACAACCTCGGCAACGGCCAGGGCTTCTCCGTGATGGAGGTCATCGAGACGGCACGTGCGGTCACCGGGCACCCCGTGCCCCACGAGATGGCCGATCGACGCCCCGGAGACCCGGCCGCCCTCACCGCCGACAGCACCAAGATCCGCGCCGAACTGGGTTGGACCCCCAAGTTCCCCGAGCTGCGAGACATCGTCGACAGCGCCTGGAAGTGGCACCAACGCTTTCCCCAGGGCTATCCCGAATAGGTTTCAAGGCGCGGCGTGTAGTGACATCCGCGACAAAGTGACCGGCGCTGGGTTCGCCACGTAACCCGGACGGGGTGGAGCACGCTCCAACCTTCCGAGGACTGCCGATGCTCGCCTCCCCTTTGTTCAAAAGCAGCGCCAACCACGTGCTCATCGCGGGCACGTTCGATGTCAGTCACGATCCCCGCTCGACGGCCGAGCACCCACCGGAAGTCTATGCGCCTCAATCCGAGCCAGACCCGGATCCTGCCGATACCGTCCGACTCCCCGTCGTCGAAGACCTCAGCCTCGACGACCTGGAGATCCTGGACTGAAATGACCCGCGAAGGGTCGGTGTGGTGTACTCGCTAGCGTGAGACGCCTTCGCAGGGCGCTGCCGGGCATTGCGGTGTCGCTCGTGGCGATGGCGTCGGCGTGCAAACGCGGCGACGACGAGCCGCCGCCCGCCCAGTCGGACACCACGGCGGCCGTCGACACGACGACCTCCGGCGACGAAACCGAAGGCGCCGACCCGCCCCAGAGCGACGGGCGATTCTTCGATCTCGAGCGAGTCTACGACATCTCCATCGTCATGGACGAAGCGGACTGGGACGCGCTGCGTCACCAGAGCCGGGACTACGAGCACATCCTCGGCGACGAGGGAGCCGGCTGCTTCACCAGCCCCTTCCCGAAGCCGTTCACCTGGTTTTCGGCCGACGTCACCGTCGATGGATTCCCCTTGGCACCCGTCGGCGTGCGCAAGAAGGGCTTCGGGTCGATGGACGACGAGCGCCCCGCCCTGAAGCTGAAGTTCCATCACTTCGACCAGGATCTGGAGCTCGGCGGCATGAAGCGGATGACGCTCAACAACGCCGAGCAAGACCCCTCCAAGGTCGGCCAGTGCATCAGCTACGGCATCTATGCGGCGGCGGGCGTGCCCGCGCCGCGCTGCTCGTACGTCCACGTGTACGTCAACGGTCAGGACCTCGGGCTCTACGTCAACGTCGAGCCCATCAAAAAGCCCTTCTTGGCGCAGCACTTCGAGTCCGACGAGGGCAACCTCTACGAGGGCCACGAGAGCGACTTCCGCCCCACGCTGACGGGAACCTTCGACAAGAAGACCAACGAGTCCGACCCCAGCCGCCTCGATCTGGGCGCGGTGGTCACCGCGGCCGCCGTCCCCGACGACGATCTCATCCCGGCTCTCGATGCAGTCGTCGATCTGGACCGTTTCTATGCCTACTGGGCCGTCGAAGTCCTCATTAACAACGACGACGGCTACCCCCAGAACAAGAACAACTTCTGGATCTACGGCGACCAGGACGGACGCTTCACCTTCATCCCGTGGGGCGTCGATGGCACGCTGTTCTGGGGTTCGGATGGAGGCACGCTGGCCTCGGTGAAGGCCAACGCCCGGCTGGCACGTCGCCTCTATCTCCACCCCGAGGGCCGCGCCGCCTATGAAGACCGGCTCCGGGAGCTTTTGGCGACGGTGTGGGACGAGGACGCGCTGGTGACGGAGTTCGATCGCCAGGCCGCGCTGGTCGCCCCGCACATCGATCCCGACGAGGAAGAGCTCGTGGAGTTTGCCCAGGGCATCAAGCGCGACTTCCTGCTGACGCAGCGCGCCCGAGTCGAGGCCGACCTCGCCGCCGAGCCCCAGTGGGAGATCGACGAGTACAGCGCCTTGTGCATCGTGGACCGCGGGACCCTCGACGTGACCTTCGAGGCGACGGTGGGCTCGGCAGACCAACCCCCCGCCCCCGGCGAGGCCACCGTCATGCCCATGCTCGACGGTGAGCCGTGGGATGTCACCGATGCCACGGCGGAAGCCGTCGATCCCGGGGGCTACAGCCCCGTGACCCTGACCTTCCGGGGCACCTACGGCGAAGGCGTCCTCGCGACCCAAGTGGAGGTCGACCGCGACGCACTCCAGGCCGGCGCCCAGATTCGGGTCGACGACTGGGAGGACGCCAAGGGCCTCGTCGTCCGGCTGGGAGAAGCGGGCAACTTCGACTACGTCGGGTTCCTGCATCAAGGCACGCTGAGCATCGACGCCTGGGATGGCGAGGGCTCGCCCGAGCCCCTGGTCGGCTCACTGCACGCGCGCGTCATTGGTCGCATGTGTGGCGCGGATCAGTGCATCGAGGACATCGAGTTTGCACGCGGGCAGTAACGCCGAGGTCGCTATAGCCGGATCGCCCGCAACGTCCAGCCCTCGCCGTCGATGATGGCTCGAAGTTCATCGCTCACCGCGGGCCAGCGCTCGGCCGCGTGAGCCGGCGTGCGATGGGCCAGCCAGATCTCGCGACGAAAACCGCCGAGCCGCCGCCCCAGCTTCAGTGCACGTCGCAGCTCGGGGCCGCCGGGGTTCTCCAGCCAGGCCGCAGCAATCTTCGCCGTGGCGACGACCACCAGCACCCGCGAGCGGAGCTCGGTCCTCCCCAGCGCCCCTTCGAGTCCCTCGAACGCGCTTCGATCGAGGGCCGGCTCCGGGTGACGGCGCAGATCGAGACAGACCCTCAGGCCGCCGCCGCGCACGATCGGAAAGCGGAGCCGCGAGTCCTGGTGAGGGACGACCGTGCCGAGCCCCTCGCGGAGCCGAGCCCAGCCCCAGTAGCCGAGCCGGGGCCGAAACGCCGCATGCTGGCGTCGACTGGCCTCCAGCTCCTCGAGGGGCTCGCGGCGACGGTGGCGGAGGCCCTGTTTCTTCTCGCGACGACGTTGCTCGACGAAGGCACGGTAACGAGCCAGCCAGGCCTCGCGCTCTTCGACCAGCTGCCGGGTCGCCGCCCGCAGCGTGCTCCCGTCCGGCCAGCTACCGGGGCGACGACCGAAGCCGTGCTGCTTCTCCAGCCGAGCAAAGACGGCCGTGAAGGGCTCTCCGGTCAGGCGGGCGAGGCCCTCCACGCAGCGGTGAAAGTCGATCCAGTCGTAGCTGCTGGCGACGGCCGTGCCCACGAGAATCCGCCGGGCACAGACGTTGAACTTCGCCATCTCGACGTCATCCCATAGCACGAGCCCGCGAACAGCCTCAAATCGCGGGCACGGGCGCCGGACCTTCGTCCGTGGGCATCACATCGCGCAGCAACCTTCGAATGCGCAGCGACAGTCGGCGCACTCGCTCGGGCTGCGTACGCCGCAGTGCTCGAGCATCGCTTTTCGCAAGGCCTTGCGTGCACGATGAAGACGAACGGCGGCATTGTTGGTGGAGATTCCCAGCGCCTCGGCGGCCTCCGCCACCGAAGCATCTCCCGCGTCCACCAGCGACAGCATCGACGCGTAGGCCGGGCTCAGCTGCCGGGCCAGCACGAGGGCGCAGTGACACGGGTCTTCGGAGGGCTGGGCCGAGGGCTCGGGCGCCACCGCATGGGGGTCGACCACGCGCTCGCGGCTCGCTCGTCGGCGCATGGTGTCGACGATGATGTTGCGATGCAGCCGGTACAGCCACGGCAGGAGACGCTCCGAGTCCTTCAGGGACCCGGAGCGCTCGACGGCGCGAAAAGCCGCGGTCTGCAGGATGTCCTCGACCTCGCCCGGAGGCACGCGCGCGCCGACGAACGCACGGAACTGGGCGGCGTGCTCACGAAGAGCATCCGCGATCAGGGTCTCCCTCGAGGGGACTTTCGCCTGAACGGCCATCAACGACGATCAGTGTACTTCACGGCATCAAGGACAGCCGCAGGACTCATCGCACGGGCAGTTGTCGCCGCAGGTGCACGTCGCGCCGCAGCAACAGCCGCCGTCTTGGGGAGGCGAACAGGGGCAGGAGCAATGGCTCTCGCATTGCGTGCACGGGCATTTGCAGGTGTCTTCCATGGGGTTTCCTCGGTTTTGGGCCATCCCGGCCCTTCGTGCTCGTGCTGACGCACGCCCCCCCTCGTTTCTTACACCTCCATGAATTTTCTCTCCGACGGGCTCGAAACGGCGGATCGAGCCTGCGCACGGGGCGAAGTCGCCCGCGTTGCCGCCTCGGCTAGCCCAGGCGGCGGGGTCGGTCGCCAGGGCGAAAGCGAAGGGTTCGCGAGGCCGTACCGTGGTGAACCAGGACCCGGTTGACCTGCGCGGGGGCGATGTCGAAGAACACCCCGCTGTACAGCGCATAGCCCTTGGCCGAGCCGGGCGTCTCGTATTCGAAGTACAGCCACGCGGTCTCCACCTCGACCTCACTGCCCACCCACTTCATCGGCACGAGTCCGTCCGGGCCGCGCACGGTGAAGTGCTTCCGCAGGTAGGCCCGGATGAGGGCCGAGATGTCGCCGTCGATGTCGACCTTCTTGCCCGCGGCTCGGCGCAGGGCCTCTTGGAGATCTTCGGGCGAGACCTTCAGCGCGACCTCGAGCCGGCCATCCCGGACCCAGGCCTCGGCCGTGCTCACGTGATAGGGATGCGCCCCGGCGCTTCGGGCCACCAGCGCTCCGGCCAGGCCAGCGAGCAGCGCTCGACGGCCGATCATCGGGCCTGCTCCTGGGTCGCCTTGGTCTCCTTGGCCTCCACCGGCTTGCCGAGCCCCGCCTCCTGCATGGGGTTCTTCTTCTTTTCGTCCTTGTAGATCTGGAACCGGCTCTTTTGCGGCTTGGGCGGCCAATGGTTGTTGTTCAGGTCGGCATCGGCGGTCTCGAGGTGGGGATCGACGGTCACGGAGACGATGGGCTCGTCGACGATGAGCAGCTTGCCGATCCGCTGCGAGTTCCTGCGCCACACCTCGGCCGGGATCCGAACCTCGCGTCGGGCCCCGCTCTCGAATCGAAGGTCGAGAATGACCGGCATCACCAGGCCCCCGACATTGTCCAGCTCGATCACGAAGTAGTGCGCCTCGAGGTCCAGCAGCGCGCGCTCCTCCGGGGTCAGCGCCTCTCGCTGCTTCGCGTCCGCCTGCTCGTCCGCCGCGGTGAGGTCGAGCTCGTCGAACGAGTTGTAGAAGTCCAGGATGTCCTTGTCTTCATCGGCCACCTTGGGCAGCGCCTCGTCTCGCTGCTCCGAGAGGCTCTTGGGCGTCGCGTCCCGAAGCTCGCGCTCGGCGTTCTTGTCCGCCACGGGCCCGCCCGGGTCGGGGACATACTCCCGCACGGACCGAATCGCGATGTCGACGTGATCGGTCGTGTAAAACCACCCGCGCCAGAACCAGTCGAGGTCGATGGCCGAGGCGTCCTCCATGGTGCGAAAGAAGTCCGAGGGCATCGGGCGCCGGAACTTCCAGCGCTGGGCGTAGCGCCGAAACGCATAGTCGAACAGCTCCCGCCCCATGACCGTCTCGCGCAGGATGTTGAGCGCGGTGGCGGGCTTGGCATAGGCGTTGTTGCCGAACTGAAGCAGCGAGTCCGAGTTCGTCATGATCGGCACCTGCTCCTCGCTGAGCATGTACTCGACGATCTTCCGCGGCTCGCCCCGCCGTGACGGATAGCCCGCCTCCCACTCCTGCTCGGCTCGGTACTGGAGGAAGGTGTTGAGCCCCTCGTCCATCCAGGTCCACTGGCGCTCGTCGCTGTTGACGATCATGGGGAAGAAGTTGTGGCCAACCTCGTGGATGATCACCGAGATGAGGCCGTACTTCGTCCGTTTGTCGTAGGTCCCGTCCTCCTCGGGGCGAGGCCCGTTGAAGCAGATCATCGGGTACTCCATGCCCCCGACGGGGCCGTTGACCGAGATCGCGACCGGATAGGGGTAGTCGAAGGCGTAGCGCCCGTAGACGTTCAGCGTGTGGATGATGGCCTTGGTCGAGTACTTGCTCCACAGGGGCTCGCCCTCGAGCGGGTAGTACGACATGGCCCAGACCGGCTTGCCGCCGACCTCCACCTGCTGCGCGTCCCAGATGAACTTCCGCGACGCCGCGAACGCGAAGTCCCGCACGTCCTCGGCCTTGAAGCGCCAGCTCTTCGTGCCTTTGGAAGGCGTCGCGGCCTGGTTGGCCTCGGCCTCGGCGGGGTTGACGATGAACACGGGCGCGTCCGCCTCCTCGGCGTCCTCTAGCCGCTCGCGCTGGCTCGCCGAGAGCACGGACCGCGCATTTTGTAGCTCACCCGTCGCCGCGACCACGTAGTCGTCGGGCATGGTGATCGACACGTCGTAGTCGCCGAACTCCAGCGTGAACTCTCCCCCGCCCAGGAACTGCTTGTTCTGCCAGCCGTTGACGTCCTCGTAGGCGGCCAGCCGGGGGAACCACTGCGCGATCTCGTAGATGATGTTGCCATCATCGAAGCGCTCGAACCCGGTGCGCCCCGGTACGAGCTCGCTGTCGTTGATCGCGTAGGACCACTCGATCTCGAACACGAAGCTGCCCTTGGGCTTGAGCGGCTTGGGCAGATCGATCCGCATCATCGTGCCGGACACCGTGTAGTCGAGCGAGCGGCCGCGTCGATCGACGACCTCGGACAGCTCGACCGAGCCATCGAAGGTCCGGCCCGCGACCAGGTAGCCCAAGGCGCGGTACGGGACCCGATCGAAGGTCGGAGCGGTGGCCGTGCTGGCTCGACCCGCCGTGGGGCTGTAGACGTTCGCGTCGAGCTGCAGCCACAGGTACTCCAGCGTGTCGGGCGAGTTGTTCTGGTAGCGAACCCGCTCTCGACCATGGAGCCGATGATCTTTGTCATCGATCGAGACTTCGATGCGGTAGTCGACTTCCTGCTGCCAGTACTCGTGACCCGGCGCGCCCGAGCCCGTGCGCGTCGTGGTGGGAGTGGGCAGGATCTCCTCGAGCTGACGAAAGGGGTCGGAAGAAGCGGACGGGGCTCCGCCGACCAGCAACACGGAACTCAGCGAGAGCGCCGCAGCGAGACCTCCAAGGGACATTGGCGCAGGGTACTCGAACGCCATTCTTTTGCAATTGGCTTGCGATTGCGCCGTTTGCAAAGACTGCAACCACGAAGACGCCCGCGGCTTCCGAGGAAGCACGCGGGCGTCGATGCGTTCGCCGATGGCGAACAGAGAACTAGTAGCGGTAGTTCTCGGGCTTGAAGGGGCCCTTTTGCGGGATGCCCAGGTAGTCGGCCTGCTTCTCGGTGAGCTCGGTGAGCTTGGCGCCGAGCTTGTCGAGGTGCAGACGGGCGACCTCCTCGTCGAGGGCCTTGGGCAGGACGTAGACCTTGCCCTTCTCGTACTGGCCCTCGGAGTCCTGCCACAGGGCGAGCTGGGCGAGGACCTGGTTGGTGAAGCTGCTGCTCATCACGAAGCTGGGGTGGCCGGTGGCGCAGCCCAGGTTCACGAGGCGACCGCGGGCCAGCATGATGATGGCGTGGCCGTCGGGGAACACGAAGCGGTCGACCTGCGGCTTGATCGAGATTTCGTTGATCTCGGGATCGTCCTCGAGGCGACCGATCTCGATCTCGGAGTCGAAGTGGCCGATGTTGCAGACGATGGCCTCGTCCTTCATCGCCTCCATGTGCTCCTTGGTGATGACGGACATGCAGCCGGTCGAGGTGACGAAGATGTCGCCCTGGGACGCGGCCTCTTCCATGGTCGAGACCTGGAAGCCCTCCATGGCGGCCTGCAGCGCGCAGATGGGGTCGATCTCGGTGATGATGACCCGAGCGCCGAAGCCCTTCATGGACTGGGCGCAGCCCTTGCCCACGTCGCCGTAGCCGGCCACGACCACGGTCTTGCCCGCGACCATGATGTCGGTGGCGCGCTTGATGCCGTCGGCGAGGCTCTCGCGGCAACCGTAGAGGTTGTCGAACTTGCTCTTGGTGACGGAGTCGTTGACGTTGATGGCGGGGATGACCAGCTCGCCGCGCTCGGCCATCTGGTAGAGGCGATGCACGCCCGTGGTGGTCTCCTCGGAGACGCCCTTGCACTCGTTCTTGAGCGCGTCGCCGTGGTCGCGGTGCATCACGATGGTGAGGTCACCGCCGTCGTCGAGCAGCAGGTTCGGCGGAGTGCCGTCGGGCCACTTGACGGTCTGCTCGACGCACCACCAGTACTCCTCCTCGGTCTCGCCCTTCCAGGCGACGATGGGGATGCAGGCGGCGGGCGTGGCCGCGGCTGCGTGGTGCTGCGTGGAGAAGATGTTGCACGAGGACCAGCGAATCTCGGCGCCGAGAGCCACGAGGGTCTCCATGAGCACCGCGGTCTGGATGGTCATGTGCAGGCAACCGGCGATCTTCGCCCCCTTGAGGGGTTTCTCGTCGCCGTACTTGGCGCGCAGCGCCATCAGGCCCGGCATCTCCTTCTCGGCGAGCTGGATCTCCTTGCGGCCCCAGTCGGCGAGCGAGAGGTCGGCGACCTTGAAGTCCTGATTCTTGGTGGTGCTGGTATCCATGGAAGAAATTCCTCGGTGTGGTCCTTCGCAGATGAAGGCGTGGGTCAGGCCGGATCGGGTGCGTGCTCGCGGTAGTGCGGCACCCAACCCGAGCTGTCCTTGAACAACCGTACGCAGCGAATCTGCTTGCGATCGGTCAGGAAGAAGCGATGGTGGATGTTGGCGGGCACGACGAGCAGGTCGCCCTGCTGCACCGTGACTCGCATCCACCGGTCATCGGTGGAACGAATGTCGAAGATGCCCTCGCCCTCGAGCACGTAGCGCACCTCGTCGTCGGTATGCAGGTGCTCGGGGGCAAACTTGGCGCACAGGTCGTCGAGCTTGGGCGTGTCGGGGCGGAGCTCGATGATGTCTTGCTCGACGTACCCGCGCTCGGCCTTGAGGCGATCGAGCGGCGGCTGATAGGCGACGGGGTCGACCTCGAGGCGCTCGTGCAGCACGCCGGCGGCATTGAGGTCATCGGGCGTACACGGAGCCTGCCCCGCGTTGTCGTCGAGCCACTCGAGAATCATTGGTTCGCTCCCTGTGCCGGGGCCAAGGTGGGCCCGGTCGCCTTCGCGGTGGTCAGTGGAATCCCGAGGCGGTGCGCCTCGACCACGGCCCGGAAGAGGTAGTCGTAGCACTCCGCCTGGGTCTTGGCCTTCACCCAGGTCTCGCCCCACACGTACACACCATGCCCCGCGACGAGCACCGCATCGACATCCGGGTGCGCTGCCATGGCCGCGGCCATCGACTCGGTGAGCTCGGACTCGCGAGCGGTATTGGCGATGATGGGGACCTCGATGCGCTCGAAGCAGCCCTTGCCGCGCAGTCCCTTCTGCATCTCGAGCCCCTCGCACGCGAACACCCCGGCCCGGCCCTGCGGCGAGCACAGGCGCGTGGCGAGCATGGCCCAGATCGAGTGGCTGTGGATCACCGCGCCCGCGCCCCGCATGCGGAAGGCGTTGTAGAACAGCGGCTGACACTCGCTGACCCGTAGCGCGCTGCTGGCCGGACGCCGGACAACCCGGCATTGCGTC
The DNA here is from genome assembly GCA_039028615.1 of Myxococcota bacterium. GTDB lineage: Bacteria > Myxococcota_A > Polyangia > Nannocystales > Nannocystaceae > Paraliomyxa. The sequence goes on along the minus strand of JBCCHT010000009.1, from coordinate 151,323 downwards.
AGCTCTGAGCCATCCAGGAGGAAGACGTCGTCGGGCGCGATGCGCTCTTTTTGGACGCCGGAGGGCGCCATGTAGATGCCTTCGTCGCCACGGATCGAGATGCCGCCGCCGGTCCCCGAGACCCAGCCCAGCCCATAGAACTGATCGCACAGCTCGCTGATGAGCCGCGGAATGTCCGACGAGTCCGCCATCGATCGCAGGGACTCTAAACCGCATCCCCTCGACCGACCATCGAGGCCGCGTGCGTAAGCTCAGCGTGTAAGCGCGGCCACGTTCGCTCAGGCGACGCGCCCGCGGGACCAGCGATCGAAGGGGGCCGGCCACGACGGGTCCGGGTCTGCGACCCATCGAGTGTGCGACGACGCTCACCGGCCTCCTGCCATCTCCACTTCGGGACACGCGGGCGCCAACCGGCGCGCCCCGAACGCACCCGGAAACGGGGGGACAAATGCAACGAACGTTACGAGGCGGCGCGGCGGCAAAGATCACTCACAGTCGACGTACATGCCGTCGACCGCGTTGCTGAGCACCTGCCCGATGTTGGCGTGTCCGGCCGCGTCGGGGTGGATGAGATCGTTCATCCAGTTCTCCGCCCCCGCGATGTAGCCGGGGCACTCCGGCTTGTCGAAGTGGTGCCCGTGCCCCAGGAACGGCGCGTGTTGATCGGCGATGAACACATAGTCGCGCGCGTCGGCCCGGGCCGTAAGCGCAACATTGTGCATTCCGAGAATTTCATTTTTGACCGGCGTCACCGTGGGATAGGGCGACGCGGTGCAATCGTCGAAGGGGTTGTACTGCGTGTTCATCAGCACGGTGACCCCGTCGGGGAAGTTCGCCGGGTTCTCGAAGAACGCGAAGATGTTCTCCCAGTGGTTGGCGACGTCGGGCCCCGTGGTGTTCTCCCACGCGTTGGTGGCCGCGTCGTCCGACGAGAAGATGTGCGCGGCCAGGTCGTTGCCGCCGATGAAGACGAGCACGAACACGTGGCCCGGCATCCCGACCTCCATCGCCGGGATCTGGTTGTTGATGACGTCGGTGGTGCGGGCACCGTTGACCGCGAGGTTCTCGTAGCTGACCGGCCCCACCGTGTCCGAGATGTAGCTGTGCAGCTGGAGCGCGGAGCAGTCGGCGCTTTGTTTCCCGCCGACCCCGAAGCACGCGAAGATGCTGTCGCCCAGCACGACCATGCGCGTGGGCGTGGGCTCGCACTGCGGCTCGGCCATGCCCGTCTCGCCCGCGTCGTCGGTCGCCCCGTCGTCCTCGGACCCTTCGGCCGAGCCTTCGCCCACCGAGGTCTCGTCCATCGGGTCGACGCCGCCGCCGGAGGTCGTGCCATCGGCCGGGCCCCCGCCGTCGGCATCGCCTTCGTCACCCCCGGCTCCACCGATGTCGTCGGCGAAGGGGTCGACGCCAAAGCCACAGCCCGTACCCAGACCCACGATCAACGCGGCCGTGCTCAGCATTCGAAGACGAATCATCGGTTCCCTCCACTCCACCCGTTTGCGTGCCCTCCGCCGGCCGAGCCCGATGCGGCGATCCATCGCGGTGCAAGCCACGATACCGCAGCACCGTGCCCATCGCTACGGCCGCGGGGCGCCCCCGCGTCCGCGCCGTACCCCGGCCGACTTCGTGCGCAGCTCATAGCCGCACCGTCACCCCGACGCCGAGGATGTCGAAGAACGCGCGTGTCACCCCGTGAAAGAAGCTCGGCGCGGGCTTGTTCAAGATGGTCTTGCTCGAGCCGGGCACCTCGCGACCGAAGGGGTTGTCCATCGAGTCGTTGAGCGGCGACGCATCGTCGTCGTTCCCGGAAAGCGGCGCTCCGACCGTCTCTGGAGCGATATTTCGCTCTCGGAACATGAGGTGCATGAACCCCAGGTCGGCGTCGATCTTCACCTTGTCGCCCACCGCGAACGTGTAGCCCGCACCGACGCTCAGCCCGATCTTGTCGGAGTCGGGGGCGAGCAAGTCGAAGTACTTGTCGCGGATGGGGCTCTGGTCGAGCAGCACGCCCGCCCGCAACCGCAGCGGCAGACGCTCGACCGGCAGCGGCGAGAACTCGGTGCCCAGGCGCAGCGTGTGGCTGTTGGTCCAGTGCTGCTCGAGCACCACGTCGGCCATGTACGCCCCGGGGGTGGGTAGCAGCTCGTAGTTGTTGTCGAACTGCGCGGTGATCTGGTCGAAGGTCTTCCAGCGCTGCCAGTTGTAGTCGACCTCGACCATCACCTGATCGTGGGGACGGAACATCGTGCCCAGCCGCAGGATCATCGGCAGCGGATAGGTCGTGGTCTGCATGTCGCTGCGGACCCCGGCGGGCTGTAGCTCGTTGCCCTCCTCGTCGACCAGCGGCGTGATCTCGCCGTTGATGACCTGCACGGGACCACGGAAGTGCAGCTTGCCCGGGGTCATCAGGCTGGCCCCGAACGCGTAGCGGTTCTCCGGGTCGGTGTACGTGATGCCGATGTTCGCCCCGAAGCTCGCCGCGTCGCGCCCCCGCAGCTGGGTGATGCCCTCCTGGCTGGGATCGGGCTGCGGAATGAGCTCGGGGTCCCCGGTCACGAAGTGCGCCGCGTTGACCTGGTCGAGCGACAGGTCGGCATAGATGTAGTTGAAGCCCACGCCGATGCTCAGCCGATCGAAGAGCTTGTAGGCCACCGTCGGCGTCACGTAGATGGTGCGCAGGTTGACCTCGGTGACCACGTGGCGGCCCTCGCCGTCGCGCGGGAACACCAGGTGGGCGCCGAAGGGCACGTGCACCGCGACGCCGGCCGCCAAGTTGGGCACGCCGAAGTCGCTCGCGACCCCGAGGTAGGGCGCGCCGCCGATGCGGTTGGAGTTGCGGGTGCGACCAAAGCGAATGCGCTCGCCGCTGAGCGGGTCGTCGACCGGCCGCCGATAAAACTCGACGTTGGGCAAAAAGATGCTGCCTGCGACCTGGATGCGGGTGCCCGTGGGCCCAGCCAAGTTCGCCGGGTTGTGGAAGATGGCGGCGGTGCTGGTCTCGGAGGATTGCGCCACCGCGGCCCCGGCCATCGCCGTCTCACGGGGGCCGATCTCGGGCACGTAGAAGCCCCCGGCCTCCGCCGCGCGGGGAGCCGCCAGCGCGGCCATCATGGCGCCCGCGAGCGCAGCCGGCCTTCCCCATCTCCGCACCTGCCCGACGTCGTGCATCCGTGAAGCTCCCTTCGATCGCATTGGCGCCCCGAAGGTATCATCACCGCCCGACGTGGAGTCAGTGTCAGTCTCCGCCGAGCTCGAGGGTCGGGGCGTCACCCGGGGGCAGGATGATCTTTTCTTCTTGGGCCAACATACCCAGGCCTACCGCGAGCCGACCGGCGAGCATCATGCGACCGCTGGCCATGCCCTGTCGCAGCTGCCACCCGCCGAGCATCAAGCCGATCCCCCACAACACGGCCGCCGCCGCTGGGATGGCGAGGATTTGGTAGCAGGCAAGACCGAGTAAACCGAAGCCGAACCACAGCTTGAGCGCCACCTTGCCCGACTCGAGCGCGGGCTGGCTGGCTTCGGCCGCATGCTTGGCCACGCGCAGCTCGAAGTCGCCGTCGTGCACCCGAACCTTCACCGCATCCATCGCGACGCCGAGGTACTGCAACGGCGCCCGCACGCTCTTGCGGAGCTCTCGATCCGAGAGCACCGTCCGGCCTCGGGCCACGATCGCTCCGTCGTGGTCGTCCTCGACGGTCATGCCCGCCGAAAACCCCTTGGTGTACAGGTCGAGCTCGGCCTCGTTGCGCGGCAGTCCGGCCTCGGCCGCGGCCTCGACCTTCACCAGGTGGTCGTCCCCTCGCCAGGGCTCGAGGTCGGAGCCGGGACGATGCGCGAGGGCCTTTTTGGGGTCGCTGTTGGCCACGCTCAGGAACCCTTGTGGCTGCGGGCCTTCATGGCCTCGGCCACGGCGGGGCTCACGTAGCGCTGGTAGTCGCCGCCGTGGCTGGCGATCTCCCGCACCAGCGAGCTGCTGACGAACATCCGGTCGGGCCGCGGGATCAGGAACACCGTCTCGACCTCCGGGTGCAGATCCCGGTTGGCCAGGCCCATCTGGAACTCCGGCTCGAAGTCGCTGACCGCTCGCAGGCCGCGAACGATGAGCTGAGCGCCGCGCGCTCGACAAAAGTCGATGACCAACCCGGAGAACGAGACCGCCTCGAATCCGTCGCCCAGGTGCTCGGCGCTGCGGCGGATGAGCTGAACGCGCTCTTCCACCGTGAAGTAGCCGCGCTTGGTCGGGTGCTGACCCACCGCCACGATCACCTTGTCGAAGATCTTGACTGCACGCTCGAGGATGTCGAGGTGGCCAACGGTCATCGGATCGAAGGACCCCGGGTACACCGCGGTCCTCGGCTGGCGCTCGGGTTTCGGCGCTGGGTCGGACACTTCGCGGAGTATAACGGCGGTTCAGGCCGCTTGCAGGGCCATGCCCCCCGCCTGCTCCTGCGCCTTGGCCTTGCCCACGCGATAGGCGTCGATGGCAAACGCGGTGTTCATGAGGAACACCGACGCGAACATGGGCCAGTAGTACGAGGGCGCCGCCGTCTGAATGCCGAGCTCCACATAGGTCAGCCCCATCACGCCCACCAGCCACATCAATGCCAGGGGCACGCGATGGCCCAGGACGAGGTAGCCGGCGCCGGGAAAAAGGAAGTTCAGGACGGTGGCAACGAGGGTGCGGGTCATCGGTCTACTCCGGGTCTTCGGGGCCGGCGTCCATCGCCGGCCTCAATAGGAATAGTCCCGAGCGCTGGACGATGGTATCATTTCACGTCCCATTTACTTGCTCATTCGTACACAATCATGCATCCAGATCCACTCAGTGAGCTTCTCCATCGGTCCGGCGTCCGCGGGACGGTGTTCAGCCGCGCCGAGCTGGGCGAGCCCTGGTCGGTCTCCACGCGCGGCAGCGGCGAGCCCGGGCCCGACCGTCCCGCGATCTTCCATGTCGTGGTGCGCGGCGCCGGCTTTGCCCGGGTGCACGGCGGCGACGATCGGGTCACGTTTCGCAGCGGCGACGTGCTGATCATGCCGCACGGCGACGCGCACGTGCTCAGCTCCGATCCCGCCATCGTCCCCTCCCCCATCGCCAGCCTCGACGCCCCGCCGGGCGAAGACGGCCTGCCTTGCATCACCCACGGCGGCGACGGAGCACGCACTTCGGTCCTGTGTGGGAGCTTCCACTTCACCGCCGAAGCGGCCGCCATGCTGCGACCCCAGCTGCCGCCGCTGCTGCACGTGCGGTGTGCCGAAGGCCCCGCCGCGGCCTGGCTCGACGCCACCCTGCGGTTGCTCGGCGCCGAGACGAGCGGTGGCCAGCCCGGGTCGGAGACCGTCGTCGCTCGGCTCGCCGACGTGCTCTTCGTGCAGGCCGTGCGTCGGTTCATCGCCGAGGCGCCCGCCGATAGCATCGGGTGGCTCAGCGCGCTCGGTGATCCGAAGTTGTCGCGGGTGCTGGGGCTCATCCACGCCGAGCCGGCCACCGCATGGACGGCCGGTTCACTGGCGCGCCGCGCCGGGATGTCGCGCACGGCGTTGTACAACCGCTTCACGGAGAAGGTCGGAGAGACGCCGGCCGCCTACCTCACGCGCTGGCGCATGCAGGTCGCCGCTCGCGATCTTCGGCACGGGGCGAGCCTGGCCGAGACGGCCGCCGCGGTGGGCTACGCGAGCGAGGCGGCGTTCAGCCGAGCGTTCAAGCGAGCCACGGGCGAGAGCCCACGGGCGTTCCGGGCTGCTCGCGCGGCCTGAGCCGGCCGCGCGCCGTCGACCGGGCTCAGCACGAGAAATGGCGCGTGAACAGCGAGTTCAGCTGCTTCGCCGTGAGCCCCGAGACCTTGGCATGGTCGGCGTTCCCCTTGATCGGGTCTTCCTCGACGGTGCCTCCGGCCCCCTCGATGTCGCTGCGTTTGGCGGCGCAGCGGCTCTTTTGCGGCAGCGTGGTGTCACAGAAGTACACCGATGACTGGGTCGACTTGATCGAGGTGGGTGCGGTCACCAGGTTGACCGAGAGCCCGTCGATCTCGTCGTCATCGTCCTGCACGAAGCCGTTGTTCTCTGCGCCGTTGATGAAGTCTTGCGTGTTGCACTGACCTCCTCGCACGACGTACTCGGTCGACTTGTTCTTCTTCTTTTTCGAGTTCGGCGTGAGGCCGCGAGAGGAGGCCACCGCCCCCGTGGGCGCAGGAGCGTAAGACGACGCGTAACGGTGGATTCGAGGGAGCTTCATCGTCGGTCCGAGCCAGGGGAAGGTCCCACGGTACGGCAGCCTGCCCGCGAGCGCGCCACCCGAACGAGGGGGTCGCTCCTACTGCGGTGGAGGCTCGAGCACGCGGTGCCAGATCCTCACCGTGTCGACCTTGCCTCCGAAGGGCGCATCGTCGTCGACCCCCCAGCCGAGGATCATCGGTCCAGGCCGCGGCGTCGCGGGCCCGCTGTGCTGTCCGAGCGCGACCAGCTTGCCGTCGACGTACATGGACATGACCCCGGTACCGACGTCGAAGGTGGCGAGCACGTGGATCCAGCGATCTTTGGGGACGTCCTCGATCGAGATCGAGACGCCGTCGACCCAGAACGCGAGGCCCCCCGGGCGCGTGGTGACCCCCAGCCAGATGCCTTCGTCCTTGATCCAGTTGTCGACGATGCCGGACCACCGCTGTGCGCCGTCGTTCATCCACAGCTGAAGGTCGATGCTGAACGAGCCCGGAGGGTTGATGGGGCGATCGAGCGTGAGCCGGCCATCGTGGCCGGGCAGCACCAGCGCGTTGCCGTGCGGGCCGGGCTCGATCCGAGCGTCGCCGGAGATTTCGCCTCGAATCGACGGGTTGGTGTCCTCGTAGACGGTGCTGCCTTCGATCGACTCGAAGCGCAGGCACAGCGCCAGCGACGGATCGTAGGGGCAGTCGTCGAGGAGCAAGACGTCGGACGATGCGCTCGCCGAGTCGGAGGGTTCCTCCCCGCCTTCGACAGAAGCGAGCGCATCGTCGCCACCGCGACAGTCGCCGGGCGTCGCGAGCCGCGAGACTCGTGAAGCCGCCGCGGAGACCCCATCGGCATCGATGTCGGTCAACGCATCGACGGTCTCGCGCAGGGCCAACCGCTGGTCTTCGAGGCACTCTGCGTCGGCCACGACCGCATCGAGCGCCTGCTCCGGGCGCGCGGCGGCTCGACACGCATCGGTGCGCACCGCCACCCAGCGACGGGTGTAGTCATCGAGGCCAGCCTCGACCTCAGCCCAGGTCTGTGCGGCCCCTTCCGCCTGGGTCGCAGTGAATGCCGCCTCGACGCCCTGCTTTCGCTGGGGGTCCCAAACGCCCTGCAGCTCGCGCTCGAGCCCATCGCAGGAGATACCATCGTCGCCGAGGTAGGCCGCCGCCGCCAGGGCCCCGCCCGTCGCCAGCAGCACCGACGCGAGACCGGCTACGGCCCAGGCTCGCCAGCGCGACGCGACCATCGCACGCAGCTCGGAGAGCAACGCGTCGATCGAGGGCCACCGATCGTTGGGATCCAGGGCCATGCCGCGCACCAAGATCTTGCGGAGCGCTCGCGGCACGCTGCGCCCTTTGGCGACCGGCGTCAGCTCACCGAGCCGCACCGCCTCCATGATGTTCTCGAGCTCACTGCCCGCGAAGGGGCGCTCGCCGTAGAGCGCCTCGTACATCGTGACGCAGAAGCTGAACTGGTCGCTACGCGTGTCGACGGTGTCGCCGTGATACTGCTCGGGCGACATATAGGCGGGCGTCCCCACCACCGCGCCCGTCTTGGTCAGCGGGGTGTCGGCCAGCACCGCCTCGCCCGTGGTCACCAGCGCGTTCCTCACCGAGCTGAGCGAGGGGTCGTCTTCGTAGTCGTCGTAGCCGTCGGTCTGGCGAGCCAGGCCGAAGTCGAGCACACGGGGCCGGCCTTTGGTGTCGATGAGCGCGTTACCGGGCTTGAAGTCGCGATGCACGAGCCCGCCTTCGTGGGCCGCCGCGAGGCCTTCGCCCAACGAGATGAACAGCGCCACGCACTCGCGCCAGCCGTGCCCCTCCTTCATCCACTCGCGCAGGGTCTGGCCGGCGACCAGCTCCATCGCTACGAAGATGCGCCCATTGGACTCACCGACCTCGTAGACCTGCACCACATTGGGATGCGAGAGCCGGGCCATGGCTTGCGCCTCACGACGCAGGCGCGCCGCTTCGCGGTGGCTGATCTGGCTCTGCAGGACCTTGAGAGCGACCTGGCGATCGAGCTCGGGATCGAAGCCCCGCAACACCGTGCCCATGCCGCCCTCGCCGAGGGTGTCGAGCACCGTGTAGCGACCGATCGTGCGCGTGGAGTTGGGGCCACCGAAGAGCTGCTTTTTCACCTTGCGGGCGACCAGCTCCTGCAGCGCAGCCGCGGCGTCTTCGGGTGGACCGCCGCTTCGGGACGCCTGGGTGACCTCGGACGGATGGATCGAACCATCGCCGATCGAGCGGCTGTCCTCGGTCTCCCCCATCTCCGCGGACTAGATTACCCGATCTCTCGCGCTTGCGGAGGCCGCGGGATGTGGGGCACAGCCCCCTTGACCAATCGGTCAAGCGCCATCGGCGGACAGGATTCGCGCCCTCTCGACCCTGGCCTTCATGACCGCGTGGTGCAGCGACCACTGCCCTTGCGCCCGCCGCAGGTTGTGGTCTCCCGCGCTGGCGAAGCGGCTGGAGTCCCACCCGAAGTAGTTCTCGAACAACGCGTCCGCGGTGAAACGAGCGGCGAGCTCGAGCGTGATCCACTCGACGCCGTGCAGCAGCCCCTCGCGCTCGTCGGCGTCGAGCTCCAGGGTGCACCCCGCCCGATAGCCCCGCCACGAGGCCTCGAAGACCTCGGCGTCGAAGCGAGCCTCGGCCTCGTCCTCGCCGCTGCGGTTGCACCACGAGCGCCATGCATCGCCCAGCTCGACGGCCAGGGACATCGGCGCCACCGTGTCGAGATCGATCCAGCACTGGGCCTGCCGCCGCCCCGGGCCGGTGTCGCTTTCGAAGAGCACGTTGTTGAGCTTGGGGTCACCGTGCACGATGCGGGTGCGTGCCCCGGCCAGCGGCGGCAAGGTCTCGGCCTGGCGCAGGATCTGGTGGGCGATCGGCTCGACCTGAGCGAAGAGTCGGTGTCCCGGGTGCTGCTCGACGGCATCGCGGAGCCGCTGCAGGTGCGTGGGGGTATCGTGCACGTTGGCCCGCAACCCCACGAACTCGTGCTCGAGGTCGTCGAGCGCGGAGTGAAACCGCCCCAGCAGCCGTGCCGCCGCATGAGCCTGCGCCGGGTCGTCGGCCGCGTCGACGCTGACCCCGGGCATCCGGGTCATCAGCCGCCAGACCTTCCCCCCGCGCTCGACCCAAGGGCTGCCGTCGAGGCTGTAGACGAGCCGCGGAGTCACCATGGACTTGCGCACCAGGTGCTGGGTCACCGCGGCGATGTTGAGGTGGATCTCGGGCGCGAACACGGGGTGCACCCGCTGGAGCACGTAGTCCCCGTCGGGCCCGCTCACGGCGAAGGTGTCATTGATGAGCCCGTGCCCCAGCGGGCCGACGGTGGCCGGCGTGATGCCGAAGGCGGGAAGAACCTCGCGGGCCTGGGCCTCGGTCGCAGCCTCTCGAGTCACGAAGGTCAGGGTGCAACGGCCGACCCGGGCGAGCAAGCGCTCAACGCCGCCGACGGCTGGCGGCCTCGACCCGGCGCAGCGCGATCACTCGCCGCTGCTCGTCGGCGACCCGCTGCTGCACCCAGCTCGTGGACTCCGGCAGACCCCGCAGGACGTCGAGATCGGCTTGGGCTTGGTCGAGGTGCCCCCGACGACGATGCAGCACCGCCCGCTCGAGGCGAATGACGGGATGGTCGGGCCGGCGTTCCACCGCCCGATCGAACGCCGCAATGGCCAGCTTCGGCTGTCCCAGACGCACGTGGGCCAGCGCGAGGTTGTAGTAGTGCACCGCGCTCGGTTCGTGTCGCTTGTGCCGAGGCTGAGCCGCCTGTCCCAGGATCACCACCGCCAGGATCACCGAGCCCCACCACCACCTGCGGCCCTTCGCGGCGGCCTCGTGGCTGCGCCCGCGCACCAGCCAGTCGATGCCGGGGCCGATGAACACCACCAACGGCACGACCAGGGGCACCCGATGCTGGGCCGACGTGAAGAACAGCAGGTTGGCGGCCACGACCGCGAGCGCCTGGAAGCCGAGCATCCACCACCAAGGTCGCCAGTGCGAGGCCTCGAGCTGGCCCGCGGCCACCCGACGGACGGTGGCGATCGCTCCCACGCAGCCGAGCGCGAGCAACACCGAAAACGGCAGGCCTCGACCGCTCCACCAGGGCAGCATCTCCCGCTCGCCGTAGACGTCGTAGTCCTGGGTGAGCTCGTCGTTGCCCACCATCAGCCACGTCTTGCGGAGCTCGAGCCACACCCATGCCCCGGGGTCTTCGGCCATCTCGTCGAAGGCTCGCCGATACAGGGCCCGGCCGATCGCCGCGGCCTGCTCGCTCTCGGAGCCGGGGGCCACGCCCAGCTCGGTCACGAGCTCCTCGCGCTCGTGCACCACCTCGCCGCTGATGAGCCCGCCCGCGTTGTTCCAGACCCCGCGGGCGTGTCGGTTGTTGCCGATATAGAAGGAAGTGCCGCCGCCATGGGCCGGCATGACGGCGGGGCGACCGATGACGATGGCGTTGCGAGCCGCCATGGGGCCCAGCGCCAACGCCAGGCCGAGCGACAACCACGCCACCGCGCGCCAGCGAGCCTGGTCGGTCTGCCGCCACACGAGCACCGCCGCCATCGCGACCCCGGGGACCGCCAGCAGCATGTTGCCCCGAGCGAGCACGGCCAACCCGGTCGCGACCCCGAGCCCCACCACCGCCTTTGCGGTGGGCCGACGCTGAAGCCGGGCCAAGGCGATGACCATCAGCGCCATGGTCACCACCCCGAGCGACGCGGTGAGGTACTTGTTTTCGTAGAAGGCCAGGCCGGGATAGGCCAACAGCACCGCCAGCCCCATCGCGGCTTCGCGGCGCCCCACCACCCACGCCATAGCGCGAAACAAGCCCCAAAGCGCCAGGCCGGCCAGGGTCAGCTGGAGCAGCATGGCCAGCGAGATCCACGGCACGATCGCCATGGGCAGCGCCAGCTGAGCCGCGTACAGCCCCTGCAAGTAGAACGGGCGGCTCCCCAGCGGCGGGTGCTCGAGCAGGTCCAGCGCGGCCTGTTCGTACACCCGCCCGTCCGAGAACGTGGCCAGGGCAAAAGGATCGTCGGTCAGGTAGCTGGCGTGATAGCCGACCCGCAGCAGCACCAGCCCCAGCAGCAGCAGGCTCAGCCAATGCGGTAGACGCTCGCGCACGGGCGCTTCGGGGCCTTGCTGCCCTGACTCGGCCGACGGCGCCACCTCACGACCATAGCAGTCCGTGCTGGAACTCGCGCGTCCCGACCCCGAGGGAGTTCCGCGAGGGGCAGCGGCCGCCGTACACTCGGTGCCCGTGGAGGGTGCATGCCGTCACGATGAATCGGCGCCTCCCGGCGCCCCGCCGCCGTCGGTGGTGCATGCGGTCCACGACCGCTACTTGCTCGAAGTGGTGGAGCAGCTCGGCCTGTGCCCCTTCGCTCGCCGCAGCCGCGAGCAAGCGCGAGTGCATCGACCGCTCGTCTACGACGACCCGGCGACCCCCGAGCGCGTCGCCGCTCGCATCGCCGCGGTGGTCGCGGACGCTCCGGACGCGGAGATCATCCTGATCACCTTCGTACGCTCGACGTCCGCGCTGCAGTGGGAGCATGCGCGACCCTTCGACGTGTTCGTCAAGCAAGTCCGCGCCCTCTACGACGAGCTGCCCGTGCCCACGTTCTTCATGGTGGGCTTCCACCCGCGCAGCGGGATCATGGAACCGGGAGAGAAGCCCCCGCGCCTGACCCCCGACAGCCTCGTGCCCCTGCTGCGACGGACTCCGGATCCGGTGATCCAATGCGTGCGAGCCGAGGTCCTCGACCAAGTCCGGTTTCAGGCCCAGCAAGCGTCCCACGCCAAGCTCCTGGCCGAGGCCGAGCGCCTCGATCCGCGACTGGTGGCGATCCTCGAGCGCAGCGTCCAGCCCGACTCGTCGCTGTCCGCCGACATCGCCCGCAAGAATTTCGAGGGCGTGGCCCAAGGCGACGGCCGAGAGCGACTCGAGGCCTGCCTCGTCGACATCCACCGCAACCGCGAACAAGCCTACGCGCCCTTCTGGTCGACGCCGACTGCGCCCTGAACTCGGCCCCCGACACGAGCTGATATCCTGCGCGGGATGTCAGAACGCACCAAGCTGACTCGACGGGGGTTGTTTCGAGGTGTAGGCACGGCGACGCTGGTCAGCAGCTGCGTTCGTGGCAACGGGACCGAAGGACCCCCGGACGGAGCGGCAGTGGACGACGCCACCGCCCCCGCCGAGCTCGGCCCCGACCCCTCCCCCCTTCGTTTTTCTTTGAACGGCACGCCGGTCGAGACCTCGGTCGAGCCCCGCACCACGTTGCTCGAGGCACTACGCATCGACCTCGACACCACGGGCCCCAAGGTCGTGTGTGATCGCGGTTCGTGCAGTGCCTGCCTCGTGATCGTGGATGGCCTGCCGCGCAACAGCTGCATGATGCTCGCCCACGACGTGGCCGGCCGCGACGTGACCACCGTGGAGGGGCTGGCCGAAGGCGAGGAACTGAGCGCCCTACAGGCGGCTTTCGTCAAGCACGACGCCCTGCAGTGCGGCTTTTGTACCTCCGGCATGTTGATCTCCTGCACCTCGTTGCTGCGCCGTCACCCCAAGGGTGAGGCGATGACCGCCGAGCACGTGGAGGACGCGATTTCCGGCAACCTGTGCCGCTGCGGCACCTACCCCCATGTGGTGGCCGCGGTGCTCGAGGCCGCGGGCCAGAGGGGAGAGGCCTGATGCCCGACAACCGCAAAGAGACGCTCAAGCTGGGCTTCGAGGGCAACGTCCGCAAGCAGTCGGTCACCGTGCCCGACAGCGAGCCCCGACCCTGGGACGCCGATACCAAGCTCAAGGTGGTGGGCAAGCCGGTGCCGCGGATCGACGGCCACCTCAAGGTCAGCGGCCGCGCCAAGTACACCTTCGACATCGCGGTGCCCGGCATGCTGTGGGCCGCCGTGCTGCGGAGTCCCCATCCGGCGGCGCGGATCAAGTCCATCGATCTCGGGGCGGCGAAGAAGCAGCCGGGCGTCAAGGCGGTCATTGCCGTGGCCGAGCCCGGCAGCGTGCTGCGCTTCGCCGGCCAGGACGTCGCCGCCATCGCGGCCGATCGACCCGAGCAAGCGCGGGATGCCCTCGACCATATCGTGGTCGAGTACGAGCAGCTGCCTTACGTGGTCGACACCGAAGGCGCGATGCGACCCAAGTCGGCCATCGTGCACTCGGCCCCAATCAAAGAGCGACGCACCGAGGGTGACGAGCCCGGCACGGGCGGCGGCGGCACGCTCCAGGGCAACGTTCGCCCCTTGCCCCCCTCCCAACGCGGCGACACGGCCAAGGGCTTCAAGGAGTCGCAGGTCGTCCACGAGGCCACCTACATCACCCAGGTCCAGACCCATTCCGCGCTCGAGACCCACGGGTTGCTCGTGCGCTGGGACTCGGACTCGGCGATGACGGTGTGGGCCTCGACCCAGGCCATCTTCAGCGTGCGCGACGAGATGGCGGGGATCTTCGGGCTCCGCTCCCAAGACGTGCACGTCATCACCGACTACCTGGGCGGCGGCTTCGGAGCCAAGTTCGGCGCCAGCGCGCCCGGCAGCCGGCTCGGCTTCATCGCGGGCGAGCTCGCGAAGAAGGCCAAGGTCCCGGTCAAGCTGATGTGCGATCGCCACGAGGAGCACGTGTGCACGGGCAACCGGCCCGACTCGCGGCAGAAGGTGAAGCTCGGCGGCCGCAAGGGCTTGCTGCACGCCATCGAGATCGAGTCGCACGGCACGGCGGGCGTGGGCACGGGCGCGGGCATCGGGCGCAACGCGACCGGCATCTACACCAAGTGCCCGCACGTGCTGGTCAAGGCCCACGACGTGTTCACCAACGGCGGCCCGGGCACGGCCATGCGGGCGCCCGGACACCCGCAAGGGGCGTTCGCGCTCGAGCTGGCCATGGACGAGCTGGGCGCGGCGATGGACATCGATCCGGTGCAGATGCGCCTGGACCACGACGAGCACCCGGTGCGAAAGAAACAGCTCGAGCACGGTCGCGAGCGCTTCGGCTGGGTCGAGCGTCGTCGTCGCTCCGCCGACATGCGAGCCCGCAAGACCCGGCTGCGACGCGGCGTGGGCGTGGCCGCCTCCATCTGGGGTGACTTCGGTCGAGGCCGGGCCGCCGTGGCCACGGCCGAGATCCACCGCGACGGCACCATCGAGGTCAAAAACGGGGTGCAGGACATCGGCGGGGGCATTGCCACCGTGCTGGCGCAGATCGGCGCCGAGGTGTTCCACCGCCCGCTCGAGACCATTCGGGTCCGCTACGGCCGCAGCGAGTTCGGCTCGTCGGTGGGCAGCGGCGGGTCGCAGACCACCTCCAGCGTGACCCCGGCCGTGCGCAACGCCTGCGAGAAGGCCAAGGTCGAGCTCACCGCGCTGGCGGCCGAGCGCCTGAAGGTCGACCCCAGCAAGGTCCGCTGGGACGACGAAGGCACCGCCCACGGCGGCGACTCTTCGATCACCTTCACCCAGCTGTGCAAGAAGATCGAGGGCGAGTCCATCGTGGCCACGGGCACGCGGCCGCGCACCTACGGCAACGCGCCTCTGCCCTTGCCCGGCGCTCCCATGCACCAGATCGCGGGCATCCAGTTCGCCGAGGTCGAGGTCGACACCTGGACCGGCGAGGTCCGAGCCACCGAGGTCCTCGCCCTGCACGACTGCGGTCGGGTGATGAACGAGCTGACCCTACGCAGCCAGATCAACGGCGGGGTCATCCTGGGCACGAGCTACGCCCTCATGGAGGAGCGCGTGCTCGACAACGACCTCGGTCGCATGCTCAACCCCAACCTCGAGAGCTACAAGATCTTGGGCGCCCGCGACGTGCCGAAGATCGACGTGGTGCTCACCGAGGTCTATACGGGCGCCAACAGCACGGGGGCGGCCGGCATCGGCGAGCCCTCCACCATTCCCACCGCAGCCGCCATCGCCTGTGCGGTCTTCGACGCCCTGGGCGCTCCGGTGCGGCAGCTGCCCATCACTCCGGCGCGGGTCCTCGCCGCGCTGGGCAAGGTCCCGGGCAAGTCCAAGCCCTCCGTCACCACCCTCGCCAAGGGGACGAGCCGATGAACCGCTTCTCCATCGTTCGCGTGCCCACGCTCCAAGACGCCAGCGCACGGGTCACCGCCCGCGACGACGCCCGCGTGTTTCGTGCGGGCGGCATCGACCTCATCGACCGCATGAAAGAGGGCCTCGACGCCCCCGACGAGCTGGTCGAGCTGCACGCCATCGGCGGCGAAGAGGGCAAGGCCCTGCGGGGCATCGAGTCCGGCTCCGACGGCAGCCTGCGTATCGGGGCCTTGGTCACCCTGGGCCAGCTCAGCGGCTTCGATGCCCTGCCCGACGCGTTCCGGGCCGTGGCCCAGGCGGCCGGCATCGCGGCCACGCCGGGCATCCGCAACGCGGCCACCGTGGGCGGCAACCTGCTGCAGCGACCGCGCTGCTGGTACTACCGCCACTCCGACCTCGTGTGCCTCAAAAAGGGCGGCGACATGTGCCTCGCCCTGACCGGCGACCATCGCTACCACGCGATCCTCGGCGGCGGCCCCAGCTACATCGTGCACCCCTCGAGCCTGGGTTCACCGCTGGTGGCCCTCGATGCCGAGATCGAGGTGTGGAGCCCGGGCGGCAAGACCCGGCGCATGCCGATCGAAAAGCTCTTCATCGGGCCGACGGTCGACCCGATGCGCGAGCACAGCCTGAAGGCGGGCGAGGTGTTGCTCTCGGTGCACCTGCCGGCGCCGGGCAAGCAGCAGCGCTCCGCCTACGCCACCGCCAAGGAAAAGCAGTCGCAGGACTGGCCGCTGGCCGAGGCGAGCGTTCGCCTGCGCCTCGAGGGGGGCACGCTCCGCGACGTTCGGGTGGGATTGGGGCATGTGGCCCCCGTTCCGTGGCGGAGTGCCGAGGCCGAGTCCGCGCTCGAGGGTCAGGCCCCCAGTGCCGAGCTGTTCGCTCGCGCAGCCGAGGCCGCCACCGCGCCCGCCCAGCCCCTCGAGGGCAACGGCTACAAGGTCCCGCTGGTGCAGGGGCTGCTCCGCGAAGCCCTTCACCACGCCACCGACATTCCATTGCCCGAGTAGGAGCGACCCGCCATGCCCACTTTCGACGAGCACAGCCGCCACCACCTCGAGGCCGGGACCCCCGTCTGCCGCCACTTGCGAACGAAAGCGCTGCACGTCTACGGCCAGGAGACACCGGACGCGTACGTCACCAGCCGCTCGAGCAGCTACCACTGCCTGCGCACTCAGTTCGTGACCGGTCCCGATCACTCGCTGTGCGTGCCCGAGGCGTGCCATCCCGACCGGGACTGTTTCGAGCACCGCTAGGCGAAAATCGCCCTGCGCTCGTGCGCACGTCTCGGCCAGAGAAAGAGGCGTGCGCACGAATACGACGCGTCCGTCGGACCGCCGATCGATGTGGCGAGTCCGCGGTGCGCACGTTACTCTGGCCGCGGTGGGGGTCGATCGCAGACGCTGGAAATGGCAGAGCCCTTGGCTCGGATTCACCCTCGGTTTGCTGACGGCGGCCGGCTGCCGCACCACCACCAACTTCCAGTGCCAGACCAACGAGCAGTGCTTCCAGGGCGGCGCCACCGGGGTCTGCCAGGACACGGGCTACTGTAGCGTCCCCGACGACAACTGCGCCTCGGGCCAGCGCTACGGCGCGGCGGCGGTGGTGGGGCTGGCCAACTTCTGCGTCCCGCTGGACGACGGCGCCGAGACGGGGGACGGGGACTCCGGCGAGTCGGGCGACGACGGGCCCCAGCTGCCCCCCGATCCTCCCGAGTGCGGCAACGGCATCGCCGAAGAAGGCGAGGACTGCGACGGCGCCGACCTGGCCGATGCCGAGTGCGGCTCCATCGGCTTCGCCGGAGGGGCGCTCTCGTGCGCGGCCGACTGCACCTTCGAAACCACCAACTGCACGCAGTGCGGCAACGGGGCCATCGATGGCGACGAGCAGTGCGACGGCGCGGATCTCGGAGCCAACTCGACCTGTGCCGACGTCAACCTGGGCGAGGTGACCGAGCCGCTCGGCTGCGATGCCGAGTGTCGCCACGACTACTCGGCCTGCAGTGCCTGTGGCGACGGGACGATCATGCCGCCCGAGGACTGCGAGCCCGGCAACGTCGGCGCCGAGACCTGCGAGAGCCAGGGCTTCGACGGCGGCGTGCTCCAGTGCACCAAGGGCTGCAACTTCGACACCGACGGCTGCGCGGCGTGTGGCGACGCGACCCAGGACCCGGGTGAAGACTGCGACGGCGCCGACCTGGGCGGCACCACCTGCCAGGACCTCGGCTTCGACGACGGCGCGCTCCAGTGCACGGCCGAGTGCAGCTTCGATTCGAGCGAGTGCTCGGCCTGCGGCGACGGAGTCGCGACCGGCAGCGAGGACTGCGACGCCGACGACCTCGGCGGCGCCACCTGCCAAGATCTGGGCTTCACGGGCGGCTCGCTGGCGTGTACGCCCACCTGCAGCCTCGACGCCACCGGCTGTAGCGACTGCGGCAACGGGGCCATCGACGGCAGCGAGCAGTGCGACCAGCTCGACCTGGGCGGCGCCACCTGCCAGAGCCTGGGCTTCTTCAGCGGTACCTTGGGCTGCTCGCCCACCTGCACCTACGACACCGGGTCGTGCGAGGGCGCGGGCTGTGGCGACGGCAGCGTCGACCCCGGTGAGCAGTGCGACGGCACCAACCTCGGCGGCAACACCTGCGGCAGCGCCGGCTTCGACGGCGGCACGCTGGGGTGCACCGGCTCGTGCAACCTCGACACCTCCGCCTGCTACGAGTGCGGCGACGGGAGCATCGACCCGGGCGAGAGCTGCGACGGCGGCAACTTGGGCGGCAACACCTGCGCCGGCCAGGGCTTCGACGGCGGCTCGCTGCTGTGCTCCGGCTCGTGCACCTTCGACACCAGCGCGTGCTTCGAGTGCGGCGACGGCAACCTCGACAGCGGCGAGCAGTGCGACGGCTCCGACCTCGGGACCGGCAGCTGCGGCTCGCTCGGCTTCGACGGCGGCCCGCTCGGCTGCACGGGTAGCTGCACCTACAACACCTCGGCGTGCTACGAGTGTGGCGATGGCGACGTGAACCCGGGCGAGCAATGCGACTCGGCCAACCTCGGCGGCAACACCTGCGTGGGTCAGGGCTTCGACGGCGGCAGCCTGTCGTGCAACGGCAGCTGCAACCTCGTCACCTCGAACTGCTACGAGTGCGGCGACGGGGCCATCAACGCCGGCGAAGACTGTGACGGCGGCAACCTGGGCGGTGCCACCTGCGTCGGCCAAGGCTTCACGGGCGGGAGCCTGTCGTGCACGGCGAGCTGTGACTTCAACACCAGCAGCTGCCACCAGTGCGGCAACGGGGTGCAAGAAGGCAGCGAAGAGTGCGACGGCACCGACTTCGACGGCGAGACCTGCTCGTCCCAGGGCGCGGGCAGCCAAGGCATGCTCGTGTGCCTCCCGGACTGCACGATCCTCACCGAGTTCTGCTGCGTCGGCGGCGACTGCTTCCCGGGCCCCATCCCGTAATCGGCGCGTCCCCCGCTGTTCATTAGCGACCGGAATGGTCTAATTCCGGTCACTCATGGAGTTTCTGGCGCTTCTTTCCTTTTGCGTTATTAACTCCGTAAGCACTAACGGAAGTCATTCACGATGGATTTTATCGATGACCTGGGCCTCCTCGCGCTCGGCAGCCGCCTGCGTCGCCTGAGCGACCGCATCATGAGCAGCGGCGTGATCGTGTACCGGGGCGCCGAGGTGCGCTTCGAGCCGCGGTGGTTCCCCGTCTTTCGGGTACTGGCCGATCGCGGCGAGCTGACGGTGGGCGAGTGCGCGCGCGAGCTGGGGCTCACCCACGCCGCCGTCAGTCAGACCGCCAAGCGCTTGCTCGAGCGCGGCCTCATCGAAGCCTCGCGCGATGCCGACGACGAGCGCCGCCGCCTGCTGTCCTTGTCCGAGGCCGGCGTCGCCATGCTTCCGCGGCTGCGCGAGCTATGGGACGACATCGAGTCGAGCCTGCGCGACGCCGTCGACTACGGCGGCGTCGACGTCCTCGCCGCCGTCCAGGGCCTCGAGAGCGCGCTGGCCGTGCAGAGCCTCAGCGAGCGCGTGTCCGATCGCCAGCGCCGACGCATGCTCGACACCGTCGAGATCGTCGACTTCGACCCCGCCCTCGCCGATCACTTCAGCCGGCTCAACATCGAGTGGCTGGACAAGTACTTCACGGTCGAGCCCATCGACGAAGAGCTCTTTGCCGACCCCTCGGTGCTCGTCCGCGACGGCGGGGCCATCCTCTTCGCGCGGGTCGACGACCAGATCGTGGGTACCTGCGCCCTGCAGCGAGAGGGCGAGTCCTGCGAGCTGACCAAGATGGCGGTCACCGAACGGTGGCAGGGCCGCCGCATCGGCGTGAAGCTGCTGCGGGCCGCCATCGAGCGCGCGCGTGAGCTCGGCCTGCCCAAGCTGCACCTGGTCACCAACTCCAAGCTCGTCCCCGCGATCAACCTCTATCGCAAGCACGGCTTCCGGGTCACCCATAGCGGTCCTCACCCCAAGTACGATCGCGGCGACCTCATGATGGAGCTGACGCTGTGAACGCCCGCCAAGCAGCCTGGCAGGGGGTTCGACGCAGCCTCGCGCTCGCGGCCGGGGCCTTCCCCTTCGGCATCGCGGCGGGCATCGCCGCCACCGAGGCCGGCTGGTCCCCGCTGCAAGCCGCGTTCATGTCCATCGGCGTCTTCGCGGGGGCGGCTCAGCTCGCGGTGCTCGAGCTTTCGACCACCGGGGCCTCGATCGGCATGCTCGTCTTGGTCGCCGTGGTCATCAACTCGCGGCTCGTGCTCTATAGCGCGGGGCTGTCCCGAGCCTTCAGCGGGCACTCCCTGCTACGCAAGCTCGGGCTCGCGTACCTGCTCACCGACCACGCCTACGCGCTCACCGTGGCCCGCCACGAAGAGCCCGAGGGCCATACCCACGACACCGCGTTCTACCTCGGCGTCGGCCTGACGCTGTGGTGCGCATGGCAGCTCGGCACGGTGGTCGGGGCCACGGTGGGCATGGGCGCCCCCCCGGCCCTCGGCGTCGATTTTGCCGCCCCGTTGGCGTTCATCGCCCTCGCCGTCCCCGCCTGTCGCGGGCGCACCAACCTGGCCACCGCCGCCGCGTCGCTGTGCACCTACTTCCTGGTCTCGGGGCTGCCCGCCTCCTTTCGTCTCATGACCGCCGTGGCCGTCGGCCTCGCCGTCGGTGCATTCCTGGATCGCGAACGATGACCGTCCTTTTCACCATCGTCCTCGTGGGGCTCGCCACCTTCGCCCTGCGGCTTTCCATGTTCCTCATCCCGCGCTCGTCCGAGGCCACCCGCGCCGATCGAGTGCTCCAGCGGGTCCCCGCTGCCGTCCTGCCCTTGCTGGTGGCGTCGACCCTGCTGCCCCACGACGCCGTGGGCGGGCCTCCGCCCGAGCGCCTCGTGCCCGCCATCGTCGCCGTGCTCATCGCCTGGTACACCCGCAGCGTAGCGCTCACCCTCGGTGGCGGTATGGTGACGCTTTGGCTCTGCAACTGGCTGTTCGTGTACCTCTAGCGGCTGGGGTCGGCAGCCGCCTTCGAGTCCGGCGACGGATCGGATGCCCAGCGACCGTGTTCGAGCCCCAGCGTGTAGCGGATGGGGCTCGAGTCCGTGCCCCATTCACGGGCCCGTCCTTCGACCTTCGATGATGCCACCCCCCGCGGCGGTATGTGCTCGATGGTGGTCCCCACGAGACGAACGCCGCCGTCGAACTCCACCACCGGCCTCAGCTCCGCCATGGGATGGGGCGACATGTTCTCGACCTTCACGGACCAGTCCACGGCCCCGAGCAACATCGAGGGCGTGCCTTCGACGCTGAGTCGGACCATGACCTCCAGGTCCCCGGCTCGGTTGTCTCTGACTGTCGTCCAGGGCAGGAGCACCAAGTTTCCGTCGCGATAGTCCATCTCGACCAGAAACTCCCGAATGACATTGCCTCCCAGCAAGCCGTCGATGCCGGCTCGCTCTTCGACGCAGGTGTCGCAGACCGACACGAGCACTTTTTCGAGTCGCGTCGCCCCTACTTCGAGCGCGGGCAACCGCACCAACGAATGCGTGAAGGTTCCCGTCGCCATACGAAATTCGAGCGTGGGAGCATCGGGTGGGATCTCCAGCCCGATGCGACGAGCCATCGCGGTCGAGACCGTCATGAACGAAGCGCCGGTGTCGAACAGGTAGTTGGCCGCCGCCGGACCCCCCGGGCCATCCAGCGTCACTTCGATCGGGATCGTGGAGTCGCGGACCGCGAAGGGAACGACGACGGCCTTGCTGCGATCGACGTCGTCGCGCTGGTAGTCGGCCCGGTCTTCATCCTCCGCGGGAGCCTCGATGGCCGAATCTGCGGAGGCCGGCTCCGCCTCACTATCGGTCGTCGGCGCTCCACTGCTGCCCGGCACGGGAGCCTGCGGCAGGACCACCTCCTCCGCGGGGGCCGTCGGTGCCGGTTCGGACGCGCACGCAACCGAGGTCGCCGCGAGCACGAAGGCAAGACGAGCGAAGGCTGACGCGCAGCCCTCTCGAACACCACGCTCTCGGATCACGCCGCGCCCACGAACGATCCCGCTGGTCATCGGCCGGAGTCTAGCGTGGCGCGGCGGCTGCTCGACAGCGGCCCAGATTCACCATCGCTCCGTTCGGCGCCCCGCTACTCCAGCCCCCACTTGTCGCCGACATCACAATAGAATCCAGTGCTGCGATCCTGGCCTCCCTGGTCATCCATGTTGACGACCTCGCATTGCTCGTCCCATTCGTACCAGGCGCCCTCGTTGATCGTCGCGCTTCCATTGGGTTCGACGCGAGGTCGGCTGCGGACCCAGAACGGCCCGCCATCACTTGCGACCCAGTAACAATCTCGGCTGTCGCTGTGCATCGGCGCCTGACAGCCCGCCCCCATTTCACCAGGGTAGAGCCCCATGATGCGCATCATGACGTTGGGGTCGCCCAGCTCGCAGCTCGAATTCCGATGCGCCTCGGTTCGTGGGATCCATAGCTGCATCCCGAGGCTGGCGCAGATTCCATCCGCGTCCTGAGTGCGGATCAAGTCCTTGCCCTCGAACGCAAGGAACGTGTAGCCGCCTCCGTCCGTGGTCATGTCGCAGTGGACGTCGAGCAGCTCTCCGTCTACGGGAGCGATGAGGAAATCGCCATCTTCGGCCTCCGGCTGCGCTTCGAGGATCTCCAGGCATGACTTCGGAATCACGCAATCGGCGATGCATCCGTCGTGCGGATCATCGTTGCCGTCATCGCATTCCTCGCCATCGTCCAGCATGCCGTCGCCACAAACCGACTTCGGCTCGTCTGTGGTCGCCACCCCCTCTTCGGCGGGGGGTTCAGTCGCGACGCTGGTCGCCCCACCGCCCCCCATCGAGGCGTCGGCGCCCATGGACGTGCCGGGCCCCATCGAGACGCCGCTGCCCATCGAAGCGCCGCCGCTCCCATCGGCGCCACCGGTCGCGGATTCCGACACACCGTACGCAGGGTTGACGGCCGTACATCCGCCCAACGCGACGATCAGAGCAACCGACAAGCCCCCCATGGAGACAATTTCTCGACGGTTTCCGAGAAGCATGCCCTCCCGAAAGACCGCCGGCATCGAGTGCCCTACCACCGTAATGACGCTGCCACCGTAGTCCGGGGGTGTCAAGGAACGGTCGCCCCAGCGTCCGTCCCGCCGTGCGAGCCACCGTGGCCGCGAACGACGAGAAACGAATAGCCGGTGTTCTTCGAAGACGTGGGACGCCTTGGACTCGCGACGGTGAACGAGCGTCCGTGGTCACGGCCGTGCGGCGACCGTGGACGATGATGAAGACTCGGCGAGCGGATCGAGGCGCACGTCGTGAGCCAGCAGGAAGTCGCGACCCCTGAGACTCGCGCGTCGATTCGTGACCGGTTTCAACTTCGCGCATCGACTTGCCGATGAACCCTGGACCGAGCTCGGTGATCTCGGTCGGCGACATGACCATCGCTTCGAGCCGCGGGACGTGTCGCTCCACGTCGGCGACGAGCCGCCCAAAGACGCGCCGCCTTGTCGAGCCCCGTGTGCATCGTGCCACCGTGTCAACTCGAGCCCCCGAGACCCATGGGCAATGCGGGGGGACGAAGCCCCATGTTCGTTTCGCACGATCTGGTTTGTTGGGTGTTGGACGTATCGCGTCGGCAATGGCCGTGCGAGGCCTTTCACGGTCATTGCCGTCATCGACTTCGTTTTGACAATCCGCGGACGCAACCCCTACCGTGGCATTGCTCCGGAAGAGCAAGGGGGAACGATGATGGAAGACTCGAAGGCAGGGCTGCTGCGTTTGAGGCTATTGGTCTCATGGACTGCATTGACGCTGACCGCGGGATGTACGGGTAGCGGTGGAGGAGGTGACGACGACGGAGGCGGCATTGCGTCCGTAGGCCCCGCGGGCTCGGCCACGGGTACCGGCACCGGTGGCAGCGGAACCGACGATGGCTCCGGCGGCGGTGACCAGGGCGGCTCGGGTAGCGACGGCATGGACACCGCCGCGGACTCCGGCTCGTCGACGACCGGACCGCCGGGTGATGCAGAGCTGCTCTACGTGCTCGTCTCGCCGCCCAACTCGGTGATCGAGCTCGACCTCGAGACTCCGGCGACCACCGACTTCACCGTGACCGCCTTCTACGACGGCGGCATGCAGGAGGACGTGACGACCGACGTGACCTGGGAGCTGTCCAACATGACGGTGGGCACGATGAACGGGCCCACCCTCGAGATCCCGGGCTTTCCCACCAACTACTTCGCGTCGACCATCGTCACCGCCAACTACGGAGAGCGACAGGGGCAAGCGCAGGTCACCGTCGCGGCGTACCAGCAGAGCGGAGAGGAGCCCGACTTCTTCTTCGTGCTGCCCTACGAAGATCGTGACGGGAACCAGACCAACGAGCTGACCTTCAGCACCGACGTCAAGAGCCTCGACGTGTTCTTCAACATGGACACCACGGGGTCGATGGATGGCGAGGTCACCAACCTGCAAAACTCGCTGACCTCGACCGTGATCCCGGGCATCGAGGCGGCGGTGCCCGATACCTGGTTCGGCGTCGGTGCCTACGACGATTTCCCCGTGCTCCCATACGGTGAGGTCTCGTGCACCTACGGCGCGGTGGGAGGCCCGGATCAGCCCTTCGAGCTGTTCAGCGAGATCACCAACGACATCCCGGCCGTGCAGGCCGCCGTGGGTCAGCTGGGCATTGCCGGCAACGCGATCGGGTGCGGCAACGACACGCCAGAGTCCGCTCTGGAGGCGCTGTACCAGATCGCGACGGGCGACGGGCTCGCCGGGCCGGCGCCCACCAACGTGCCCCCCAATGCCTCGGGGATCGGCGGGGTCGGCTTCCGCGAAGGCACGATGCCGGTCGTCGTCAACATCACCGACGCGATCAGCCACGATCCGGGCAGCGCGGCATGCTTCCAGGAGCAGTACACGACCGGATCCGTCACCGCCGTGGCTCACGACCAAGCGACGACGATGGCCGCGCTCAACGACATCTGTGCCCGCGTGGTGCAGGTCGCGACCGCATCCGGGGCCACCTGCTCCGCGCAGTCCGACGGGATCGAGTGGAACAACGCCACCGGAGCCATCGTGCCCCCGGAGGCATGGGACGTCGCGGGTCACCCCGCGGGGTGTGCCATCGGACAGTGCTGCACGGGGATCAACGGCGCGGGGCAAGCTCCCGACGCCTCGGGCATGTGCCCGCTGACCTATCTCGCTTCGGGGACCGGGGCGGGCGTCGACAACTCCATCGTCTCGGGGATCGAGATGGTCACGCTGTTCTCGCCCTTCGACGTGACCCGCGAGTGGGAGGGCATCGACACCGATCAAGACGGCATCGCCCTCCCTCCGGGGACCACCACCGCGGACTTCATCGTGTCCGTCGTGCCGCTGTCGCATGGGCCCGTGCCCGTGCCCGGCGTCGCGGACCCGGTGCTCACGCCCACGACCTTCGAGGGCGTGGTGCCCAACACCGACGTCACCTTCACCGTCGAGGCCTACAACGACTTCGTGCCGCAAGCGTCTGATCCGCGGCTGTTCGTGGCCACGATTCGAGTCCTGGCCGACGACTGCGGTGAGCTCGACGAGCGCGACGTGTTCATCCTGGTGCCCCCGGCCGAGCTGCCGCCGCCGGGCTGAACGACTGTCGGGACCTCCAAGTCGCCCCGTGATGGCGGCTTGGAGGCCTCCCGAGATCCGGGGCTCAAAGGCCGAACGAGGCGCGCGTCCAGGCCATCGCCCCCGACGAGATCATGACCACGGTCGCGCCGAGCAGGACCGCCGTCAGGACCAGGAGCATCGACCCGCGGACCACCTGCCTGAGCCACGGCGCCGGATAGAGCCGACGCAGCCCCATGAGCATCAGCCCGGGGAGCAGCACGATCATTCCCACTCCCGCGAGGAAGCCGGACCCGCCGAGGTCTGCGACCACCACGAACTGCAGCGGGGCGGTGGCCAGCAACCACAGCGAGTAGCAGTACAGCACGAAGTTCAGGTGCGACAGGTACGGACGAGCCCGGTCGAGGACGTACAAGAACAGGCCAAAGACCCCGCACTCGAACAGCGTGGCGATCGTGTTGAGCAACTCGTGGCGGCTCGAGAAACGATCCGCGAAGTGAGGGAAACAAACCCCGTGCGCGTCGAGCTGAGCGGTGAGCTGCGCCCACGCCTCCGGTGAAGAGACTCGGAGACGATCGAAGTAGGCCTCGCTGGGCACCAGCCAGCTCATCAGCACGATGGAGAGGGTGGACATTGCCAGCGAGAGCTTGACGGCGCTGACGTACCGAGGGTCGTGGTCGAACGCCGCGCGCTGGATCATCGTCCACGGTCGCAGCACGAGGTCTCGCAAGGTCTGCCAGGCCCTTCCGTCCAGCCCCGTTGCCGCGTCGACGAGGTCCTCGGCCACCTGCGCCGAGCCCGACGGTTTCGCGGGGTGCTCGTCGGGGTCGGCCACCGTCGCAGTCTGGGCGCGATCTTCACGGCGCGCAAGCGTGGGCGCAACCCAAGGTCCTCAGCGATATCGAGTCGGGCTCACTCCCGAGCGGCGAGGGTCGCCGCCCACAGCCCGCTGCGCTCCGAGTGATGCACGCTGTACAGGAACGGGTCGTCCGAGGACAGCGTGGTCTCACCCGAAAAGGAGTGTGCGAACCCGCTGAGACGCGTGAACCAGAGGGAGACGTCGTCGTCGATCCACTGCGAGGTCCCTTCGACTGGATCGAGGACTCGCAGCTCCCCCAGGCCATCGCCACCGTGGTCCTGCACCGCCAGCCAGCGCCCGTCGTCCAGCCCCCGAGGCTGCCAGACCCCGTCCACCACGACCTCCGGCGCGCTCCCGTCGAGCGGGATTCGAACCAAGCGCGTCTGGTTGTCGCGGAGCGCGGGCGACGGTTGGTAGTCGTAGTAGTCCCACGCCCAGACGACGCCGTCGTCGACACGAAAGTCGACCACGTTGCCTTCGTAGAGCAGCTCGGGCGTGCTGGATCCCGACCGAAGTACGTGGAGATCGGGCTCGGGTCCCAGCTCGAGCAAGACCATGTCACCCGGGCCGTTGTCGACGAAACGCCCCCAGCGGCCGCCGGTCAGCGCCGAGACCTCGAGGGTCGGTAGTCGCACGATCGCGTAGTCGCTGGTCTGCTCGTCGCGCCCGGCCTCGAACACCAGAGAAAATGGCGAGCCCCTGACCAACAGCTCGCGCTCCCCGTCGACGTCGACGTCGATGTGCTCGCCGGACTCACGATCGAGGATCGTCCACTCCCCGGGGGTGAACGTGTCGGCCTCGGATCCCCAGACCACGAAACGCCCATCGAGCGCGGTGAAGACGGTCCCGACACCTTCGGCCAAGAGGGTGAATCCGCGGGGCTCGAGTTCGATCTCGATGAGCTCACCTGCGTCGTTGACCATCCACGCGTAGTCTCCGGCGGCATCGACCGCGAAACTTCCGAGACCTGGGGCGAGCTCATCGGTCACGGTCCAAGACGTGGTCCCTGCAATGCCGCCGGGGCTCGGGGACAGACTGATGAGCTCGTGCTGGCCGCCGTTTCGGGTGGTCGACATCCAGATCCGGTCACCGGATACGCGGAACAAACAGTGCTCGACGACTCCCTGCGAGCTCGCCTGCCCCTCGCCTTCGGGGTCGAACGTGAACATCTCATCGGTCGCGCTCGAGCACGCCAGCCACGGCAGATCGCCCGACGCGGGAGGAGGGAAGATGCGATCGACCCCCTCGAGGACCAGCTCCGGCTCCCGTTGTCCGCACGCATCCACCGACACCACGCGGTGGGCGACGGCCTGACCCGCCAAGGTCCCGTCGAACGGAGCATCGAGGGTCGTGACCGCGACCAACCATCCATCCTCGTAGGGGGCGGTAGAGTTCGCGCCAAAGGAGACAATCTCCTCGGGCAGGAGCGGCAGCAACTGCGTCGGCTCGGTACTCCCACACCGCTCGCCGAGCATGGCCGGCTCGTCGCCGAGGTCATCGGGGCCGCACGCTCCGCAGGTGACGGCGATGAAAAACAGGCGGCGAAGATTTCGGGGGCGAGGCATTTGGACTGAGACTCCCGGGCAAGGGGCGGGCTCAGAGCTGTAGCAACAATGGTACCGAGCCCCATTCGTCGAGTTCACGGGGCTTTGCGGCGCCAAGCGCAGAAGCACGCCGTCACGACGACACACCGCGATGGAATCGGGCTGACACCTCGTCACCGCTCGCGAGCGGCTCGAGGCGCGTCGGTCTTCGGACGGAAACGAAGGTCAGGATCCTCCGAGCACCGCGCGAGCAATCCGGGCGAAGGCCGGAGCCGCCACCGAACCTCCGTCCTCGCCTTTGCCCGCCCCGCCGACCGAGACTCCGATCCAGGCTGTCGTCTCACCATCGCTGACACGCCCGATGAACACCGCGATGCGATTGCCTGGATCTCCGGCCGTCCCCGTCTTGCCCAGGACATCCAGGCCGGGTACGGCGGCCCGCGCTCCGGTCGCGTCGGGCCCCACCGCCAGGCGCAGCACGTCGACGATGGCCGCGCTGTCGGGCTCTGCCACCATCCTCGCGTAGGCCCGCCCGAGGTCGCGCAGCGGAACCTCGCAGGTGAACCCAATGAGCTGCCCCGCCACCTCCTGCAGGGTCTCGCGGCCCGACTCGGGAATCGGCAGAAAGTAAGCGACACGAGCGTAGACCGCCTTCCACGGCACCATCTCCAGCACCTGAGCCACGGCGACGTTCGAGGACCCGGCGATCGCCTGCGACAGGGTGAGCACGCCACTGGATCTCTCGTCGCGGACCTCCAGTCCGTCCAGCACGACCGGCTTCGACGTATCGAAGGTCATCGCGGGGTCGAGGCCTTCGCCGAGCGCAGCATAGATGGCCACCGGCTTCGTGGTGTCTCCGATCGGTGACCTCCGGTCCACATCGCCATGATCGGCCAGCATGTCGGACCCCGATGAATCCAGCACCATGATGCGAATGTCGGCCTCTGGGTACGCCGCCTCGAGCGTGGCCGCTTCGACTTCGACCGCCTCCTTCCACGTGAGTGAACCGGGAGCAACGTTCGGGGCGAACTCGCTCGCCCCGGGGTCGCTCGTCTCGAACGCGGGCCCCGAACTCGCCGCGGGCTCTGCCCCTTCGGAGGCGGACTCCGAGATCGCCACGGGCTCGACCGCCCCGGGTCCCGGCGCAGAGGTGGGCACGGTGGGAGACGCAGCGCACCCGGCCGCAAACAAAAGGAAGGATGTCAGCCCGATCCGCATGGTCGACGGCATTGTACGATTGCAGAGCCCGCATGACCGTCGAGGGTCGGAAGGGCAGACCCCTTCGACTGATGAGCGCCGAACAGTACCTGGTCCCACGCCTGCCGTTTGCAGAGCGTGAAGCGCTGCGCAAGCTCCTGTTCGAGTGCATCGACGCGCTGGACGAGCTGGGGTTCGAGTTCGTGGAGTCGGCGCACGACGAGTCCGATACCACGCGGCGCACCCGTTTCTCCGATGAGCCCGAGACCAGTCATATCGAGCTGTGGGAGGACTACCTCGGGCGAGTTCGCTACCTCCGCCTGGAGTCGTCCGATGCCGCCGAGCTGGGACGGTTGGTCGAGGTCTTCGAGCGCCTGATTCCAGCCGAGTCCCACGAGGCGCTGTGTGCCTCGGCCGCGGACTCGAGCGACCCGTCGATACTGTATCGGCTCGGCTACTCGGCCCCCAACGAGCCGGCGAAGAATACGGTACGTGGGGTGCTACGAGGCCTCGAGTCGGATTCGCTCGAGGTCGCGGTCGCGGCGGCCGAGGTCGCGGGGATCATCGGCTGGGCCGATTTCATCGAGCCGCTGCGGGCCCTTCGCACGAACACGGAGCCCGGCCGTCTGCGCCGTGCCGCGGGGAGCTCCCTCGACCTGATTTTGGGGCGCTAGTCCTCGTGGGCCCGAGGCTGGGTCTGCTGCTCGGACAACGTCCATAGTCGCTCCGCGAGCGCGGCGTTCGTGGTCGCCGGGCGCTGCTCTTCGCAGTCCACGAAGTATCGTCCGCTCGTCCGAGCCACGGCGGGGTCCGTGGCGAGAAAGATGCTGGTCTGCGCCCCACGCTCGGGCGAGATCGAGGGCTGCGCCCCGAACCCGGTGACCTGCAGCATCTTGGTATCGACCACCCCGGGATGTAGGGCGTGGGTCACCAACCCCGTCCCCTTCGTGCGGCGAGCGAGTTCCTGCGTGAACAGCACATTGGCCAGCTTGGACTGACAATAGGCCGAGAGGCCATCGAAGCGACCGGTGAGATCGGGATCGTCGAAACGGATCGTGCCCGCTGTGTGACCGATGGAAGAGACGTTGATGACTCGGCTCGCCGGGCGGGCCAAGAGGCGGTCGAGCAGCAGCGTCGTCAGCAGGAACGGGGCGAGGTGGTTGACGGCCCACGTGGTCTCTCGCCCGTCGACGGTCCGCGTCGGCTCATTCAACCAGACGCCTGCGTTGTGCACGATCACATCGATCGGCTGGGCCGCACAGAGCTGTTTCGCCCACGACCGAATTGCGGCCTGGGACGACAAGTCACAAACCTCGGGAATACAGCGGGCCTCCGACTGCCCAGCCACGATGTCCGCGACCGCTCGATGGCTCTTGTCCTCGCTGCGACCATGCACGAGCACCGTATGGCCCTGAGCCGCGAGAGCCCTCGCCGTCTCCTTGCCGATGCCCGAGGTTGCGCCCGTGACCAGGATTCTCATCGTGCCTCGCGTCGAGGCTAGCGCAATACGACTCGGTCGCCATGCTCGTCTGTCAGAGTTCCAATGCGGTGCACTACAATGGCGATCAACATCGTGAAGCCTCTGACCCAACTCATGTCGATCGCAGTGCTCTTTGCGAGTGGCTGCGCGCACCGTCCCTCGCCACCGCCCGAGACGAGCGCTCCGCCGTCGACGGCACCGCAGGCCGAGGGCCAAAGCTCCGCCGGGGCCGCGAAGACTGACGACGGGCAGAGCGTTGCCGCATGGGATGAGCCGATCGACTGGTTTCGCCTCGACCTGCTGTCGACCCCGCCAGGCTTTACGCCGCACACGAACAACCCCGCATCCCTCGAGCCCACGGCGCGCTGGTTGTCGACCCTGTGCCAGCCCGACTCACCACGGGGCGGGTTCCTCCCCTACTTCGACGGCTATATCGCCTCCGATCACCAGTCCAGCCAAGACCACTGCCACTGGGGCCCGACCGAACTCAATCGCCTCGCGGCACTGGACCTCGCGGGCTTGCCCTACGAAGACGCGGCGCTCTCCAACTTGGCGGCGCTGTCCAGTCTGCGAGCCCTCAACCTCGCAGACCATCGCTTCACCCACGCCGAGGTCACCGGGGGTACCGAGCTGAGCACCGTCGCGAAGCTCGAGCACCTGGAACACCTCCACCTCGCGAACTACGGGCTCGACGAGGCCGGCTTCGACCACGTCCTCGCGATGAAACGGCTGCGAACGCTCGACCTTCGCGACAACGACCAGCTCCCCCTCGGCGCGCTGTCCCGCCTCGCGGAGCTGCCCAACCTCGAGCGGTTGAGCGTGCTCGGTTCGTTCGGCATCGACTCCACACGGATCGACCGCGAACAACAAAAGGCTCTTCGCGACCTCCTGGCGGCTCGCCCGGGCCTCGAGATCGAGGGATTTCATCCCGGCGTCCTCGATGGCGTCGCCGAAGCGCCAACGGAGACGCTGGCGGTCTCGTTGTCCATCGAGGATGGGCCGCAGGCCGGTAGCGATGGCAAAGAGTTCACGGCCATCGTGACCATCCGCAACGAGAGCCTTCGGATGGTCCGGCTGTCGTCCATCCAGGAATCACTGCCAGGCCGCTATCGAGCCCCCGTCACGAACACACACAGCACCCGCTTCGTCGATGGCAGCACGCTTCACTTCGCGAGGCCCGATGGCACCTGGGCCCCGCTGCAGCACTACGATTTCCCGGGGGCCGGCAACATCAGAGCGGCGACGCAAGGGAAGCTCCTGCGCATGCACGCGGGTGACACGTTGAGGTTCGAGCTCCGCCTCGCCTACGACGAGGGGCGCAAGGCCTTGCTCGTCCGCAACCCCGCCGAGAACGTCGGCGTCGATCCCGAGACGGGTGAAGCCGCACAGCACACCGAGTACGGCGTGCCCGCCAGCCCCGGGGAGGTCGTCACTCTCGGCTTCGAGCTATCTCAGGACCCGGCGGTGCAGGATCGTCACAACGACACGCAACGGAAACGCGACCGCTGGAGGCTGACGAAGGATGATTGGGGCGGGACGATCCGCACCGACACCATCCGAGTGACGCTGCCTCGATGAGTCGCGAGACCTCCCGGTGCGCGATGGCTAGTCGGCCTTGCTCATGCCCGTCCACTCGAAGTGGGCCGAGGTCGCACCGTCATCGCCCACGTGGTCGATCTGCATCTGATGGAAGGCGTAGTGGATCATCATGTTGGCCTCCCCCTCCACGTCCGTCGTCCCTTTGGCCTCGGGCCGGGTCTGGTTGATGACCTTGACGCCGGCGAGACGGCCATCGGTGCACACGATCTCCATGTACTTGGTGGCCTCGTCGCCCTTGGCACTGCCCGAGTGGAAGAACCGCATCTCCAGGTTGACGGTGTGGCCGCGCTCGAGGGCCTGGGCGAGCAAGGGGGCCGACGTGCTCCGGGGGCAATACAAGCCGATGTGGGTATAGGACTTGTGCTTGGGATCGCGCTTCAGCGCCGAAGTGAGCCCCTTGTAGCCGGGGCCGCCCTTGGCATCGAACTCGATGCGGTCGTAGTGCGTGTGACCGCTGACGCGAGCGCCCGTGCCGATGTCGCGCTTGAGCCCGTAGCTGACCCGCTTGCACTGAATCCACTCCGCGCGGGGCAGTTCCTCGCCGCCGATGTTGGTGATGTCCGTGTTCCCCGTGACGACGGTGCCGTTGGCCTCGATCTTCACGAACGCGTAGTGGGTCCCGGCCACCGCCCAGCGCGGGAGCACGGTGACCCCTGCGAGCGCACCCGCGGCGACCAGGAAGCCGCGGCGAGGGACGACGAGGGGGCTACGATCGGGGCGGGATTTCACGGTCACCCATCATCGATCGCACGCGGATTCGGGCGGGGTCAACACGGGAGATGGATGCCCGTTGGGCTCGCGCGGACCTTCGTTCCGCGCGACGTTCATGGTTTCCCCGCTCGGGCGTCGGCGTGGACCGCAGCGCCCTGGACACGGCGCGACCCATCGGCGACGCTGCGGGGGTGTCCGAGTGGACGGTGTACGTGCTGGTATCCAGCAATGGTCGGCGGACCTACGTAGGCATCACCAACGACCTCGATCGCCGGCTCGAGCAGCACAACGGGGAGCAACCGGGCGGCGCCAAGTCGACCCGAGCCGGGCGCCCCTGGACGGTCGGCATCACCCACGGCCCCTTCGAGACCCGCGGCGAAGCGCAGTCGCTCGAGTACCGCCTCAAGCGACGCGCGGGTCGGGCTCGCCTGCGCCCCCTCCCCGCCGAGGACTGAGACAAACCAGTTCTAGTCGACCTTCGTCGAGACGATGGGGTACTCGGCCGCCGTACGCCACGGGACCTGCGGCCACCAGGGCTCGATGGCCTCGACCTCGACCGTGGGCTCGATGCTCTGCCCCGGCTTGGGCACCACCATGGCGATCCCCGCTTCCTTCGCCGCCACCACCGAGCGCTCGATGGGTTCGGTCCAGCCATGGAACGCGAGGTTGAACAACCCCCAGTGGATCGGCAGGTAGACCTTGCCCTTCACCATGCCGTGGGCGCGCACCGCCTGCTCGGGGCCGATGTGCCAATCCGGCCACTCCTGGCCGTATGCCCCCGCCTCGATCATCGTGAGATCGAAGGGCCCGAAGCGTTCGCCGATCTCGGTCATGCCGGGGAACAACCCCGTGTCGCCGGAGAAGTAGACCCGATGCTCCGCACCGATCATCGCGTAGCCCGACCACAGGGTGCGGTTTTGGTCGAAGACCTGCCGCCCGGAGGCATGACGGGCGGGCACGCAGTGCAGCTCGAACGCTTCGTCCTCGCCCAGCTTCACCGTGTCCCACCAGTCGACCTCGACGATCCGATCCTCGGGCACGCCCCAGTAGGCCAGGTGCGCCCCCACCCCCAGCGGCGCGACGAAGCGGGTGTCCCAGTCCTTCATCGCCACGATGGTGGGGAAGTCGAGGTGGTCGTAGTGATCGTGGGAGAGCACCACCGCGTCGATCGGCGGCAGCTCGTCGAGCGCGATCAATGGCTCGTACCAGCGCTCGGGCCCGACCCAGGACAGCGGCGAGGTCCGCTCGCCCCAGACCGGATCGGTGAGCAGCCGAACGCCATCGACCTCGATGAGCAAGGTGGAGTGCCCCAGCCACGTCACCCGCAGGCCCGACTCGGGTGCCGTCTTCAACACCTGTGGGTCGACCTTCACGACCGGCAGCGGATCCGACGGGCTGCCGTACTCGCTGGCGCTGAACATCCCCGTGACCGAGCCGACCGCGTCGTTCCACAGCGGCTGCGGGTTGTGAAAGATGTCGTCCTTCCACTGCGCCGACTGCTTCATGCGGTCGAGGCGTTCGCCCTCGGGCGCCTTGCCGAGCGCCTCCCAGGCCTGCACGAGGGCGACGAGCGCCACGACGAGGAACAGGCCGAACAAGGCCCCCGCGATCCGCAACGAGCGGCGAAACCAACGGCGAACGAAGGACGGTCTGCTCATGTCGGGTGGTCCTCTAAAAACGCCAGCGCCAACCGATGCCCAGCGGGCTCGGACCGGCCGCCAGCGAGCCCTTGAACTCGGCCCGGCGCTTGAGGCCCAAGGCCAGGACCGCGGCACCGCCGGCCAGCAACAATCCACCCGCGATACCGCCGGCGAGCGCGATGGTGTTACCGCGCTGCACGTCGTCGCGCGCCTGGGCTCGCATATCGGGCTCGGTCTCGAAGGTCTGGATGGCGTTGCCGGAGAGCCCGAGGCCTCCGCCCATGGTGGCCAAGCCGGCCACGCCCAAGCCGACGCCCACCGAGCCGATGATGATGAAGGTGCGGTGGTTCGACTCGGGGGGCGGCGCCTTGGCCTTGGCTTCCGCCTCTCGAGCGGCGCGCTCGGCCTCGGCCGCGGCGGCTCGCTGTCGGGCGGCTTCGGCCTCGCGCTCGGCGGCCAACCTCGCGGCCTCGGCCTGCGCTTCGGCCTCGGCTGCCTCGGCGGCCTCCTGCTCCTCGATGCGAGCGAGCACTTCCTTCTGCGCCGCGGTGGCCTCCTGGCGTCGCTCGACCTCGGCCTCGGGCAAGGTCTCGAGGTACGTCGCCAGTAGATCCCGGGCGAAGTACAGATGCGTGAGATCGCCATCGACCCCGTGGGCGCCGACATGCGCTCGGTGCAGGGTCCATTGCACACGCAGGCGCAATGCCGACGCCTCTGGATCGAGCGCGATCGCATCATAGAGGCGGGTCAACGCGACGATCGCCTCGTCGTAATCCGCCGTGCCCATCCGGGTCTGCGCCTGCTGCCACAGCTCACCGATGTCGACGGGAGCCGGCGCCGTCGTGTCCCCCCCGACTGCGCCTTCCGCGGCTTCGCCCTTCGCCGGAGCGGCAATCACGGTGCCGGGCATTGCGAGCATCGCTGCAATCGCCGTCGCCAGCGCGCGCGTCATCGCTTTTTGCGGGGCCTGTCCGTGATCCGCCGACATTTCGAGCCGAGATGATATGCAGGGTGACCGGGGCGGCTCAAGCCGGATTGCTGCGCCGACACCTGCTCACCGCTACCATGGTGGCACGGCTTCTTCTTTGGTGACGACCTACACGCCCGACGAGATGCAAACCCTGGCGACCAACGGAGATCCGTTGATCGAACGGACAACCCTGTCCTCGGGCACGGTTCTCGCCGGGCGCTACCGCATCGACTCCCTCATCGGCGAGGGGGGCATGGGCGACGTTTACCTCGCCAAACACCTGAAGATCGACAAGGACGTCGCCATCAAGGTGCTGGCGCCGGAGCAGATGCGCCGCCCTCGAACGGTGGGGCGCTTCCTCCAGGAGGCCAAGGCATCGTCGCGGATCCGCCACGAGAACATCGTCGACATCACCGACTACGGCGAGAGCGACGGCTGTGCGTTCTTCGTGATGGAGTACCTCGAGGGCGAGGACCTGCGCTTCCTCGTCAAACGGGAAAAACGCCTGCCCTGGTCGCGCATCAAGCCGATCTGCATCCAGCTGCTGGGCGCTCTGTCGGCCGCCCACGAAGCGGGCATCATCCACCGCGACATCAAGCCGCACAACTGCTTCATCACCCCGCGTCCCGGCAACCAAGACTTCGTCAAGGTCATCGACTTCGGCATCGCCAAGCTCTACGGCGACGGCTCCGAGGAACAGCTGACCCAGACGGGAGCGATCATCGGCACGGCGGAGTACATGTCGCCCGAGCAGGGCCTGGGCGAGGACATCGACGGTCGGACCGACCTGTACTCGGTGGGGGTCATCCTCTATCGCATGCTCACCGGGGAAGTGCCCTATCGCGGCAACAACCCGATGGCGATCCTCTACCAGCACATCCACGCCGACCGGGTGCCGCCGAGCAAGGCCTGCCCCGAGGCGGAGATCGGCCCGCAGATCGACGCGCTCGTGCTCAAGGCGCTGGCCAGAGACCGCGACGAGCGGTTCGCCACCGCCGAGGATTTCATCGAGGCCATCGAGGCCGTCGACGCGACCGCGTCGGCGCCGAGCGGGGGCCGGCTCCGTGGGCTCGCGCTCGCCGGGGCAGCCACGGTGTTGCTGGGGCTGGGCATCGGGGCGTGGTCGATGCTGCAAGGCGAGGAGGCCGAGCCCTCCGCGGCGGCCGGAGCCAGCATCGCGGGCCTGAACGACGAGGCCAAAGCGACCCCCGAGGCCCCGCCGGCCGAACCGACCCCGCACGAGGCCGAGCCAGCCAAGGCCGAGCTCGCCGAGCCCGCGCCCGAGGGTGGTGAAGCCGACGCGGACCCAGCTGCGCTGGACGCAGCCGATTCCTCGACCGCCGATCCCCCCGCGACCGACGAGCCCACCGAGGACGCCGAGCCGACGCAGGCCGACGCCGAGCTGCCCGTCCGCCGCACGACCCGCGAGGTTCGCAGCCGCCTCGCCCGGCTCGACGCCAAGATTCGCAGCTGCGGCAAGAAGGCCGGCCTGTTCCCGGGCGAGTCCATCGAGGTCGCCGTCAAGATCAGCCCCAATGGCCGCGTGCAGTCGGCCAAGGCCCAGGGCTCGGTCAGCCGCAAGGGCGCCAGCTGCATCGAGAATCTCGTCCGCAGCACGCGGTTCTCCGAGGCGCGCAAGGCTCAG
The DNA here is from genome assembly GCA_039028615.1 of Myxococcota bacterium. Taxonomy (GTDB): domain Bacteria; phylum Myxococcota_A; class Polyangia; order Nannocystales; family Nannocystaceae; genus Paraliomyxa. The sequence goes on along the minus strand of JBCCHT010000009.1, from coordinate 114,260 downwards.
TCCATCAAGCACCGCTACCGGATGTAACCGAGGCGTCGCGCGTGGCGATTGCCCTGCATCCGCAGGAGCTTCCGTCCACCATGCCGCACTACAAGCTGGTCTCGTTCAAGCTGTGCCCCTTCGTACAGCGCTCCATCATCACCTTGCTGGAAAAGGGCGTCGAGTACGACATCGAGTACATCGACCTGTCCAACAAGCCGCAGTGGTTCCTCGACATCTCCCCCTTCGGCAAGGTGCCGGTACTGGTGGTCGACGATGACGTGGTGCTCTTCGAGTCGGCGGTGATCAACGAGTACCTCGACGAGACCACGCCCGGGCCTCGCCTCCACCCCGCAGATCCGCTGCGCCGCGCCCACAACCGGGCGTGGATCGAGTTCGGCTCGTCGCTGCTCTTCGATCAGTACCGCATGAGCATGGCCGAGACCGAAGAGCAGACCCGCAAGTTCCTCGCCGACCAGCGCGCCAAGCTCGAGCGCATCGAAGGTCAGCTGGGCAAGGGGCCCTACTTCAACGGATCCGAGTTTTCCCTCGTCGACTCGGCCGTCGCGCCCTTCATGCAGCGCGCCCGCTGGTCCACCGACATCGAAGCCAGCCTCGACCCCTTCGACGGCCTGCCCAAGGTGCAGGCGTGGCACAACGCCCTACTCGAACGTCCGAGTGTGCAGGGCTCCACCGTCGACGACATCGTCGAGCGCTTCATCGGCATGATCAAAAAACCTCAGGCGAGCCTCGGAGATCGGCCGGGCTGGCTCGGCAGTCGCGCCGCCTGAGGCCCAAAGGGCCAACCACGCCCGCTTCCGCTCGGTTCGCGCTAGCGTCGCAAGTGCGCTAGCGCAAGCCTTTGCGCACCGCACGGGCTCGGTCCGTGCGTTACCCTTCGCGAAATGGCGAGCGACATCATCTCGGACACGACCGACGACGGCTTCGACAGCGAAGTACTCCAGTCGCAGGTTCCCGTACTCGTAGATTTCTGGGCCACCTGGTGCGGGCCGTGCCGCGCCCTGGCGCCCCACGTCGAGACCGTGGCCCACGAGTTCGCGGGCAAGCTCAAGGTCGTGAAGATGGACATCGACAACAACCCGCAGACGCCGTCGAAGCTCGGCGTGCGCTCGGTGCCGACCCTCATCCTGTTCAAGGATGGCCAGGTCGCCGACAAGATGATCGGCAACCCGGGCTCGTCGGCCAAGGTCAAGGCGTTCGTGTCCAAGGCGCTCGGCTAGAAGCCACGACCGGTTCGGCCCAGCGCACGCTGGGCCCGGACTCGACGACGGAGGGGAGCTCGCGACGACGCGGCTCCCCTCTTTGCGTGGGACGAACGAAAGGGGCAGCCCGCGACGACGCGGCTGCCCCTTCTGCGTGGTTGGTGACCAACCGAAAAAGTGAGGGGAGCTTCCCCAAGCTCCCCTCGAGTGGAGGAAGAGCCCCCGCTCCTCCTCCGTGGCGCACCTAGGCGCGCCGTTTTTTCATCCCCGAAACCTCTTCCCCGTCGGCACTACTGGGCGGCGCCAGTGAGCTGCCAGTTGGAGCGGTCGGCGTAGCCGCGGACCATGACGTGAATCTCGGCGGGCTCGCTCAGCGTGACGGTGCACTGCTCTTCGGAGCCGTTGAGGTAGGGGCGGCACTCGTAGACCGAAGTGGTCGGCTCGCTGCCCACCGCGACGTAGAGGTCTGCGTCCTCGTCACCCTTCATGTCGAACAGATAGCTCCCGACGGGCAGGCTGGGCGTGGTGAAGCGAACTTCCTCGCCCGCGACCACGGTGCCGCTCTCGTTCAGGCCGCCCCAGACCTCGGGCTCGGGCTCGCCGACGTCACCGGTCACGGTCAGGCGGAAGTGGCTGTCGCCCTCGCCCGGGTAGCCGTGGACCATGATGTCGATGCGGCTGGCCTCGGTCAGGTTGACCACGCACACCTCGTCGCTGCCGGTCTCCCAGGGGCGGCAGTCGTACTCCTCCATGGTCGGGCCTTCGCCCACCCGGACGTAGAGGTCCGCGTCGCCGCCGGGATTGGCCTCGGTGTGGGCCAGGGTCACGGTGAACTCGCCCGCGGGAAGCTCCTCGGTGGCGTAGGTGCGGGTCTCGTCCTCGGCGACCATCTCGGTCACGTCGAGCAGGGGCTCGAGCTCGCCGTCGCGGCCCTCGGGGGCGCAGGACTCGGGCTCGTTGGCGCACTGGAGCAGGGCGCGAGCCTTGGACAGCGCGATGTAGGGGTTGTCGTTGTCGCCGCCGGTGTCATCCGACCCCTCGCCGTAGCCAATGGCGCCCACGGCCATCCAGGCGAAGTCCGGGTGCAGCTCTTGGTTGTTGGGACCGGTGGTGACGGGATCCTTGATCCACTCGCCGCCGATGATGCGGCCGCCCTCGTCCAGCTCGAGCACGTAGTTGAGCTCGACCAGGTGCGGGTCGACGTTGCGGGTGTCGGCGCGCTTGAGCAGCTCGTTCTCGGGCACGGCGTCCGAGATCATGGTGTAGGTCAGGGCGACCCGCTGGAAGGACACGGCGTCGTCGTTGAAGACGTAGTCGGAGCCGTTGGCCCCGATGAGCTCGTTGGCCTGCTCGGCGGTGACGGTCTCGTAGTCCGCCGTGAACGCGGTCACGGGGAAGTTCCAGACCTCGTAGTCCGCGGTGTGGTCGACCACGAAGGGCGGGCGGCCGTCCTCGTTGGTGGTCAGGTTGCGGGTGCCACGGCCCAGCAGGCCGGTGATGGCGATGTGGAAGGAGCCGGGGTTGAGGTCGCGGCAGGACACGTCGGTGGGACGACCGAACTCGTCGCGCTCGATCTCGTCGGCGGCGGTGCGGCAGCGTCGGCCGGTGAAGGTGGCCTGGTCGCTGAAGTGAAGCTCGGTGAACAGGCCCTCGACGTCGGCCATCTTCCACAGCACGCAGCTGGCGTCGTCATCACCCTCGACGCACTCGGTGACCTTGTCGTCGACCAGCTTCACGCGGACGTCGCGGTGCGGGTAGCCCATGGGCTCGGCGGTGGCGTAGGAGGCCCAGCCGTTGCAGTGGCCCCACCAGTTCTCGGGCTGCACCCACTGGTACTGGCCCTGGTTCTCGATCTCCCACTTGGTAGCGGGGCCGGCCACGGTCAGCTCGGGGTGCGAGGTCTTCTCGCAGTTGTCGCGGTCCTCGGCGTAGTCGGCGTAGGTGCAGTTCTCGGTCGCGGGGACCGTATCGCCCTGGCCCGGGTAGAACAGCAGGTCGTACTTCTCCATGGGGGAGAGGGTGTCGACGTCGCTGAGGTCGGCGTAGTCCTGGTTGGCGCCGGGCTGCCAGCGCCAAGCGGTGCCGTTCTTGGACTGCGGCCACCAGGTGGAGGCGAACACGTCCCAGTCGGTCTCGCCCTCGGTGAGGCTCGCGTCGAAGCGGGCGTACTCGCTGCCCGTGGTCAGCGAGGGGTGGAATCGCGAGGTGCGGTTGGCGGAGTCGATGGCCTCGGTCTTGCCCTCTTCGTCGAAGGTCAGGACCATGTGCGCGCCGCCGCGAATCTGCTCGCCGGTCTCGGGGTCGTACCCGAACACGTAGTGGTACGAGCCGTCACGGAAGTCCGGGCTCAGCTCGTCGCCGGGCTCGTTGTCCGTCCCTGCATCGGCGCAGCCAGCCAGAATGGTCAAAGCGGTCAGCCAGGCGATCTTGTTGGCTTTCATCATCTTGATTCCTCGAGAAGCTCTTGGGCGGTTAGGACGGGCGTCGTGGGTGACGGTTGCGGTTGCGGGTGGCCACTGGCCTCGCGCTCCCCCCCTACGCAATGTGTGTGCCAGGCCCACCATTGACCTACATGTAGGAATCATTGGAGAAACTACGTGTGTCTACACATGCCTACATTGTATGCCCAAAACCTATATGGCTATACTTGTAGCCACTGGTAGCATAACCACTAGCCATCAATGCTCGATTCCGCCCATCTCAGGCCAGAATCGGCGCCGCTTTTGTGCTTTCGAGTACCGTTCTCCCGCGAACCGGGGAGTCGCCCGGCAGATCTCGCCATGGATCGGGCGCGCAGATCAAAAACGGCGCGAAACCGTCACTCGGGCGGCGCGCGGTGCACGTCGTGCGTGAGTAGTTCCCGGGCGATTTCGAGCTCGACTTCGGCCCGCGCGGCGAGCGACGCGCAGCGTTCGAGCGCGACACTCCGGCCTCCGTGCCGCTCGAAGCACGTGCCCTCGCGAGGGATGCCCTCGCCCGCCATGGCCAGCGCGAGCTCGGCATCGACGGCCCCACCCGAGGACAGCACGGCGAAGCCCGGCCCCGGCTCGAGCAAAGGTCGCCCCAATGCGGCCGGTCGAGGATCGTCGATGCCCAGCAGGTGCAGCGTCGTCGGTCCGATGTCGACGTGCCCCCCGACGCGGTTGCGTTGACCACGAAGCTCTTCGGGCGGTGAGTCGCCGACCCAGAAGAACACGGGCACCCGATGCAACGCAACGTGGGCCCCCGGGTCCCAGGTCTCACGTCCCGCGAACGCCAGCACCTCGGGCGGCTCTTCCATCCCGGTGACGTGATCGCCATACAGGACCACCAGCGTGTGCTCGAGCCGACCTTCTTCTTCGAGCGTGGTCATCAAGGTCTCGAACGCCACGTCGAAGTGATGCATGGCATGGAGGTAGTTGCCCACCCAGTGCCCCTCGAGCCCGCCCAGATCCAAGCGCTTGAACGCGGACGGGAACGAATCGTAGGGATGATGCAGGCTGAGCGTGATCATGAAGGTGAGCGAGGGCCGTGGCGCGCCGACGATGTCGGGCGTCATTCGCTCCAAGAACGCCTCATCGCTCAGCCCCCACCCCACCATCGGGCCCGGGCCGAACTCTCGACGAAAGCGCGAGCTTCCGAAGCCATAGCGGGGGTGGATCCGCGCTCGGTTCCAGAAGCCGCGCTTGTAGGGATGGGCCGAGAACGTGGTGTAGCCGCGGTCGGCGAGGACGTGGGCGACCGTATAGAAGTCGTTGTCCTGGTACTGAAACGCCAGCGCGCCCCGAGCCGGGGGGTGGCCGGCTCCGAGCACCAGGTACTCGGCGTCGGAGGTCCGCCCCTGCGCGGTCTGATCGAAGACCTGGTCGAAGTAGAGCGCATTGTGGGTGGCCGCATTGAGGAAGGGCGTGACTTCCTGGCCTTGCACGCTCGCGCCGATGACCCACTGCTGGAGCGCTTCGACCTGGATCAGCACCACGTCGTAGCCCTCGGCCGCCCCGAAGCCCGGGGTCTGGGGCTTGGCCTGCGCCCGGGCCTCGCGACGCTCGGCGAGCTCGCGGGCCATGACCTCCGCCCGCTCGCCGGTCAGCTCGTCGGGGCCCAGCAGGTCGCGAAGCTCTCGAATCACCTGGAACAGGTGGGCCCCCACCACGCCCAGGCGACCCACGTTGTCCTCCTCGTTGAAGACGCGGCGACCCAGGCTGGTGGAGAACACCTTCTGAAAGGTGCGCACCATGGGCATGGCCCCCAGCAGCACGCCGAGCCCGATCGCCACCAAGATTCGGCGACGGCGAGCGGGCGGGCGGGCGTCGGTGAGGCGCCCCGGCCAAGCGATGGCCAGCCCGATCGCCAGGATGGGCACGGTCACCAGCCACCCGTGGGAGGGCTGCAGCAGCGAGGACACGGTGGCCTCGGCGTCCGACAGGTGGTGCACCGCCCAGACCGCCGAGATCGGCACGATGCTGCCGAAAAAGTGCAGGTACGCCAGATCGGCCAGGGCGATGAAGGTGCACAGCCCCAGCACCACCGCGCCCGCCCACGCCTGGATGCGCGGCGACCAGGGCAGCACCGCCAGGGCCAGGCCGAAGCCGGGGCCGATCACCACCCACTGCCGACCCTCCCAGGGCTCCGCGCCGCTGAGGTCGACGAAGCAGTGCACCACCACCGCCATGGCCAGCCCGCACCACAGCGCGGGACCGACTCGCCACGCGACCCACCACGCGGGGCCAGGCGCGGGGCGGCGACGCAAGGCCACCACCAAGACGATGCCCGCTGCGCCGAGCAGCGTCACCAGGTAGCTCGACCATCGCTCGACCCGGACCTCCATCCGACCCTGCCCCGCGGTGGGTGCCCCGTACCAGCGGACGTGCTCGCGCACCATCTCCAGGCCCAGCACGAACTGCCCCGGCTCGAGGGGGCCGCGGACCCGGGCATCGAGCGCGACGGTCTCCCCCGGCTCCACCACGCCGGGCAAGACGGTTCGCATGCCATCGCTCAGGAGCGTCTCTCCGTCGGCGTCGTACCAGCGATACGAGAGCCCATCGCCGCGCGCGGGATCCCAGGCCTCGGCCCCGGTGTTGCGCAGCACCACGGGTACCGTGTCCTGTCGCGCGACCCAGGCCCGGCTGGGGACCTCGATCTGCTCCACGGCCCAGCCCAGGCGAGGCGTGGTGACCTCCACCGCGAGTCGATCGCCGATCGTCGAGGCCGCGCCGAACCACCGCACGTTTTCCCGCACGGGCTCCCACGCGAGCGTGTACTGGCCCGGCTTCGCGGGCGCGACGACCTTGGCGGTGACGAGCGCCGCATCCCCGGGCAGCCACGGCGACGGCAACGAGACCCGCGCCCCTTCGGCCACGACCGCCCCGTCGGCGTCGAGCCAGCGGTACGAGAACGCATCCCCCTGAGCGGTCGACCAGTCGTCGAGCCCGTCGTGGCGGAGCCAAACCTCGAAGTCGGCGACCTCCCCGGCCGCGATCGAGTCGAAGGGCTCGAGCATGTGCATCGACCACGCCCAGGCCGAGTCGCCGACCGAGACCGCGGCCATGGCCTCCTGCTCGGGAAACCACGCCTGGCCTTCCCGCACCGGGTGCCACTGCAAAACGTAGTCCCCGGGCTCCAAGGGCGGCAGCACCTTCGCGTCGAAGGTGGCCTCTTCGCCGGGTCCGAGCGCGGGCATGGGACTGCGTAGCCCCTCGGGCTCCACCACCCGCCCGTCGGCGTCGTACCAGTGGTAGGCCATGTGGTCGCCCTGCTCGGCCGCCCACGACGAACACCCGTCGTTACGCACGGTCAGGGAGGCCGTGCCCGTCTCGCCCACGCGCATGGGCTCGGGCTGCCCGCCTGCGACCATGCGCCACGACAGCGGGGGCCCGGAGCCGCCGACCTCGGTCTCCACCCCCGGATCGCCCGTGTGCACCCAGTCCACCTGCTCGCGCACCAGCGCCCACTGCAGCCGGTAGCGCCCGGGCTCGGCGGGCGCCTCGACATGCGCCAGGGTCTCGAACGCAGCGGCGGGCTCGATGGGACCAGGCAGCAGCGTCCGATGACCATCGCGCTCCACCATCTCCCCGGACGGGTCGAGCCAGTGGTACGCGAGGCGATCGCCCTTGGCCGGGTCCCAGGCCTCTTGCCCGACGTTGCGCACCGTGAGGGGCACGCCTCGTCGCTCGCCGGGACAGAACCGGGACGGCACGGTCGTCGACAGGACCGCGATCCCCAGCTCGTGCGCGTGCACGAGCCGCGACCACGCGCCGACGATCACGAACGACACCATCGCGACCACGAGCCCGAGCCGAGTCATGGGCGCTCGCACGACGCCACGCCTGCGCCTCGGGGTTCGCGAACGACGGGCTCTCGGCACGGGCCTACGAGCAGTCATCCGGCACGGACTACCCGTTACTGGCTGGCCGCTTCGCGGCCCTGGTCGTTGTGGTAGCGCTTCATCTTGCGCTTGATCATCTCTTTTTTGACCATGCCGACGAGGTCGTACATGAGCTTGCCATTGAGATGATCACGCTCGTGCTGGAGCGCCCGGCCGAGCAGGCCCTCGCCCTCGCACTCGAAGGTGTCGCCGTCCATGTTCATCGCGCGGACCTTGGCCCAGCGCGGACGCTTCACGGAGACGAACACACCAGGGAAGCTGAGGCAGCCTTCTTCTTCGACGATCTCGCCCTTGCCGGACTCCACCACTTGCGGGTTGATGAACACCACCGGGTCGGCGTCCTCTTGCCCGGTGGCCACGCGGCCATCGATGAGGAAAATCCGCTCGAAGCGGCCGACCTGAATCGCCGCGATGCCTGCGCCGTTGTGCGCGTACATCGTGTCGGTCATGTCCTTCACCAGCGCGCGCACGCTGTCGTCGACCTCTTTCACATCAAAGGTGGCCTCGCGAAGGCGGGGATCGGGATAGGTGACGATGTCGAGAACGGCCATGATCCTGGTACTGGGTCCGCGCTCGGCGACAGGCTGGGTGGCACGCGAACGGCACGCGCCACATTGGACCTGCGCGAAGGGCGGCAAAGGGTGACGGAAGGGTAGCTTGTCGTCGCGGCCAGTGCTACATGCGCCAGCGCTCATGTCCACGACCGAAGCAACCATCCGTAGCGCACTGGGTTCGGTCAAGGACCCTGCCACCGGTCACGGCATCGTGGCCTCCGGTCAGCTCACTTCGGTGAGCGTCGCCGACGACGGCGCGGCCACGCTGAGCATCAACCTCATCTCTCCGGGCTATCCGCTGCGCGACACGCTGGAGAAGGACGTGCGGCAAGCGCTCGAGTCGCTGTCGCTGCCCGGCGTCGAGTTCGACTGGGGCCTGGCCGTGCCCAAAAAGCCCGCACGCCAGGACCTCAACCGGCTCCCCACCGTCAAGAACGTCATCGCCATCGCGGCCGGCAAGGGCGGCGTGGGCAAGAGCACGGTCAGCGTCAACGTCGCGCTGGCCCTACAGAAGCTCGGGGCTTCGGTCGGCATCCTCGACGCCGACATCTACGGCCCCAGCGTGCCCAAGATGCTCGGCAAGGCCGATCGCGAGGCCGGCACCGCGCCCGAGGGCAAGGGCATCGCCCCCGCGCTGTACCGCGGCCTGGCCGTCATGAGCGTCGACTACTTCGTGGAGCCCGGGTCCGCCGTCATCTGGCGCGGGCCCATGATCCACAAGCTGCTCACCCAGTTCCTCGAGGACGTGCAGTGGGGCGAGCTCGACTACCTCATCGTCGATCTACCGCCCGGCACCGGTGACGCCCAGCTGTCGCTGGCGCAGCTCATCCCCATCAACGGATCCGTCATCGTCACCACCCCGCAAGAGGTCGCGCTCATCGACGTGCGCAAGGCGGTGAACATGTTCGGCAAGCTCGAGGTGCCCGTGCTCGGCGTGACGGAAAACATGAGCTACTACCGCTGCCCGGCGTGTGGTCACCACGACGAGATCTTCGGCGCGGGCGGAGGCGAACGCTTGGCCAAGGAAATCGACACCGAGCTGCTCGCCCAGATCCCCATCGAGCCGGCCATTGCGTTCGGTGGTGAAGCCGGCGTCCCCGTCGTCGAGAGCAACCCCGACTCCCCGCACGCGCAGGCGTTCTTCGACCTCGCGGCCGCGGCCGCCCTGGGCACGAGCAAGCGCAGCGCCACCGGCCCCAAGCGCAGCAGCCTGCTGCGTACCGTCGACTAGCCGCACCTTCGCGACACCGTCGGCCGGAGCTCTAGTTCAGCATGCGCTTGGGCCAGCGCCCGCTGTCGGCCATCTCGTCGCAGATGCCCGCGGCGCACTCGATCAGCACCTCGACCTGACCGTCGCCATCGTCGGCGGCCAAGCACTGCTGCTGAAACTCGAGCAGCGCGGGGCGACCGTTGCTGATGCGATTGCCGTGCGCCAAAAACCCGAGCGTCGGCATGATGGCCGTGATCGCGTAGAGCTTGAGGCCGACGTCGGTGATGCGCAGGACGGACTCGACCATGTGGGCGTCGTCGGGGCCGAGCGTGCCCGAGATGCGCTCGAGCTGGGCCTCGAGGACCGACAGCTGGTGCACGTCGCGGGGCTCCGGCTCGGGCAGGACCTCGACCGAAAGCTCGCGAAAGGTCGCTCGCGGCGGGAGCTCCTGCAGGGTTCGCACGCGGCCGAGCCCCTCGACACGAATGAAACGGCGGCCGTCGGGCAAGCGCTGGTGCGACGCGAGCCGCCCCAGCCCGAACACGGACTCGATGGCGGGGCGCCCCTCGTACTCGGCCTCGAACCCCGGACGCAGCAGCGGGATGCCGAGGTGACCGCCGCCGGCCCGCACGTGATCGACCAGCTCGAGATACCGCCCCTCGAAGACGTTCAACGGCAACACCATGCCCGGCAACAGCACCGCATTGGGAAGTGGGAATACGGGCAGTGCAGCCAGTACCTCCGCAGCGGGTTTTCGAGCATCGTCCAACATGGCGAGAGGATCGTTACGGTTCACTGTAGCGGGTCCGAGGTAGTCAGGCGAGCCAGAGGCCGATAGGTCCCCGATCTCGACGGTTTCACCCCACACGCGACTTCTCGCCGAGCCACGGACCGACCCAGACCACGGCCGAAAAGCGCGACGACGTCACCCAATGTGCGCTGACACGTACTCGAGAACCTCGAATCCGCGCAGTGGGGGGCACGACTTCTTCAGGTGTCCATCGAGCGTAGCGCCACCCACCACCCTAGGCCAGCGGATCGCGGTTGCAATACGCAATCGTGGCTCTGTCCCACTGGATGCAGCCGGCGCCGTCGTCGGAATCGCCGGGTTCGACCACGGGCACCTCGATGCGGTTGATCGCACCGTAGCGCTGCAGGAAACGTGGATATCCGGACACTCCGACGCCTGCCGCCTGGGCCAACAACACGCGGGCCACGGTGTTGTGTGCATAGACCAGCACGGTAGGCCAACGCCCTTGGTCGGGGACATCGGCGTGTTCTGCCGCAATGCGTTCGAGGCACGCGAGCACGCGCACCGAAAGGTCACGCACGCTCTCGCCGCCCCCGGGCATCCGCGCGTCGAGCATGTCGAAGTACGAACGCCCGGCCCATTCGGGATAGCGCTCCTTGGCTTCTTGATGCGGCACGCCCTCGAGCTCGCCGAGGCTCATCTCACGCAGCTCGGTCTCGATGCGGACGTCGAGGTCGCGTCGCTCGGCGATGAGCTCGGCCCCTCGGCGCGCCCGCTGAAGGTCGCTGGAGTAGATGGCGGTGAAGGGAATCGAGCCCAGGCACTCGGCCTGGCCTTGCGCCTGCGCGAGCCCTCGCTCGGAGAGCCCGACGTCGTGGAAGCCGTAGAAGATGTCGCGACGATCGGGCTCGCCGTGCCGCAACACGTACAGACGAAGGCCGCGAGCGCTCATGACCACAGCCGATCTTGGAGCTCGGTGCGACGCTGCAGCTCGCCGCGAAAGGACGCGGTGACGACCTCGGCCCGATGACGGTTGTCCGGGATCTTCAGGCACATGTGCTCGCCCACCATCACGCAGCCCGCCCCGCGAGCGTCGAGGTGCCTCATGAGGGCGTCGACGATCTCGTTGCAGGCTCGCTCTTGCAGCGTGAGCCGCCGGGTGAAGCAGTTGACCAGATCGCCGAGCCGGCCGAAGCCCACGAGCTGCTCCCCCGGCAGGTAGGCCACCGTGGCCCGCCCCACGTAGGGCAGCAGGTGATGCGGGCACATGCCGTGGTAGGGCAGGTCGCGAATGATGACCAGCTCGGTCGGCGCCTCGCCTTCGACCGGGTCGCCGAGGATCTGCGCCGGGTCCATGGTCTCGCCCGACAGGAACTTCTCGCGCCACAGCTTGGCCACGCGCGCCGGGGTGTCGCTGAAGTCCTTGTGCTCCAGGTCCTGGCCGCACGCGCGCAAGAACTGATCGACGGCCGGCACCAAGGCCTGCACGGTGGGATCGTCCGCGGGCTCGCTCACCCTCGCGGGATACCTTACTCCGCGCCCGCGGGCGAGGCCGGCTCGTCGAAGGGCGGGTCGCCGTCCTCTCGTCCGCGCCACGTGAGCCGGAACCCCCGGGGAAGCTTTACGAGCTCGGGGAGTCGATGACACGACTCGCACGAGACCTCGTCGTGCTCCCCCGTGCACTCGAGGCACACGCGCAGGGCCTGCTGAGTGCTGCGCAGCTCTTCACGCAGCCGGTTGAGGATCTCGAGCTTCCGGTCGAGCCGCTCGAGATGCGTGGCCAGCAGACCATCGAGACGCTTGGCCGCCTCGCGATCGGTGGGCGCGGTATCCCGGGCCCCGAGGACCTCGACGATCTCCTCGAGGGCCCACCCCGCCTCTCGCAACGCGATGACGAAGTTGAGGCGCTCGAGCTCGATGGCGGCGAAGAGCCGATGCCCCCCCGCGCTCCGGGTGGCGCGCAACAACCCCTGGCGCTCGTAGTACCGGACGGTGCGAGGCGTACAACGGCCTCCACTCGTCATGTCCTTGAGCGTCAGATAACGATCCGCCACGGCGTGACCCTGACGGCAACGCTGCCCGCTGCCGGCATGCCTGTCAATTCGAGCCCGTCGCGCGGGTCGGCTACCATGCCCCCATGACCGATTTCGATCGGTACGCCGACGCCCCCGTCGCGCTGGTCACGGGATCGGCAATCCGCGTCGGCGCAGCCATCACCACCGCCCTCGCCGAGGCCGGCTACCGCGTGTGGATGCACCACCATCGCTCGGGCGAGGCGGCCACCCAGCGGCATGCCAGCTTGTCCGAGGCCTCGACGCCGCCGCCCCTGGGGCCCGTCGCGGCAGATCTCATGGACGAAGCGCAGCGGCGGTCACTCGCGCGCACGGTGACCGATCCGCAGGGCCCGGCCGGAGGGCGGCTCGATCTGCTGGTCAACAATGCCGCCGGGTTCGAGCGCGGTCCGTTCCTCGAGCGCGGCGATGGCGATCTCCGCCGGGTCCTCGAGCTCAACCTGATCGCGCCCTTGTCGCTGGCCCGCGCGTGCGCCCCCGCCCTGCAGGCCCGGGGCGGCGCGATCATCAACATCCTCGACGTGGCCGGGGTACACCCCTGGCCCGAATACCTCGACCACTGCACCGCCAAGGCCGGGCTGCTCGCCGCCACGCGCGGGCTCGCGGTGGAGCTGGCGCCCCTGCGGGTCAACGGCGTCGCGCCCGGGACCGTCGATTGGCCGGCCGAGCTCGACACCCCCGACCGCCAGCGCGCGATCATCGACGAGATCCCCCTCGGCCGCATCGGCACGCCGGCCGATGTCGCCGCGGCGGTGGTGTTCTTTGCGGGCAGCCGCCACGTCACCGGGCAGATCCTCGCCGTCGATGGCGGTCGGCTCGCGGCCGCGGGCGGTCGCCGCCCGTGACCTGTTCCCCAGTGCGAGCGCGGATCCGGCGATTTGCCGGCCCTCGGGCGGCCTCTGCCCACACGGCAGACACCGCGCACATCACGCAGCGCGCCTGTGAGCCCGCGGATCCAATCCCCTGCATCTCGGGGCTTGACCGCCCGCGCCGCGACTTCTATACGTCCTAGCCCTTCGATGTCGACGCCTGAACAAGCCACTCCCGAGCCCACCGTCAACGCGGCCGAGCAAGTCGTCCAGTACGAGCCCGTGCAGGGTCGCCCCCTCGAAGTTCGGGTCGATGACCGCGGCGTCGAGCGAGCCATCCGCAAGCTTCGCCGCCTCCTCGCCAGCGAGGGCGTGCTCCGAGAGATCAAGCGTCGTCGCCATCACGAGAAGCCGAGCGTGAAGAGCAAGAGAAAGCTCCGCGAGGCCGAGCGTCGCCGCAAGCGTCGCGAGCGTAAGCGGCTTCAAGACCGCTAGGCCTTCGCGCGACATCCATCGAATGGAAGGTGGGAGAGTCTTCGACTCGCCCGCCTTCTTTTGTTTCGAACGGCGCAACGGGCCGCGCCCGATGGTCGACAACCGCCCCGATGCGCGCGTGGTCCCGTTGGCGTCTGCCCCTCGCCGTCGCGGCGTTGGTCTGTAGCTATCCCGCTCTCCGCCACGCCGCGCTCGAGCACCAGGGCCGCACCGTGCCCGCGGCAGGCCACGACCACCTACGGGTCGTTTCCTGGAACCTGCGCAACTTCCCGGGCACGCACGACCTCGATCGCCTTCGCGAGCACCTCGACGAGCTCGCCCCCGCCGTGCTCGCGGCCCAAGAGGTGCGCGATCCCGAGGCTCTGTTCGCCCTGCGTCCCCAGTGGCGCTGGCACACCTCGGAGACCGGAGGCCGTCACGATCAGCGTTTGGTGTTCGGGTGGGATCCCACCCGCGTCGATCTGCACGACATCGTCGAACATCGACAGCTCAGCATGGGCGGCAAGGTTCGCCCCGGGTTGTCGGCGTGGGTACAGCCGCTCGGCCGGAATGCCGGATCTGCATTCCGACTCGTCAACGTGCACCTCAAGGCCACCCGTGATGGTCTGCCCATGCGTCGGCAGCAATGGGCCGTGCTCACACGAATCCTCGGTGAATCCCTTGCCCCGAGCCACCGCATGCACGACGTCCTGCTCGTCGGTGACTTCAACGTCGCGGGCGGAACCTCCACCCCCGCCACCGCCGAGCTACGCCAGCTCGAGCGCGTCCTCGCCTCCGTCGGCCTCGGCGTTTGGGCGTCCAACGGCGGCTGTACCGCCTATTGGGAAGGATCTCGGCGGGACTCGTGGTGGGAGCCTTCCCGACTCGATCTCGCCTGGAGTCCGATCACGTCGCCTCCCGATCCCGACCAGCGCGTCGCGTGGTCCGGCGCTCACTGTGCACGACACGCATGTGATCCCGTGCACGCCTCCGAGCATCACCCCGACCCCGACCTCCAGGGCATCAGCGATCACTGCCCCGTGGTGATCGATCGACCGGGGGGATCGCAACGCCATCCTTCATGACGACGTTCCGGCCCAGGGCGGAACCTCTTTCCTCTATCGGGCCTCGGCGCGTCATCGATCGTTCGTTGTGGCGGCGTGATGAATGGGAGGAATCGGTTGGGGCGAAGCCGACCGCAGAGGCAAAACGCCGCGCCGCAGCCACTCGAGGCCTCATCGGGCAAAACGTGCGGAGCATCGCGACTTTTTTGCCGTGGGCAGGATGATGCAAAGGCCGAATTCGGGCCGCGAAATCGTTAACTGGCTGCACTTTGAAGATTCTCGCCCGGCATCGGTCCAACCCGCGGTCGTTCGTGAAATGCCACGATGACACGCCCCTTGCAGAAGGGGCGTTGCGAGGCCGGACGGGGGTATGGGACCATCCGCGGCGCCTCCAACGAGTCGACGAAAACAACCCCCCCGACTCGAACACGCTAACGGCAGCGCGCCGAGCTTCAACAACGAGAACTCTCGGCACACTCACTCGCTGATCACTCAGGAGAATCGGACATCATGAAGGCTATTCGGAAACAGGGCTTCACTCTCGCGAGCATCGGCCTCGTCGTTGGCGCTGCGGCAGGCGTCACCACGCTTGACGGCTGTGGCGACGGAGGCGGGATCTGTGGCCCGTGCGGCAGCATCTCCAGCGGCCAGCTCTCCATCTCGGGCGACGCCCGTCTCGACGGATTTTTCAACGCCCTCGCCGACCTGCAAGGGGCGACGGGCACCATCACCGCGGACTTCAACGCGAACATCACGGCGCTCGCCGAGGTGTACGGCGTGGTCGAGGCCGGAGCCGACGTGAGCGTCGACGCCGCGTTCGTCGACCAGGTCATCGCCGCCATCCAGGCGGACTTCGACGCCAACCTCTCGGCTGGAATCTCCGTCGAGTACGTGCCCCCCAGCTGCTCGGCCAACGTTGCCGTCTCCGTCGAGGCGCAGGCCAGCTGCGAGGCCAACGCGGGCTGCGAGTGCGACGTCGAGGTCGACCCCGGCGAGGTCTCGGTCTCGTGCGAAGGCACCTGCCGCGGCGGTTGCTCGGCCGAGTGCATGGGTGACATCGCTTGCCAGGCCCCCTCGGCCGGCTTCGAGTGCACCGCCATGTGCGAGGGCGCCTGCGAGCTGGACGTCGCCGCGTCCTGCGAAGGCACCTGCCGCGGCGCCTGCGACGGTGAGTGCTCGCTCACCAACGCCGAGGGCCAGTGCGAGGGCGAGTGCTCCGGCATGTGCCAGGGCACCTGCGAGGTCTCGGGCGGAGCGTCCTGCTCCGGCACCTGCCACGGCACCTGCCGCGGCGACTTCGATCCCGGCGGCTGCGAGGGCAGCGTCGAGTGCTCCGGCAGCTGCATGGGCGAGTGCTCGGGCTCCTGCGAGGGCAGCTTCACCCCGCCCAGCGCTTCCGCCGAGTGCGAGTGCGAGGCGTCGGCCGACTGCGAGGCTCAGGCCTCCGCCCAGGCCGAGGCGAACATCGAGTGCACCCCGCCCAGCATCGACCTCGTCTACGAGTTCGAGGCCGGTCTCGACGCCAGCGCCCAGGCGGCCTTCCAGGCCCGCATCGGCGAGCTCCGCGTCCGCGGTGTCGCCATCATCCAGGGCTTCGCCCGCGCGCAGGCTCTGCTCGACGGTGAGGTCAACGGCGAGGTGGTCTTCGACCCCGCTCCGTTCGCCAACATCCAGACCCAGTTCTCGGGCCTGGTCAGCGCTGGCCTCAGCGGCGAGTTCGACATCGCCCCGGGTCGCATCGACTGCGTGCTGCCGGCCCTCGAAGAGGCCGTCACCATCGTCGGCGAGATCGGCACCGAGTTCACCGCTTCGGTGGGCGCTCAGCTCAACTTCGCCACCTTCCTGGTCGGCGGCTGATGAGCACTTCGGTCCCACGTTCGTGAATCACGGAAGGGAACCGAACTGATGAGCAACAAGGTCCCGCGGCTGCTGCCTCTACTGTTGGCAGTCGCGGGCCTCGTCGTTTCTGGGGTCTTGGAGTGGATCCACGCCAAGACCTACCTGATGCCCTCGGTCGACAGCTTCTGCAAAGTCAACGAGAGCTTCGATTGCAGCACGGTCGCGCTGTCGCGCATGTCGGTGCTGCTCGGCGTCCCCCTACCGCTGTGGGGTGCCGCCGGCTTCCTGGCCATGACCATCGCCGCCTGGCAGCGCAGCAAGCTGCTGTGGCCGCTCGCGGCGTTCTCGGCCCTGGCCTCCATCGGATTACTGCTCGAGAGCCTGCTGCACGTCGGTAGCGTCTGCCTCATGTGCGAGGCGGTCCACGTGCTGTCGGTGCTGCTCGCCATCGTCGCCTTCCGCTCACACCGCAAGCACGGCGAGGCGATCTCCGGCTCTTCGATCTTCTCGGCCATCGCCGTCCCGGCCACCATCGTGCTGGCGACCGCGCTGCTGGTCCCGCCCTACTGGGCGCCGCTGACCTGGCAGAGCGACGTCCCCCACCCCACTGGGGTCACCGAACAGGGCCACCACTGGGTCGGCGCCGAGAACCCGACGATCACCATCGAGGAGTTCGTCGACTACGGCTGCCCCCACTGCGCCATCGCGACCAATCGCACCCGTCGACGCCTCGCCACCGATGGCGACCGACTGCGAGTCATCCGTCGCCACCAGCCCCGCATGCGCTGCAACGAGCGCAACCACGGGTGCCTTTCGGTGCGCGCGGCTCACTGCGCCCACGAGCAAGGCAAGTTCTGGGAGATGGACGCGTGGCTGTTCGCCAATCGCCCCGGGCGTGCCGACCTCGACGTGCTCGACGGCGCCCGAGCGCTGAAGCTCGACGAGCCCTCGTTCATGATCTGCCTCGAGGACCCGCAGACTTACGAGTGGGCCGACACCGAGGCCGCGGCGGCGCGCAAGCTGAAGATCAAGGTCACGCCCACCTACCGGGTGAAGGGCAAGAAGGTCCTGCCGCCCGACCTCGAGCTGATGCTCGACAGCCAGCTGTAGGCCGCCTCACCGGGCGTTTCGCCCGAGACCCATAGCCCGGGCAAAGAAAAAGAGCGGAGGCCCGTGGGCGCTCCGCTCTTTGTTCTCGTAGTGGCGACGATCAGCCGGGGATGGTCACCGGGGGTCCGCCGACGCAGGCCCAGTGGAAGTTATCCAGGATGATCACCGTGTCGAGGATGCCGTCCGAGAGGTCGAACACCGCGAGCACGAGTTCCATGGTCTCGCCGGGCACGACGCCCGCGCTGGTGGTCAGCCAGCGCGTACCTGCGTGGCCTTCCATCGCGGTACCGGCCAGCTCGGGCGCGGCACAGGGAGCCGGACAGTCGAAGTCGTTCGGCGCGTCCTTGTAGTCGAGGAAGCCCGCGTTGAGCGAGATCGGGTTGCCCATGTCGTCGAACGACACGTTGCCCGTCCAGATCTCCGACTCGAGCCAGGCGATGTACATGTCGTTGAACATCGACTGGTAGTAGACCGGGTACTCCGTCGAGAACATCGCGAAGTTGTACGCGAAGCCCGGGGTGCCCTGCGGCACCTCGGCGGTGAAGCGCATCTCCGCGTAGTCGTGCGCTTCGCCGTCGCCCTGATCCCACTGCACCTGGATCGTGTTCGAGCAGTCACCCGAGCCGATGAGCGACGGGTCCGAAGCACAGTCGTCGGTGGCCGAGACGGGCGCGGTGTCGAGCGGCGGAGGCAGAGGCCCACCACCAAAACCGACGGCCGTCGAAGCGTAGAACCCTGGGATGGTCAGCTCGCTGGCATTGCCGCTCGAGAGGATGACGAACTTGTCTCCCTCTTGCGGCGGGAACGGTGCGGGCACGTGCGTGCCCAAGTTCCCCGAGTGCACGTGAAGCTGCGCCGGACCGGCGAGGTTGATCTCTTCGGTGACCGTCTGCGCTCCGCCCGGGCAGTTCAAACCGAACGCGTGCCACGGATCGTCGTCGAGGTGATCGCAGTTCGCGGCCGGCGGAGTGACGCAAGATCCGTTGCCCGCGTCGGAAATTCCCCCGACGTCGAGCACGATCGGCGGTCCGTCGTCGTTGCTGTCGTCGTTTGCGCCATCGGTACTGCCACCTCCGGCCTCGGCATTGCCGCTAGTGGAAGTCGCCGGTCCGGTACCTTCGCCCGGATCGGTTCCTTCCGCAGAAGTGGTTTGTGGTTCCGAGCCGGAGCCGTCGTCGTCGGCCGCCGCACCATCATCATCAGGCTGCACACCGCTGGTGTCGTCAACCTGTCCGCACGCGGCCAACAATGAAAATGCGGCTGCGATTGCTGTCTTATGTCCCCTTATCGTCATCGAGCCCTTCCCTTCCCTATCCGAGCTCCGCTGCTCACACCCAGGCTGTCGCCGATCTTCTGCGGGGAGTCACCCCTTTGTCAATGACCGCTCTCGGCGCTGGCACGGAACGAAGATTACCGAGTGTCGTTCGTCCACTGCGGCAACATAGATGTGAACGACACTGCACTATCGTTACCGCACCGGCACGCGAGGGACCGCACGGGCCAGGGTCTGCATGTAGGTCTTCACAAAGCGACGAGGGGGGCTCCCGCGCCGCGCCAGATGAAGCCATGCTTCGGTCATGGCAAGCGCCGCACCCCTGCCGCGACACTGCAAGATTCTGTGCACCCTGGGTCCCGCCAGCAACACCCCCGAGGTGATCGGCGCGCTCATCGACGCCGGCATGAACGCCGCTCGGCTCAACCTGTCGCACGGTAGCCACGACGATCACACGCGCGTCTACAAGACCGTGCGCAAGGAGGCGAGCCGCCGAGGTATCGCGGTCGCGATCCTGGCCGACCTCCAAGGTCCCAAGATCCGCGTGGGCACCATCCCGGGCGACGGCTTCCCGCTGAAGCCCGACGAACGCGTCGAGATCGACGTCAGCCCCGACGCCGAGGCCGCCTCCCTGGACGACGGCTGGCGGGTCACGACCAACTACAAGCAGATGGTCGAGGACGTGCGCCCCGGCGACCACATCCTGCTCGACGACGGCCTCATCGACCTGATCGTCGAGGGCACCGAGGGCAGCGTCATCACCACCAAGGTCGACCAAGGTGGCGTGCTCAGCTCACGCAAGGGCATCAACCTCCCCGGTGTGAGCCTCCAGATCCCGGCGATGACCGAGAAGGACGAGGCGGATCTCGCGTTCGCGCTCAAGCTCGGGGTCGACGCCGTCGCACTTTCCTTTGTGCGCCAACCGGAGGACATCGAGTACTGCCGCGAGCAAATGCGCAAGCACGAGCGGACGATCCCCATCGTCGCGAAGATCGAGAAGCCTCAGGCCGTCGAGAACCTCGCCGCGATCGTCGAGATCGCCGAGGGCATCATGGTCGCCCGCGGTGACCTCGGGGTGGAGATGGGCCCGGAGCTCGTGCCGCTCATGCAAAAGCGCGCCATCGAGACGGCCAATAGCCGGGGCAAGCTGGTCATCACCGCCACGCAGATGCTCGACTCGATGATCCGCAACTCCCGGCCGACTCGCGCCGAGGCCTCGGACGTCGCCAACGCGGTGCTCGACGGCAGCGACACGGTGATGCTCTCGGGCGAGACGGCCACGGGCGTGCACCCGGTCCGCGTCGTCCAGACCATGGACAAGATCATCCGCAGCACCGAGCGAGCGCCTCGCTCGTGGGACCGCGGCCAGGACGATCTCGCGCTCGGCCACACCACCAACGCCATCGCGCGCGCGGCCGTGAGCGCGGCCCGGAGCTGGACCGGCACCAAGGCCATCGTCACGTACACCGGCTCGGGTGGGATCTCGCGGCTCGTGTCCGAGTACCGACCGCGGGTGCCCATCTACGCGTTCACGCCGAACGCCTCGACCTACCAGGCGCTCGCGCTTTATTGGGGCGTCACGCCGATCCTGTTCGCGACGTCGGGCGACGACGACACGATCTTCATCGACCTCGACCAAGCGATCGTGCGTCGTGGCTTCCTCGAGCGGGGCGCCCGGATCGTCATCACCTACGCCCACCCCATCAAGAAGGGCACCTCGGTCAACCTGCTCAAGCTCCACCAGGTCGGCGAGACCCTCGAGCTGAACAAGTAGATCGAGCCCTCTTCACCCCGGCGGTTGTCGCGCAAATTCTTGCCGCCGGGGGTTGTGTCCACCGGGCGGCCGTGATAGCTCACCCGTCCCCACGCGAAGGTGGCGGAACTGGTAGACGCGCCAGACTAAGGATCTGGTGGGGTAACACCTGTGAGGGTTCGAGTCCCTCCCTTCGCACCAAGGCCCGAGTCGCAACCGCGATTCGGGCCTTGCTCGTTTTGGCGGGGCCGTCCCCACGCCATGCGGTATCCTGGCGCCGTGCGGGCCCACCAGGCCATGTCGCCGAAGCCAGCCCCGGCGCGCGCCCGAACCGTGGCCACGTTCTACGGCGGTGTGCTGCTGGTGGCGTTCTTCTGGCACGGCATCAGCCAGGACACGAACGACATCTGGCGGCTCGACCACGGCCAAGATCTCCCGACCCTCGCCTGGACCCCGCTGGTGGGCGTGGTCGTGGGCCTCATCACAGTGCAGATCTTCCGCGCCCTGCAGGGTCGGATGGTCTGGCTGGGCGAGCTGCACCGCGAGTTCTCCTCCATCTTCGGGCGCCCCAGCTCGGGCGAGCTGTTCCTGCTCGCCGCCACCTCGGCGCTGGCCGAGGAGCTGCTGTTTCGCGGGGCCATGCTCGACGCCTGGGGCCTGTGGGTCAGCAGCCTCGTGTTCGCGCTGCTGCACATCCCCCCTCGCCTCTCGCTGTGGCCCTGGACGGTCAGCGCCCTGGTGATGGGCGCGGGCTTCGGCGCGATGACGCTGGCCACGGGCAACCTCGGCGCCGCGGTAGCGGCCCACTTCGTGATCAACCTGCAGAACCTCCAGTACATCACCCGCAACCGGCCCCGGCTCGCGCTGCGTGGGCCGCAGTGGCCGGCGCCTCGGTCCGAGCGCTGAGCCGCAGCGGCGTGGTTCGGAACGTCGATCCGCCAAAAACTTGGGATTGTCCACGAGGTGCGCCTATGTGGCGTCATGGCCCGGATTCCGCCCGCTCGCTGCTCACGACGCCGCCTCCTGCAGGGCTTGGGTGCCGGGCTCACCGTGAACGCCACACACCTGTGGGCGCCCCGCTGGGCCGGGGCCTCCGACCTGAGCCTGTCGGCGCGGATCGATCTGCTGTACAGCAACCAGTTCCACTTCAACCGTCGCGGCGAGCCGCAGATCACGGTGGGGCTGATGCAGGGCCAACGCGAGGTGCGACTGAGCGCGCCCGGGGGCCTCGACATCCTTCCCTCGGGCGACGGCGGCACGCGGATCGAAGCGGGCAACAGCGTCACCCTGCGGCTCACCGAAGGGCACGCGGCCAAGCAGCGCTACACGGTGGTGGTGCAGGCGGTCCCCGGCGCGGCCGGGCGTGCGCTCGACCAGGCCAGCACGCGCTGGAGAAGCCGCGGCATCGACCTCACCGAGCACGAGCTGGGCACGGTCTTCGGCGTCGAGGGTCGCGTGCTCGATACCCGACGCGTGCTGCTCACCTCGGGCAAGTTCGACAGCGAGTCGGTGGCGCGCGAGCACGCGTCGGCGCTCAAGCAGGAGCACGGCGCCGTCGGCAAGCTGCACCCGCTCGTGGGCAAGCGCAGCCACGGCCGCATCTTGGCCGAGGACATCGAGCACGGCACCAAGGTCCACGCCGACGGCGTGCTGTGGCTGGCCCCGCGCGACGGCGGCCCCATCACCGTCCACGACGTGCTGTCCGGCACCACCATGGGCAAGGGCCGTCGCAGCGACCGACAGTACTGGGGCACCGTCTACGTCGCGGTGGATCGGCACGGCAAGCTCGCGGTGGTGAACCTGGTGAGCGAGACCGAGGTCTTGGCCGGGCTCGTGCCCGCAGAGATCTACGCCAGCGCGCCGACCCACGCGCTCCGGGCCCAGGCCGTCGCCGCTCGCGGGCAGCTCGTCAGCAAGGTCGGCACCCGCCACCTCGACGACCCCTTCTTGTTGTGCGCGCACCAGCACTGTCAGGTCTACGCGGGCAAGGGCAAGGAGCACCCGCGCACCACCAAGGCCGTGCGCGACACCGCGGGCCGCGTGCTGATGCGTCCCGGCGGCACCCAGCTGGTGGATACGGTCTATTCGGCCAACTGTGGCGGCCATACCGAGGACAACGACGAGGTGTGGCCCAGCGTCCCCGACCCGCAGCTGCGCGGTCGGCCGGATCCTCTGCTCCCGAAGCGCTTCGCCGCGGGCATCACCGACACCCAGCTCGACGCGTGGCTCAGCGAAGCCCCGCGCAGCTACAGCCGACCCGACGACGACGCAGGCAAGACCGGCTACCGCTGGACGGCCACGATCGACCCCGGCGAGCTGAAGGGGCGCCCCGGCGTTCCCGACGACCTGGGCGCGCTCAGTGCCATGACGGTCCTCGCCCGCGGACGCAGCGGTCGGGCGACTCGCGTGAAGCTCGAGGGCAAGCGTCGCCAGTGCGAGATCCACGGCGAGCTTCGGATCCGGCGCGCGTTGGGCAACCTGAAGAGCTCGATGTTCATCGTGCTCCCCGAGCGCGACCGCTACGGGCGATTCCAGCTCGTCGGGGGCGGCCACGGGCACGGCGTGGGCCTATGCCAGCACGGCGCGATGGGCATGGCGCGCGAGGGCAAGGACTACGAGCAGATCCTGACCCACTACTATCGCGACGCCGAGCTCGAGCGCCTGTGGTGACCCACCGCGCCCGGCTCGAGCGACCCTGAACGACGGCCTCTCAGGGGCGCTTGCGCACGCAGATCGCCTTGGCGTTGGGCTCGATCTTCAGCCACACGTTCAGGCGACCCGAGGACGAGTCGATGGCATAGACCTCGTCCCCGCCGACGACGGAGCGAGACCAGTAGCTGCCCCCGCCGAGCATCTTCTCTTTGCGCAGGGCGACCAGCTGCCCCTTGGAGGGCAGTCGCCAGCCGCGGACGGACTCGACCTTGCGGCGACGGCAGCGATTGGCCGCCTCGTCCCAGGTCATGGTGCCGCCACCGGTCGGGAGCACGAGCAGCCCGTCGATCTCCTGCAGGCGCCCGTCGTCGAGCGCCGCCGCGATCGTGGCGTCGACCTGACCGATGGTGGGCGAGGCCGAGGGGGGCGGCGGAACCATGGGGGCGTTGGTGCCCGAGGGAGCGGCGGGCGGATCGGGCACGACCTTGGGCGGCGCGTCGACTGCCGCCGCACCCGTCGATGCTTCGTCGGTGCCGCCGTCGTCGGTCGCCGCGTCGCCTCCGGTCGAGCCGCCACCCTCGCTGGTGGGCTCCTCGCCGGTCGCCGCCTCCGAGGCGGTGCTCCCCGCTGCGCGCGCGTCTCCCGACGAGCCTGCCGGGGCCGGCTCGGCCCCGGCGGCCGAAGCCGCGTCGGCGGCTGCACCCGCGTCGGCGGCCGCAGCCGCGGCAGAATCGGCAGCCTCGGCTCCCGCCTCGCCCTCGCCGTCCGCCTTCTCGGGCGGGAGACCACGCTGCGGCACCGATTGATGGCGTCCACCACCACCGCGCGGGCTGGCCCCGTGCATCACCGCCATGCCGACCACGCCAGCCATGCCGATGGCGGCGAAGAGCAACAAAACGACCCGTAGCGCGCTGCCCCGCGGCTGCTCGGGCGCGGGCTGGGGCGGCGCTCCAACGGGCCCGATGTCGATCGGCGTGCTCGCCGACGGCAACGGTCGATCGTCGGTCTCCGCTCGCGGATCGGCGCGACCGGTCATCGCCACGCGCTCGACCTCCACCGGGCCGCTCGGGTCCCAGTTGCGAACCTCGGGAGCCCCCCGCACGGCCACGTCGGGGCTCGAGCCTCCGACCATCGGAAAATCTTCGGCGACGGGCAGCGGCACGCCGTCGCTCTCGGGCACCGCCGTCATCTCCCCCGTGGTGGGATCGGTGGCGATCTGCACCTCGGGCTCGAACCCGGCCGGCATCGGCGACAGGTCGGGCGTCGGAGCCGTGGCCGGCATCGGCGACGCGGAGGGAATCGGCGTCGGCGTGTCGACGGGCACGGTCGGCTCCGGCACGCGTCGCGCCGCGCGAGAACGAAACACCACCGGATCGACGATCTCGGTGTCCTCGCCCAAACCGAGCGCCTCGCCCGAGATCCCGCGCGGCTCTTCGATGCCGCCCGGCATGCCTCCGCGGCCACCCAAGCGGCGATCGGACGCCGTGGGCACCGCGGCTACCGAGGTCGGAATGACCACGTCTCGCATGAAGCGACCGTCGTCCTCCTCCTCTTGCACGGCGCCGTGCCTGAGCTCGGCCACTGCGTCGAGGATCTCGGGGACCACCGTCGTCGGGCGCCGCGCGGGCACGTCCACGGTGACGAGCCGATGCATCGGTCCACGGCGGGCGGAGAACAGCCCCTCGAGCCGCCGCAGTGCCGCGCGTCCGAGCGCCTCGCTGCTGCACAGCACGAACAGCGCCGCACCCCGCAGGCGATCGGTGGCCTCGGCCACGAGCGCCTCGTCGGCCTCGACGCCGGGCAGCACCTGAGGCGCGTGACCTTCCCGCATGAGCGCGTCGGCCACCGCGGCCACGGACAGCTCACGGTCGGCGGCACAACAAAGGACGATGGGGATGCGTTCGCCGTCGGTCACGGCGTCCCCCCGGGTGTGGAACGAGCCCGCACGGCCCGAGGGTATGCGATAGGCCGCCGATCGCGGAAGAACCTGCGCGCTTCCTCGTCCCCAGAACGTACAAAAAGTGGCATAACGCGCCCCATGGCCCCGCCGAGCACCCCTTCCATCGACAACCCCATCCGTACCGTTGCGGTCCTCGGCGCGGGCACCATGGGCCACGGCATCGCCCAAGTCGCCGCTGCGACCGGCCATTCGACGTGCCTGTTCGACATCAAGGCGGAATTCGTCGAGCGCGGCCTGTCGCGGGTCAAGGCCAACCTGGACAAGGGCGTCGACCGAGGCAAGGTCACCGCCGAGCAACGGGAAACGACGCTCGCTGGGCTCCGGGGCGAATCCGACCTGGCCGCAGCCGTCGCAGGCGCCGACATCGTCATCGAGGCGGTGCCCGAGAAGCTCGAGCTCAAGCAGGAGCTGTTCGGCAAGGTCGCCCCGCACGTCTCCGAGGACACGATCCTCGCCACCAACACCAGCTCGCTGTCGGTCGAGAAGATCGCGGCCCCCCTGCCCAACCCCGGGCGGGTCATCGGGACCCACTTTTTCAACCCGGTGCACATCATGAAGCTGCTGGAGATCATCGTGGCCGACACGACCTCCGAGGCCGCGCTGGCCCGGACCAAGGCCTTCGGGGCCACGCTCGGCAAGGAGACGATCACGATCAAGGACTTCCCCGGCTTCGCCACCAGCCGGCTCGGCCTGGTCATCGGGCTCGAGGCGATTCGCATGGTCGAGCAAGGGGTCGGCAGCGCGGAGGACATCGACAAGGCGATGACCCTCGGCTACGGCTTCCCGATGGGGCCGCTGAAGCTGACCGACCTGGTCGGCCTCGACGTGCGACTGCACATCGCCGACTACCTCAGCCGCGCCCTGCCCATGGGCGCCCACTTCGAGCCGCCCGCCCTGCTCCGCCAGATGGTCGACGAGG
The DNA here is from genome assembly GCA_039028615.1 of Myxococcota bacterium. Classification (GTDB taxonomy): domain Bacteria; phylum Myxococcota_A; class Polyangia; order Nannocystales; family Nannocystaceae; genus Paraliomyxa. The sequence goes on along the minus strand of JBCCHT010000009.1, from coordinate 88,254 downwards.
GTAAGCTCGGCAAGAAGTCCGGTCAGGGCTTCTACACCTGGTGAGGTCTCGCGATGCTTGCGCTGCTCTCCCCCGCAAAGAAGCTCGACTTCGAGCCGGCACCCGCCGACCTCCCGCGCACGCGTCCCGTGCTCGCGAAAGAGACGGAGCTGCTCATGGAGAGCGTGCGCCCCTTGCAGCCCGACGACCTCCAGTCGCTCATGGGCCTATCGGAATCTTTGGCGACGCTCAACTTCGAGCGATTTCAGGCCTTCTCACTCAGCCGCCGCGCGACCAAAGGTCGCAAGCAGGCCGCGCTCGCCTTTGCCGGCGACGTCTACATGGGACTACGCGCACCGACCTTGTCGCGGGGCGCCCTCGATTTCGCGCAGGAGCACCTGCGCATCCTTTCGGGGCTGTACGGGCTGCTGCGTCCCGCCGACCTGATCCAGCCCTACCGTCTGGAAATGGGCACACGCCTGTCCAATCCGCGGGGCAACGACCTGTACGCGTTCTGGGGTGACCGCATCCGCGACACCCTCGCCCGGCAGCTGCGCTCGCACGCCCAGCCGGTGGTGGTGAACCTCGCCTCCCAGGAGTACGCCAGGGCGGCCCGACTGCCGAGCTTGGGCGCACGCATCGTGACGCCGCTGTTCAAGGAACGGCGCGGCAAAGCCCTCAAGGTGATCAGTTTCTCCGCCAAGCGGGCTCGCGGTATGATGGCGCGCTTCATGGTCGACCAACGGGCCGACCACCCGGAGAAATTGCTGCGCTTCGCCGAGGACGGCTATGCCTTCGACGAGGGTCTATCCGACGACGACCAATGGGTGTTCGTGCGCCCCGGACCACGCTGAACGCTGCGGTCCGTCGCAGCCAATTCGACGACCTGCGCCTCGATCCGACCTACTGACGTCGACCGTCAGGAGCGAGCGCGTACCATGGAAGCAAGGACGCTCGTGCTCCGTCACAATGGGAGCACGGCGTTCGTCTCATCCTCGCGGCGCCGCGTCATCAGCGCGGAATCAACCGCGGCTCGTTTCGACGGGCGCGTTTTCGCTCGCGCACGCAAGTGCCCGGAATCGCGCCCAGAAACTCGAAAGATCCGCTTGATCGGCACTGTTTAAATGTTCAGTATCCCACCCATGCCCAACGGCGGTCGCGATGACGACGACGAGGACGACGCCGTGGAGGTACCCCCCATGATTCCATCGCACGACACCACGTCCCAAACCCGCGGCCCGGAGCGCGGGGCCGAGCTTGCCGCCGCTCGCGATTTCATCCGCGACCTCGCCGGACGCGTGGCCCTCGATCTCGCCACGACGCCCGAAGGACGCGCGGCCGGACTCTCGGTCGAGGTGTGGCCCGCTCAAGGCGTCTGGCTTCGCGTCCGCAAGGGGCACGAGCTCCGCATCTTCGCCGAGCGTCGCGACGGCACGGTCTGGGTTCGGTGGGAGCGGGTCGACCCCGGGCCTCGCGGTGGTCGTCCCCAAACCAGCCAAGGCAGCCTCGGAAAGCTGCGCCTGATGAGCGCGGACGATCTGCGCGCCTTCATGTCGAGGTGGTTGTCATGGCGCGCCCGCGGATAGTCCCCACCCTCACGCCGCCTCCGGCCTCGCGACACCTGCCGTGCACCACCGCCCGGATGCCGCGGCCGCAGTGGCCTCGGCCCGACCTGTCGGCGCCGCGACCGATCAAGCAGTAGACGAACAAAAACGCGAGCGGGTACGAAGACCCGCTCGCGTCGTTTCATCGCGCCGCCGTGATCACGGAGCCAGCGAGCACAGGCCGACGTTCTCGAACCCCGGAGGTGCCGTGCCCGGCGCGTAGAAAGCCTCGCAGCTCTCGGGTGCCGTGCACGGGTCGGGCGCGACCGACACGTCGCAGAAGGGCGTGCAGCAACCGACGGCGCCGAAGCAACCGTCGACCGAGCCCGCACCGACGCAGGCGTTGCCCGGCTGACACGCGTTGATGAACTCGCACGTGTCTCCGTCCACGCCGCCGCCGCCCGAGGCATCGGGGGCGCAGGTGAACTGGTCCGCGACCGGATAGCAGCCGCTACCGGGGCTGCAGTCCTGCATCAGCGGATCACACGTGGGCAGGCACAGGATCAGCACGCCGCCGTTGACGATGTTGCACGTCGTCGCGGGGTCGGTACACACGGGCGCCGCGGGGGAGCCGGTGCACAGCTCGACGCAGACGCCTTCGAGGGTCGCGACATCGACCTCCCAGCACATCGAGCCGGCTTCGCAGTTGTCGATGCCGGAGGCGGCCGTGCCCACCACGTTGCAGACGTCACCCACCGCCACGGGCGAGGGATCGATGGGCACGCAGATGTTGGTATCCCAGGCGCCACCGCCGGCAGAGGCCGCCGCGTTGCACTTTTCGCCCGGCGGGCAGTCTTGCAGCCACGGGTCGCACTCGACACCGCCGCCGGCGTCGGGCGGCATGACGAACACGACGCCGGTCGTCATGCCACCGGAATCGGTCGAGCCGCCGTCGGTCGACCCACCTTCAGTCGTGCCGCTGTCGGTCGACCCACCGTCGGTCGACTCGCCGTCGGTCGACCCGCTGTCGGTCGACCCACCTTCAGTCGTGCCAGATTCGCCGGTGGACTCGGTCGAACCTTGGCCGGTCTCCGAGGTCGTGCCAGGCGGCATCGTGGTCGACGATCCGCCGGGGCCCGTTGAGGCGGCACTGGTGGCGCTGGGATCGACCGATCCGCTCGAGCACCCGTCGACACAAGTCGCGTCGGGGATCGTCTCGCTCGAAGTCGTGGAGAGCGACCCGGTGGAATCGCCGGCCGTCGTCACTTGCGTGGCGTCATCACCTGGACACGCCATGAGCGACAGCGCCAGCGCACCGACGGCCGCGAAGGGCCAGCCGCGTCGCATGGTTTCGGGGGAAGCTAGAGGCATTGCCGCAACGATGACACCGACCGGGGTCCGAGCGCAGCGACAATCGTCCCATGCCGCACAGCCGGATCGCTTTGCATCAGGCTCCGACCACGAGGGGTCGCCGTGCGGGACTCAGCGAGGCGCGGAACCGGCCTTCTCGGCCTTCAGTGTCTCCCAGCCCTGTGGGACGAAGCGACGCTCGACGGCAGCGTAGTCGGCCTCGGCATCGAGACGCGCGAGGATCGAGAAGAACCCGAACTGCAGCCGGTTGAGGAACAAAATCCCAGGGGGCATGGCCACGAACTGATCGGCGGGTAGCTTGCGGAATTCGGCCGCCATCGCCTTGAAGCGATCGACCACCTCGGTCGCGAACTCCCGCGTGACCCGGAACGGCGAGTGGAACACGGGACTGAGCGCGTAGTGCATGTACTCGAGCACACGCTCGCGATGCTTGCCCGGGGCGACCATCAGCATCTGCGCCGCGGCCTCGTCGAAGCGGGGGTAGTCCTTTTCGAACGCGGCATCGTGCGCGCGCAGGATGAGCTCGCGACGCTCCAGCTCGATGGGCTGCACGCAGCCGAAGTCGAAGAACACCACGCGCCCGTCGGGCTGCATCGCGTAATTGCCGGGGTGCGGATCGGCGTTGAACGAGCCTCCCACCATGATCGAGCCGTACACGAAGTGCCACAGCGTCTCGCACCACTGGCGGCGCTGGTCCTCGTCGGCCCGGCACGCCTCCTCGAAGTCCATGCCCTCCATCAGCGTCGTGCTCAGCACGCGGTTGGTGCTGTAGTCGTCGACGACGGTGGGGATGATGATCTTGGGCTGGTCTTCGTACAGCGCGGCGAAGGCCTTTTGGCGTCGGGCCTCGAGCCCGTAGTCGAGCTCCTCGCGGAAGCGGGTGCGGGCCTCGTCGATGAGCCGCCCTACCTCGAACTTGCCGAGCCCGAAGGTGCGCGCCATGACGTCGAAGAGCCCGGCGTTCTTGAGGTCGGCCTCCATGGCCTCGACGATCCCGTGGTGCTGCACCTTGACCGCGACCGCCTGCCCCTCGCGGGTGGTGGCGCGGTGGACCTGGCCGATGGAGGCGCTGGCGAGGGGCTCGTCGTCCCACTCGGCGAAGCGCTCCTCGATGGGCGCCCCGAGCTCGGCCTCGACGAGGGCGCGGATCTGCGCCGAAGTGGAGCGCGGAGCGGCGGCCCGCAGCTTGGCCATGCTCGCCTCGAAGGTGTCGCGATGCTCGGGCGGCACGACCCCGTCGACGTAGCTGGCCATCTGCCCGACCTTGGTGGCGACGCCGCGCAGCTGCCCGAGGATCTTGGTGGCCTTCTCGGCACCGACGCTCGCATCTTTGCCGTTGCGAAACATCGCGATCCCGGTGGAGGCACCCGCCCGAGCGAGGCGAGCGAGGCGGCCGAGACGCCCGGTCGGTAACTTGGAATCGTCAGACATCTTCCGCCATGCGGGTGTACTTGGTTCGAGCCGCGCTGCCAAGGCCCGAGTCCCCGGGGCGTCTCAGGACGACGAGCGGCTGGTCCACGGCAACCAGCCCAAGACCTCGGTGGGCTCCGACTGCCCGCGAATGCGCTGCAGACCCCGCTTGAAGCGCTGGTAGATGGCGAAGAACCGCTCCACGCGGCGTCGGTCCGCATCCGCCAGCGGCCCCGGGCCGCACACGATCTTGGGGTCGAGCTGCCCGCGGTCGAGGAATCCGAACACAGCGAGCGCCGTGCATTCCAGCGTCACCCCGGCACGCATTCGTGGGCCCAGGACGATGGCATCGTAGGGGTCACCATCCGGCGCCAGGGTTCCCACGATGGAGCCGTAGTTGAACGGAGACGGCAGCGCGATGAAGTCGATGCGTCCGTCGCCGCGGCGCTTGACCATGCCCCCGCGCGGGACCTCGATGACCACGTCGAAGCTCTCGGGGACGAAAAGCGGCGGGGTCATGGTCCCCGCACCGTAGCAAGCCCGACCGGGGCGAGCCCGTCACCAGGCGCTGACGGGCCGCCGACGGCATCGAAGCGCGGCACGACGACGGCGCCCGCTCGGCCGGGCCCTCGAGTGTCGTGAACTCGAGCACCTGGGTCTGTCCTCCGAGCGACGCCTGCGTGCTGATCACCGGGCCGAGTCGCGGGTCGCACTCGACTCGGTGCCCGGTACGACGCTCGCACCGACGAGACACCGCGCGGCCTCCCCACAGCACGCCGTGTCGCAGACCGACTCGGCGGCACAGCCCGTGTCATCGACGCAGGCGCCACAATCGCAATGGAGATGGCGGAGGCCGTCGCCGTCCGTGTCCTGCGCGGTGCTCTCCCGGCTGCCCCGTCCGGCACCGTCGTGCCCGACGCGCGGGTCGTTGCCGGTCTGCGGCATCATCCCGGAACGATCACCGTCGGCATCGTCCCCGAGCCACAACCGCCGATCGCCACCACCACGACGCAACCGGCCAACAAGAGCCCCGTCGCACGAGCTCGTCGCCCGCAGCTTTGCCCCGCGTTCATTTCGTTACCCCGCAATCCGCCCTTGCTCCCGGTATTGGGCTCCGTAAATCCCGATTGATCCGGGCTCGGTCGTCGCGAGACACTGCTTGCCTTGATGATGCGGACTAAGGGTTTGGTTGTGGGGGTAGCGACGGGTGGGCTGCTGTGGGGATGCACGCCCGACACCAGCAGCGCAGGTAGTGGCGCGGGCCCGAACGTCGGAGAGTCCACCGACAGCCCCACGACCACCTCGACCCCGGGCTCCACCGGTTCCGCCGACCCGACCACCGCTGCCACGAGCGACGGCACGACCTCGGGCGCAACCGCGACCAGCACCGTCGGCCCTGCCGACAGCTCTTCGGGGGGCGAAGACGCGACGGAGGACAGCGGCACCGACGGACCGCCCATCTGCACCGACGAGCCGGAGACTGCCGTGCTGTGGGCCGAGGACGGCGTGGTGGCGGACGGCATGCAGCTGCAATATTCGAAGACCCTCGACCGCCAGTTCGCGTGGTCGGGCCAGCCCGATCAAGGCACGCTGACCCTCGAGTTCGAACTCGAGTGCGACGGGCCCGTGTTCTTCTGGGGTCTCGTGTGGGACTTCGCCCCGGGCTTCGACCCACCCAACGCCGACTCGTACTCGATCAGCATCGACGGCAGCGACATCGTGCCGTGGGTCTACGGCTGCGACACGGTGGGCGGCCGCCCGGGAGGCTCCTGGTACTGGCTCGAGGTCGGTGCCTTCCAGGACATGCCGTGCGAGCTCGCTCGGCTCGAAGTTCCCCTGACCGCCGGACCCCACACCGTCGTCGTCAGCAACCGTGAGCCGGGCATGGATGCAAATACGGCCGCCATCGCCGGCCTCGTGTACAGCCACGACCCCGACATCGACGCTGCGCAGTTCCTGCCGCTTTGAGGCCCCTGGAACGTCGTGCCGCGCCTGGAGCAAGCGCGCACAGACCCGGCGATTGATCGCGGTGTGAGCCAACCATCGCCTCGGACGTGCGCGTAGTCGCGACACGGATCCGGTTTTTTACATTCCGCGATGCACCGCGAGGCCACGATTGCGGCCACACTGAATCGGTAGCCCTGCGATCTGGAACACCCGACCCAATGCCGATGATGCCCCGACTCACGATTTCGACTCTGCTCTGCCTCGGGCTCATCACCGGATGCCAAGACGACGCCACCGATCCCGACGGGGACGACGGAGGCGGGGGCACGACGGCGGGGACCAGCGAGGGCACAGCCGACGATCCGGGGGGTGATTCCGAAGACGCCAGCGCCACCGCGGGCACGGGCGGCGAAGATGCGGACGAAACCGGCACCACGGGCGAAGACGGGGTCGACGAGAGCGGCAGCGACGGGGGCAGCACGGGCGGAGCGGGCATCGACTGGCCGGCCGAGCTCGACCACGTGTACCCGCAGGACTACGTCGTCGACATCCGCCTCGACTTCGCCGATGGCGACTGGGCGTCGATGATCAACGACTTCATCGACAACTTCATCAAGGACTACCGCCCCGCCGAGTTCTTCTTCGGCGACGAGGAGACGCTGCCCGAGATCGGCGCGCGCTTCAAAGGTTTCTCGTCCTTGCTGTTCATCATGGATCAGAACCTGAGCTTCGATCCGACGCTGAACTTCCCGCTCAAGCTCAACTTCGACTACTACGGCGGCGAGCGCTTTCACTACCAAGACAAGATCAGCCTGGGCAATAACTGGTCCGATCGCAGCTACATGCGCGAGCGCCTCACCGCACGGGCCTACGCCGCCATGGACGTGCCCGTGGCCGTGACCGCGTTCGCGGGCGTGGAGGTCGACGAGACCTACCTCGGCGTCTACACGATGGTGCAGCCCATCGATAAGCGCTTCCTCAAGGCCTACTACGGCACCGCCGATGGCATGGACGACGGCAACCTCTACAAGTGCTCACGCACCGAGGGCAGCCACTGTCGCCTGCAGTGGTACGGCTCGACCCGCGAGGACTACGTCACCACCGATTGCCCCGAGGGCTACGACGAGTGCGGGCTGCTGCTCAAGACCAACGAAGACGACCCGCTGCTCAACGACTACTCCGACCTCATCGAGCTGCTCGACATCGTCAACAACACCAGCGATGCCGAGTTCGCGGCGCAGATCGAGACGGTGTTCGAGGTCGACTCGTTCCTGCGGCTGTCCGCGGTCACCATCGCCCTGTCGAGCTTCGACAGCTACTTCGGCATGGGCAACAACTACTACCTGTACCACCGCCCCGACACAGATCGCTTCGAGATGATCCCCTGGGACATGAACATGTCCTACGGCGGCTTCGGGTGTGGACACCCCGGCGACCCGGATCCAGCGGTCCCCGGGGCCAACATGACGCAGGCGGCGGTGGACGGCAGCTTCTGCGGCAGCTCCTCCGACGACTACCCGCTGGCCGAGCGCATCTTGGCCATTCCCGCGTACAACGAGGCCTACCAGGGCTATCTGCGCGAGTTCGCGGAGACGGTGCTCACCGACGCCCAGCAGCAGGCCTGGATCGACGAGTTCGACGCGCTCATCGGCGATCGCATCGCGACCGACCCGAACTATCCGGGCGACGAGTGGACCTACCAGCAGGCGCTGAGCGCCGACCAGTCGGGGCAGTGGTTCCGCTACAACCTCATGGACTTCGTGCAGCGGCGCCGTACCTTCATCCTCTCCGGGACCTGAGCGCGGCGCGCTAGCGCTTGGGGTGCAGCACGTAGCACCCCACGTGCTGGCTCCGCCACTTGGCCTCCAGCGCAACGCGGACCTCGTCCATACCGTAGGTCACCGAGACGTGGGGCTTGAGCGAGCCGGCCTCGATCCACACCGCGAGCTGCTCGAGGCGTCGGGTCCGAATGCTGGGGTCGTGAGCGATCGAGATGGCGGCCGGGCACCCGCGCACGTCCAGGCTCTTCATCATGATGAGGTTGGTGGGCAGCACGTTGGCGTTGGGCGCCCCGCGCTGGCCCTTGCCGCGCGCCACCAGCGGGGTCGCGGCCCAGCCCACGATGAGGAATCGGGCCCCGAAACGTACGCAACGCAAGCTCTCGAGCGAGATGGGGCCGCCCACCGGGTCGTAGACCACGTCGACTCCGCGCCCGTCGGTGATCGCCTTGATGTCCTCGCGAAAGCGTCGCGGCGAGCCGTCGTCCTCGGTCACCCGCACCACGTGATCGGCCCCGTGCTCGGCGACTACCGCGAGCTTGTCCGGGTTGCGACCGGTGGCGATGACCGTCGCCCCCACCGTCTTGGCCATCTGCACCGCGGCCAGCCCGGTGGTTCCAGTGGAGCCGTGGATGAGCACCGTCTCTCCCGCCTCGAGCTGTCCGCGATGCATCAGGCAGTGGTACGCGGTCTCGTAGCCGCTCATGTTGCACGCCTGGTCGAAGGACAGCGCGGACGGAATGGGCATGACCGCCCGGGCGGGCGCGACCGCGTAGGAGGCGAAGCCCCCGTAGCTCTGGTAATCGCCCAGCGAGCGCGGCCCGGTGACGATGCCATCGGACATCACCGCATCGCCGACGGCCACGCCCTTCGCCTCGGGTCCGGCCCACACCACCCGACCGCTGTACTCCAGCCCCGGGCAGTAGGGCGGCGAGGCCATGTGCTGGTACTGTCCGCTGCTCATCAGCAGGTCGACCCACCCCACCGCTGCGCTCTCGATCTCGATGACCACGTCGTGAGGCGCGAGGGTCGAGGGATCGGGGGCGGGCTGGTCTTCGATGACGAGATGGTTGGAGATCGCATCGACGGGGTCGCTGCCGAACTCGGTCACCACCACGCGTCGGCCTCGATTGCCGTAGCTCATTGGCCCGCGATCGTACTGCATGCATCGCGCGCGGCCTTTTGCCCCATCCCCGGTCGGCTCGGAATCGCGATACGATGCCCGCAGATGCGTGGCCGGCCGCCCTCCCGTACCGGACGAAGAGCGTTCTTCGCGGGTCTCGGTGTCGCAGCGGGACTCCTGGCCATGGCCACCGCGGCGAGCTCCCGTCCCGCCGCGGCGACGCCCGTCGCGATGACGACCCTCGAACCGGAGGCTCCGAGCGACGTCGAAGAGCCGGTTGCCGACGACGGAACCGGTGACGGCGAGCCGACACCCGACCCCAGTCGCAAGCGCGTCGAGGTGGCGCCGGAGCTGCAGCCCCTCGATCCTCCGCGCTGGATTCGACACCACCGAGCGCCTCGCGAGACGCTGCGTCAGGTCGCGCTGCGCCATGGGGTCAGCGAGTCCAAGCTGCGGGAGTGGAACGGGCTGGCCCCCGACGATCCGGCGCCCCGTCGCAAGAAGCGGCTGAAGATCTGGGCGCGACGAAAGCCCCCGCCACGGCGCCGCGTCGACTATACGGTGCAGGAGGGCGACACCTGGTGGTCGGTCGCGCTGCGTCACGGCGTCGATGGTCGGGACCTGCGGGCCTACAACTGGCCCGCGCGCAAGAAGATGAAGCCGGGCGGGCAGCTGCAGATCTGGGTAGACCCGGTGGTCTACGACTGGATTCTGGCCGGACCCGACCCCCTGCCCCCCGATCTCGATCGCGGCTGGCGACGCGGTGCCTTCAGCGTGGGCACGCCCAACGAAGGCGTGCTGGTCAACGGGCTGCGCATCCCCGACACCGAGGGTGTGCACCTGCGGATCCCTCGCTCCGCCTACGGCACCTCGCACGCGGTGCACGAGCTGCTCGCCGCCCTCGAGGAGTTCCGCGCCCGCACCGACTACCCCACCGAGATCGACGTGGGCCTGGGCTCGATGAGTCGACCGCGAGGCGGTGAGATCGGCGGGCACCTGTCGCACCAAAGCGGCCGCGACATCGACATCAAGCTGTTGCGACGCCCCGACGTGGCCGCCTGGCGAGAGATTCGCGGCACCCGAGTGCAATGGAGCGCGGTCTGGGACCTGGTGTACGCGCTGAGCAAGCGCGACGTCATGATCATCTTCTTGGACCAGCGCGCGCGTCGACGCTTGTTCCGGGCGGCCCGCGAGGCCGGAGCCAAGCCCGAAGACATCGACGTCGCGCGCCGCCTGGTCCGGCACAGCCCCGGGCACGAACATCACCTGCACGTGCGCTTCGGGTGTGGGCCCTTCGAGCCCGAGTGCGTCCCCTGAGGCCGCGCGCGGTGCGAATCGTGGCGGCGGGGGCGTCCCAACCCCGGGGGAACGGGCATCGGCGGCAGCCTCCGCGCTCTGGGCCGCTCCGCGATTGCTCAATCGCCCGCAATGCCGCACGCTTTGCGCCATGCTCCTTGACTTGTTGACTAAGCTAAACGTGCGTGGAGTGGTTCCATTCGCGATGCTGGCCGCCCTGGGGGGTTGTCAGGCCGAGCGCGGCGGACCGGCGCCCGAAGATCTAGTCGATCTCATCGCCAACCACTGCACCACCGTCGAGACCTGCCGCTGCGAAGGCGATCTGGTCGCGACCCGCTGCGACGAAGACCTCACCGACCGGTGGAACACCCGCATTCGGGCGGGCGAGGAGCGTGAACTCCAGTACGACGCCGAGTGCTTCGATCAGCTGACGGCCGATGTCGATCGCTACGGCTGCGCGTACTCGGGCGGCGAGAGCCCGCTGTGCGGTCGCTTCTGCGCCGTCTACCACGGCGACAAGCAGCTCGGCTCGTCGTGCGAGGGCGTCGACTCCCTCGTCTCCGATTGCGCCCAGGGCCTGGTCTGCTCCGAGGGCACCTGCGTCGATCCCTGTGCGGTGCTCGGCGGACGCCTGCTCGACGAGCCGTGTCGCGACCCCAGCGGCGGCAGCGTCTACGACGACTGCGCGGCGGGCTTGTTCTGCGACCGCGACCTTTTCCCGTGCCAGCCGCTGGCCGAGCTCGGCCAGCCGTGCCGCTCGACCAACGGAGCGTGCGCGGACGGCCTGAGCTGCAACTGGGACTCGGACGTCTGCGTCACCGCGGCCGCGGCCGGGGAGTCCTGCGACAACGTCGAATGCGCCCAGGGCCTCGACTGCGACTGGATCAACGACTCTCGCATCTGCGTCGTCGAGGCGCTCGAGGGTGAAGACTGCAGCCAGGCCCGCTGTGCCGGAGACCTCTACTGCAACGACTTCAACTTCTGCCAAGACGCCCCCGGGCTCGACGAGCTGTGCTTGTTCGGCAACATCTGTGCGTTCGGGCTCGCGTGTGACGTCCCCATCAACCGCTGCGTGGCGTTGCCCGAGGCCGACCAGCCCTGCCTCGACAACCGATGCGCCGCGGGTAGCTGGTGCCTCAGCAGCGCCGACGATCCCGACGGCACCTGCATCGCGCCCGCGCTCAACGGCGAGATGTGCTCCGGCCACTCGCAGTGCGAGAGCGGCTACTGCCCCAACGGCTTTTGCTGGCCGCGGTCCGGCGCGGGCGAGAGCTGTGCCGAGGGGGAGCTGTGCGCCCCGGGCCTCGTCTGCAACGGCCAGACCTGTGAAGGCTCACTGACGCGCGCTCCTGCGGTCTGCAGCTACCCCGGTTGGTAGGCCCGCGCGGGTTCCCGGCCCGCCCTGCCCGTTCGTCGATCCGGTCGAAACCCTGGAGCCCGCCGCCGCCACAAACAGGGTGACGCGCTCGTTCGTCGCTCTTGGGGCGGCCACGATGGCGCTCAGGAGGGATCCAGATGAATTTTGGCCAGTTCTACCAAGACGGTGGCGTGTTCATGCACGTCATCACCCTGCTCTCCATATTCACGGCCGCGGGCCTCCTTCATCGCTGCGGGGCGATCCGAGGGGGCAGCCGCGGGCCGCGGGAGCGGCTCGTCAAGCTCAGTCGAACGGGCGCGGTCGCCCCGTCGATGCTTGCAGCCATCGTCATGGTAGGCCTGCTCGGCACGAGCCTGGGTTGGGTCAGCGTCAACGCGGCGCTTCCGTCCATCGACCCCGAGCACTGGGACATCGCGTCCGCGCGAGGCTACAAGATCGTTCCGTATCCTCTCGTCTGGTCGCTCATCTGCGCCGCGCCCCTGACCTTGGCGCATGGTCTGCTCCGTCACTTCGAACAAAGGCTGCGGGGTCTGGTCGAAGCGTACGGAGCCTAGCGCCCGAGCCACGAACGAACGCTCCCGAGCCGGCGTCATCCGTCGGCTCGGCTTTTTTTGTGCGCGCGAGTCTTCACCCTCACGCCCGGATCCGCTCGCCCTTCGCCCCCGCAATCGCACCGCGTTTTTTCGCCCGCCGCGTCGGCCTGAACCGGCCGGGTCACCGCCGCGATCGAGGAGAAAGGGAACCCCTGACGGTCCTTAAGTGCCACGCCTCAACCTTTGGGGATCATTGGCGTTAACGGCCGGCTTCCCGCGCTCAATCACGACGATTCGTCACCATTGCCGGGCCCGAAAACATCGCCGACTCTCCGAACCTCGCCATGCGACCCGCCTCGGAGCTTCCTGGTCTGTGGCCCATTCCTCTGGTGGGCCGTGCCCTGGGTTTTCCTCGCCTCTTCCGCGACCCGCTGCGCATCCTGCCGCAGCTGCACCGCGAGTACGGCGAGATCGCAGCGCTCAACCGCGGTGATGCCTCGCTGGTCTGTGCCTTCGGCCCATCGCACAACCAGCAGCTGCTGCCCTACGCCCGGACCTTCGAGCACTTCGCCGAGCTGCCCATGCGAGTGCCAGCCGACTCCGCGCTGGCCCGCACGCAATCCAACCTCACTGCGATCAACGGACAGACCCACCGCCGCCAGCGTCGCCTCATGATGCCGGCGTTCGGCAAGTCGGCCACGCACGGTCATCGCGACGACATGGTGGCGGTGGCCGAGCGGCACCTGGCGCAGTGGAAGCCCGGCCAGCACATCGACATCGCCCAGGCCATGCTCGAGCTCACCCTCGACGTCATGACCAAGTGCCTGTTCGGCCTCGACCCCGGCGGGGACGCGGCCGAGCTGGGCTCGATGGGCAAGGAATTCCTCCAGCGCGTCATCTCTCCCGCCACCGCGCTGCTCCCCGTGGGCTGGCCCTTCACGCCCTACGGCAAGCTGCTGCGGCTCACCGAGCGACTCGAGCGTCACCTGCTGACGATGATCGAGAGCCGCCGCGAACAGGGAGCCGAGGGCCGAGACGTCCTGTCGATCCTGGTGCGCGCCCACGACGAAGACGGCTCCCGACTCACCGACGTCGAACTCATCGGCAACATGGGCCTGCTGTTCGTGGCCGGGCACGAGACCACCGCCTATGCGCTGACCTGGGCCCTGCTGCTGCTCGCCCAGCACCCGCAGGTCCGCGCCGACCTGCACGACGAGCTGTCCGCCGAGCTCCACGGCGAGGCCCCCACCGTCGAGCAGCTCGATCGGCTGCCCCTGCTCGACGCGGTGGTCAAAGAGAGCCTGCGGCTGCTCCCGCCCACGTACATGATGTTCGTGCGGCGAGCGACCGAGGCCTTCGAGCTGGCCGGCTACGAGCTACCCGCCGGCTCCCTGGTGGTGCTCAGCCCGCTCATCACCCACCACCTGCCCGAGCTGTACGACCAGCCCCAGCGCTTCGTCCCCGCCCGCTGGGCCGAGCGCAAGGTCTCCCCCTTCGAGTTCCTCCCCTTCGGCGCGGGGCCGCGGCTATGCCTGGGCGCGGCCTTTGCCGACCAAGAGATCCGCCTGGTGCTCGCCATGATCATGCAGCGCTTCGCCATGGGCCCGGCGGACGTCGGCACCATCGACGTGGCCCCGCGCGGGATCACCATGGGACCCAAGGAGCCCATCTCCATGGCGCTGCACCGTCCCGACGAGGCGCCGCGCACCGCCGCCACCGTGGGCGGCTCGGTCCGCGACTGGGTCGACTGGTAGCGCTACTGCTCGAGCTCGGCCTGGAACGGCCAGCCGAGCGGATCGGTCACGAACAGGTGCCCCGGCTTGCGCCCGAACTCCCACGCGGCGTGGATGTTGAGCAGCGCCCCGGCGATCACCAGCACGGGGAACCACTTGCGTCGGGCCCCGCCGCCGAAGCCGATGAGCAGCAGCAGCAGCAGCAGCCAGTCGGAGGCGAAGCGGTAGACGGGCTGGAGCTGCCCGCTGTTTTGGTACAGCAACGAGGGAATCGCCGCGCCGAGCAGCGCGAGGGCGAGGCCCAGCTGCTGTGGGAACCGCTTGCGCGCCGCCGCGATGGCGAACACCCAGGGACTGCTCATCCATAGCGCCATGCCGTGGATGGAGATCCGCAAGTGCGGGGCCTCGGCGCCCACCTGCGGCGCGAGCCAGAACAGGCAGCGCAGGTTCCTCGGCAGGTACTCCGCGGAGAACATGCCGATCTCCTGCATGCGGGCCTGCCAACGGATCTCGAGGAAGCGGTGCCCGAACTCGAAGATGTTCTCGAAGCGCACGTAGTTGAGCCACGCGATGGCGCTGCCGATCACCACCAGGGGCACACAAAAGCGCAGCGCGGGGCCCAGCTTGCGACCGTCTCGCCACCACTCGATGGCGAACACGATCACCGCGGGCGCCATGTTGGCGGGACGGCAGGCCACCGCCAGCGCGAGCCAGAAGCCGGCCAGGGCGGGTCGCCGCGCGTTCCAGCCCGCGTGCAGATAAAGCGCCAGGCATAGCGCGGCGAAGACCTGGGCGGTGAACCACACCCGCCCGTTGGCGCCGAGAAAACAGGCCGGGCTGGCGAAGGTCCAGGCCGCGGCGATCCACAGGTGCTGCCACCCGCGACCGTCTTCCGTGCCCCGCTCCCGATCGAGCAAATGCACCAGCACCAGGGGGATGAACGCGGCCGCGATGACGGTGAGCAGCACGTCCCAGGTCGACAGCCCGAACACCGCCACCACCGGGTACATGATCGCGGCCGGACCCGGCGGGAAGGTGATGTACCAGGTGTCCTTGCCGCGACGGACCTGCCCCCGCTCGAAGTTTCGCCACCCCTGTCCCACCACGTACCAGGTCGACTCGCCCTGGCGCCGCGCCTGCTTGCACGCCTCGGTCTTGCACGGATAGCCGCGCGCGGTCTCCCTGTCGCC
Source organism: Myxococcota bacterium (assembly GCA_039028615.1). Taxonomy (GTDB): domain Bacteria; phylum Myxococcota_A; class Polyangia; order Nannocystales; family Nannocystaceae; genus Paraliomyxa. The sequence goes on along the minus strand of JBCCHT010000009.1, from coordinate 72,972 downwards.
GTCCTCTCCGGGGAGGGTCAGCTCGTAGAGCACCGCATAGTCGTCGAAGCGATGCCCGCGACAGCGGCCGCGGGCGCGCTCTTTGGGCGCGCACCACCCTGGGGGTTTGTCGGACAGCGCGAGTCGCCCATCCCGCCAACCGTCGGCCATGCGCACGAAATGGTTGTCGCGGCTGGGCTTGGTGAGGTGTTTCCCCGCGAGGGTCGCCAGGCCCGCGAATGCCACCACGAAGATGAGCACGTAGCGAAGCGCGGCCTGGGCCCGGGGAGGAAGCACGAGCCAGAGTCTACGCGCCCCCACGACGACGGCCCAGCACGCCGCTATCCTCCCGCTCGTGCCGGTTCGCGACCTGATCTTCGATCTCGACGACACCTTGATCGAGAGCTTTCCCTGCTATGTGAAGCTGCACCGACAGATCGCCCAGGAGCTGGGCTGGCGCGTGCCGTCGCGGCGCGAGCTCATCGAATACGGGGAGACCTGGCGGGGCACGCTCGCGGTGCTGTGGCCCGGGCATGACCTCGACCCCTTCGTCGACCGCTACGGCGAGCTCGCCGACACGCACCCCTACGGCGAAGTACCGGGGGCGGGCGACGCCCTGCGGCAGCTGCATACCGCCGGACATCGTCTGTGGGTGGTGACCAAGCGAGACCGGCTACGCCTCGATCAGCGGCTGTCGGAGGCACGGCTCGATCCGGCGTGGTTCTCCGGGATCTTCTGCAACGAGGAGGTGCCCGAGCCCAAGCCGAGCCCGCGGTGTTTCGAGCCCATCGGCGAAGTGCTCGGGCATGCGCCCGTAGACCCGGTCTACGTCGGCGATCGCGACGACGACCGCATCGCAGCCCAGGCCGCGGGCATGGAGTTCATCGCGGTCTGCACGGGCCCGGAGAGCGACCTCGGCTTTCCGCATGCGCACCCGAAGACGCATGTGCTCGAGTCGGTCGCGGGGCTCCCCGCGTGGCTGCGCCAGCGATGACGCCAACCAACGCCCCGTGCTAGCGTTCCCGCCGACCATGGGAACCAACCCCGATCCGCCCGAGCAGGTGGATACCGCGATGGGCTCCCAAACCGGGGAGCTGCTCGGGGCGCTGGCCCGGGCCCCCGAGATCCCGCTGGAGTGGATGGGGCCGCCGCGGCTGCGAGCGGGAGACATGGTCGCCGAGTGTTTCGTCGTCGAGCGGGTGCTCGGCGAGGGGGGCATGGGCGTCGTCTACCTGGCGCGCGACCGAGACCTCGACCGCTTGGTGGGCCTCAAGGTGCACCGCCGCGGACGGTCCGAACACGCATTGCCGCGCATGCTGGCCGAGGCCAAGGCCATGGCCAAGATCGTGCACGCAAACGTGGTCTCGGTGCACATGGTGGGCACCCATCGCGACGCGCTGTTCATCGCGATGGAGTACTGCCCGCGGGGCACCCTGCGACGCTGGCTCCGCGACGAGACGCGCTCGACGGCCGAAGTCCTCGACATGTTCACCGCCATCGGTGCGGGCCTGGCTGCCGCGCATCGGGCCGGCCTCGTGCACCGCGACTTCAAGCCCGACAACGTGCTGCTCGGTGAAGATGGCCAGCCCCGCGTCGCCGACTTCGGGCTCGCGGTGGGCCAAGACGCGTCGGACGAGAACCTGAACACGAAGTCGGCGAAAGAGCCCTCCGAGGATGCCACCGCGACCTCGGGTGAGCGCTCGATCGTGGACGCGACGGCGGGGACCCCCGCCTACATGGCTCCCGAGCAGTACGGCGCAGGCACCCTCGATGCGCGCACCGATCAGTTCGCGTTCTGCGTCGCCCTGTACGAAGGCCTGTCGGGCCAGCGCCCCTTCGATCCCCCCTCGAGCGACGACGCCGAGTCGGCGGCCGCCGATCCCCGGGCCGAGCGCAGGCTCGCCGCGATCGTGGCCGGTCCTTCGCGAACCGTCCGCGGCGTGCCCAGTGCGGTGATGCGCGTCGTCCTGCGGGGCTTGGCGGCGGATCCCAACGCCCGCTTCCCCAGCATGGACGCCCTGCTCACCGCGCTCGGCCGGGCCCGACGACGGCGCGTGCAGCAGCTGGCCGCCGTGGGCGGCATCCTCACCCTGAGCGCAGGGCTCTGGGCAGCCACCGCCGCTCCCGAGCCGCCAAGCGCCCCCGAATGCGATCCCTCGACTCGGCTCGACGGCATCTGGGGCGAGCCGCAGCGGCGGCAGATCAACGAGCTCGCCGAACGCGGCCCCGAGTACGAGCGCGACGCCTGGCACGGCCTGGCGCGCTCGCTCGATGGCTACGGACAACGGTGGCGACTGACCTGGCGGCAGTCGTGCGTCGACCGAGGCGGTGAGGACTCGCAGCACCCGGTCGATCGATGCCTCGCCCACGCCCGTGGCCGCTTGCTCGCCTTCGTGCAGACCCTGCCCTCGGGAGCGACGTTGGAGGGCACGCTTGGTGCGTTCGCCGAGCTTCCCGATCCTCTCGACTGCGCCCAGGCCCAGCCCTCCCAGCGCCCGCCGGATGCCGACGCGCTGCACGAGCAGCTCCAGCAGCTGCTGATTCAGCTCCGCGCCACGCCCACCCCGCAGCTTCGCGAGCAGCTCGCCGCCCTCGCCCAGCAGGCCGAAGACGCCGGCTGGAAGGACATCCTCTCCGCCGCCCAACGTCACGAGGGTCGGCTCAGCTACGACGAATCTGGAATCGAAGAGGCCGAGCCCCACTACCGTTCGGCGATCCTGCACGGACTCGCCAGCGGCGACTCGGCGCTCAGCATTCGCGCGTGGAACGACCTGGCCGTCCTGCTCGCGGGTACGGCCGGCCGAGCCGACGACGCCGAGGAGCTGGCCGACCTCGCCTGGGCCGCCGTGGCATCGCACGACGACCCGCGCCTGCGCTTCCACGTGGCGATGGGCCGCATCTCGGTGCTGCGCGACGAGGGGCGCCAAGACGAGGCCATCACCGTCGGTCGCAAGGCCTTGGAGGAGCAGATCGAGCAGCTCGGCTCCAACCACCTGCTCGTCGGCGATGCCCGGCTCAACCTCGCCGCCGCGCTGATCGACCGCCGACAGATGTCCGAGGCGCTCGAACACTTGCGCCCCGCCCTCGAGATCGAGCGCGAGGCGGTGGGCCCCAATCACCCCTCGGTCGCCGTCATCCTGGCCAACATCGGGGTCGCCTGCATGAGCCAGGGCGACTTCGACTGCGCCCGCTCCCACATCGAGCAGGCCCTCGCGATCGAGGTGGCGGCCTACGGCAACGACGATCCCCGCACCATCGGTAGCCACACCAAGCGGGCCATCTTGTTGCAGCAGACCGGCGAATCGGAGCAAGCGCTGCGGGAGTTCGAGCAGATCTCGAGGCTGGAGCAGGCGCGGCGGGACGCGAGCCCGGCCGCCATCGCCCGCGCCATGGCCAACATCGCGGCTCAGAACGGCAACCTCGAGCGCTGGGACCAAGCCCGGATCCACGCCGAGCAGGCGCTCGAGCAGTTCCAGATCGCCCACGGTCCGCGTCACCCTGCCCTCATCCCGATCTCCACCATGCTGGGGAGCATCGAGCGCTCGGCCGGTAGCATCGACCAATCGCTGAAGCGGCTGCACGAGGCCGAGCGGCTCTGCGACGAGGTGCTGCCGCCCGACCACCTCGCCCGCGTGAACACGATCATCGAGCTGGGCAAGACCCAGTTCGCCGCCGGGGATGCGGCAGGCTCGACCGCGTCGGGGCGTCGCGCCTTGAGCCTGCTCGTCGGTCACGACGTACCGCCGGCCCAGCTCGCCGAGGCTCGGTTCGTCGTGGCGCGAGCGCTGGGCCCGCAAAGCGACGAGGGGCGAGGGCTCGCCACCGAGGCGCTCACCAGCTACGAGGCGTTGGGCGCCGGGTATGCCAAAGAAGCGGCGGAGATCCGGGCCTGGCAACAGCCTTGATACGATCCCTCGATGACCCCCGACCAGCGTGACGAGCTCGAGCGTCAGGTCCGGAGCAAGGTGGAGGCCGACCGGGTCGACGACGCGGCCACCGACGCGCTGCGAGGGTATGGCCCCGAGATCCTGGGGTTCTTGATCAACGCCGCCGCCGACGAGGATCTGGCGGTGGAGGCATTCTCGCAGTTCAGCGAGGACCTGTGGCGCGGGCTCAGCGGGTTTCGCTGGAACGCGAGCCTGCGGACCTGGGGCTACACCCTGGCTCGCCATGCCCTGCACCGCACGGCCAAGTCCAAGCAGCGCCATCGTGTGGTCGACCCGCTGTCCACCAACGGCATCGCGGGGCTGGTCGAAGAGATCCGCACGCGAACGCTGACCTTCCTGCGCACCGAGAGCCGCCAGGAGGTCGCCGCCTTGCGAGCCACGCTTTCGTCCGACGAGCAGATGCTGCTGACCCTGCGCGTCGATCGACAGCTCCGCTGGCGAGACATCGCCCGAATCACTGGTGATTTCGAGGGCGCCCCCAGCGACGACGACCTCAAGCGCCAGGTCGCCACGCTGCGCAAACGCTTCGAGCGGACCAAAAACCGCCTGCGGGCCATGGCCAAGGCCAACGACCCCGGCCGTACCTCCTAGCGTCGGCAACGGAGCCCGCGGCAGATTTTCTGCCCCGAGCCCTGTCACACATCGCGCGGGGTGGTCTCTGACGACGGGAGCCCACCATGCACGCACAGCAGATTCCCCAGGGAGCTCCGCCACCGGTCGGAGTGCCCGTTCCCCAACCTCGCGTTCAACCTTCGCCCGGACAGCCGGTCTCGCCCCCGACGGCCGGCTCGGCTCCCGTCGCCGCTGCGCCCCCAAACGCGGCGACGGGGGCCTCGGACGAAGAATCCGCGGCGGGCTGCCCCCATGACTACCCGGTCTCGGCCGCCGAAGATGGCTTCTTTGCTGCCCTGGGGCTGTCCTTCAAGGTCCTGCCCTACGCGCTGTTTCGGCTGGCGCACTGGAGCATGTACACCGCCATCAGCATCACCATGGTGGTCGCCTCGCTCGGGCTGGGCACCTGGCTGACCGTCTCGGTGAACAAATGGGCCGGGATCGTGCTCATCCTCGGCACGCTGGTGCCCATCGTGATGTTTTGGCTGCCCTTCGTGGAGCGCAAGACCTTCGGCGCCAAGTGTGCCCACATCGCCATCCTGACCGAGCTCATCACCAAGGGCCACGTGGGCGACGGCAAGCAGAGTGCCTTCGCATACGCCAAGCAGCTCGTGCAGACCCGGTTCACCGACCTGACCTCCCTGTGGGACGTGAACCGCTCGGTCAACCGCACGCTCAAGCAGCTCACCCGTACGCTGAACTTCATCGACAAGTGGCTGCCCATCGACATCTCCGCGATCAAGCGGGGCATCCACGCCCTGGTCAACGGGGCCAGCCGCTACCTCGACGCGGTGATCTTGTCCTACGGCCTCGCCCGCGGTGACCAGGACTTCGCCAGCCCGGCCATCGACGGGGTCACCTACTGCGCCCAGAACAGCGGCAAGATGTTCCGCACCGCCATCGGCGTCATCGTGCTCGAGAAGCTCATGCTCGTGCCGCTGTACCTGGTCGTCGGCCTCGGTGCCATCGGGGGCGTGTTCGCGGCGACCTTCTCCGCCATGGGCGGGACCCTGGCCTCGCTGCAGACCGACGCCGTGGGCGTGGTGAAGGCCGACCCCATCCCCTTCCTCATCGCGCTGGCGGTGGGCCTGGTGGTGGGTGGCCTCATCGCGATGATGATGGTGCGAACCGTCCGCGAGTCGTTCATCGAGCCGACGCTCATCACCATGGTGATGCTCCGCTTCCACAAGATCGTGAAGGGCCAGCCGCTGGACGCGTCCTGGAAGCAGAAGCTGCAGGACGCGGGCGACGGGATCGGCCGTCTCGCCAGTCTTCGCCACCGGGTCGAGCGCGCCATCTGAGACCCGTAGCGGCACTCACGCAACGCCGCAGAACGCATTCGGGGGCCATGGTGCCCCCGAATGCCGTGGTTTTTGCTCGAAACCGCGTCACACAATCGGGCGCCGTTTCTCTACCGGGGCATGACCGCGAAAGCGACCCACCCGTACGTCGATTTTCATCCCGGTCCGGGGGATGCCACCGCTCACTTCGCGCTGGAGGCCATGTGCCGGGCCGCGAACTCCCCCGAGGCGGCCGACGGTGACCGAGTCAGCACGACCGTCACCCACATCGAGTCGCCCAGCGTCCAGACCGCGTGGCGCCTCCGCATGGCGGAGATCGGCATCACGCTCCCGCTCGTCCCGTTCTTCGAAGCCATTCAGAGTCCCGACCCGCGGGTGCCCAAGGGCCAGGTCGAGTTCGTCGCGTGGGCCTACCAGGGCACCACCGCGGCGCCGCAGCTCGGCTCGCCCGATGCCGGCCTGGCCGAAGCGGTCACCGCCATCGCCCGCCAGCTCTACGACGTCCAGGCCTGGTCCGAGCTCGCCGCCCACACGGCCGCGCGTTTCGGCACCCCGTGGGCTCAGCACCTCGTCGCGGTCATGCTCGATCCGCCCAAGGCTCCCGACCACCTGCACCCGCTCGAGTGGGTGCCCCGCGTTCAGGTCGCGGCCGCGCTCGTGCTCGCCCACGGGGAGCAGGGTTACTCCGTGCTCCGCTCGCTCGCACTCGGGCCCGTGGACTGGACCATCGACGCAGCCATCATCGCCCTGGGGGACCTCGCCGTGCGCAACCCGGCCCTGCGAGGCGAAGTGGAGCAGCTCTTCGGTTTCCTGCGCGACCAGATCCCCAAGGAAGGCTTCACCTGCTACGGCTACCCGCTCGCCTGCACCTGGCGTCGCCTCGTCCCCGAGGGCGACCCGCGGCACGCCGAGCTGCTCGCGTGGCAGGAGCGCATCGAGAGCGGCGACGAACCGGGCACCACCTCCAGCGGAGCGATCGGCGTGATCGATGGCATCAACATGGAGGACTACGCCCGCTTCAACGTCGAGCAAGACCTGCTGATCGCCAAGGGTGACCACACGGGCATCGCCGCGCTCGCCCAGGCCCACGGCGTGCCCGTGCAGCACGGCGGCATCGGCTATGTACCGGGCTGGCAAGAATCGATCGACCACGACGCCCGCCTCGCCCTGGCCTTCGAGCAGACCAAGGCCCGTATTCGACTCTCCATGCAGGGCATCGACCCCGACAGCGAGGAAGCGCGGCTGAGCCACAACGTCATGCAGGGCAAGGGCCTCGACCAGGAAGAAGAGATGCGCAAGGCCCAGGCCGCGCAGCAGCAGCTGGCCGCGGGCGGCGACACCGATCCCGATCCGACCGTCTTTCCCGGCCAGGCCGTCGCCAAGCTCTCGGACTATGTGCAGCTCATGAAGCGCATGCAGTCGGGCGACTTCAACGGAGCGCTGTCCGCCTACGGACTCGACATGGGAACCTACGGTCAGATCATGCAGGCGTGGAGCACCAAGCTCGGAGTCGATCCGACGCTCAACGCCAAGTTCGGCGCGATGATGGCCTAGCACCAAAGGTCCATTGAGAGCGGAGCAAAGGCCGGGGCCCAGCGCCCTGGCCTTGTTGCGTTCTGTGGCCCAAAATCGCCATTTTTCGACGACGATTTCATTTCGTTTCATTACTCCAAAGTAGCGCCCCGACGGCTGTCATGGACTGTCATGGAAGTGGATGACTTCGGCTCTCATGTTGAAGAGGATGCAATCCCCCCAAACTCATTCATCGAGCCGAGTGTCACTATTGACGATCGCCCTCGCCATTGCCGTAGCGTCATGGGCAGTCCCTGCCGCCGCCGACTCGGTCGACTGCGCAGACTCTGACAATTGGGAAAAGACGAGCAAGAAGAAGATCAAAGAAGGCACCAAGGCCTACCTCGGCGGAGACGTTCTCGACGAATTCCAAGACTCCGATCTCACCGACGAGGGCCACAAAATGTTCCTGGGCTTCAAAGGAAGTGCCTCTGCGGCCTACTGGGGCCTGCCGCTATTCGAGGTGGGTGACGAAGATGGCGGACTATGCACCTCGGGCGACGACTGCATGGAGATCTGCCAGGCATTGTGTTGCATGGCCGAGGGCTGCACCCAAGCCAACCTGCAACGTGACGAAATCGAGAAGAACTACCTGTTCTATGTCGAATCGGGAAAAGCGTTCTACTGCAAGCTATGGCAAATCGACGACAAGAAGAACAAGAACGAAGAGTGGTCTCTATGTGAAATGCGAAGCTCGAAGTCGAGTGCCGCCAGCCGCTCGAGCTGCGAGACCTTGACCACCTGGTTGGAAGATGAGCTCGAAGACGCGGGCATGGATATCTAGGAAAGGCACGCGAGCAATGAGCACTCCAACGAACGACTGGGACCTGGTCAGCACCACCACCGCCGACTACGTCACCACCCTATTGCAGAACCTTCAGAGCAGCGGCCAGCTGCCGACCGACATCTCCATCGAGGTCGGCGCCCCCATCGGCACGGTCACCATGACCCTGGGTGCCCCCACGACCAGCGTCGACAACAGTACCAACTACTCGTTGGTATTCACCGTTCCGCTCGATGGCTCGGCCGATATCGGGACCTTCAGCGGCACGGCCACCGTCGGGGTGGACCCCAGCCAGATGGCCGCGGCGGTCGTCCTGCAGCCGAGCTACCTCGCGCTCGATGGCGACGACGCGCAGTATGTCCAAGCCGACGCCAACGGCGGGATCTCGAGCACCGCATGCACCTTCGAGGCCTGGATCAACACCACCACGACCGACGCACAGACGATCTGCATGTTCGGCTCCGATGGCACCCCGGCGGTGTCCATTTCGGGCAATCGGCTGACGCTGTCCTGGGGCGACACCTACACCTCGGCCGACACCACTGATGTCTCCGATGGGCGCTGGCACCATGTCGCCATCGTCGTCGATGACGGCAGCATCACCGTTTACAAGGACGGCCAGGCCAAAGGCACGATCGCGATGAGCGATGATCAGTCCTCTGGTTCGGACTTCTACCTCGCCATGGCGGGCGACGACACGGCGGCCTTCGACGGGCAGCTGACCGGCGTGCGGGTATGGACGGTGGCACGCACGGCCGAGGAGATCCAACAGAACATGAACGTCGCCGTGAGCGGTGACGAGAGCGGGCTGATCCAGCTGTGGACCTTCGCCGACGGCAGCGCCACCAATGAGTGCACCGGCGACGACGGAACCGTGCAGGGAGACCCGAGCATCACCGTGCTCGACGAGGACATCCCCTACACGGTCTATTTCTACTGCCTCGACCCGAGCGCTGCCTTCGAGGTCACGAGCGAGCTGGACCCGGATTCCATCGAGTCGACCTTCAACAGCTACTTTCAGGACGAGCTCGAGGACAAGGTCTCCGCCGCGATCGTGGCCGGCAACGGCACCGATTCCGACGGAAGCGCCTCCGTGTACCTCCCGACGCTGATTCGCTTCGTGACGCTGGCGGGGGATTCTGGTGAAGGAACCGAGGACCAGCTGCTCAGCGCGATGATGACCAGCAACCAGGCCGCGCCCGACGACGACCTCGCCGACGCATTCGGGAGCGACGCGGATCTCGAGATCCCCTCGGGCAGCAATACGGTCCTGGCGCTATGGGACTACTGGCTGTTCAGTAGCCTGATCGTGCCGAAGATGGCCGACACCCTCGATGTCTCGACCTCCGACTTCGAGGTCAGCCAGGACCCCGCGAAGGCCAGCCTTACCGAAGACATCAGCGTAAAAATGGCGACCATCGACGCGCTGACGCTTCAGTTCGAAGACGACGGTCTGCAGCTTTCGATGAGCGGTAGTGCCATCTGCTACCTCTTTTCCGCCTCCGCGACGCTCGACATCAGCGTCGTGCCGGGTGCGTATCCCGACGAGCAGATCGTCGGCAACATGCAGAACATCTCGATCGACGTCAGCGTGGACTGGACGAGCCCCATCGTCATCGGTATCGGCTCGGTGGTCGCCGCCATTGCGCTGTGCTGTCCACCGTTCGGACCGTGGTTCGCCGCCATCATGACTGCCGCTCTGGCGGCCACCAACGCCGTGCTCACCGACAAGATCGAGAGCTTCATCAAAGACGAATTCGACGACATCGACTTCGTCGTCGACCACGACGGGAGTTCGCTATACCTCAACCAGATCGTCTACGACCAAGGCATCCAGATCCAAGGCACGCTCTCCGATGAGCTGGGCCTCGATGACGACGGTGGAGACGACGACGGTGGTGGCAACGACGCCCGGCGAAGCAGAGTCGCCTCACCGGACGACGACTCGACCGATCCTTCAATCAGCGATTTCTCTCCCACGAGCGGAGGCGCGGGCACGCAAGTCACCCTGACCGGTAGCGGGTTATTGGCGGTGACCGAACTCGACTTCAACGGCACGCCCGCGTCGAAGTTTCGCGCATCGTCCGACACCACCATGACCGCGACGGTCGCCGACGGCACGACGAGCGGACCCATCCACATCACGAGTGCAAGCAGCGACTACACGACCGACGACGACTTCACCATCGCGGATGCCCCCGTGATCACCAGCTTCGACCCCACGTCCGGAGCCGAGGGTGACGAGATCACGATCACGGGCACCGGACTGTCGACCGTGACCGAAGCGAGCTTCGGCTCCATCGCCGCGGACGTCCAAGTCGACTCGGATACCGAGCTGGTCGCCACGGTTCCGGCCGGAGCCACCAACGCGCCGATCTGGGTCTCCGGGCCTGGCGGGAGCGAACAGTCGCCGACGAGCTTCACCGTGACCAGCACGGTGGCTCCGCAGGTCGATGGTTTCGACCCCGCGACGGGCAGCGCGGGCACCATGGTCACCGTGACCGGCTCGGGCTTCACGGGCACCACGAGCGTCTCGTTCGGCGGGGTCGTGGCGAGCTCGTTCGCGGTCAGTCTCGACACCCAGCTGGTCGCCTTCGTGGCCAGCGGCTCGCCCAGCGGTCCGGTCGCGGTGACGAACACCGAAGACACCGACACGTCTTCGGACGACTTCGAGATCCTCGCACCACCATCCATCGATGGTTTCTCACCGAGTTCCGGCGAGCCCGGCGACTCGGTGACCATCAGCGGCAGTGACCTGGCCGACCCGACCTCCGTCACGTTCGGCGCCAACCGAACGGCAGTCGAGGTCAGCAGCTCGAGCGACTCGGAGATCGTCGCGGTCGTCCCTTCGGGGATGACGGACGGCACGATCCAGGTCACGACGGCCGGAGGGTCCGTGCCGTCCGACGACAGCTTCTCGGTGCTCAGCGTGGCCGCCCCGACGATCGACGGGTTCGACCCCACCGAGGGCGGTGTAGGCACCAACGTCACGCTGAGCGGCAGCAACTTCACCGGGGCGACCGCCGTCGACTTCGGTGGTGTCCAAGCCGTCGGCTTCAACGTCGTATCCGACAGCGAGATCACCGTATTGGTGCCCGCACAAGCGGTCGATGGCGAGATCGGGGTCGAGAACACCGAGGGCTACATTCAGTCGGACAGCACCTTCGAGGTCGTCGCGCTCCCCTACATCACCAACTTCAGCCCGACGACGGGCAGCGAAGGGGACTCGGTCACCCTGACCGGGACGGGGCTGGACGGTGCGACCGTGCACTTCGGAAACTCCTCGGTCGAGGCCGAGATCGACAGCTCGAGCGATACCGAGCTCGTGGTGCTCGTCCCCAGCGGAGCCGGCAGCGGAGTCCTGACCGCTCAGACATCCGGGGGCACCACGCCCTCGGGGGGCTCGTTCACAGTCATCAGCGCCGCCGCGCCGGTCGTGTCCAGCGTCTCTCCGACCAGCGGCCCCGCGGGCACCGAGGTCGAGCTGCAGGGCAGCGACTTCACCGGGGTCACCGGGGTGAGCTTCGGCGGCGTGGATGCGACCGCGTTCACCATCGACAGCGATACCCAGCTGCAAGTCACCGTGCCCGTGTCGGCACAGACCGGCTCCATCACCGTCACCAACTCGGTCGACGAAACGTCCTCGGACGACACGTTCACCGTCGACGCGGCACCATCGCTCGACTCCTTCAGCCCCGAAAGTGGAGCCATGGGCGACGTGGTGACCCTGAGCGGCAGCGGGCTGAGCACGACACGCAGCGTTCGCTTCGGAAGCCAAAGCGCGAGCTGGGAGGTACTGAGCGACAGCCAAGTGCAGTGTTGGGTGCCCTCGGGTGCCACGAGCGCGCCCATCACCGTCACCAACACCGACAACGCCCCCGCCGTCTCCGACGACGACTTCACCGTAACCGCCGCAGACGCACCCGCGGTCACGAGTATCTCGCCGGACAACGGCGGGGTGGGAACCCTGGTCACCGTTTCGGGCAGTGGCTTCACCGGGGTCACTGGAGTGGACTTCGACGGCACCGACGCGAGCTTCACTGTCGCATCGGATTCTCAGCTGACCACCTTCGTGCCCAGCGACGCCGACAGCGGGCCCATCAACGTCACCAACTCCGTGGGCAGCGACTCCTCGAGCGACTTCACGGTCGTCCCTCCGCCCAGCATCGACGACTTCAGCCCGGGTAGCGGAGAGGCCGGCACGTCCGTCACGGTGGAGGGCAGCAATCTCAGCGGTACCACCCAGGTCACGCTCGGTGGAGGAGGAACCCCCGCGGAGTTCGAGGTCGTCGACGACGGCGAACTGACGGTCACCGTTCCCTCCGGTGCCGTAGACGGACCCATCGCGGTCAAGACTCCCGGCGGCGGGATGATGTCCGACGACGACTTCAGTGTCGACAGCTCCGCATCACCCACCATCGATGGTTTCTCCCCGGCCAGCGGAGGTGTCGGCACCCAGGTGACCATCGCAGGCTCGAACTTCACGGGAACCACCTCCGTCACGTTCAATGAAACGACGACATCGTTCACCGTGACGTCGGACGCTCAGCTATCGGTCCGAGTCCCCGATGGAGCAACGACGGGGCCCATCACAGTGACGAACACGGAGGACACCGCCGACTCGTCGGATGACTTCGAGGTCGCAGCCGCACCGGTCGTGACTGGCTTCAACCCTCCCGAAGGGTACGCGGGCGACTCGGTGACGCTGACCGGATCCAATTTCGACGGCACGCTCGTCGTGCAGTTCAACGGCACGGGGGCGCTATTCACCGTGACCGACTCCACCAGCATCAGCACCACGGTACCGGAGGGAGCAACGAACGGGCCGATCTCCGTCACCACGGCGGGTGGCACCGATCCCTCGCCCAGCGACTTCACCGTCGACAGCAGTGAGGCGCCAACCATCGACTCGTTCACCCCCACCAGCGACGCCCCCGGGCAGCGAGTGACGGTCACCGGGAGTGGGTTCACCGGGGCGACCAAGGTGAAGTTCAACGGAACCAACGCCGCGTTCACCACCCAGTCGGATACCCGGCTGGTCGCCACCGTGCCCGACGACGCCACGACCGGGGAGATCACCGTGAAGAACTCCGTAGACTCCGTGAATTCGAGCGAAGACTTCACGGTGGAGGACGAGGACATCGCGTTCGTTCGCCAACAGCCGCTGGGCACGAGGTCCTAGCCCGATGCTGCGCCTGACCTCGAGCAAGCGGGCTCTCCCGCTGGGCCTGCTGGCGGTCACCCTCGCCCTCGCGTGCACGACCATAGCCGTCGTGTTCGCGAGGCTGGGGTGGTCGGAAGGATGCGCGGTGCTCCGCACCACCGGTTGGCCCTGTCCGGGCTGCGGCGCGACCCGGGCCATGGTTCACCTGCTGCACCTACAGCCCGTGCATGCCTGGCGCATGCATCCGCTGGTCACCGGCCTGGCCATGACCTCGTTCGGGTGGGCCATCGCAGACCTCGCGCTGTGGCGTCACGGCCTGAGGCTGGCCCCCCGCCGCAGCGTGGGCTGGGCGGTGCTGCTCCCGGTCGCAGTGGGCCTCAACTGGCTGTACTCGATCGGCCGCGCGTCGCTTTGAGACCGTCTCCCCTCGTCGCTCCGGTCGCGATTTTGGCGCGCCAGAGCGCCCGTGGGTTCGCATCGGCATGCTCGGCCCGCCCGAGTGGCCGCTGTCGTTTGATACGATCGCGACCGAATGGCCGAGGCTCGAGCGACGAAGCGACTCCCCCTGGCCGACTCGAAGTGGGACCGCGAGAGCTGGGACATGGTGCTGCGGGGCGACCCCAGCGGATGGATGCGTCGCCACGCGCAGCTCGTCGACGCCGACGAGATCGAAGGCGCCGTCGAAGACCTCGTGGGACGCCGTGGGCAGCGAGGCGCCCCCGATACGATCAATGCCTATACGCACTTCAGCTACTGCCGCAAGACGTGCAGCTTTTGCATGTACTGGCACCAAGTCCCGAGCCGACGCGAGCAGTACGACGAGTACGCCGCTCACCTCGCAGGCCTGTGCAATCGCTTTGGCGCCCTGACCGGGCCCATCGAGGTCAGCAACGCGTACTTTGGCGGCGGTACCCCGAGTGCGATGCCCGTCGCGGGGCTCGAGCACTTCCTGGGAGCCTTCAGCAAGAACTTCCGCGTGGGCCGAGAGTTCACCACCGAGGCGCATCCCACCACGCTCGACGGTGCCAAGCTCTCGGCCTTCATCGGGGCGGGCATCAACCGCTTCAGCATGGGCCTGCAGTCCCTCGACCCCGAGGTCCTCGAGCAGATCACCCGCAGCAACCGACCGCGCGACGAGCTCGCCGGGTTGGTCCGCGGTGCTCAGAGCGAACGGGCGATCATCAACCTCGACCTGTGCCTGGGTCTGCCCCGCCAGACGCTCGAGTCGGTCCGCAAGGATCTACGTGACGTCCTCGGCTTCGGCCCCGACATCATCACCGTGTACCGCTTCCACGCGGTGCCCAGCCTGCCCATCCCCGCGCCCGAGGGCATGAACTACGACGCGCTGTTCGACGACGCGATGCGGGCGGACATCGAAGCGGCGGGCTACGATCTGGAGTACGACGCCAAGCGCTTCACCGCCAAGCTGTTCTCACGCGACCGCGCGTCGATCGAGCGCACCCACGCCATCGAGTCCGGCGCCCGCAGCCAGCACAGGGGTGAGGCCCGCGGCAGCTTCGGCTACGCGCAGTTCAGCTGGGAACCCTCGAGCATCATCGGTATGGGCCCGGGCGCGTACATGCACCTGTACGGTCGCTTCTGGGTCCGCGAGGTCACCAGGCTGGACAACCTCGGCGACGGCAGCAAGCCGGTCTACTGGGGGGCGCGCTTGACCCTCGAGGACGAGATCCGCATCGCGGTGCTGCAGAACCTCCATCGCAACAAGATCATCGAGATCGACGCGCTCGAGTCCTTCAGCGGCGTCGACATCCGCGACATGTTCGGGGACCTGCTCCGCGAGATGGCGGCCGACGACGTCATCGAGTGGATAGACTCGAGCTCGTTCCGCGTACGGCCCCATGTCGACGCGTCCGGCCTCCGTCGATTCGCCGAGCGCATCGTCCCCGCGATCCCTCCTCCGCGAGGCCTGAGCACCCACCAGCGCGAGCGGGTCCAGCCTCAGCTGGTCATCGATCCCGATCGCGGCAGAGGCCGCGGGCCCGAGCGCACATCGATGGTCGGACCCTGGCGCGAGTTGCTGGGCATTCCGGGCGTGGGCAAGCGGTTCTTGTCCGCCCGCGTCGAACTCATGGACGAGCGCTCGGTCTTCTTCGCGTGCGGAGCCGCCGGCACCACCCCGCTGCGCGTGTTCGTGTACGCCCCCGGCGAGCACGGCTTCTTCAGCCGCTCCGAACACTTCGCCCTGAGCTACGGCTCCCGCAAGGTTCAGCCCCTGACGGAGCGAGAGAAGCGCTTCCTCGAAGCGCTCGCGCTACGAACCCAAGAACTCGACCCGCGAACCTAGGGCCCTCAGCCGCCGCAGGCGTCGGGCAGGTTGCCGACGATCAATGCGCTGCCCGGCACGCCGCCGAGCTGAATCGTCAGCAGGTTCACCGGCTCGCACGTGGGCAGCTGCGGGTTGTCCTCGACGAAGAAGTCGGTGCCGACCGACGACAGCAGGCCAAAGGCGCCCATGGTGGACAGCAAGGGGTTGTCGCGGACGACGAACTCCCCGGCCACCGTCTGCAGGCCGTTGAAGCCGCTGATCGTCTGGAGCGAAGTGTTGTCGCTGAACCAGAAGTAGTCGCCGACGTTGTTCATCGCCATGCCACCGCCAGTGCCGACCAGCACGCCGTTTTCCCGGACCTGGAAGCCGCCGCCCACGGTGAAGATGCCGTTCAGCCCAGCCAGGGAGACCAAGCTGTCGTTGTCGAGCACGATGACGTCGCCGCCCACGACCTGGACGTTGCTCGCCCCCGCGATGCTGGACAGCGCCGGGTTGGCGTTGATGATGAAATCTCCGCCGATCTCCACCAGGCCGTTGAGGCCGTTGATGTTCTGGAGCACGGCGTTGCTCTGGATGCGCATCACGTCGCCGACGCCGGAGACGTTGATGAGCCCGTTGACGTCGGTGAGCTGATCGTTCGAGGTGATGCGCAGCAGGTCGCCCACCGCGGACACCGAGCCCAGCCCGTCGATGGTCTGCAGCGAGTCGTTGTCGTTGACGGACAAGAAGCCACCGACCGCCGTCACCCCGGAGAGGCCGTCGATCTGCTGCAGCTGCGCGTTGCCGTCGATCCACAGGCCGCCCGGGAGCGGCCCGGAGAGCCCGAACAAGCCGTCGAGGTTCTGGAGTTGGTCGTTGTCCTCGAAGACGACGAAGTTGCCGACGCTCTGCAGCGAGAACAGGGTGTCGACGTCCTGAAGCTGCGGGTTGGCGTTGATGACCAGGTTGCTGCCGATAGCCGAGACGCCGAAGAACGCGTCCAGGGCCCCGAGCGAGGGGTTGTTCTCGATCCACAGGCTGCCGCCGATGGCCCCCAGCCCCGAGAACCCGGAGACGGAGACGAGCGAGGGGTTGCCCTCGATCCGCACGTCGCCGGCCGCGGACGTGATGTTGGCCAGCCCCTCCACGCTGAGCAGGTTCGCGTTGTTGACCACGAACACCGCCCCGGTGGGACCGCTGAGGTTCGACAGCCCCGACAGGTCGAAGAGGCTCTGGTTGTCGATGATGACGATGTCCCCGGTGCTACCGCTGAGCCCGAACAACCCGTCGAGCCCGAAGAGGTTGGGGTTGGTGCCCACCTCGATGCCGCCCACGGTGCCGAACAGCTCCGGCATCCCGATCACCTCGAGGTTCGGGTTGGCCCAGATCCGCAGGCGCCCGACCACCGTCTCGATGCTGGGCAGGAACACCTCGAAGAGGCTGGCGTTGTCCTCGATGAACAGGAAGTCGCCGGTCGACCGCAGCGACGCGAGCCCTTCCACGCCCTGCAGCGAGGGGTTGCTCAGCACGTAGGTGTAGCCCCCGACCGCGCTCAAGTTGTGCAGACCGTCGAGGCTGTTCAGCCCCGGGTTCTCGCGAATCTCGAGGTTGCCCCCGATCTCGCGCAGGCACTCGAGCGGCTCGAGGTCGACGACGTCGAGGTCGTAGATGACCACGTTGCCGGTCACGAACGCGATGTTCGGGTAGTCCTCGATCTCCTGCGCCGAGTCGAGCAGCAGGTCGCCTTCCCACGGCGTCGGGTCGCAGCCCGCCGGACCGGTGGTCGTGCTCTCGTCGCTGCTGCTGCTGTCGCTGGTCGTCGTGGTGCCGGGCGGCATCAAGGTCGTGTCGCCGGGGATCGGTCCCGTCGTGATCACGGGGCCGCTCGTGGTCATCGAGGGGCCGCTCGTGGTCTCGATGCCGGAGTCCGAGCTGCTCGAACTCCCGGACGGCCCGTCTTGGGACCCGACAAAGTCCGTTCGACCGCAGCCCAACGTCGAACACGCCACGAGGGCGGCAATTGCTGGGCTGAGCCGGTTCATATCCGCCAAATCATACAAAGCGTACCGCCAAGCGCTAGATCCTAGTCAATGTGGTGTGACGCACCGGCAGCAACGCTGCCGCGCGCTCGCACACATACATCCGAACAGATCGACGTACATGATCGTGAAATGCGGAGGACGACGTCCGATCGGGAACGCCCGATTTTCGGTATCGTGGGCGCGCCGACCATGAGTGATGGACCCACGCTGTCGATGTCCCCGGACAGCGAATCGACGCTGACCCCGGGATTGCCGCGCTTCCTGGCGCAGGTGGTCGAGCACGCGTTGACGAGCGGGCTCCGCAAGCCCGAGGACTTCCTGCGGCATTTCTCGCCGCGCCGGATCATGAGCGCACTTGCGCAGGAACCGGAGCGCCGAGCCCGCATCCTGGAGGCGACCACGGGACTACGCGCCCGCATCGCAACCAAGAAGTCCCCCGCCTCTTCGGCCGAAGACCTCCAGATCGCGCTCGACGAGAACATCACCGACGCGGCGACGGTCATGGAGCTACTCACGCCCGACGACCGCGTCCGTTTCCTCGACGCGCAAATGCTGTGGGCCTTCGTCATCGAGCCCGGCTATGGCGCCGGCACGGTGGAGCTCGGCGAACAGATCCCCGAAATCCGCGAGCACACCGCCTACATCATCGAGACCGCTCTCGAAGAGGGGCTCATCAATCACCAGGACGTGGTGAACGCCATCTCGGTCAACACCCTGGTCGATCGACTGCCGCGCAGCGAGCTGGCCTCCGTGTTCGAACGCGTGCTCGAAGAGGGCCGCGAGGGCATGGCCTTCACCGAGGACCTGCTCTTCCAGATGGTGCCGATGTCCATCGTGGTGTCGCACGTGCCGCTGGCCACCCTGTGGAAGTGGGTCGTGACCGCCAAGATCGCGGTGCCCATGGGGCTGGTGCCCGACCCGGTCCCCTCGCAGACCGAGCTCAACAAAGAGGACGAAGCCCTCTTCGATGCGCTCGAGGCCCATCCCGACGCCGGGCAGACCAGCAAGGACGTCACGGTGATGATCGAAGGGGACCAGGCCGTACAGTCGGCCGAGGCCCTGCAATCGGCCGGGCCTCGCTCCGCCTGAGCGGCCGTCGACGATTTTTTTCGTCGTTTCGTGATCCACCCCGGCTCGTGGTGGACCTGTCCCGGTGAGGCGACATTGTTTGTCAGTCAGACCCGGGGCCGGCCGCCGCAATGGTGCGTCGGTTCGGTTCTCGCGGTTGGCCGAAGTCGCTAGCCAGCGACCGGAGTAGCCAGCCAGTCTCGCACCTCGTCATGCTCGGGCGAGAAGCGAGGTCCGAGCCCCGCGTAGCCGGCCATCGCCTTCGCCGCGAGGGCTCGTGCTTCGGGCGACGGCCCGTTCGCTTCGCCGTCGCGCAACGCTACGGCCTGCGCCAGATCGAACACGGCCGCGAACAACTCGGGATCATTCGCGTCGAGCTCGGCCTCGAATACCTCGACCGCGGCGCGCTGGAGCTGCACCGCTTGCTCATGCTCGCGTCGGTCGGAGCGCAGGTGTCCCTCGATGCGATCGATCCGCGCCAGCAGGACTCGGCTGATCCCGTCGTCCTCGGCGATGGCGGCTCGAATCTTCTCGAAGTGAGTGTCGGCGGCTTCGAGGTCGCCCTGCTGCCGCCGGGTCTCTGCCTGCTCGGCCCATAGCAAGATGAGGATGGGCGAGACGAAGTTCGGCATCGACTCGACCGCCTCTCCGAACACCCGCTCGGCATCTGCGAGCTGCCCGTGCTCCCGCAAGAGCCGCCCCATGAAGGTCAAAGCCTCGATCCGCAACCACTGGGGACCCAACTGCCGGACGCATGTCGCTTCCAGCTCGCGGAGCAGCTCGAGCGCCTCGGCCCAGCGACCCCGGTGGGCGAGGATACCCGCCCGCACAAACGAGCGCGGAATGTCGAAGTCGTACTGAGAATCGGTGTCGGTCCCGAGGATCTCCGCGACCGCCTTCAGGTGCAGTTCGGCGGCTGCGAGTTCTCGAAAGTGCAGGTCGATCGCGGCGATCTCGAGTTCCGCGCCCAACGCGAGCGAAGGGTCTGCTCCCGTCGGGCCGCCCCACCCGCGGACGACCCGCTCCATGATCCCTCGCGCCTCGAGCCGGTGCCCCCACAAGCGCCGAACGTTGCCACTATTGAAGAGCGTTCGCCCCACGAACAGATGCCCGGCCGTCAGCTCTCGCTCGGCCAGCTGCTGCGCCTGCCGATTGCTCTGCACAAACCGGTCAAAGTACGCCAGTTCCCCCTCCATGATGGCCGTGTTGGCCATGCTGGCGATCTGGTCGACGACCGTCGTTTTCTCGGCCTCGACGGCCGACTCCGCGAGCATCGTTCGCGCGCGCTCGATGTCCCCGACGCCCTTGTGCAGTAGCGCCACGTTGTTGAAGTACAGCCACCGCAGGTCGTGACGCTCGGGAAAACGCGCCACCATGGCAGCCGCAAACTCCTCGGTCGCCATGGCAGTGTCCGTCCGCCCCATGCTGTCCTGCACGAAGAGTCGACGCAGCAGAGCCTCGGTCGCCGTCGCATCGGCCCCCACCTCGATGCCCACATGGATCGCCTCGGTCAGGGCTTGCTCGGTGCTCTTCAGATCGGGCAGGTACAACCCCGCCGAACCGGTCCGCAGCGCCGCTTCGGCCTCCAGTGGCCGGAAGCCCAGATCCTGGGCCCGCTCCCACTCACCGCGCGCCAAGGCCCCAGCCTCGGCCATGCGCCCCGCCCCGACCATCGCCAGCGACACCGCGAGGTTCCGTCGGCTCTGCTCCACCGCCCTCGCGACCTCGGGATCGGCCGGCAGCGGCACCGTGGAGGCCAGCGCGAATGCGTCGGCGCAGGGCTCGACCGCGGGCAGCAACATCACCGCCGACTCCGCGTTGTTCACCACGCCCGCGTCCGCATCGATGAAGGTCTCGACCAGCCCACGCAAGCCCGCACGACGACGATCGAGGCACGCCATCGTCAGGGGCGGCATGCCGTCGCTCGACTCGACCCCTTCTTGCGCCCGGCAGGCCTCCACCCGCACCTGCTCCCAGCTCTCGGCATAGGTATCGAGACGCTCGGTGACGCGCCGCGCCGCTTCGGTCGCCAGTCGATCGCCCGTGCCCTCGAAGGCCTCCGCCAGTGAGCCCGCGTGGTCGGGGCTCCACACGTCCGCGAGCCCATCGGCCCCGATGGCGCAGTGCTCGAGGGTCTCCCCGCCGAGGTGGTAGGCGCCGACCGTGGCCGCGACTGCGACCGCAGCCGCGCCCGCTCGCAGCCCCCACTGCCGTCGCCGCGCCACCGGGTCCCGCGCCAGCTCGTCGAGCAGCTCCCGCATCGAGGGCCAACGCAGCCGCGGATCGCGGCTGACCCCGCGCTCGAGCGCTCGCCGAATGTGCCCCGGCACCCCCCGCTCACGCCCGGGCTCAGTGATCTGTCCCGCCAGCATCGCCGCCTGCATCGTGGCGATGGACCCCCGAGCGAAGGGATGGATGCCGTACAGCGCCTCCCACAGGCTCACGCAGAACGCGAACTGATCCGCGGGCACGCCCGCCCCCCCGCCGTCGAGCACTTCGGGCGCCATGTAGTTCGGCGTCCCCACGATCATCCCGTCGCTGGTCAGCCCGCTCGACGACGAGGACGCACGCCGTGACGGTTTTTCTTCGAGCGTGCTCAGGCGGTCTTCGTGGTCATCGCCCTCTCCCGCCTCGAAGGCCAGCCCGAAATCCAAGACCCGCACGCGCCCGTCATCCCCCACCATGACGTTCACCGGCTTGAAGTCGCGGTGCACCACGCCGGCCCCGTGCGCCGCCTCCAGCCCGCGGCCTGCCGCGAAGAACTTCTCCAGGATCTCCGAACGACTCCGCTTCTGCTCGTGCAGCCAATGATGGAGGGTCTGGCCGTGCACGAACTCCATCGCGACATAGAGGCCTCCGTCGTACTCCCCCACGTCGTGGACGGCCACGATGTTGGGGTGCGCCAGGCGAGCCATCAGCTGCGCCTCCCGCAGGAGGCGGGCCTGAGACCGGCTCAGGTCACGATTCGCCGAGACTCGGATCTGCTTGATGGCGACCTTGCGATCGAGCTTTGGATCGTAGGCCGCCAGCACCACGCCCATCCCGCCCATCCCGACCTGCTCGAGCGCGATGAAGCGACCGAACTTCATCGGCTTGGCGACCGTGCCGAACAGTCGCTGCTGAATCTGCTCCCGGGCGAGGATGGCCTCGGGGTCCTGCTCCGCCGGCGACGGGCCGACATCCCGCAGATTCCGTTCGAGCGCGTTCGTTTCCATCGATGAGTCGTCCATGAGGCTACGGCAAGATCGGGCTGAGGTGCATCGATGAATGTCGGGGTGCTCGACGGGCGCGTCCTCGAAACGACGACTTCCAACTCACGCCATGGGTGTTCGTCCCGCCCCCTGTTCATGGACGCCCCCCATGCGAAGGTCCCCGAGCGACCGCGGTGGATCACAAAGCGCGGCTCGAAACCGGACAACGGGCGAGAACACCGTCTGAGTCACGTTTCGACGGCGAACAACGATGATGCGTTGGCCCGCCGAAACGACGAAGGCGAGTTCGCCTCAGGGTGACTCGCCCTCCTTGCGCTTCCGTCTCGACGCGGTTACTTGCCGCCAACCAGCGCTCGAATCTCTCGGACCCAAGTATCGATGCCGCCCATCGCCGCGTCGCGCTGGGTCGGGTCGGTGGCGATCTTGTCGAGCTCGGCCAGCAGTGCCTCTCGCCCTCGACGAAGCCGGCTCTTGACCGTGCCCTGCGGGATCTCGAGCACCGCGGCCAGCTCGTTCGTGGTCATGTCCTCCCAGTAATGCAGCTCGAGTGCGATCTGCAGATCGACGGGAACACGACGCATCGCCTCGAGCAGCAGCTGATGCTCCGCCTTGCGAGCAACGATCGTACTCGGCCGCGGATCCACGTCTGCGACCGAGTTTTGCGAGGATTCGAAGTCGAGGCGGTTGCTGCCCTTGGCCCGCAGAAAGTGCAACAGGCGGTGCCGCGCGACCCCGAACAGGTAGGCGCGGAAGGGCGCGTCGCCGCGATAGCTGTGACGACTGCGAACCGACTCGAGCATCGTGTTCTGAATCAGATCCTCGTAGTCGTCCGGCGCCTTGGCTCGGAAGAACCGATAGAGCTGATCGAAATAGCGGCGGTAGAGCTTTTCGCCCGCCACCTGGTCACCGTCCACCCAAGACTGGAACAGCTCCGCGTCGTCCATCCGACAAAGACAATACCGGATCCCCGTCGCGGCAGGGCACACGCATTCGAAACGATTTCCGAGACGGCGTTTTTTCGCCCGACGCTCGACCCACCCGAAACTCGGCTATCAGAGAAACCCAGACAAGCTCGATCCCTTCGAGCGCAGCACGCCCACCAGCCACGAGCTGAAGACGCAGGGCATCGACAACCTCACCTCGGGGCCACTCGGCGGCATTCCGCTCACGGCAGTCATAGTGCGTGGCTCCACCAACGTGCACTCCGGCGGTCGTACTGGGTCGCGGCGTTCTGCCATGCAGTGCCGCTGGCGGTGGCCATGTTCACCATGCCGTACCGGTCTCCTCGTTCTCCAAAATGGTCCGCAAGGGCTGGTCGCAGTTCCTTCTGCAGTCCTTCGAAAGCGGCACCGTGGTCGAGCTCGATGCCCGCGGCAGCCGACCCGACCACGATGCCCTCGGAGTCCTGCACGAGTTCCTGCAGCCGGCCCACAACCGCGACATCGAGTTCGTCACCGCGGGCCTCGGCCCACACTTCGAGGTCTACGAGGCTCTCGACGACGACGCCGAGATCGTCCGCACCCACGACTCGCGCATACGAGCCCTGGCCGTGCCCGCCTGAGCGCGGCGGCTCGTGCCCTCTCGCTCTCCACGAGCCTCCCGGTCCGCCGGGTCCCGTGGGGGGCGAGCGTAGGTTCGGGGCTCAGGGCTGGCGCAGGCGCAGGCAGACGATCTTCGCGCCGTCCCAGCCCTTGGAGACGACCGAGATGCGGTCCTTCTTCGCGTTGATCACCAGCATCGTGTCGCCAAAGGTGTCGGCCGGGGTCGCGCTCCAGTAGACGTCTTTGTCGAGCATGCCCGCCTTGGAGATCGCGTTGAGTTCCCCGATGGCCGGGACCCGCCAGTCGCCGAGGTCGGCTACGGTGAGCTCACGGCAGTAGTCGACGGCGTGGTCGTAGATCAGCGTGCCGGGGCGGGTCTGCGACACGAGGAACAGATCGATGGCCCGCACCTCGCGGTCGAGCAGGGCTCGTGTGACCGCGGGCGGATCTTCGTCGTCGCTGAGCGTCACCCGCTCGGGAATGGCCGGGGGCGGAGCACCCGGGACGTAGGCGACGGCCGTAGGGGGCGCGACGGGCTCGGCTCGAGGCGGCTCTTTGGCGTCCGTGTTCGAGTCGGCATCGTCGGTCTTGGCGTCGGCCTCGGGCTCTTTCGCCGCGCCCTTCTTCTCGTCTTCGGTCGACTTCGACGGCTCTTCGTTCTTGGCGACGGTGTCGCTCGCCGCGTCGTCGTCCTCGTCGTCGCCGGACACGGCCACCAGGATGACCACGAGCAGCAACAGGCCGACCCCACCGAGCACGGCGGCCATGCCCTTGGGCGTACCCAGCACCCGGCCGATTCGGCCCCCCATGGTCAGCGGGGGCTGGAAGTCCACGCCGCTGGTCGACAGCGAGGCCGAAGCCGAGGCGCCCACCGACATCGAGCCCGCGGCGCCGGTCGGTGCAAACACGGGAGCATCGATTGCAGACGCGCCCGCCGTCGGGGTGAGCACGGGTTGGCTCGGGGGCACGGGTGGAGGCGAAGCGACCGGAGCCACCGCGGGCTCGGGGCTGTGCGGCGGAGGCAACGAAGCGGCAGCGGGCTCCGGGCGGCTCGGCGGAGGCAACGAGGGCTCCGGGCTGCTCGGCGGAGGCAGCGGAGCCGCCGCGGGCCCCGGGCTGCTCGACGGAGGCAGCGGAGCAGGGCCCACCGCGGTGTGGTCGGCCCCCGAGTAGGGCTCGTCCGCCTGCGGGACTTCGATACGATTGGTGGAGGCGTCGGGGTTCGCGTTCTCGGGCGCCGTGCCGAGCCCATCGAGCAACCCCGCCGGCTTCGCGAGCGCCCGCTGCTTCACCGTGGTGTCGGGGTCGTCCTCGCTCGGCGGCAGGCTGGAGCCCCAGGCCTTGGCGCGACCGTCGGCGCGACCGGTGACCATGCGACGCAACACGGAGACGATGCGCCCCTCGAGATCGCGAGGTCGCTGCGTATCGACGGCCAGGGTCAGGGTGCGCCCGAAGGGCACGTCGTGGTCGCGCAAGATCTCGCGCAGTCCATCGATGGCATTGCGATCGAGAGCGTGGCTGCGGCACAGCACGTAGAGTCCGTGCCCGCTCATCGCTTCGATCGCGGCGGTCAGCGCCGACGTATCCTCGTCGACGCCCTCCGCCAGCTGCACTTCGTAGCCGCGCGCCTCGAGGGCTTCGGACACGTCTCGCACCGCCCGCGCATCCGAGGAGGCGCAGCAGATGGTGACGGGAGGAGTGCCAGGGTCACTGTCGTGACCCGCAGTGGATTTGCCTTGAGCGCCGACCATGCCGACGGAACCGAGGCCTGGAATTATAGACCACGCCCGCGCCAGAGCCGAAAAAGCGAAGCGTTGAAAACCGGGTGAGCGGCAACACCGAGATCGACGAGCAACGGCCGGTCGCCCGCCGGGGTGCGCACCCGTTCACCCGTCGGTGGGGACTCGGCGCCGCAGCACGATGAAATGCCCGTAGGGCCCCCGCATCACGCGAATGCGAACCCCCTGCGCCAGGTCTTGGGCATCGAGCCGTCGTTGGGCCGAGGCCGCGTTGGCCGTCGGCGAATCACCGACCTGCACCACGACGTCACCGCGCCGAAGACCAGCTTCGTCCGCGACCGAGCCGGGCTCGACCCCCGTGATCAACGCCCCGCCCTTGGTTCCCAGGCCCAGGGTGCGACGAGCGCGTTCGTCTGGGTCTTCGAGTTTGAGCCCCAGGGGCTGCTGCGCGGGAGTGGCCGGGGTCTTCTTGCTCGGGCGATGCACCGTGGCCTCGTCCTCGGACCCGGGCAACAGACCCAGCACGACGGGCATGACCGTGGCCTCGCCCCCGCGCCAGACCTCGAGCTCGACCCGGGTCTCGGGACCCACCAGCGCCACCGTGTTGCGGAAGTCGGCGCGATCGCGAACCTCCCGACCGTCGAGGCGAGCCACGATGTCTCCCGCTCGGATGCCCGCCCGGTACGCGGGGCCGATGGGATCGACGTCGTCGATCAACACCCCCTGCTCTCCGGGGAAATCGAACGAGTCGGCCAGGTCGGCGTTGAGCTCGCCCATGACGACCCCGAGCCACCCGCGGCGGACTTGGCCGTGATCGATGAGCTGTTCCTTGATCCCCCGGGCCATCTTGGAGGGAATGGCGAAGCCGATGCCGCTGCTGCCCCCGTTGGGCGAGAAGATGGCGGTGTTGATGCCGACCACGCGCCCGCGCAGGTCGATGAGCGGGCCGCCCGAGTTGCCGCGGTTGATCGCGGCGTCGGTCTGGATGAAGTCGCCGTAGTCGGTGATGCCCATGCTCCCGCGCCCGGTGGCGGACACGATGCCCGCGGTGACCGTACGGGTGAGACCGAAGGGGCTGCCCACCGCGAGGACCCACTGGCCCACCCGCAGCTCGGCGCCCTCGTGCAGCGGCGCGGCGCGGAGCCCCTGCGCCCGCACGCGGATCACCGCCAGGTCGGTCTTGGGGTCGGTGCCCACGAGCTCGGCATGCAGCTCGCGATCGTCGTGCAGACGCACCTTGAGGACCTTGGCCCCCTCGACGACGTGATTGTTGGTGAGGATGAAGCCCGCCTCGTCGATGATGACCCCGCTACCGAGCCCGGTGACGTCCTTGCGGGAGCGCAGCCACGGGGGCATGCGCGAGGGGGCCTCTTGTTCGTTGATCACCGACACCACCGAAGGAGCGATGGCTTCGGCGGCCCGCTCGAAGGCGATCTCGAGGTCGGCGACCGAGGCCTCGGGCGTGGGCAACTCGTCGGGTGAGGGCGCGGGGGCCCGTACCTGCGGCGAAGCCGGCGCCGTGGACGAAGGTGCGGTGCCGCGATGACACGCCCCGAGCGCGAGGGCCAGGAGCAAGGGGACGGTGAAATGCTTCAAGGAGACCTCGTCGGGACGTGTCGAGTATAGCGAGGCGCCGCGACTTCGCTCGTCGCAGCCCCTCCTCTACGAGACGCACCACAGACCACCGAGGTTCCACCGGTCGCGAAAACAACGACGCAACGACGCCCCGGCCGCGGTCTGCGGTCGGGGCGCGGTTGCGTCTCGAGAGGATGATGCGAACGCGCGGTCAGGACACCGTGTTCACCTCGATCCGGCGAGGACGAACGCGCTCAGACTTGGGTAGGCGGATGTGCAACACGCCGTCGTCGAACGTGGCCTCCACTTGGCTGGCATCGACTTCGTCGGGGATGCGAAAGACCCGGCGGAAGTCGCCATCGCGTCGCTCAGCGGATAGCGGCTCGGACTCGCGACCCAGGTTGCGGGCCGCGACCAGGGTCAGCTCGCCGCGCTCGAGGTCGAGGCTGACGTCCTCGGAACGAACGCCCGGCAGATCGGCGGTGACTCGATACTCGGCGTCACTCTCGAAGATGTCGACGGGCGGGGTGATGCTGGCACGCGGCGTGGAGGAGGCTTGCTGTAGCTGTGACATGACGATTCCTCGGTGGCTCTATCGATGGGTTAGGCCGCGGTGCGGACGGTGATGCTGCGGGGCTTGGCGTCGGCGCGCTTGCCCAGGGTGATGGTGAGCACGCCCTCTTCGAGCGAGGCCTCGACGTTGGACGGGTCGACCTTGGTCGGGAAGCTGAAGGACCTCGCCACGCGATAGTCCTGTCGCTCGCGTCGAACCGCCTTGAAGCCCTCGGGGGCCGCGGTCTTTCGCTCGCCGCTGATGCGGACCTCGTCCTCGGTGACGTCGACCTTCAGGTCTTCGGCCTGCAACCCCGGAAGGTCGGCGACGAGGCGATAGGTCTCACCGTCGTCGAAGACATCGAAGCCGCGGGGGGCAGAGCGACGGCGGGCTCGGCTGGGTTGGGAAAATACGGCGTCCATGTGACGCGAGAGGGCATGAAGGTCGTGATAGGGGTCGGCGACACGCAATAGCTGGGTGAACATGATGGGCTCCTGGTCTCGCCGTGATCCGAGCGTCTGCGCTCGCGATCCCGACGTGAATCGATGAAAAACGTTGAGGTGGCGAGAGACGACGCCCGTACTGGGTCGTCATCGCGGCCCCGCTCAGGGGGCCCTCCGTTGCCGTTGTCCGGCCGGTCGTCGTCTCGCTTCGAGACACAACCTGCGGACGCGTTTTGCCATGTCAACCCCGAGGGGCATCGACGACGACGACCTCGTCCTCGACGTCCCTGGAGACCGTAATTCCGTCCCATACGACGGATCGGCGCACCCGCACGCCCGACTCGACCACCGACCCTTGCCCCAGCTGCACGTGAGGTCCCACCGTGGCCCCCGCCCCGATGCGTGCGCCCGCGCCTACCCACACCGGCTCCACCACCGTAGCCGTGGCGTCGACGCTCACCTCGGGGTGCACGCCCTGCAGGTGATGCTCGGCATAGGGCAGGTCGACCCGCCCCTCGAGCACATTGTCGACCCCCTGCCGATAGCGCTCGGGGGTGGAGTGCTCCCACCAGTAGCGATCGGTCTGCACCCCGTAGACCTGGCCCTCGGCCGCGGCCGCGCGATAGGCCGTCCGCACCACGCACTGCTCTCCTTCGGGCGGGATGCGATCGAGGAAGCGCGGCTGCACCACGTGGACCCCGGTGAACATCAGGGGGCCGCTCACCGGTTCGCGCACCGAGGGGCTGCGCTCGCCGACCAGCTCGACCAGGCGATTGTCGGCGTCGAGGCGCAGCGGCCGGCCCCAGCGTCCTTCCGGGTCGGGGCGCAGGACCATGGTCGCCTCGCCGCCGTGCTTGCGATGAGCGTCCAGCACCGCGCCGAGGTCGAGGTCGACGAGGATCTTGCCGTTGACGATCACGATGGGCTCTTCGTTACCCGCGTCGATCAGCGGTCGAGCCTGCCGCAGGCCGCCGCCCGTGCCGAGGATCTGACCGTGCTCGGGCGAGTACTGGATCCGCGCCCCGAGAGCCGAGCCATCCCCCAGCTCGGCTTCGATCTGCTCCCCGAGGTGATGCAGGTTGATCGCGATGTCACGGACGCCGTGGTGCACCAGCCACCCCACCGCCCATCGCACCAGCGGCGAGCCGCAGACCGGCAGCATGGGCTTGGGCCGCTGCTGGGTGATCGGCCCCAGCCGAGTGCCAAAGCCAGCAGCGAGGATCATGGCGCGAACGGAGGTGTCGGTCATCGGTTCAGAAATCCCAGACGAAGCTCTCGAGCAGGAGCACGGCACTCGCGACTCCTCCCGCCATCATCACGACCATGAGCAAGCCATGCAAGAGCGCAGCGCGACGACTTTGGTGGACCATCGCCTCCATCGCCTCGCGCTCCTCCCCCGCGGTGGTCTGCTGCAGCTCCCGCAGGGTCGCCTCGGCGTCGCGACGGTGGCTGCGGATCATCAGGATGGTCATGGCGACCAAGAACAGGCCCCCGCCCCCCAGCAGGAAGATCCGCATGCCCTGCGCCCAAGCTTTTTTGTAGTCGAGCATCGCCCCCATGTCGCGCTCGCGGGTTCGCAGCAGCGTGGGCGGACCGTGCACCTCGATGGGCAGCGTGCTGGTCAACCAGGTCCGTGCGCTGCTTTCGGCGGACGTAGGGAGGGAGGCCCGGCCCAAGGCATCGAGATAGCCGCGCTCCCGGGCCTCGTCCCAGGTGCGATCGGGGCGCGAGACGGACAGCTTGTCGCGCTGCCGCTCGATCAGCGGCTTCAGGTCGCCCGTGCTCGGCAGCACCCACAGCCGAGCCACCGCGGTCGATTCTCCGGGCTCGTTCGTATAGTGATAGGCCTCGAACTGCAGCAGTCCGCTCATCGACGCGGGCGGCGTCCAGGGCTTGGCCGGCTCGCGACCGTGGATGGGCGGGTTGAAGGTCTCGATCCACGCCCCGTCGGGCCCGTGCACGTCGACGAAGACCGGCCGCTTCGCGCGAAGGCCTGCCGCCAGCACCTCGAGCTGTCCCGACTCGGTGGTCACCAGCGGATCGATGCGGAGGTTCACCGCCCCGGCGAAGCTCAGCAGGCGAATCATCCGAGAGGCGAGCGGCTCGGCGGCATCCGGCTGTGCCCGAAGCTCGACCCGCAGGCGCAGGATCTCCGAGCCCAGCACGCCGTGGATCGACGCCAGCCCGGCCGCGTCGGTCTGCCCCGCCCACAGCACCTTCGGCGTCTCGGCGCTGCCGCGGTGGTCACCGAGCTGACCATCGACCAACGCGATGGAGGCATGACCGGACCACGGCGCCCCTTTGTCGTCGGTGACGCGCAGCCACAGCTCGTTGTCGAAACCAGCCAGCACTCGACCGCGCGGGCGAATGTCGATCTTGTGTTTGTCGGGCTGGAGATCACTGTCGTCGCCGTACTGCGACAGCGACGACGAGACCATGTGCTCGGCCGCCACGGGCGTGCGCCCCTCGGTCACGTCGATCTCGATCCGCTCGTCGCGCGGATCGAGTGGCGGCGCCTCGATACGCAGGTGCAGGGTGGCCGGACCCGGCGTGAGCGAGGGCACCGTCACCGTGCCCTGCGACAGGCCCGGCGCGACCTCCACCAGCCCCGACAGCGCGTGACGCTGCCCGCCTTGCTCTACCTCGGCCTTCACCGAGACCTCGTCCGGCACCGTGGGGGTCTCCGGCGTCACCTGCACGCGCAACGCCAGGGACTCCCCCGGCTGCCACTGGGGCTCCATTTGCACGCTCACCGTGTGGGTCACTCGGAGGTGAGAAATCCACAGGCTGACGATGATCGCGATGGCCAAGCCCAGCGGTCCTCCGATGACGAAGAACCGATTGACCGAGCGGCGCTCGATCGGTGAGGTCAGCAGCTCAGTCGGTTCGTCGGACAAGGGTCTTCCTTTGGCCAGTGGGGCTCATCACGTGGCGGACCGTGCGCGAGTATCGTATCGTCCGCCCCTTCATGAAAGTCAGCATCATCGGAACCGGGTACGTGGGACTGGTCGCGGCGGCGGGCTTTGCCGACCACGGCAACGATGTGGTTTGCGCGGACATCGATGAGAACAAGATCCAGCGCCTGCGCCAGGGCGAGATCCCGATCTTCGAGCCTGGCCTCGACGTGCTGGTCGAGCGCAACGTCAAAGCAGGACGCCTGCGCTTCACCACCAGCAACGCCGAAGCGGCCAAGCACGGCGACGCCATCTTCATGGCGGTGGGCACCCCGAGCAGCGCCGACGGCTCGGCCGACCTGAAGTACCTGTTCAAGGCGGCCGCCGAGATCGGCGAGCACCTCGACCACTTCACGGTCATCGTCAACAAGAGCACGGTACCCGTGGGCACGGCCGAGCGCGTGGCTCGGATCGTCGGCGAGCAGACCAAGCAAGACTTCGTGGTCGCGTCGAACCCCGAGTTCCTCAAAGAGGGCACCGCGGTCGACGACTTCATGCGGCCCGACCGAGTGGTCATCGGCACCGACGACGAGCGCGCGCGCGAGATGCTGCGCGGGCTCTACAAGTCGTTCATGCGGACCAACGAGCGCATCGTGTTCATGAACGCCCGCTCGGCCGAGATCACCAAGTACGCCTGCAACGCCTACCTCGCGACCCGCGTGTCGTTCATCAACGACATCGCCAACCTGTGCGACCTGGTGGGCGCCGACGTGGGCTCGGTACGGCAAGGCATGGGGTCGGACCCCCGAATCGGCCCGAAGTTCCTGTACCCCGGTGTCGGATATGGTGGTTCTTGCTTCCCCAAGGACACCCGGGCCCTCATCAACACCGCCCGCGAGCACGGGATGTCGATGAGCCTGGTCGCCGCGGCCGAGCGC
Source organism: Myxococcota bacterium (assembly GCA_039028615.1). Taxonomy (GTDB): domain Bacteria; phylum Myxococcota_A; class Polyangia; order Nannocystales; family Nannocystaceae; genus Paraliomyxa. Next base: position 41,342 of record JBCCHT010000009.1, on the reverse strand, counting down.
ATCAACGAGGCCCAGAAGCTCCTCATGATCCGCAAGCTGCGCGCCCTGATCGGCGAGACGACGGGCAAGACCTTCACGCTGTGGGGCCTGGCGTTCAAGCCGAACACCGACGACGTGCGCGAGGCGCCTGCGCTGCGAATCGCCCGCACCCTGCTCAACGACGGCGCCAAGCTGCGCATGCACGACCCCGAGGCGGGCCCCGGCTTTCTCGAGGCGCTGGGCACCAACGACGGGTTCGACCTCGTGGACGACATGTACGACGCGCTCGAGGGCAGCGACGGCCTGCTGCTCGTCACCGAGTGGCGGCAGTACAACAACCCCGACTTCGACCGCATCAAGCAGCTGCTGCGCACCCCCGTGTTGATCGACGGCCGCAACCAGTGGGACCGACAGCGACTCGAGGGCATGGGCTTCAAGTACGCCGGTATCGGCCGCTGATCCGAAGCCGCCTTCGAACGGCGACGAGCCCGCCTTCCCTCCTCGGGGAAGCGCGGGCTCGATGCTTTCGAAGCGATGCCGTTTACTCTTCCATGTAGCCGGGGTCGACCTCGGTGCTGAACTCGACCACGACCGGCGGCCCATCGTAGGACGGGAACTGCACCCCGGCGACCGCGTTGCGAACGCAGTCCTTGAGCTTGCCGTCGTTGTCGAGCTTGCCCGGGAGCGTGGCGTTGACCGCCGCCGCCTTGCCCGACTTGCCCTCGAGCTTGACCGCAAAGTCCATCATGCCGTCGTGAAGGACGGACTCGGGCTGCATCTTCTTGCGCTCCTTTGCACTGAGCACGCACTCGTCCATGGGCTCGAACGCCTGATTGAACGCCATTTGCGTGGCGTACTCGTCGGGGCGCTCGGAGCCGTACTTGTCGAGGTCGAGCACCACGTCGGCGTTCGGATCGAAGCTGGCGACGTTGGCCTTGACCGTCCGCTGGGCCCGATTGCCCGCCTTGATCTCAGGGTTCTTGCAGCCGGACGCCGCAAGGGCGACCAGGGTACTCGAGAGCAGGATTCCGAGCCTCACTGGGGACTGATGCATCGTGGCTTCCATGGACGGGATTTGATCCGAGATTATTTCGATCGGCCGTACGCGCCGCTATTGTACTGACCCGGTCGGGTGATCCGGCCGAGGAATCATGTCGGAGTTTCCTCCAACCACCGACGCGACGAACGAGTTGTCGGCGCAGTGCCCCGCGTGCCAGCTCCACGAGCTTGTCCCGGTGAGCCTCGGCTTGCAACCCAACGGGTATTGGGAACAGCTCGATGCACAACCGAATCTCGTTTCGCGACTCGTACGGGGCATGCGACCCACGTCCGAAGCTACGGTGCGGCGCACCGTTCAGATCGATGCGTGTCCCGTTTGCATGGGCGCATGGTTCGACCGCGGTGAGCTCGACGTACTGTCGGGGGATCTCGGCGACGTCGAACAAGTGCTCGCCGAGGAGGAAAAGCCCTCCACGCGCCCCTGCCCTCTCGGTCACGGGCCGCTCGTCGAGCGATTGTTGCCGGGCTTGATCCGCACCCCGGTCGACCACTGCCGCGAGTGCGGCGGCATCTGGCTCGACGGTCACGAACGCCGCAAGCTCGCCAAGGCCAGCACCAGCGAGGGCCAGGGCACCCGCACCGAGCGATGGTTCAAGCGCGGTGCGATCTGGGCGGCGCAGGTGCTGACCCACTTACCGGTCGAGGTCGACAACCCCGCTCGCAGCACGCCGTGGGTCGTCTACTCGATCCTCGCCACCCTGTTCATCACCTTCTTGTTGCAGATCCAGGGCGCCATCGACAGCTACGCGCTGGCCCTGGTACCCGGGCGGCTCGCCCACGAAGGCGACTACGGCACGCTCGGCTCTTCGATGCTGCTGCATGCCACCTGGGCGCACATCCTGGGCAACGCCTACTTCTTGTATGTGTTCGGCGACAACGTCGAGCACCTGTTCGGCCGCGTCCGCTTCCTCGCCTTCTATGTACTCGCGGGGCTGGCCGGGGGTCTCGCTCAGGCCTGGCTCACCACCAAGACCGCCATGCCGGTCATGGGCGCCTCGGGCTGCATCGCCGGGGTGCTCGGGGCCTACTTGTGGGCCTTCCCCCGCCAGCGTCTGTTCCAGGTCATCCTCTGGATCCAGCTGAAGATCCCGATGTGGGTCTACCTGTTCGTGTGGGTCGGCTTCCACCTGGTGATGGGCCTGTTCGGCACCGGAGAAGGAGCCGAAGGCGTCGCCTGGTTCGCCCACCTCGGAGGGTTCTTGGTCGGCCTCGCCGTGACGCCGCCGATGCTCGCGTGGCGTCGACGGCAGGTCGCGCGGCGGGTTCGCGTGCCCGCCATGCCGATTTCTTGAGGGTCCTCGTCGGAAGGCCGCCGTGGGACGGCGCCCGACGGGAGCCCGAGCGTGGCTACTCGCCGCCGTCGGACTTGGCCGACTCGGGCGCGGTCCAAGCGGTGTCGGCGACCTCGCCCTCTTCGAAGCCGAAGAAGATCTTCATCTGCTGGCGCAGGAAGTCGCGGCCCTTCTGGCTCTGGAGATCGAGGCCATACGTGTTGACGTAGCGCGGCGACTCGTTGAGCCACATTTGCCATGCCTCGAGGCTGATGTTGTCGTACAGCTCCTGACCGAAATCGTCGGTGAAGGGCTTGAACGGAAGGCCCGGCGCTTCCTTGTCCAACTTCTTGCAGTGCACCATGCGTGGCTCGTTCATCTTGCCTTGCCTCTCGTTCGTCTCGGCGGTCCGTGGCCGTCTGACGAGCCGGAATATAGCGATGGGGACCGGCCGGCGCCAACGGGATGCCGCCGAGGCCGGTAGGTGGTATGCCAGCGCGTGATGTCGTCCGATCAGCGGCGCTTCAGCGACGAGGAATCGGCGCTCATCCTGCAACGGGCGGCCGAAATGCAGGCCCAGCGCGGCCAACAGTTGTCGCTGCCCGAAATCGAATCGGCCGCGGCCGAGGCCGGCATCGACGTCGCGCTCGTGCGCCGCGCCGCGACCGAGCTCGCCACGCGACCGAGCACCCCGCCCCCGCCTGCGGTCCCCATCGGCGGCGGAGTCCTGGGCGCGCCCATGCAGCTCATCGAGGAGCGCACCGTCATGGGACCGCTGGCCCGCACCGCCTGGGAAGACGCGATGGGTGAGATCCATCGGCAGCTCGGCATCAAGGGCCAGGTCGACGACCTCGGCCGACAGTTCGTGTGGTCCCATCCCAAGACCCGCGACCTGCGGATCAGCATCGCCCCGCGCGGCGATCACCACATCATCCGCGTGGAAGAAAAGCTCACGCCCGTCGCCAGCGGCCTGTACGTGGGCATGGCCCTGCCCATCACCCTCGCCTCGCTGGGCTTCATCATTCCGGTGAGCATCGTGGCGCTCAAGCTGCCCGCGCTCATCCCCTCCTTCTTCCTGATGTGGGCGGGCATGGCCTTCATGCTCGCGCGGACGATCTTCAAGTCGAGCGCCCGCAACCGAGACCGGCAAGTGCGAGCGCTCGCCGAGGGGCTGGTCGCCACGTGCGAGGCCGGCACTCGCAGCCTTCCGCCCGCCACGGACGAGAGCTAGCGCTTCACCACGTACACGAGCTCGGGGCCGACCTCGAAGGACTCGGCCTCCCAGCCCCGCGCCGCCAACAAGGCCTCGAAGCCGCGGGCATAGGTCGCGTGCATGCCCTTGGCGCGCCCGCTCAGCGAGCGGGTCGGAAAGCTGACCACCAGCGTCGGCGCCGGGATGGCGGCCAGCAGCGTGTCGCTCGAACCCGCGTGTTGTTGCTCGAGGCAGGGCAAGGTCTTGAGCACCAACGCCACGTCCGTCTGCGGCCAGGCGGGGACGTCGAGCAAGTCCACCGCGCCCGCCTCCGCGGTCAGACCCAAGTGCGACAGGCATTGTCCGACGAACTCCACCATCGCCACATCGATGTCCCACGCGTGATACGAGGCGCCCCCCGACAGACCGAGCCACGGCGACGCGAGCGGCCCGAGCCCACACGCCAGGTCGAGCACCGAGCCCGGCGTGCCCACGTGCTCCCGGAGCCTCTCGTAGAATGGCTCGAGGTGATCGAGTCGCTCTCGTGTCGACGCGTGCTGGGCCATCGCCTGGCGCAGCGCCTCGCGTCGCTCGGCCTCCGAATCCGCTCCCGTCAGGCGCTCGAGCAGTCGGGCATAGCGGGGCGGTCGAGGCAGGTACGCCCCGAAGATCTGATGCAGCGCTCGCTTCGTTCGCTTGATCGCCTCGGGCCCGCGCCCGCCCGCCGCCGCCAGCTGCTCCGTCGCGATGCGCCGAACCGTCGCCTCGTGCACGCTGCGATAGCGCTTCGATGCCGCCACCGCCCGGACGACCTCGTCCAGCGCCGCGGCGGCATCGAGCGACTTGGAGCCCATCGCGAATCGCTCAGGCGTCGGCGAGAGCGGCCCGCACCTGATCCACCGCCTGCTCGATGGGGATCCGCGACTGCTCCCGGCTGTCCCGCTGACGGATGGTGACCGTGTCGTCGCTCATCGTCTGCGTGTCCACCGTGATCGCGTACGGCGTGCCGATCTCGTCGTGGCGAGCGTAGCGACGACCGATCGCGTGCTGCTCGTCGTACTTGGCGTTGATGCCCGCCGCGAAGAAGCGGTCGACGATCTTGCGCGCCACCTCGGGCATGCCGTCTTTTTTGACCAGCGGCAGGATGGCCGCCTTGATCGGCGCCAGCCGGGGATGCAGCCGTAGCACCGTACGGGCGCCCTTGCCGTCCTTGTCGCCCGGCTCCTCGTCGTACGCATCGCAAAGCACCGCCAGCACCCCTCGGGTCGCGCCCGCGGCCGGCTCGATCACGTGCGGGATGAAGCGCCAGCCCTTCTTGCCCGTCTCCGGGTCCTCGGCTTCCGGATCGAAGTACACCAGCTTGCGCCCCGACGCCTCCGTGTGCGCCTTGAGGTCGAAATCGGTGCGGCTCGACACGCCCTCCAGCTCGTCCCAGCCCCACGGGAACAGGTACTCCACGTCGTAACAGCCGTTGCTGTAGTGCGCGAGCTCGTCGTCCCCGTGCGCACGCAGGCGGAGATTGTCCGCCTTTACGCCCAGCGACTGCCACCACTGCATCCGGGCTTCTTTCCAGTAGTCGAGCCACTTCGGCCCCTCGCCGGGGCGCACGAAGAACTCCATCTCCATCTGCTCGAACTCGCACGAGCGGAAGATGAAGTGCTCGACCTTCACCTCGTTGCGGAAGCTCTTGCCCATCTGTGCGATGCCGAAGGGAAGCTTCGCTCCCGTCGACTGCTGCACGTTGAGGAAGTTGACGAACATCGCCTGGGCCGTCTCGGGGCGCAGGTACACCGCGCTACTCGACATCGCCCCCTCGATCGCCTTGCGGACCTCTTTGTCGTCCTTGCCCTCGGAGATGGCCTCGCGCATCACCGAGATCACATCGGCCACCGGATCCACCGGGCCCAGGCTCGTACGGAACATCAGGTTGAACTGACGTTCTTCGCTCAGCATCGGCGACCCGCAGTTCGGGCACACATAGCCGCGCTCTTCCACCTTCGCGCCCAGCAGCGTCTTGCCCTTGCGCGTCAGCCCTTGGTCTTCGAAGCGAGCCAGGGCTGCTTTCGCGCGCCCCTTGTCCGCCAGCTCGATCGTCGTGTCCGTCCCCGGTTCGACGCGTGGAGCCTTGTCCGCACGGAACCGCTCGCCACACACCCGGCAGTCCACCAACGGATCCGAGAAGTTCGCCAGGTGCCCGCTCGCCTGCCACACTTTCGGGTGCATCATGATCGACGCATCGAGCCCCACCACGTCCTCGCGGCTATGGACCATCATGCGCCACCACTCGTTCATGATGTTGCGCTTGAGCTCCGCGCCCATCGGTCCGTAGTCGTACGCGCTACGCAGACCGCCATAGATCTCCGAACTCTGGAACACGAACCCCCTGCGCTTGCACAGGGACACGATCTTCTGCATCCGCTCACTCTCGGCGGCCGTCGCGCTGGACATGGTTCGGACATAGCACGAGCCGGCAGGGCGGCCCAGCGAACCGCGCATGCGTGAGGGCAATGCGTCGCTGGCGCCCCGATTCACTCGATCTGAGCTGGAACGCCGCGTTCCGCTGAGCCACAACGCCGGCAGATTGGGTTGTCGAAAACCATGGGGCGCGGCGCCTACTTGAAGGGTGGCGGGTCGCCTCGCCCTGCCAACGAGAGCTGCTCGACGCCTCGAGCCATCCGCGTTCGGGCTCTGCGCTGCAACCGCCATCGCGAGTGACTGCGGCTCCATGGGTTCCAGCAACGCGCACAACGAGTTCGTCACGAGCACCGAAGACAACGGAAGTCCGCTGACCTCATCGACCCAAGCGAGACGCGAAGGCCCTGCCGGCTGCTGCCCTTCCTCAGGGAATTCGCACTCAACTCCACCGACTACGCAACGCCCGAGGTTGCGGTGGACGACTCCGCGCTCGTGGTCGCCGAGAAGGTGATCAAAACGGCTCGCCTCCAGGCCGTGGGCAAGAACCAACGCCCCTCCCGTTCTGGGTCGAGTGGCGGACTACGACGAGAACCCAACAGAGCTGCGACTTCCCGATCACGACCTCGGTATCAACCCTTCTCGGGACACGTACCGGTGGGTGCCGTGCGTACCTAGCGACGGACACGTTGGGTGATCTAAGAACGTTTAGGCCCTCGCAACGGGGCACCAGCATTTTCGTGGTCGAAAACCATGGGTGGTGGTGCCTACTGGAACCGAACTCTCGACACAGACAGGGCAGTGCCTCACGGCAACCGCCCTGCGCCGCAATGCTCAATGTTCTCCTCGTTCCGACTCCCGCCTCTTGCCCTCTGTCTTTTCGCCAGTGCCAGTACTGGTTGCTTCGACCCCATCGTTGCGAGCGATGATGAGAGCGATGGCCCCAATGACGATGCGACCGAGACCGGGGGCGGCAACGAGGCCTCGACTTCGACATCCACGACCGCCGTCGACAGCGGAAGCGAAGCCCCCGCGGACTCGACGGGAACGGAAGACCAACCTCCCGAACTCCTGACCTTTACCGTAGACGGGTCTGCGACGCCCCCGGAACTCGAGACCTCTGGGCTCGTGCTGCTCGAGGTCGATGCGATCGACGACATTGGAATCGACCGGGTCGAGTTCTACGAAGGGAAGGAACTCATCGCAAGCGTGACCGAGGCGCCGTTCCAGCACGAGGTGCTCCTCATCAGCGCGGATAATGGCACCCACCCGCTTTCTGCCATCGTGTTCGACACGTCTGAGCAGAGCGATGCAAGTGATCCGATCCCTCTGAGTGTGAACATTGCGGGAGGTGCGATGTTGGAGTTACGGGAGTCGGTGGCAACCATCTCTTCAACGTTCGGTTTCGGGGGAGTACCCAAGCTCACCACCGACATGAGCGATCGAATCGTGTTGACCGGACGCACCCCTCTCGATCCTACGGGAGACGCGATCTTCACGAATCTCTACGACTCTTCCCTGAGCCTGCTCTGGGGGCAACAATACGCGGCACGAGATACCTCGATGGGCTCCGTGGAGGCCGGCTACTACCGACCATCACTGGGGCCCTCTGAGGGGCAGATCGTCTTCGGAGGGATTCGGCGCCCGGTCGGCGGAGAGACCTCGTACAATATCTACGTACTCGACAGTACGACGGGTGGCCTGGAGACCACGTTTGAGACGAGAGTCCAGGAAGAGCAAGTTCCCGTGCATCAACCCGTCGCAACCACTCCCGATGGATGGCTGTACACTACGGTTGGGCAAAATCAAGTCGCCAAATTCTCGGCAGATTTCTCCCGAGAAGCCTGGAGATCTGATGGATTGGGGAACGTCGTACTCTACCTCGCCTCAACTCCCGGGGGAGGTCTCGTCGTAACGTTTCAAGGAGAAGGCTGTAGTGCAGGGGAAGATATCTGCATCCGCAGTCTATCCAGCGAAGGCGATACGTTGTGGACCCGCCTCATTGAGCCCGACGAGACCATCACAACCGCCTATTGGGGGACACAACCATCCGTCTCCCCCAACGGAAACGTCGCGGTCCCCTATAGCGACGACCCCGTCAATCACATCCTCCTGTTCGACGAAACAGGGCTGGAGCTTCCCACGATCGAACTCCCCGAGGGGAGCCTGCCATTCGAGATCTCCTATACGGTATCCAACACGCTCGTTGTTGCAGCAACCGACGGAGTCCAACAACCGTTCGACACGTTGGTTGCCCACTACCGCGAAGATGGGTCGGAGATCTGGGCCCAGACGTTTTCCGTCGGCTCGAGGGACTCCGGCGCCACGGACCTAGCCTCCACCGCCGATGGAAGGCTGTACGTCACGGGATTCGCAGACTCGGGACCCCCGAGCGACTTTCTGACTGACGCCTGGCTCGCCGAAATCCGCCTTTAGACCCCTTGCGGCCGAATGAGGCTCGCCGCCCAAAGTGGGCGGTGCCGTCCGCCCTGTTCACCCGTCGAGCCGCGACACAGGCCCGTTTCGCAGAATCGAAAATCCGAGGACTTCCCCGTCGAAAAACAGGGGCGCTGCAGCCTAATGCAAGTCGCGGCCCGCTCGGACCTCCCAGTACCGAGCCTCTCCCCCCCGCGATCCCTCATGCCCCGACTTTCACGAATCCCCTCGTTCACCCTCTGTACCGTGGCTGCGGCTTCGACGGCCTGCTTCAACCCCATCGTCGTGAGCGAGGATGGCCACGGCGGTACGGGAGAAGTCCCCCCAAACTTCGGCACGGGAAACGACTCGACCACGATCGCACTCGACGGAAGCGAAGCCCCCGCTGACTCGAACGGCGAGACTGATCTTCCGCCTGAGATTCTCTCCTTTACTCTCGACGGCTCGACAACTCCATCCGAGCGGGAGGTTGCCGGGCCTGTAGCTCTGGAAGTGGACGCAGTCGACGATGTAGGCATCGACCGCGTGGAGTTCTACGCCGGCCGCGAGTTCCTGGGCAGCAAGTCGTCACCTCCGTATCGCCTCGAACACCTCATCACGAGTGCGGACAATGGGCCCTTGTCGTTCTTCGCGATCGCGTTCGATTCGAACGAACAATACGCCGAAAGCGACGAACTGCTCCTCAAAATCGACATCGCAGGAGGCCAGGTCTTGGAGATGCGGTCTTCCATCGCCGACATCGGAGTCGCGGCAGGGTTCTATGGAGTCCCCACGCTCACGTTGACCGACTCGATGGCGTTGCTCGTCACTGGTTCCGTAGTCAACGACCCTGCGCCAGGGTTCATGGGACGCTCCTATGACCTGGGACTCAACCTCCTGTGGTCGGCCGAGTACCCATCGTCTCCCCCGCTGAGCGATCTTGGCCACCTGGGAAAGTGGCAACCGACCCAGAGAGACTCGAGCGTCGTTTTCGGAGGGGTTCGAGTCGAGGGGGACGACTTCGTCCACAACGTCTACCGGATGAATACCGCGGATGGTGCCCTCGAGGACGAACGCACTGCACGTACGACTCAGTCGCTGACGCTCTGGACGCACATCGCAGCGGCCGCCACCGATGGAGAAATCTTCAGCCTCGTCAGCGACAACGAGCTGGGGAAGCTCGCCGACGATCTCACGTCGGAGACCTGGCGAACCGAGGCTCTGGGAGACATGATCGTCGAGGTCACTCCCCTTTCGGATGGGGGGTGCATCGTTACGTTCTTCGGCTCCGGTTGTGGCGGGGAAGAGCACTTCTGCATCCGCCGACTGTCTTCCACGGGAGAGACGGAATGGACCAACTCCATCGCTCCAGGCATCTCGAGCGGAGAAGCGGCCACCAGCCCGCGGCCCGCTCTGGCCCCGTCCGGTGACATCGCAGTCGCTTACCGCGACGAACAAGGCAGCCACTTGTTGACCTTCGACGGCTCCGGTGCCGAAGTCACGCGCGCTCGGTTGCTCGACTTCGACCGTCCATTCGATCTGACCTACACGAACTCCAACACAATCGTCCTCGTTGGCAGAGACGACGACGATTTCCCACACAATGGTCTTGTCGGGCACTACAACGTCGACGGCAGCGAGATCTGGAGACGAGGCTATTCGATCGGAGCGCAGGACTCGGCCGTCACCGGAGCCGTTGTAACGAACGAGGGAAGACTGTTCGTCGCCGGGTATTCCGACCGGTTCGGAGACGTCCCATTGGGCTTCAACGCCGAAGCCTGGATCGCGGAAATCATGCCCTAGCTGCCCTCCCGGCCGGGAGGCTCGAGTCAGTGGCCGAGACCCAGACACGACGATACCCGAGCGCAGCCCTGGTGCGCCCGGGTATCGATCGAGAACGCGAGGCCCGCGGACCTCGCCCTGCGGCTACATCGCGAACGTAAGGGCTCCGTCGAGGCCGGTCAGCGTGATGACGATGGTCTGCCCGGCGAACTCGGGCATCGCGACGGCAACGATGTGGCTGTCGTCGGCGTACGTCATCGAAGTGTCGTCTGCGCCGAAGGCGACATCGCCCTCCGGGAGGGAGCCATTGAACATCTCCAGCGGCACGTCCAGGGGCATCATCAGCGCCGAGCCCGACACGTTGCCTTGGATCGAGATCAGCTGGTTGCCGGTCATCATGCCACCGTCGGTCGGAACAACGACCTCCATGTTGTTACCGGTGTTCTGAATGGCGACCTCGGAGAGTCCGACCATGGCGAGCGCACCGCACTGGATGGGCGGCAGGTCTTCCATCTCGATGGTCTCGACCGTGTAGTAGTAACCACCAGCCCCGTCGTCGGCGACGCAGACCGTGCCGCCAGTGGCGGTCAGCGTGATGTCGAGGTTGCACGACACCAGCAAGTTGTCGACGTCGAGGTTGGTCACCATATCGTTGTCGGTCGACGTGAGCATGTCGAACGACATTCCGCCGCCGAAGCAGTCGCCCATCGGACCGGTGTCGCCGGAAGACTCGTCCTCTTCACCGGCCGTGGTGTCGACACCGGTGGTCGGGTCGTCGGTGGTGGTGGTCTCTTCGGGACCAGCGGTGGTGTCGACGCTGTCTGCGGTGGTGGCCACCGGAGTTTCGGCGCCAGTGCTGGCGTCGCCGGTGGTGGTGGCGTCTCCCCCACCGGACCCAGTGCCGCCGTCGTCGCCGCAGGCACCGAGCGTGAGCAAGCCGCAAGACAGGAGCAAGGAATTCAAGAACGCAGGGTTATCGAGCCGCATGGCCGGCATCGTAACGGAACGCACGGTACCGGTGTGGGAATTGTTGCCGCGGGTCACATCGCGGAGAACCCGCGGGAGCGGGGGCGATCAGTCGGCGGTGGGCTCTGGGGCCAGATGGCGCTGTAGATGCTCTAACTGCGGGATAAAGCGATCTTCTTGCGCCAGGCGGCGATCGACGACGTTGCGGAGCTCGGGCCAACGACAACCATAGGTACTGCGGATCCCTGCGCGACGAACGGCGGGTTCGGGGTGCGCGAGGAGAACTTCGATGGCTTGCAGGTGGCGAGCGTCGGCGAGCTCGGGGCGACAGGCGGCGAGCTTGGACGCAACGCGAATGCAAGCGACGGGGTCAGGCGGGTCGTGGTCGAGAACGACGGCGAGCAGCTCGTCTTCGGAGTAGGCGGAGACGCGCTCGCGGAGGTTCCGGGCGACACGGCTGGACGCTTTGCCGACGATGCGCACGGAGTGGGCCCCCCCGGGATGGTCGGCGACGTAGGTGAGCTCGACGCCCTCGCGGCTGGTCCATCGACGACTGGCGAGCACGAGGTGAGCCCGGGCGGTCTCTCCTCGCAGGACCCAGCCCTGCTCGGCGGCCAGCTGGAGCAAGTCGTCGAGAGAGACTTCGTCTCGCAAGACGATGACTTCGCCGTCGAAGCTCATGTGGGCCTCCGCATGTCGACGGAGGAGTCGCTGGGCTCGAGGTCGCTGTCCGCGAGCAAGTAGGACTCGTCTTCGATGTCTTCGTCCCCGAGCTCGATGAGGCCGGAGACCTCTTCGACGACGTCGTCGTAGGGATCGTCGTCGGACATGGGGATGCCATCGTCCAAGACCGACTCGATGTCGGCTCGGATGGCGGCGTCGGGCTCGGACAGGCACATCTCCTCGAGCAGCGACTCGTAGTTGTAGGCCATGGCGATGTCGCCGACGGTCCCGCGAACCATGGAATCGGGATGGGCCAGGAAGCTGCGGTACAGCGGCAAAGCGCCGAGGTCGGCGTGGCGCAGAGCGGAGATGACGAGCAAGAGGCCAGCGACCTGCTCGGGGTCTTCGGTGTCTTCGAGCTCGGACTCGAGGTCGCGGGCGCCGTCGAACTGGAAGCCGAGCAGCGCAGCGACGACGTCGACGGGCATGTCGGTGGGGTAGTCGCAGCCGAAGTAGTCGTTCATGGCCTCGATGACCAAGGAGTGACGACTGGGGCGATAGCGGGCTTCGGCGACGAAGAGGTCGTGGTGGTGGACCTCGATGGACAGGTAGGAGCGGGAGTGCCGGGTGCGGCGGGTCAGCGACCAGATGTGGCCGGGCGCCTGCTGGGCGACCTCGCGCTGGCGAATGGCGAGCTTGTGGGTGAGCTCGGGCTGCTCGGGGATTTCATCGGGCCAGGGATCACCGTCGTAGGCGCTGCCCCAGGAGGCGGACTCGACGAAGGGGTTGATCGTGAAGTGACGATCGATGCCGATGACGGTGGCGGGCTCGAGGCCCCCGGTATAGGGGCTGGGGACGACGAACTGCTCGCGATAGCCCAAAAAGCCCCGGGCCATGGCGGGCAGGTCGGCCCGGGTGCGACGGGGCCGGGGGAAGTACTCGGCGAGGACGAGCTCGAGGGCAGACGGCCGGGGATCGACCTGGATCCACAAAAACGGCGGGTAGCTCTCGGACAAGGCGAGCCATAGGCCCTCGTGGGGGCGCTCGACGTCGATGAACACGAGGCTGGGCTCGTCGGTGCCCTCGCGGGTCTTGGACGAGGGACCGCGGGCGACGGCGCGGCGAGTCTTGAGCAGCTCACGGCTGCGCGCGAGGGTGGGCTCGGTGTGCATGGTGCCGAGCGGGCCCTGCTGGTACTCGGCGTCGAGCGCCTCGGAGATTTGCTTGGCGTCGGCCTCTCCCAGCCAGCGCACGCCCAGGCGCGCGAGCTCGGGAGAGCGGCGGAGGGCGGGCATCCAGGTGGACAGGTCGTCGAGCCAGCGCAGATCGGGCGGCAGCGGCTCGCTCAGGACGCCGATGAGCTCGTCGGCTTCGCGGACCTTGGCAAAGCGCGGGTCGCTGATCGCTCGGTTGCGGTGCTCGGGCTGCAGGCGCAGGGCCTTGCCCAGCCATAGGGCGACGGCGGCGGAGTCGTTGCGGGCGGCTTCGAGGGCGGCTCGCTCGTACATCGCCAGGTCGAGGTCTTGCTCTTCGACCAGGGCGCGATCGAAGGAGGCCTCGGCGTCACCGAAGCGACCGAGCTCGACGAGCAGCTGACCACGGTGCAACCAGCGGGCAGCCGAGCCCGAGTCCTTCTCGAGGGTGCGATCGAGCTGCGCGAGCGCGTCGTCCCGACTGCCGACCCGCCAGAACAACAAGGCCTTGGCGTGATCGAGGTCGGCGGGCGAGAGCATCTTGTCGTGCTCGGCTTGGTCGCGGGCCTCTTCGAGCGCCTCGAGGGCCTCGCCGAGGCGACCGGCCTCCCTCAACATGCACGAACGAACGTAGTGCGTGCGCGAAGTGCCGTGCCCCTTGTCGATGGCCAGGTCCATGCACTCGAGGGCGTCGTCGTCCTTGCCCCGCCGCAGCAGCAGCACGCCGCGCAGCAGGTGCTCCTCGCCGCTGAGCCCCTCGCCCAGACCCGCGTTGAGATGCGCGAGGAGCTGGGCTCCGTCACCGAGATCGAGGCCCCGGATCTCGGCGATCGTGGACTCGAAGTATGGGTCGTACATGGACACGGGGGCGCCATGGGCCCGTCAGGGCCGGCGGATGGTACCCGATCGGAGTCCGATGCTCGAAGGTGGTCACCCCCGCGGCCCGAGGCGAGCACCTCGCGCCGCACCCGCACCGGAACCGCGAATAAGACCGAGTTTCTCGGTGCTTAGCGCTGGACGAGCCGCTTTTGATGGTGCTCGGTCACGGCCTCCTTCAGCACGGTGCCGTGAGTCGTCCCATCGACCCGCGAAATCGCGGTGACCTCGGACCAGGCGTCGGGCAGGGGGACCATGACAACGGTTCCCCCACCTTCGGGGAACTCATGCACATACGCAGCCTGCTCGGTGACGACCTCCGACCCGGAGCGGAACTGAAAACGCACGCTGGGATCGAGTTCGGCGGTCGGTCGGCCGGGCACGGTGATCCAGTCTTCCTCGCCGTTGGGACCGAGGGTCCCCAGCAACATCGAACCAGAGTAGGGATCGGACGCGGGCGCGGCGTGGGTGCCCCCGTCGGGCGGAGCCACCGGGCCCCCACCCTTGTCCCACTCGCTGAGCCCACGAATGACCGGGTAGACCCGGTTCCAACCCCAGGTGCCGACCCACGTGGGGTGACAGTAGGTCATGTAGTCCTTGTAGAAGGTGGGGTGACGGAGGCCGAAGTCGATGACGCCGAAGCCCCACTCGCCCACGTCGCCGCCCTCGTGGGGATAGCTCGGGTTGGGGCCGCCCTCTTCACCATTGCAGGTGACGTGGCGACGCCCCTGGCTGTGCCCGACCTCGTGCACGAAGGTCTCGGCCGACCAGTCCGCCCCGAGCGAGAGCCCCGAGGACACGCGCCCCGAGGCGGAGTCCGGGTTGACCGGATCGGAGGGGATGTCGATGGCCTGTCCGCCCGCGCCACCGAGCCCGCTGTCGCAGACGTCGACGAGCCCGTAGTAGTAGGTCTCGGGCGGCGCTCCCTCTTCGAAGCGAAGACCGGCCATGTACGAGTTGAGCTGGAAGAACCCGGTGAGCGGCTCGTTCCACGGGACCGGCTCGTGCAGCGTGAAGTCGAGCCGATCGAGCGGGTTTTGCATGTACATCAGGTCTTGGAACAGCTGCATCGTCTCCTCGGAGGTGTCCGGGGTCGTGCTGCAGTTCGCTCCGTCGTCGTAGATGAAGGGCACGACGACGACCTTGAGGACCTGGTAGCTGTCCTCGATGCCCACGAAGGCGGTGGCACCCTCGGCGACGGGCAGCGTGGGCGGGGTGTCTCCCATGGGGATGTCTTCGTGGTCGAGCGAGGTCTCGTAGAGCTCGACGCGGTACTGGAGCCCGGGCACGACTTGGTCGGCCATGAGCCCCCAGAAGAACGAGCGGCCGAGGTCGCCCTCGAAAGCGTCGGCCTCGATGACCTTGGAATCGACGGCCGTCTCTTCGGTGCCGTCGGGCCAGGTGACGATGAGACGCCCCTCGATTTCGCGCGGGGTCCAGTCATCGGGGACGGTCCAGAACGCGCGGATCAGGGTGAGCCGATTTTGAATGAGCGGTGCGGCACGACCGGTGGGACCGACCTCGCCTCCGTCGGCTCCGATGGAGACGCCGACCCCTTGGTTGGCCTGCACCCAGTCGACCTCGATGCCGCCGCGGGCGGGGCCCGGCTCCTGCTCGACGCCGGTGGAATCGGCTCCGTCGACGGACTCGGTGTCCGTCACCGCCTCGGTGGCCACGGAGGTCGCGTCCCCCGTGTCACCCGTGGCAGTGGCCCCGGTATCGCCCGTATTCGTGGGACCGCAGCCCACGGCCAACGCCATCATCCCGCTCCACCGAACCCAAGCTCGCCGACGCACCATCATGCGTCCACAGTAGCAGGCGAGCCACGGCTCGGGCTATGCGACGGGACGGCGACGCTTCCCTACATGCGTCGACCCAGAGTCCGCCGTCGTTCGCGGGGCGGCGCTGTTCAGTCGCCCTTGCCGCCGCCCTCGGGCGCCGCGTCGCCCTGGGGCGCGGGCGCCCGCTCGGGTCGGGTCACGGCGTCGGGCCGGA
Source organism: Myxococcota bacterium (assembly GCA_039028615.1). Classification (GTDB taxonomy): domain Bacteria; phylum Myxococcota_A; class Polyangia; order Nannocystales; family Nannocystaceae; genus Paraliomyxa. Next base: position 25,539 of record JBCCHT010000009.1, on the reverse strand, counting down.
ACTGACCATCGTGGGTCAGCATGCCGTAAAAGCGCGGGAGCCAGTCGGGCGGCAGGTCCTTGTCCTTGGCCCACGACTCGATCTTGTGGGCCTGCCCGCCGCAGTGTCGCCACAGCACGAAGTAGAGGATCTCGGCCGGGTTGCCCACCGCCTTGAGGAAGGCCTCCCAACTGCCGTCGAAGTGCTTGTCGACCTCGGCTTGGAGGTCGGCATAGGAGCCCGCTTCGCTGTCCTGCCGGTCGGGGGTTTGCTCGCTCACGACGCCACGCTACCAGATTTCGAGCGAGGCGCGCCGCCTTACCCCGAGCAGGCCCACAAAAGGCGACGCAGAGGGGCGCACGCTCGGCGAAACGGGCTCACTGGCACACGCCGATGGTCCCCACGGGCAGATAGAGGCTGAGGCTCACATCCGTGCAGACCCCGGTGACGCAGGCGTCGGCCATGGGGTCGCACCAGGCGCGGCAGACATCATCGAAGCATCCCACCCCGGCACCGCAACCGTTTTCGTTGCTGCTGCAGTCGTCGCCTTCCTCGAACGGGCCTTCGTCGTCGCAGATGAAGGCCTGGCCCCCGAAGGCCTGACCGCCGACGACGCCACACGAATCTCCGGCGGGACAGGAGTCATCCACCAGCGTGCACGGCTCTCCGCCCCCGACGCAGGTCCCCGTGTGCCAGATGGGATCGGTCTTGCTCTGGCACGCGGACGGGAATCCACCGCAGGCGGCCGGGTCCTGGCCGAAGCACGAGGGCAGGCACACTCCGATGAGCGTCTCGCCCTCCATGGGCACGCACGCCGCCGCACCGCAGTCGGCGATGACGGTGGGGTTGCAGATGTTGCCCATGACCATGCACGCACCGACGCCCGGATCTTCGGGCGTGGCGACGCAGCCCTGGCCGACGGGGCACTGCGCGGGCATGCCGGGCGTGCAGGTCACTCCGCACAGGCCATCGACCTCGAGGCCATCGAGGTGCAGGCAGGTATCGACGCCACACTCACCATCGGTGCTGCACCCCACCCCGCACGCTCCGTTGCCCTCGATGAACGGGCGGGTATCGAGCTGCGAGCCGTCGCTGGGGAAGCACGCCTCGTTGGGCTCGCACGCGGCGGTGCCATCGGCGGGATCGCAGACCGCACCGCAGATGCCGAGCCCCCCGCCGATGTCCAGGCAGTTGTCGCCGCGCGAGCAGGTGCTCGGCTCGGCCATCGGATCGCACAGCTCGATCCCCACGTTGAGGCAGACGCCGACCTGCCCGGTGGGCGCCCCGGGAATGAAGATGCCGACGTCCACGCAGGACTCTCCCTCGGCCGCGCCGCTGCACATCGGATTGGCGGGGTCACAGCCTTCGACGCAGACCGGCTGAGCGTCGTCGGCATCGTCGACGCTGACGCACAGCAGGCCCTCTTGGCAGGACTGGGCGGGGTCGGTGGGCGAGCAGGGGAAGCCCGGACCCCCGGGGCCCTCGTCGACGCAGACGCCCCCGAGCAGCTCGTTGAGGATCTGGCACTGGCTGCCTTCGGGGCAGTCGTCCTGTAGCACGGTGCACTCGCTGCACGTGCCGATGTCGTCGTTGAGGGGCGCGCAGGCGGGGCAATCGGCGGGCAGCGGAGCTCCGGGCTCGCACCAGCCGATGCATGAACCAGGGGTCTCGAGGTCACCGCCCAGGCACGTCAGGCCCGGGGCGCAGTCGAGCACCCCGGGCAGCTCGCAGGCCTCGCCCGCCGCCGCGTCGCCGACCGGCACGCAAGCGCTGCGCAGCGGCTCGACCGAGACGACGACACAGGTCTCGCCCGCCGCCTCGTTGCAGCCCGCTCCGGTCACGAAGTCACAGTCGGCCACGTCGAAGCACGCGAGCCCGTCCTCCTCGTCGTTGCCGACGGGCAGGCACACGTCGTCCGAGCCACAGGGCGTGCCGGGCTCGGCCATGCTCGAGCAGGGGAAACGACAAAAGAACCCGCCGAGGGAGCTGCCCGCACACACGCCTTGATCGCACGCGTCGGCGTCCCGCGGATCGCAGGGCATCAGGGTCGAGCCCGCGGGCGACCCCGTGCTGTCGTCGAGGCCCTCGGTGGCCCCCGTTGCGGACCCGGTCCCCGTGGCGGCCGTGCCCGTCCCCGTGGCCTCGGTGCCGCTGCCCCCTGCGTCATCGCTCGGGCAGGCGCTCGAAACCAGGAGCAGTGCAGCGAGACCAAGCCACGGACGCGAGTGCAGACGCATGAGCCCCATCCTATGCAAGACACGCATCGTTGGTGAGCCGAGTCCGCGATCTCGGGGCCCTGGGCGTGAAGCCGAAAGCAGACCGTCGCGAGTTGCAACGGAGGCGCCGTCGCAGTTTTCCACGCCGTGGCCGCCGACGGTGTCGCCGCCGGGCCACGGTGCTCGGGGCCGAATGCCCGCGAACGGGCGCTACGCGGGCAATACGCGCCGAACCCAGCGCATGACCGCCTTGGCGGGGCCCGTTTCGCCCGGCTCGACCTCGCAGCCGCGGAACAGGGCCTCGAGCCGCGCGGACGCGACGGGGGCTCCGTCGCCGATCACCACCAGACCGGTCGCGGCCGGGTGCTCGCCCCACGGATCGCCCAAGCACAGCTCGGCGCGGCGCCCCACCACGTGCATCACCGCGCGCTCCTTGGGATGCGACGCCAGGTGCACCACCCCTTTGGCTCGCATCACGCGGTCGGGCAGCTCGTTGATCGCTCGCTTCAGGCGGCGCGCCGACAAGGGGCGCTCGGTTCGAAACGACCACGTCCAAAAATCGTGAATGCGGCCGGAGCCATGCGCGTGGTCGTGGCCGTGACCATGATCGTGATCGGCATGGTCGTGGTCGTCGTGATCATGACCGTCGTGATCGTGATCGTGATGGTCGTGCTCCGCGTGGTCGTGCCCCAAGTGCAGCTCCGCGCCGCCGTCGATGGAGTGGACGTGGACTTCCGGTTCGTAGCCCGCCGCGAGGCTCGCGGGATCGAACGCATGCACGCCGAGCACCAACGCGGGCGCCACCTGGCCATAGGTCGTTCGCAGCACCCGACCGCGCTTGAGCTTCTTCTGGAAACGCTGCTCCAGCGCTTCGAGCGCCGTCTCTTCGACCAGATCGACCTTGTTCAGGACCAGGATGTCGGCGGCACCGATCTGGCCTCCGGCGACGATGCGGTCGCGGCGCCCGAGGTCGAGGTAGTGCTCGACGTCCACCACCACCACCACGGCATCGATCGCCGCCCACTCGCGGCTGGTCTGAGTCTCGACCGTGGCGGCAATGCGACGCGGATCCGAGATGCCGCTGGCCTCGACGATCACGTGCTCGGGCGGATCCGGCCGGTCGAGCACTCGACGCAGGGCCTCGACCAGATCGTCACGGATGGTACAGCAAACACAACCATTGCTGAGCTGGACGAGGTCCCCATCGACTCCGACCACCAGCTCGGCATCGATGTTGATCGACCCGAAGTCGTTGACGATGACGCCCAGGCGACGATCGTCGGTATTGCGCAGGAGATGGTTGAGCAGCGTGGTCTTCCCCGCGCCCAAGTAGCCACCCACGATCGTGATCGATACCGGCGTGCCCCCCATGGGTCTTCGTTCGTACCGGCGAGACCGGAGTCGGTCAAGGCCTTGCCCCCCGGATAGAGAGCACGATCACGACGCGCTTGCGCCTCACCTTCGCCCCACGCGACGATGACGGGGATGTGGGTTCGTAGGGCGGGGGTTTCGATGAGCGAGGTTTGCGGGTTCGGTTCAACGGTGGCCGTCGCACTGATACTCGGCGGTTGCACGATCGAGACCTCGCTGACGGTGAACGAAGGGGGCTCCTCCGGCACGACTGATGCCGACACGGATGCATCGAGTTCTCCAGACGAGAGCGAGGGTTCCGAGAGCACCGGGCCCGGCCTGCCTCCGCCCCCGCCCTCGTTCAACCAGTGGGAGCGGGTGGAGCTGCCCGGCACCGTCTGCGGCAACGGGTCGCAGTACAAGTTTTTCGTCAACTACTCTGAAACCTCCGACAACGTGATGATCATCTTCGAGCCCGGCGGAGGTTGCTGGGACTTCGAGAGCTGCAGCGGGCAGACCGACCTCGGTGCCGCCAACCCCGACGGCATCGGCGACGACCACATGAACGGGTTCATCGGCGTGCACACGCCACTATTGAACCGCGACTTCCCCGACAGCCCGGTCGGCGACTGGAACTACGTGTTCATGCCCTACTGCACGGGCGACGTGCACACGGGACGAGCGGTGACGGTGTACGAGGATCCGGCCGGACTCGAGCCCGACCTCGAGTACCACCACGCTGGGCACGACAACACCGTCGCCGCGATCGACTGGCTCGACTGGCGCTTCCCCGAGGTGCCGCGAATGCTCGTGACCGGATGCAGCGCGGGCGGGGCCGGGGCCACGGCGAACTACTACTTCATCCGTACTGGCATGAACATCGACCGCAGCTACCTGATCGCCGACTCGGGACCGATCTTCCCCGGCTCGGAGTTTTCGGGTCCGCTGCACACCAAGATCAACGAGTCGTGGCGGGTGGACGACGTGCTCTCCGAGCAGCCCGATTTCTCGGCCCTGAACGACGACTTCGGGCTGATGAACGAGATCCTCTCCGACCTGTTCCCCGACGACCGCCTCGGCTTTTCGTACTTCCGCCGCGACTTCAACTACTCGCGCTACTCGTACGAGCGCTTCTACGACCCCACGCCCACCAAAGAGGAGATCATGGACATGTGGTGGGACGACACGCAGAAGCTGACCGCTCAGTTCGATACCCGCGACAACCTCTCGTACTTCATTCCCTACTACCGGGCGTTCAACTCGAGCCACTGCACGATGGTCGGCATCGGCTACAACGGCACCGAGATCCAGGAAGAGGACGTCGACATGGGGGACTATGTCGACCACGTGCTCGACGACGACACGCCGCTGCGCAGCTGGATCGAGAGCGAGCAACCCGACGAGGACGTCGACGAGTAGCCGCTCAGGTGCCGCGCAGCGCCGTGGCCGGATCGATGCGGGTCGCGCCATGGGCCGGCCCGAGGCTGGCCACGGTCGCGGCGACGAACATCAGCGCCACGATGCCCACGAACACGGCCGGGCTCGGCGGTACGACCCCGGGCATGGTGGCGACGACGAAGTCGGCCGAAGCCACCGCCGCCAGGCAGCCGATGAAACAGCCGATCATGGTGGGCCACAGACCGTCGCGGATGGCCAGCCCGAGCACGCTGCGCTGGCTCGCGCCCAGCACCATGCGGACCGCGATCTCCCCCGTGCGCTGTGACAGGGCATAGGCGACCAGCCCCCACAGGCCGATCAGCGCCAAGGCCAGCGCCGAGACCCCGAAGATCGAGTAGAGCACGGAGACGAAGCGTGGGCCCCACAATAGCGGCTCCATGCGCTGGTCCAGCGGCCCTCCGTCACTCGCGGTGGCGTTCGGATCGATCTCGGCGATGATGCGGTCGAGCGCGGCCGTGAGCGACGCGGGCTCCTGAGTGGACGACGCGATGATGCTGAACGAGCCCTCGGGGTTTTGTTCGAAGGGGAGGTAGATCTGGGGCTCGGGGTCGAAGGCGGGGCCCATGAGATAGGCATCCCCGACCACGCCGACGATCTCGATGCTCTCGTCGCCCTCATGGCCAAACAGGATCCGCTGCCCCACCGCTTCGCGACCGCCGAGCATGCGGGCCACGAACGTCTCGTTGACCATCGCAACGTCGGGGCTGCCCTCGCGATCGTCGACCGTGAAGGTGCGACCGGCGAGCACGGGGATGCCCAGGATCTCGAAGTAGTCGGGCGAGACGGCCGAGTTCCAGCACAGCGGGCGCGCCGACAGCTCGGGAGCCTTGCCGTCGTCGAGCGCACAGAAAAACCGCGCCACGTCGAACCCGAGGGGCAGGCCGCGCGCCACGACGGCCGACCGTTCGACACCGGGCAGGCTGGCGAAGCGCTCGGCGGCATCGCGCATCTCGGTCGGCTCGAGCCGAACGTGGGCCCCGAACACCTGCTCGGTCTCAAAGCCCAGGTCGCGCTGCTGCAGCACGATGGTGCTCTCGATCATCATGCCTGCCATGCACAGCAACACGGTGGACAGCGCGATCTGAGCCCCCAGCAGGATGCGACGCAGCCGTCCCTGGCCGCCGCTGCCGATCGTGGCGTGGCTGGCGTCCTTGAGCACCGTGTTGACGTCGACCCCCGTGGCGCGCAGCGTCGACAACGACCCCACGAACAGCCCGGTGCCCACCGTCGCGGCGACCGTGTACAGCAAGGTCGTGGTGTCCAGCCCCATGCCTTCGGTGCGCGGGATCTTCCCCGCGAGTTCCTGAGACAGCGCAGCCACCCCCCACACGGAGAGGATGGTGCCGAGCAGGCCTCCCAGCGCCGCGAGCACCATGCTCTCGACGAAGAACTGCCGCACGATCGCCCAGCGCGTGGCACCGAGGCTGGTGCGGATGGCGACCTCGCGCCAGCGGCTGGCAAAGCGACTGAGCAAGAGGTTGCCGACGTTGATGCACGCGATGAGCAGCACGAAGATCACCGCGGCCAGGCCGATGGCGGACTGGCCCTCGAGCTCTCCGAGAAGGTCCTGGGCCAGGGGCACGAGCTTGACGCCATGCTCGCTGTCGGTACGCCCTGGGTTGCGCTCGCCGAAGGCACGGGCCGCCGTAGCCAGGCGATCCTGGGCCTGGGGCAGCGCTTGGCCCTGCGCCAGTCGCCCCACGAGCATGATCGCCAGGTCGCCGCGCTCGCTCGCTTCGGAGGTCAGCGCGGGCGCCTCTTCGAGCCGAGGGAAGAACACCTGCGTACGCCCCCAGGGAAAGATGTCGGCCGGGGCGACACCGATGATCCGGTACGGCGTGCCGTCGAACACCACGGTCTGCTCGAGCACGTCGGGCGCACCGCCGAACCACTCCAGGTGCGCACCGTGGCCGAGGATCACGACATTGTCGCCCCCCGGCTCGGCCTCGGCCGCGGAGAAATCTCGACCCAAGGCTGGCTTCACCCGCAGCGTGGACAGGAAATTGCCCGACACATAGCGACCGTTGGTGATGACCGACTCGCCCTCGCGCTCCAGGTTGCGCTGGGCATACGTGCTCGCGGCCAAGTCCTCGAGCTCGTCGGCGGCTTCGTCGAGGGCTTGGTATCGCGACCACGAAAACGGAACACGAACGGAGCCGTCATCGGGCAGAGTCCCCCACACCGCCACCAGGCGATCGGGTTCTTCGAAGGCCAGCGGCTCGAGCAAGATCGCCCGATAGGCACTAAAAACGGTGGTATTGAGGCCAATTCCCAACGCCAAGACCAGCGCCGCGACCACCGTGAACGCAGGGGTGCGCCGCAGCTCGCGTAGCCCCAGACGCAGCTCACCGACGAAGCCAAACATGTTACGCCTGCGCCTCGTCGGGGCCGACGACCCGGCCGTCGAACATCTCGATGACCCGCTCCGCATAGGACACATAGCGCGGGTCGTGGGTCACCATGCACACGGTGGTGCCGTCGCGGTGGAGCTCGGCCAGCAGGTCCATCACCGCAGTGCCCGTGCTGGAGTCGAGGTTGCCCGTGGGCTCGTCCGCCAGGAGCAGCGAGGGCCGGCCGACCACCGCCCTTGCCACCGCCACGCGCTGCTGCTGCCCCCCCGAGAGCTGGTTGGGCCGATGCTTCGCCCGCGCCACCATGTCGACCCGCTGCAGGGCCTCGTGCACCATGGCCTTGCGCTCGGCCCGGCCTACCCCGCGATACGCCAAGGGCAGCCCGACGTTCTCTTCGACGGTCAGCCCCCCGATGAGGTTGAAGGCTTGGAACACGAAGCCGATATGCCGGTTTCGTAGGCGAGCCCGCTGGCGCACGGTGGAGGCCCGGACGCTCTCGCCCTCGATTCGATACTCCCCGTCGCTGGGCGGGTCGAGCAGGCCGAGCACCGAGAGCATCGTGGTCTTGCCGGAGCCCGAGGGGCCCGAGATCGCGACGAACTCTCCGTGGTGGACCTCGAGGTCGATCTGGCTCAAGGCATGGGTCTCGATGTCCGCGGTGCGAAAAACCTTCGACACCCCGCGGAGCTCACACAAAGGAGCGGACGGTTGCACGGCTATACCCTCTTCATTGAATGCGAATGTCGTCGTGGGCATCCCACTTGGACATGTCGGAAACGACCAGCGTCTGGCCCGGCTGCACGCCGGACAGGATCTCGATGCGATCGATGGAGGAGGTCCCGAACTCGATGGCGACCCGATGGGCACGCGCGGGATCCTCGGTGAGGCGAAACATGGTGGACGACGAGTTGGCCACCGCCTGAGCGGGACGCCGCACTTGCAGGACGTCGTCGCGGGTCTCGATGGTGATGGTGCCGGTGACGGTCTGATCGGGCCGGGCCCCCTCGGGGAGCGGATCGTCCAGGCGCACGTCGACCACGACGTTGCCGTTGGTCACGTTGGGATCGATGCGCAGCACATGCCCCGCGACCACCGTGCCCCGCATGTCGACCTGAACGGCCTGCCCCACCGCGACCTCGCGCGCCCGGGCCTCGGGGACCTCGAGCCGCGCGTCGAGGCGCCCGGGCTCGACGATCTTGGCCAGCACCGCGCCGGGCTGCACCCACTGTCCGGGCTCGATGGCGACCTCCTGCAGGACCCCGGCCACGGGCGCGGTGACGTTCAGCGCTGCCCGCAGCCGCTCGCGATACTCGGCGACCGTCTTCAGCCCTTCGACCTTGCGCGCCTGCGCGTCGACACGAGCACGCGCGGACTGGCGCTGCATTTGTAGGTGCGCGCGCTCGATCTTCAGACGGGCCTGGACGTCGTGGGCATCGTCGCGGTTGTTGATGGCTTGCTCGGCTCCGACGGCCCCCGCGGCGAGCAGGTCCTGATCGAGCGACGCGGTGCGCTGAACCTTGCGCAGCGCGGTCTCGAGACCCACCACCTTGGCCCGCTGATTCGAAATCGCGGTGCGGGTCTGCGCCTGCAGCTCGAGCCGTCGCGCGCGGGCGTCGTCGATGTCGCTACGGGCTCGCACCGCGGCCAGGTCGACGTCGAGATTGATCAGCTGAATGAGCGACTCGCCGGCCTCGACTTCCTGACCCGCTTCGACGGCGATCTGCTCGACCCGCCCCGCGTGCAGCGTGGTGAGCCAGCGAATGTTGGTGGGCACCAACCGCCCCGGAGCCCGGACCTCTCGCACCAAGGGCCCGCGCTCGACGGTGGCGGTGAGGACCTGCTGCCGATCGACGCGGGGAAGCGCGTCACCGAGCGACCACAGCCCCGCCACGAGCACGCCCGCCGCAGCCACGACCGCAGCAGCGGCGGCCCAGGGCTTCCAACGAAACGAAGACCGGGAGACCGGCCGATCCATGACAGAGCGCACGCCTGCCCTGGACGACGAAGCCAATCCCGGTCCGGATGGGATCGTGGTCACGCGCTTTGAGACACGACGCTTCGGCAACGGGTTCCCGGCGAATGGAGTTTTTCGCCGGAAGACCCGTGACCGCTCGCGCTTCGACTCAGCGCCGTCGGGTGTGCCACAGCCAGCGGAACACCAGGATGTGCCCGGCCAGCGCAGGCGCGACACACATGGGGAGGATCCAGCCGTAGGGGAAGTGGAAGACCAGCAGGACGGCGGGGCCCTCGGTGTACATGCGGAAAGGCACGGGGCTGCTGAGGATGGCGATGGACGCCACGTTGAGCAGCAGGCCCAACCCGAGCAAGTTGAACGCCCACACCAGCGGTCGCGAGGGTCCCTTGCGCCACAGCCACAGGCCCGCGGCCAGACCCGCGATGCCGGTGATGATGTCGAGGTTGCGACCGACGTAGGTCATCTGGACGGGCAGGACGCCCTCGACGTACCACTGGTGCAGGATGAGCTCGAGCGGGAAGCGGAACGCCTGAAAGCCGACCAGGGCCGCGATGGGCAGGCCGTGGGCGAGGCGACGACCGGCGGGAGACAGGGCAAAGACGGCGACCAAGAGGTTGCAGGCGCCCATGAAGAGCATGGCGCGGGGCGGCAGCCCGCTCGACTCGAGCACGCCCGAGGCCGAGATGACGCCGGTCACCGCGAGCCACACGACCAGCGCGATGCTGGTCTGGAGCACCCAGCGGCGGGTAACGGAAGGGGCTTCACCCACCCCCTGGCCTGCGACGTGGGTCCCGTACAGCAGCATGCCGCCCACGGCGGCAACGATGATGACGAAGGCGATGGTGGTGATCGCCGAGGGCTCGACCATGGAGGGAATGGGGGGCATCGACTCGCTCCTCTTTCGCGTTGGATACTATCAGAAAATATACTTATTGCTATTCAAAACTATATCAAGCTACTCTGTTCTCATGGCCGAGCGCTGCTATCACCAATTCTGCGGGGTCGCCAAGGCCCTCGACATGGTGGGCGAGCGCTGGACCCTGCTCATCGTGCGCGATCTGCTGCTCGGCGGGCGTCGCTTTTCCGACCTGCTGTCCGCCATGCCGGGGCTCACCCCGAACCTGCTGTCCCGCCGCCTCAAGCAGCTGCAAGAGGCCGAGCTGATAGTCCAGCAAAAGCTGTCCGCGCCGCACTCGGCCACCCTCTACGTGTTGACCGAGCGGGGTCGTCAGCTCGAGCCCGTGGTGCTCGCGCTCGGCCGCTTCGGCTCCCAGATGATGACCAACCCGGGGCCGAACGACCGCATCGATCCGCGCTGGGCCATGGTCTCGCTCAAGCGGCGCTACCTCGGCTGCCCTCGCCCGTGGACGGTGGGGCTGCACCTGCCCGAGCGCGAGCTGAGGTTCACGGTGGTGCTGGGGGGTGAAGTGCTCGAGGTGCGCGATGGTGCCCCCGCCAACCCCGACCTCCACCTCGAAGCCACGGTACCCGCCTTCGCCGGGTTTCTGCTCCGCGGGATGTCGGGGCGCGAGCTCGTCGAGTCGGGGGCGCTGAAGCGGGAAGGCCCCGCCCGCGCCCTGGCCGACTTCGCGCGGGCCTTCGGTATCACCCCCTGAACCGCCCCCAAACGGGCACGGAGCGCGAATCGACGCGAGAATCGATCGGCGAGGCGTCGATCGACACTCGTGGGTCATGGCTTGGACTCTCCCGTGTTCGACTCGTACCTGTGCGGGCGTCGTGATGATGGCATGCGTGCTGGCGTGTTCGGCCGATACGGTGTCGACCGACCACGGCGCGGCCGACGACTCGATGGACGACGACGCTCTGCTCCCGATGCCGGAGTGTGACGACCCGGGCATCGAGCCCTCCGCCGCGCACTACCAGTGGTTCGGCATCGAGGATCTCGTCTGGGGCGAGTGGCGCCCCGACCTCGTGCTCCCGGGCGGCGATCTGCTGTCCATCGATCAAACCCGGCTCCACCCCGACACGGACTTCTCGCGCGTCGCCCGATGGGCACCGGGCACCGAACCGACGAAGTCGTGGTCGTTCGAGTCCGAGCCGGGCGAGCTCTTCGAGTCGGCCACCGTGACGCCCACCGGTGACGTGTACGTGACCCGCACCGCCACCGCGTCCGACAATTCGATCGACGTGCTCCACCTGGACGCGGAAGGGCAGCTCGTTCGGGAGGTCCCGGTCGAGCACGCATTGGCGGGGTACCGGGTGCGGGGCATCGCGCTGGCGGGCACCGAAGGGTTCGCCCTCCACCTGCGCTCGGGCGGCGCGCGACCGCGCCACCGCATCGTGCGCTACGACGCCGACTTCGTGCCCCGCTGGATCGCGGACTCCGTGCCCAACGTCCGCGTGGATGTGGCGGCCGACATCGAGGGCAACGTGTACATCGGATGGATGGAAGTGCCCGGCCCCCCCGCGGCCGGCGGCGACGACGGCCAGCCTCTGCACGTCAACGCGTACGACGAACGAGGCCGACAGATCTGGTCATACGAATCCGAGGCGCACCTACGGATCGAGCCGATCCTCGAGGTCGGGAGCGAAGGTCGAGTGTTCGTGCTGCTCCCCGGCTCGCACCCCGTCGAGTCGGTCCTCCTCGCGCTCACGCCCGGCGGCGAGCGGGCATGGCAGCTCGTCGACGACGACCTCGAAGACCTGCGCATCATCGACATCGCTCCCTCTCCCTGCGGCGGCCTGTTCGCGGTGGGAGACACCGCCAACCGTTCCGCCGGGTTCGTGCACATCGACGGGGACGGGACGGCGGGGCCAGTCGAGCCGCTTCACAACCCCTACGCGGTCGACTTACCGGACTCGTGGGCCGTCGAAGTGAGCGCGTCTGCGTTAGGCGACGTCCTGATCCTCGGAAGCTCCTACACCACGATCCCGCCGACGGACATCCAGGGCTGGGTCCTGCGCCGTTGAGCCGGGCGCTCAGGCCTCGATCCGGTCGCGCACCACTCTGGACCACGGCAGCAGCACCAGTGCCATCACCGCCAGCCCGACCACCGCCCCGAAGCACAACGTCGCCATCGCGGGGTGAGGCATGGGCGAAGCCTCGCCGACCACCATCGCCGCGACCGCCAATGCAGCCGAGAACGAAAGTCGCCCTGCCAGGCTCTGGATCGACAGATAGGTCGCTCGAATGCGGCCGTCCACGCGCGGCAGGATGACCGCGAGCTGCACCGGGCCCGAGACCGCCCCCGGCATCGAGCTCAGCAACAGCAGCGCCAGCACGGCGGGATGCAGCGACGCCCCCATCGATCCGATGACGAGCCCCTGCACCACCATCGCCCCGAGCAAGACCGCCGCCGGACCGAACTTCGCGGCCAACGGGGCCGAAGCGCGGCTGGCCAGCGCGGCCATGGTCATCTTCAACGCCATCAACAGGCCCGAGACCACGGGGGTCGAGGTCATCGCCTCATCGCCGAGCATCGCCGCGAGATAGGGCTGCCCCAGCATGTAGGGCACGTGGTTGAACACGGTCATCACCACCGCGAACAGGAACACCCATACGAGCGCGGGCTGCCGCAGGTGGCGGACGACCGAGCCGAGCTGCCGTAGCGGGGCATGAGCTCGCCCGTCGGGCGCGGGCGGCTCGACCATGGCCAACGCCACGCCCAGCGCCATCGCACCGCTCACCGCGGACAGCACGTGCCCGAGCCGAAGATCGATGAGCCCCACGCCGCCGCCCACCAGCGCCGCAAAGCCCATGGCGAGCAGGCCCCGCGCCTGCGCCCGGCCTTCGTGGTCCGCCAGCTCGTCCTCCCGCTCCAGCGTCGCGAGGCTGTCGTAGAGCAGAGCCCCGTCGGTCCCCGAGTTGAAGGCCATCCCCGCCGCGAGCAACAGCTGCCCCACCACGAAGACCTCGAGCGAGGGGGCCATGGCGAGCACGAGATAGCCGAGCAGCCAGGCACCCGACGCCATGATCAGCGTGGGACGGCGACCGATTCGATCGGAGAGGTAGCCCGAGGGGACCTCCAAGGCCACGATCCCCGCGTAGTACACGGCCTCGAGCAGCAGGACTTGGTCGGCCGGCAGATGAGCGCTGAAGTAGAGGAAGAAGACCGGCAACCAAAAGAGCAGCGACCGCGCCACCTGGAAGTACGGGTAAAGCCGGAGGTTGCGCTCCATGGCCGCCGCCGTCCGCTACTGCTTTTTGTCGGCCGCGGGCGCCGTCTCGGTCGTGGGCGTGCGCTTGGCCTCGGGCGTGTCTGCCTTGGCCGGGGTCGAGAGGGTCGCGACGCCGGGCTTGGCCTCACGCAGGTGGGGGCGCTGCAGATCGGAGCTCACCTCGACCGCGTTGACCATCACCGGCTTGCCCAGCGCGACCTCGACCACCACCGTGCCCGAGCGCGTGTTGGCCTGGAACCCGACGAAGGGATTCCGGCAGTTGCGGCAGTCGTTGACCACCGTGCCCACGATCCGATCGGTGGCGTTGGCGTGCAGCAGGGTCCGCACGCCGCCGACCTTGTCGGCCAAGTCCTTCACCGCATCGCGGCCTTCGAAGCGCTGGTCGCCCCGCGCGTACGAGGGATGGGTGAGCACGACGTCGTCGTGCAGTACCGCCACCCAGGCCTTCGCGTCATCGGCCGCGATCGGGTCGAGCACGCGCTGACACATCGCCGCCAACGTGGCGTCGTCGATGCGGCACACGGCCGTCTTGCGAGGCGCGAGCGTGGAGCTCGGCGCGGGCTCGGGCGGCGGGGGATCGCCGGCCGGCGTGTCGGTCAGACCGGTGGGGCGCCCCTCCGGCTCGGGCTCGGGCTCGGGCTCGGCCGCTGCGCCACCGTCGACCGGTTTACCGGCGGAGGCGCCGTCACCGGCGTCGTCCTTGCTCGCGACGGCCGGCTTGCCGTCGTCGGGGGAACCGCTCCCCGCCTTGAAGCTGAACGAGCACGCGACCGGTCCGGCGACGACGAGGGGGAGAGCACAGCGAAGGGCGGATCGGATTGCGAGACGTTTCATGCGCTTTCGCGGGGATTCTACCTGGGGGAAGTCCTACGAGGTAGGAGAGAGTCGCAGGCTGCCAGCGTAGCCACGTCGGGCAACTGAGCAGGCCAGTGCAAGCCCCGATGGATCCTAGGTTCCACGCCACGGGATCCGTAGTGTTTTCGGGATCGGTGTGATGGCGTCCTTCTTGCTCACCTCAAGAGCACGCACCGATGCTCGCCGTGATCCAAGCACCTCCAACGACTCCAGCCCCCGCCGTTCGAACCTCACCCCGGATTCGATCCGTTTCGTTTTCGACCTCCACCATCCGTACGGGCCGCGTCGCTGTAGCCAAAGTCGAATGCGAGGGGATCCACCCACAGGACATCATCTGTGAGTCGACGAGCCATGGATTCGATGTGCAACCACTGCCGACCCGGGCACGACAGGGCCGCTTCGTGATCATCGGGATCCGCATCCACCGACGTCTCGGCGCACCGCGAAGCCTGTGCCTAGTTCGGTTTCGGGCCGGCGGACAAAACGCCGCCGCCTCGGTGACCGTCCTGACCTGACCTTCTTCCCCCTCTCCCCTACCCCACCCTCGAGGGACCGCCGCCAAAGCGCCGCGGTCCCTCTTTCGTTTCGAAGCGGGTTCGAACGAACACGAGGGACTGCAACACACCGCTGCAGCCCCTCGCAGTTTCGACCCTCGCTCGAGCGCCGCGTGATCGGATTACATCCCGGGGATCTTCGAGACGTCGACCTTGCCGCCCTTGCCGATGTTGACCTCGGTGCCGCCGGCCTTGATCTTGGTGTTGCCGTCGGCGTCGGTCTCGACCGTGCCGCCTTCGCCCTCGACCTTGCTGCCCCCGCCGTTGGCCTCGACCTTCGCGGTCGTGCCGTCGGCGGCCTTGGCCTCGACCTCGGCTCCGCCTTCACCGGCTTTGACCGTGGCCTCGTTGCCGTCGGCCTTGGCCGTCACCTCGGCGCCGTCCTTGCCCGCCTCGACCGCAGCGCCAGCCTCGACCGCGGCTCCGTCCTTGCCCGCCTCGACCTTGGCTCCGCCAGCCTCGACCACGGCTCCGTCCTTGCCCGCCTCGACCTTGGCTCCGCCGGCCTCGACCTTCACTCCGTCCTTACCGTCCTTGGCCTTCGCCTCCGTCTTCTTGTCCGCGGGCTTGGCTTCCTTCTTGCCGGAATCGCAAGCGCCCGTGGCCACGACCATGGCCAGCGAGGCCACCGACAACAGGGTCGACATCTTGGTGCTCATGCGCGGATGGTACTGGCCCGCTCGCGCCCGCGGAAGCGACTTCGATCGCTCACCACCGACCGAAATCGAAACCGAACGGAGATCAATCGTAATGAACCTCGCACGTTTGTAACGGCGAGGTTCGTTTTCGGCAGTTCGCGTAGCGCAAAAATCGGCCCGCGCACCGGCTTCTCGGTTCGGGGCGTTCAGCCCCCAGGGGCCTGCTGGGCCGCGTCGGCTCCCGCGTCGCCCTCGGCCTTCACCGTGACCTTGATGGTCGCAGCCCAGTCCGGCCCGTAGGAGCGATGCGCTCCGTCGGCGAACTGCATCGTAATCTCGTGCTCGCCCGGCGGCAGCTTGACCGTGGCCTTGGTCGCGCCGTCGCCGTAGTGCAGGTGCGTCTCGTCCTTGGGCACGATGGCCATGTCGTCCATCGCCCCGGTGTCGATCAGCAGGTGGTGGTGGCCGAACGCGGCGTCGCGCTCGGTCGCTCCCGCGGCGCGGACCGTCTTGCCCTCGACACCGAACTCCACCTCGAATTGCTCGGGCACGGTGGCGCCGTCCTTGGGCGAGACGAAGAAGACCTTGCCCGGCGCGGGCGCAGGCTTGGCCGCCTTGGCGTCGGCCGGCTTGGCCGCGTCTCCATCCTTCTTCGCCTTGGCCGGCTTGAGGTCGGGGCGTTCGGACTTGTCTTTGGCATCGTCGCAAGCGGGGATGCACAGAAGAGCGAGCGTGGCGAGCGTGACGGCGAACTTCATGGGACTTCGCCGGGCATCCTAACGCATGGGTCGGCGCCCGACGCAAGGCCGAGCCCGAAACCCGGCGACGCCCCGCCGTAGGCCCGCCTTGGAGGTCACGGCGTCAGACCGTCGAGCCACGCCTGCACCTTGGCCAGGGCCTCCTGCTGCCCCTCGCCCATGCCCTGGTAGATCCCGAGCGCTCGCTCGCCGAGCTCGCGAGCGCGGGCTCGATCGCGGGACCCGAGGATCCGTGCGAGCAAGAATGCCGAGTCCGCCCGCACGTCGGGGGAGACGTCAGCGTCCGCATGCGCGGCCCAGGCTTGCTCGGCCAGGGTCAGCGCCTCGTTCGACGACGCATCCCGCCGCCACAACAGCCCGGCCAGGTTTCCTCGCAGCCGGGCCACCACCGGGTGCTCGAGCCCCAGCGTGCTCTCGAAGATCCGCAGCGCGGCCCGGTACTCGACCTCGGCCTCGTCGTAGTGCCCCAGGTCGGCGAGCACATTGGCGAGGTTGCTGCGCGTCATCGCCACGTTGGGATGCGAGGGCCCCCAGGTCTTCTCCAGGGCCGCCAGTGCCTCGACGTACTGCACCCGCGCCTCGGCCGGATGCCCCTGCGCCCGCAGCTCCGCCGCCAAGTTGGCCCGCGTGAGCGCGACATGAGGATGACCGTCGCCCACCGTCTCGAGCAACGACGCCAGCCCGCCGCGCAGCTCGGCCACCGCTTCGTCGTGGCGCCCCTGGTCCGCCATCGCATTCGCCAGGTTGTTCCGCGTCATCGCCACCTCGGGATGACTGTCGCCCAGCGCCTGCTGCATCACCGCCAGGGCGGCTCGGAGCTCGCGCTCGGCCTCGGCCGGCTTGCCCCGCTCTTGCAGCACCGTCGCGAGGTTGCGTCGCGCCGTGGCCACGAGCGTGGACTCGGCCCCCGCGTGTCGGATCTGCAGCTCCAGGGCGGCCCGGTCTTCGCTCTCGGCCGCCGCCAACTCGCCTCGCACCTGGGCCACCGCCGCCAATGCGTGGCGGAGCCGGGCTTCACCGACCGGGTCGTCGGAGGCTCGCTCCACCATCGCCCAGGCCGTCTGCGCGTAGGCCAGCCCCTCGCCGGGTCGCGCCTGCCGGCCGCCCACCGTCTCCACCAACAAGGTCGCGGCCAACAACACCTCGCCCCACTGGTCGTTGGCCAGGCCCGAGCGTAGCGCGGCTCCGAACGCAGCCTCGGCCTCCGCGTCATCGCCCTGCGCCTTCATCGTACGACCACGGACCAGCTCGATCTCGGTGCGCAGCGGGGCATGCTCGACCCCCTCGGCCTCGTCCTCGGCCCTCGCCAGTTCCAACGCCGCGTCGTCGTAGCGACCGGCGTCGAGCAGCGCACCGACCCGAGACAATCGCTCCTGCGTCGCCGCCACCGCGCCTTCGTCCTCGGGGCGCGGCCGGGGTACCGCCGCTTGCAGGGCTTCGACATCGGCGCAGCGCGACAACGAGGGCAGCCCTTCCACCATCGTGTGAGCGCCCCGCACCGTGTCTTCATCGGCAGCGGCCAGGACCTCGGCGCTCACGCGCAACGACACCCGCGCCCGGTTCAGGCACGCCATGCGCAGGTCGAGCAGCGCGGTCGATTGCTCCTTGCGCACGGCCGTGGCCTCGCAGGCGTCGGTGTGCTCGCGGACCCAGGCCTCCGCGTAGCGATCGAGCGTCTGCTCGACCCTCGTGGCCACGTCCTCGGCGTAGGGCAGCCCCGTCGCCTCGAGCCCCGTGCTCACCTGCCCGCGCACCTGCTCGTCCCAGTGCCCCTCGAGCTGCTGCGGCGCGCCCTGGCACGGTCGCGGCGGTGCGGGAGCATCCGGCCACGAGAACACGCTCGCGGCCAGCCCCAGCGCCGCGCCGCCGCCCACCAGCCAGCGCCAACGCGTGGGGCGAGGTTGCAGCTCGTCGAGCAGCGCATCCATGTCGGCAAAGCGATCCCGGCGACCGGGCGACAAGCCCCGAACCAAGGCATCGACGATCCGGCGGGGCACGGCCCGATCGTTCGGCCACGGCGGCGGCCCCTGGCGCTTGGCCGCGAGTAGATCGACGAACCGCCCCGCGAACGGTGGCTTGCCCGTCAGCGCGGCCCACAGCGCCACGCAGAACGCGTACTGGTCGGTCGAAGCATCGAGGGCATCGCCTTCGTGCTGCTCGGGCGACATGAAGCGAGGCGTCCCCATCACCGCGCCTTCCTCGGTCAGCTCGTGCGACAACGAATCGAGCAGCTCGGTGGGCTCTTCGTGCACCAGTTCCTTGCGAGCGCTGGTGCGCAGGCGCGGGGGACGAGCCAGTCCGAAGTCCGTCACGCGCACGCGGCCGTCGTTGCCCAGCAGCACGTTGCCCGGCTTGAAGTCGCGGTGCAGCATGCCCACCGCATGGGCGGCGGCCAGCCCCCGCCCCGCCTCCACGAAGCGCTCGACGATCTCCGCCCAGGGGTGAGCGCTTCGCAACCAGCCGTAGAGCGTCGTGCCCTCGACGAACTCCATCGCGATCACCACGCCCTCGCGCGTCTCGAGCTCGACGTCGTAGACCGCCACCACGTTGGGATGGCTGAGCTTGGCCATGGCCCGGGCCTCTCGCATCAGCCGGCCCTGGGTGTCGGGCGAGACGCGGGCGGTGTGCAAGACCTTGAGCGCCACCTCGCGCTGGAGCTTCGGGTCATACGCCCGCAATACCCGGCCCATGCCGCCTCGACCGACCTCGTCGAACACGAGATAACGGCCGATCGAAACCCCCGCCGTGTCCAGCAGCGGAACACTCGGCCGAGGGTGCTCGACGTCCGTGGTCCCCATCCGATCCGCCTCGGGGAGTGACGCCGTCGACGGATCGGGGCCGTCGAGGAGGTCATCCGGTTCGGACGGCGTCATGCCTCGCCAGTATCGCGATTTTCGACGGAGGACGGAAACGGCCGCGCTCCTGCCGCGGTGTCGGGCGGACGTGAGCGACGAGCGGAGCCACCTCCTCGCGGCCTCGCCCATGCCTGCGGTAGGGTCGGCACGCCATGCTGGCCGCAATGCCTTGGGACCTCGCCCTCCAACTTCCGTGGAGCCCCCTGACCAACCCCGTCGACAAGTGGGCGGTCCAGCCTTCGTTCGTCATCGGCGAGTACCTCTTCTACTTGTGCGCAATCCTGTCCTTCCTGCACGCCCGCCGTCATGGTCGCGCCCACATGCTGGTGTGGTTCGGTGCGCTCTTGGCCGGCACGGCCAACGACATGTTGTTCATGGCGCTGCCCATGGTGGACAACTTCTGGCAGGCGCAGGCCACCATCATGCTGACGCCACGGCTGCCGCTGTACATCCCGTGCGTCTACATCTGCTTCATGTATTTCCCGACGGTTGCCGTGTGGCGGCTCGGGCTCCCGCGCATCTCCGCGGCCGCGCTGACCGGCTTGCTCGCCGAGACCTGGTACGCCCCCTACGACATCGTGGGGGCCAAGTTCTCGTGGTGGACCTGGCATGACACCGACCTGCCGATCGTGAACCGACTTCTCGGTGCACCCATCGGCAGCTCGATGTGGGTGATTACCTTCGTCGCCGCCTTCTCGTTGCTGATGAGCACGGGCATGCGCAAGGACCCCGAACTCCGCGAGCGCAGCACGATCATCAAGACCCTCGCGCTCACCTTGGGTCTCAGCTCCGCCCTGATGGTGGTGCACATGCAGATCCTGCAGCCGCTGGACAACAGCCTCCCGGGACCGCGCGGGCTCGTGACGCTGATCGTGATCTACCTGGGCGTGTTCGCGTGGGGCTGGTCGCGCCGCAACCCGCCCAAGCGCGTGGCCTCCGATCGCATCCTGCAGGGCGCGGCGGTGCTCTACTTCTCCACGCTGATCACGATCATGGCGGTGTTCGATCCCGCCACGCATCGCAACACGAGCATGCACCAGACCTATGGCCCCTGCTACGTGGAGGCCAAGGACATCATGGGCTTCACGCGCTACGAGTTTCTGTGCGCGGAAGACTACGACGAGGACTTCACCTTCGACTGCGTCGACGAGCGGCCCGAACCCGACGACCAGTGGTACACGGTCTGCGGCAAGGCCCACACCGACTTCGCCAGCTTCATGCTCGGCATCGTGCTGCTGGGTGCGCTGGGCATCGCCGGCTACGGCTCGTTGTTGAGCGATCGCATTCGCCCCGCCGCTTCGCCGCCGCGCGACGAATGACGGCCTCAGGCCCGAACGAAACGTCGTAGCCTCGCAAAGCCCCAGTCGGGTCGTTGAACGCGCGGGCCCGACCCGTGCGGATTCACGCGCATGCGGTCGTACGACGGCGGTTCCCATGCGCGCAGGAGCGATCCACTGTTGCGCCATGCGAAGGGGAGCCCTGAGCCTGGGACTGTGGATGGCCGTGAGCGGGTGTGCAGACGATGCTCTGCCCGCCGAAAACGACGGCTCGGACTCGGGAACGAGCCCCGCCCCCACCAGCGGTGAAGCCGACACCACCGCCGACAGCACGGGCAGCGACGCCGTGCCCGAGGCGGACGGATGGCTGCACTCCGATCGGCAGTTCATCCGCGACTCCCTCGACCGGGTGGTGATCCTCCGGGGCGTCAACGCGCGGGTCGAGGGCATCTTCGACGTGACCTTCGACGACGGCCGCCTCCCCCTCGAAGAGGTCCCCGTCTTCACCGCCTCCGATGCCGATCAGATGCGGGCCCTCGGCTTCAACGTGCTGCGCCTGCCGCTCAACTGGTCGGGCATCGAGCCCGAGCAGGGCGTCTACGACCAGGCCTATCTCGATCGCGTGGACGAGGTGGTGCAGTACTGCGCCGCGGTGGGGATCTGGGTCATCCTCGACTTCCACCAGGACGCCTACTCCAAGGAGATCGGCGAAGATGGAGCGCCGCTATGGGCGATCCAGCCCCCGCCCACCGAGCTTCTGGGCGGGCCGCTGGGCGACAGCCTCGAGATGCGTCGGTTCTCGGCCCAGGTGCTGGCCGCGTTTGCCGGGTTCTTCGACGACAGCGACGAGGACACCGCCGACCAGTGGCTGCAGCCCGCCTTCGCCGACATGGCCGCGCAGGTGGCCAGCCGCTTCGCAGACGAGCCCTGGGTGCTCGGCTACGAGCTATACAACGAGCCCGTAGCCGCCGACACCTTCGTGTGGTCTTTCCACGAGCGCGTCGTCCCCGTCATTCGGGCGGTCGACGACCAGCACATGATCTTGTTCGAGCCCAGCGTCACCCGCAACGTGATCGAGCAGGCGCCGATCCCCTCGTCGCCCTTCCTCGACGAGCAAGGGGTCTACGCGCCGCACATCTACACGTTCTCGTTCGGGGACAACGCCACCGCCCTGGCCAACCTGAGCATCGACGACCTGCGGCCCAACCTCGAGGGGGCCGTGGCCGAGGCCGCGGGCTGGCAAGCGCCGCTGTTCGTGGGCGAGTGGGGCATCTCTCCCGTCGCGCCGAATGCCGACGCCTACGTGCAGTGGACCTACGATCTGCTCGACGAGAACCTGCTGCACAGCACGGTGTGGCTGTGGAAGGAAAACAGCCAGGGAAGCTGGGGGCTGTTCGACTGGGACGAAGACGCCGAGGACTGGGTGGAGCGGCCCGAGGTCATCGCGGGCCACGCTCGGCCCTACGCCGCTGCCATTGCGGGCGAGCCGATCTCGATGCGCTTCGACGCCGAGACCCAGCGGCTCGAGCTGCGCTACGAGGGGCGCGAGGACGCCGTCCCCAGCCTCATCCACGTCCCCGCCGAGACCTGGTACCCCGCGACCTTCACCATCGCCTGCGATGGCGAGACGGTCGCGACCGAGGCGGATCGAGACCCGGTCAGCGGTGAGGTCGAGGTGACCTGCAGCGGCGCGGGCGAGCACCTCGTCGAGTTGCTGCCCGCGTGAGCCCTCAGTCCCGCCGCACCGCGAACGCGTGCCGGAAGTAGCCCGCGAGCGACAGCAGCACGATGTGTTGGTGCCGGGCCAGTCCGTCCGCGTCGTCGGCGATGGCATCGCGACGGTAGAAGAAGCCTTCGGGCGCGGTCGAGTGGTCGTAGCGATACTCGGTGCGGACCGTCAGGTGATCGAATAGGTGCAGGCTCGCCGTGCCCGTCGCCGAGACCAGCCACTGCGGCACGCCATAGATCCGTCCGTCGCGGTCCCACCAGGCCTCGGGGCGCGCGGCCAGGTCGAGGCCCACGTTCTTGCGCGAGACCACCGTGCCGCGGGCGAAGAGCCCTCCTCCCGTCCATAGCGCGACGGGGGACCCGGGCATCGTGGTCAGTCGTTCCCGCCCCGCATCCCAGACCGCAGCGAGACCCAGGCGTTTGCCGTTCCAGGCAATGTTGGCGTCTCCGTGCACGCGCCAGGCCTCGGGAGAGATGTCAACGTCGTCGGGCCCGAAGTACAGCGCCGCCGATGCGCTCAGCTCGTCGCGGGGAGACCAGCTCAGCCCGGCGACGTAGCTGGGGACCGAGTTGAGGTCGGCCATGGTCTGCCAGCCGTTGACCACCCAGCCGAAGACCTCGAACCCGGCGGGCAGCTCCTGCTTCACCTGTGCGCCCATCAGGTAAAAGGGCGTGCCGTTGGCCGTCCACGACACCGTCTGGTGCGAGTTGCGATTGGGCCAGAACGCCTCCAGGCCCATGGGCGCGGGCAGCAGGCCGGCCTCGAAGGTCGTGCCCGAGCGCAGCCGCACGCCCGCGTTGGCCAGCCCGATGTGCTTGAACGCCTCCGCCCCTGCGTAGCGCCCGTTGTCACCGCCCGGCACCGGCTCCGGCTCGATGAGCGCATCGACCCCGGCGCCCGCGTGCACCAACAGCTCGAGCCGCCAGGGTTCCTGTTCGGTGGGCATGTGGTCGATCCACGCTGCCGCCACGCTGGGGCTGATCTCGCCCAAACGGGGGGTCGGCACCATGCCGCGATAGACATGGTTGCGAGGGAAGTTGGTGGACATCGCGTAGGTCACGTCGACCGACGCACCTACGCCCCATGTCCGAGACGCTTCGTCGGGCTCCGCATCGGCTTTGGCCTCGCGCTCGGCTCGGGGATCGGGCACGGGCGTGGGTTCGAGGCTCGGCTCGCGAAACGACGGCTGTTCCGTCTCGGCGAACTCGCCGAACTCGTCGGCCTCGTCGGCCTCGTCGGCCTCGACGGCGACCTCTTCCGCCTCGACGTCGGTCGACGCTGGTTCGACGACGGCCGCGGATGAAGGCGGCGGCTCGGCCTCCGGGGCGGGCTCGGCTGGAGCGGGTTCGGCCGGAGCGGCGAGCAGCGATGCGACGAGGTGAATTTCGATCAGCGAGGGCATCGGGTGGGGGGCGCAACCCTACAATGCCGTCATCGTCGTTCCTCGCATCGGGCATATTCGAGCCCTACAACGCCCCGCAGTCGTAGCGGTCGGGATGGGCCGCGTCCCGGGCAGGAATGACCGAGTCACTTGCCGGTCGGGTTCTGCTGCAGCCTCGCCAGCGCCTCGATGCTCGTCCCGCGGCCCTGACACCAATGTCAGGGCCGATCGCACGCACGGACGCCCGGATCGGACACGGGCGTCATAGCGGGTCCTCGATCGTGCTCGCAGGGTCGCCGAACCGGTGGATTTCGTGCATCCCGTCACTTGGCGCGGTCATTGCAAAACTGGCGACCGTTGGAATCGGGCACCACCTCCGCCCGAACATAGACCTTGGCCACGACGCTCGCGTCGGCACCGCTTAGCCTTAGAGGATTTGATGCTCAAGACCAATCTTACCGTTCTGCTTGCCCTCGGCTCGATCACCTTCGCCACCGTCGCCTGCGACGTCGAGGAGGACGGCAACGAAGAAGAACTCGTCGCCGACGGTGAAGAGCCCGCGGACTCCGACGGTGATGACGAGGAGCCCGCAGACTCCGACGGTGAAGATGAGGATGACGATGACGAGGACCCCGCGGACTCCGACGGCGACGAGGCGCCGCTCGAGGACCAGTGCGCCGAGGGCTCGTCGCAGGCCTGCGGCCTCGAGGGTGGAGGCGACGGCATCCAGTACTGCGACACCATCGGAGGCGAAGACGCGCTCCAGTGGGGCCCGTGCATCGACGGCTCGTTCTACTGCGTGCCCGGGGAGCAGGACTCCTGCGGCTTCTGTGACGGG
Source organism: Myxococcota bacterium (assembly GCA_039028615.1). Lineage (GTDB taxonomy): Bacteria > Myxococcota_A > Polyangia > Nannocystales > Nannocystaceae > Paraliomyxa. The sequence goes on along the minus strand of JBCCHT010000009.1, from coordinate 1,185 downwards.
CTGTCCGACGAAGAGTGTGAAAACAACGGGTTCGGAGGCGAGTGGTACTTCCAGTGCAGGCTCAACGACGGCATCCCCGGCGGCGGTGAGGACGAGTGCAACACCCCGCTGGTGCTGTCCTTCGACGGCGGCGCGGTTCAGATGACGGACGCTGGCGCGGAGACCTTCGACATCAACGCGGCGGGCGGCTGCATGACGACCGACTGGCCCACCTCGGCCACCCCCTGGCTCGCGCTCGACCTCGATCGGAGCGGCTCGATCGAGTCTGGCCGCGAGCTGTTCGGCTCGGGCACGAGGCTCGCCGCCGGTCAGCGCGCCCGCAACGGCTTCGCGGCGCTGGCCGAGCTCGACACCAACGGCGACGGCCGGATCTCGGGCGGCGACGAGCGGTTCTCGGAGCTGGTGCTGTGGTCCGACCACGATGGCGATCGCACGGCGACCTTCTCCGAGCTCGAGGGCCTCGGCCCCCGCGGGATCCTGAGCATCGAGCTGGGCTACGAGGTCGACCCGCGCTGTGATGCGCGGGGCAACTGCGAGAACCAGCGGGCGTCCTTCACGTTCATCGATCGCTTCGGCGCCGTGCGAGACGGCGAGGTCGTCGACCTGTACCTGGCCTGCCAGTAGCCACGGCCGCTCCACGCACGAGCGGTGCCGTCGGCTAGCCGAAGTCCTGGATGTTGTCGTCCATCCAGGCCAGGCGTGCGGTGATCCACGCCTGCATCAGCTCGTGCTCCTCGTCCCACGTCTCGACCGGGCAGCCTTCCCGGAAGATGAGCACCCAGTCGTCGCCCCCGATGATCTGGTCGATGGGCCAGCGCTCGAAGTTCTGGGTGATGGCCTCGGGCGTCATGGTGGTCACGTAGCCATCGAGCTGCGCGGCGATGGCCTCGTCGGACAGGACCGTCTTGCGCAGCTCGGTGTAGCGGGCCACGAACGCGGCCTGGAACACGGGGTCGCCCGCAATGGAGTTGAGCCAGTGACCGGACCAGCGGTTGTTCCAGCCGTCGGGGTCACCGCAGCCGCCCCCCATGCCGATGTCGAAGTCCCAGGGCACGAAGTGAATGAGGCCGCCGCCGTTGCGATAGATGTGCATGCTCGAGGAGTAGGCATCACCGTTGCGCGCAAACTCCTGCAGCAGGACCCAGTCGACCACGCTGGGCATGTCGACGTAGTCCCAGATGTTGC
>JBCCHT010000008.1:0-290344 GCA_039028615.1 Myxococcota bacterium | reverse complement strand
GACCTCGCCAACATCAAAGCACCGCCCCACATCCGGCCCATCGAGATGACACGCACTCTCGGGGCAATGCGCATGCTCGCTGCACGCGACACACTCATTCGCCGCCCCACAGGTCGGCGTCGCATCGACGCAAGCACCCGCATTCTCCCCCGTACACTGCACACAAACCCCGGCGTCACAAACCGGCGTCGTCGCGTCCACCTCGGCACACGCAGCATCGCCATCCGCGAGACCGCCACAATCCACACACTCCCCCGCCTCCGAACAAAACGGCGTCTCCCCGCCGCAATCCTCGGGCCCACTACAGGTCGTGGAATTTTCAGTCGTACTGCCGCTCGACCCCTCGGTCTCGGTCATCACCCCGTCCGTACCGGTCTCATCTGCACGCCCACTGGCCCCCGAGCTGGAACCGTTGGTTTGTGTCGTCGATCCAGAACCGCTGCTCACCTCGAGGGGGCTGGGGTCATTCCCACAGCCAACGGAAAGCACACAGACAATCGCAGCAGGTATCTTCGTCAGCGGTTTGAGGATAGGCCGTCGGTTTGGTAGGCGTGCTTGCATGCCATAGACGTAGGGCCCATTGAGGCTATATTGGACGGAATTTCTACGGCGAGGGTTGATCATAGCCCGGGAAGCTGGGTGCTTCCATCGAGATGGGGTCTCCGTCGATATCCGTCGGGGGATCACCGTCTTGCCACATCGCGATATTCTCGAATACGTCTCGACCCAGGTCGCTGAGGCGAAAGTTACCCATCGCGGGGTCTTCAAACCACGAGATATCAAACGCACCAACGACGGTGTTCGATGGCTCATCGCCACCGTCGGTGCCGCTGTTCGCCAGTACTAGCTCCGGGCACTCACCGACGGAGTCCGGGTCTCGGCCAACGACGATGCTGTTGCGAACGTCTCCAGAACTCGATCCTTGACACCGGATGGACATTGCGGCGTCAGTGGAGTCGTTCCCTGCGATTGTCGTGTACACCGCGCGAAATTCTGCACCGTCAAGGTCCACGCCACCGAAGCTCGACGTGCCATTGCCGTTAGACGCGATGACGCTGGTTTCCAACGAGACCACTGTAGTCGTGCCCGTGGCCTCAACTCCCCCGCTGTCATTGTTCGAGACCACAGAGCGCCGAAGATGAGCCGCGCAACCACCGGACACCGTCAGCCCAACGCTGTCATTGTTTCGAACCTCGCTGTCATCTAGCCACACCGAAGTACCCGAGCACGCGATGCCGCCTGCGTTCGTATTTCCAGCAATGGTCACGCCTCCGAAGTACGTGATCGCGCTTCCAGCCAACGTCACGCTATCGAAGATCCCCGCGCCAGACAGTTCCGCCCCTTCGTTCGACAGAAACGCGACTTCCACGTTGTCCGCTAGACCCACGGTAACACCGTAGCTACCCGCGGTCAGGACAAACACCGCCTGGTCACCCGCCGACAGCTCGCCGAGCGCTGCGGTCAACGCCGCCCCGTCGGCGATCATCTCGACCTCGCCAACATCAAAGCACCGCCCCACATCCGGCCCATCCAGATGACACGCACTCTCGGGACAATGCGCATGCTCGCTACACGCGACACACTCATTCGCCGCCCCACAGGTCGGCGTCGCATCCACGCAAGCACCCGCATTCTCCCCCGTACACTGCACACAAACCCCAGCATCACAAACCGGCGTCGTCGCATCCCCCTCGGCACACGCGGCATCGCCATCCGCGAGGCCACCACAGTCCACACACTCCCCCGCGTCCGAACAAAACGGCGTCTCCCCGCCGCAATCCTCGGGCCCACTACAGGTCGTGGAATTTTCAGTCGTACTGCCGCTCGACCCCTCGGTCTCGGTCATCATCCCGTCCGTACCGCTGTCGTCGGTCCCTCCGCTGGTCCCGGAGCTGGAGCCGTCGGCTTGTCCGTCGCATTCGTCGGCGGAGAGGGAGCCGCAGGGGTCGGCGCAGCCTTGGAGGAGGTCTTCGGCGGCGACGCAGCCGGTGGGGAAGGAGCCGTTGCAGGCGGCGTCGTTGCCGTTGGAGCAGAAGGGGGTGTCGGGGGAGATGAGGGCGCAGTATTGGTCGCCCTCGTTGTTGGAGCAGTGGTCGGGGTTGGCTTCGCGGGTGGTGCACGCGCCCGCGAGAGCGCCGAGGCCGAAGGCAGAGGTGAGCAACAAGGGGGAGAGGAGGCGTGCAGTCTTCATGGTTAGAACTTCCCTTGCATCTGGAGGCCGAAGCTGGAGGGGCCAGCGGCTGGGGCCCAGGACCAATGCCGAGAGGGGCGGCGTGAGGTTTTGGCGGGGTCGGCCTTGCCCTGGCGCGCTTGGCCGAGGGTGATGAGGACGACGCCGGTGACCAACAAGGCGCCGCCGATCGCCAAGGAGGCGATGCCGGGGGGCTGGTAGCTGGTGCGGTCGATCTGGAGGCCGCCGTTGTCGGCGAAGGCTTGCTGGTCGTCTCGAGTGACGAGGACGGCACCGGTGATGAGACCGGCGACACCGACGGCGGCGACGCCGATGCCGGCACCAGTCAGGGGGGCGAGGCCGGAGCGCTCGGGCTCGGGCTCGGGTTCTGGTTCGGGCTCGGGCTCCGGTTGAGGCTCGGGCTCGGGCTCGGGCTCGGCGGCGGGGGCCTCATTGAGCTGGGTGATGGCGTCTTGGATGCCGAGGTCGATGCCCATGAGCAAGTCGTCGTTGCTGCACTTGCATTCCTGGGTCTCGGGCTCGCCGAGGGGCTGGCCGTCGCGCATGGGGACGACGCGGAAGCGGTAGTCGAGGTACTGGCCCTCGACTTCGACACGGATGGAGGCGGAGCCGTACTCGGTGGGCAGGGCGTCGGCGATGGTGGGGTTGCGCTCGCGCACCCAGTCGGGGAGGTGCTGGGCGTCTTCGATGCCATCGGCGACTTCGACCCGCAGGGGACTGTCGCTGGCGGGCGCGGCCGATGCGACCTGGGGGAGCGCGAGGAGGGCCGTGGCGAGCAGCGCGGGGGCGAGACCGCGGGTGACGACGGCGGGGCGGGCTCTCAGTGAGATCGCAGCTTCCATGGAAATGTGCTCGGAAGGGGACGGGGCCGCGTCATTGACCGGAGGTCTCCATGTGCTCGCGGCAGAATTTGGTAATGCGAGCCACACGGGGATCGGTGATGCCTTTGCCTTCGGCGACGCATCGCTTGTAGCGACCGAGTTCGAGAAGAGCCTGAACCCGCAATACCTTGCGGTCAACCCGCTGGTCGGGCGTGGGCCAGCAGGCGGCGTCGCTGGTCGAGCGCAGGGCGTTGGCCCAATTCCGGCGGGTGCGGGCGAGATCGGCGGCGTTACGGGCCTGTTTGCAACGGGCACGCGTGGCGCTCGGTGAACTCGTGGTGGAGGGCGGGGCCGTGTCGGCCGCAGTGGAGCCGGTGGACGAGACCCCTTCGGGATCTCCGGTGCCGCCTGTGCCCATGTCGGAGGCGTCGCTCGTGGAGCCAACGGGGGCGGAGGTCGATGCGTCGGTGGCTGGAGCCACGGCGGTCCCGGACGCGTCGTCGGCCGGGTCGGTGCTTGCAGACGCAGCGGCGACGGGGGACTCGGGTGCCGAGCCAGCGGAGGATTGGCCAGCGTCGGCGGCGGGGTCCGAGGGGGTGGAGTCGCCGGGCCGCAGAGCCCAGTAGGCGACGGCGGCACCGAGCAGGCCGATGAGCAGGAGGAGCCAGGGCCATCGCGGTGCGGCTTTGGGCTCGCGACGCTCGGCGTTTCCGAAGGACGGGGCGACGGCGGTGGTGGGGCGCCCGGGGGACGTGGCCATGGGCTCGGTGGCGATGGCGGGGACGCCTGCGATGGGTGCGACGGAGCCCCGCGGTACGGCGGGATCGGTCGCGCCCGCGGGTGCGGCGATGACGGGGGCCGCGGACGGCACGGAGGCGCCCGAGCCGGTCCAGGCCCCGGAGTCGGCTGCGGCGATGCCATGCCCGCTGTGGCTGGCACGAGAGGTATCGGTGAGGCCGGGCGAAAACGTACCCGACGCACCGGGGCCGACGTCGGCAGCGATGGCTCGCAATCGCTCGGCAACTTCGGCCGCAGAGGCGGGGCGCAGCCGCGGATCGCGAGCGAGACAGGCGCTGACGAGCTCTTCGAGCGGCGAGGGGACGCCGGAGCGCAGGCGGCTGATGGGGGGCAGCTTCTCCGGGCCGAGGCCGCCAGGAGGAATGGGAAAGCCGGTGACGGATTCGAAGGCGACGATGCCGAGGGAGTAGATGTCGAAGCCGGGGTCGGCGGGCAGGCCCACGGCCTGCTCGGGTGCGACGTAGCCGGAGGTCCCGAGGACGACCCCGGTGGCGGTCAGCTCTTCGGACTGGCCGGCGGCACCGAGGTCGGCCGAGATGCCGAAGTCGAGCAGCCGGGCCCGCTCGCGATCGGTGCCCTGGTCGACCATGATGTTGGCCGGCTTGACGTCTCGATGCACGATGTCGGCCCGGTGGGCGGCCTCGAGGGCGTTGGCGACGTCGGCCACGAGACGGCAGGCGCGGTCGATGGGCAGCATCGAGTCGGCGTTGCGGACGTGGTCGAGGAGCTCTTCGAGGTTGTCGCCGTCGACCCACTCGGTGACGAGGTAGCGGCGCCCGTCGGACAGCGCGTCGACGTCGTGCACCTGCACGACGTTGGGCTCCCCCGAGAGCCGACCCATGACGATGCCCTCGCGGTCGAAGCGAGCGGCGGTGGTTCGGTCGTCCTCGGCCCCGGTGACCTGGACCTTGATGGCGACCTTGGCCTGGGTGCGTTGGTGGTGGCCGCGGTACAGGGAGGCCATGCCTCCGTCGCGCAGCCAGCCATCGACGACATAGGCGCCCAGCACCGTTCCGGCCGGCAATCGGACCGGCAACGGTTCATTCGCGCGGGCGCTGCGAGGCGGGGCGGTCATGGCACCGTCGTGGGGGGGAGCGTAGCTCAAATCACCCACATGTGCCGAGGTAGGTCGGCTTCATTCCAGTGGGCTTGATGACCAGGCGGAGGTCGCATTTGGCCTTGAGTACGAAGCTACCGTTGCTCCACGCCGAGGTGCCGGCTCGGCGCCAGGAGACGGTGTATCGACCGGTCGGCAATCGACCCACCGGTTTGAGCGCGGAGAACTCGTAGCTCTTGCGGACGCTGCCGTCCTTGCTCTTGATGCGTACGTTGACGGTGCCCATGTCCTTGCTGGCCGCGATGCTCAGCGCGGAACGGGGGCGACGGCGGGTGGTGGGCTTGGGCTCTTCGGGCTTGGGTTCTTCGGCGGAAGGGGCTGTTTCGCCCGCGGGTGGCGGCGCTTCGTCGGTGGCCGGATCGGCGGGGGGCGGGTCGGCTTCGGCCGCGTCGCTCGGCGGTGGTTCGGCTGCATCGGCGGTGGGCTGGGCCGCATCGTTGCCGGGTTGAGCGGGCTGCTCGGCGGGCTCGTCGAAGGGCGGCGGTTCGACTTCGGCGGGGGCAGGGGCCGCGGCGGCAGCCGGAGCTTTTTTGTCACCGTCGTCGGTCGCGGGCGCCTGGGCTACGGCGGCGGAGGTCTCGGGAGCGTCGGTGCGACCGAACAGGTACCACCAGGTCCCCGCCCCGGCGGCGATCAGCACGACGATGGCCATCCCGAAGAGGGTCCACTGCAGGGCCTGTCCCGACTTGCGCGGGACCGGGGCGGCGACGGGCCGACGGGAGAGCCGGGTCTCGGGCAGCGCGCTGTCGGAGAGCTCGACGATCGGTGCGGAAGGACTCGCTCGGAGCGGGCGCGGAGCGGCGACCGGCTCGACGAGCTCGGTGGGGTCCGTCTGCGGCGCGGGCAGGGCCGGTTCGCGCTGGAGCGACGGCGTCCAGGTGGCGGAGGCATCGGCCGGGTGCACGTTGGCTCCCGAGTCGCCAGGCCGACGCCGAGAGCCCGTCGCCATGGCGTCGGACCCTTGGGCACCGGGCATGGGCACGGTGCTGATGGGCTGCGAGCGCTGCTGCGGCACCCCAGCGGGCACGGCCTGGCGCGGCGAGAGCAGCCGCGCGGACGGAACGGGATTGGAGGGGACCCCGGCCGAGGCGGCGGGCCCCGAGGGCGGGACGGCACCCGCGTGGGCCGGACCCGAAGCGGGGCTCATGCCCTGCGCGGCCGGACCCGAAGAGGGGCTCATGCCCTGCGCGGCCGGACCGGAGGGCGAGGCGGCGGCGGCCGAGCCCGACCCGGTCGGACCGTTGGCACCCACGGCCGGGCCCGATGACGGGGTCAGCCCGGGGATGCCCGAAGCGGCTTGCCCGGGACTCGACCCGCTGGCGGGCGGAGCCCCCTGCGGACCGACCCGTGGCTTCATCACCCCGGTGACGGAGCTGCACAGCTCGGTCAGCTCGCGCCGGGCGTCGCCGTGCCCGGGAAACCGCGAGAGCATCTCCAGCGCGGCGTCGGCATTGGGCACCCGCCGGTCGAGCTCGGGCTCGAGCAGGGCACGCCGCAGCGCGTCGAGCTCGGGGGGAATGGGGCGCGACATGGCAGGAATCTTTCCGCCCAGCGCCTCCAGGTACATTTCCCGCTGATCTTCGATGTGGTGTCGGAAGCGACGCCCGTCGAGCAGCTCGTGCAGGATGGCCCCTACCGCGTACAGGTCGAGCCGAGGGTCGCGGCCCTTGCCCGAGATCTGCTCGGGCGACATGTAGCGGACCTTGCCTTTGACGTGGATGCCCGAGCTCTCCTCCAGCACGTAGTGGGCCACGCCGAAGTCGGTGAGCTTGACCTCGCCCTGGGTGCTGATGAGCACGTTTTGCGGGGAGACGTCGCGGTGCACGATGCCCAGCGGGTTGCCGTCGTGCAGGGTGATGCTGTGGGCGTAGTTCAGCGCGTAGAGCAGCTGGCCGACGATGTATGAGATGACCTTGTAGCGCCACTGCTCGTCGTCGACGAAGGTGAGGGCGGCGGCGACCTTGAGCAGGTTGACGCCATCGACCCACTCCATGACCAGGAAGCTGCGGCCGTGGTCTTCGCCTTCGTCGAAGACCTGGACGATATTGGTGTGGTTGAGCAGCGCGGCGAGGTCGGCCTCGGACCCGAACATGCGCTGGTACCGGGGGTCGCCGACGTACTGGTCGGCGATGACCTTGATCGCGACGTACTTGCTCGCCCGACGGTCGCTGCGGCGCCGCGCGACCCAGACCTCGGCCATGCCGCCGCGACCGATCGAGCGCACGAGCTCGTAGTCACCGATGACGGTCCCGGCTTGGAGTGGCTCGACCATGGTTAGAAACGACCGCTCACGACCATTCCGCGGAAGCGGGCGTTGTACGAGGGCGCGAACGACAGCGACGAACGCCGGGCGCGACGGCGGTCGATGGTGAGCAGCATGGCGCCGGACAGCAGGGCCGCGGTGCCACCCCCGACGAGGACGAAGCCGGTGGGGCGCAGGGCGGCCGGGGCATCGGCGGCGGGCTCGGGGACGGCAATCACCGCGCCGCCGACCACCGCTCCGAGGCCGACGGCCAGCAGGGACACGCCTGCCCAGCCTACGGGGCCGAGCTTGTTGCCCCGCGCGGGCTCGGGCTCGGGCTCGGGCTCCGGTTCGGGCTCGGGCTCCGGTTCGGGCTCGGGCTCGGAGGCGGCCGCGGCCTCCTGCGCTTGCTTCACGAGGGCCCGATGCTCGTCGACGGCGGCCAGCATGGCCTCGACCGCCAGCCCGCCGAGCTCGGCGTCGGGGCAGGCGGTGCACTGCGTGAGCAGCGGGCCGCGCGGGTCGCCCCCGGGGTCGCTGACGGCAGCCTCGGGCGTGACGATGGAGACGCGGACCCCGCGGATGATCTCGACCGGATCGACCTCGACGAACGAGATCCGGACCGCGGCGGGGTCGATCTGGGCATCGACGACGACCTTGGTGGCCTGGACCGAGATGTCCTCCACCGTGGCCTTGTGCATGGTGCCGATCTCGGTCGCGTCCACGGCGACGCGCCCGTCCTGCTCGACCACGACCCCGGGGCGCACCCAGGCGTGACCGTGGGCCACCGCGGGGACGAGCGGCACGGCGAGGGCCATCGCCGCCACGACGGCGGGTGCCGCCGCCGTCCACGAGGAGCGAGCGGACAGACGAAGGAGAAGCGAAGGCTCGGGCATCACAGTGGGTCGCAAAGGGGGGACGCGTCGGCAGGCGCGCGAACTCGGGTTCCACGGGTTGCCCTGGTGAACCGAGTCACGCCTCGATGCGGCGGCGACAGAGTCGCACGAGACGCCTACGGAGATCGACAAGGGTGGGCCGGGGCGGAGGTAGGCAACGGTGGGGAAGGGAGCAGGCCGGGAGGTCGGGCCCGTCTGCCCATAGTCCCCATCGGGCTGGTTTTGGACCGACGAATTTCGCTCGGGGACGAATTCTCGGAGGCGTGGGCCCGAGGGGCGCACAGTCCGCGAAATTGAGGGCTCAGCCCGACGTCGATCCGGCCCCGGACGCCCCGCTCGAGGCCGCGTCGGACGGGCCCGAGCCCGAAGCCGGCTCCGCCGGGCCAGAGGCGGCGGCCGGGGTGACCGAACCGGAGGCGGTGGACGGGGCGGGGGGATCCGGCGACGCCGTACCCGGCTCGTTGGACGGTGCGACCACGGGGGCCGGGTCCACGGCAGGCGGCGGCTCGGCGAGTTCTCGCTGGCGGATCACCACCGACGCGATCGCGGCCGCCGACAGGCCGATCAGCAGCACGACGGTGATCACCGTGCCCCACTCGACGCGGGGCGGCTTGGGGTCGTCGAACTCGTGCGGATCGCGGATCTCACCCCAGCGGTCACCGTCGGCGGCCGGCATGTCGGGGTGCGATTCTCCGCGCGGCGACGGAGCCGAGGCGGGCGCGGGCGAAGGCACGCGGCGACGGATCGGCGGGGCCTCGGTGGCCGCGGGGGCGATGATGTCGGTGCGCTCGATCAGCGGACCCCCCGGCTTGGGCCCGCTGGGCTCGCGGCGACGCACGGGCGGCTTGGGCCCGCTGTCTTCACGGGAGCGCGCGGCGAGCTTGGGTCCGCTGCCTTCCCGGTCTCGCCCGCCGCGGGGCACGACCAGCGGCGCGTCGGGGCTCACGTCGCCGGGGATGGCCAGCAGCGCCAGCTCGAGGTCGGCCATCGACGTGAACCGATCCTCGGGCTTTTTGGCCAGCAGGGTCAGCACGACCTTCTCCACCGCGATGGGGATGGTGGCTTGCTTGACCCGCGGCCGCACGGGCGGCTCGTTGAGGTGGCGGGCGAGCACCTGGAACTCGTTGCGCCCGCGAAACGGCACTTCGCCCGTGAGCAGCTCATACGCGGTGATGCCCAGCGCGTACATGTCCGAGTGGATGCTCGCGGGGCGGCCCTCGGCGAACTCGGGCGCCATATAGGCCAGGGTGCCCACCAGCTCGCCGGTCTGGGTGATGCCCTTCATCCCCACGTCGCTCGCCCCTGGGTCCTCGCCCACCTTGGCGATGCCGAAGTCCAGCAGCTTCATGCGCTCGGGCATGCCCGGCTCGGGCGGCGTGCACACGAAGCAGTTCGCCGGCTTGATGTCGCGATGGATGATGTCCTCGCGATGCGCTTCGCGGAGGGCAGCGACGGCCTGCAACAAGAAGTGACGCGCGCGGGGCCACGGCAGCACCTTCTCGCGGCGGATGATCTCCTTGAGATCGCAGCCGTGCAGGAACTCCATGACCAGGTAGACCGAGTCGTTGGGCGTCTTGCCGCAATCGAGGATCTCGACCACGTTGGGGTGCTTGATCCTCGATGCCGCGCGAGCCTCGCGCATGAATCGCTGGCGGTACTTCTCCTCCGAGGCGAGCCACGGGTGCAGGACCTTCACCGCGACTTGGCGGCGCAACGACTTGTGATGGGCGTCGTACACCAAGCCCATCGCGCCCTCGCCGAGCTTGCGGAGCAGGGTGTAGCGGCCGTCGAGCGTGACGCCCGACAGGTCGTTTCCGTCGGCAGCCGAGGACATGGGGCCAAGGGCGAAGTGAGGTTCGGAGCGAGGCGACTGGGCGTGCGCGCGCGAAACCGGCCGGCGGCCTGATCGTAGCACGCACGCGGCGTTCACTGGATCGATGCCCCGGCTTCTCGAATCCGTCAATTCGACCACGCACGGGCGTCGCGACCGCGAATCCGAGGCAAGGTGCCCCGCCTCGGGGCCCCGCGACCTCGGGGGTCGTCGGCGGGCCTCCGAGTTTGGGTCATCAGTCGGCGCGGGCGAGCATCGATGGAGCCATTCCCGGCCGCTTGGCGAGTGAAGAGGCGGGTCGGCCGACGCGTCGATGGTCCGATGAATTTTCGGCGGGTCGGCGGTTTCGTGGGGATGGTCTGTGCACTGGGGCTCGTGGCCTGTGGGGACCCCGAGCCCGCGGCCGACGGCGCGTCGACCGGGTCCGAAGGCACGACCGGGAGCACGCCGCCGGGTACCGGGGGGCCGATGTCGACGAGCGGGGGCGACACCAACGATGCGTCGACCTCGTCGGTGGCCGACAGCACCGGGCCGGGCGCCGAATCGAGCAGCGGGAGCGACGACGGAGGCACGACCGCAGACGAGGACACGGGCGACGAGACGGGCAGCACGGGCGACCCACCCGCGGTCCCCATGCCCTTCGACTGCGTGTGGTCGCCCCCCGATATCGTCACCATGAAGCCCGACACCGGTATGAACTATCTGGGCGGGACGCTCGCGATGGACGCCACGGGGGCGGTCTCGTCGGTGATCGCGGAGACCACCGTCTTGGAGTACTTCGTCCGCCGCAATCGCTACGACCCCGTGGCCCGCACCTGGGACGCGGGTGACGTCCTCACCACGACCACGGTGTTCGATTCCAATCGCCACGCCGTCGGGTCCGATGCGATGGGCAACTCGTGGCACGGCTGGACCAGCCGGAATGTCGTCTACGGCGTGCGATTCGATACCGCGACCGGTTGGGAGGACCCCTTGCTCATCGGCGGCAGCGGGCAGTCGTTCCAGCTGTTGCGCGACCATGCGCTCACGATGGGGCCGCAAGGCAACATCGTGGAGGTGTGGGAGGAGCACGACAACACCTCGTGGGCCCGGCGCTACAACGCCACGACGGGTACATGGGGCTCGGTGCACCAGCTGATGGCGGCCCCCATCGGCCCGAGCGAGCTTCACGACCTCTCGGTCGCCTCGTACGGGTCCGGCTGGGCCCTGGCGGCGTGGCGACGCTCGGGCCTCGATGCGGGGCTCTACACCGCGATGTACGACCCCGCCTCGGGCTGGACCGAGAGCGTGAGCATCGGCGACGGGGCGCAGCCCTACGTGGCCGGCAACGAAGCCGGGGACTTGGTCGTCGTGGCGCGGACCACCGAGCTGCGGGCGCACGTCTACGATGCCGCCACCGGGAGCTGGACCACGGGGACGCCGTTCTTTACGCCCGAGGACGGGCAGCTCGGCAACGTACGGGTGCAGATGGACGTCGGCGGCAACGTGATCGCGATCTGGCGGGTGTTCTCCGGCGGCGGCAACGACCTGTGGGCGGCCCGCTACGGCGCCGCGACGCAGGCCTGGAGCGAGCCCGAGCTGATCTCCGAGATCAACGCCGGCTGGCCCCTGCTGGCGGTCAACGGCGGCGGCCATGCCATCGTGGCCTACGAGGGCGGGACCGGGTTCGCGACCCGCTGCTACGACGCCGACCTCGGCGTGTGGGGCCCGACCGACCTCACCGAGGTCTCCTCCCTCGACAACATCTGGAGTCTGACGGCCAACGACCAGGGCGATGCGGCGCTCATGGTCTACCACGACATCCTGATCGCCTCGAGCTTCAGGGACACCATCTCGGTGTTCATGGCCCCCTGAGCGAGGCGGGCGCGGCCCTCACTTCTTCGCGGAGTTGGGTCGCGCCTGGAAGTTCACCATCGCGTCGCCGTGGGCCTGACGGAGGGCCCGCTTCCCCGCGAGGCCTTGCTTGGCGGGGGCCTTGGTCCTCGCGTGGAAGGGGTTGTGCAAGTCGGGCTGCGCGAGTTCCTCTTCGGGCTCGGTGCGCTCGAATGCCTCCTCGTCCTCGGCGATGGCCTCGGCCAGCTTCACCATGTTGCTGGTCTGCTCCTGCAGCCGCGAGTCGTCGAGCCGACCGCTGATCGCCGCCGCCTGAGGAATCGCCTTGCCCAGCACCGCGCTCGCCTCGTGCGGGTTGCCGTCCCGATACAGCGAGATGGCGTGCAGGGTCATCGCGGCCGCCTTGGCATTCTCGATCTCGCGCTCGACCGCGGGATCGATCGACTCGGCCAACACGGCGGCGTCGTCTTCGGCCCGCGCGGACAAGAACACGTCGAGCTCGATCGTCTGGCCGCTCCGTGGGTCACGGTAGGTGAGCAGGCCATCGAGCAGCTCGACCGGTGCGCCCGCGCGATGGGGACCGACCCGCAGTCGCACCACCACCACCCGCTCTTGGCCGCGGCTCAGATCGCCCAGCCCCATGAAGATGCGTGGCTGGGGCAGGGCATAGGATTGGCCGACCACCTCCATCAGCTCCACGTTGGGACCGGTGGTCAGGGTCAGCACGATCTCCTGGGCGGCGATGCCCTGCAGGCGCAGGTTTTCCTCGCGGAACAGGGGCACCAGGGCCTCCGGCTGCTCGAGGAAGTGGAACGTGCCGCCCGTCTGCTGCGCGATGGAGGCCAGCTGCCCCTCGTCGTAGTCGAGGCCGAAGCCCAGCGCGGTGACGGTGATGCCCATCGAGCTGGCCTGGGCGACGGCAGAAGGAATGGACGAGGCGTCGTTGGGCACGCCGTCGCTCAGCAGCACCAGGCGCGTGACTCGGCCCTGCACCACATGCGGCCGCAGGTCTTCGATGGCCGCGTGCAGGCCGGCCGCGAGATCGGTGGTGCCGCCCGCTGCGATCTCGGCCACCTTCTCGAGGCTCTCGTCGCGGGTGTCGTCGTCGATCTCGACATTGGCCACCACCAGCTCGGCCTTCGAATCGAAGGTGACCACCGTGAGCCGGTCGCCGTCCTGCAGCGAGCCGATGAGCTCGGCGGCCGCACTGCGCGCGGCCTCGATCGGGGCGCCTTCCATCGAGCCCGAGGTGTCGACCACCAGGCCCACGTGCACGGGCGGTCGATCCTCGGTGGGGCCCTCGTCGACGTCGATCCGCAGCACCGCCCACAGCTCCGTCCCGACCTCGGCCGGCACGAACTGGCGGGATTGCTGCGCGCTCAGGGACACCAGCTGCAGCGGCGGCTCGGGGTCGCGCTTCCACAGCGAGCAGGTCCCCACGGCCGCCAGGCCCACTACACTCATGCTGAAGAAGGTTCTGCGCTTCATCGATCGCCTCGCGTGCCCATCCGCAAATCGGGGGCCGAGCGACCAACGCACGACCGAGGCGATCGGTTGTATTTGCGATCAGTTTTGTGGCGCCGGCCCGCGTTCGTCCACCCAACCGGCGCGCGCGTCGGCGAAGGCATCCGTGTAGGGAACGTAGGGCTTGATGTCGAGCACGGGGGTGCCGTCGAGCAGATCGCTGCGCTCGAGGTGCAGCTGCAGGCCGCGGACCTCGAGCAGGCGCACCGCGGACAGCGAGATCGGGTTGGGGCGGTGCGGGGCCCGGGTGGACAGCAGGCCGCGGGACTTGCGACGCCCCTCGCCCGGCACGGAGACCTTGTTGCGCCAGCCGTGGTTGAGGTGCATCCACGCCACGACCCAGATGAGGTCGAAGCCCTCGAGGTCCTCGACCGCGTGCGGGGTGAGGATGGAGGGGAACAGCTCGATGATCGTGCGCTCGTCCGGGCGCAGGGCGGGGTCGGCCGGAAGCACCGCCTGTCGTGGGGTCCCGTGGCGCTCTTTGTGAGGCGAGCGCACCACCCCGATCGGCCGCAGCTCGATGCGCTCGGGGAACTCGGCCTCCTCGGCGTAGAACTTGGGCGGGATGGGCTCGGACATCGAGGGGGATGTACCACGGTGGGGTAGCATCGGCCGCGGTGACGCCCGCAACGCAGACCGTCGCGCTGACGGTGGCCGACGCTCACGCTTACCTGCGGGTCGACATGTTCATCGCCATGCAGATGCCGTGGCGGTCCAGACGCTCGATCGTGGAGCTGCTGGGCCAGGGCGCGGTGGTGGTCAATCGTCGGGTGGTGCGCAAGAAGGCCCATCGACTGACCCCCGGCGACGTGGTCGAGCTGACCGTGCCCGCGAGCCCCGACGCGCAGATCGACCTGGGGGCGATCGAGCTGCGGATCCTCCACGAGGACGACGACCTGGTGGTGGTCGACAAGTCCGGCGACCTTGCGGTGCACCCCGCCTCGACCTGCCAGTACCGCAACCTGCAGCGTCGACTGGTGCACTACTACCGGCACGAGCAACCCGATCCCCAGGTCGAGCCCTCGGTGCTGCATCGCCTCGACCGCACCACCAGCGGGGCCGTGGCCTTCGCCAAGCGACGGCGCTTGGTCGACTTCTACACCAAGCAGTTCGCCGCCCGTACGACCCGCAAGCGCTACGTGGCGATCGTGCACGGCCAGGTGCCCGGCTCGATGCGCATCGAGACCCCGATCCATGTGCCGCCCGAGCGCCTGTCGTGGGTCGGGGAGGGGGGCAAGGCCTCGCGTACCGATGTCGAGGTGGTCCGCAGCACCGACCGGGTCTCGTGGCTGTCCATCGATCTGCATACCGGGCGTCGGCACCAGATCCGCGTTCACCTGGCCAGCGAGGGACACCCGCTGGTGTGGGACGAGCTCTATGGGCCGTCGCGGTCGGGTGAACGCCGTCCGACCGGGGCGCGACCGCTACTGCATGCCGCTCGGCTGAGCTTGGATCATCGCGACGGCCGACGACTGCACTTCGACGCCCCCGTGCCCGACGACATGGTCCGCGCCTGGGAACGGCTGAGCAGTACCGACGAGCCCGACGACGCGACGTGACGAGCGGACTCGCTCGACCCTCGCAGTCGAAGCGCAAATGACCCGAAGCGGACCTCGGGCCTGCTTTATCCTATGGCCCCGGCGTGGTTCGCCGGTCTCACCATGGTCGACATTCGAGTCCATTCCGCGACGCTCTCCGTCGCCCGGTCGTTCGTGTCCAGCCTGACGCAGGCTGGCCTCCAGGTCGATCGAGCGCCGGGGCTGAGGTTCTTTGCCGGTACCTACGCCCCGTGGCAGGGCGAGGCCACCGCTCGCTACGGTCGCAACCTGACGCCCACCTACGGGCTGAAGGTCCTCGACGCGGGCGTGTCCTCGCTCGATGCGGTGGGCGAGTCGTGGACCGGCGAAGCGGTGAACGACGCCACCGTGCCCCCGGCGGCCAGCTCGGGCGCGGGGCCCTGGACTCGCTTCCCGGAGAATCGCTTTCACCAGCACGGGTTGATCGTCCTGCGGCAGCCGTCGGGCACCGACCCGGCCGAGAGCCCCAGCGCCGAGACCATGGCCGCCAACTTGTTCGAGCTGCAGCTCGTGCGCCAAAAGTGGTACGCGCTGCTGCGCAAGCCGATCCCCGACGCCCAGCGCACCTCTGCCGGTTGGCCCATGCACGACGTGCTGCTGCAGCTCGAGCCCGGGGCAGACAACACCTCGGGCCTGGGGTGGTCGTTCGTGGCCACCACGCGCATCTCGCTGCATCCCGAGGCCTTCACCCACATCGCCGTCTTCCATACGCCGGCGGGGGTCGAGGCCTCCGACGTGACCGCGGGCCATCGCGTGAAGCTGGCCAACGCGGGCTCCGTGTTACTGCCGGCCGATACCCAGCAAACCCCGGGTCCGGGCGAGGCGTGGCTCATGCTGCGCTTCGATCGGCAGGCCCTGGGGGCCCGGCAGCTCACCCTGCGCGACGATCAGAGCGGGGAGCAGCGGGCATCGGCCCGCACCGCGCCCACCCTCGGTGACGATCGCGTCGCGCTGCGCTTCGTGGTCGGCTCGGGGCGGCGCTACACGCTGACCATGGGCACGGGCGAGGGCAGCTGGCCGCTGTTCGAGAACGCCGACCTGTCGCAGTCGGTCCAGGCCGCGGTGGCCAACGAGGGCCAGGCCACGTTCCCGGCCGGCCTCGTCACCCTCGGCTTTCCCAACCCCACGCCCACGGGCTATGGCCGGGTGCAGGTCGATGGTGAAGAGGGGGCCTACGACGACCTCGAGCCCGACGATCACGACCAGAACTTCTCGGAGGACACGCCATGAGCTTCGACCAATTGCCGAACACCGAGGTCCTCCTGCGCCTTCAGGTGCCCGACTCGGGTCGCGTGACCGGCATCGATGCGGTGACCTGGAACTCCGAGGACGACGCCACGGCCTACAACGCGGTCGAGTCCAGCGGCAGCATCCTGCCCAGCTCGCCGACGTGGACCAACCACACGCTGGCGCTGACCAAGGCCGACGTCTCCGCCCTCGATCCCGACGATCACCCGTGGGTGATGCTGCACATCCAGTTCTCCGACGGGGGCAACCATTGGGGCGGCTCGCACTGGGCTCTATTGCAGTGGACCGACGAGGGCTTCGTGCTCAAGCTGCGCTCGTGGGGGCTCGACGGGGTGGAGATCTGCATCACCACCGGGTCCTCGCAGACCGTGCTGCCGCTCGCCCTCACCGTGAGTCAGGTGACCGCCAACCCGGAGCGGGTCTTCGCGCTCGGCGACGGCGGGAGCCGCAAGCGCTTCCGCTACGATCGCCAGGCTCGCAACTACCTGCTCATGCGCGAGTTCGAGGACGAGTTCGTCTGGCACCGCGGCCGCTCCGACGAGCGCGTCTATCCCGACCTCCAGGCCAACACCACCTGGAACGACGGCACCATCGCCACCGCCATCCACGATCTCACCCGCTACGGCGAAGACGACGCGCGCGACCGTGACCGCGTCATGCGGACCCGGCTGTTCCCGCCCAACCGCCGCGGGCCCGTCTCGCGCGAGAACATCGCCGCGCGTCGCCGTTGGGGCCAGTGGTATCCCGTGTATCGCACCTCGCGGAGCAGAGACCCCGTCAGCACCGAGCGCAACGGGGTCAAGCGGGCGTGGGCCTACCTGCAGCACGTCGCCACCCTCGCGCCCGGGCGCGTCGTGGAGATGATCGTGCTCAGTCACGCCATCGTGCAGGGACCGTCGCACTTTCACTCGAGCAATCGTCCGTCGCACGTCTCCGGCTTCTCGGGCGCGCTGCCGGCCTTCGCCTCGGGGGCCACCTTCTGGGTCACCGGGTGCAACTCGCACACCAAGCCGCCCGGGGGCGACGAGCACCTCGTGCAGCGCCAGGCCCTCACCCGCGTCGAGGGGCACGTACGGGCGTTCATTCGCTTGTCCACGGGCGTCGAGCAGCTCTACACCCACTTCGGCACGCTGTCGCGTCAGCCCGACTCGGCCACGCTGAACGAAGCGCAGCAGCTGGCGCGGTCGCTCTTCGAAGAGCACCCCGACAACAGCGGCTACCAGCGCTGGCAGATCCCCGGCACGACCGAGGACAGCCTCGCCACGCAGAACGCCACCTGGAGCTCGCGCGCGGGCACCCAGATCCGGCGAATCTCCGGCTTCAACACCCGCGCCACCACCATCCTGACCTGGGCCAACGCCGACACGCCCACCGACGCCCAGTTTACCGCGGCCGTCACCGCGGCCGAGTGGTACGCCCGGGAGATCACCTGGGATGCGGTCAAGGCCCTGACGCTCAGCGGCGACACCATCACCAACTGGATCGATCGCGCACGCCGGGTGCTTTCGGCCAGCGTGCACTACGTCGCCGCGGTCGCCCACATGGCGCGCGCCAACAACCGCTCCGACCTGCGCTGCCTCGGCGGCAACCCGGGCATGGATGGCATCCACCTGGGCGTCACCGTGACTCCGGTCGGCGACGATGGCTCGACCACCACCCTCAACCGCATGGTCATCAGCGCCTATACTCGCTCGCACAGCTACTCGCGGCACAACCGACCGTGGCTCATGGCGTTTTACGCTCGCTTCGGCCTGTTCCCCGCCATGGTGCTCGAGTACTTCAACTACCAGGGGCTGCTCGATGCTTCCGGGGAGGTCAACGCGACCCGCACGGGCGTCGCCACGCTCGACCGCGGCTTCGACTACGGCACCCTGCATCCCACGCAGTGAGCCCTGCTCGGTTCACCGCGGAGGGATCGCCTGGATCCGGATCGGCTCGCGCTGATCGGTGGTGGCGGCGATGGGGTCGGCGTACTGGGTGACCCACAGGGCTTCGCCCGCCGCGTCGAGCCCCCGCGCCGAACCGTTGGAGTGGATCTCCGCGATGGGAAACGGAAGCGGGCCGTCACACTGGGTCAGGTCTGCGGTCGGCAGGGGTCCAAAGCGAAGCTGGCGGCCCTCGAGGGGCCCCGTGATCGTCGTCTCCACCGTGAGCTGGTACGCGACGTCGACCTCTTGCTGGACTTGGACGTCCACGCACTCGGCGAGCTCGGGGTCCCCGGTCGCGCACAGGTCGTTGCCCACGCCAAGGAAGACCTGCTCTCCGTCGACGCCGTGCTGACGGTAGTGCGGGTTGGTCTGATAGAACCCGATCAAACACTCGCCGTATCGCATCGTGATCTCCACGGTGGCGGTGCCCTCGAGCAGGTCGTCGGGGGCGATGATGCTCGGGTAGAACTCGAAGCGCACGACCCCATGGTCGTTGCCCAGCGAGCCGTACGGGTGCAGCTCGGACTCGTCATCGACGTCGGGCTCGAGGTCGCCGTTGGTGCACGCGACGGCCAGCAGGGGGGCCAACCACAGGCGACGAAAAAGTCTCACGCCGAGCATTGGCCCCCGAGGGTAGCGAGGTCGCGCCGCGCTAGGAAGTCGGCGCGACGCGAATCGTGATTGGCGCGCTTTGGTCGGTCGCCGCTTCGTTGGGCGAAAACGACTCCGCCCACCAAATCGTCTCGCCAGCGGCATCGATCCCGCGCACCGCCCCCGCGCTCCCCACTCGCACGATCGGATTTCCGCCTCCCGCACAGTTGGCCAGCGCGGCGGTGGGAATGGGGCCAAAGCGCAGCTGCTGATCTTCGATCGGCCCCGAGACGTCATACAGGACGTTCAGCTGCGACGCGACATCGAGCTCCTGATAGATCGACAGCGCGCTGCACTGCACGAACCCGGGGTCGGCCGGCTCGCACAGGCCCGGGCCGAGCGCGTTGCCGAACACCATCTCGCCATCGATGCCCTGCTGCTGGAAGTTGGGGTTCGCGGCGTAGAAGTCGATCAGGCACTCGCGATAAAGCAGCGTGATCTCGATCTGCGTGGTGCCGACAAAGGGGTCGTCGGTCGTGGAGGGAGACCGCTCGAACTCGAACAGCACGACGCCGTGGTCGTTGCCCAGCGAGCCGGAGTCCTCGCCCGCCGAGGTCGGTTCGGGCCCGTCCTCGGTGGTGTCGCCGTCATTGGTCGGATCGGTGCTCGTCGTATCGTCGGCCGTGGTCGCGGCGTCGGTGGTGGGCTTCTCGGTGGCGGGCTCGTTCGTCGTCGCGCCGTCGGTCGCCGCGCTATTGACCGATGTACTGCCGTCGGCGCCCGTCTCGTCGTCCAGGGTGATCGGATCGCTACAGGCCGTGAGGACGACCAGCGCCAGTCCGGCGCAATGAGAGAGTCTAAGCTCGACCATAGAGGCGCGAAGCTTAGCCGGGACTCCTGCCCGGGGCCAGCACGCGCGGTGTCGTTCAGCGTCGCGGATCGAGGGCTCGGGTCTCGCGGATCAACTCGACCAGCTGCCGCACCACGGCCTGCTTCGCTCCGCCCTTGCGATACACCGCTTGCCAGCGACGCGTGACCCCTGGCGCCACCAGCGGTCGCGACACGATTTCGCCCCGCTCCACCCATGGTCGCATCGCCCAGCGCGACATCAAGCTCACCCCTTGTCCTGCCTTGACCAGCTCGATGATCGCTTCCGTCAGCGGCACGCGACGTACCGCCTTGGGTTGATGCTCGGTGAAAATTTCCCGACCAAAGCGCCGTAGATCGACGGTGGGCAGGTCGTAGACGAGCAGCGTCTGGTCGGCCAGGTGTACCGGCTTCAGTCGCTTGCGTGCGGCCAGCGGGTGGTTGGGCGCCACGATGACCGCGAAGCGATCGTCGAAGAGCTTGCGGCGGATCCACTGCGTGGAATCGGGGGGCTCGAAGTGGCACAGCGCCACATCGACGCGGTGAGCGGCCAGCGCCTCCATGGACGCCCGCGTCGCCTCCAGCACGATCTGGATCTCCACCTCGGGCTGGAGCTTCTGCCACGCCTCGAGCAGCCCCGGAAGCCAGTGATAGGCCGTGTAGCAGTGCGTGCACAGCCGAATGCGCCGGACCTTCTTCGTCTGGGCCAGCGCCTGCTCGACCTCGAGCAACCGCCCCGTGAGTTCGACCGCCAGCTCGGCCAGCTGCTGCCCCTCGTCGGTGCACTGCATCGTCCGGCCCGCTCGGGTGAACAGCTCGACCCCCAGCCGTCGTTCGATGCGCGCCAGGTGATGACTCACCGCGCTCTGGCTGAGCCCCAGGCTCGTGGCCGCCCGCGACACCCCGCCCTGCTTGGCGATGACGGAGACCAATCGCAGGTCCTTGATCTCGAGCTTGGGGCCGTGCCGATTCATGAATCTAAGAGCATCCTAGCATGAAAAAACATCAATTTTTTTCATGATTCGCCGTGGCTACGCTGGTCCCATGGTCACGCTGTACTACTCCCCCGGGGCGTGCTCCCTCGTCCCTCACATCCTGCTGCAGGAGCGCGAGCTGCCCCATCAGCTCGTTCGGGTCTCCACGGGCGACGAAGAGCACAAACGGCCGGAATACCTCGCCATCAACCCGCTGGGTCGCGTCCCCGCCCTGCGCACCGACGACGGCGACGTCCTCACCGAGGTCATCGCCATCTCGCACTATCTCGGCGAGGGCTTCGTCCCCACCGATGCGCTGGCGCGGGCGCGCCACGACGAGCTGCTCGCGCTATTCGCCAGCAGCCTGCACCCCGCCTACATCATGGCCCTGAGGCCCGACCGCGTCGTGCCCGATCCGGGCACACACGAAGCCGTTCGCAACGCCGGGCGCGAGCGGTTTTTGGGGTACTTGGCGGACATCGAGCGGCGTGCGCCCGAGGATGGTTGGTTGCTCGGCGAGCGCTACACTGTCGCCGATCCGTATCTGTTCGTGATCGGTGCGTGGGGGCGATACATCGGCATGTCGTACGAAGAGTTTCCGCGGCTGCGGGCGATCATGCGGAAGGTCCGGCAGCGGCCCGCGGTGTTGCGGGCGCTGCATGCCGAAGGGTTGATCGGCGAAGACGGTCGAGCGACACCGCCTGCTCGGGCCTGAGCGCTAGGCGGTCTGTTCACCGAAACAGCAGCGACCCCGCGGCCACGATCAGCAACCCGAACACGGTGGCCTTGAAGGGCCGCTCGGGGATCTTGCGGTGAATCAGGTCCCCCGCGAAGAACCCAAACGGCAGGGCGATGAGCAGCACGATCATGCTCTTCGCTGTGCCTTCGGTGTAGCGACCTTCGAGCAGGAAGCCGGAGATCAGCAAGGTGTTGAGCCCCACCCACACCGCGCTCAGGGTCGACCGAAACCGCCGCTTGTCCAAGCCCTCGCGCCCCACGGCATAGACGAGCAGCGGCCCTCCCGTGGCGTACAGGCCATGCACCAGCCCCGCCCCAAAGATGGCGGCGATCGACAAGACGCGGGGCGGGGGGCCATGGTCGGCTTCGGCGCGGGCGCGGGCCATCATCCACAGCTCGCGTACGGCGAGTACGATGACGAGGCCCGCGAATACGGTACGCAGGTCGGTGGCCTCGACCTCACGCGAGACGAAGAACCCGATGGCCACGCCGATGGTCATCAGGGGCAGGATTCGGCGCAGCAGCAGCGGGCGGTCGATGGTCGCGCGGTCGCGCCAGACGATGGCCCCCGATTGCAGCATCGACAGGGGCAGCGCCATGGTGATGATGTCGCGGATCTCCAGCAGGTGGCTGCCGAGGGTGATGCACACGAGCAGCGCGCCGAAGCCCACGGCGTTTTGCACGGCGTAGGCGAGGAAGACGATGCCCGCGAAGAGCAGGATGGCGGGCTCGGGCATGGTGCCGCGGGAGGCTCTACAGCCAGCTGAGGATGCCCTGACGGACCTGCTCGAGGCCCTTGACCACCGACTGGTCGCCGCGCTTCATGGCGAGGCCCAAGGTCCACGCGTTGGCGATGAGGGCTTCGGCGATGGTGGTGTCGAGCTGGAGCTTGTTGGCCAGCTCCCGGGACTGGGCGAGCTCCTCGGCGGACAGACCGTCGAAGGCGGCGACGGTGGTGGCACCGGAGAGCACGTAGCCGGCCTTGCGCGCGGAGCCCTGAAACAGGGCGCCGACCTGCTCGAGGGTGAGGTCCTCGACGTCGAAGTCGATGACGTGCTGCTGCAGCTCGTTGGGGAGCGAGGCCATGATCATCAGGAACTTCAGCGCGTTGAGCTCGTCGCGCGAGAAGCCGTCGGCAGAGGCGACGTACTTGATGGCCTTGGCGAGGTTGATCTCGTCTTCCAGATCGAGATCGATGCCGTCGAGTTCCTGCGACTTGCGAGAGACCACGGCCTCGGCCGCCTCGTGGACCGTTTCGTCGAGGCTCTCGAGGAACGCCTTGGTGCTCGCGGAAATCGGGTTGGCCATGGTGGGCATCACCATGCCAAATGCGGACGGCGGGCGTCCACCGGGACGCCAAACCGGCTATGCTCGCGGTCGATGGCGGCGAAGATCGGCGACGAGGTCCCCGCAGCCCTGGCTTCGGCCGAGGTCCTCGACGCCCGGGGCACGGCCACGACGTTGGGCGAGCGCTGGCGCGAAGGTCCGGTGGTGCTGGTGTTCCTGCGCCATTTCGCGTGCCTGGCCTGCACCGAGCACGTGACCCTGCTCGCTCCGCGGCTCCACGAGCTGAGGCGGCTCGGGCTGCGCGTGGTCTATGTCGGCAACGGGGCGCCACACTTCATGGATGCGTTCGTCGAGCGGACGGCCATCGATCTGGAGGCGGTCGACCTGGTCACGGACCCGAGCTTGGCCGCTCACGAGACGCTGTCGCTGGTCCACTCGACGGCCTCGGCCTACGGCCCCCGGGCGCTGTGGGGCCTGGCGCGGGCGCTCGCGGGCGGCTTTCGACAGAGCCGCATCGAGGGGGACAACCTCCAGCAGGGCGGGGTGGTGGTCATCGACCGCCACGGGTGCATCGCGTATCTGCATCGCGACCGAGCCACGGGCGATCATGCGCCCACCAACGACGTCGTCGACGCGGCGATGCGGGTGGCGGCGGCCGATCACACGGTGGTGTGAGCCGGTCGCGGGCTCACGCGGGCGCAGGTTCGGGCTCGCCTGTGGCACTGCTGCGGAGCTTGCCGGCCAGGTCGGTGCCGATCACGTTCTGCAATGCGGCCCGGATGTCGGCACGGTCCTGCAGGAACTTGCGCAGCGCATCGCGGGGCCAGTGCACACACTCGCAGCCGCTGGCGACGACCTGGGCGCAGGCGGGCTCGCCCGTCACGTAGCTCATCTCGCCGACGAACTGCCCCGCACCCAGCTCGCTCACCTCTTCGCCGTTGCGGACGACCCGAGCGGTGCCCTGGGCGATCACGGTGAGCCGGGCCAGCGGGCGCCCCTGCTCGACCAGCACCGCGCCGCCTTGGTGCTCCTCCCACGACGCGCGCTCGAGCAAGCGCAGGAAGTCCCGGGGCGAGAGCCCATCGAAGCCCAGCGCGTACAGTCGCTGCTGCGGCACGGTCAGCCGCACGGGTCGGCGCTCGAGCAGCAGCCGATAGACCTGATAGAGGTTGATCGCAGTGAAGGCCGCGTTCCAGTAGATCGGCGGCATCAGGTCGTTGGCCACGTAGTACGGGATCAACGTCAAGATCGCGACGATGGTCAGCAGCCGCAGCCACAGGATGTCCCGCACCAGATACGACAGCAGGAACAGGACGTTGGCGGTGTGGATGAAGGCGTCCATCCTCCCGCAATCGTACGACAGCTGCGCTCTCAGGTGCGAACGACGACGGGCACGCCCCGCTCGCGAATGCGCTCGGCAAAGGCCTCGAGCCACTCGGCAGACAGCTTCGAGAGGCGTTCGGCCCCCGGCTGCAGCGAAGGCCGGGCCATGCCGTAGAGCAGCACGTCGGTGATGGCCGTTCCCGCCTCTTTTTCCGCTGCGAGCAGGTCGAGATAGGCCACCAGCTCCTCTTCGGCGGGAGCCTGCCCGTCCACCGCGACCATGCAGGTCTGGATCCGGGTGCGACACACGGCGGCACAGCGCCGCAGATTGGCCACGGCGACCTCGGGAGACGACGCGGCATCGTTGATCGCCTTGCGCCCCGCGGTGGTGGCCCGGTCCAGCTTGAACCACACCTCGCCCCCCGCCTGCCCCAGGCGCGCGACCGCGTGCTGCACCTCGGCGCGATGCATCATCGAGCCGTTGGTGATGAGCACCTTGTTGAGCCCCGAGAGCCCGGTCGCGTCCAGCACGCCGAGCACCTGGCCCACGATGGCGTCGATCTGATGCGAGGTGGTGGGCTCGCCGTTGCCCGAGAACGCGACGTCGACCAGGCGCTGATGTGGAGGCGCGACGTTGGCATCCATCCACTGCTGGGTCTGGACCTGCGCCAGCAGCCCGCGGAGCTCGGAGACGAGCTGGGCCTCGTCGATGGGCGGGGCGGCGCCCTTGCTCAGGTCGGGGACCTGGCAGTACACGCAGCGCCAGTTGCACGCGTTGTTCGGGTTGAGGTTGATGCCCACCGAGACCCCGCCCGCGCGGCGCGAGACCACGGGGTAGACGTAGGTCAGCCCGGCGGCATCGCGGTCGTGGTCGGTGACGGTCAGGCGGGTCATCGCCCGCGCAGCATGGCGTACACCCGGGCCCGACGCCAGCGGGTGCCGCCCGACGCCGCGCTCAGCCGGTCGGCGCGGCCACGACCTGGCGCGGTTCCCCGATGGGCAGGGTCTGAACCTCGAGATCCGGCCGCTCGTCGACGACGCGGAAGAACTCCGGCAGCTTGACGCCAAAAAGCGGACGCCACGGTCGGTCGAGGCGGCGGAAGAAGTTGTCGAAGTGAATCGGGATGATGGTCTTGGCGCCGACCCGATCGACGACGCCTTCGATGTACTCGGTGGTGTCGTCGCGCGCGGCGACGCCCAGCAGCACCACGTCGGCCCGGGTGCTCTCGTCGTAGGTCTCGTCGGTCCAGGCGGCGCTGCCCTGGTGCATGAGCGTGCCGTAGGGGTGCTCGATGACGATGACGTAGACCTCGCCCGTCCGATAGTCCCGGGCCCGCGCGGGCACCCGGAAGTCTTTGTCGGCGTGGCCGGGATAGAGGTCGGGCGTGCCGTGCTCGCTGGGCCGCAGGGTCACGGTGAAGCGACCGAAGTGCATGGGCACGCCGGTCTCGGCCGGCACGAGCTGGCGCGACTCGAGCCGATGGGCGCGTCCTTGGAGCAGGGTATCGGGCGAGCCCACCAGCACCGCACCCGTTCGCAGGGCCACCATGGGCGCATCGAGGGTGTGGTCGTAGTGCGAGTGGGTCACGAACACCGCGTCGACGTCGAAGCCCCCCGCGCGGCTGAGCCAGTGGTCGACCAGCGCGGGATCCGACTCCACCGGGCGCCGAAACAACACGTGCCCCAGGCGGTCGCGGGTGACGAAGGGATCGATGACCAGCCGGGTCTCACCGTCGTCGATCACCACCCCCGCCGTGCCCAACCAAGTCGCGTACAGGCCGTCCGGGCGCTGTCCCGCGGGTGGGGCGGGCAGCTGCACCGCTTCGACTCGATCTCGCCCCGGCGCGCACCCGAGGCTGGCTGTCGCCGCGAAGAGCAGCCCGGCCAGCCCCGCGACGGTGGCCGAGCGCATCTACGGCAGGCCTCCCACGCGCTCGAGCGCCTTGGAGACGGTGGCGTTGGGCCGCATGTGGACGGACTCCGAGAACTCGCTCTTCGCGGTGTCCAGATCGCCCTGCTTCTCCGCGACCAAGCCGAGGTTGTAGTGCACGGAGGCGCGGTAGTTGTTGCCTTCGTCGAAGGGCAGCGCGTGCTCGAGGTCGTCCTTGGCCTCCACGAGGTCTCCCTTGAGCAGCTTGGCGTAGCCCCGCTCCGACCAGGCCTGGGCGAGCTTGGGGTCCAGGGCCAGCGCGGCGTCGTACTCGGCGATGGCGGCGACGTAGTCCTTGGCGCGGGTCAGCTTGCGCCCCGCGTTGAGTCGGACCTTGGCCTGCGCGGTGGCCTCGGCCGTGGCGCCCTTCGGCTCCTTTTCGTTGGAGACGGAGGGCGGCCAGGGATCTTCGGAGGCCTTGGCGAACGCCGCCAGGGCAGCCTCGCGCGCGGGCCCGCTCACCTCGAGCTTCGACCAGCCCACCGTGGTGGCGCTGCCGAGCCCCGCGAGCACGGTGCCCAGTCCCTCGGGGATCGGCGCGCCTAGCCCCATCGGCGCGGCGGCGGCATCCAGACCGGTGCTCTGCTGGGAGCTCGCCGCGTAGTCGGGCGAGCACGCGTAGTAGACCTCGGCCTCGAAGTCCCAGGTGATCTTCGGCGTGCCGTCCTTGAGGCCCACGTGCAGCCCGGCCAGCTGCATCACCGAGTCGAGCACCTCCTGCATCGACGAGGCGTCGTCGGGACCGTCGCACTCCACCAGGACCTTGCGCAGCTCCTTGGCGGCCGCTTCGCGGGTCTTGGCGGGCAGCCCTCGGTTGACCGGCTCCCAGGGGTCGACGCTGTCCTTCTTGGCCAGGTCGTAGATCACGTCGCCCGACTCGTACAGGCCGTGTGCGCCGCAGAAGTAGCCGTTGTTGGTCCAGCGATAGAAGAGCTTGGAGCCCACCCCGCCCTGGATGCTGATGCCCACGCTGATGTCGCCGCCGTACAGAAGCTCGGTGTCGGGCGGGTGAACGTCGACCGTACCGCCGCCCACCAGGGCATTGGCTTTCAGTCCCGTGTTGTCGAGCGTCCCCGAGGGATGGTTGCATCCGGGGGCTCGCTCGTCGTCCATGCACGGGCACTCCATGACGTCGACCGTGGCGTCGTGTCGCGCGACTTCCCACAGCTCGCGCCCATCGGAGACGACCAGGGCGTGGCGCTCGGCGATCAGCGAGCCTTCGCTCCGGGCGGCGTCGACCCAGCGGGTGGTGAAGCGACCTTCGCGGAGGAACCACACCAGCCATTCGTCCGGCGGGCCGGCGGCGGCATCCTTGTCTCCGCCTTCGGGGGCCTTCTTGGCGTCGGCTTCTTTGGCGTCCGTTTTGCCGTCCGCCACCTTTTTGTCGTCGGCGTTGTCGTCGTCCTTCTTCCCGGCGGCCGAGGGCGCGGCATCGCTCGCATCCTTCTTGGTGGCGTCGGGCTTCTTGTCGCCGCCGCCACAACCGAGGCCGATGGCCAGTGAAAGAGCGACCCAGATCGCGGGAGTCCGAAGCATCGAGACGAGGGTACCTCCAATCGGCAATGGCCTCGGGCATCGCTGTCACAATCACTGGGGACCGCCTCGATCGAGGGGTCTCGACGTCGATCGTCACCGCAGGCGGGCCGAGGGCCGGCCGATCGCCGTGCTGACAAAACCGAAATCCGTGCGCGAACTCAAACTTCGCCGTTGCAACCGGTTTCGGGCCCGAAAAACGCCGAAAAAGGCGTTTTGATAATGAATGGGCGCTCCTGACAATATGCGTCGGGAGCCCGGCGCCGACGAGTGGCGAACCCGCTCGGCGCCGGTCATAGTGAGAGTGAGCCGGACGCAGCGAGTCACCCCCCGCCAGCGACGCTCACCTCGACGGACTCACCCCCTTCGATTCGCCTTTCGGGCCTGGCTGGCCGCCCTTGCGGGGCGGTGTGAATGCCGGTTGCGAAGGGCTGCGACTCCCCGACGTTTTCACCGTCATTCATCCCCGAGTCGACGACCGTCTTCGCCGACTCACTCCCGTCCTTCGTCTTTCGTCCACCGAAAAGAGGAACTCATGTCCACCGTCACCGAGCCCAAATCCCGAGAAGAAATCCAACGCGAGTTCGATCGCCTGCTCAAGAAGCACCAGGCCCGTGCCTCGCAGATCGCCACCAAGGCCGAGCAGGCCGAGCGAGACAAGCACCGCGAGCTGGTCGACCGCGTCTCCGGCTACACCGTCGAGAGCATCGTCAACGGCCTCGCCAAGCTCCAGCTCGGGTTCGGCACCGCGGTCGACGACATCGCCGACCAGCTCGACAGCGAGTCGAGCAAGCTCGGTGAGATGAAGAACGCCATCGAGGTCGAGCGCAACCGCCTCGAGGAGCTCCAGGGCACCGTGGTCGCGGCCGAGGCCCTCGCCATCCTCGAGAAGGGTCAGCGCCAGGAGATGGCCGCCTTCGAGGAAGAGGCCGAAGAGCAGCGCCAGGCCCTCACCGACGAGATGAGCTCGGTGCGTGATTCGTGGAAGGAGCAGGCCGAGCAGCTCGAGCAAGACAAGGCGGCCGCCGCCGAGCAGCAGGCCCGCACCCGCGAGCAAGCCGAAGAGGCGCACAACTACGAGGTCGAGCGACGCCGTCGGCTCGCCAGCGACGAGCGAGCCACCAAGCGGCTCGAGCTGGAGCGACAGCTCGCCGAAGAAGAGGCGGTCAAGGCCAAGGACTGGTCGGCCCGCGAGAAGTCCCTCGACGAAGAATCCGAGAAACTCGACACCCTGCGGACCAAGGCAGGCAACTACGACGAAGAGCTCGACAACGCGGCCAAGGCTGCCCGTGAAAAGGCCATCGCGTCGGTGAAGCGCGAAGCGAAGTTCGAGCTGGAGATGCTCGACAAAGACCACGCGGGCAACGTCAAGGTCTTCGAGCTGAAGGTGCAGACCCTCGAGGAGAGGATCGCCCGCCAGGCCGAGCTCATCGCCGAGCTCGACGGCAAGCTGGATGCCACCATCGCGAAGTCGCAGAACCTGGCCGAGCAGGCCTTCCGTCCCACCGCCTAACTTTTGCCCCGAGGAGTCGAGACCATGAAGAAGATCAGCACCCGCAGCACCAAGACTGAAATCCTCGCGGCCTACAACGCCATGGCCAAGGAGCTCAAATCGCTCAAGGCCAAGGCCCGCACCGCCCCCGCGCCGGCCCAGAAGGCTCTGCCCCCCTCGCCCGCCGAGGTCGCGGCCCGGGAGGTCTCCATCGGCGACATCATTCGCAGCCTCCGTGACTTGACCACCAGCATCGGCGAGTCCTCGAGTTCCCTGCAGGGAGAGCTCACCGCCGAGGCCACGCAGCTCACCGATCTGCGCGAGCAGGCCAACCAGGTCACCGCCGACCTGCGAACGCTGCACGAGATCGAGGTCAGCGAAGACAGCCTGGCCGAGCTCATCGCTCGCTACGAGGAGTCCAGCGAAGCGGCCGAGCGCGAGCTGACCGCCAAGAAGGAAGCCTTCGACGACGAGATCGACGCCGCTCGAACCGCGTGGGTCAAGGAGCAGCAGCAGCACAAGGCCGCGCTCAAGGAGGCCTCCCGCGAGTCCGACCAGGCCCGCAAGCGCGACGCCGCCGAGTATGCCTACGAGCTCGAGCAGCGCACCGCCAAGGAGAACGACGAAGAGGGGCAGGCCCTCAAGGCCTTCGAGCTGGAGCAGGTCGAGCTTCGCGAGCGCAAGGCGGCCGAGTGGACCGAGCGCAACAAGCAGCTCGAGGCTCGTGAGACCGAGCGCAACGAGCTGGTGGCGAAGGCCGAGGCCTTCGAAGGCAAGCGCGACGCTGCGGTGAAGAAGGCCGAAGCCGAGGGCATGGCCATCGCTCGACGCCAGACCAAGGCCGAGAACGAGCTGCGCAGCAAGGACAACGAAGGTGTGCGTCGGGTCTTCGAGCTGAAGGTCGAGTCCCTCGAGGGCACCATCGCCAAGCAGGAAGCTCAGATCAAGCAGCTGTCGCGCCAGCTGGAAGACGCGCGCAAGCAGACCACCGAGCTGGCGGTCAAGGCCATCGACGGCGCCTCGAATGCCTCCTCGTTCGAGTCCATCAAGGAGATCGCCTTGGAGCAGGCCAAGAATACGCAAAAGGGCAAGTAGCCCCCGGTGGACGAGAAGGGCCGCGGTGCTCGGGATGACGGTTCCCGAGTGCCGCGGCCCGATCTCTTTGGTTTACGCGACTTGGTTTCGCCGCCCGCTCAGCTCTCGTCGACCGCCCCGCGCAGCGCCTGTACGCCGGCCATGAGCTGGTCCTCGTCGAGCTTGCCCGCCGTCGGGTTGAGGGCATCCAGGGCGGTGCGCAGCGCCTCACGGGCGCGTCGGAGCCGGCTCTTCACCGTGCCCTGCGGGATTTCCAGCGTCTCCGCCAGCTCGCGCGTGCTCAGCTCTTCCCAGTAGTGCAGCTCGAGCACCATCTGCAGGTCGACCGGGATGTGCCGCATCGCCTCGATCACCTTGGCCTGCTCCGCGTTGCGGGCCGCGATCGTGCTGGGTCGCGGATCGAGGTCGGCCACGGAGCTGCGCGACGCATCGAAGTCGAGGCGGTCGCGGAAGCGGGAGCGGAAGTGGTGCAGCAGGCAGTTGCGGGCGACCCCGAAGAGGAATGCCCGGAACGTCGAGTCACCGCGGAACTTCGTCTTGCTCCGCACGCACTCCATCATCGTGATCTGGATCAGATCTTCGTAGTCCCCCGGGGCCTTGGTGCGGAAGAACCGGTAGAGGGCTTCGAAGTGGCGGCGGTACAGGGTCTCTCCGGCTGCGTCGTCCCCGTTTCCCCACGCCTCGAGCAGTGCCTCGTCGGTCACCGCCGGAGCATAGCGGAGATTTTTTTAGGCCTTGTTTGGAATCGGGCGGGCTCGCACCATCAGGGGGGTGCATGGCACGTGCATTGGCAGCGAGCGGTGGCGCTCCGATGGCCGAGATCGTCCCCGATGACGCGGCAGAGGCCGTCCCCGAGCGCCTTCGCGCCCTCTACTCGGCCCACGCAACCGCCGTGGTCACCCGCCTGCGGCGTCTGACCGGCGACCCCGAGCTGGCCCGCGACCTGGCCCAAGACGCCTTCGTCGTGGCCATGCGGAGGCTGCACGAGGTCCCCGACGACCCGCCCCCCGCCGCCTGGATCCACCGGATCGCCTTCAACCTACTGCGCGACCATCGCCGCTCGCGACGCCGTCGGACCCGACTGCTGTCCATGCTGCGTCGCAAGACCACCGGTCACCCCGCCCTGGTGGGGCAAGGCCCTACGCCCACCCCCTCGCTCGCCGCCAACCTCGACGCCGCCCTGACCGAGCTCGACCAAGACAAACGCGACGCCTTCGTCCTGCGCATCGTCGAGGGTTTGTCGCTCGACGAGGCCGCCCAGATTCTCGGCACCACGGTGCAGACCGTCTCGTATCGAACCAAGAAGGCCGAAGAGATCGTGCGCCGACATTTCGAAGGAGACCCGTCATGAGCGAATACCAAGCCGCGATCGAGCAGTGGAAGACGGAGACCACCATGACCAAGCCCCCGCCCTTGGAACGCATCGACCAGATCCACCGCACCGGTGGCGACCCCGAGCTCGTCAGTACCGCTCGCGCCTGGATCATCCGCGCCTCTCTCGGCATGGCCATTATCGGCTTCGCCGGCATGGTGGGCTTCGAGGTCCTCATCCACCAGCGACTCGCGCTGACCGGGCGAGCCATGGCCGTGCTGCTGCCCATCGGCGCCCTGCTCGTCACCATGGCCTGGCTGCGGCAGCGAGACCTCGCCAAGCAGATGATGGTGCGCGCGTTGGCCTGGTCGACCTTGGTCATCGGCACCATCGTCTCCGTCTTCGGCCTCATTCCCTTTGCCTGGACCGGCCCGCTGATCTCGCTGGGAGCGGGGACTGCGTTGCTGCTCATGGGCAGCCGTGGCCTCGGGCTCACCAGTCGCTCGTTTCAGCCGATGGCGTTTCGAAACCATCTGCTCCTGGCGTTGGTGCTCGCGACCGCCGATACGGGTACTTTGCTCTTTGGGTCGACCTTGCAGCTGGGCATGGCGCTCGAGTTCGGCTCGCCTGGTTATTTCGCCCAGAGCGGAGCCACGCTCGCATGTGGTCTCGTCATGGCGGTTGCGGTGCTCGGTATCTATCGGCTGCGCACCTGGGCCCTGGTGCTCAACTTGTTGGCGAACGTGGGTATCGCGTTCGTCGCCATGTCGGGGTACCTGGGGCTCACCATTCCCGTCGCGACTGCGCTGGCCACCACGGCCACGATGCAGCTGATGCTGCCCGTGCCGATCCTGGCGGCTGCGCTGGGTGATCCTCTGCGAGATCGGAGCCCCTTTGGGCGCTTGGGTCCGCCCGCGGTGCGGGTGGGGCTGGCGCTGATGATCGGTATCAGCATGGTCGGGGTGATGGTGCCCAGTGCTTCGATGCACTACTCGATCTGGCGGCAAGGGTGGGTGGACCGGATTCACCGCACCTGGATTCGCGGGGTAGTGAAGCAGCGCGGGGTGCCGGGGCGAGTCAAGACCGAGGTCAACGAAGGCCCGAAGTAGTTCGGCCTCCGCGGAGCCCTCGTCCCTCGTTGCGCACCAATCCCCCTCCGAGGCGCGTGACGCAGAAGGGCTCCGCGGGGGGCATGACGTTACCCGCCGCTCGATAAGTAGCGGCGGCCCTGTTGCTGCGGGGTGATGGCCGTCGCGCTTCTGGGGACGGTCGCCACTTTTTCAGGCCACTGTCGCGAAAATGTCGCCCTGTGCAGGTGCCCGTTCAAGAGGTGAAGACGAAGACACAAGAGCACTCGACCCCCATCCTCGTTTGTTCTCCGTCCCTTCCTTACCCGGAGAGCGGGAATACCGTGGCGATGAGTGGCGCCATCGGATCTTCGGCTCTGATCGGAGCTGTGCCGGCAAGGCTCGCAACGTAGCGAACATGGTGGATATCTGTTGGAATTGGTTGGGCGAGGGACGGGATGTCCTTTGCTGCGAATAGCCGCAGCGTCTCCAACGCTGCCCTCTCACCGAAACGAAGCTGGTCGGCCGCAAGCCAAGCACTGCCGAGCGACAAGACGACGATGCTCTCGAGCCGTCGGCGTAGCTCCGGCTCGCCAATGCGAGCGCTTGCTTTGGCTACGAGTTCGTTGATCGTTGTTCCAAGGACATCCTCTTGGAGGAGCAGGGATGCCACTACAAGTTGGTCTTTTCCTTGTTCGAGCTGTTCGAGGGAAAAATGATGCTCACGCAAGGCTCCCGTCGTGCTCTTGACCTCGAGCGAGGTTCCGTCGGCAAAAAAATCGTGAAGCTCGTTCGGATCGCTGTGAAAAGCCCGAACCATGAGAGCGGGGTCATCGGCATAGGCGATCAAAAGTAGTTCTGCCCAGAGTCCCTGTGCCGTTCGACTCCCCGGGGATGTCAAATGGCGAAATAGCTCGAACACCGAACGGACCGTCTGATCAAATGTTTCCCAGTGCTGGAGCGACTCGGACGGTAGGCATGATTCGACGATTCGGAGGAACTGCCGTACGAGCACCGGCTCACCGGCGCTGCATTGCAGTACGCTGAAGTCCCCGTCGATCCGCGTTCCGTCGTTGAGTTCGACCTCCAATGCGAGCGACGGGCTGTACGAGATATGTTCCGTGGCGAGCCCGTATCGTTCGCAGGCGACGGGCTCGGCAGGTACCAGCAGCGCAACTCCGCCGCCCGAGGTTCTGGCGAGACGCGCCTTCTCTTGGATGTCCACGGCCTCCCACGCGGCTTCGCTCACGGGTGCGGAGATCCGCTCCCAGGTTTGTGCAAGTTTCATGATTTGATCGGTTGAATTTGCACCTGGACATCCGCTGCCTGGAATCCATCCGGCATGCGTATGGCGATGGCGGGGACATCTTCGTAGGTGGTGTCTGCACCTCTAATGTTGAGCCGGTGAATCTGGAGTGTTACTCGGGCGTTGTCGCGCATTGATGTATCAGTTCTGCCCTCGAAGAGCTGATTGATCCTGCGAATGTGCTTTGTGTCCTCCTGTCGCTCTCGTTGCCTCCCGCCCTGTATGTAGATGACTTGGCACTCTGTGCCTGGTCTTGATGCGACAAGTCCACTGATCCAGCCCCATAGGCCAGTCCACTTTACGCTGTCTGGCCCGAAACACTGGTAGTCGACCAGGTGCCTGAGCAAGGCCTCTAGTGGAGTGTCTGCCTCTTGGTGTCGCTCGTTCTTTGTGGATTGTCGAAAGTTCAGCGAATTCAGAAACTGATCAATAGTCTGACGGTTGTTCCGAATCGCCTCCGGGGTTGCGTGTGGGTAGTTTTGGCGGAACCACTCCCCGACCTTGGGCTTGAGAACATCCGTTGAGAGGACGTTTGATCGCGTTGGCCGGAGACGATGGTTGAGCAGAAACGCACGTTTCCACTTGTTCAGTGGCCCACGGTGGTCACGTAACTGCGTGCGAATGTCCTCTTCGTGCTCCACGTACTCGCGGTACGCGTCGGCAATGTCAGGGTGCAAGTACAAACGGCAAAGCCCCAGGTAGGACTGTTTGTAGCCGAAGAAACGCGCCCGTTGCTGAATCGTGTCTGAGTTCCATCCCCCTGGATTCCGAGGCATGTAGGTTACTGTCAGTCCTTTGACAGTGTACCCGCGGTTCAGTTTGTCGCCGCCGACCAGGATATGCGAAGGGGCTGCACCCCAGTCGACTTCGCGGCCGTCCTCTGAGTTTACGCGCCATACTCTTACGTCCTTGAGCACCCACCTTAGCTCATCGCGCAAGTCTTCAAATGGAGGGATGTCAGAGAGCCCGCTTCCCGCGACCCGTTCGTAGGCGCTGCCCAAGTCTTCCATCAATGCGACGTGCGACGGGTCCGTTTGGGGCAACCGCAGCTGGTCTTTCCACGATGTTAGCAGGTTGTTTACGAATCGCAGGAAGGTCTGGTGGTCGTCCTTTCGCTGAGAAGGATGGACCAGCATGGACCGAACACCACCGCTGTTGCGAACTGCGACGACCGCGGCTCCGATCAGGAAATCCTGCATCGCGTGCTGAAGGGAATCGGGAGGTGTGCTGGGGGGGCTATTCGGATTGAACAGATCCCCTGGTGGCAGCTCGACTACGAGCCTTGGGTTCTCGACGAAGAACGCCCGCCCACCTGTGTATCCAGCCCCTGGTGTCAGAACGTGAGCGAAGTCGGGGGATAGCATATCGGTGAGGCTGATGAGCAATGGTGCTTGTGGTGTCGCCGTGTACTGCAAGTAGGTGTGGTGCGGTAGCTCCGCCCGGATCGCAGCGATGCGCTGATGAGTCGTTGAAGCTTCCAGCGAACTCTGGCCCGCCGCGCGCTTGCTGGCATTTGTATCAAGCCCGGCTTGGTCTGCCTCGTCGTCAAGGACTAGGCACGGTACGCCTTTCATGGGAAGCCCGTTCAGTAGCTGGCTTAGTTGTTTCAAGTGAGAATGGTTCTTCATTACGGTGATGAATACCGGGCGCTTCCGCCTCTCTGGTACATCACTACTTAGCCAGTCACGGATTCGGTCCCGGAGAATAGAGGAGTAGCTGCTCAGGTCTCTTGATTCGACTGTGTCGATCAGAATCCACCCTCGCCTCTGATCCGGCCGATTGAGGAGGTAGGGGCGCACTCGCTCGCGCGCGGTTTGCTTGAGGAGATTGGTGGTCGTGCCGGCAAGTAGCACGACCAACCTGCAACCATTGTCACGAGCGAGGGATGCTACGGTAGTCATCGACATCGTCTTGCCGCTTTGGACATAGCCGAGTACCAAACCGGTCGTCACCTGGTCCTCCCCTTGAAAAGGTCCGCAATTACCTAAGAGACGCACCGATTCCTCGACAATGCGTTCGAAAGCAGCCGGTTCGGGCAACTCCCCTTCTCTCACTAGGTACTCACCCAGCGCTCGCGTCGTGTCACCGCAGACTGGGCCCCAGTGATTCGTCTCGTCTGTCATAGAGCTGCTCCCTGGCCTGATCGTGTAGCGAGTCATCCTGTAGCGCCATCCTCGCCAGTAAGTGTACCGAAGTGCTCTCGTAGGAGGCCGTTGACCTTGTGGCGCAGCATCGATGCCCGCCGAACCCCGCCACGAAACGCAGCCTGCTCTGCAAGGGCCATGGCCGCGACTAATCGAACAACCGGGCCCAGAGTGTTTTCGTCGCTGTTGACGTAGGATTCGCTGAAAGGATGCCCGAGGTTGATCCAAACGTCGAAGTGTGTGCCCCCCTCCGCAGAGACATCTTCCACGCCATACCAGTCGAGCGAAGCATCGGACACGAGCTTTAGTCGAACACGCCATTCTTCATCGAGCACACGAACGGTGGTCTCGAACCCTTGGAGTTCTCGAGCCTCTTCTTCCGGCTCTGTCTCTTTGTTCTCGAGGGTTGAGTTCGTTGTCGCTTCCGATGGGGCGTCGAGCGGCTGTGCCAGGGTCTGGGAGGCTCCGTTGCCGCGAAGTTCTGCACCTGCGCCTTGAAGGGCCTCTGCACCAAAGGTAGTAGGCAACTCGCGGGCCTTCTGCCGCACCCGGTATCCTTCGGCCTGCTTCAGGAGCGGCAGGTCGTCCGAGTTCAACTCTGTCTTGAGCCGAGAGAGCATTTCGTGCTCCAAGCCACCCCACTGGATTCCGTCCTTGGTGTGACTGACGTCGAAGCCCTCGACATGAAGCTCTCCGATGAGTCGTTGATAGGTATAGCTGTTGGGGCTACGAAATAGCCGGAGGGGTCGATAGGCTTCGTCGTCACTGCCTTGGATCAGTCGGTCTCTTCTGAAGACGCTGAGTCCGGCACGGGACGCGCTTCCTTTTTCCAGCAACGCGGCCCATCCGGTGATTTTCTTCTCTCCTCCAAGATCGATGTGGAAGGTCTTTTTCCAGATTCGGGGCTTTTCGTTTGGCTCGCGGAAGTATGGAGCCTCGAGAACGTCTCGCCGAGAGAACGAAAGCTGCTCCTTCTTTGACGCCGACTCAACGGTCAGTTTGACAAGGCCTTTTTCCATCAGGATTCGATAGATGCTCGATAGGTGGGCCTTGATCTTGCTCAGTGTTCGGGTGCGCAGGCGAACCCTTGGATTGGAGAGTGTGACGATTGTGTAGTGACTGTCGGCGGGTGCAGGCCGTTGCTCCACTTCCAGATGCTCGATCCCCGCTTGAGTGATTCGGGCAACGTCGAATCGGATCTGACGCTCGACAGGGTCACCGAGGGCCGAGGTCCGAACCGACCAAGTGTTCGCGAACCAACAGGCCGCCGCTTTCATACCGAGACCAAACTCCGATAGGCCGGAGGGATCCGGTGGTGGTTGACTAGGGCTGAATGCGCGCGGGAACTGAGACCAAGGAATTCCCGCGGCGCGGTCCGAGACCACGATCTCTGTGTCGTCAATTCGGATATCGACTTGAAGGGGTTCTTCACCTAGCTGAGACCGATGCGCGAGGTAGCTTTGCACTGCGTTGTCGACGAACTCGGCCAGTGCGAACCACGGCTTGTAGTTCAAGCGTGCGAAAGCGGCGTACATCCCCACTTTGGGCCGAATATGCACCGCTGAACTCGAGGTCGCGTCGGACACGGCCAGCGGTCTGGAGCCGTTCGTTGTGTTCGCGGATTCAATGAGCCCGGGATCGAATAGCGTACCCAGGTAGTCGCAGAGCCGCGAAACGGGGAAGGCTTGGATCAGCTCTCCCGAGGTGCTTTCGTGCTCCGCACTGCCCTCTGCTTGCGCATCGTCGAGCAAAGAGGCCGGCAGGAACATTGAGAAACGCGTTCGTAGTCCCACGCGGCGATAGGCATCGAATGCCACGAGCACGGCCTCGCGATCGTCCTCGGGGTTCCAGACGCCGAGAAGAAGCGGCACTCCTCCATCGACATCGCTGATCGGACGGTCTTGGCCTGGGTTTTGGAAACGGCGCTCATCGCTTCGTTTGCGATGGGACTCCCCGATGGGTCCGATGTAGACAGCGGCTGGAACCCAACGACCCGCCAGGTTGATCTTCATCTTGGCTGGCCAGCCGTTACCCGTCCCCTCGATCTCCAATAATCCGCCTGAGTGAGACGCAAGCCAGGATGCAAGAGCTGCTCTTGGGGACACCCCCACATGGTTACCTAGAATTCGGGCCGATCGTGACCTCTGCGTGTCCCCCTTACGGCCCAATCGATCCATGCGGCGTTGCCGGCTGTTTTCAGATTTGGTACGAAGACATGGCCGGATGTTCAGCGTCATCAGTCTCTACACTGGGGCCGGAGGTCTCGACCTCGGGCTTGAGGCCGCAGGTTTTTCGACTCGTGTCGCGGTCGAGTTCGACCAGGACGCCGTGACCACGCTGCGGAAGAATCGAAGCTGGGAGATCATCCACGGTGACATCCATGGAGACGAGGGCAGGAGCGATGTGATCCTCGACAGAGCTGGGTTACGACGGGGCGAGCCGCGGCTTCTTGCAGGTGGCCCTCCATGTCAACCCTTCTCGAAATCCGGCTACTGGCATACAGGTGACGCCAAGCGGTTGAACGATCCGCGCGCGAAAACGCTACACGCCTACCTCAGAGTGCTCGAAGACACCCTACCTGAGGTGTTCTTGCTGGAGAACGTGCCTGGGCTTGCCTTCAGTGCAAAGGCCGAGGGGTTGCAGTTACTTGAGCGGGCGATTGCGGACATCAACGCAAAGCACGGGACGAACTATTCTTTCGCAGCACAACAGCTAAACGCGGTCGAGTACGGAGTCCCACAGGTTCGTCAACGCGTCTTCGTCATCGGGCACCGCGGTGGGAAGCTCTTTCGTTTTCCTACCCCTACACACAACCTTCCCGCCAAGATCGACATGGCGAAGGGAGGTGTCGAGACTCCTCGACAAGGACATGCCTCGAGAAAACGTCCTCTCTGTGCATGGGATGCCATCGGTCGTTTGCCGGAACCGGACACCACCGAGCTACAGCCAAAGGGAAAGTACGCGGCGTTGCTTCCAAGTATCCCTGAGGGGATGAACTACCTCTACCACACGGATCGTGGGGGAGGGCTCCAGCTCTTCGGCTGGCGGCGGAGGTATTGGTCAATGCTCTACAAGATTGCCAAGCGATTGCCGGCGCCGACGATCACTGCTCAGCCGGGGCCTGCAATTGGGCCGTTCCATTGGAAGAATCGACGGCTCTCGTCAGCAGAACTGTGTGCGCTGCAGACATTTCCCGCGGACTTCGAAATCGTGGGTGACAACCTCTCGGCGCACAAGCAAGTCGGGAACGCAGTGCCGTCCGCCCTGGCGGAGATTCTCGGGCGCGAGATCCGGCACCAGTTCTTCCAGGATCCGAGCGTGCAGGTCGACGGTCTGCCAACCTTGTTGCCCAAACGAGCTCGGTCGATCCCATCGGCGGAGCCTTGCCCTGAGGTTACGGACTCAAAGCTGCTCGCGATGGTTGGTCAATACGAAGAGCATCCGGGGACAGGTAAAGGCCCTGGGGCCATTGCGCGAGCAGAGCTGTGACGGCCATCGAGTGCGTGGTCGCGAGCCGCTTGCCTCCGTAGGCAGGCGTCACCGAGCGCGCCCGCTCGCCTCAGTGAAACTGCGGATCGTCCCCGTCGTCCTGCTCGGGATCATCGGGCAGCACGATCCGAAACGGCCCGCCCACTCTCGGCCGCACGGTGGCCGTCGTGGTGTTGGGCGCGTCGATCTCGGCCATGGCACGCACGAGCGCATCCCGTAGCTCTCGCGCGTTGTTCGTCTGGACACGCACGGTGGTATTGCCCACGGAGATATGAACCGCACCGCACTGGCAGTGGTCGATCTTGCAGTGATCGGTGCGGACGAGCGTTCGAAGCTTGTGCTCCACTGGTTCCTCGATCGACGGCGCCGACGCGTCGCGATACGCAAACATAGCGGCCACGCAGCGCGGCGGCAAATCGGCCGTCGCGGTGCCTGCTGAAGCGCAGAGCCGGGTTTCCGCGCCCTGAGACGACCAGGATGGGCTCGAGGCCTGCGCCATGTGCCGTTCGGTAGCGTTGGCCGAGCCTTGGTGCGCGCACGAAAAGATGCGACGGTCATCAACGCCCGTCCGAGCAGGACGACGAGGGTCCCCCATGCGCTCATTGCTGTTCTCGGTTCCACTCACCGCCGCACTCGTTTCGATGTCCAGCTGCCGGAGCCCGTCTCCCGAGCGGCCGGATGAGGGCGGGGTTGATGTCGACGGACGGGGCCCGGCGTTCGGGGACCGCTGTGACGAGTCGTCCGTCAGCCAGCAGCCGGACCTGATGGGGCTGGCGATGGATTTTCGGGCCAATGTCGCGGCGATGAGCGAGCAGGGCGTGCTGGCGGTTCGCTATTCCGCCAACGGCTGTGACGTGAAGCTCGAGGTCTTGCCCAACTGTATCGGCCAGGGGCGATATTCGTTCTCGGCGTACCCGGGCAACGAGACGAGGATCGCGTCCAACCAGACGGAGCTGTTCGCCAAGCTGCCGCTCGGGGCGGCGGCCCTCGAGGGCAAGCTCGCCGTGGGAAACTCGATTCGAACCGACTATCGCTTCGCCGGCATGATGACGCTGCCCATCGGGCAGCGCTACGAGCAGAGTTCGCTCGCCGGTCAGGATTGCGACCGCGCGACGCATGTCGTCAATCGCATCTACCTCGGTGGCTTCGCGCTCGTTACGGGCAAGACGCGGGAGATCGCAGCCGCGGCGACGGTGTTCGGCGTGGGGGCGGGGGGCGGTAATGCGTACGTGGGGGAGTTGGTGTCCAGCGAGGGGCTGGCGGCCAGCTGCGAAGAGGCGCAGCGAGCCGGTTCGCTCACTCCACAATGCCGGGTTCCGCTTCGGCTCGGGCTGCAGGCGATCGCCGACTTCGATCCCGATGCGTACGCACCCGACGCGGACGGTTTCGTGCCCCTGCTCGTCGTCGACGAGCACAACTGTC
This sequence comes from Myxococcota bacterium, assembly GCA_039028615.1. Lineage (GTDB taxonomy): Bacteria > Myxococcota_A > Polyangia > Nannocystales > Nannocystaceae > Paraliomyxa. The sequence goes on along the minus strand of JBCCHT010000008.1, from coordinate 249,768 downwards.
GTGCCAATGAAGAAGTTTGGAACGGCACCCGCTGCGAGAGCATCTCCGCGCCGACGACCGCCGACGACCTCCTATTCCGAGACGAGCACGGGTGCGCGGTCGGGCAAGAGGTCTACTACGAGGCGAAGGGCAAGTGCGTGCCGGCTGCGGGCAACGACATCTACAACGGCCTTCAGATGTCTTCGCCCGGAGGGTAGGTCGCGAGCGTGTGCCGGGGGTCGTTCCGGCCGCCAGGGCGTGGCGGCGAGCCGGGGATGAGCGTGCGAGCCGTCTCGCCCGGAGGCAGCACAGCCCACGTATGCACCCGGCACACGTCGTCGGGTTCTTGGGTCATGTAGACCTCCAGGTACCAGCCTCGGCGTGATCCTGTCAGGCCACTTCACGCCCTGGGGAGCGACTCCCTCGTCGAGCTTCGAGCCCTGCTGCCACCTCCCGAGCCCGCTAGAGCTCTCGGATCGCGTTCTGGCCCTCTTCGCTCATGAGGTGCTGATGGACGATCGTGCTGATCCCGTTGGCCTCGCCGTCCTCCCATTCGCGGTCTTGCTCGTAGAACTTCTCGGCTTTCTTGAACTCATCGTCCGCGAGCCCCAAATACCGCTCGGGAGAAGGAGCTGCGTCTAGATCGATCTCGAGTTTCGTGCGGAGCAGCTCTTCGACGGTTCGGATGTACCCTCGTGCGTGGGCAACGCCCCATAAGGACATCGCAGCCGCGACGTGTTGCCACCCCCGGGCGCGTGCGTCGAGGTCGTTTTCCGTCTCCACGACCAAGGATGATGCTCGGCTGAGTGTCGAGTATCGGTGCCATAGCAGCCGAGTGCCGCGCGGCCCGAACTGACGGACCTCGGTGGAACCGGTTTCTTGCGGATAGTTCTTGTCTCCGCTCGGGTCCTCTGCGGCCGAGAGCGCCTCCGCTTCGTACCGGATCGTCGGGTGGTCGAGGGTCGTCAGTAGCTTCTCGGCCGCCCCCTTCTCGGCTTCATCTCTAAGGTCGTGCTGAGGCGGGAGCCCGCGACCTCCGTAGCGTGCCCAGATGACCTCGCGGTGCAGCGCAGCGTCTCCGAGATCGCGTACGACGACGACTCCCGTGGGCTCTGGCGGAGTGCCCGGCTCGAACTCCAAGAGCCAGTTCTGCGAGTTGGGAGTCAGCATCTGCAGGCCGTAGTGGAGCATGAGCACTGCCTTCGCCCGCCCCAGAGCGTGCGCGAACGTCTCGCCCCAGAATTCGAGCCACGTAGGATCGGCGACATGCTCGAACCTCCGGCAATGCTGCACTAGATTTCGATCCAGGTAGGGAATGCTGATCGGGGGAATATAGAGCTTTTCTGGATCGAGGCCCGAGATGTCTCTGACTTGGTACCCATCGCCGGGCTCGTCCGGGTTCTCCATGTTGCGATCGGTGACGGAGAGGAGCTCCGTCTGGACGATGAGCCCAGTCTTCTTTGAATTGAGACCCCGGCTCGCGACCAGATCACTGCGTAGGCACGCGATGATCGAGTTCAGCTCGAGCTGGTCCTTGTGCGCGCCTTGCTGGTCGGTCGAGCCGACGAACATCACCCCGGTCTTGACCGAGTACGCTCGTCTCGCTCGGGCATGGTCGAACGCCGCGATCTCGCCGTCGTCGAACTCCCGCTCCCGCTCTCGAGAACCGACCTGGTCTCGCGGTTGTTGACTGAGCAGGTTGGCCGGATACGGCCAAGGATCGCTCGTGACGGGCCACCGCTTTGCCGCCTCGGTCATGTCTCCGAGCTCCACGATGCAGCTGCGCGAGGCGGTCTTCCAGAACTGCCAGCGATCACCGAGGCGCTCGATGGGCGCCCCGAACTTCGTACGGTCCTTCGTGCCGATCGCCTCGGACGATGTAGAGTTGTCGTGAAAGTTGTACGGAAACACCGCGAACGGAGGGAGGTGAAGGACGTTCTGCTGGCGGTTGGCCGCGACGACGGGCGCGCTCATCTCGACGCTCGACGGTTGGCGCGGAGTGTCCTTCCACGGCCATTCCGTGGCGGAGAGGGTGGCGAGCTGCGCGGGCTCGAGCTCGGGAAAGAACGCCTTGGTCAACGTGGAGAGCTGCTCCGGCTCGATGCCCTCGCGGACGAACACCCGCACGCGATCGAGGGGGACCCGATAGAGCCCCATCTCGCGGCCCTTGTTGGTCTTTCGAAACGGTCGCTGGTTGAACAGCGTCTCGTACGTGAGCCACCGGTAGTCGGGGTTCCTGTGGCCTCGCAGCGGCTCTGCGGCGACCGGAAGCCTCGGGGCCCCGAGGTCGAGTATGGTAATTTCTTCGATGTTCCTGTCGAGCAGCTTGATCTTCTGCAGCGCGCTCATCTGCCGCATGGGGTGCGTCTCGGTGGTGAGGCCACTGACGATCCCCGGATTGAGGACTTCGAGGTGGGACTGCTTGACCTTCAGTCGCCGGCAGAAGGCGAGCAGCGTCTCGTCCTCGAGGACCGGCTCTTGCTTCACCTTGACGGTGATGACCTTGATGCCGTCCGTATCCGGCACGTAGCCACCGTCTTTGCCGGCGAGCCGACGATCTCCGTCGATGACCTGATCGACCGTAGACCCGATGCGCTTGGCAAACCTGGCGAGGGTCTCACCCTCCTTGACGGCGATGTTCATGAGCGCGGCTTCCCTCGGGTGAAGGCTTCGAGTCGTTCTTTCACGGCGGCATCGACGAGCGTTTCGTAGGCCGGTTTTTCGATCGCGGGCATGCCTTGCGCGCGGCGGAACCGGACCAGCGCATCATCGGTGATTGGGCCGGCCTCGTCGTCGACGCGCCCCCGGTAGTACCCGAGTGTTTGCAGTCGCTGCTGAACGCCGCTGATCTCGGTCACGGGGTCCATTCGGCCGAGCTCCAAGGTGTACGGGGTCGGAAAACCCTCGGGCTCGATCGTCGCCTTCTGGACGCCGGGGGAGATCCTGAAGCTGAGCCAACCCTGGGCATCGGCGAAGTAGGCCCTCGCGGCTTTGCCATCGATGGAGACTGTGGCCTTGCGCTTGGCCATGGGGCGACCGGCGAACACGAGCTGCACCCGTACCCGCATCGAAGTGCCGTGGAGCTTGAACCGGTGGGTCTTGGCCGTCTGCACCTGATGGGAGGGAACGGCGAAGGTCGTGAGCTTGACGGTGTCCCCCTGCTTCAGCACGAACGGGTCTCGCCCGGTCTCGCTCAGCGCCTCGTTGCTCTCCCAGAGCTTGTCGGCCTTCATCCCCTCTCGGTACGCGATGCTGTGAATACAGTCGTGGTCGCTGGCCTGCACCGTCTTGCTCATGCGTTCAAATCCAAACTGCAGCGGGGGGCTCGAGCTTCTAGGCCGAGCATCGGCTCAGCGCCGACTCGTCGAGGCGTGGGAACGTCACCGTGCACGATCCCGGATCGATACCTTCGAGCTCCACCCACCCCTGCGGGCCGATCGTCCCCTCGATGGTGGAGCCGTCGGGTAGCTCGACACGGAAGCGCTCTCCGACGCATGGCTCATCGTCGTCGTCGACCAGCTCGATCCGCAGCCAAGAGTCGGCGTTGGACGACCGCGTAGGGGGAGGCCCGGGGTTGCCCTGCTTGCCGCAGGGCTGCGACCTCATCTTCATCGGTCGGTTCGAGAACGTACCGCGGGCGGCCTGGTCGGCCGTGGTCAGGGACTCCATCGTCATGCCGCCTCCCGAGAGCCGAGGCCTTGCGCGTGCGCCAGGTGGGCTTCCGCTTCGTGGCACAGGTGGTCGATGCGGGAGAGGCTGCGGTGGATCCGGGCGCCGTCGAGGATCTCTCGCGCCCAGCTCAACCGAGGATTGCGGTCGAAGTCGCGGCCGAACACGAACATCAAGTTGAGGTACCTGCAGATCCCCAGCTCAGACTCGATCCCGTAGCCGGACGCTCGGGTGACACCGTGGCGGATCACTTCCAGGAGCTCCGCATCGCTCATCCGACGCGTGACCGCGCGAAAGCAACGAGACAGATGCGCGTGGAGTCGTTCCTCGAACTCGGTCCGCCGAGAGGCGCACAGCGCTTCGACCTGCTGGGGGCGTATTTGGAACATGCTGCCGTCGTGCTGGAGCCGGTGGGCTTCGACCCTGACCTCGGCGAGTGAAGCAGTGGGGCGGCTCCGACGCTCCTTAAAGGCGGCTTAATTGGGCGCCCGGTGGGAAAAAGCGGCGTAGATGGCCAAAGAACGCACGCCGTGGGGCATCGGACGTGAGCTAGGCAACGTCATCGTGGTCGCGAGAACCAAAAAAAGGCGACCCGTCGATGGAGCCCCTTCCATCGACGGGTCGCACCCGGTTGGTCCGACGCTCCCCTTCGAGCGCCGGCACCCCACGAGCCGGGCCTCGTTACTCGGTGACTCGCTCAACCTCGACGGTCACGAGGTTGTAGCCACCACGGGCATCATGCAGCGCGACCACACCGGGACCGCTCTCGATCAGGCCCTTGCCGAACTGAACGTCGTCGATCTCGGTGACGCGCCGAATCGTCGTGTCTTCATCGGGCTCGCCCGCGTCGGCGTCGGGCTGTCGCGGCGCCTGGTTGGGCCCGAACCCGATCGCTTCGTCGGCCTCGGTACCCGCGTCGAACAGATACGCCTCCACGCTCACGTCTTGCGAGTCGATGGGGTTGCCGTCCTCATCCCACAGGGGAATGCCGTCGTTGTTGAAGCTGAGGAACCAGTCGTTGGACTGCACGAACATGGTGGCGAAGCCGAGGTTGTCGCCCGGCTCGGCCTCGACGGTGAAGGTGAGTGCCCCACCTGCTCCAACGCCGCCTTCATTCTCGCTCAGCCCAGCGGAGTAACCCGCCCCGGTGAGGAAGTCGTAGGCGACCATGTTATTGCCCGCCTCGGCGAGCTCCTCGACGCCGGAGTCCTTGCCCGCGGCCTCACCCTGCACGAAGAGCGGGTCGCCGTCGCCACCGGGGAAGGTGTAGACCAAGCCCGGCGAAAGCGGCGAGAGCGAGGAGGACAGCCGCAGCGGCGCTCCGTCTTCACCGGCCTCGTTGAAGAAGTTGTACAGGTCCATCGGGTTGCCCGCTTCGGCGAGCAGCTCGAGGCCGTAGCCGGCATCGGAGTCGCCCTCGACGAAGAAGGGGTTGTCGGCGGAGTGCACCATCACCAGACCCGGGGTGAGGATGGCCTCGCCTTCGCGGGTGAGGGTGAGGGTGAACTCGCCGTCCTCGTAGGCGAGGTCGGCGGTGAGCGAGCCGGAGACGTCGGCCATGACGACGCGGACGGAGTCGTCGTCATCGGGGTCGCCGGCCTCGGCTCCGCCCTTGACGGTGGCGATGGTGGCCGGGTCTTCCTCTTCCGTGCCCGCGTCCCACAGATCGACCTGATCGGTGATGTCGCCCGTGTTCGGGTTGCCGTCGCCGTCGAAGAGCGCGATGCCGTTGCCCTCGGGGGCAAAGAACCAGTCGTTGGTCGCGGCGGACATGGTGGCGAAGTTCAGGCGGGCGCCGGGGACGGCGTAGAAGGTCGCCTGGTAGGAGTCGCCGACGTTGACCAGCGGGGCGGGGTTCTTGCCGCCGACCGGGGTGTTGAACACCGTGGTCGACAGGTAGCGAGTCGCGTTGGTGATGGTGACGCGGAAGGTCTCGGTCTCGACGCCTTCGGTGTCGCCTTCGGTCTCACCTTCGGTCTCTCCGTCGGTGTCGCCATCGGTGGCGACGGCGGTCTCGTCTCCGGCGGTCTCGTCTCCGGCGGTCTCGTCGCCCGCGTCCGCGGGGGTGGCATCACCGGTGGTGGAAGTCTCGTCTTGTCCGCCCGAGCTATCTCCCTCAGCGCCGTCTCCGCCATCAATGACGCAGCCGGTCATCGCCGGGCTCGAAGCGCAAACCAAGGACAACATGATCATCAAGCGTGTGTGCATCAGCCAGTACCTCTCGCGAGCGGCGTGTGAACGCGCCGCGCTTCGGGGCTTATGCAGAGAGCCGACCTTGGTTACGGTAGCTTTTTCACGGTGAGGACGATTCCATGAACGAGACCTTCACAGGAGCCACCCGGTCTTCGCGACCGACGACGAACCTTCTTTCATGTGTGATCGGGGGACTCATCGTTGCGGCCTGCGGCTCGGACGACGGCGCTCCCGCGGGCGGATCTACGAGCACGGGAACGACGACGAGCGAGACGACGGAAGGCTCGTCAACGACCACAGACGGCACGACAGAGGCAATCGACGAGACGGGCTCGGAGAGCAGCGGTGGGCCGTCGAGCGTCGACGGTCAGTGGGTCACGTTCGCTCCTGTCGCGGGTGGTCCTCGACAAGAAACGTCCGTCGTAGCGCTCGAAGGCGAGGTCTATGTGCTGGGTGGAATCGCCGAAGATCTATCCATCTCGGCGGCGGTCGAAGCCTACGATCCAACGATGGAAGCGTGGCGAAATGTCGCAGAGCTTCCCGTGCCGATGCACCATCCCAACGCGGCGGTGGTCGACGGGCGTATCCATGTCGTGGGCTTTCTGACGGGTTTCGACTTTGCGGTCGACGGTCGCGCTTTCGCGTACGACCCGAGTGCGGACACGTGGACCGAGACGACACCCATGCCGGTCGGGACCGAGCGCGGCGCCAGTGGCATGGCGGTGATCGACCAGACGATCTTCGTGATCGGAGGGCTGCGCGAAGGCACGGCGGTGACCAACGCGTGGGCCTACGATTGCACGGCGGACCTATGGTTGCCGATGGCCGACTTGCCGCAGCCGCGCGATCACATGGTGGCCGGAGCGATCGGTGACCTCGTCTATGTCGCGGGCGGGCGTGACGGCACCATCGAAGGCCATAGCGATCGTCTGTTCATTTACGATCCGGCCAACGACGAGTGGAGCGAGGGTCCGCCCATGCCGACTTCGCGTGGGGGACAAGCGGGTGCGGTTCGAGGTCGACAGTTGTTCGTGGCAGGAGGCGAGGGCAACGCCGGCGCGGCGACGGGAGTGTTCGAGAGTTGGGAAGTGTTCGAGCCGGACGTGGGCTGGACGGTGCTCGACCCGATGCCGACCCCTCGCCATGGGACGGGTGCGGCGGTGTTGGGTGAGATCGTGTTCATCCCCGGCGGCGCCACGACCGAGGCCTTCGGCGCCGTCGACACCCACGAGGCGTGGGTGATCAATCCCTGAGCGCGGGGTCTGCAGGAGCACCCCGGCCAATGGCTTCGGTCACTGAGCCGATGGGTACGGGGTGCTCGAAAAGAAAGTTACGTTTCGCGCGGTTTCCGCACGCAACGATTTTCGAAGGAGGTCGACAACGCCTTTGTAATGACGCCCCCTTCCAACTCGGATCTGGACTCCACCACCGTCCAGAATGCATTGAGCGGCGATTCGGCCGCCTTGAGCCGCCTTTGCCACCACTATCAACCCCAAGTCCTTCGTATCGCCCGGCAGGTCGCCGGTCGCGCCTGCTCCCACGATGATGCCGGCGAGCTGGCCCAGGAAGTCTGGTGCTGGCTGCTCGACGACACCTGTCGTCGGCTTCGTACCTTCGATCCCGAGCGCGGCTCCTTCGGCCCGTTCCTGCGGATGGTCGCGTGGCAGCAGGCCTGGCGAATCATGAGCATGTGGGCCGGTCGCCAGCGACGCTCGCGGGAAATCGCCCAGCAGCGTGGCCTACCCGAGCCGGTCTCTCATGGCGGGACCTCGAGCTTCGAGCATCGCCAGCTCGTCTATCGCATCGTCGATCTCGCTGCGCCTCGGCTCGACCAATTCGATCACATCTTGCTGCGCGACATGGCCCTCGGTGAAGCTCCGGTATGCGAGCTCGCCCCTCGTCTCGGTAGCAGTGCCGCCGCGCTCTACAAACGTCGCCAGCGATTGCGAGGCAAGCTGGCCGCGGCCGCTCGGCGTCTCGTCGCCGACGACATGGCTCGCTGCTGTGCCGCTCGCTACCGTCGCGCTTCGTAGAAGAGCTCGAGGCTAGCCGAGGTCCGGGTTGGGATTGCGGCGGTCACCATCTTCGTTGGGAAAAGTCAGTTGGAGAGTTGCTCGGACGAAACCATCGTCGTCGGGTGAGACGGCTTCGTCGTCGCGATCGTCCTCGGGGACATCCTCGAGCACGAAGTCCGCGGCGACCAAGCGCTCGCGCAAGACCGGGACCTCGGCTTGGTCGATCTCGAAGCGGTAGGTGATCATCGTGTTGGAGAACTCTTGGAAGTCCTCCAGCAGGATGCCGCTCTCGGTCATCGCCTCGGTGATGGCCGGGATGGCTTCGTGTCGCGGCGCATTGGTTCGGACGCGAAGCTGGACGATGCCTCGAGCGGTGGTCATGTCGGCTGCATAACATCCCGCGGGGCCGCTTCGAGGGGGAATCCCCCCGCGTGGATCCACGGTGGGAGTGCGCGGCGTCACCACGACCCGGCACCGTGCGCTCCGCCACTTGAGAGCGACAGTTGCTCCACTTAGTTTGAATAATCGAATGGATGGAAGAGATCGTCGAAACCAACGGTGGCTCGGGTTGGCGGTGGCCGTAGCGTGCAGTGGATGCGCGCAGAAGGTCTGGTTCACCCAGCCGATGCGAGAGGCGTATGAGCTGGGGATCGTGGCGCACCACGACTCCACGCTGCCCGGACTGCAGGCAGATGCACGGCCTCCCCGACGCTCCCCCGCCGAGCTCCAGTACTTCGTCTCCGATCGCCTGGTGCTGCAACGCGAGGTGACGTCCCGCGACGACAGCCTCGCCCACGGGCGCATTCGAGTTCGCCGCGGGCGGTACATCGAGCAGATCGTCATTCGTCAGGGAACGCCCGGCGTGGCGGTGAAGTGGGACGAAAAGTCGATCGACATCAGCTTCGAAGAAGGCACTTCGATCACCTTCAACCTCGGCCCCGAAGAAGAGGGCACGCACCCGCAGGATGTCTATCGACTGCACGGGACGCGGAACGAACGCGGTGAGCTGGAGGTGGCCATCGAGGGCAAGAGCTACCGGGTGCGCGCCGGTCATCGGGCGCGACTTCGGGTGCGGCGAGACGACAAGCTCAAGCGCACGACCAAGCGCCGTGTCATGCATGGTCGGAAGATCTCCGAGAAGCGTCGCTGAACGAGGTCCTCTCGAGCCCTCGCTCGCTCACGGCTCGAGGGCGGCGGCGAGTGGTTTTGTGCGAGTCACTGGCGTTATGGTGGAGCGGTGTCACGCGCCTGTCCCACGACGATTCGTACTGCGCTCGGGCTGCTGACGGCTGCGGCCCTGGCCGCGTGCCCGAGCGATGACGCAGCACCGCAGGCCGAGACCACCAGTGCCACCGACGATGGAGGCGCGACGGAGACCAGCAGTGGTGACGCGCCCGCGGACTCGTCGGGGGGCGGGGCCAGCAGCGGTGAGGTCGAGCTGCCGCCGGGTTGCGTCGATCCGGGCACCGAAGGCGCGACCGCGGCCTGCCTGCAGCCGACCATGCCGCCCGAGTACTACGTGGCGGAGGCCGAGGCCTACTTCGACACGCTGGACATCGATGCGCCGCGAGACAGCGTGCCCAACTATCACCCCCAGGTCGCGCGCTGGGAGTGGCCGCCGTGGCTCCTGCTGACCGGTTACGGCGACAACGCGCTCATCGATACCGCCGAGACCCTACGGGCCATCGATCCCTCCACGGTGCCCATTCGCGACTGTCGGTTCTTCGAGGTCCAGCCCTTCGCGCGCTGCTATGTGGTGTTCGAGTACGAAGAAGGGCCCTGCCCGATCTACGAGGAGTTCACCTTCAACGACGCGGGGGAGATGACGTGGATCGAGGCCTGGTCCGACCTGCCCGGGCTGCTGCCCCAGGACATGAGCGACGAGTGGGCCGAGCTGCCCGACTATCCCCGCTTGGCCAACCGGATCCCCGGGCTCGGCAATGCGACCGGCACCATCGATCTCGACAGCAGCGCCATGGAGGCGGCGGCGATGGCCGATCCCGAGGTCGCGGACTTCGTCATGCGCGCCCGCGACTGGTGGACGGCGTGGATCGAGGCCCTCGATCAGGCGAAGGAGGACTTCTTCGCCGTGGGCTGCGGCTGGTAGCGCTCACCCTCGAACGCGGCGGGTGACGAGCAGCACGGTGACCAGCAGGCCCAGGCCGACGCCCGGCCACGGGCTTTCGAAGGGCGTCGACGCGCTGCAGCTGCAGCCGGAGGCTTCTTCGGGGTCGGCGGCGGGGCTGGTGGTGAGTCCTCCGCCGCCTTCGCCCGGCTCGGAGTCGACTTCGGTCGAGTTCCCTGGCGTGCTGGTGTCATCACCTTCGTTCGCGCCCCCGCCCGAGGACTCGTCGCCCGCTCCCGTGGTCGTGCCGCCGGGGGGCGGCGGCGGGGCTTTGGGCAGCGTGCCCGCGACGAGGTAGACCGCGTTGCCGTTGGCCGCGGCCGCGAGCAGGTCGACTCGACCGTCGCCGTCCACGTCGCCCATACCCACCGCGTCGAAGCCCAGCTGCTCACCCGGCTCGAGGCTGGTGATCGTGCGTAGGATCGTGCCGTCGGTCCCGCTGAACAGGTTGATCTTGCCCGCCTGCGGGGCGCCGTCACTCGAGATGTAGGAGCCGCCCGCGATGTCGGGTCGACCGTCGCCATCGACATCCCCCGCGCCCCGGCCGGGTCCGAGGCCCTGGCCCGCCCCCGCGCCGACCACGTTCAGCAGCTCGCTTCCGTCGGCGCCCGAGTACAGGTGCAGGTGCCCGCTGTTGTTGCCCCCCGCGACCGACGCGAAGTCTCCGACGTACAGATCGGGGATGCCATCGCCCGAGGCATCCCCGATGGTCGCGACGAAGAACCACCCGAAGTCGCGGCTGTCCTTGCCGCCCGCGAGGGTGAACAGCATGCTTCCGTTGGCGCCCGACAGCACGTAGGCGCGACCGGACGAGTCCTTACCGGCGTCGCGATCGCCCACGAACAGGTCGGGGACCTCATCCCCGTTCAGGTCGCCGACCGGCGCGGTGGCGCTGCCGAAGCGCAGGCCCGGCGCGGGGCCATCGAGGGTCAGCAGCGTCGAGCCGTCCTCGCCCGAGATCACGTACGCGCGCCCGGTTGGCGTGGCTCGAGGCGCGCCCACCAGGACGTCGTCGTAGCCGTCGCCATCGATGTCGCCGGGTCCGGCCAGCGCCGCACCGAAAAAGTCCCCGGCCTCTTCGCCGTCGAGGGTCAGCAGCGTCTGGCCGTCGAGGCCGGAGTAGACATAGACCCGGCCCGTCGAGGCTTCGGCCGGAGCGCCCACTGCGATGTCGTGCAGGCCGTCCCCATCGACGTCGCCCGCGTCGGACATCGCGTAGCCCAACGACGCACCCGGGGCCCCGTTGAACCGAAACAGCTCGTCTCCCGTGCGACCGGAGAGCACCACGAGCAGACCGGCGGGGCCGTCTCCTTCGTCGTGGGCGGGCGCGCCGACTACCGCCGCCAAAGCGCCGTCGCCATCGATGTCGGGGAGCTCGGCCACCGCCCACCCGAACTGCGAGCCCGGCTCTCCTTGGGCCTGCCACAGCAGCTGCACGTCGTCTTCGACGAAATCACCCGGGGCGGCGTCGACCGCCCCGGGTAGGAGCCCGACACCGAAGATCAGGGCAAGGATCGACGGACGAAGTCGAGCTCGGCTCATCGACGCGACACTAGGCTCTGCTTGCCTGTGGCCGCTTCCACGATCGTGCTCGTGGTTTTCGTCAGCCGACCGCGACATTGCCGCAACCGGGAGGGGTCGCGGCGCAGGGCCGTAGGCGTGCACCCAAAGGCCTTGCGGCACTGGTCGGTGAGATGGGCGTGACTCGAAAAACCGAGCTCCAGGGCCAAGTCGGCCAGGCGAAGTCCGGGCTCGCCGACGCGCTGCAACAACGCGTGCAGCCGCAGCGTGTGGCGGACGGCGTGGATGCTGCGCCCGGTGTGCTCGCGGAAGACCCGGGCCATATGGAACGGCGACGCGCCCACGCGCTCGGCGATGTCCGACAACGAAAGCGGCTCGCGGAAGTTCTCCAGCAGCAACGCCTCGACGGCCAGGCTCAGCTCGAGTCGGCGAGCTCGGGCCGCGTTGTTCGGCCGGTGGCGCCGATGGCCAGCCGCTTCGATCGCGGCTGACAGCAGCCCGAAGACTAGCTCGCTCGCCTCTTCGAGGATGCGATCGGGGGACAGCGGGGCGGGGTCGTCGAGCAGCGCGAGCACGTCGCGATGGCGAAGCCACGTAGTGGGATCGATGGGCCCGCTGCCGAAGTCGAAGGGCGCGTCCGGATCGATGTCGGTGGTGCCTCGAATCTCGTGCACCATCGCGGACCACTGCGGTGCGGAGAGCCCGAAGTACGTGCACTCGTCGCCGTGCGGGTCGACCAGGCCGCGCGTGTAGGACTGGTGCGCGTGGTAGAAGGTCGCCCGGACCGGGCTGGCCAATACCCGCGTGCGACCCTGTTGGCAGATCTCGACCGCGCGTCGGGGAATCACCACCAGGTGGGCGGGGCCGATCGCGTTGTCGGCGTGCCACTGAGGCGACGCGGCTTCGCAGCGGAATCGACCCACCACCAGGCCCGGCTGCGCGTAGCGATCGACACGCACGCCCGACACGGGGGGAAGGGATTGCCAGTGCGAGGGAACCAGCATGGCCGGTTCAACGTTCCCATGCTCCAGGGCTGACAGTCTCGTGCACCGGTATTTTGCGCTACGGACCACAACGGCTCGTATTTTCGCGGTAGGTGGCCGAGGTTCGGCCGCTCGCGGCTCGGGGAGTTGCGCCACGCGCGGATCGGCGGCAGCGCGTTATAGTCCTGCGGTGCGCTTAGCTTATCTCCTGGCCGGGCTCGGCCTCGTCACGGCCAGCGGCTGCTTCGAAGACACCGCCCCGGTGACCAGCACCAGCGGCAACGAAACGAACGAGACGCTCACCACGGGTGCGTGCGATCAGGGCTCGCTGGATTGTGCGTGCTTCCCCAACGGCACCTGCAGCCCGGGGCTCGTGTGCAGCCAAGGCGTGTGCGAGCCCTTCGAGCCGGGCACGACCTCGACGACCACGGCCACGACCTCGCCCACGACGTCCATGGCCGACTCGACCTCGTCGGGGGGCGATGAGCTGTCGACGACCTCGGGGGACGAGAGCAGCAGCGGCACCACTGCGGGCGAGGAGAGCAGTAGCAGCGGCACGAGTGGCCCGGCCCATATCCTGTTCACCACCTCCATGGACTGGTCGGCGATGGAGATCGGCAGCCTGGCCGGGGCCGACGCCTTGTGCGAAGGGCTCGGGGTTGGCGTGAGGAACGTGCCCTGGGTGGCGGTGCTCGCTGATGCCGGGACGCCGCTGTCCGCTCGCATCGACGTGCTCGGCGAAGTCGTCAACACGGTGGGAGAGACGCTCGCGCTCGACCAGGCGGAGCTGCTGTCCGGCACTCTGCAGGCGCTGCCCGGCTACGACGAGTCGGGCATGCTCGTACCCGTGCAAGATCTCGCGTGGACGGGCTCGATGTCCGACGACTGCGACGGCTGGACCTCGGACGAAGTCTCGGTCCTGGGCACGGTAGGCCTGCCCACTTCCAACGATCTGTGGCTGGATACCTCGGTGCCCCTGCCGTGCAGCGCGGCGCCGCGCCTGTACTGCATCTCCCAGTGAGCGGGCGCTCTTGATTCCCGGGCCTCGCGCGGCGAAGGTCCCGGTCATGAGCTTCATCGAAGACGACTTGCCGTCGCACTCGGTCGCCTCGGTCATGGAGGCGCTGGGGATCACGGGCAGCACCCACGCGCCTCGGATCCTCGTGCTCTACGGCTCGTTGCGGGAGACCAGCTTCAGCCGCAAGCTCGCGCGAGAGGTCGAGCGCGTGTTGACCCACTTCGGCGCGGAGGTACGGGTCTTCGATCCGCACGCGCTGCCCGTCTTCGATCGGACCTCCAACGATCACCCCGCCGTGGTCGCGCTGCGCCAGGCCTCGATCTGGTCCGAGGGGCACGTGTGGATCTCGCCCGAGCAGCACGGCAGCATGACCGCCGCGTTCAAGAACCAGATCGACTGGCTGCCGCTGTCCGACGGTGCCGTGCGACCGACCCAGGGGCGGACCGTGGCCGTCATGGAGGTCAGCGGTGGTTCCCAGTCCTTCAACGCCGTCAATCAGCTGCGCATCCTGGGTCGGTGGATGCGGATGTTCACCATTCCCAACCAGTCCTCGGTGCCCAAGGCCTGGCAGGAGTTCGACGACGACGGCCGCATGAAGCCCTCGAGCCTGCGGGATCGGGTCGTCGACGTCTGCGAAGAGCTGTTCCGCATCACCCTGCTGATGCGGGACCGAGCCGACGCGCTGACCGTGCGATACAGCGAGCAAAAACAGCTGCGCGATCGCGGGGCTCTGGACAAAGGCCAAGGCGTCTAAACGGGGTTTTTCGGGGTCGATGGACGCCTAGGTACACCGCGTGCCTACACGCGCGCGGCCGGGTGGGGCGAAGTCGCCCCGGACGTTCAGATTGGGTCGTGAGGTGACCGAAACTGGGACGTTCGTTTTCTCGGCGCGGTTTGAATGGATCCGGCCCAGGTCGGTATTTTCGCTGCGGTGGCCGCGACGTCAGGGGCACGACGTTGGTTGGTTTCCGCGAAGAAAGTCCCACAATGTCAGTGATTCCGAAGATTTGGCGCTCAGAACCAGTCAGTGACTCCTCCCTCGCGACCCGGCGCGGTCGCGGTACGACGTTTCGCGGCTTCGTCGCCAGCTGGTTCGCGTTCATCGCGGTCCTGTGTTCCTTCGTCGGCACCGCGAGTGCCCAACCCGAAGACGCGGCAAGCCCGCTGGCTCAGCTCCTCGGGCCCGGGGTCGACTCTGCGATCGCCGACGAGGACCGGGAGTTCCTGGAGGAACGTTGCCCGCAGCAGGATCTCGAGGCGCTCGCTGGCTGCCTGCAGGCGGATGCCGACGCGACCGAGGTGATCGGGGCGGTGACCAACCACGTGCTGGAGTCGCTGAATGAGATCTTCGGCGCCCCGGCCGTCGAGCAGCACGCGGATCTGTTGCTGTCTCAGACCAACGAGGGTCTGCAGGCGCTGGCCAACGCATGCGAAGGGGCCGAGGACACGGCCGCCTGCATTACCGAGGTCGTCGAGAACCCCGAGCTGCTCGCCGAGGCCGAAGCGGGTGCGGGTGCTGGTGCTGGTGCTGGTGGGGAGGGGGGCGAGATCGACTACCCCGAAGAGGCGCTCGCGCTGCTGCCCAAAGAGGTGCTCGACGCCCTGCCCAAGGTCATCACCACCTTCCTTCGTCCCAAGGACTACCAGGCGCTGCTCGAGGCCTGCCCGCAGGAGGACCTCGAGGCCACCATCGAGTGTCTCGACACCGAGGAGGTCACCGAGCTGCTCGACACGCTTCACACCCGGGCCGTCGTCGCCTCGATCCTGACCTACATGGATCAAGAGCTGCCCAACCGCATGACGCCCGAGCAGCTCGACGGTCTCGCCTCCAACTGTGAAGAGGAGGGGGGCACCTGGGCCGAGTGTGCCTTCAACAACGGCCTCGAGAGCGAGGAGTGCATGGAGGTCGAAGAGACCCTCAGCAGCTGCCTCGTCACCAACGACGAAGTCACCGAGGTCTACCTCGGGATTCAGAAGGACAAGAAAGCCGTCTTCGGTCCCGACCTCTACGTCGAGTTCCGCGGCCTCATGTCGCTGCTGTCGGTCGAGGACATCAAGGCCATGCGCGAGGCCTGCCCCCAGCAGGAGCAGGACGCGCTGTACGAGTGCCTGGGCGAGAACGAGCTCGTCAACGCGTTCCTCGAGGCCTTCGGCATGATCTCCGGGGAGATGCTCCAGGAGATCCAAACCGAGCTGACCGAGTCGGGCAACCCCATGACCGACGAGGAGATCGAGGCCAACGGCGAGCTGCTCATCGGCATGTTCCTGACCATGCCGCTGCACTCGATCCAGACCTTGTCCACCTCGTGCATCGAGGACCATCCCGAGCTCGACAACATGACGGACGCCAGCGGCCTGCAGGACATGGTCGACTGCATGTCCGAGGCCTCGCACACGGACCCGGTCTCGAACCCCGCCTACATCTCCAAGGAGCGACTGCGGGCGTGGCTCGGGCTCGCGCGGACCAAGGTCATCGATGTCTTGCAGAAGAAGGAAGAGGCCGCGCAGGCGCGGAGCTTCCGCATCATCCTGATCATCCTGGCGATCTTTGGCGGCATCGGCTCGATCATCGTGCTGCTCATGCCGCTGCGGCTCACCAAGCAGTATCCCGACCGTAGCGCGCAGCTGTGGAAGGCCAGCATCATCGCGGCGGTCACCTTCGCGGTCACCGTCGCGCTGCTGGGCGGCACGTTGCTCGTGATGCGGACCGTCCAGGGCAAGGTGGCGACACAGTCGACCAGCCCGAAGATGGTCGTCGCCAATGGTGTCTTCGACGTCCTCGAGAAGGACCAGTACGTCGAGGACCTCAGCGCCATGAGCCGCGAGCGGCTCGACTTCATCAAGACGCCGCTGCGCACCGTGCTCGAGGCCTCGGGCGTCGACGAGGATGCCCGTCACCTCGCGTTCTCGGCCTTCGTCGCCGAGCACTGGGTCGACCAGCTCAAGGAGCCCGAGCTTCGCCCCCTGGCGAAGAACGCCGCGATGCTCCAGGACCACATCAAGAACTTCAAGACCGTCTTTGGGTTCTATCGCAACGTCGACTGGATCATGGGCTACGTGCCCCTATTCATGTCCCTGCTCGCGGTCGTGCTCTACATGATCCCGCTGCGGGAGACGCTGGTGAACATCGCCACGGCGCCGGCCAAGGCCGCGCAGGGGGGTGACGCCGACATGGTGGCGGGGGCGAAGGCGACCATCTTCGCCGAGCTCAAGCTCGTGGGTCCCTTTTTGCTCGTGATGGTCGCGTTCCTGCTGTTGGTGGGCGTGTTCCTGTCACTCGCCGTCGAGCCGCTCATCGAGGTGTTGATGAGCTTCTCGTTCATGACCGTCATGTACATCCTCCTCACCGAGGCGTCGGGCTTCGTGCTCTACGCCTCGCTCGGGGGGGCGATCATGCTGCTCGTCGGGTGCATCGCGATCTACATCCTCTCGATGGTGTTCTTCATCGGCACCATGCGGAAGATCCTGCGCGCACGCTTCCACTGGGGGCAGCCCTTTGCTCGGTACAAGTCGTTCTGGAGCCTCGGGTCGCTGGCTACCGTGGCGGTGTTGTTGTTCCCGGTTGGGTTTGCGTTCCTGGTGCGGTACATCGCGCTCGAGCATGTGCTGCCGGGGGTGGATGTGGATAATGGGAACATTACGGCGATGGATATGCTGCTCGTGCCGCTGGGTGGGGTGGTGTTGATGCCGGTGTTGCTGTGGGGGTCTCGGTGTCTGAAGGCGCTGGGGTGGGTGCGGAAGTATCCGGTGAAGGTGGATGAGCCTACGGCGTAGGCTGTTCGTAGGGGATCCTGACCGAGGGTAACGAATCCAAGGAGGGGCTGGGGGATCCTGACCGAGGGTAACGAATCCAAGGAGAATGACGGCGCTTTGGGCTGGCACCAAAGCGCCGTTTTTTGGTTCCTCCCCGTTGACGCAACGGTGGAGGGAGGTCGGTCGATAAGCTGCTCGTGACCTGCCCGCGCCGCGTCGTCGAAGGCCAATCCGTCATGGTTCAGCGCCGAACCATGTATCGGATGTTCTTCCTACTCCCGACCCCGGAGACGCGTTGGATTCTCGCGTATTGCCTGGGTTACGTGCGTGAGAAGTTCAGCATCGAGCTGCACGAGTTCATCTTCCTCAGCAACCACTACCACCTGGTCCTGACCGATCCGCTCGGCGAGCTGCCGGCATTCATGCGGGATTTCAACAGCTTGGTGGCTCGCACGCTCAATGCAGCCCAAGGGCGGTGGGAGGCTCTGTGGTCGGTCGAGCCCTACTGCGCTCCTGCACTTTGCGAAGGCGAGGACATCTTCGACAAGTGTGTGTACACGCTGTGCAATGCGAATGAAGCGGGCTTGGTGAGGTATGCGAAGGACTATGAGGGGCTGTGTAGCTGGAGTTGGGAGTACGGTCGCGAGCGACGATTTCGGCGACCGGATCATTTCTTCTCGGACGAGATGCCGGACGAAGTCTCCGTGGTGTTGACGCGGCCCGCTGCGACCCGTCCAGAGCTGGATGATGGCGGGCTTCGCCGCGAGATTCGGCGTGTTGTTCGAAGTCGGGAGATGACGAACGCCCGGCGGATTCGCAAAGAGGGTGGGGCGTTTCTCGGGATGAAGCGCGTGCTTCGGCAAAGGACGACCGACTCTCCGAGTACGCGTGCGCCTCGGAAAGGGATGCGGCCTCGGGTGGCTGGTCGGACTCGTTGGGCGAGGGTCGAAGCGATCCAGCGCAACCAGAAGTTCGAGGAGGACTACCGGTCGGCGCGGAAGCGGTTTAGTGCGGACGAGCGTGATGTCGTGTTTCCGTATGGCACCTACAAGCTCCGCATCGAGTTTGGAGTGCCTTGCGAGGCTCCTCCGTAGAATCGGAAGTTTTGGGGAAGCGTGGGCGGGCCTTGGCTCGCCTGCTTGCATTGGTTTCGTTGCGATCGCTCGGGTGTCGGATGGACGATTTCACGTCTGATTCAAGTTTCCCCGTGGGTTGGCGGGCAGAAAGTCCCAACGTCCAGCTCGAGGGAGAGGTCAACGATGGCTGATTCGTCTGCGGGCCACACAGGTTATGGGGTGGCTAGGAGATTACCCTCGGTCAGGTACGACCGGTGAAAGATCACCCTCGGTGGTTCATCACGCTTCACCAGGTGCGGCTCAGCATCATCACCAGCTGCACCCCATAAACCACCGCAATCACCACCAACGCCACATCCACAAAATGACTAAACCACCGCCCCAGCTCCTTCAGCTGAGGCCGCAGAAACACCCGCCCGGCCACCGCCCCGATGAAGATCAACGCCAGAGTCTTCGAGATCATCCCGCCGACCCCAACCTACCACGCCTCCGGCCGGGCGCCCCGCAACCCGCGAAACCGCCCCCACACGCCGCTACGCCCCCGTCACCCCGCAGGCGGCCGAGTCGCCACCAGGCTCTCCCGCCCCGCATGATGCTCCATCAACCCGACCAACTTCGCATGGTCCCCCACGGGATACGCATCCCGAAACCGCATCCACTCGAGCGCGGTGCACACGGCAATCTCCACCACCCCGAACGCCTTGGCCGAGCTCAGCCACGCCCCATCGACCCGCGCATCCAACCACTCCATCGAGGCACGAGCCCGCCCGTGATGCTTGGCCACGTAGCTCGCCTGCTCCCCGGTGACCCCATCCTTGCCGAGATAGAAGGTGTTGATCAGAGCATCGAGGGCACCATCGACGACGGTGATGACGTTGCGGGCTTCGAGGTCGGCGGGGTCGAAGGAGGCCAGGGGGCCGGGGCCGTGGGTTCGCATGAGGTGCTCGTTGATGACCTCGGAGTCGAACACGGTCTGATCGCCGAGCTGGGCGGTCGGAATCTTCCATAGGGGGTTGAGAGCCCGCATGGCGGCCTGGCCATCGTCGTCGGCGGTATTGATGAGTTCGTGCGCGAGGCCGAGCTCTTGGGCGACGATCCGTACGCGGCGGACGTAGGGCGAGGTGACGGTTCCGAACAGGCGCATGGGAGGCACGGGCCGAGGATGCCATGGCTGGGCGGGGGCCGTATGCGGCCGGTTTGCCAATGTCACGACCGGGGGCCTATTGTGACGTTGAAGAGGAGCGAGCGATGAAATCACTGCAACTGGGAGACCGAGGGCCGCAGGTCTCGGCGCTGCAACGAAGCCTCCGACAGCTGGGCTACCCCGTCGGAGTCGACGGTCACTTCGGCCGCAAGACGTTGGCGGCAGTGCAGGCGTACGCGGCCGATCGCACAAAAAAGGGCGCCCCGGCGTGGGAGATCATGGCGATCCACGACGAGGCGACGAACCTGCAGACGGCCCAGTCGATCAAGACGGTGGGGGCTTGGTGCGGGCCGCGGGCGCTCAAGAAGCCCCGGGACACGGTGAACTTTGCGGCGTCGAAGGGGATCAACCGGATCGATATCGTGATCAACGATCACTCGAAGTGGCGCACGGACAAGCCCTTCGACATCTTCGATCGCAAGAAGATCGTGGCGCTGGCCAACGCGGCGGCAGCGAAGAACATCGAGGTCCACTTGATGAGCTGGGTGATGCCCTTCGAGAGCTACATCGAGGGGGCGGCGGAGATCCTGATCCCGCTGTGCAAGGACACGGGCGCCGCTTCCCTGATGTGGGACGCGGAGGAGCCCTGGAACCAGGCCCGCAACGCGATGACCCACCGCGCGGCGGCGACCCTGATCGGCCAGAAGTTCGCGAGCCTGTCGTGCCCGATGGGCATCACGGGCATCGGGTTCGCCCCGGTGGCGAAGCTGGGGCCGCTGGCGGCGCTCTGCGAGTACGCGGTGCCGCAGGTGTATGTGACGTCGGGCAGCGGGCTCAAGCCGGAGACCGCCCCGCGCCGCTTCTACGATCGCTGGGCGAAGTCGTTCAAAAAGCCCATCGTGATGGGGCTGGCGGCGTACAAGCAGTCGGGGGTTCCCGGGCATCCGTCCATCGAGTCGGCGATGGGGGCCACCATCGAGGCCACACGCGGGCTGGACGTCGATACGGTCGTGTATTGGAGCATGCGCTGGATCCGAGACACGAGCGCGGTGGCAGAGGTGATCTCGGGAATCCGCGGGTAAACTGCCTGCGCCTGCATGAGCAAGGTCCTCGCCCGCCGCGTTCCCACCCCCGTGTCCCGCATGGGGGTGGAGCTCCCCGACGATCGGTACATCCCGGTTCGCCCCGACGACCTGCTGTCGGCGCTGATCGACGACGCCGATCGTTTCGGCTGCACGCCGGACGAGCTGCAGGCGGTGAGCGAAGGTCTCGAGGGTGTGGTGGGGCAGGAGATCGAGGCGCTGCGCCGCGGCCTCGAGCGCGCTTACGATCCCCACAACCCGGCCCGTGACACGCTGCTGGTCGGCGACCCCGAGCAGCTGAGCGAACGGGCGGCGGAGCTCCGACACCTCCTGGCCTACGTGCTCGACAAGGCCAACTACGAGCGGCTCGACGAGGTCCAGATGGAAGCGGCGGTCGGGGCCGCGAGTTCGCACGGCATCCGCATCCGGGTCAATCCCGATCGCCTGCAGTGGATCGACCTATGGGTCCGCGGCCGCACGACGACCCACCGTGCAATCCGCAGCCTGCGGCGACCGATCAAGGGCCGCGAGCACGAGATCGAACTGTACCGACGCTTGGCGGTGGTCTTTCAGGCGCAGGGCGAAGAGGACCTCAACCTCAAGCTCTTTCGCGAGATTCCGGTGGCCGACGTGGAGGCCCTGCTCCCCCACGCGGAAGTGGCGATGAGCCCCTTCGATCGCTTCAAGGTGTTCGGCGGCAGCCTGGGCGCGATGGGAGGCCTGCTGCTGCGCATGTTCGAGACCACGGTGGCCGCGACCCAGTTCATGTGGCTGGCCGTCGCGGCGCTGGGCGGGCTGTCGGTGCGATCGATCCTCGGGTACCGCCGAGCCAAGCACGTGCGCCTATCTCAGATGACGCATCACCTTTACTACCAGAACGTGGCCAACGGCTCGGGCGTGCTCGATCGGCTGATCGCCAACATCGGGCACGAGGAACTCAAGGAGTCGTTGCTCGCGTATGCGTTGATCCGCGGGGGCGAGGTCCACGACGAGTCCAGCCTGGCGGAGACGGCTGCGGCGTGGCTGGCCGAGTGCTTCGATGTCGAGGTCGACTTCGACGCCCCCGATGCGGTGCGCACCCTCGAGCGCTTCGGCCTATGGGAGGACCGCGAAGGGTGGAGCGTGCGCGCCCCCGCCGACGCCGAGGCCGAGCTGACCCGGGCGTGGCGAGAGCGTCGCACCCAGGGCCATCACCTGGCCGCGGCCCGCGAACGGTGAGTCGACTCGAGCGTGATCGTGCGGTCGATGCCGATCGCCTCGAGCAGCTCGCGATCATGGCTGGCCACCACCAACCCCCCGGGCCAGGCCGCGAGGGCGGAGGCCAGCGCCCGCGCGCCCACGATGTCCAGGCTGTGGGTGGGCTCGTCGAGCACCAGCGACTCGATCTCTGCCCCCCGCTCGAACAGGCACAGGAGCGCGGCTCGGACTCGCTCTCCGGGGCTGAGCGAGCGCAGAGGCCGTTGCGCGAGGGCGAGCGGGAACCGATGCAGCAGTAGCGTGCGGGCAATGGCGTCGAGCGATGCTTCAGGACGCTGCGCGGCCAGGCACTCGACCAGGGAGTCGTCGCTCATCCAGTCGGTGGCCCCTTGCGCAATGGACCCGATCCGCGCCCGACGACACCGAGCTGCGCCCGTGGTGGGCGTACGCTCGCCGAGCATGACCTGCAGCACGCTGGTCTTCCCCGCACCGTTGGGACCCACCACGGCCACCCGCTCTCGCCGTAGCTCCGCATTCAGTCCCTCGCACAGGGGCTGACCGTCGATTGCGAGTCCCACGTCGCGCAGCTCGATCACGGGCGTCCCATCGCCGACGCCGACCTCGGGGGTGGGCAGCTCCAGCGGGAGGGTGACGGCGAGGGCCCGTCGGGTCGCCTTGGCCCAGCCTCGCGCGGCGCTGATCCGGGCCTCCCGGATCTTGGCCGCCCTGGCCTGGCTCTGCTGGGCATAGCTGCGCTTGCCGTTGAGTCGCGATCGCGGGGTGCAGCGAGCGAGTTCGTGGAGCCGTCCCACGTTCTTCTTGCGGGCCCGCCTGCGACAGACCGTCTCGTGATGTCGCTCGGCCGCGGCCAGCGTGGAGAGGTTGCGGGCGTATTGTCGCTGCTGCTCCTCGGCTTCTCGCTCCAGCGTACGCTCGAGTTCGTCGAAGGGCCCCGCCAGGTATCGACACCCCGACTCGGCCACGACGAAGAAGTGCTCGAAGGCCCGCAAGATTCTCCGGTCGTGAGACGCGACGAGTAGCCCGCCCTCGAAGCTCTGCAGCCAGCGCACCAGCCACTGCACGCCGAGGTCGTCGAGGTCTTCGCTGGGTTCGTCGAGCAGCAACAGCCGCGGCTGCGCCAGCTCGGCCCCCAGCAGATGAAGCTTGCGCAGCTCGCCGCCGCTGAGCCCCTCGGTCTCGGTGATGGAGGCGAGCGGCGAGAGCCCGAGTGCATGCACCAGACCCTCGATCCGTCGATCGATCTGCGGGTCTTCGAGGACACGAGCCTGCCAATGTTCGAGCAGCGTGCTCGCCTCGTGCCGACTCGGATGCTGCGGCACGAGATAGGGCGTCACGGACGACTCGACGTGCCCTTCGTCGGGCCGAAGCTGCCCGGCGAGCATGGCGAGCAAGGTGGACTTGCCCACTCCGTTGCGCCCGATGATGGCCACCTGCTCCCGCCCGAGGGACAAGTGCAGGTCGCGAAACAGGGCTCGGCCCTCCATGGTGAGGAGGCCGAGGCCTTTGACGTTGAGGAGTGCGGTCATGACTGTCGCCTTTGTTTGCCCGCTTGGCGGATCTGCTCGACGAGGTGCGGCGGGCCTTCGAGGGTCAGCACGAGCCCGTCGGGCGTCGCCTTGGACTCGAGTACCCGGCAAGTGGCATAGGCCTTGGCCGTGGCATCGGAGGCGGCGTAGGGCAGGAACACCCGCGCCCGGCGGTACTGGGCGCGGGCGAGCGAGATGAGCGATTGCCGAAGCCGGTCGGTGGCGGCCTCGTCGTGGCAGCTGAGCACCACATGGGGCGACCCGCGGCTGTGTCGTTCAAAGAACTCCCGCGGCGGCTCCCGCTCCAGTCGATCGAGCTTGTTGAAGATGACGATCCGGGGGATCCGTTCGGCTCCCAGTCGGGCGATCATCGCGTCGGTGGTCTCCAGGTGCATCTCCAGCTCGGGATCGGAGACGTCCACGACCACCGCGACGACCGACGCCTCGCACAGCTCGGCCAGCGTGGACTCGAAGCTCTCGAGCAGCCGCGTGGGGAGCCGACGAATGAAGCCCACGGTATCGCTGAGCACGACGTCACCGCCGTGGCGGGTGAGGCAGCGCGAGGTGGTGTCGAGGGTCTCGAAGGGCATGTCCTTGGCCGACAGGCCCGCCCCGGTGAGCGCGTTCATCAGCGAGGTCTTGCCGGCGTTGGTGTAGCCGACGAGCACGACGCGTTGGCAGTCGTCACGGCTCTTGCGCTGGGTCTGCCCCGCCCGCTGGAGCCGAGCGAAGGCCTTGCGCAGCATGGACAGTCGCCCGTCGAGCCGACGCGCGAGCAACTCGGACGCCGTCTCTCCGGGACCTCGTCCCGCCATGATGCCGCCCGCTTGCTGGTCCATCTGCAGTCCCAGCCCGCGGATCCGCGGGCGGAGATACTGGAGGTGGGCGATCTCGATCTGGATCCGAGCCTTGCGGGTCTTTGCGTGGCACTGGAACACGTTCAGGATCACCGCTTCGCGATCACAGATCGGCAGCGCGGTGGCATCTTCGAGGTTGCGGGTCTGCGAGGGAGACAGCTCGGCATCGACGACGAGCATGTCAGCGCCGCAGTCGGCGGCCCGCTGGGCAATCTGCCGCGACGCGCCGCGCCCGAGGTAGGTCCGGGGATCGGGCCGGGCGCGGTGCAGGACTTCGCGGCCGACGACGGCATCGCCTTGGGCTTCGACCAGCGCGGCGATCTCGGCCAGCCGAGCTTCGGTGCGCTCGGCCGTCGGCGATTGGCTCACCGAGACCACGTAGCAAGCGTTGCTGCCTTCAGTGCGTGGTGCTTCGCCGGGTTGTCGTGCGTGCCAGTGGGAGACCAGCTGCTCCCAGCGGCCGTCGTCGGAAAGGGGGACTTCTTGGTGTTCTTCTACGGGTTTCGAATGGAATTTCATGGCGCCTCTTCGTCGACGCACCGGTCCGCGGCCGAGGCCCCCGCAAACGGGGAACACGGGCTCTAGACGGTGAATCGTCGTCCGGGGCCTCGGGCGCGCGAACCAAAAAGAAGATCGCGCGATCGCCGAGACGATCGAGTCAAAGGGGGGACTCGGCTCGAAAAGAGCGGACTAGACGAAGTGGAAGCAGTCCATGAGATCACTCCTGAAGGAGTTCGACTGGCTACACAAGCTAGCGCGGTGGATCGGGATCCGCAAGCGACGAAATCGACGAAGGGCAGGAGCCGCGCGACATCGCTTCGGGTCGCACGTGCTGGTTCGCCTCGAGGTTCGTGCATCCGAAGGGTCGACGCGGTCGCGTGCTCGACTCGAGGGTCGTGCATCCGAATCGTCGACGCGATCGCTCGCTCGTTCGATCGATCGGAGGGGTCGTGCATCGGACTCGTCGACGCGACTTCGATCGGTCGCCGCCGAGTACGTCGACTCGAGCATCGTGGTCGAAACACGCGATCGAAAATTCTACCGACGTCGTGTCGTGGTGCTGGCCCGATCTACGTACATCGACCCCACCACCTTCGAGCGCATGTCGATGAGTCGTTGACGCCTGACAACCGGTCGCGGCGCCATCACTGCTTGGGGGTAACCCTCACCACGTGTTGGAATGACGGGCGGGGCGAGCGGCCCAGCCTGAAAGAAATGGGGCATTTCGCCTCCTGTTTTGGGAACGCGAGGGGAAGTCCGACAGCGCCCGTGGTCTTGCATCGGCCGCCGTTGTGTTCGTCACTGCGCGTGGGCGAACCGGTAGGGGCGGGCCTGATAAAACCACTGACGGTGTTCTGCTAGGTTCTTTTTTGCGGGGTTGTGGGAGACGGAAGTGCAGGTTCCGGGATGCGTGCATCCTGGTCGGGCTCCGAGGGGCGACTGATTCGACGCACGTTGTCGGAGAGTGGTCGTTTCACGGGACCCCAACGTCCGCCCGCGCATCGGCTCGGTCGCTACGTGTTGCTCGATCTGCTGGGTCGAGGAGGCATGGGCGAGGTCTATCGCGCCTACGACCCCGGCCTCGATCGCATGATCGCGATCAAGCGACTACGAGGCAGCGACAACATGGGTGCACGCGCTCGGCAGCGATTGCTGCGTGAAGCCCAGGTGGTCGCGCGCCTGTGTCACTCCAATGTGGTGCAGGTCTTCGACGTCGGCGTGGACGATGTGAGCGAGGACGCGTTCATCGGCATGGAGCTGGTGGATGGTCAGACGCTTCGCGAGTGGCTACGCCAGCGCCGGACCTGGCAGGAGATCGTCGAGGTCTTCCTCCACGCGGGTCGCGGTCTGATGGCAGCGCACTCTCGCGGGGTGGTGCATCGCGACTTCAAGCCGGAGAACGTGCTGCTCGGAGAAGAGGGCGTGCCCAAGGTCGTCGACTTCGGCCTGGCCAAGCCGGCCCTCGATCGTCGGAGCTCTCGCCCTTCGGGGGAGCCGGTGGTGGCGCGGAGCAAGGCCATCACCAAGCCCAACCGCAGCGCCGAGGAAGACGACTCGCGGCGCGCCACGAACGACGACCTGCCGGTGAGCGAAGGCGGCAACACGCTCACCCCAGCGGGCGCCCGCCTGGGCACTCCCGCCTACATGCCGGCCGAACAGATCCGCTCGATGCCTTCCGATCCTCGATCGGATCAGTTCGCGTTCGCGGTCTCGCTGTACGAAGCGCTGACGGGCCAGCTGCCGTTCAAGGGGCGGAGCAAGGGCAAGTACGCCAAGGCGGTGCTCGACGGCGACGTGCAGCCCTTCCCGCGGCGGAGCCCGGTGCCCCGACGCCTGCGGAAGGCCATCGTGCGGGCCATGGCCTATCGCCCCGAGGATCGCTACCGCACGATGCAGCCGCTGCTGGTCGAGCTGGAGCGGGCCCTCCAGCGCCCGGGGACGCGCCGCATCTCGCTGGTGGCGGCCACCGTCTTCGGGGTGGTGCTGGGCCTGGGGGCGTCGACCTTGCTCGACTTCGACGATGGGGGCGACTCGAGCAAGCCGACGCCGCCGCGACGCACCGCCCAAAAATAAATCGACAAAGATTTGATTGCTTCGCCTCGCGAGCGCGTCATACTGCGCGACTGCGAGGGATGCTGGCTGCTGACCTCGCTCGTGGACCCCGTGTCCTCCCGCGTTTTCGCGGGGGTGGACCCGGGTCGAACTTCGTTTCGTCTCGAGCAGGGCGATGCGAGGGCGGGCCTCCGGCTCGCTCGGCGCGTCGCCAGGAGCAGCCAATCATGTCCAAGCGACTCTCTCGCGTCTTCGCGGCCCTGGCCCGCGAAGGCCTCGATCTTCAATCCACCGCCCATGGCGTCCGGATCCGCCGATCCGGCCGTGCCGACATTCCTTCCGCCGAGCTGTTGCTGCCGCCTGGGTTCCCGCTGGAGTCCAAGGCGCTGCACCAGCTCATGGCCTTCGCGAGCGTGGGGCATCCGCAGGGTGGGCAGGTGTGCTCGGTCTGCGCGACGCCGGACTTCCACGCCGGGCACCTCGTTCCGGTGGGGGCGGTGGTGGCCACCACGACCGACCTGGTCGTGCCCCAGGCCATCGGTACCGACATCAACTGCGGCATGCGCCTGCACGTGACCGACCTCGACATCGATGGTTTCACCGCACACAAGGAGGCGCTGGTCGAGCGCCTGCGCGGCGACCTGTTGTTGGGGACCCGCGACCTGCCCATGACGCCCGCGGCCATGCGCGCGCTCTTTGGTGAGGGCTGCGTGGGGTGGCTGGAATCCCAGGGCACGGCCCGCGGCGGTGCACTCGCCCGCAGCGAGCTGACCCAGCTATGGGATGACCTGTCGCGGGTGTACGAGCTCGGCAGCTTCCTCGGGGATGCCCGTCATGCTCCCGAGGCGCTGGTCGACGATTCTCGATCGTGGCTGCGCGACCCGACCCTGGCCACGCTGGGCGGTGGCAACCACTTCCTCGAGCTGCAGGTGGTCGACGAGATCCTCGACCCGCGCCGTGCCTTCGAGTGGGGCGTGCGGCGGGGGCAGGTGGCGTTCATGGTGCACACCGGGTCGCGCGGGGTCGGCCGCCACGTCGGCAACACGTGGATCGATCGCGCACGGCGGCGCTGGCCGACCGGGGTCCGGCACCCCGAGGCGGGAATCTTCGCGCTGCACGGCGACGATGCGACGCAGTACTTGGGGGCGGTGCACAGCGCGGCCAACTATGCGTTCCTCAATCGCCTGCTGCTGGCCGAGCTGGTTCGGCTGCGCATGCGCGAGGTCTATCGGCCTGACCTCGAGGCGCCGCTGGTCTTCGACGTGCCCCACAACATCGTGCTGCGCGAGGGGGACCGGTTCGTGCACCGCAAGGGGGCCACGCCGGCCCACGAAGGACAGCCGGTGTTGATCCCGGGGTCGATGGGTCACTCGTCGTACCTCGCGGTGGGCCGTGGCAACGCCCGCTACCTGAGCTCGGCCTCGCACGGGGCGGGTCGTGCCCTGAGCCGCTTCGAGGTCGGCCGCAAGGGCCCCCGAGATCTCGGGCTCGACGGCGTAGAGTGCATCACGCTCAAGGCCGAGCGCATGATCGAGGAGGCCCCCGCGGCCTACAAACCGATCACCCCGGTGGTCGATGTGCAGGTGCAGGCGGGGGTCGTGAGCCGAGTGGCGCGCATGCGACCGCTGCTGACCTTCAAGGCCTGATTTCGGCGCCATTTCGTCCCCTTCGCCGCCCGAGCTCTTCGGGCGGCGAAGGGACGATTGCTTGAAAGGATTCGGCAGTGGTCGGGACTCCACTCGCGCGAGGCGGCTCTCCCCGCCTCGGTCATGGGATTCCATCATGGTGAACACAGGCGAGTTACGCCCCGCCCGAGTATTGGTGGTGGGCGGAGGTATTTCGGGACTCACGGCCGCGCACGAGCTGGCCGAGCGTGGCTTCGACGTCACGGTCTACGACCGCAACGCGGAGCTGGGGGGCAAGGCCCGCAGCTTCTATCTCAACGGTGGGAGCCACGCCGCCGAGCACGGCTTTCGGTTCTTCTTGCGCTGGTACGAGAACCTGCACCACACGCTGGCGCGGATCCCCGGCAAAGAGGCAGGGCAGACCGTGTTCGAGCACCTGACCGCGGTCGACGAGCTCACCATCGATGACTACTCGTTCTC
This sequence comes from Myxococcota bacterium, assembly GCA_039028615.1. Lineage (GTDB taxonomy): Bacteria > Myxococcota_A > Polyangia > Nannocystales > Nannocystaceae > Paraliomyxa. The sequence goes on along the minus strand of JBCCHT010000008.1, from coordinate 220,951 downwards.
GTTCGTGAAGCCGGAGCCCGTGCCCATTCGGCCTCCGGTCGCGTGGATCAAGGCGATGAGTTCGTGCAAGGCGCGGCACGAGGGCGAGCTCGGGGACACGAACTGGGACGACTACGTCGAGCAGAGCCTGCAGGGCGAGTCCGAGACGGTCGTGCACTTCTTCAAGAACATGGCCAAGGCGACGGCCTCGGTGCACTCGACCGAGGTCTCCGTTCGCGCGATGAGCTACAGCATCAATCGGCTGCTGGTGAACCCCGGCCTGGACATTCTCGAGGGCCCCACCAACGACACGTGGTTCGACTACTGGGAACGTCACCTGCGGTCGCTGGGCGTGGTCATTCACCAGGACGTCACCGTGGAGAAGATCCGCCACGACGGCGAGCAGATCACCGGGCTGGAGCTCACGCAGCATGGGACTTCGTTCACCGAGGAGGCCGACTACTACGTCCTGGCCATTCCGCACGCCAACCTGGAGGCGCTGCTGCCCGAGGCGATGGTGGCCAAGGACCCCATGCTCCAGAAGCTCCCCGCGCTGGAGTCGGACTGGCAGACGGGCCTGCAGCTGTATCTGAAGCAGCCCATGGACATGCCGCGGGGGCACCTCGGCTTCTGCAGCTCTCCGTGGTCGATCTCCTGCATCCAGCAGACGGACTTCTGGGACGAGCGCTTCGACAGCGAGGACTACGGCGCGATCTTGTCGCTGATCATCGCCGACTGGGACGCGCCCGGGATCGAGGTCCGCAAGCCGGCCAAGCACTGCACCAAGGCCGAGCTCATCGAAGAAGTCGAGGCGCAGCTGCGGGCCTACGCGCCCGAGGCGTACGCGGCGAGCTTCGCCCAGATGGAGGTCCTGCACTCGGAGGTCGACCCGGGCGTTCACCTGACCGGGGACGACCAGTCGTACAACGAGACGCCGCTGTTCATGAACAAGGTCGCGTCGTGGCACAACCGACCGACCAACGAGACCGCCATCACTAACCTGTACATCGCGGGCGACTTCACCCGGACCTCGGCCTATGTGGCCACCATGGAGTCGGCCAACGAGAGCGGGCGGCGGGCGGCCAACGCGGTGCTGAGGGACGCGCAGTACTCGGGAGCGCCGTGCGAGATCTTCACGGAGAAGCACGACAAGGTCACCCGGATGCTCCAGCCGCTGGTGCAGATGGACGAGCTGCTCTTCGCCGAGGGCAAGCCCCACATGTTCGACCTGGTGGAGCCCGATCTGATCGAGGCCTTCATCGACACGCTGATGCCCTTCATGCAGTTCGAGGGGTCGCTGCAGAACACCCTGGACGAGGCCTATGGGGCGGCCATGGACCTGCTGCAGGACTTCAGTAGCAAGCACGGGGGCCTCGATCTCCTGCCCTTGTTGCTCGGGGGCCAGGGTCTCGAGGGCAGCTCCCGGGTCATGAAGGAGCGGCTCGCCGAGCGCGTGCGCGAGTGGTCCAGGGTCGACATGACGATGGTGGACAAGATGCCGCTGTCGTTCCCGTCGAACTTGGGCACGTACCTCGATACCGAGGACCCGATCTTCGATCCCCTGCTGTACACCACGGAGAAGAAGGGCAGCGGGCATCGCGTCAAGTTCGCCATGGCCATCAACGCCTGGCTCGATGTGGCGACCGATCAGATGGCGCACCTGCTGGAGACGGGGCAGTGCATCCACAACTGCTCCTTGCTGATCGACGACGTCATGGACGACACGGACGTGCGGCGGACGCAGGCCAGCGCCCACGTGCAGTTCGGCACGAACCAGGCGTTGGGGGCCGCGTACACCTCGTTCTTCCAGATCCTGCTGTCGACCTACCTCAACCTCGGCGAGGGCTGCCTGCTGGCGTACCTCGAGGAGTCGGCGCGGGCGCACGTGGGCCAGAGCCACGACGTGTACTTCCGCGAGAAGGGCCAGTGCCCGAGCGAAGACGCCTACCTCGCGATGGTCTCCAACAAGACGGGCAGCTTCTTCCGGGTGTTCGCGGCGTGCTTGCTGGAGCTGAGCCCGCGGGCGGTCTCCTCGGACATTCACGACACCGTGCTGCGCTTTTCCGACAACATCGGCGTGTTCTTCCAGGTGCGCGACGACTACCTCGACCTCACGTCGGAGGCATACTTCGCCAAAAAGGGCGGCATGGCCTCGGACTTCGACGAAGGGAAGTTCTCGTATCCGGTCGTGCACTGCATCGGTGAACATCCCGACACCTACGACGTATTCATGGAGGTCTTTGCCAAGGCCGACAAGACCGACGAGGACAAGCGACGGCTACTGGCGGTGCTCGAGGAGCACGGGAGCCTGGACTACACTCTGCGCAGGCTGGAAGCGCTGTTCGCCGACGTGGTGGAGGACCTGGGGCGGCTCGAGCAGGCACTCGGGCGGCAGAACGAAGCGATGCGCACGTGGGTCGGCGAGCTGGCCCAGGGCATCGCCGGGTTCACCCGGCCGGGGGCGATGCCCGCGGCGATACTGAAGCCGGTGACGAGCGAGCGCGATCCCTTCGACCTCGACACCCTGCCGCTCGATTCCATCCGCCGAGCGCTCCGCAACGTCCTTTGTTCGTACCATGTGTACTACCAGGGCAACGGCTGGAGCCGCGACGAGTTCTGGCAGTGCTTCCCGCTATTGCTCACCGTGGAGGCGATGATCTTCAACGTCGACGACGCGAACGAGCTCGGCGCCGAAAACGACGCCCCCGCCATCACGCGGGAGAGCGTGGAGCGGTCGAAGGTCTGGACGCTGATCCGCTCGAGCGGCTTCTACTCCGACGAGATGACCGAGATCTACGAGCGCGCCCTCGACTACTATCGGCACGAGTTCGAGTGGTACCGGGGCGAGGCGGGGGACTCGGCTCGGCTCGAGCAGATGAACCACCTCAAGTCGACCAACTACCGGATCATGCACCTGCTGTCGGCCAATGTCCTCGAAAGGCCGAGTGCGGCCGAGGACTACGGCGACCTCGAAGACTACGTGTCGCTGCGGATCGAGCAGGCCGAGTGCCCCCAGGACACGACCGACGGCGTGTACAACATCCTCCGGCACTGCCGACAGCTCTTCGGGGAGGGCGCCGAGCAGGTCTACCGCGAGCAGCTCGATCGCCTGGCGTCGCGCTTGTCCCCCGAGCAACGGGCTCGGGCGGACAAGTGGCTCGAGGTCTACGGCAAGAGCTCGCGGGTGCCCGCCGATGCCACCGCGGTCGATGTCTCGTTCCAGAAGATCTACGCCAAGGCCCGCGAGATTGCCGAGGGCTGTCGGGCGGATCCGGCTCTCGCCGACTTCACGCTGGAGGGCAACTTCAAGTGGTGCGTCGACAAGTTCCAAGCGCAGCGCAAGAACCCCTTGAGTTCGGATGCCATCTTCCGCCGACTCCAAAATGACCTGTTGGCGAAGATGAGCGGCCGCAAGGCACCTGGAGTCGGCGAGGTCGACCGCCGCGGAGCAACGGTGCAAGCGATGCCGGCTCGACCCCCTGCGGTCCCTGGCCCCCGGGTTTCCCCGGTCCCCACTGCGGTGGGTCGGTGCTAGCATTCGAGCCGAGGTGGGGCGGCGAAGCAGGTCTTGGAGGTTCGGAGCCGTCGCTCCGATCGCGTCATTGGCCTCGATCGTCGCCTGCATCGGGCAGCCCGGTCCGCCCCCTTCGGGGCTCGACGGCGGCTCGGGCTCCAGCGGAGGGGCCTCGCCGAACGCGACCACGTCGATGACCCCCGACCCGGGCTCGGGGACGACCGACGAGGCCGACGACGCCACGGGCGGCGAAACGTCGAGCTCGGGCTCGCCGTCCGCGACGACCGAGGGCACGACCGCGTCCGGGGTCCCGCAGCTCGAGATCTCGGACGGGCCGGTCTACGACTTCGGTGACGTCGTCTTGGGCGAGTCACTCCTCCATTCGTTCACGGTGACCAACGTCGGCGACGGCATGGCCACCGGCCTCACCGGGCTCCCCTTGTCCCCGCACTTTGCCTACGAGGGCGGCGAGTTCCCCGGGCTCTTGGGAAGCTGTGGCGACACGCTCGACGTGGACGATACCTGCACGGTCAGCGTCGCGTTCACGCCCATGGAGGTCGGTTTGCACGCGGTGATGCTGGCGCTGGCCTATGACCAGGGGCCCGACGTCACGCGGCCCTTGGCGGGCGGCGGCACGGGCAGCAGCGCCAACCTGCTCGTCAATCCCGGCGGCGAGATGGTGGGGAGTCCCCCGCCCGGCTGGACCAGCGACGGCACGGGCGAGTGGGCGACCTTCGAGCCCTTCGGGGACGTCGATCCGGTCGAAGGATCCAACTTCATCGGGGCCGACACCGGCCCCAACGACACCCCCTTGTACTTGAGGCAGACGGTCGACGTCTCGGCGTGGGCATCGACCATCGACATGGGGCTGATGCGGTTTTCATTCGCGGGGCAGGTTCGAAGCCTCCAGGTCGCCAACGACGAAGGTCGCATGCTGGTGCACTACCGCGACGAGATGATGGCGGTGTCCGAGTCGTGGGATTCCGAGTGGAACCTCGACGACGAGTGGACCTCGTTCGATGACGAGCGACCCGCGCCCGAGGGCACCCGCTTCATCCAGGTCGAGCTGTGCTGCCGCAAGTCGGCGGGGAACTTCTGCGACGCCTACTTCGACGATCTCCAGCTCGTCGCGCACTACCCCTAAAAGGCCATCCACATGTCGATCTTGCAGCCGGGCAGGTGGGCCTTCAGCTCGTCCACGCCCCGCTTGGTCACCCGGGTGCTCACCAGCGATAAATTGGTGAGTGCAGCATGCTCGCGCAGGTGCACGAGCCCGTCGTCGGTGATCGCGTCGTCCCATAGCGACAGCGACTGCAGAGCAGAAAGCTCCCGCAGGTGGGCCAACCCGGCGTCGGTGATCTCGGTCCGCGCCAGCGACAGGTGCTCGAGCGACGACAGCTCCCGCAGGTGAACCAATCCCGCGTCCGTCACCGCGTTCTCCGATAGCTCGAGGCGCCGCAGCGAGGTGAAGCCGGCCAGGGGCGGCAGATCCGTGTCGTTCACGCAGGTCTTCGACAGGTCCAGGTCTTCGAGCGCGGTGAGCCCCCGCAGGTGGGCCAAGCTGTAGGCGACCGGCAGTCCGCTCAGAGATAGATCGCGAAGCCCGGTGAGGCCCCGCAGGTGTTCGATACCCGCGGCGCTGAAGGACAAGGGATCGGTCGCCCGCCGACGAGACACGTAGAGCGACTGCAGGGTCGTCAGCTCTCCGACGATCGCGAGGCCGGCATCGGTGGCGCCGCTGGCCTTCAGCGCCAGCGTACGCAGCCCGGGAAGCCCCCGCAGGTGGGCCACGCCCGCGTCGGTGACCTCGCTGCCGTGGAGCCACAGCTCGCGAAGCAAGCGGTGCTCGCCGAGTTGCCCGAGCTGTGTATCGGTGAGGTCGGCGCCCAGGTTGTCGAGGTACCCGCGACGAAACCCGTAGCCGATGTCCTCGTCGCCGAAGAACTCGAACAGCGCACCGAGCCACTCGTGCTTCCAGGCGTGGAGGAGGTCGGCCTGCCGGGTGGCCAGCTCGGTGCGGGTGTCGTCGTCGAGGGTCTCGTCTTCCAGCTGGAGCTGGAGCTCGATGAACTCGCCCCGCGGATCGTTTCGCGCCTTGAGGACGGCGGCATGGGCCCGAAAGGCCTCTGCGTCCTCGGGGGCGTCGACCAGCGCTCGAGGCGGCACGTTGGTCACTCGACGCCCGCCCAAGGGTCGTAGGAACCGAAGCTCCACACGTGCCCCTCGGGGTCTCGTGCGACGTACAGCGGTCCGCGGCCGCCTTGGTCCTCGAGGTCCATGACGATCTCGGCCCCGTGCGCTTTGGCGCGCGCGTAGTGGGCCTCGATGGCCTCGACCACCACGTAGGCGCTCTGGGTGACGCCGCCGGCCTGCGCGGGCCCGACGTTGAGCGCACCGAACTCGTCTTCGCGGGCGCTGCCCACCATGATCATCCCGTGGCCGAGCCGCAGCTGCGCGTGCGCGATGGTGTCGCCCTCACCGGGCACGACGAGGTGGCGAACGAAGCCGAAGGCCTCGCACAGAAACTCGATCGCGGCCGGGGCATCCCGGTAGCGAATGGCCGGGATGATGGGAGCGCGGGCCATGCGACGCGGCTACGGGCAGAAGCTGAGGAAGTCGGTCGGGAGGTTGGCGGTCCCGGCGACCTCGGTCATGGCGTGGGTCGACCCGGCGAGCGACAGCGGCGCGGGGGTCACGATGTCTCCCGCCACCTCGCCGCAGTACGCGGGGTCGCCGATGGGCGTGGCGCCGGCCAGGAACGAGGTGGTCACGTCCTGCCCCGTGATCGGGTTGGCGGCGGCGGGAATGTCGATGAGCCCGGCGTCCCAGTAGATGAACCCGGTGTCGTCGATCGGAATCGAGTAGGTGTACACGGTGCCGACCAGCTCGCGCGGCGAGGTGCGGCTGCCGATGTCGAGGCTGAGCCACTGCACGGACAGGTCGATGGTCCCGGCTTGTTCGGTGATGGTCACCAGGCCCTGGAAGGGCAGGCTGGGGTCGAGCGGCGTGCTCACCGCGAGGAGGTAGGTGCTCGAGCCAACCGGAGCTCCGGTCGACGACTCGGCCGCGGTGGTGAGCGTCGTGGTCATCGAACCGTCGTCGTCGCCGGTCGAGTCGTCGGTCATCGGCGGGTTGCCGTCCGTGTCGAACTCGAGCTGGATCGTGTTGTTCTGGCAGCCCGCGCCCAGGGCCAGCGCAGCGATCGACAGCGAGAGAACGCGAATCCAAGGCATCACGGGGGCAGGGTAGCAGAGTGAGTTTTGCAAGGCTAAGATCCCTCCAGAAGCCCACGAATCACGAGGAGCAGGCCGTCGCTGGGTCGCGACCCAGGGCCTCGGCTTCGCGTGATGCGTCCTCGGGTCGTCCCGATGCGCAAAGGGCGTTGATTCGTGCGGTGCGGCGCTCACCAGCGAGCTGGCCGCGGGGAAACTGTCGCGCGTGGCGTTCGAGCAGCTCGAGCGCAGCCGGGCCTCGGCCCTCGCGAATCGCCTGCTGAGCGCCGCGCAGCAGCACCAGTTCCTGGTTCAGCGTCTCCGTGGGCCTGGGTGCCGAAGGGCGCACCGCTCGCGTCGAGGCAGCGTGGGGCGTCGGTACGGCGGGGTCGGGGCGTGCCACGGCGGGGCGCGACGGAGTGGGGCGGGCAGTCATGACCGGTGCGGCGGGGTCGATCGAAGGGGCGGGATCCCGGGTCGGCGGCGGAGCGGAGCGCGGGCGTCGGCCCGGCTCCGAGGGGGCGACGGCGGTGACCGTCGCAGGGCGCGGCGAGGGCTCTGCCTCGCGCACCATGGCCACACGCGCACCGAGCACCCCAGTTGCCACCGCGCCGCCGATCGCGGCCCATTTGATCTGCGCCAGCCAGCTCGCCGAGGTGGCGATCGGCGCCGCGTGGAGGGGTGTCAGCCCGGCGCTGACCAGGCCCCACATGCGGCGGCGTCGCTCGGGCGCGGGTTCGGGTCGGGTGCGGGTCAGCTCGCGGCGCAGCCGTCGTTGCTCGCGATCCGCCTCGCGGCCGAGGCCCTGCCAGGCCGCGCGCAGTCGCGAATACACGGTCCCTACGGGCAGCCCCAGCGCCTCGGCAACCTCGGGCGCGGTCATGCCTTCGACCTCGCACAGCACGAACACCGAGCGTTTTTCGCGGTCGATGCCCTGGAGCAGCGCGTCGAGGCTCTGGGCGGCTTGGGCCCGGGCGAATGGTTCGTCGATGCCGTCGGAGGCCTGGGCGGCGGCGGTCGTCGACAGGTGCCGGGCCCGGGTGCTGGCCGAGCGACGGTAGCGGGCGGCGACCCGACGGGCGATGCCGAACAGCCAGGTGCGCGCGCTGCTGCGGCCCTCGAAGCTCGACCATCGTCGATATGCGGTGACGAACACGTCCTGCACCGCGTCGTCGAGCGTGGCGTCGTCGATCCCGTGGTGCCGCAGCACCCGACACACGAAGCCGCAGTGCTCGTCGAACAACGCCGCGATCGAGGCGTCCGGTGGGCTCGAAGACGTCATGGGCGCCGTGCTCCCGTCACGGTAGCCGCAGCGACAGGGCCACGCCCAGGCGGGTGGCCACGGGGGCGACTGCGTGCACGAGGCCCCCTTCGGCGGTGGAGAAGCGATGCAGTTGTACGGGCAAGACCACGTCGACGAGGCCACCCAGCGCGAGCCTCGGCCCCAGTCGCCACTGCGGGCGCGCACCGACGCCCAGCGCGATCCAAAGGGCATCGATGGTCTCGGGCGTGCTCAACCCGGTGCCGACCGCTCGCAGGTCGCCCAGCTCCACCGTGCTGCACAGCGGGAGCTGGAATCGGCGCTCGCCCAAGATCCCACAGGCTCGCAGCGTGCCCGCAAAGAGTCGGAAGCGACCGCCCACCGAGGGCAGCGTGGCGGCGGCGGCATCGGGGCCGACCGAGCTGAGGGCACCGAACTCGAGGCGGGCGTGAGGCCAGGCTACGCCTGCGCTGACCTCGAACGACGCGGCCGCAGCCGGCAAGATGCCGCGCTCGGCTGCGATCGAGGCTCCCAGGTGCGCGCGGAGACGCGAGCGTCGGGTCGGCGGACGCACGGGAGCATCCGCGGGCCCGCTCGTCCGAGGGGACACCGTGGGCGGCGGAGCCGGGCGCTGTTCGGGGGCAGGCGGAGCTTCGCGGGGGCGTTCGGTCGGCGGTCGGACCGTCTGCACGGGCACCTGCTCGATCACCGAAGCCGCGTCGAGCTGCACCGCCACCACCAACGCCACCGCCTCGGTCAGCGTGGTGCAGTCGCGGCCCTCGAGCGTTCGGGTGACCGACAGGTCCCCGCGCTCCAGCGCCAGCGAGACCCGCCAGCCCTCTTCGTGCTCCACCGCACCCAACGACAGCCGCACCGGCTCGCCCGGTGCGCTGCCCATCAGCGCGACGACCCGGGGGGAGACCCGCACCGCGTCGACGCACGCGGGTACGGTCTCCCAGCGGGTCTGCACCGGAGTCGAGGTGCCGACCGGGCCGAGGCACCATGCGCAGAGGAACGAAGCCAGCACCCGAGACCCGAGTATCCGTTGCGGCACTCGAGCGGGCAATCGCTCGTCGCCCAGCGCGGGCGATCACAGCTCGAGCGCCCACAGGGCGAAGTCGTACGATCCGTTGGGCGTGTCGGGGCATCCCGGCGGCGGGATCTGGAACGCCGTGACGACGGCGGCCTGATACACCCGATCCGGATCGGTCGTCGCGATCTCGGTGCTTTGGTTTGGTTCCAGCTGGACCGCGTCCCCTCCGTCGAGGGACTCGAACACGACCGCGCTGGGCTCGTCATTGCAGAAGGTCCCGCCGGGAGTGCAATCGGAATCGACGATGTCGACGTCGAGCGCCCCGTGCCATGCCTGGCCGTTCACCAGCTCTTCGGCTTGGTCGACCAGGGAGCCCTCCTGCGTCGGATTGACGTACTCGGCCGCGACCAAGTCCAGCAACACGCCAGAAGAGTCGCTGAGCACGAGATAGCGGTTCCAGCCCATCCCCCACCAATCGAGCACGACGCGGAGCTCGAGGTTCTCGGCGTCGACCTCGTCGATCCAGCTCATCCAGGGATCGCTGGAGCTGCCGTCGAGCGAGATGGTGAAGTCCTGGTCGACGATCGAGTCGTCACCGTCGAGATGGCCCGAGAGCAGGCAGTCGAGTTCCATCGCCCACAGATGACCCTCACCGGGGTCCTGGGTGGCATTGGTGAGCTGACAGTCTCCCGACAGCGCAGCGGCAAAGCTGGCCTCGATGCCCGGCAGTGCATCGAAGGAATCCTGGTTCCATGCGATGTACCGCGGGTCCTCCTCGCAGTTGGGTTCGCCCTCGGTGTCGGTGGCCGTCTCGGTGGGGATGCCGCCGTCGTCGCTGGTTGCGGTGATCGACGAACCGGAGTCGTCGCCGCTGGCCGTCACGGAGCTCGAGACGGTGGGGAGCTGCCCGCTCGTGGCGCTGGGGTCGGCCGAGCTGCCGTCCTCCATGGCGCCGTCTCCGGTCGAGCCCCCGGTCGTGCCCCCGGTGGAGCCGTCTGCGGCGGTCTCGCCCAGCTGATGGTCGATGACGCACCCGGGCAGGGCGAGGGTGACGGTCAGAGATGCCAAGGTTGCGATTCGAGTCATGGGTCGTTGGGTCCTGTGGGGGCCCGCGAGGGGCCTTCACGAGGGTGGGTCACGTCAGCGCCACGAATCCATTAACCGATTTTCGAAAAAAGAAAGGAGCGCCCGCGCAAAGTGCGAGCGCTCCCCAGTGGATGCGGGTGGATTGGGAATTCGGTGGCTAGCCGCAGCCGAAGATCGAGTCGATCGTCGCGATGGCCGCGGTCACGTCCTCGGCCGCGGGCGGCTCGGCTTGGCTCCACAAGGAGGTCAGCGACCCGTTGGCGTTGGCGTCGACGCGCCCGGCTTGCTCGCTCAGCACCGGGCCGGCGATCTGAAGGAACGCCCAGTTGGCCTCGGCTTGGTCGCCGCAGCTGTTGCCCAGCTGCTCGAGGCGATCGCGGACGATGAGCGCCCAGCCGTACCACAGGGCCTCGCTCAGCTGAGCATCGGCCATCTCGCGGAACATGACCCCGTCTTCGGACAGCTCCTCGAGGGTCGTGGCATCGGGGTACAGCTCGCGCCAGCAACGGAAGGCGGTGAAGCCGTCCCAGATGCGCTGGTGGGCGAGGTCGGAGTGGCCTTGGACCACGCGCGACAGACCGATGCCGCCGTTTCGATCGTGGCCACCGGTGTAGTAGGCCCAGCTGGAGTCACAGTCCTTGCCCTTGGGCAGGCAGGTGTTGGCCTCTTTGTAGACCGACAGGTGGATGAACCACAGCAGCGCGGCCTCGACCTGGGCCTTGTTGACGGCCGCGATGCCATCACCGGTCTGCCCGGCGGCGAACGCCTCGTTGAGGATCGGCGCGATGCGTCCCGGTCCCGCGCAGCGCTCGGGGTAGGCCGCGACGTTCTCTTCGACCGTGCACTGCTTGTCCGCGTCGACACCCTCGACCCAATCGGCCTCGGGCACCGGGTCGTAGTGATGGTCTTCGCGACGAACGAGCCGCGACTCGAGGCCCTCTTCGATCGAGTAGATCGTGCGGGCCTCGGTGAACGCATCGGCGCTCGGCGAGTCGTCGGCCAGCGCCTCCATGATCTGCTCGAACGCCTCGACGCGCGCGATGGAGCTGGGGGTGGCGTCGACGAGGTGATAGGCGCCGTCATCGGGGAGACAGGCGGGCCAGGCGTCGTTTTCGGCGTCGGTTAACGGCTGGTAATCAGTTGAAGCCGGCACACAATTTCTCTCGCTCAGCGCATCCACCACCAGCGGCTCGTCGACCATGCACTGCTCGGCGCCGCTGTCGTTGCCATCATCATTGGCATCCGTGTCCGCGTCACACGCGGCGAGTGCCAAAACCATCGCTAGCCATCCGTATCCGTATTTCATTGTCCCCCCATAGCTTCGGCTGCATTCACCCCCGCGCGGTAGAGGGAGCGCCCGCGCGATGAATCCCGGGCCTCCCCGGGTGCCATTAGGTGGATCCCCCTGATCGACTAGAGGGTGAAAGCCCAGCTGAATTGAAACGTTGTTTGTTAGATTTGGAAGCAAAGAAGCGAATTCGGTCGTGATCCACGGCCATTGTGCCCATCAAGTCCCCCACCAAAACCCAAATCCCTGTTTTCGCGCATGAATTGACCGTTCCTCAGGCAATTTCGGTTCCGGCCCGGGTCTGACGCTCGCGGCCTGACCCTTCCGCCGCCCGCGGCCCTTCGGCCGCGTGCACATCATGCGCAAGCTCGGGCCCATCTGCGGTGCCCGGGCGCGTCGTCCCCCACGCTCGAGCCCATGGCCATCGTGCCATCGCGGTCGTCGTCTGCACCCGCCCCCGGTCGCAGCGCGTCGCGGGTCCCCGTCGTCGATGCCCCCTTCATCGGCGCGCGAGGTCGTTCTGCAATTCACCACACCTCCTGCCCCCAGAGGTTTGTCATGTCTCGTTGGTTGCTCTCCAGTTCATTGTTCCTTTGTGCGGTCGCTTGTGCCGTCGATGACCCGGTCGCCGTCGACCTCGGTGAAGACACCGACTCCCATGACTCCGACAGTGATGCTTCGTCGGATTCGGGTGAACGACTCGACGGAAGCGGCGCCGTCGACTTCGACGGAGTCGTCCCCGCGGATACACCCTATGGCCCGTGCACCAATGATGGCCCCGCCGAGTGCTACAAGCCCACGCCCGAGTGTTTCGAGGCCCTCGGCCAGTGCGGAGCGGTGTGCTCGGAGCCGAGCCACTGCCCGGCCGCAGACACGGGCAACGCCGTGCCCGATTGTGCGGTCTTTGGTCGGCCACACTCGGGATGGTGGGAGAATGGATGCGTGCTTTCGTGCGATGGTGAGCACGCTTGTCCTGATGGCATGATTTGCGAATTCAATGAGTATTGCCTCGACTGTGAGACTGCCATTTGCGTGTGGCCACGAGGGTGAAGTGACGTAGACTTCGACCTTCATGATCGTGCTTGGATTTCATGGTGGTCGTCGCCGGCTCGGCCAAGACAACCGCCTCGGATATGGCTTTCACGACGCCACCGCGGTGGTCGTGCGCGATGGTGATGTCGTCGCCGCGGTCGAGGACGAGCGCCTCACCCGGGTCAAGCACGGCAACTACTTCCCCGAGCGTGCCATCCGGGCCGTGCTCGACATCGCGGGCGTGGGGCTCGACGAGGTCGATGCCGTCGCCAACAACTGGTCCAAGCCCACGTGGGACTTCGAGTCCATCCAAGAGATGGTCGGTCGCGCCAACGGGGCCGACGAACTCGGTGCCCGCACCTATGCCGCCCAGCCCTTCCTCGATGCGTTCGGCGTCGACGTGTCCGCGCGCCTGCACTTCGTCAATCACCACATCGCCCACGCGCGTAGCACCTACGCCTGCAGCGGCTTCGAGCGCGCGCTGGTGGTCGTCATCGATGGTGGTGGCGACGGCAACTCGGGCATGGTGTTTCGGGCCCACGGCGGCGGCGAGCTCGAGCGCCTGCAGACCTATACTGGGGCGCAGTCGCTTGGCGACCTCTATCGCGACCTCATCTGCCTGCTCGGCTATCGGCGCTTCGACGAGTACAAGGTCATGGGGCTGGCACCCTATGGCGATCCCTCCGTGCACGCCGAGGCCTTCGCGTCGCTGTACGAGCTGAAGCCCGAGGGCGCCTACGAAGTCGCGCCGCTTTATGCCTGGGTCACGCGGCTGCAGAAGGCTGGGGTGCTCGCCGATGTGCGTCATCGGGGCGAGGCCTTCACCGAGGCACATCGCAATATCGCGGCGGCCATTCAAGCCACCCTCGAGACCCTCGCCATGCACATCGTCGATCATTTTCGCGAAGCGACGGGCGAGCGTCACTTGTGCTTGGCCGGGGGTGTCGCCCACAACTCTACGTTCAATGGTCGGTTGTTGGCCTCGGGCGAGTTCGACGGGATTTTCGTGCAGCCAGCCTCGCACGACGCAGGCGGAGCCCTCGGTGCAGCGTTGGAGGTGTGTCGTCGGCTCGGGCACGGCGCCGCGGCGCCGCGTCGGCTGAAGCATGCGTACCTGGGGCCCGATGTCGGCGATCCATCCGCGGAGATCGACCGCTGGGCGGGGTGGGTGCACGCGCGGCGCTCGAAGCAGATCTGTGCCGACACGGCGGCGCTGCTGCACCAGGGCAAGATCGTCGGCTGGGTTCAGGGGCGCTCCGAGTTCGGGCCGCGAGCGCTGGGGCACCGCAGCATCCTGGCCGACCCGCGCGAGGCGGGGACGCGGGATCGGGTGAATCGGGCGGTCAAGCTGCGCGAGGGCTATCGGCCCTTTGCGCCCGCGGTCACCGAGGCGGCGGCGCGGACCTACTTCGAGATCCCCGAGGACGACAGCGACCTGTCGTTCATGGGCTTCGTCGCGCCCGTGCGGGAGCCTCATCGGCCCTCGCTCGGCGCGGTGACCCATGTCGACGGCACGGCTCGGGTACAGGTGGTGCGCGAGCAGGTCGACCCGCGTTTTCACGGGTTGCTCGAGGCGTTCGGTGAGCGCTCGGGGATGCCGGTCGTGCTCAATACCTCCTTCAACAACGCCGTCGAGCCGATCGTGCAGACGGCCCATGACGCGATGGTGGCGTTTTTGACCACCGAGCTCGACGCGTTGGTGATCGGCGAGCACATCATCGAGAAGCGTGAAGTCGGCACGCGGGACCATGCGCAGCTGGTGCCGTCGCTGACGGTCTACCAAGAGCTGGTCAAGCGCGGCGACGTGCATCGGGTGGGGACGTTGACCTCGCCCGACTTCAAGCCGCCCACCGCTCAGGTCAGCGTGGAGGCGTTTGCGGTGCTGAGTGCCGCCGATGGACAAAAGACGATCGCGGCGTTGGTGGACGAGCTCGGGCTGCCGACCCAGGGGGCGAAGTTCGAGGCGTTGGTGCAGGAGATGATCGAGCTTTGGCGTGGGCGCTGCGTGTGCTTGGTGCCCGCGAGCAAGTGAGCTACGAGGGCTGAAGCGCGCCCAGGCGGATGAGCGCGAGCAGGATGCGGTCGGCGTCGAGCTCGGAGACCGCATCGCGAGCACGGCTCACCGAAAACGGCCCCGGCTGCTCGACGATGAAGCGACACAGCGCGGCGCCTTTGGGACCGACGGCGATTCGTCGCTTCACGCCCGGGCGGGTGATGCAGGCGACGACCCGCCCATCTTCGACGAATGTCTCGAGAGTCGTGTCCGGTCGCAGCTGAAGCTGCATGTCCGCGTGGAGCTGCCGTGGTCGCCTGGGTGCAAGGTCCATCGCCGCCAGCTGCCCCGCCAGCTGCTGTGCGCGGTCGACCATGCCCTGTGCCTCGTTCACGAACTCGAGCAACCCCGACGCCTTCGATAGATCGTGCGCGATCGGCCGCCGCCAGGCCTCAGAGGCCATCAAGCGCTTGCGCAGGGCGGCCAACCCAACCTCGATCCACGTCGGTGTGTGCACCATGAACGAAAGCGAGACGCAGTCGTCGTCGAGGGCCTCGGTGCCATGCCACCACCCGCGGGGCACGAACATCGCGGAGCCCGGCCGCAACACGGCGGACTCCGTGTCGACGTCGGGATCGAAGCCATCGGGCGCCACGATGCCGTGGTCGGGGCTGCTCTGGACCCCTGGCGCCCAGGGGTTGAGGGGAAAGCGAACCTCGTCGTTGCGTGCATGTGTCCAGCGTTTGCGCCCGCGCAGCTGCAGCACGAAGACCTCGACCGAGTCGAAGTGCAGGGCGACGCGCTCACCCTTGCCCGACAAGAACGCCTGGCAGTAGCAGGTCGAGCGCTCGAGGCCGAGGTCGCTGGCCAACGCCTCGCACATGCGGTCGACCTCCTCGATGGTTCGATCGACACCGTCGAACTTCAGGCTCTTGCCCTGCTCCACCAGCGTCGGCACCTGCTCCCGTGCGACCTCCCGCTGGGCGTGACCGCCCTCGTCGGTGGTGCCCAGCGTCTGGATGGGCCCGGCATGCACCTGCGCGAGCGCGAGAGGGCTGGCCAGTCGAGGCTCGGCGGTGAGCGAGGTCCAGGGCTCGGGATCGCCGTGCTGCACCAACCCGATGTGCGGCCAGTGCCGCTCGAGGAAGTCGCGGTCGGAGAGCGGGGCGAACAGGGCGGAGAGGCCGAGCGGAGCGGAGCCGCTCATTCTTCGTCGCTACCGAGCAGCCCGGCATCATACAGCTCGTGCAAGAGCGTGGGCAGGTACTGGTTGGTGTACAGCGCTCGCGAGAAGGCGTCGCCCGCGATCTCGTGCAGCAACGGGTCGAGATCGACCGGGCTGAAGGCGCCCTCGTGCTCGATGATCCACCGCACGATGGACTCGAGCTCGGCCGACAGCTCCAGCTCGGTGATCGTGTCTTCGGTAGAGCTCACCCGCACCACCACCATCGAGCCGCCGCGCTCGACTTCGACGGTGCTGCCTTCGATGCGTCGATACGGCCGTGTCCGCGAGCGCTCGCGGGCGGCTCGGCTTCGGCCGGTCACCCCGCGGCGGGCCGCCTCGAAGATCGCATCCGCGTGCTGCGGTGCGAACTCGTGCACCAGCTCGCCCAGCAGTGTGCCGAGTTCTGCGGCCGACTCGCGCCGATAGCCCTCCACGGGCGAGGCCACCGCGACCGGCTTGCGCCACCGTTCGTCTTTACCCAGCTCGCGGAACAGGTGCTCTTGCAGCACTCGCAGCCAGCTCGGCGCCTTGACGAACAGGGTGATCGACCAGGACTCGGACAGCGCCTCGGTGTGGTGCCAGTGACCGCGCGGGAGGTAGAGAAACGAGCCGGGCTGCAGGTCGAGCTGCGTGTCGGCGCGACGCAGCTGCATGCGACTGAGCTGCGAGTCGATCATGGGGTAGCGGACCTCGTCGTTGGGCGCGACGCGCCAGCGCTTGTGCCCCCGCAGCTGGAACACGAACACCTCGGCGGCATCGAAGTGCTGCGGTGTGGCCTTGCCCTTGGGGGAGACCCACAGCTGCGGGTGCACGTCGGACTCGGCCACGCCCAGGTCGGCGGCAAAGCGGGAGCGCAAGCGCGCAAAGAACGGGATCGACTTGTCGAGTCGCTTGATCCACAGCGTCAGCCCCGAGGCGAACAGCGCCCGGGCGGCCGACGATTTGACCGGCACACCCCCGCCGTAGCCTTCACCCGGCAGATGGTTGGGCATGACCAGGATCTCGTCGTCCACGGCCTCGAGCAGGGTATCGACGCTGGCCAGCTCGGGCACGTGGCCCAGCTCGCCGACCCGCTCGACCGAGCCGTGGGTGAGGCAGTGACGGTCGGGCCAGTGCTCGCGAAAAAACGGCGCGAGGTCGTCCATGCCCAGCAGGGCACCGAGCCCGGGCATGGGGGCAGAGTTGGCGGCGGTATCGGGCATGGCTAGCTTCCCGTGGTGAAGACGGCGGCGAGATCGAGGAACGACTCGGGGCGTTGCCCGCAAAACCACAGTGCGGGGTAGGTGGCCAGGAACGCGGTGACGAAGCGGTTGAGGCCCATGAACACCGCGTTGCTCAGGTGGAAGAGGAACCCCACCACGAGCACGGCCGGGGCGAGCACGGGACCGCCCACGATCGCGAGGAAGAACAGGACCTCGAACCCCATGGTCGCCCACGATGCGAGCACGGCCATCGCCTGGCCGGACAGCGCCCGCTGGGTCCACGGATGGCCGTACAGCTCGCACGTGGCGACGCTGCGAACGAAGCGACCGTCTCGCCACTCGCGGATCCGCAGCTTGGACCACCCCGCGCTCATGTACGAGATGGCCGAGTGCAGCGCGATGAACCACAGCGTGGCCAGCCGAATGGACTCGCTGTCGCGGAAGGGGGCGCCCACCGTCAGGCCGAAGAGCACGAGCAGGCTGATCTGATCGGAGGCATCCGTGCCGAACACGAAGCTCATGTTCATGGCCACGGTCAGCGCACACAGGCCGACCATCAGCACGGGGAGGGCGGAGCCGTGCACGACCCCGGCCATCAACGCGATGGCGCCCAGTCCCCGCACCGCGCTGAGCAACGGAAACAAGGGGGCGGAGGCGACGGCCCGGTTGACCCGCCGCAGGCCTCCGCCGCCGCGGAAGGTCGCACCGCCGTAGGCCAGGCCGCCGGGGCGAAAGTCGGCATGCTGCGCGAGGTACTCGAGCGAGGCGAGCAGCAGGTTCGCGCCCAGGACCACCTCGACCAGGCGCAGCGCCGTGGTGCTGTCGATCGGAGCGATCACGATTCACACCGCTCGGAGACGTAGAGAAAGTGGGGCTCGGCCTCGTCGTCGCGCGGGTCGGTCATGACGATGGCGAACACGAAGGGATCGCGGTTGCTGCGTTGGCTGCGAACGTGCTCTTCGAGGATCCGGTAGGCGACCGAGTCGGGGATCGCGTCGGTCCTTCGTTGCATGCGCAGCGCGGTGACCAGGGCCACCAGCGCACGGAAGCGCGCCGCCATGCGCTTGCGGGGGTTCCACAGCGCGCTCAGCAGGCCGCGTGGGGCGGCGATCTCTACTGGCTCCCACTCGTCTTCGTCCGCGCCCTTGCCCCGCGATTGCCAGTACAGGCCGTAGTCGAACGCGATCATCGGGTCGGTGAACAGAGTCCAGACCGGCAGAAAGAGCGTCATGACCACGTTGGGCACCCACCGCGAGCCCCACGGCACCTGCACGAGGGCCGCGGCCACGACCCACAGCCCGAGCAGGCCCACGACGATCGCTTCGGCGCTCATCGACCGGGCGTCCTGCGCTTGGACTGCGAATGATGGTGGCGGTACAGGAAGTCGTAGAGCACCATCTCGTGCTCGCGCTGGAAGCTGTCGAAGAGGCGGTTGAGCTGCATGTGCAGCAGCGCGCAGCCGACTCGATCGAGCGGCTGCGTGCTCTCGGCTCGGCGCAGGTGCTGGCCCAGGGGAACCAGGGCAGCAGAGCGCTGGTCGAGGATCTGGTGGATCGGCGCCAGCGCGGCGGAGTGGTTGCGGTCTTGGACGAGGGCTTCGACGGTGCCGCGCAGCTTCCGGTACTTCTTGCTCAGCGAGCGGCCCCGCGCGCCTTCGAGCTGGAACTCCCTGGCCATGAGGTCCCGCAGCGGCTGGAGCACCGCGATCTTGCCCGCCCGGTCGAAGCCGAGGTCGTCGAGCATGCGATCGGTGGCCACGAGCCCCGCGTGCCAACGAAGGTCGGCCTGCCCGCTGTCGTTCACGTGCGCCACGATGCGCGCCATGGCGGTGCTGTCGACGTTGAAGATGTGCTCGCAGATCTCCGTGGTGGCGTCGCCGCCGTAGCGCTCGAGCTCGCGGTCGTAGGTGCAGTACTCGAAGTCGCTGAGCGTGCCGTTGGCCACGAGCCGCGCGGCGACCTCGTCGAGGCGGGGCCGGGCCTCGTTCCACAGCCGGGTGGGCTCGCCGTGCAGGCGCAGCCGTAGGTGCCACGAGGGGTCGTTGTAGCGCACGAAGAACCAGCGGTCGGCCTGCTGCTGGCCCAACACCTGCGAGACCACGGGCAGAAACTCGAGCAGCACGTCGTCGAGCAACCCGCGGCCGGCGACGAGCCGCGCGTAGAGCCACTCGCTGCCCGGCGGGTAGTAGCGGAGCTTCGACTCGACCGGCTCGACCCGAGGCACCTCGCGGGGCGGAGTGTCGCGCACCAAGGGCACGACGACTTCGTGCACATGGCCATCGGAGCACAGCTCGTCGGGGCCGGGCAGCATCTCGGTGAAGCGAGCCCAGGTGCGCCGCCGAAGGATCTGAGCCAACGACTCGCGCATGATCGGGCTTTCGAGATCGACCGCGAGCGGATCGTCGACATCCGAGGCCAAGATGACCCAGCGAGGAAGCCCCAGCTCCTTGCGAAGCGCGGCGGTGTGATCGGCCAGGGCCTGCCCCTCGAGCGCGGCCCACTGCGAGAGCCGATGACCCGAGACTCGCCACGTCATCGGCTTGAGGATCGCCCGCTCGTACACCACTCGCGGCAGGAATTCCGAGTTCTCGAGCGGGCCCCACTCGAACTTGACCCGGGGTTCGCAGCCTTGGTCTTGGATCGCGGCCAGCAAGCGATACAGCGGAAGCGCCCGCAGGTTGTCGTAGTTGTGGGCCGTCGACAACCGCGGCACGATGCGCTTGCCGAGCCGACGCGAGCGCAGCACCACGGAGTTGCCCGAGACGGACACCATGAGATCGTCGAGCGGGATCTGCTTGTCGAGCGGCGCTCCGCTGCGGGCCATGTAGGGGATCTCGTGCTCGCGCAGCACGGGGCGGAGCAACACGTTGCCCTGGCGTCCCTCGGGCAGGTGCACGATCTCGGCGAAGATGGCCTCGGGATCGAGTCGTTCTTCGGCCCGCAGATGCTCGCGAACCTCGTCGGCGAGCTTGGGGTCCCCGTGGGCGAAGCGGCCCAACAACCGCGCTCCCGAGGGCCCCTCGACGCCGCGCACGAGCACCCGCGCCTTACCCGACTCGACCTGCGACGCAGACCCCACTACGGTGGCCCGCACCGACAGCGCCGACGGCAGCGGCAGGGGAGCGTCCTCGACCTCGCTCAGCGCCTCGACGTCTTCGGCGGTGATGGTGATCTCCCGTTCGCCGCGGCGGAGCGCCCCGCTGAGGCGCTCGAGCAGGAACTCGTGACGCGGGGCCCAGGTGCTGGGCTGGTCCACGGCCAGGGCGATGGGAAACACGATGCCGCCGAGCAGCGGAGACAAGGAGCGCTGCGACGTGGCGACCCCGATGCCGAAGTCTTCGTCCGCGGCTTCCAACAGGGGCACCTCGGCGTAGCCGTAGCGCTCGATGAAGCGAGTCGCGAACGCCTCGGCCCCGCGCTGGCGCGTACCGAACCACGGCAGGACTTCGGCGACTCGTCGAAGCTGTCGCACGACGTCGCGCCCCAGCGTGGGCGTGGCGCCTTCGAAGTGCAGATCGACCTGAAGCAGCGGCCCCGAGTAGTCGGGCCCGGCCAGCTCACGGACACGGTGCTCGAGCGTGCGCTGAGCATCGAGCGTGATGCGTTCGACCGCAGTGCCATCGATGGACTCGATCGCATCATGAATCGCGCGAAGGTGCTCGCAGACGGCGGCGGCCACCGGGATTTCGTGCTCGGTCAGCGCCGCGCACAGCGCCAGTGTGGGCTCGATTCCGGTCAGGGTGATCTCGAGTTCACTCACCAGAGTCTGACTCTCGATGAGCGATTCCACGAACTCGATCGCTTCTTCGTGCTCGGCCTCGAACTCGGTGGCCACATAGTCTGCCACGGCGGCAAAGGGCACACCTCGTCGGCAGAAGTCCAGCGCAGCCACGATGGGCGCAGAAGACTCGAGCGCGACGAGATCGAAGGTGCGCCCGCGCGAAGTCGGGCGCGCGGCGAGGTGTCGCACGCCCTCGGCGACCCGAAATACGCTCGAATTCGGGAAGTAGCGTAGGGTTCGGAGCACATCCGGGTGGGACTGCAGGCGCGCGGCGACATCGGCGACCAGCCCGGTGTCGAGCCGGGTATGGCGGCGAAGGCGGAGATCTTTGCCCGGGTGTAGATTGGTGCGTTCGCTAATTGTGCCAGTGCCGATGCCTGCGAATAGCCCAAAGGGTTCGCATCGCCACGTCATACGCGACAGATAGCGCGCAAGTGTGCGTTCGATCTTCTTCTGTTGCTTCCGGTCGCTCGACTCTTCACCGAGGGCTTGGAGCGCATTGGGGCTGGCAATGTGCAGCGCTTGTTGCAGCAATGGTGCCGTCACCAAATTACGCAGATAGTGCCACTCACTGTCGATACGCTCGGAAAGGTGCTCGTTTTGCTTAGTTGACGACTGACAAGCTCCGGCGTCGATGAGGGCACTCAGCGGGAGAATTGGCCGTCGGAAGACGAAAGACTCTGTCATTACGAGTACTTCGAGAATAACGTGGGGTAGGCGGGAAGACTAACACCCGGATGTGTCCGATTCCACGAATTTCTACTTGAACCAGGTTTTCCTGTTAAGTACATTCCAAACTGTCCATAACAAGGACACGACGGGACTGCTTTAATGTAGTTCCACAGCTCGGGCTCGAAGACCGAGCTCGGGAAATACAGTAGGACAACAGATGGAAAAGAAGAACAAACAGAAGAAGCTCGTCGTCAAGAAGAAGGTCGTGACTCAGCAGACCGAGGAGCTCGACGAGGATCAGTTGCTCGAGGTGACCGGCGGCTACTACCGCTGCAGCTTCGAGCTGACGCTGATCGGTGGGTTTACCACCCGTTTCACGAACGCCTGAGCGAGTCATTCGGGGAGGGCCGACACCCCGAGTGTGACGTCTACATCAACGCAACGTGGTGGGGCGCCGCCCAGCCTCCAGGGTTGAAGGCAATTGCCACCGCATGCATCGACCTCGCGGTTTCGCGATGTCGCCATGGTCGCTTGCGCCCAGCGTGAAGATCATGGCTCGGCCAGCCCCCCGGGGGGCTGGCACCCTTCTCTTTGTGCTCTGAAGTGCCGCGGATGGACCCAGTACGCATCGTGTTCGTGAGCCAGGGGCCGAGCTTCGAGGCTTCGTCGACCCCCTTCCGGTTGCTGCGCAACTACGCGTGCCTCGACGAGCGCGTGGCCGAGCGCTGCGAGTTCATCCATCACCCGGTGCTCGCCGTCACCCACCGCGATCGCCAGGCGCACGCGCGCGCGTGCATCGACACGGCTCGGCAGATCATCGCGCAATCGCCCACGATCGTGGGCCTATCGCTCTACTGCTGGAACGCGGGCTTCTTGCTGGCGGTGGCGGCGGTCTGCAAGAAGCTACGCCCGGAGCTCACCATCGTGGCCGGCGGCCCCGATACCTACGGGGAGAGCGAGAGCCTGCTGTCGCAGCACTCGCAGCTCGACTACGTGATCGATGGCGAAGGCGAGCAGGCGTTTCGCCGCTTCTTGCTCGCGTGGCTCGGCCTCGCGCCGTCGACCGGCCTGACCCTCGCGGGCGAGGCTGGGTTTCACGGTGTCCCTTTCATCGCCTTTCGGAATGGGGACGAGATCGTCCGCGGCAAGCGCCGCGACTATATCGAGAATCTCGACGAAATCCCGTCACCGATCTTGGGGGCAACCGTACAAGAGCTGCTGACTCGCTTTCATCGCGAGGGGCGGCCTTCGGTGATCGTCGAGACCTCTCGCGGTTGTCCGGTCAATTGTGCCTTTTGCCAGTACCCCAAGAACGACGGGGGAAGAATGCGATACTTCGACATCGATCGAGTGTTGCAGGAACTCGCTCATGTGCGCGATCTGGGGATCAAGTCGGTCTACTTTGCCGATGGGATCCTCACCGTGCGGAAGGAGCGAGCCTTCGAGATCTTCCGGTTCTTCCTCGAAGAGTTCACCGACGGAAACCTTCATACGGAGATCAAGCTCGACATGTTGCCCGACCTGGTGGCCGACCAGTGCCGCGAGCTGTTCCGCCAGGGGCGCCTGCACTTCGGCGTGGGGCTGCAGAGCGTCAACCGCCAGACCCTCAAGACCATCGGTCGCCCCACTAGCCTGCAGCGGCTCGAAGGCAACATCCGTAAGCTGGGCGAGAACCCCAACCTGCGCTGGGACCTCATCTACGGGCTGCCCGGCGACACCCTGCAGGACTTTCTCGAGGGCATCGACTACATCCAGGGCGTCCAGCCCGGCGCGCCCATGGCTCTGCAGCCGCTGCAGGTCTTGCCCGGCACCGAGTTCCGGGCCACCGCGAAGGAGCTCGGCCTTCGCTACGACGACGTGAGCCCGCATGTGACCCGCCAGACGCCGCAGTTCAGCCCGGCCGACATGCTGCGCGCCCACCTGGTCTCCATGCTCATCGAGCAGATGTATCCCGTGATCTCTCGGCTCTTCGATACGTACCAGGTGCGGCCGGGCGGGGCGTTCTTCACCGAGATCTTCACCGCCTCGTTCTTCGACGCCCTCGACGACCATGCCCTGATGACGAACGTGGCGCGCTTCGGTCGGGCGCTGTCGGCTTGGGCCCAGGCGCGGGCGCCCGATCCCGAGGCGGCCGCCGTGGTGCGCGACGCCATCGAGTACCGCGTGGTCGAGAGCCTGCGAGACCAGCCCGAGCACTGGCACACGCTCACGAGCCTACACGCGCACGTGGCCGACGAAAGTCGCCCCGAGCACCGCTTCCGCTTCGAGCACGACCTCGAGGTCCCAGGAAGGCGTGCGGCCCAGCCATGGCACGTGCAGCTCGGCGCCGAGGCGATCCCCGCTTGAGATGATGAACGCCAACCGACGCATTCGCCGGATCGAGGCGCCGAGCCCGGGCCAGATGCGACGCCGCTACCTGGCGACGCAGCGCCCCGTGATCTTGACCAACCTCTACACGGGCGACCCGATCCGCCGCATCGACACGCGGGCGAAGGCCGAGCGCAGGCTCGCGTCGCTGCCCGTGCAGATCAAGCCCGAGGCCTCGCGCGGGATGTTTAGGGCCTACCAGCGGGGCACGCCGCCGCCGCCCCCGGTCGCCCCCAAACCATCGAAGCTCGGCGCCTACTTGCGACGCCTCGAGCGAAACCCGGCCACCGATCTGCTGTGCAGCGAGCTCGACACGCCGGGCATGCTGCGCGACCTGTTCACGCTGCCCGCGTACGCTCGCATGCCGCCGGGCGAGGACGAGGTCCTGTCGATGATCTTCGGCGCGGGCGAGGGCAACTACGCCCACATGCACTACGACGGCGATCTACGCCACGTCATCCTCTACCAGGTCTTCGGTCGCAAGCGCATCCTGCTGGTGCCGCCCTCGCAGTCGCTGCGCATGCTGCCGATGAAGAACCAGAGCTTCATCCAGTTCGGTGACTTCAGCGAGCGCGACCGGGCCGAGTTCGTTCGCTTCGTCGGCGGCTACGATTTCTTCCTCGAGCCGGGCGAGGCGGTCTACATCCCGCCCGCCTGGTGGCACCACATCGAGTACGTCACCACGAGCTTGTCGGTGAACGTTCGCTTCGGTCGCAATCGCTACGCGAAGTTTCTCGGCGACAACCTGCACTTGGGCCCCTACGGCCAGGCGGTGGGCTCACGCTTCGCCCACGAGTCGCTCATCGACGAGGCGGCCGAAAAGCAGTTCCACCGCATTCGCCGGGCCTTTTACCGGAGCTACGAGACACCCGCCAAGCGCTACTGGAAGCTCGAAGGTCTGCTCCGCGAGGCGTTCGCCACCCTGTGTCCCGACGCGGTGCAGGCCCCCTACGGCTGCACGCGCCTGTCCGCCTTCGAGGCGGTGGCCGGCATGGGCCGATACCGCGAGTACGAAGAGTTCTACGCCGCCCACGGACGAACATGGCCACCTCCCGAAGAAAAGAACGCGTGGAATCGCTAGCCCTCGAGCCCTTCTGGTCGGACTTCGTCGATCGGCTCTGGTCGCAGCGCCCCGGCGTCATGCGAACTCCGCTGACGCGCCCGATGCTGACGGCCAAGGAGGCCTTCGATGCGCTGGTGCAGGGCGCCAAGCGGCCCGACCAGTTTCGGGCGCGCTTTTATGTCGACGATCGGCAGCTCGAGTCGGGTAAGGAGCTGGGGCTGTTCATGCCCCGCGCCTCCGATCGCAGCCTGGCCGGCTACGCGCGGCGGCTCGATCGACTCAGCGAGGGGCGGCCGCACGGTGTCATCTTCAACGATCTGACCCGGCATCACGTCGGGGCGTGGCGCCGGGTCCGAACCTTCTTGCGGGGGTTTTACGGGCGCGTCGGCTTACCCGTGTGCACCACCGACACCGCGCTGTTCTTGGGCAACTACGGGGCTACGCCGGGCGGGATCCACCGCGACTTCACCGACACCATGGCGTTCGCGGTCAAGGGCCACAAGCAGATGCTGGTGTGGGACGACGACTACTTTCCGCGGCCCGGCGTGCCCACCCTGCGGACCCGCGCCGCGGCCGAGGCCACCGAGTACCAGCACGACGCCGAGACGCTCACCCTGGGCACCCGCGATCTCGCCTACTGGCCGCGGAACGCCTGGCATGTGGCGACGGCCGACGGGGGGCTGGGGGCGTCGTTCAGCATCGGCATCATGCATCGAACCTTGGCGACGCATCTCGAGCGCACCGTCTCGGGGATGGGCGTGCCGCCGACCATGGCCTTGCCCGCCGATGCCGACGGACAGCAGGCGCCGCCCGAGCTCACCGCACCGCTCGATCGGCTCGCAGAGGTCTTGGCATCGGGTGCGTTGCATCGCGATCAGCTGCATCACTGGCTGCGGGTTCGGACCGCGGGCGGAGTGCTGCCGGCACCCTGGGCGTTTCGAAAGCTCGCCGCCGCCGACGTCATCGCGCCGCAGCCCGACCTGTGGCTCGAGCGAGCGGAGGCCGGTGACGCGCTCATCGTCGCGGCCAATGGGTACTCGTTCGAGCTGCCCGACACTCGTGGGGCGCGGTGGCTGCTGCGATGGCTGCAGCGTCGGGAGCCGCGATCGGTGCAGGAGGTGCTGCGCAAGGCGGCTCGCGTTTCCGAGCGCGGCCACTTCAACCAGTTCCTGCACGTGCTGGGCGGGGCCTCGGCAATCGCCGTGCAGAAGCAGTAGAGGGGCGTCCAGGGCCGTTTTAGCCGTTGCGGCTGGCCGTCCGGTGGGCGCCGGGCCGCCGACGTGACCCGAACGAATGTCCCATTTTGGAAAACTCGGAGTGCTTTGTCTGAAATGAAGGGGGTGGTGCACTAGTAGACGGGCAGCCCCACCATGAACGATATCAACCCCTACCAAGCTCCGGTCGAAGATCAAACGAACCAGCCGTCCTTTCATGGCGATGGCCTCGAGCCGCCGCTGGCCAGCCGTGGTTCTCGCTTGGGCGCGGCCATCATCGATGGCTTCGCGCTGACGATCCCCAACTTCGCCATCCTCATCGCCTTGGGGTTGCTGGACTTCGACAACCCGGAGCCGGACTTCATCAATACGATCATCACCTCGCTCATCGGCCTGGTCGTGTTCGCAGCGGTGCAGTGGTACTTCCTTCAGTCGGGCCAGACGGTGGGCAAGCGGGCGTTGGGGCTGCGGATGGTCGACGTCAACAGCAACGAGCCGCCCTCGGCCGGCCACCTGTTCGCCCTGCGCTACCTGCCCTTTTCGTTGTTGGCGGTCATTCCCGCGGTGGGTCCGCTCATCTCGTTGGTCAACGTGCTGTGGATCTTCGGCTCCGAGCAACGCTGCTTGCACGACCGCATGGCCAACACCAAGGTCGTGATGGCCGGTTGGTCGCCCACCGAGTAGCGGGCCCGCCGGTTGTCCATGCGTGAGCCCCTCGACACCACCGTCAGCATCGAGACCCCCGAGCACGTCACGCTGCGGCTGCGGCTGGCGGGGCCGTGGCGGCGCGGTCTCGCCTATGCCATCGACGGGCTGATTCGCGGCTTCATCGTGCTCATGCTGCTCGTGCTCATCTCGATGGCCGAGGGCAGCAGCGCGTTCAACGAGCAGTCCACGGGCATGGCCCTCATCGTGATCTTCGTGGTCGAGTGGGGCTACTACGTGTTGCTCGAGAGCATGTGGAGCGGCCAGACCCCGGGCAAGCGCGTGCTGGCCCTGCGTACCGTCAAAGAGGGCGGCTTCCCCATGGGCTTTGTCGACTCGGTGCTGCGCAATCTGCTGCGGGCGGCGGACTGGCTGCCCGTGGGTGGCTGCGTGGGCATCGTGTGCTCCAGCATCGATCCTCGCTTTCGGCGGCTCGGAGACATGGTCGCGGGCACGGTGGTCATCCACGAAAATCGAGCCCGACTGCTGCGAGGACAGGCCGACGAGGTGCCGCCCACCGCCGACGAGCTGGCCACGCTGCCCCACCGGGTGCCGCTGCAGGCCGACGAGCGGCGGGCCCTCGAGCGCTTCGTGCCCCGTCGCAACACGCTGGCCCCGGCCCGCGAGGAAGAGCTGGCCGAGCTGCTCGCCCCGCGCATCGCCGAGCGTCTCGGCGTTCGCTATCGAGATCCCGGCCGCTTCCTGGCCCTGGTCCATCACCGCGCGACCCAGCCGGTCGGCGCCTCTGCGGCTGCGACGGACGTTCAATCGTGAGTGCCACGGAGCATCGCACCACGCGTCCCGCGGACCCGGACGCGTTCGTCGAGCAGCGGCGGGGCTCGTGGAGCGCGCTCGAGGCCTTGCTCGTGGCCGATCGTCCGCTGCACAAGCTCGACCCGGCCGATATCGCTCGCGTCGGGCAGCTGTACCGAGAGGTCTGTGCCGATCTCGTGCATGTGCGCGGGGCCAGCTTTCCCCAGGATCGCATCGCCTATCTCGATGCCCTCGCGGTGCGGACCCACGGCGCGCTGTACCGGGCCGAGCCCTATCGCTTCCGGGCGGTCTGGGAGCTCATCGCCCAGGACTTCCCCCGGACTGTGCGCGAGTCCTGGGCCTATATGGCCATCGCCTGCGCTCTGTTCGTGATCCCCATGGTGGTGGTGCTCATCGCCGCCGTGCTCGACCCCAGCCTCGCCACCACCGTGCTGCCCCCCGAGCAGCTCGAGGCCACGGCCCAGTCCTATCTCGAGGGGTTCGAGCAGGGCCGCAGCCAGAGCAGCGACACGATGATGACCGGCTTTTACGTGTACAACAACGTGGGCATCGCCTTCCGTTGTTTCGCGACCGGCATTGCGGGCGGCTTGGGGAGTGCGTTCTTCTTGGTACTCAACGGGCTCTATCTCGGCGCCACCTTGGGCTGGCTGTGGCACGAAGACGGGGCGCTGCGAAACCTGCTCACCTTTGCCATGGGGCACGGGTCATTCGAGCTGACGGCCATCGTCATCGCCGGAGGTGCGGGGCTGCGCATGGGCTTTGCGCTCGTCCAGACCCGCGGGGCCACCCGGTTGGCCTCGCTGCGTAGCCATGCGCCCGCGCTGGCGCGCCTGGTCTTGGGTGCGGCGCTGATGCTGGGCATCGCGGCGTTGATCGAGGGTTTCTGGTCGCCGTCTTCGGTGCCGGTCCCCGTCAAGTGGGGCGTCGCGGCCTCGCTGTGGGTGCTCGTGTTCAGCTACCTGGGCTTCGCGGGCCGAGCACGGCCGGCCCAGGCCGAAGCGGGGGCGGCATGAACCTCGCGCAGGCTCAGATCGTGCTGCGCCCGCGTACGCTGGGGGAGACCCTCGACCTCGCGCTGCGCTGGCAGATTTCGGTGGGTGGCGGGACGTACCTGCGCCTGTCGCTGGGGCTGCTGCTGCCCGCGGCCCTGGGCTGCTTCGCGCTGCACCGCGGCGCAGACTGGGCGTGGCGTGAGGTCTGGTGGCTCGCCATCGCCCTGACCACCGTCCTCCACGGCGTGTTCACGGTGGCTGCCAGCCAGATGATGTTCGAGCCCGAGGTGACCGCCCGGGCCGTGCTGCGGACCTTTGCTCGCCGCTTGCCCACGTTCATCGGGGCGTTGATCGTCAGTCGCATCTACCTCGGGGTGGCCATGCTGGTGCTCGTGCTCGTCCCCTGGGCGTGGCCCCGCACGCTGTACATCCACGAGGCGGTGCTGCTCGAGCAGCAACCGGTCATGGCCGCGATGCGTCGATCGATCGCGTTCGCCAAAGGGCACTACGGGCGGCTCATTGGTCTGTTGTTCGCCTCGGTCACCGCGATGCTCGTCGGGGTGTTCATCGTCGAGTCGGCCGCCGCCGCCGTGTTCGACTTCGTGCTCCAGATGGAGCGACCCTGGGGCGCTCTGGCCGATGGTGGCTCGCTCGCGGCCTTGCTCGGGCTGTTCGCCGCGGTGCCCTTCGTGGCCTCCGCGCAGTTCCTCTACTACATCGATGCGCGGACGCGTCGCGACGGCTGGGACATCCAGCTGGCGTTCATGGCCATCGACGACGAGGGGGAGGACGCGCGGTGATCCTGCTCCACGCCGTGCTCCTGGCCTCCCTGAGCGCCACCGACCTGGGCGGCGCCACCGTGTCCACGGCCGAGCAGGAAGCGGCTCGGGTCGTGGCCGACTACGCGTTTTGTACGGATCCCGAGTATCCGCTCAACGATAGCGAGCGGCGGTGGTGCCCCTTGGCCGAGGAAGCCATCGGGCGCTGCCCCGCGCTGAAGCAGGCGTGTGCGGCGGAGCCCGCCGTGATCGTCGACGAAGGCGAGTCTCATCGCTTCGGGTCCCGCCGGGTCGCCCCGCGCAGCGATCGCGACGAGCGAGCTCGTCCGCCCGAACCGAAGCGCCGTCGCTCGCGTTCCAAGGGCTCGGACGACGGACTCCAGCTCCCGAGTCTGGGCGGCTTTGGCCAAGTCCTGTTCTGGATCGTGCTCGGCGTCGCCGTGCTGGCGCTGGGCATAGCCATCGCCCGCAACACCAGCCTGGGTCGACGTCGCGACGAGCCCGAGCCGGAGCCCGACGACACCGCGCGCGACGACGACGAGCGCGAGCCGATCGACGACGTCGAGGCGCGAGTGCTCGACGCCGACCGGCTCTTGGCTCAGGCACGAGACTTCGCGTCGTCGGGTCGGTGGCTCGACGCCATCGAGCGAGCCCACGCCGCCCTGCTGCGTCGGCTCGATCGGCGCGGAGAGATTCGACTGCATCGCTCGCGGACCACGGGCGACTATCTCCGCGAGCTGCGGGCTCACCCCGAGCTGCGAGGGCCCGTGCGCGAGGCCTTGCGAGAGATCGACCGGGCCTATTTCGGCGGCCAGGCCCCCGACCAGACGGTGTTCGAGTCGATCCTGGCGCGAGTGCAGGCGGTACTACGGCAAGCGGGCAGCACCGCCCTGGTCTGGGCGCTCATCATCATGGGCCTCGGCTGCGGGGCGATCAGCGATGCCCTTCGGTATCGCTGGGACGAGTCCCCCTCGGGTTTTGGGGCCACCATCGAGTTCTTGCAGGAACTCGGCGCCGATGCCGAGTACGCCACCGAGCCCCTCGATCAGATCGAGCACCCGCTCGACGCGGTGGTGATCGCCAGCGGGGCCGAGCTGTCGCCGTCCGAATGGGACGCCCTCGAGCAGATGGTTCACATGGGTGGCCTGGTCGTGGTGGTCGGCGGCGAGCACTCCCTGCCGTGGTCGAACATCGACACCTGGTCCATCTCGACCCCGCCCGCCGACCGCAATCTTCCGGCCTGGTACCAGTTCGCGTACTCGGACGACCTCGCGCTGCTCTGGGTGCCCGACCGCGGGGTGTTGCGCAGCGACGACGCGGGCTACCCCACCATCACCCGCGGCGACTCGATCTACGGCATGTCGTGGCAGATCGGGAATGGCGAGGTGCTCGTGCTGCCCAACCTCGACGCGCTGTCCAGCGTGTCGCTGGCGATGCCGGGCAACGCGGTGGTCATCGAAGAGCTGCTGGGGGCGCCGGGCCTGCGGGTGCGCTTCATCGACAGCTGGACCATGGAAGGGGCGTCGAGCCCCACCGATTCCATCGCCAACAGTCACCTCACCGCGGCCGTGCTCCAGCTGCTACTCGTGATGGGGCTGTTGTACTGGTGGCGAGGCGTGCGTTTCGGTCGGCCCCGCGGGTCCGCGCCGCCGAGCCGTCGGGCGTTCACCCGCCACGCCAAGGCGATGGCGCGGGTCTACGGGCGGGCGGGCGCGCTGCCGCATGCGGCCGCGGCCTACTCCACGTGGGCGCTCGACCGGCTGCGCGCCTCCGTCCCGCATACCGCAGGTCCCGGGCTCGAAGGCATGGCCCGAGCCCTGGCGCGCCGTACCGGGCGCGACGAGACCGAGATCGTTCGCTTGCTCGTGGAGGCCCACACGGCCGCCGAGCAGGGCACGGTCGATGACGACGAAGAAGCCCGGCGAATCATCCGCGGGCTCATGGCACTGATGAACGAGGACCACTCATGATGACTCCACGAGATGTCGGCGACACCATCGAAAAGATCCGGGCGCAGGTCGGTCGGGTCCTGCTCGGCCAGGACGAGGTCATCGATCACACCCTCATCGCCCTGGTCGCGGGCGGGCACGTGCTGCTCGAGGGGGTCCCCGGCCTGGGCAAGACCCTGCTCGTTCGGGTGCTGGCGGCGGTGCTCGGCTGCGGCCACAAGCGCATCCAGTTCACCACCGATCTCATGCCCAGCGACGTCACGGGCGGCAACATCTTCAACCAGCGCATCGACAACTTCGAGTTCGTGCCAGGCCCGGTCTTCACCGAGCTCTTGCTGGCCGACGAGATCAACCGGGCGCCCGCCAAGACGCAGTCGGCGCTGCTCGAGGCCATGCAAGAGCGGAGCGTGACCGTCGACGGGGTCAGCCGGTCCTTGCCGCGGCCCTTCTTCGTCATGGCCACCCAAAACCCGCTCGAGTCGCAGGGCACCTACCCGCTGCCCGAGGCCCAGCTCGATCGCTTCCTGCTCAAGGTCGAGGTCGGCCTGCCCGAGCCCACCGTCGAAAAGCAGATCATCCAGTACCACCTCGTCGGCTTCGACCCCGCGATGCTGGAGACGGCCTCGATCGAGCAGATCGTCGATGCGGAGAAGCTGCGGCAGATGCAGGACGCGCTGCAGCAGGTCAATGTCGACGAGGAGATGGTCGAGTACATCATCGACGTGATCCGGCGGACCCGTGAGCATCGCTCGGTGCTGCACGGGGCGTCGCCGCGGGGGGCGATCGCCCTGGCGCTGTCGGCCCGGGCTCATGCCGCGATCGATGGCCGCGACTTCGTCACCCCCGACGACGTCAAGACGATGGCCCCGGCGGTCCTTCGCCACCGGTTGATCCTGCAGCCCGACGCCGAGTTCGAGGGGCTGTCCTCCGATCTGTGCGTGCAGACCATCCTGCAAGAGGCTCCCGTCCCCAAGAGCGCCGCCTAGCCGGCAACAGCGATCGTCCTCGTGCTTCCGTCCCGCATCAGCGTCCTGTTGGCCATCGTGCCGCTCGTGCTCGGCATTGCCGCGGCCGCGGACGCGTCGTTCATCGGGCCCATGCTGGCGGCCGATCTCGGGCTCCTACTCGCGCTCGGGGTCGACGCGGCCCTGGCTCGGCGGCGCTGGATCGACGTGCAGCGCTCGGTGGGCACGGGCGTGTTCTCGATCGGGCGCCCCAACGTGGTCACGCTCGAGCTGCGCTCCCGGGCCCCGCAGGCGCTCGAGCTGCAGGTCACGGACGATGTCTTCGATGGCGCCGAGGCCGAAGGCCTACCCGCGCAGGTCCAGCTGGGTCCGCACGGGCGGGCGACGGTGCAGTACCGGGTGATCCCGAGCTGCCGCGGGGCCTACGAGCTGGGAGACCACTGGATCCGGCACCGCTCTCCGCTGGGGCTGTGGGTTCGCCAGGTGCGGATCGCCGCGCGCGACGAGGTCCGCGTCTACCCCGACATCCAGAAGATTCGCGCCTACGACATGCTCGCGCAGCAGGATCCGTCGTGGGGCATGTCGGCGGTCGCGCGGTCGCGGGGCGGCGAGAGCGAGTTCGAGAGCCTCCGCGAGTACACCCGCGACGACGAGTTCCGCTCCATCGACTGGCGGGCCACGGCGCGGCGACGCAAGCTGATCGCCCGCCAGTACCAGCTCGAGCGCGACCAGAGCGTGGTGTTCGCCCTGGACTGTGGCCGTCTCATGACGGCCCACAGCGGGGGCCTGCCGCTGCTCGACCATGCCCTCAACGCGGCGCTGATGCTCTCGCACGTGGCCATTCGCCGCGGCGACCATGCGGGCTTGTTCGCGTTCTCCGACGCGGTGCATCGCTTCGTCGCCCCGGGCGCGGGCCCGTCGATGGTGCGGCGGCTGCTTCGGTCCACCTTCGACCTGCATGCTCGCGAGACCGAGAGCGACTACGAGGGGGCCCTGCTGCGCATGGACGGGCTGCTGCGCAAGCGCTGTCTGCTCGTGCTGGTGACCCAGGTGTCCGACGAGACCGGGGCGCAGGCGCTGCTGCGTACCGTGCAGGGCCTCGGGCGGCGGCACCTGCCGCTGTGTGTGCTGCTGCGGGATCCCGATCTCGAGGCCATGGCGCGGCCGGCCGAGCGCTCGATGACCGCGATGTACGATGCCGCGGCGGCGGCCGAGCTGCTCACCGAGCGCTCACGGTTGATGCAGCAGCTCGAGCGAGCGGGCGCGATGGTGCTCGACGTCGAGTCGTCCCAGGTCACGCCCGAGGTGGTGCGGACCTACCTCGAGGTCAAGGCGCGCCACCTGCTGTAGCCCGGCTCAGGGCAGGTGCCGCTGCAGGTAGCCCTGCCGCATCAGGGCTTCGAGGGCGTGCACGACCTCGGCGCGGGGCAGGTCGCGATGGCTCGCCGTTGCGTCGCGGACGGCGAACGCACCGTCTCGGGCGGCAATCCATCGGCCGAGCTGTGGGGGAATGGTGGAGGCGGCGAGCGTCACGGGTCGCAGCAGCCCGGGCGAGTGCACGGTGACGGACGTGGCGTCCACGTCGATTCGGGCGCTCGCGCGGGCGACCAGGCGAGTGTTCGCGCGCAGCCGCAGGTCCATCGCGGGCGCGAGCTCGTGGGGCGCGATGTCACGAATCTGCTCGCCGAGGGCCTCGAGCATGGCCTGCGCGTGCTCGGCGAAGGCCTCCGCGTCACCCCGGCCGTGCATGCGATAGGGCTGGGGTGCACGCCATCGCTCGTCGTCGAGCAGCCGCAGCCGTAGCCGCGGCATCACCAGCTCGAACCATGTGGGCGCGGGCACGATGAACGACAGCGAGAGCGAAGCCTGGCGGCGGGTCTCGGTCTGGTGCCAGTGCCCCCGCGGTACGAACAGCGCCGAGCCCGGTCGCATGCGGGCGCGCTTGTTCGGCGGGGTGTCGTCGTAGGAGGAGGCCCCGATCCGGCGCAGCGGACCCAGGGGGCGACCGGGGAACCACTGCCACATGGGAAAGCGGACGTCCTCGTTGGGGCCGACGCGCCAGTGCTTTTCGCCTTGGAGCTGGATGATGACGACCTCGACGCCATCGAAGTGCTTGGGCACGACGCAGCCGGGGGGCGACAGCAGGGCCTGGCAGTAGCACCCCCGACGCTCGATGCCGAGGTCTTCGGCCAAGGCGTCGACCCACTGCGCGATGACGGGGGCGCGGCGTTCGACCCGGTCGAGCATGAGCGATGAGCCCAGCGAATACAGGTCGTAGCCCTGGCGCCCGGAGACGGGGGTCTGCACGAAGGCGCCGTCGTCTTCGCGCACGCCGAGCGCGTGGATCGCATCGTGGCCGCGGATGAGGCCCTCGATGTCGAGCAGTTCGGGGGCGTCGACCAGCTCGGCTACGCGCTGCGGATCGCCATGGTGCACGAGGCCTTCGGTCGGCCAGTGCCTCTCGCGAAAACCCTCGGGGCCGAGCTCGGGAAACAGCCCCACGAGCCCTCGTTTGCTTCGTTTCGCCATGATCTACGGTGTGGGAGAGGGGCGGAGCGCGTAGCCGAAGTGCTCGGCGATGGGCCCACACGCGCGCTCGAGGAGCCGGCGTACGCTCGGGGGCACGCAGTCTTCGTGAATCCCGATGCGTCGCCGCGTGACCGGCTTGCCCCAGTCTTCGGACACGAAGTTTTGTTCGGGGGTGTCGCTGCCCTGCAGATAGTCGAAGACCGAGCGTCGCCAGACGGCCGCCGGATCGGGCTCGAGCGCGACTCCGAACTCCTCCTCGAGCTCGGCTCGTACCTGGTCGAAGTCCTGCACCAGATCCTCGTAGCGAACGACCACAAAGGGCGGATCGGAGGCGGCGATGCGTTGGTAGGCCTCGGCCCACGCCTGGGCGAGGTGCTCGGCCATCGTCCGCTGGGCGGCTTCGTCGATGGTCTCGCCCGCCTTGATCGCGGCCTGGACATAGGAGGCCATCACGTCTCGCGGGTCGCGGATGATCACCACGAAGCGATCGTCGGGCCGCAGTCGCCGTAGCAGAGGAAAGAGCCCCGTCATCTTGGGATGCTTGAGGACCAGGCCCTTCGCGGGCGGATAGCGGCCCACGACCTGCGCTTCGTAGCTCGCCAGCATGCCCGAGAAGAACTCGCGCATCTGGTCCTTGCTCTCGAACAGGTAGCGCGAGTCGTCGTTCCACGCCGCGAGGTGGCGGCCATACGAAAGCGCCACGTCCATGGGGAAGGTGCTCTCGCCCGTCAGCGGGCCACAACGCGGATCGGTGGAGAGCAGAGCCTGCAGCAGCGTGGTGCCGCTCTTGGGATAGCCGGATACGTAGGTCAGCATCGTCTCAGCGAGGGGGGCGAAACCACGCGGGGAAGCCCGCCAAAAAACAGGTGATCGCCAGGGTCGCGGTCTCGTTGCGGACTTGGTGAAACCATCCGCAGGGAATGAACAGCATCTGGTGTGGGCGCACCCGCACGGCCTGGACGCCCAGCTCGGCTCGAGCGTCGGGCTCGAGCGCGTCCAGGTCGACGCGCGAGCTCTGCAGCGCGGGCTCGACCTGCCAGATGTCGAGTACGTCGGCATGGTGGGGGGCGACGAGCTGGACGTGCTTGGTGCCGTCGAGCACGTGCACGAAATTGTCGAGCAGGTCGCGATGCAGGCGCGTGCCCGTGCCTTCACGACCGATCCACAGGTGCATCAGCTGTGGGTGCTGTCGTGCGCGAAGGTAGGGCGGGCGCGGCGTCTGCTGGTCGATCTGTGGCGGCAGGGGGTTGCGAGCGGCGTAGAACGAGGTCGAGCGAGAAGGGTCGAGATAGGTGTGGGCGCGGGTCTGCGCCAGCTTCATGGCGTCGTAGTCCTCGCCCTTGCGCACCACGACCGGTTGCTCGCCGCGCTCGGCCACGAATCGCTCGAGGGTCCACGGATGCTCCGGGACGGGCAGCTCGATGAGCACGGGACGGCCCAAGTCGGCGAAGCGCTGCATGAACACCACGTCCGAGTCCGCGTCGATCACCGGGATCTCGGTCGGGACCGTCGCGGCTCGCGATTGCTCTTCGGCCGCCCGCGCGAGCCCCAGGTACTCGCGCGTCGCTTCGTTGCTACCATCCAACCTCAGCAGCGTAGGGGAGGGGTTGGGGGCTGTCGAGCGCGTTGGGCCGGATGGCGGACACCCATCGTGCCACCGCGCGGATATCGATCACACGAGGGCACTCGTCGTGCCACTCGAGGTTCGATTACATGTCGGCGCTGACGAGACCCAAGCGGATCGCGTGCCGCACCAAGCCGGCCACGTTGCGGGTGTCGAGCTTGGCCATGATGCGCCCGCGGTGACCCTCGACGGTCTTGACGCTGAGGTCGAGGTCGCGCGCGATCTCGGGGCTGCTGTGACCTTCGGCCACGAGCTTGAGCACCTGTCGCTCGCGCGGGGTCAGCTCGGTGCCCGCGCGCTCGTTGACGCCCGTGCGGGCGGCTCGGCGCGAGTCGTCGAGGACGATCTTGGCGACCTGCGGGCTGAAGAACGCGTTGCCCGAGGCGACCGCCTTGATGGCGGCCACGAGATCGGACAGGCCCGAGCCCTTGAGCAGGTAGCCCTCGGCCCCCGCCCGGATCGCCGGTCGCACGTGCTCCTCGGTGGAGTACATCGACAGGATGAGCACGTGGGTGTCGGGCAGCGCCTCGCGGATGGCCTTGGTGGCATCGACCCCGTTGAGCCGCGGCATGTTGAGGTCCATGACCACCACGTCGGGGCGGTGCTGCTTTGCGGCCGCTACCCCGTCGTGGCCGTTGTCGGCCTCGGCGACGACGGTGACGTCGTCGCGCCCGTCGAGCAGGGCCCGCAAGCCCTCACGCACGATGGTGTGATCCTCGGCCAGGACGACGCGAACGGGGTCTGCCATGTTCGAGACTCAGGTTAGCACGCCGCCGCAATCGGGCCCGGACAGGCCGTAGTTGCCCATCGAGCGAGTCCTCGCCGCCTTTCGACCCGCCCTCGCCGGGCGAGGGTCGGTACGGCGTCGTTTTCTCCTCGTCGAGGCCTTGCCAAGAATCTCGTCTCGTGTAATTTGATATAGATTTTCATTTTCAACAAGAGCGAAATCATGATGAACGAGACGCTCCTGGGTCAGGCGATACCGGTCCTCCGAAACGAAGTGGAGGTCGCCGCGGTGCAGGTCCTTTCACCCCGTGTGCGAAGGATCGACCTGCGAGGGGATTTCATCGAGCGCATGCGTTGGTATCCCGGCGACAAGATCAAGATCAACGTCGGTGGAGGCACGATGCGGCTGTACACCCCGTCCCGAGTCGACCCTGCGGCGCGGAGGATGGAGGTCGTGGCCCATGTGCACGGTCACGGCCCCGGGTCGCGCTGGGTCGAGCGCGTACGGGCTGGAGATGCGGTCTCGTTCATCGGGCCGGCGCACAGCATGCCGATCGAATTCGGTCCGCCACCCCCTTGGGCGTTGTTCTTCGGTGACGAGACGGCGCTCGGTCTGGGGCAGGCGCTGATCGAGGGGGCAGACCCTGAAACCCACATATTCGGCGCCGTAGAGCTCGCACGAGAGGATCTGAAGGCCGCGGCCGCGATGGGTCTGCCCCTGGACGCGATCGCGCGAGGCCGTGTGCACGGTGAGGCCCTGGTCGACTGGCTCGACTACCAGAGCTTCCCGCCGGGAGACGGGATCGTCTGGCTCTCCGGTGAGGCGAACTCCGTGCTCGAGCTGCGCCACGCCCTGATGTCGCGCGGGATTGCCCCGGGCGCCCTGCGGGTCAAGCCCTACTGGAGCGCCTACCGCAAGACCGGTCGGCGGCTCGTTCGTAGTGCGCTGGTCGCTTGACCGCCCGGTGATCGGACCCACGCCGGGCCGGGATCCGCCAATACGAGGGCCCGGGGCGCTGGCACTCGTCGGCATCTGTGGGCGAGCGTCGACTCGCGCGGCACCCTCGCCCTCCGGGTCGTCGATGAAGTCACATGGCTGGCTTCGAAAATATCTTGAAATTGAAAATTGATTTCATAATTAATCACTCCGAGGTCTCATCCATGAACCAATCCATCGGCATTTTTTACGGCTCCTGTACTGGCAACACCGAGATGGCCGCGGAGAAGATACGAGAGCGGCTGGGCGGCGTCGTCCATATGGAAGACGTGGCGGTCGCGGAGCCCCGAGATCTGGAGTCCTTCGACATCCTGCTGCTGGGGGTTTCGACGTGGAACATCGGCGAGATGCAGGACGACTGGGACGAGTTCATCCCGCGCATGAAGGGCCTGGACCTGTCCGGCAAGAAGATCGCGATCTTCGCGATGGGAGACGCCGTCGGCTATCCGTACAACTTCCTGGATGCCATGGGGCAGCTGTGGAAGGTCCTCGAGGGCTTGGGGTCTCCGCTACTGGTCGGAGCCTGGCCGACCGAAGGCTACGACTTCGAAGAATCCGAGGGCTTGCTCGATGATGAGCACTTCGTGGGACTCGGGCTCGACGAAGACAACCAGCCCGAGCTCAATGACCAGCGCATCGAGGCGTGGCTGCGAAAAGTGATGCTCGAGTGCGCCAACGAAGAGGTCGCCTGATTCGAGCCCGTCCGCCAGCTCGCCGGGGCAGCCTCAGCCCAGGGGGATGACCGCGGTGACGGTGGCACCCTCTCCGGGGGCGCTGTCGATGCGTAGCTCGCCGCCGAGCAGCTCCGCGCGCTCGCGCATGCCCACCAGGCCGCGGCTACGCCCGGCTCGGATCGCCGCCGCGGGATCGAATCCCTTGCCGTCGTCGATGATGGTGACCGTCGCCGTCCCCGCACCGATGACGAGTCGGACCTGCACGTGGCTCGGCTCGGCGTGGCGGGTGATGTTGGTGAAGGCCTCCTGCACCACGCGATAGCAGGAGGTCTCGATGGCGGGGGCGAGCCCGGTGGAGGGCAGCTCGACGTGGCTGTCGACCTCGATCTCGAGGTTCTCGGATAGGTCGAGGCAGGCACGCTCGACCGCTTCGGCCAGGCCGACGTCGTCGAGCACGGCGGGACCGAGGGTATTGACCGCGCGGCGGATCTCCTCGAGCGTGTCGTCGACCATCCCCGTGGTGCGGGCGGCGATCTGTCCCAGGCGGCCGGCGGCGCCCTCGTTGTCGCGGGCCTGACCGGAGAGCCCCTCCATGAGCTGGAGGTGGATGCGAATGGCGGTGAGCGATTGCCCGGCCGAGTCGTGCAGCTCGCGGGCGATGGCGCGGCGCTCGGCCTCCTGCATGCTCACCGCGCGCGTCGACAGCTCGCGGAGGTTCTGCTCCTTGTCCTTGAGCTCGGCCAGGGCGCGGGACAGGTCGGAGGACCGGGCCTCGACCTGGTGCTCGAGGTTCTCGGCGAGCGTGGACAGGGCGCCCCGCGACTCGCGGAGCTGATCGAGCAAGGCCTCGATCTCGTGCTCGATGCGACCCATGGCGCGCAGGGGCAGCCAGTACATGAGCCCGGCGAGGGCGGCCCCGATGAGCCCGAACACGGCGAGCATCTGGAGGGCGCCCGTACGCACCTCGGCCGTGGAGGCCGCGACCCAGACGGTGGCGACCTCCTCGTTGTTGACGGTGACCCGGGCCGACTCCCATACGATGGCGCGCTCGGCCAGGGCGCTGTGGTCCTGGGCGTCTCGGTCGATGCTGTGGCCCTGGGCGTCGATGACCGCGATGTGCTCGATGTGCTCCTGCGGGTCGTCGTAGGTCCGCAGGTGGGCGAGCATCTTGGGCGAGTCGTACTTCCACAGAAGCGGTCGCTGCTCGGCTTCGCGGCGCACGACGGCGGCGAACTGCTCGGCGGTGGCTCGGGCCTGGACCCGCGCGGCGCGGTTGCCCAGCACGTAGAACGCCACGGGGGCCGAGATCGCGACCACCGCGATCAGCAGCATGGCCAGGGGACCGAGACGCGAGCCGAGGTAGCCGCGCAGGCGCAGGCGGGGGCTGTGGACCGGGGGGGTGTCCACGCTCAGCGCTCCTCCGTGGCGGCGTTTCGGCGACCCTGCAGGGGTAGTCCGCCCAGCTCGAGGATGATCCGCCGCCCCTCGGGGGAGCGTGCGAACTCGATGAAGGCGGCGGTCTCACCCCGCGGCGTACCCCGGGTCACGAACGCGAAGTCCTTGGTGAAGGGATAGTCTCCGTTTTCGATGGTGGCGGGCGACGGCATCACCCCTTCGATCGTCAGGCCGTGGATGGGCAGCCCCTCGGGGATCTTGCCCTGTCCGAACAGCCCGATTGCCCCCCGCGTATCGGCCAGGGCCTCGCGCATGGCGTCGTCGCGGTACAGCACGCGCCAGCGGGACTCGCGATAGGCCACCTCGTTGGCGTCGTCGAAGCTCGGCAGCACCCGCGAGACGCCGACATGCGACGAGTCTCCGCGCTCGCGTTGGAGGACGACCACGCGAGCGCCATTGGGCCAGGTGCGCTGGCGCCCTTCGTACAGCGCGACCAGGTCCTCGCGGGCGAGGTCGTCGATGGGCACGCTGGCGTGCGCCGCCACCACGATGGGGACGCGGGCGTAGGGGGTCGCCACGAGGCCCTGCTCGCGCTCGTGTTCGCGGAGGGGGCGCGAGACCAGGGCGATGTCGATGACCCCGTCGAGCAGGGCCCGCACCCCGCCGCCCGAGCCGATGCTCGCGTGGACCACGGGGTGGTGCGACTCGTCCCGCGGAAACGCGGCGCTCAGCGCCCGGGCCATGGGGAGGTTGGAGCCCGAGCCGGCCAGGCGCAGCCCATCGGTGGTCGCGACGGCGGGTGACGCTTCAGTGACCTCTTTTCCTCCCGGTCGCAGGAAGGGCGGGAGGGGTTGGTCCGTATCGAAGGCCACGAGCCACGCCGCGACTCCCAGCAGGACCACCATGCTCAACGAGACGGTCAGCCAAAGTCGATTCGAGCGCCCCCAGCCGTCGAGGTCGGGCATGTCCGGCTCTTGCCGGGGCGGGGACGCAGCCATCCCGGGGATGCTACCTCGCCTTGGCCCCGAGCTTCGCCCGGGCTTGCGTCCGCCGATCGATCGTGAAACGAAGGGGGGGAGCATGCGGGGGCTTTGCGGGGTTGCGCTGCTGGGGGCGCTGTTGCTGGCGGAAGGAGGCGGTCTCGGCTGTGAGGCGGAGTCCCGGCCGCGCCCGCGTCCCGCCCGGCCCGAGCCCGAGGCCAAGCCCGCCCCGGAGCCCGCGGCCCGGCCCGAGCCCGAGCTCCCGCCCGAGCCGACGGACCCGTCGATCGAGGACACGCCGTCCAAGTCGGTCGAAGCGCTGAGCCCCACCGAGCGCCGTGCCCACCTCAATGCGGTCGCCGAGGGCCGACGGCTGCATCGCGACGGCGACTACCTCGCGGCCTTCCACGCGTTTGCCCGCGCGCTGAAGGTGGCCCCGGGCGATCCGCGGACGCTGAGTGAGCAGGGCTGGGCCGCGTTGTTCGCCGGTCGGCTCGACGAGGCCCAGCGCGCCCTCGAGGAGGCCGAGCGAGGGGCGCGAGGCCAGCGACGGCTCCATGCCTCCATCCTGTACAACCTGGGGCGGGTGGCCGAGGCGCAGTCGCGGCCCAAGGACGCGCTGTTGGCCTACCAGGAGTCCCTGCGGCTGCGCCCGCACCCCGCGGCCTATCGGCACCTGATGGGCCTGCCCGACGGGACCCGCTACGTGTTCGGCCCCAGCATCCAGCGCTTGCAGGGTCCCTATGACAGCGTGGCCAGCTTCTGTGCGCAGGAGCGGCGCATGCTCGGCGAGGAGGACGAGGCCGCCTTCGGCTGTGTCCCCGACGCGGCCAAGGGCATCGGCGGCAAGGCGGTGCAGGTGCCGGGCCGGGGTCGGGTGAGCGCGCCGTGGAAGGCGCTGCGCTTCATCGAGACCCGGCCCGACCCCTATGCGGTGCGCTTTCATGCCGCGTTGCGGACGGCCGAGGGCTGGTGGGTCCTGCCCGACGTCGCCTCGCTGGCGCGTGACTTGCCCGAGACCCAGGAGCGAGCGACCCGGCTCTCCGCCGCCATCGAGGAGTTGGTCGGTGGCGGAGACGCTGAAGTGGTCCTCGAGATCGAGACGCGATGGTCCGAGGAGGAGGCCGGCGTGGAGCAGGGGGCGGAGATCGACCGGGTCGAGTTCCTGTGTGGCCTGGGCGCCTCCGGGGTGGTGCGCTGCACGGGCGCGTTGCCGCGGGCGTCGGAGTCCCAACGAAGCACGAGCGAGGGGATGGACACGACCCGCTGGACGGTGGAGCGACGGATCGATGCCGAAGGGCGGCTGGTGCTCAGCGGTGATGCGAAGGTGCTCAACGAGCCCACCGCGGCGCTGCTCGGCACGCACCCGCTGGTCTTCGAGTAGAGATTCGTGGTCGCACTCATTGGCACTAAAGGGTCCATGCTTTGAGCAATGGTCTCAGTGCTAAAGTCATCACGATGTCCGACGATCCTCACCAGACGATCGAAGAACTCATTCGTAGTCTCTTCCCAGGCTTTTCCCCTCATGTTTGTCCGAGTTGGCCTCCAGATCTGTTCGCCATCACGGCGAGCCTGCTCGCGGCCAGTGGTGCCTATCTGAGGAGCATCGAGGTTTGTCAGCTCGATCTGCCCGATGACGAGGTGACGGTCGCGGAAGGGGAGGCGCCACCCATGATCTCGTGGCCGAAATACGCTGCGCGTGTCGGCAATGGGTGGCACTTGGACTTGTGTGACCGAGCCGAGTCGGCACCCATCATCAAGCTGGAGACCTTCGATGACTGTCTGCCCGCGGCCGTAGAGGCGAGATGGCAGACGTTGATGAAGCACCGGACCCTGGCGGT
The DNA here is from genome assembly GCA_039028615.1 of Myxococcota bacterium. Classification (GTDB taxonomy): domain Bacteria; phylum Myxococcota_A; class Polyangia; order Nannocystales; family Nannocystaceae; genus Paraliomyxa. The sequence continues at coordinate 178,100 of JBCCHT010000008.1, read as the reverse complement.
GAAGAAGGTTTTGCCTGTCTCCGAAGGCGATCCCGAAGTTGCGGATTGCCTCGTGCAGCTATGTGCCATCGCGGACCAGGCCTCGGCCGGCTTCGGGATCGGGGGCTACTTTCACGATGGAAGACATGTCCATGACGGTCGTGGCCTTGTTGCGCTGGAGGATGAAGAACTCGGTGACCTTCAGAAATTCGTCATTGCGTTGCTGGTCGGGGTGCACCGACCGGAGGGCGAAGCGCATTCGCTATGCGGAGCAGTGCCCACGGATCGAGTGGTCGTATTGCCCAAACAACATATCCCGCAGCGGGGCCTCACGCTTCGATCGTTGTCCCACAACCTCGCGCTCTGCCGCTCCCGCGAGATCGCGACGCTGTGGACGCCACAGCCGCCGGGTGGTGCGGGTCCACTCTTCGCCGACCGCACGGTCATGAACCTATTGTTGTTGCCGTGGCCCTTGACTCTGCACCCGACTGATTTTCGTACGCTCGACAAAGAGAGCGTCGGGCTGCCCGAGCGCTTCCGGTATTTCGAGTTCGATCGGAAAGGGCCCTTGGCGGGTCTTACCGAGGAAGAGGACTTCCGCATTGCGCTCGAACAATCGATCGAAGAAGCGCGCTCCGCCTGCGGCAAGCTCGACGGCGTCGTGTTCCCAGAACTCGCGTTGTCAGCGGGCGAGTTCGACTTGGCGTTCGAAGTGGCGCGCGAGAAGAAGTTGCTGCTCATCTCCGGGGTCCACGGCTATAACGAGAAGGATCCTCTGGCGACACAAAACGCGGCCGCGATCAACTTCGGGTGTGCGCCGAACTTCTTCCAGAATAAGCGACATCGATGGTGCCTCGATCGAAGTCAGATCCTCGCATACGGTCTGGGAGGGCGGCTTCCTTCGACCAAGGATTGCTGGGAGTACAACGACTTCAAGAGCCGCCGACTGACCTTCTTTAGCCCCAGTCCATCTCTGACATTTTGTGTTCTGATCTGCGAGGATCTGGCTCGGCAGGACGATGTGACGGAGATCGTCCGTGCGGTGGGCCCACACCTGGTGTTCGCGTTGCTCATGGATGGGCCACAACTTCGTAGTCGCTGGTCGGCTCGCTACGCGTCGGTTTTGTCCGACGACCCGGGAAGCTCGGTTCTCACGCTCACCAGTCTCGGCATGTCGAGGCTGACTCGAGGCAACGTCGAAACCGAACGGGACATGTCCGGGGTCATCGCCTTGTGGCACGACGTTCACTTCGGCGAGCGGGAACTCGCGATCGGAGACGACGCCGTCGGCGGTGTGCTGAGCCTATCGATCAAACACGGACCGGAGTGGTCATCCGACGGTAGGTCGGATGATGGCTACGCTTCGTTTCCTGTGTTCGGCGGTTTTCAGTCGATTTCGAAAGCAGCCGTTGCTCGCCGAATCACGAAGGCTGAACTCGAAGGATGAGTAAAGGCCCACCTCCACGAGAAGGTGCGACCCTATCCCGTGATGGCCATGCCGGCGGAAGGCGTGTTGGTTGCCTCCCTCAGCACCTGGAGTTCTTGGCTGTCATCGAACGCGTCGGTTTGGCCCAACACCACGGCCTGTACGACGCGACGATCCTCATCGGGCAAGAGGTTGAGCTCCGCGTGGAACATCTGCGGGCTGGCCTTGCGCCGGATTGTTTTCCAGAGGTTGATGAGCGCGATGTGCCGGGTACGTCGGGTGTTGATGTCCATATCGCGCTTCCTGTCCAGCGGTGAGGGAATCGTACGTGAACGCCGCCGCGGTCTTCAAGGAGAACGTAGAATCTCCCCGTTCCAGGGCAATACCTGCGCGCTCTCGATAGACGTTATCTACCACACAGCCCTGAAGGTGCAGTGTTTCACGGAAGTTTCGGGGATGAACGCATCGTCGGTGCGTTATCGGGCCACTGCGCCTCTATGAGCGTTGGCGTGTGAGCGCTACCTGCACCGATCGTAGGGGGGTCCACGAACAACCTGGAGCGCATGGAGTCATCTTTGCTCCGAGTTCCATGGAACAGATAGTTGCGAAGCCGAGTGTTCGAGGGGCGGGCAACCCTGGTAACGGACCCTTGCGTGCTCACGTTCTAACCGCTCGCATGGCCGATGATTCCGTCGACGCGAAGAACCGGTGCTCAACGAATCCACCGCGGCGCTGCTCCGCAAGCATCCGCTGGCGTTCGAGTTGCCCCCAGATCGGTAGTGCCCGAGCTGCCGATCTCCATCGCGTCGTCGCTGGAGCCGCCCGTGCTCGCGTCGGCCTCGCCATCGGTGTCCGTACTCTCGTCGGTCCCGGAGCCCATGGGTTCATCGCCGGACGTGACCTTGAGGGTTTCCGACGTTCCTTTGGTCCCTGTCTCGGTTTCGGTCTCCCCCAAGTCGCCGGACTCCGAGCCGCTCGAGCCTCCGTCCGTGCCCGAGGCGCCGCCTGTTGCACATGCGCCGCCATGCTCTCAGCGCTGTTCTCTCGACCATGCACAGGTGCCGTCGGGAGAATCCGACCATCCCGCCATACCAGGGGGTCGTGACAAGCAAAGCATTCGCCACCGAAGCCGCAGCAAATGTCCTCGCTCCATCCGAGCAGCGGCAAGACACTGGCCGTTGGGCACTGGGTACCGATCAAGCAGCCGCCCTCGGAGTAGTTGTCCTCGGGCCCGGTCAGCAATTTAGTTGCAACCGGCCGGCGTCAGACCGAATACCGTGACCGACACGGCCGGGATCCGGCGGGGCAACCAAGAGCGGAGCTGGTTCATGAGGGGGTAGTGCCACTTCACGGCGAAACGACCGTCGCTCGACCGAACTCGTCTCCAAGGGCCTCAGAAATCCGCTAGAACCCGAACTCGAGCTGCAGGGACAGGCCTCGGCCCGCTCCGTTGACGCTCGAGCCGTGGTGCCGATAGGCCGCGTCGCCGATGTTCTCGAACACGGCGGCGATGAGCATGCGTCGGTCGAGTCGGTAGCCCGCGCGGACGTCGAACACGGTGTAGCCGGGGGTGCCGCCCAAGGGGATGCGTACGTCGACGGTGTCGGCGAGGGCGAGCCGGGTTTGCGCTTGGGCCCAGCGCACGACGCCGTAGACGTAGAGTCCCGTGCTGCCGCCCTGCCAGCCGACCTCGGCCATGCCGTTGAGCGGGGGGATGCGCGACAGGGGCGTGCGCGCGGGCTGGTCGTCGCCGATGTCGGCGATGGGGTTGGGGCCGTCGCCCCACGCGTACGAGAGGGTGTTGCGTAGGCGGAGATCGAAGGGCAGGTAGACGCGCAGGTCGACGTCGGTGCCGCGGACGAAGGCGAAGCCGTCGAGGTTGACGAGCTGGAAGCGGGTCTGCGACGAGTCGCAGCCGGAGGCGTTGGCGGGGCAATCCTCGACCTGGCGGGGCGCTCGACCGACGAGGTCGCGAATGCGCGTCTGATAGCCCCACGCCGAGATCTCGATCCAGGGGTGATCGATGGTCAGGCCGATCTCGGTGGACAGGGAGCGCTCTGGATCGAGGTCGGGGTTTTCGAACTGAAAGCCGGGGCCCGTCTGCTGCCGCGAGGTCAGGTCGTCCATGTTGGGCGCGCGAAAGCCCTGGTCGACGTTGCCGTGGAAGGAAAGCCACTGCACGGGGTCGACGGTGAAGCCCACGTGCCCGACCGGGGTGGCCCAGGTGCTGTCGATGGGGGCCGACTCGGACTCGGCGTCGCCATCGGCCTTGCCGTGGATGAGCGCCCCCCGGCCGCCGCCGCGCAGGTGAATGGCATCGATGAAGGTGAACTCGGCGTCCGCCCACAGCCCCGAGCTCAGGTAGCGGCCGCCGTCGAGGTACTGCCCACGCGAGACGTCGGAGCGGATCTGGACGTCGCGGAAGAACACCCAGGCCTCGCTGTCGATGAGATCGAGGTAGGCGTCCGCGCCGTAGCGCCCCTTGAGCGTGACCCACTTGCCCAGCTCGAACTCGTGGGTGTCGATGCGCAGCCCCGTGCCCAGGCTGTGCACGTCGTCGTCACCGTGGTTTTCGGTGAGCGAGGGCGAGCCCACGGTGAGCTGCCGACGTTCGTGCTGGTTTTGGTAGCTCAAGGTCATCCGCACGGTCTCGGCCGCCTTGGGGCCCGAGGTGGCATCGAAGGCGCCGTAGGCCAGGGTGCGGAACTGCTGGAGGTAGCGCAGGCACTCGTCCTCGGGGGCGGTGGGCGGAGGGCACTTGTCGGTGCGCGGGACGTCGAACTGGCGGTAGTCGTAGTAGCCGAGCGTGAAGCGGTAACGCGTGCGGGGCTGGTAGACGATTCGGGCGTCGGAGGTCAGCTCGCGAAACCCGGTGCCGCGCTGGGTCTCGTCGTCCGCCTCGAACGCGGGCGGAACGTTCTGAGGCTGGCCGGTGGCGGGGGCGATGACCCGGCCGCCCGAGCGCAGCTGCCCCACGTTGCGATAGCCGACCCCGGTGAAGATGCCGAGCTTGCCGCGATACGACAGGTCGACCTGCGCCCGGCCGCCGATCTCCGCATCCGCGGTGGTGAAGCGGGTGATCACGCGGGGGTGGACCGTCCACGGCTTGTCGCCGACGGTCATGGTCGGGTCGATCGGCGTGCTGAGCAGCGCCCCGCCGATCGCGTCGGAGCCGTAGCGGGTCGACGCACTGCCGCGCAGGATCTCGAGCTTTTGGATCGTGCGCGCGTCGATGGTGAAAAAGTACTGGTTGGGCCCCTGGCGAAAGGTGCTGTTGTTGACCCGAACCCCGTCGAAGAACATCACCGTCTGTTGGCCGGTCAGGCCGCGCAAGTAGGGCGAGCCCTGGCCGTGGGCGGTTTGCTGGAGGTAGATGCCGGGTTCGCCCTTGAGCGCGTCGGGGGCGGAGCGGGGCAGCTTTTGCTCGATCTCCTCGCGTGTGACCACCGTCGCGGAGCGGCCGGCTTCGGAGATCTTCGGCCGCCGTCGACCCACGCGAACGACTCGGGACGACTCGTCTTCGGGTTCGGGCGCCTCGATGGTTTCCAGCGGCGCGGGAGGCAGGTCGCTCGGGTCCGACGGCGCAGCCTCGGTGAGCGCGGCGGTGTCGGTCTCCTCTGGAGCTGCGCGGGACGTGGCCGGTGTGGCCAGGGCAATCCCGGCGGCGACGAGGGCCGCGGCGGATGTACGACGCGAGCGCACTACGGTCGTCCGATGGTCCCGCAGGACTCGTTCGAAGTCGTCAGGTGGATACCCTCGATCGGACGCGCGTTCAATGCGCAATTGCGTCGCGGCCCCGTCGCGGCGAGGACTCTGGCACCCTTGAACGGATGACGAGCGAGGGCATGGGGGACGCGAAGGCGGGGGCGAGTCGAAGCGCGTGGGCGGTGGCGCTGGCGGTGTCGGTGGGGTGCGGTGCGGATGATGCCGCCGACGGCGGCCAACAGGGTTCCTCGGGCTCGACCGCACCCACGAGCACCACCGACGCGCCGACGACCGAGCCTTCGGGGCTCGACGAGACGACCGCCGTCGCGACCAGTGCGGCCGAGTCGGGCGCGACGACCAGCGGCGAGGAGACCGGCCCCGGGCAGCACACGGTCGGCGGGGCGCTCGAGGGGCTGCAGGGCGCCACGGTCGAGATCATCAACGGTGAGGATGCGCTGACCCTCGACGCCGACGGCCCCTTCACGTTTCCGAGCATCGTGGACGACGGCGACGACTATGCCGTGCAGGTGCAGGTGCAGCCGATCGGGCCCGATCAGACCTGCACGGTGATCGGGGGCGAGGGCACGGTCGCAGGCGCCGACATCGAGGACATCGTGGTGCGCTGTGTGACCCCCATCCGGCACGTGGTGCTCTTGGGGATCGATGGCTTCGGCGGCGAGTGGTTCGACGTCGCCGACACGCCCGCGCTGGATGCCTTGCGCGACGAGTCTCGCTGGACCCTGGACATGCAGGATGCACTGCCGACCTCGAGCAGCACCAACTGGATGTCGATGATCGGCGGCGCGGGTCCGCAGCAGCACGGGGTGCTCTCCAATGGCTGGCAGCCGGGCGACTCCAGCCCGCCCGCGACGATGTTCGCCGCGCTTCGGCAGCACCAGCCGGACGCGACCATCGGCATCTTCCACGACTGGTCGGACTTCGCTCGCCTCACCGAGCCGGGCGTGGCCGATCACATCGAGCATCCCGGCGACGAGCAGGACACCATGGACGCGGCCACGGCGTGGCTCGAGGGCGAGCTGCCGACGCTGCTGTTCGTGCACATCGACCACGTCGACGGGGCGGGGCACTCCACCACCTGGGGCTCGGGCGGCTATCTCGATGCGATCGAGACGGCGGACGATCTGGTCGGTCAGCTGAGGACCTCGCTGGAGGACGCGGGCATGTGGCCCTACACCGCGATCCTGGTCAGCTCCGATCACGGGGGCGAGGGCTTCAGCCATGGCGCAGACACGCGAGGCGAGCGGGCGACGCCCTTCCTCATGCGGGCGCCGCAATCGGGCGCGGGACTCATCGAGCGCGACCTGAGGATCTGGGACATCGCCGCCACCGCGCTCGCGCTGCTCGAGGTCCCGGAGCCCGAGGGGTGGATCGCCAGTCCGGTCGTCGAGGGGCTCTACGGCTCCGACCTCACCTTGCCGCCGGGGCCCGCCGAGGCCGAGGCGGTGAGCGTGACCGACACGGTGTGGCTGTACGACGACACGGGGACGCTGGCGTTCTCCGACGTCTCGCTGTGGCGTCCGATCGTGCCCGAGGGCTACGCCTTGCTCGGAGACATCGCCGTCGGAGGCCACGATGCTCCCACCACGCCTGCGCTGTCGATCGTCGACGACCCCCTGCTCGTGCAGCCGCCGCGGGGCTTCGAGCTCATCTGGCAGGACACCCTCAGTGGTGGGGTCAACGACGTCTCGATCTGGAATCCCATCCCGCCGCTGGGCTTCGTGTGCATGGGGGCGGTGGCGGTGGCGGGCTACACCGAGCCCGAGATCCCCAACCTACGCTGCGTCCATGCCGACTTGGTGCAGCGGGGTCTGTCGGCCATGACGTGGGACGACGCGGGCTCGGGGGCGCTGTGGGACGCGAGCCTGTGGACCTGCATCCCGGGCGGAGATGCGGATCCCAGCGCGAGCGGGTTGGCGACCGGGGGGTTCATGGCGCGGCGACACGGCAGCGATGCGGGAGCGCAGCGCTGCAACACGCTGCGCCCCGAGCTGGTCACCGTCGCTCGTTGACCACGACCTCGATCGCGATTGAGGGGTGACACTCGACCTCGGGGTCACGATGCGGAGCGCTCAATCCGATTGGCCTGCGACCGGGGGCTCCTCCTCGATCGGCGGCCACCACTTGCGGAGCGCCAGGATCACCATCCCGGGGACGGCGACCGCCTGCCACAGGAAGTTCACCAGGGTCAGCCATCCGTCCAAGGGGGCGGCCTCGCCCTGGGGGAGCAGTAGCTGGTTTCCGAGAGGCCCCGAGGAGAACACCACGATGCTGACCACGATCCAGCCGAAGTGAAGCCCGGTCGAGGCGTACAGAGACTTGGTCTTGGCGAAGGCGAGGGCGAACATGAAGCCCGCGGCGCCGGTCAGCAGGAACACGTAGACGAGCGCGATGATCGGGCCGCCCAGCATCTCGTAGCTGAACCAGTGGTAGATGCCGAAGGCCACCGCGGATGCGAGGCAAGCACGGGTGGTCCCGAGCTTTCGGATCAGCAGGTACAGCAGCGCGCCGCGAAAGAGCAGCTCCTCGAACAGCGTGGCCCGCAGCGTCCAGCCGATCGCCTCGATGGCCCCCCACAGATCGTAGTCGGGGTTGAGGCCATGAGTAATTCGCGTGAAATGGGCCTGCGCCAGGAAGGTGATCGCGCACAGCACCCCCATGACGAGCGTGCCCATCCCGAACTCCGCCAGGCGCCGGCCGGTCGGGCGAATGCCGAGGCGGGTGATGGGCTCTCGCCCGAAGAACCAGAGCAGGAGCCAGGAGAGGCCGAGAGCGACGAGGAAGCCGAGCATGAGCGGATTTCGGGGGCAGGAGTCGGGCCGCGCTGGGTCGCCGTGCAGGGGCGCAACGCGGCCAGGCGGCGCACGACCACTCCACCGCCCCAGAAACGACCGTATTCCCGGCCTCGTGGCAACGGCGGTCGGGTATGATCTCCGCCGTGCTCCTCCGTTCGCTCTGCGTGGTCGCGATGACCCTGGCGTTGGCGTCCGGCTGCCCTCGTCGGACTTCGCAGCAGCCTACGCCCACGAAGAACACGCAGACCCAGCCGACCCCGACCACGCCCACCGAGTCGCCCACGGCCACGCCGGCGGAGCCCGAGCCCGCGGAAGAGCCTGCGGCCGGGGGCACCTGTGGCGAAGGCGGGCAGCCGTGGGATGGCAAGGCGCAGGGGTGCAGCTACGAGCACGACGGGTGTTGTTACGCGTCGGCCGGGGCGGCCTGTGCCGCGGCCGGGTGTGGCGAGGGCAAGTGCATCGTGCTCGAGTCCTACCCGGCACAGATCGCCTGCCGCAACTGAACTCGACGACTCGAGCGGACGCGGCAGCCCATCGACGGCCGGATCGATCGGTCGCTCGAATGTGTACTCGAAGGTCTTCGCGGCCAAGGGCGGGAGCATCCACGAGCGAACCGGTCGGGTCGGTGACGCGCCCCGGGATGCCACCGCCGCGGCAAGTGTTGCAGGATGATCGATAATTTGTGTAGCGAGGGCACCATGCCCCGTTCCTCGGCCGTCGAGCGTTTCTCCGTGCCCAACCCGCGCGGTGGCACCGCTGCGTGTACCGCGGTCGTTCCCACCGCCCCGGCCGAGCCCTTACCCGCGTGCCTGTTCCTGTACGGCGGGGGCGGCAGCGCGGAGACCCTGGTGCAGATGCGGCCCCTGATCGAGCGCTGGTGGGCCTCGGACGCGGTCGCCCCCATGGTGTTCGCGTCGGCCGAGGTGGGCTCGATGAGCTTTTATCTCGACGACGACGTGGCGCAGACCTCCTGGGAGCAGGTGGTGGCGGAGGCACTGCTCGACGAGGTTCGCGCTCGGCTACCCGTTCGTCGAGACCCCGCGTCGACCGGGCTGTTGGGGATCTCGATGGGCGGCTATGGGGCGCTGAAGATCGCCTTGGCACGACCCGGACGCTTCGGCGCGGTGGCGGCGGTGCAGCCCATGCTCGAGCCGGCCCGCTACGCCGACCAGGCCCCGCTCCGCAATCGCTTTCAATTCCCGCCCGACGCTCCCGTGCGCTTGATGGGGACCGAGCGCGACCCGGACCTCTACGCCGCGGACAGCCCCATCACCCGTGCGATCGAAAACGCGGAGGCGCTGCGTCGCGAGGGGCCGGAGATCTACCTCGAAGTCGGCGACCGAGACGTCTTCAATGCCCACGACGGCACCGAGCTGCTGCATCGCGTGCTGTGGTCGCTGGACATCGGCCACGAGTACCACCTCGTGCACGGAGCCGATCACGGCGGCCCGACCTTGCCCCCGCGATTGCGGGAGGCCGCGGCTTGGATCGGGAATCGCCTCAGCCCACCGCCGCGGCTGGGCATGTCCCCTGACGAAGAGGCCTGGGTTCGCTGGCTCGACGACGGCCTGAAGGGCCCGCAGCCTCCCGCGATTTCTCCGACCAGCCCGATCTTCGTCCGCTGGCTACGCGCGATGACCGAGGCCGCCCGCACCGAGGCGGCCGCGGCCGATCCCACGATGCAGCGCCGCTACGGCCGGCTCCCGTCGCTGTCGAGCCTCGGCCTCGACGACGAAGGCTGAAGCCTCAGGCCTCCGCGGGCGCCTGCGGCAAACCTTCGCACAGCTCGGTCAGCCCCTCGATTGCGCTCATCCGCATGCAGTGGTCATACGCATGGCTGATCGGCGTGTCCTCGGGGTTGATCTCCACCAGCGTCGCCCCGGCCTGCTTGGCGATGAGCGGCATGTCGGCGGCGGGATAGACCACGGCCGAGGTGCCGATGGAGACGAGCAGGTCACAGCTGCCGAGGGCCGACGCCACCCGGGAGACGACCCGGTGGTTGAGGTTGTCGCCGAACCAGACGATGTCGGGTCGCTTGTAGCGGTCGATGCACTCGGGGCACTCGAGATCTTCGACGGGGCTCGAGTGGTCTTCGGTGCGCCAGCTGCAGCCGTCACAGCGCAGCTTCCACAGGTTGCCGTGCAGCTCGAGCACGCGCTCGCTGCCCGCCTGTTGGTGCAGGCCGTCGATGTTCTGGGTGACGATGGTGACCTTGGGCAGGACCTTCTCGCACTGGGCGATGAGGTGGTGCCCGTCGTTGGGATCGCACTTGGAGACGAGGTCGCGGCGGTAGTTGTGGAACTCCCAGACGTAATTCGGGTCGCGATCGAAGGCGCCCTGGCAGGCGCAGTTCTCCCAGTCGTATTCCTTCCAGATGCCGCCCTTGCCCCGGAAGGTGGGGATGCCGCTCTGCGCCGAGATACCGGCGCCAGTGAAGAACACGATGTTGCGAAAATCGGTGACGCGCACGCTCATGACGACCCTCGGCGCATCATAGCCGAGGGCGTGACGGGTGCGGGCGTGCAGGGACGGCGCTCAGGCCTCGGTGCCGGGGCAGACCGGATCGGCGGCTTCGCAGTCGATGACCCAGGTGCGGGGGTCGGTGCAGGGCAGGCGCTCGGTCATGCCGTCTTCGAGCTCGAAGTTGAGGCTGATCGGGTTGTCGGGGTCGCAGCCGAGGAAGTACGAGGCGTTCTGCAGCTCGCAGGCGGTGACGGGCTCGTCGAAGGCGACCGCACCGAGGCGGGTGACCTCGAAGTCGTTGACGGCGTAGACCTGACGGGCGATCTCGGGCTGGCCGGTGACGTCGTTGCGGACCTCGGCGTCGAGCTCGATGTAGGCGGGGCCGCCCATGGCCAGCACGTCCATGTAGCACTCGAGCTGGCTCTCGGTGGGCTCGCTATCGGCGGTGAGCGGGTCGCAGGGGGAGGGCAGGCTGCAGCTGTTGACCTCGGCCAAGAAGCGGTCGTAGGGGCACTCGCCGCCGGAGCAGGCGCACTCGCAGCCCTCTTCGTCCGAGTCGGCGCAGGTCTGCCAGCGGCCGCGGACGGCGGTGTCGACGTTGACGCAGCCCACCGAGCCGTCGCTGCAGTCGATGGCGGGCGAGTCGACGAACAAGGCGCCGTCGGGGGTGTCGAGGAAGGCGGGCCCGGGGTTGCCGACGTCGTCGCCCGCGGTGACACAGGCGACGTACTGGTTGGCGGAGCGCTCACAGGTGCCGAGGTCCCGCACGCGGAACGCCTTGACGGCGATCGGGCAGTCGGAGGGGCACTCGACCTGGGCCGGGATCACGTCCTCGACCACCGAGCCGCAGGCGCCACGCGCCCCGTCGAGGATGGTCGGCGTCTCCTCTTCCGCGCAGGCAGAGAGGCACAGCAGGGCGACGAGGGGGGCCAGCGAGCGCTTCATGGAGAGACGATGGTCGGCTGCTCCGTCGCCACGCGCAAGCCCCGAGCGGGTCCCCGACGCCGAAACCTGCCGAGGGCGTGGTCTCCACTACGGGCCCAGGCGGCGGGGCGGGCGTAGGCATTCCGGCTTCGGCCCAAAAACCGAGGGACAGCTCACGGTCTCATGGAAACGGGTCGTCTTCGCAGACCTGGGTGAAGCCGTCGAGGTTGTCGATGAACCAGCCGCGTTCGAAGGAACAGCAGCCGTCCTGGGTGTCGTAAGAGAAGCGCAGCCGGCCGGTTTGGCCCTCCCAGGCCGATGTATCCAGGCTAATGGCGTCCCAGTCGTCGCCGGCCCGGCCGTCCCCGACCGGAGTGCAAAAGAGCTGGCTTCCGGCGGCGCCTTCGCAATTGGCGAGCTCGTGCCACGTGGCTCCATCGTCGACGCTCAGCTCGACCCGCTTGGTGTCGTGGTTCGCTCCACCTTCGTCCACGTGCCACGAGTCGAAGGTCAGCGCGGCGGCGATGATGCCCTCGCCGGTCACGACCCGAGAGTGCTCCATCTCGTAGCCGGGGTAGGGCGGGTCCCGGTTGCCATCGACCCCGAAGACGGGCGCGTTGGGAAAGGGCACGGGCTCGGAGCCCGGGTTGGCGTTGCGGGGCGCCTCGTCGAAAAGGCCCCAGTCGGGCGAGCCGAACAGCGGTGAGATGGTCCAGTCGGCGACCGTCATCGGGTTGTCGAAGCCGGGGTCGAAGCCCACGGATCCACAGTCGGGGCACTCGCCCTCCACGCACACCGAGCACGGGCCTCCGCTGGGGCAGTCGTCGCAGGTCACGAGCCCGGTCGGCTCGAGGTGATCACGGCAGTAGCCCTGCCCGTCGCAGGTGTCGGCGCCGTTGCATTCGTTGGTCGTCGGGTCGCCGCAGGGCCAATCCAGCGGAGACGGCAGCAGGCCGCACTCGCCCGTGGGCAGGCACTGTCCCGAGCCGCAGGCGCTGCCGTAGCGCATGCAATCGGAATCGGCCACGCACGCGCACTCGGTGCCGACGTTCAGCGAGTCGATGTACCAGCCCTTTTCGAAGGTGCAGCACTCGTCGACCGTGTCGTAGCCGAACTCGATGATGCCGAGCTGGCCCTGCAGTGGCTCGGGCACGGCGAGCTCCACCTGGGCCCACGCCGCGGGGTCGGCCGTGTTCACATAGGCGCAAAAGGGCAGGCCCGGATCGAGGTTGCAGTCGGCCAGGGTCACCCAGCTGATGCCACCATCGGTCGAGACGCGGACCGACTTGGCGTCGTGGTCACCCGCCCCCTCGTCCACGTGCCACGACCAGAACACCACCGTCTCCGGCAGCGGTACCTCGGGCGTGCGCGCGTAGGAGGTCTCGGCTTCTTCTCCGGGCGCCGGGTCACTGCGATTGCCGTCGGTGCCCAGCACTTGGCCCGAAAAGATCGTGCGCGGCTCGACCTGGCTCTGCGGGGCAAAGGTCCGCAGAGCCCAGTCCCCGGTCAGCGTCCAGCCTTCGATGGAGCGCGCCGTGGTGAACTCGTTGACCGTCGCGAACTGCTGGCAGGCGCCGCAGCTCCCTTCGTCGCAGGCGCAGGGCCCCTCTGCGCAGGTCTGGCAGCCGAGCCCCTGAGCGCGGTGGTTGGCCATGCAGGTGCCCGCTTCGCAACGATCGGGCGTCGTGCAATCGGTCTCGCCCGGATCACCGCACGGCGTATCGTCGGCGGCGGCGACCTCCGTACACGTTCCATCCTCTCCACAAACTCCGATCCAACACTCTCCACTCGTTGCTACACATTCATCATCACTGGCACATTCGGGACGATGCCCTCCGGTCGAGTCGTCCTCGGGAGGATCGCCCGTATCGCTTCCCGTCATCGCTCCCGTATCGAGTGGTTGCGGTTCGCAGACACACGGTGAAAAGCCACCGCCGCCGTTCAGACATGATTGCGTGCCCGTGGCCCCATCGGAGCAGGTACACGCCATCGTTTGGTCTGGACGACATGCATCGCCGGTCGATGCATCGGCCGAGCTCACCCCGCTCGGCTCCGTGTCATTGGTTGTGTTCGGCGTGTCGGAACAACCCGCGTGCACGAGTATCCCGACCGCCCAGAAGACTGAGCGCCAAGACTCCCCCATCTAGTTTTCTACCCCCTATCCCCAATGGCATCGTAACCGGCACGATCGGTGGTTGCCATCGAAAGATGAGCGCGGGTCATATCGGAACGGAGGCGCGAGCGATTTGGCGCGGGCCCGACGGCACTTGTGGGGCAGCTCGCCACGACCCCGCCAACGCCCGATGAGGGCGCATCGGGGCCCGGTCTGGGTGACGGCGCGCGAATCCGCTACGCTGCGCAGACCGTGATGCCTCTGCTCGCGCTGCTGCCCGGAGAAGTCGTGCTGCCCATCGAGCAGCTGCGACAAGCCGTGCCCGGGCTCGCAGGGATCACTGGGCTGTTGCTCTTTCCCATGTTGGCCAGCTGGATGCGAGTGATGCTCGACGGCATGGAGTTCGGCCGTCCGGGCATCAACCGCCCGCAGCGGATCTCCGGCTTCAGCATCCTGCGGGCGATGGTCACCACCACCGCGTTCCTATTCTTCCTCTACACCACCATCCGGGCGGCGGGGGAGCTACGCACCATCCAGGCCGAGTCGCCCGTGGTGGGCTCGGGGCTGCAGGGCATGGTGGTCGGCATCGCGTTCTGGGCGATCTATGCGGTGGGCATCTCGGCGCTGCGGGCCGACTCGCGACGGCGACGAACCGAGCGACGCATGGGCGGGGTGTTGCGTTAGGTCCGATGAAGGTCCTGTTCCTCTCGCCGCACTATCCCGAGGAGATGCCCGAGTTCACCCGGGGGCTCTCGGAGGTCGGCGCCGAGGTCTACGGGGTGGGGGACGTGCCCGCGCAGGTGCTTCCCGAGCACGTGCGCCGGGCGTTGCGGGACTACCTCGAGCTGCCCTCGCTGTTCGACGAAGAGCGGGCGCTGGGGCCCCTGATCGACGCTGCACGGGCGATCGGGGCCGATCGGGTGGAGACCCTGTGGGAGCCGCTGGTGCTGCTGGCGGCCCGAGTCCGCGAGGCGCTGGGCCTTGGCGGGATGGACCACGACACCACGCTGGGCTTTCGCGACAAGCCGATCATGAAGGCGCGACTGGCCGAGGCCGAGGTCCGCATCCCTCGCTTCGATCGGGCCGATACCGTCGAGGGCGTGCTCGAGGCGGCCGCGGCCATCGGCTACCCGGTGGTGATCAAGCCGGTCTCCGGGGCGGGCACCAAGGACACCTGGCGGGTCGACGACCCGGAGCAGGCGCGGGCCAAGCTCGAGACCATGGGGCACGTGCCCGAGATCGGCATCGAAGAGTTCATCGAGGGCGAGGAGTTCACCTACGACGCGGTGGCCATCGAGGGGCGGGCTGTGTTCGAGAGCATCACGCAGTACCACCCGCCGCCGCTGCAGTCGCGCACGCAAGAGTGGATCAGCCCCGCTCAGATCACGCTGCGAGATCCGTATATCGCCGAGATGCAGTGTGGGATCGACCTGGGGCGACAGGCTCTGCAGGCGCTGCGCATGGGCACGGGCTTCGTGCACATGGAGTGGTTCACGAATTCGCGGGGCGAGGCGGTGTTCAGCGAGATTGCCTGTCGCAGCGGCGGCGGCAAGCTGATGGACGCGATCAACTTCGCCAACGACATCGACATCTATCGGGAGTGGGCGCGAGCCGTCTGCTGGCGCTCGTTTCAGGCCACGCCGCATCGGCGCTATCACGTGGCCGCGGTGTTCAAGCGCGCGCAAGGGCAGGGGCGCATCACTCGGATCGAGGGCCTCGATGCCGTGCGGCAGCGGGCGGGGGGCGGCCTGGTCATCGAGGACCTGCTGCCCATCGGCCACCGACGGCGGGACTGGAAGAACACCCTGCTCGGCGACGGCATGGTCATGATGCGCAGCGTGGACTATGCCGACGTCTGCCAGATGCGGGACGTGGCCGTGTCGAAGCTGCGGATGTTCGCGCAGTGAATCACGACACCAGGCAGTACAGCAGCCGGTAGAACTGGATGTGAGCCTCGTCGCGGGCGACCCCGTAGGCGTCGGTGAAGGCGTCCTCGTGGCCTGGGCCCGCGTTCCAGATCGTGCTCCAGGTGGCGACGGCGAGGTCCCACCAGCGGCACGCCACGCCCAGCTCGCCGAGGTCCACGTAGCCCGTGACCTCTTCGCCCGTGAGCAGCAGGTTGGGGAAGCAGTAGTCGCCGTGGCACACCACGAGGTCCTCGCTGTCCGGGCGGGTGCGTAGCAGCTGGGCCAGGGCCTGCTCGGGGGTGAGGTGGGCGAAGTCTTCGTTGAGATCGCTGGGCTCGACCAGGCCCTGCTGGACTCGTTCGGTGGCGAGGGGGACCGAGGTCTCGAGATCGAAGCGCCAGGGGCACTCGGCCACGGGGAGGGCATGGAAGACCGAGAGGCCACGGGCGAGGGCACCGACGAGTCGAGCGGGGTCGGTCTGGAGCAGCGAGTGCCGGGTCGCGTCCTCGCCCGGTAGCGCGCGCGTGACCAGCCACTGGTGACCCGCTTCGGCATCGCAGTCGAGGATGGTCGGCACGGGCAGGTGATTGCCCGCCCACCGCATGCGCTCTGCTTCCTGGCTCAGGCTCGGGTGGGTCGTAGCCGGGGCGACCTTGGCGAAGAGCGTCTCGCCGCTCCGCCGCAGGCGATGCGTCACCACCCCGAGTTGGTTGCGATAAAACGGCGCCCACTCCCAGCCTCGGTAGGTCGATGCCAACTTCGGCGGGATGGGAGCGGGCGTGACGGACACGGAGCGCCGAGCATACCCGAACCACGCGTTCGGTCGGCGTTACGGCACCGCGCGCGCTATCCTGCGGGTCCCGATGTCCGACGAGCCCGCCCCGCTGCAACCCGAGCCCTGTCTCAATTGCGGCACCATGGTCGAGCTCGAGTTCTGCCCGGCCTGTGGTCAGCGGCGGGGCGACTTTCGCAAGTCGTTGCTTCGGCTGATCGGCGACGTCTTCCGCGAGACCACCGAGTTCGACGGACGCTTCGGCCGCACGCTGCGGGGCATGCTTCGCCCCGGCCGCATCACGCGGGAGTTCAACCAGGGCAAGCGCCAGCGCTACGTCTCCCCGGTACGCCTGTATCTGTTCGTCAGCCTGCTGATGTTCGCGGCGGCCAGCCTCTCCCTGCGGCTGCACACGATGATGGATCCGCCCGAAGGCGGCGTGACCCAGCTCGAGTTCAATGACGGCACGGACGAAACGGCGACCGGCTTCGATCGCCTGCTCCAGGAACGCATCGACGAGCTGGGCAAGCTACCTCCGGCCGAGCGCGACCAGAAGATCTTCTCGGGCGCGCTCGACAACGGCCCGCTGCTGATGTTCGTGCTGCTGCCCGTGTTCGCCCTGCTGCTCAAGCTGGTGTTCCTGGGCACGGGCGGGCTGTACGTGGAGCACCTGGTGTTCTCGCTGCACGTCCACAGCGTGTGGTTCCTGCTCGCGATCCCGGCCTTGGCGATCCCCTACGCGTGGTCCGCCGTGTTCCTGCTGCCGATCCCGTTCTATACCGTCTTTGCGCTGCAGCACGCCTACGACGCGAGCTGGTGGGCGACCGCGCTGCGATCCATGGCGCTGGGGTTTTTGTACTTCAACGCGCTGGCGCTCGGCATGGTGGCCGCGTTGTTCATGGCGCTGCTGCTGGGCTAGGTGGCTACTCCGGGGCGGGCATACGGCCTTGGAGAAGCGACTCGGGCCACGCGTCGTTCACCGAGCCGACGAAGGTGTAGCGTGTCGATGCCCGCCACGATGACCCCCCGTGTCGTTGGAAATGACGAGCGATGTGTTTGAAGAAGTTGTTGGCGGCGATCGTCTGGTCCTGCAGGTCGAGCGAGCCGAGCGTGAGCCGCAAGGGTCTGCATGAGTAATTCGTGCGCCTGAAACGAAGGCTCGAAACGAAAACGCGCCGCCCGACGGTCGTCGGACGGCGCAGTGTTCGAGAGTTTCGGCCTTACTTCGCGGCGGGTCGCCCCACGATCCAGCGGGCGGTGTCCACCGACTCGTTGAGCTCGCCGTCGAACTCCAAGGTGAACACCGCGGTCTCGACGATCACCCGGTGGTCTCCGAGGTCGCCGGCCGAGCCTTCGAGCAGCTCCGCCACTTCCTCGCCCAGCGAAATCTCGGCCATGTCGCGACCGGTGCACTGCGGCTCTCGTACCCGGCCTTGGATGAGGTCGGGCCAGGCTTCGGAGGCCGATCCAAGCATGGTGTAGCGCCCGTCGATGCCCGCGAGGATGACCCCTGCGTCATTGGACAGGACGAACGAATGCCCCGCGGTGTCGGAGACGTGCTCGAGCATGTCGCCATCTTCGACGATCTGGTACCAGACGTTCACGGGCCCTTTGCCCACGTCCAGCGCGAATGCTTCGGAGGCCTCGGGGCGCACGGTGAAGGTGCGCTCGACCGCGTCGTTGTCGTTGCAGGTCAGGGTCAGCGAGCCGGGCATCTGCTCCAAGATCGTGCACATCGAGTTGATCTCGGGCAGGGTGTCTTGCACGTTCCAATCCTTCGGCCGGCCGAACACGCCACCGCTGAACTCGGCGTAGTCGGCATCGATCTCCTGGCCATCGATCTCGATGACGAACGCGGCCGAGACGTCCTCGGCTTCGGGGCACTCGGGCAAGGGCTCGCCCGTGTCGGTCCCGGTGCCGATGTCCGTGTCTTCCTCGGTGTCGCCCGCCGTGTCGTCGCCCTCGGTGTCCGTGTCGACGGGCTGTGAGGTGCTCGAGGTGGGCTCGGTGGTGGCGCCCTGGGTGGTGGCACCGTCGTCTGCTCCAGCATCGGCGGCACTGTCATCTCCGGCGCACGCTAGGGCCAATAGGGCGGCCGTGCACAGAATACTCAACCTAGTATCAAACCAATCCATATGCGGAAGGTAGGCGATCGAGGCGGGTGAGTCGAGCGTGGGCCTCGGGTCGGATGTACGGCGCTGATTGGGCCGAGAGAACCGCCCGTGGCCGTGCGTGGCGGTTTCGGGGCCCATGGTCAATTGTTGCGAGGTGGGTCGAAGCCGAATCCGCGCAGGATTCGCATGGGCTGAAACGTACGACGGCCCGCATCGCGAAGCGCGATGCGGGCCGACTGAATTCACCCGAGGGTGAGCGGGGCTACGGGCAGACGTAGGTGCCGAAGTCGGCGAAGTCGTCGGTCATGAAGCCGTTCCACTCCACCGAGGGATCGAACATGTCGCTGCCGTTGGAGTCACCCGTGGTGACCGAGCAGTCGCGTCGCAGGGTCTGGTTTTGGGTGCTGACGCCTCCGCCCGTGTATGCGGATCCGGGGTCGGTGCCGATCTGGCCGATGACGTCGAGGGTGGTGCTGCTGCAGACCAGCTCGATGCTGTCGTCGCCGTTATAGAAGCTACCGTTGTCGGCGATGTCGCAGTTGGCGGGGTCGAAGAGCCCGGCGTCGAGGTTGTTCTCGCAGATTAGGAAGGTATCGCCGGCGGCGAGCGTCCCGGACAGCGGGATCGTGTTGCCCGCGGCCATGTTGGCACCGAAGTAGATCCGAACCTCGCACGCGGTGAGGTCGGCGTCGCCGGCATCGGCGTTGTAGATCTCGAGCGCCTTGTTGTTGGAGCTGCCCTCGATGTACTCGCTGAAGTACAGGTTCGCGGGCGCAGCACCCGGCTGCGAGGTCATCTGGCCCGCATCGGCGGCGGCGTAGCCGTTGGAGCTACCCTCGGGCTGACCGTCGCAGTAGGTGAAGGTGGCCCCGCTGTCGCCGCTGAAGCGGAAGGCGAAGTCGTAGTTGCCCGGAGGGCTCGGGATGTTGAAGGTACCCGTATACTCGTCGTTGTTGGCCTCGTAGCCGGGCGAGGCGGGGCCGTAGGACGCGTTCGGGGTGGTCGGGCTCCACACCCAGCCCGGGTCCACGGCGGGGTCGCTGCCGTCGGGGCCGTAGCCGATCGAGCCGAAGACCTCGGGCGCGGGATCGTTGACGCCGCTGATGTCGGTGAGCCCGGCGATGAAGAGCCGGCCGAAGGCGTCGACGCTGGTGCCCTCGGTGTCGTCGACGACGTTGGGGAACTGCAGCCGACAGAAGTCGATGTTGTAGGTGACCGGCGCCATACAGATGATGTTGTCGGCACCGGGGGTGCCGAAGTCGCCGTTGTAGCTGGTGTTGCTCTCACACCAGTTGGTGCCGATGTCGTTGAGCATCGCGTCGTACATGTCGAAGCTCAGGTTCATGCTCGCCCCGTTGGGGTCGGGGAACGTGGCTCCGTCGTCGTACTCGACGATGTCGACCGGCAGGCCGCCGCAGAGGATGCGGACGATGTCGTTGCCGTTGTTGAGCCCGAAGACGCTGCCGTCCCACTGGTAGTCGGCCACGAAGCCCTGGTCGACCATGGAGTCGGTGGCCAGCGTGAGGTACGACAGGGGGCCGATCTGCAGGTCGTCGGGGATGGAGAAGCCGGTGTCGGTGCTGCCTTCGAACAGGCAGTTGGCGAGCTGGTAGGTCGCCATGGTTGGGTTGTACAGCTCGAAGAACTCGCCGTCGGTGTCGCCCAGGGTGAACGGGTTCTGCATGATCTCGGTGATCACGACCTCGCCGATGCCGGGCCAGGGGACCGAGGTGCAGGCGCCAGGATCGAAGTTGCAGCTGGCGTCGCAGCCGAGCGTGCCGCCCGTGAAGCCCATGCCGAGGTCGGCGCAGGTGTTGATGCCCACGTCGGCGCCGTCGCACTCCTCGGTGCCCTCGGCGATTCCGTTACCGCAGGTGGTGCAGGCGGAGGTGTCGAGCGTGCAGTCGGGGGCGCAATCGATGGCGCCCCCGTCGAAGCCCTCGCTGGCACAGGTGGCGCCGGCCAGGTCCGCGCCGTCGCAGATCTCGGTGCCCTCGGCCACGTCGTCGCCGCAGGTGGTGCAGGCGGAGGTGTCGAAGGTGCAGTCGGCGTTGCAGCCGAGCGTGCCGCCGTCGAAGCCCTCGCTGCCGCAGGTGGCACCGGCCAGGTCGGTGTCGTCGCAGTCCTCGCTCATGTCGGCGACGCCATCGCCACACGTGTCGCCGCTCGAGCCACTGGTGGTGCTGGTCGTGCCGCTGGTGGTCCCGCTCGTGGTGCTGGTGCCGTCGGTGGTGCCGCTGTCTTCGGTCGTCCTGTCGGTGGTGCCGTCGGTGGTGCCGTCGTCCTCGGTGGTGCCGTCGGTGGTGCCGTCGTCCTCGGTGGTGCCGTCGGTGGTGCCGTCGTCCTCGGTGGTCCCCGCGGTGCCCGTCGAGTCCGCCATGCTGTCGGTGGCGCCCTCGGTGGTGTCGGTGTCCGTCACCGTGGTGGGGACGGTGACCGTGGTGTTGGTGGTGGTCGTCGTGTCGCCGGTGGTGCCGGATTCATCCGGGACTTCGGGGACATCATCGCCGCAGGCGACGAGCGGGCACACATAGAGCAAGAAGGAAAGCTTGGTCGAACGATGCATCCTAAACCTCTGGACGCACTGCTTATCGCGCGGTCGCAGGCGCCGGGCAAGCGACAATGAGGCGTCGAAACGGGGCACGTGGGGAGGCGTGGGCCCACGTGTGGGATTGCACGACGGTTCGCGTCGCGAGCATGAGCCCGGGATCACGAAGTTCCGCTGCCGTCGATCACGGCGGCGGGTCGTCGCCCCCGATTCGGTCGGCGACCCACGAGATCGCCCAGTTGTGGCCGAGTCGATGACCGCGATAGCTCTCGGGAAGCTCGGTGACCTCGCCGGGTAGATCGACGAGCTGTGGGTCGGGATCCATGTCGCGGAATGCCCCGTCCAGCTCTTGCCGGATTCGCCACTGCCGCAGGGTCACCCCCTCGGCGGGCGGCTTGGGGCCGTCGTAGTCGCAGCGGGCATTGAGCTGCGGGATCCCGGCCAAGGGCGAGGCGACGATGTCCACCGTGAGCGGTACGCGGCCGTCATAGTCGGCGGCGACCAACCCCGCGACCACACCTCCATAACTGTGCGCGACGATCTGCAGGCTCTCGATCGAGGGCTGTGCCTTCAGCAGTGAGTCCACGCTGGTGTCCAGGGTTGCGGCCATCGGGCCGGGACACTGTTCGTAGTCCCAACGGTGGAAATGGATCTGCGCCTTGGTCTCGCCCAGCCGCTCCAAGGGATAGATCCACTCGTAGCCCTCGCTACCGTGACCATGCACGCCGATGATCACTTTGGTTGGATCTGGAGACTGACGATCGAGGCGGTGGGTGCCCGGGGTGATCGCCATGAGTCGCTTGCCCAAGGCCTTGACGTCTCCGTCCGCGTCGAGCTCGGCGAGGGTCGGGACGGTGGCGGGAGCGGAACTCGACGATCGTTCGCATGCCGCAGCGGACGACAGCAGTCCCACCACGAGCGCAACGAGTCGAAGTCGACCGACGGGCGAGGTGCTGGCGCAACGCGATTGCATCATCGAAGCGATGGTAACGGCCTTGTGGGGGTTCTAGACAACGATTGGCCGGCGTTACCCGAGTGTGACCTGGCCCGATCTCGGTCTTTGCACGAGCGTCCACGCACGCGTTGGACCCGCCGTGCCTCCGCTCCTTGACAGCCCGGCAAGCTCCGGCCTTTAGTGCCCGCACTTTTCGAAGGGTTGCCGTGCCACCAGAGACTTTCCTACGCAGGGCGCTCGCGCCAATCACTGGTCTATTACTCCTCACCGGGTGTCCCGACCCCGATCCGGTTCCGGTCGACGAAGGCACGGGGACCACGGCAGGCTCCGGCACGGATCCGATGGGCAGCGCCACCGACGGCTCGACGTCGCTGGACACGACCGTGGACACGACCGTCGACACGACGGCGACCGACGGCGAGACGGAGTCCGAGACCGAGTCCGATACCGATCCCCCGCCGCCTCCCGGACGACACATCGTCTGCGACGAAGAGGTGGCCAAGGCGCCCGAGGGCGAGGTCTGTGCGGTCACCCCGGGCAGCGCGTCGCTGCTGCTGCAGGGCACGGTGCTGGCCGGCTTCGACGTCTACGAAAACGGCAGCGTGCTGGTCGACACCACCGATCCCAACGGGCGCATCACCTGCGTCGGTTGTGACTGTGCGGCCACCGACGAGGGCCGGGTCGCCACCGTCGTGGCCTGCGACCAGGGCGTCATCTCGCCCGGGCTCATCAACCCGCACGACCACATCACCTTCACTCTCTCGCAGCCGCAGGGGCACGCCGACGAGCGCTACGATCACCGCCACGACTGGCGGCTCGGCCTCGACGGTCACACCGAGCTGAACACCTTCCCCGGCTCCGACAGCTCCCGCGAGGGCGTGCTCTACGGCGAGCTGCGGATGCTGCTCGGCGGCGCCACCAGCCTCACCGGTTCGGTGGGTGGGGCCAACGCCTCTGGCCTGGTGCGCAACCTCGACCGGGCCGACGTCACCGAGGGCCTCGAGGGCGTCGACGTCAACTACCGCACCTTCCCCCTGGGTGATGCGGGCGGCGACCTGATCGCCATGGGCTGCGACTACCCCTTCATCGACGGGGACTTCAACCTCAACGACGACGTGTACATGCCGCACGTCGCCGAGGGCATCAACGACGAGGCGCGCAACGAGTTCGCGTGCCTGTCGGGAGCCCCGGGCGGCACGGACCTCATCGCCGGCAACACCTCGGTGATCCACGGCATCGGCATGCGGCCGACCGACATCAACGTCATGGCCCAAGAGGGCGCCATGCTGGTGTGGTCGCCACGCTCCAACATCGACCTGTACGGCATCTCGGCCGACATCACCGCCTACCGCAACCTGGGCGTGCGCATCGCCCTGGGCACGGACTGGACGGCGAGCGGCTCGATGAACGTGCTGCGCGAGCTCGCCTGCGCGGCCGAGTTCAACGCCAACCACCTCGACAACGCGTTCTCCGACGCCGAGCTGTGGCTCATGACCACCTACTGGGCCGCGGTGTCGCAGGGCGCCGACGACCAGATCGGCCTGCTCCGGGAGGGGCACATCGCCGACATCGCGATCTTCGACGGCTCGGAGAACACCGACCATCGCGCGATCATCGACGGCCACCCCAGCGACGTGGCGCTCGTGCTTCGCGGCGGTCAGCCCCTGCACGGCGACGCTTCGGTCATCGAGGCGCTGATCGACCCGGCCGAGGTCGAGCAGTGCGAGACCCTCGACGTGTGCGGCGTCGACAAGCGCATGTGCTCCGAGCGCGACGCCGGCCTGCAGATCGGTCAGATCCAGGCCGAGGTCAACGCCGCCGCCTACCCGCTGTTCTTTTGCGACACGCCCGACGACGAGCCGAGCTGCGACCCGGCCCGGCCCGACGAGTTCCCCCAGCGCGGCGGACCCGACGATGCCGACGGCGACGGCGTGGCCGATGCGGACGACAACTGCCCCTCCGTGTTCAACCCCATCCGGCCGCTCGACGGCGACATCCAGGGGGACAACGACGCGGACGGGCTCGGCGACGTATGTGACCTGTGCCCGCTCGATCCGGGCGAAGACTGCGAGGTCCCGGACATCTTCGACCAGGACGGAGACGGCGTGGAAGACCCCGCCGACAACTGCCTGCTCGACGAGAACGCCGACCAGAACGACGCCGACGAGGACGGCCAGGGCGATGCGTGCGACGCCTGCCCGATGGTCCCGAACCCCGGCGGCGGGGCCTGCCCCGTGTCGCTGTACGAGATCAAGGACGGGACCATCATGCCGGGCCAGGCGGTGATCGTCGAAGACGTGCTGGTGACCGCCTCCTCCCTGGATGCGCCCGGCTACTTCGTCCAGGTCCACCCCGACGACCCCGGCTACATGGGCGTCGACTTCAGCGGTATGTACATCTACACCGCGGGGGCCTTCGTCCCGAACGTCGGCGACCGCCTCACCGTGAGCGGTACGGTCAACGACTTCTTCGGCCAGATCCAGCTCGACGCCGCGGGTGAGCCCGCGCCCACCCTGCTGTCGATGGGCAACGAGCTGCCCGTGCCCGAGGTGACCACCCCCGCCGACATCATCGAGATGGGCCCGCTCCAGGCCGAGCTCGAGGGCGTGCTGGTGGTCGTCAACGGCGCCACCGTCACCGACACCAACCCCGCGCCGGGGCCCGGTGACGACGGCACGAACGAGTTCGAGGTGATGGGCGGGCTGCGGGTCAACGACCTGTTCTACGCGGCCGACCCGTTCCCCATGAACGGCCAGACCTACTCCCAGATCATCGGCATCGCCCGCTGGGCCAACCAGTACACCAAGCTCGAGCCGCGCAGCATCGCGGACTACCCCGCCAGCCTGGTGGGCTTCGGGCAGCCCGAGAGCTACCTGCTGCAAGGCATCATGGCCGAGCCCACCCCGGGCTTGGCGGCCGAGCTGAGCGCGCCCGCCCAGGGCGACGTGATGGTCAACCTGA
The DNA here is from genome assembly GCA_039028615.1 of Myxococcota bacterium. GTDB lineage: Bacteria > Myxococcota_A > Polyangia > Nannocystales > Nannocystaceae > Paraliomyxa. Next base: position 153,420 of record JBCCHT010000008.1, on the reverse strand, counting down.
CCTACGCCGATCCGGGCATCGTGACCGGACCAGCGTTCGTCACCATCGCCGACGGCACCCTCTCCACCCCGGTCGTCCTCACGGGCGTCGCGGTGGGCACGGCCGACGTGACCGCCGAGCTCAACGGCGTGCAGCTGGTGACCTCGGTCGTCGTCTACGACGATGCGGACACGCGCTTCCCCAGCATCGACCCCACCGCCATCAACATGCAGTTGATGGAGATGGCCAACTTGACGGTCCAGCTCAACCTTCCGGCTCCGGTCGGCGGTCAGCTCGTCGACTTGGCGGTGGCGCCGGGCACCTGCGTGACCGTGCCGCCCAACGTGACCGTGCCCGCGGGGGCGCTCAGCGCTCCGTTCACGGTGACCTCGCTCGCCTGCACGGGCGACGAGGTGGTGATTGCCTCCATCGGAGCCGAGAGCGGTGACGCCACCGTGTCGGTGATCGATGCGCCGGCCTTCACCGACCTCATCATCGTCGAGGCCTACTACGACCACCCCGGTGGTGACGACGGCTTCGAGTGGGTCAAGCTCTACAACGGCACGGGTGCCGCGGTGGACCTGACCGGTCACAGCCTCGGCTGGGGCGGCACCGACTACACCTACGGCGGCATCGATCTGGTCGGGGTCATCCCCGACGGCGCGTGCTTCGTGGTGGGTGGCCCCAGCGGCAACGCCGACAACGGCTTCCCGGCGGGCCCGGCCTACGACCAGGCCGAGGATCTCGACCAGGACATGCAGAACTCGGGCGCGACGGCCGACGGCATCGCGCTGTTCAGCGTGCCCGTGGCCTCCGTGGGGGCGGGGACCGTGCCCATCGACGCCGTCATCTACGGCGACGCGAACGACAGCGGCCTCATCGACGAGACCGGAGGCGTGGCCCCCGTCAACGTCGGTGACGTGGCTTCGGGCAGCTCGATCCGCATGCAGGCGGACCTGACCTGGTTGGCCGAGCCCAGCCCGGCGCCGCTCGAGTGCGTGCCCTTCCCGGGCACCTGAGCCCGAGCCTGAACACGACGTTCACCGGACGAACGACCCCCGCTGCCTTCGGGCCGCGGGGGTTGTTTCGTTGGGCGTATTCGACCCTGCATGCGTCGTGCGGTACGGTAGCGAGGCATGGAGTCGCACTACGCGGACGCACGAGTGCGCCTGGCCAGCTATCGCAACGTCGTCCTCGCGGTCTGGTGGGACGCGCCTCGCGTCCTGCAGATGCAGCACTATCGCAAGGTGCTCATGCTGCTTCGCGAGCGGCACCCCGAGGGGATCGGGGGCATCAACACCGTGGTGGGCGGGACCCCGACCTTCCCCGCCGACGTGCGGGCCGAGTCGGCGAAGCTCACCGAGGACGCGCTGCTCGACTTCGGCCTCGCCCACATCATGCTCATGCGCGGCCTGGCGGGCACGGCCGTGCGGGCGTTCCTCGCCACCATGCTCCTGCTCGGCCGCAGCAAGCAGCTGACCAAGGTCTTCGACAAGGAGGACCTGGGGGTGGACTGGGTCGCCGAGCAGATGGCATCCAAGGACGTCGAGTGCGACAAGGCAGCCGTCATGGCGGCGCTGGCCGAAGTGCACGCGATGGGCCCCGGCACCGACTGATGGGAGCTGTGTCCGGGTGCGCGTCGCGGCCTCAGTTGGGCGGCGACATCGACAGCACGATGTGCTCCACATTGCCCGGGCCCAGCACCTCGGCCCCTTGGGTATCGGCTGCCTCGGCCTGCATCGGGTTGGGCGGGGTGCCCTTGCTGGTGACCTTGGGCTGCTGGTCGGCCGTGGCCTTCATCGGCTTGTCGGGCTCGACCGTCACCGTCCATTGCCCGGTGAGGCCCCAGTCGAGCCGATAGGCGACGCCGAAGGTCTGGGGCACGGTGCGGGTCCACAGGCAGACGTAGGCGGAGAACTGCATGTCGAGCACCACCTTGGTGAGCACTTCGTCGCCCGGCTGCGCCTCATAGATGGGGTCTCCGCCTTCGAAGGCCAGCGGCAGCGTCACGTTGGGGAGGTCTTGGCCTCGGATCGTCCAGGTCTCGCCCTTGCCCTCGTTGTTGGTTCGTTGGGATCCCGAGCGGTTCACCACGGTGGGTGGGGTCTGATCGTCCTCGGCATCGGGCAGGGGGAACTTCAGGCCGTCCTGGATCGCCAGGTCGAACATGTAGTTGAAGCCGCGCATGAACCTCGACGAGACGAGGGCGGGCTCGATCTTCTTGCCGTTTTCGTAGGTCCCCACCATCTCGGCGCCGCCGCTGGACGAGCCGCGCTCGGTCTGGATCCACGCAATTTTCAGGTCGTCGAGGAAGAGCCGACCGTCGGCGCCGCCGCTCACCACCTCGACCTGCGCTTCGAGCTCGGCGAAGTCCTCGATCCCGCTGGCGTACATGAAGGACCGCGCTTCTCGAGGCGGCTCGAAGGACTCGCTGGCGAAGCGCAGGCGCTCGATCGCGCTGTCGACCTTGAACGCGTTGTTGAACTTGCTCGAGTCGGCCACCGCGGTGACCCCGATGAGCACCACGGGCAAGGCCTTGAACATCCCGTCCGCGTCGGTCGAGATGCCCTCTCGCACCTTCACCTGGGCTCGGACGAAGTAGGCACCGACGGCGGTGGTCGGGATGGTGATCTCCGTGCCGCTGGTGCTGCTCAGCGCGAGCCCGTCGCTGCCTTCACCATCCTCGGGGTTGCGACTCGAGGACCAGACCAGGGGCACGCCGGCTGGCTTCACCTCGGCCTTCAGCGTCACGGCGGGGAACTTGCCGCTCACCATGATGAGGCTCTCGCCCCGCGAAAAGTCGCCGCGGTTGTTGGTCGAGCGAAAGACGGTCGGGTCGGGGGCGGGCAGCTGCATGGCCGCGCGCGCCGTGTTGCTCGAGGTCGCGGGGGTCGAGGTGACCTCGGCCACGATGGCCTCGACGGAGACCACCGTCAGCTTCATCGTCTTGGTGAGGATGCCGCCGTCGACGGTGACCGAGACGGTGGAGTCGTCGATGTCGGCATCGAGGCGATCGCCCGCCAGGCGCACGGAGGCACCCGTGCTGCTCCCGATGATCCCCAGGCCGCCCGTGACCTGCCACTTGTAGCTCTCGACGTCGTCGTTGGGGACGGCCTTCAGCACCACCTCTCCGTTCAGCGGAACGTAGGGACTGGGGTCCCCGTCATCTTCGGCTTTCAACTCGATGCTGGTGGCGGCCATGGTCTCCCATCCAGCCTTTGCCAGCCGAGGGCGCACGTCGACCCCCAATTCCAGGGGGATCGGATACACTCGGGCCGCGACCATGCTCAATCGTCACTCGGCTCCCCTGGTATGGATCGACATGGAGATGACGGGGCTCGATCCCCGCACCTGCCACGTGCTCGAGATCGCGACGGTCGTCACCGACGCCGAGCTCGAGGTCATCGCCGAGGGCCCCAGCCTCATCGTGCACCAGCCCGACGAGATCATGGCGGCGATGGGGCCGTGGTGCACGGAGCATCACGCCTCGAGCGGCCTGACGGCGGCGGTGAAGGCGTCCACCGTGTCGGTGGAGGAGGCCGAGGCGCAGACGGTGGAGTTCCTGCGCCAGCACACCACCGAGGGCGTGTCTCCCGTGTGCGGCAACTCGGTCGATCTCGACCGTCGCTTCATCCAGCGCCACATGCCCACGCTCGACGCGTACCTGCACTGGCAGCTCATCGACGTCACCACCATCAAAGAGCTCGCCAAGCGCTGGTATCCCGAGTCCAAGGCGCCCAAGAAGGCCAACACCCACCGGGCCCTCGACGACATCCTCGAGTCGATCGCGGAGCTTCGCTACTACCGCGATCACCTGTTCATCCCCCGGATCGACGCGGCGCCGGCCGCTTCAACCACGCAAAAGTAGGTGCAGACCATGCTTCACGGTGACGCTTCCCTCTTCACTCGCGAGCACTACGAAGCCCAGCGGGGCGTGGCGCCGGCCCAGCTATGCGAGCTGGTCGTGCACTGCCTCGAGCTGGTGGCGCAGCTGGCCTCCACCGACGTGCCCTTCCGCTTCAAGGGCGGCAACTCGCAGCTCATCCTGCTCGAGCAGCCCGAGCGCTTCTCCATCGACGTCGACATCGTCACCACGGTGACCAAGGAGGAGCTCAGCGCGGCGGTCGAGGGGCTCACGGCCAGCTGCGAGGCGTTCACCCGCTGCGAGGTCCGGCCCCACAAGACCAAGCCCTGGCTTCCGATGATCAGCTACAAGCTGTTCTTCGAGTCGGTGTACCAGCCGCCCGAGGACGCCTTCGTGATGCTCGACGCGGTGCTCGAGCCCGCGCCCTACCCGGGACAGCGACGCACGGTGGAGTGCGGGGCGCTGTATCAGTCGTCGGTGGACGTCGAGGTGCCGTCGATCAGCGGCCTCATCGCCGACAAGCTGCTGTGCATCGGCCCCTCCACGCTGGGCATTCCGCTGGGCAAGAAGAAGGAAGGCCAGCGGCTCAAGCACGTGTTCGACGTCGCGCTGCTGTCCGGGCAGCCGCACGAGCGCGACCCCGTCTCGCAGGCGCTGACCGACATCATCGACCAGGAAAACCGGATCCAGAAGAGCGAGTGGAACCGCGCCCAGGTCTTCGAGGACACCCGCAAGTTCTGCGTGCTGCCCACCCAGCACGACGCGAGGCCGGCCGACGACCTGCTCGAGCCGGGCACCTATCTCGACGAGATCGCCCGCGGCTTCGACGACTTCCGGCACCACCCCTTCCGCGCGGAGTACACCTGGGCGCGCTTCCAGGACGACTGCCGGAAGATCCTGCACGTGCTCGACATACTCGAGCAGGCCTGAGCCGCCCCGGGGTCAGATCCGCGGCGCCGGGTCGCGGTGTAGGGGGAGCTCGAAGGTCCCCATGTCGAGCACGCCCCGCTGGTTCATGAGCACGAAGGGGCGCGACTCGATGTGCAAGGCCCCCGCGCCGTCGTGGGTGATGACCTGGAGCGTGCCCATGGCGTGCCCCATGGCGCCCCGATCGAAGTAGCGCACGGCGGCGTGGAGGCGCTCGGGGATCTGCCCGCCCGAGAGCACCCGCGCCTCCGGTCCGTAGCCGGTCCGCACGTCGGCGATGCGACGGCCGAGCAGGCGCCCCTTGCCGTTTTGGCGAGGCAGCACGTCGACATCGGTGGTGTCGGTCTCCCAGGTGACCACGAAGCGAGCCGAGGCGTCGTGGGCAGGCACGACCCGCGCTTCGTTGATCCGTGCCAGGGCGAGGGCATGCGCGTCACCCTGGGTCTGGGCCAGCCATGCCGCCGCGACGAGGCGCAAGTCTTGGCGGAGCAGGGCGCGAACGCCCGCGAAGCGACCGGCGGGATAGCGACGATCGAAGGCCTGGCGCAGCACCTCGAACGCCTCTTCGTGGTTCCCCTGCCGCACGAGCGCCCAGGCGTGGAGTCGGGGCCCGGAGGGATGGTCGGGGCGCGCCGCGGCGGCCTTGTCGTAGCTGTCGATGGCCAGAGCGAGCGCGCGCTCGTCCCCGAGTTTTTCGAGTCGACCGCCTGCGGTGCGGCGCATGTCGGGCCGAGACGGGTGTAGATCGATGATCGACCCGTACACGCGGGCGGCGAGCCGAGGTCGGCCACGACGCTCCAGCGTCTCGCCCAAGGCCAGCAGGCCCAGCGTATCGGTGGGCTGGGTCTCCACCCAGTTCCACGCCATTTCATAGGCCTGCTCGACGCGACCGGCGGTGAGGTGCTTTTGGACTTCGGCGAAGCGCCCGTCGTGGGCGGCCACTGCCGGACGTCGTCGTCGACGGGGCCGTGGATGCCAGCCCCACCCTGCGCGGGCCCGAGAAGGACGGCCGGGGTCGAAGGTCAAGGGGATGGTCACCAGCGCGTTGGCGCCGGCGAGCTTGGGGAACTTCCAGCGCTTGATGGCCCGGTTGATGCACTTGGTCATCCGGTCCTCTCCGATGGTCGAGCTCGCCGTCAACGAGTTCACCACGCGACCGTCGGGCCCGATCATGAACTGAAAATCGGCACGGCCCTTGGCCGATGAGTTGCGTCGAAGGGCGTTGTTGTAGCAGCTGCGTACCTCGTTGAGCCGATGCCGGACGATCCTTCGCACGATGTCGCGCTCGAGCGCCCCCTGGACCTTGATCTTGCCTTGACGCACCTGGGGCACGGGGCGACCGCGGCCGCCGAAGCCCGCGCCCGAGCCTCGGCCATAGCCCGGGCCGAGGCCGCCAATGCCGTGCGCGGGACCGATGATGCCGAGGTTGTTCCAGGGATCGTCGTCCCAGTTTCCCGGCGAGGCCATGCCATAGCCCGCTCCCGTGCCGCCTCCGCCGCCCTTGCCGATGAGCCCGGTGTTGCCCAGGCCGATGGTGCCTTCGCCGACGCCTCCGCCTCCGCGACCGGTGCCGACGAGGCCGAGGCTCTCCGGCGGCGCGCCACCCCAGACGTCTTCGTCGTCGTTGCCGACGGCGAAGGATCCGCCGTAGGGCGAAGCGATGAAGTGCCCGCTCTGCTGCTGCATCTGACTCAAGATCCCCGAGGCTCGGGCGGCCAGCTCGGGATCGAAGTCGCGGGCCAGCTGGGGAATGGCATCGGACTCAGCCCCGTCGAGCCGGGTCGCCATCGCGATGCGCTCGGGGTCGTCGTCGACGGAGGGCTCGGGCCGCTCGATGGTCGCGCGCGCGTTCACGCGGATCGAGCCGCCGTCGATGGTGAGGATGTCGGCCCGCGCGCGGCGATCGATGCCGAAGCGGCGGTAGTCGGCCTCGGTCTCGAGCACCAGCAGCGCGGTGCGGTCGGTGAGCACCCGGTAGTGGGTCGACAGCTCCACGATGCGGGCGCCCAGGGCCTCGGCCACGGCGTGGTCTTCGGGTGCGAGCCGGGCCATCTCGTGCTCGATGCGATCGATGCGAGCCCCCGCCCAGGCGCGCTGGACCAAGGGGCGCTCGACCTCGAGCGTCTCGACCTGCTGCGGTGCGATGGAGGGGTCGTCGAAGTCGATGCGCACCTGGGACGGCGTGGAGCCCTCGTAGCGAGCGAACACGAGCAGGTCTTCGCCGGGCTCGATGCCCGCGAGCGACTGCGGCCAGCTCCAGGTGGCGCCGGGGACCTCGATGGCCACGTCGCCGAAGGGGCTGCCGACCAAGCGCTCGGCGACCTGCTCGGGGCCGATGCGATCGTCGAGGATCACGCCGGCCTCCGGCAGGGCGGTGCTGAGGTCGGTGAGGCGCTCGCGATCCATGCGGCTGCCCGGGGCGAGCACGTCGAGGCGACGCACCCCGACCGACTCGAGCGTGCGGGCGACCGAACGCAGCGCCTGGCGATCGGTCTCGCCCGCGGTGGGCGTGCCGTCGGATACCAGCAGCACGCGATCCCAGTGATCGGTGCTGGCGGCGGCCTGGACCAGGGCGGCTTCGAGGTTCGACGCGCCCATGGCCCGGCCTTCGATCAGGTCGGCCAGTGCATCGATGCGCAGCTCCGAGGCCAGGCCGCGATAGACGGTGCGGATCTCCTGGTCGAAGCTCATGATCTCGAGCTGCATGGGCTCGTCGGTGACCATGGCTCGCAAGGCGTCACCGAGGTGCTCGGCTCGATCCTCGAACCCGGCCTGGGCGGAGGCGCTGGTGTCGAAGAGCACGAGCATCGAGCCGGGGCGTGCATCGGGGCGCTCGGCTTCGGGGCGCACCCGCAGCACCGCCAGGGGCCCGGCGTGCAGCCCCGCGGCGGCGGACGCCCCCTCGAGCTCGACCACCAGGTCTTTTTCGGGGGTGAAGTGGCTGCGTCGCAGCTCGACGACCCGCCGGGCCGAGTGCGTGCCGGACAGCGAGCTGCTGTCGGCGGCGGGATCGTGGGTATGCACCACGACCCGGGCGTCGAAGTCCTCGATGGTCGACAGCCCCTGCAGCGGCAGCTGGTAGGGCGCACTGCCCAGCTGCTGCGAGAACGAGACGATGATCTCCTTGCGCTCGTTCGGCGCGATGGGGAACACGCGCGCCCGCACCCGGTTGCCCGTGTCGTGCTCGAGCAGGGCCGGATCGACCTTGGGGCGGGTGTGCATGAAGGTTTCGTAGGTGCGGCGCGCCTTGCCTCGCTCGACGACCTCGCCCTCTTGCCACTCGCCGCGGATGCGCATCGCCAGCCGCGAGAGCACGGCCCCCGGCGGCAGTTCGATCTCGAACCGACCTTCGCGACGACGCGCTTCGGGGTTGTCGAAGGTCAGGTGCAGCTCGGTGAGCGCCAGCGGGTCTTGAACCACGACCCGGGCCTTCATCGCGACCAAGTCGAGGCCGCTGCCGTCGCTGGCGGTGAGCGACATGGGCACGGTGGCCGAAGGGTTGTCGCGCCAGGTCAGCACGGGGCTCACTTGCTGACGGGTATAAACAGCCGCCTGCACGGGGGCGGGCGTCGGTGCAGGCGGCTCAGCTCGGTCGACGACGTCATCCGGCGAGGGCGCGGCACAGCCGACCACCCACAGGACACACCCAACCAGCCAGCACGGAAGGACTCCGGGCCAACGATGCATGGGGGGCAGGACACCCGCGGGCGACAAAGGTTCCACGGCGGATGCACGAGCCCCAAGGCGGCCCGTACACACGCGTTCGTGGGTTTGCGCCAGCGGCTATGGAAAGCCCACTAGGGCTCGCAGTAGCCGACGTGGGCCCATTGCGGTGCCCCGGCGCCGCCGAACCATGGCAGGCAGGCCTGGGCATCGGGGCAAGGATCGGGCTGACCAATATCGCAGACCTGTGCGCAGCAGCCCTCGCCCGCCGCTTGCCCGCAATCGAGCCCGGCGAACGCACACATCGAGCCCGCCTCGCACGTGTTCGGGTCGGCGCAGGGCGTGCCCACGGCCAGGCGCATCTTGGCTGCGGGCTGGCAGGTGAACGAGGAGCCGCCCGGGAAGCAGCCTTCGCCCTCGCCGCAGTCGGGCGCGGTCGGATCGCACGAGGGCACGCAGATCGGGAGCCCGAGGTCGCCCGGCTGGATCTCGCACTCTTGCGCGGTCTCGCATTGGGCACCGCCGCCGCCGGGACACAGCGACACGCAGTAGCCCTCGTTGGTCTTGGGGTCGACGCCGAAGCACATCATGCCGACGTCACAGTCGTCGATGCCGCTCCACTGACTGCCCTCGACCGTACAGGGATCGCCGGGTTGGCCGGGGTTGTCGGCGACCGGAGAGCAGCGGATCGAGTTCCAGATCATGCCCCCGTCATTGGCCCAGGGCATGCACTTTTCACCCTCGGGGCAGTTCTGATCGACCAGGTTACAAAACCCGCCGCCGCCGCCCGTGGTCGACGGTGGAGGCTGCGGCGGGCAGGTGAAGGTGCAACCGGTGCCGCCGTCGTCGTCTTCGTAGCCATCGCCTCCGGGAGGACCGCTGTCGGCCCCGGTGGTGGTCATGCTCGAGGTGCCGGGCGTCGACGTCGTGGCCGCGGTGGTGGGCTGCGGGACGGAGCCGTTGCTGGTGCTCCCCGAGTCGGCGACGTCACCCGAAGACGATGCGCCACCCGGGTCGTCGAGCGTGGTGGTGGGCCCGCACGCGGCCAGGACCAAGGCCCCGAGCGCGACCAGGCCTTCGAAGGGGCGCCGCATCAATTCCGCCTCCGACGCAGGGCACCCAGGCCGAGGCCGAACAAGGCCAGCAGCCACGGGGTGGAGCCGGACTCGGAGCTCGTGGTGCAGGCACAACCCGAGTCGCCGCCGCCGTCGCTCTGACCCGGTCCCGAGCTGCCTTCGCTGCCGAGGCCGGAGGTCTGGCCGCTGGGGCTGGTCGTGCTCACGCCGCCATCGGAGCCGTCGTCACCCGCGGTCGTATCCACGCCGCCTTCGGTGCCGCCCTCTTCGCCGCAGGGTCCCTTGGCGTTCCACGCGGCGAGCTGGGCGTCGATGTTCGCCGTCTCGTCGACCAGCGTGATCGGGGGCCCACCCGCGGGCGGGAACTCTTCGACGCGCTCCGCCCACGGCATCTCGCTCGACCACGTCGGCCACGTGAACGAGTCGACCAGGGTCACCTCGCGTCCGCCGGGCAGTCGCATGATGTCACCGCAGCAGTCGATCTCTCGGCTCGCGCCGTGGCGGCTGGCCACGTCGTCCAGTCCTTCGACCTCGGCGAACATCGGGTCGGTGATCATCTCGTGCGGCGAGATGCGGGTATAAAGCCGCGTCACGTAGGGCCACAGGTCCAGCAGCTCCTGGCCGTGCACCAGCGGCGCCACGATGCGCTCGTCGTAGGCGGCGGCGAAGGCATCGCCGTCCCATGCCTCTTGGTCGATGAGCATCGCGTAGCAGCTCAGGCAGCTATAGAAGTCGGCCTCGGCGACCCCCGCGGGCACGGGCAGGAACTCGTGCAACAACGACGGCACCAGCTCGTGCTGGTACTCGCAGCCCTCGGTCGTACACGACGCGAGGCCTTGGTTCTGCAGCGTGGTGACGACGTTCACCGGAGCCATGTCCACGAACACCCCGCTGACGTAGGTATCGGTCGCCAGCACGCTGGTGTCGATCATGTCCGAGGTTCCCGCGTACTCGGTGACGAAGGCGCGCCCGTCCGCGCCCGGCGTGTCGACGGCCATGCTCACCAGGTCTTGGTAGTTGGCGCCGCGCTGCACCCAGTCCAGGCGCACCCGGTTGAGCCGCACGTGTCGGTAGTTGGTGGGCACCACCCGCGTGTCGCCGAGGAACAGCGCGCGAATGTCCATGTCTTCTTGGGCCGCGACCCGGGTCAGTCGCAGCGGGATGCAGGGCTCCGTGCCCTGATAGCGGATCACCACCGGGTGGATGTCTTCGACCTCCGCGCCGTGCCGCAGTCGAAACGCCACGAACACCGAGCCTTCGGCGATATAGGTGTCGAGGATCTCGGGCGCTTCGTCGTCGGTGGCGTAGCCGTTGTCGAGCAGCCAGGTGTTGACCGTGTCCGAGCTGCCGCCCTGCAAGATCGCGAACTCGAACGCCCCCACCACGTCTTGGGCCACGACCGTCGGTCCGACCTCGCCCTCGCCGCTCACGCCTCCGCCGTCGGGGTCTTGGATGAAGCCGATCCCGCCGGTCTCTCCGTCGCAGACGAAGTTGTTCTGGAACCCGTAGACGGGCACCGTGCCGTCGAGCGCGGCCTGGACCAGGCGCCACGAGCCGACCTCGATCTCGGGGACCTCGGGCACGGGCACCAGCCACGCGAACTGCTCCGCGTCTCCGCCGTCGTAGTCGATCTGGACGTGGGCCTCGATGAAGTCACCGTCCGACGCGAACAGGATGACCTCGCCCGTCTGGTCGACTGGCATATTGGGATTGCCCCCGTCGCAGAACGTTCCGCCGCAGGCGTCCGCAGTGCTGGGGAGCCCGTAGGCAGCAGCAGCGAGGCCGAGGGGGATGCCCAAACTACTGAGAAATCTAAGCGACCACACGTAACTTAAATAACATATCTACCCTTGTTCGATCCAAGAATCCCTGACCCCGTCGAGGCGCGCGCGCCCCAAGACAAACGGCGTTCGACCCACGCCGGGAGCCAGTGGCCCGAATTCGAGCCACCGGGTCGCGAGCGGCCGCGGCGTTGCGGGGGCGGGGCCGAACGTTCCTGCTCGCGGTCGCTCAGGTCGACGCGGTCCACCGAGCCTCGAGCACCGTGTAGCGCTCGTAGGGGGTGGCCTTCACTCGGGCTCCGGCCCCCTGCAGCTGCTCGGTCATTCGACCCGCGCGGCTGACCACGAGCATCGCCACCGCCCCCGGGGCGAGCCACTGTCCCAGTTGCCGGGAGAAGTGTCCGAGCGTTTCCGGTTCGGCGTGCGTCGGCGGATTGACCAGCGCCAGCTCTACGCGGCCGCGCATGCCCAGCACGGCGCCCGACGGATCGGCGGGCAGGCCATCGCTGGCGATCACCGTCACGCGGTCGCCCAAGTCGTGTCGAGTGGCATTGTCCCGCGCCAGGTCCACGGCCAGCAGGTTGCTGTCCACCGCGAGCACCCGGGCATCGCCAAAGCGCGTCGCAGCCCACAGCGCCAGCGGGCCCACGCCGCAGCCGAGGTCGAGCACTCGCGTGGGCACCCCGTCGTAGCGGGCGGCATGCTCGATGAGCACGCGCGTTCCGGCATCGAGCTCGCGACGCGAGAACACGCCGGGCGCCGATTGCAGTGACAGCCCGGGCAGCGCGGGGTCCTCGATGACGTAGCGTTGGTCGAGCAGCTGCCGTGCCTTGGCCTCGTCGAAGGCGTCGGTGCGCCGCGCCTGCAGCAGCCGGTAGCCACGACTCCGGTCCACCACGTCGACTTCGCCCATGAGCGCGCCGATCTCCTTGGCGAGGCTCTGGGCGCCCTTGTTCTTGCGGACGGCGCACCACAGCACGCCCCCCGGTCGCAGGGCGAGCGCCCCGCGGGCGAGACAACCGACACTGAAGTCCTTGCCAAGGTGGGATCGCGGCCACACGATGGCGTGGCCGAAGTCGTGGTCCAGACCACGGGAGGGATCGAGCCCGACCGCAATGGCCTGTGCGCGGCTTTCGGAGAGCTCGCGAAGATCGAGCACCAAGCGGGTCGCCTCCGCACCCACGCCGGGCACGTCGCCCCCGCAGACGAGCAGAATCTCACGTGCTGGCTGCCCCGCGACGGCCTGGGCGAGCATCGTGACGCCGGGGTCACTCGGGTTGAGCCCATCCACGTGGGCGCTGGTGGTGTCCTGCTGGGTCATCGGAGCGGCCTTGGGCGGCAGGCTAGACCCCCGTGCGCGGCCATGCTAGACCCCGTTCGTTGCGCGCAGCTCGCGGGTGATCTCTGGAAGATCATCGTGGGTGCAGCAGCGGATGCGTCACTGGCGGTCCCGCCCGGTCGAATCAGCGACCTCGAACCGCCGCTCGCGAGGGCAGAGCCACAGTTTTGGCGGCCCAGTCCGCTGGCAGTAGGCCGCAACGGCGGCCGAATCAACATCGACAGGATCACGATCGACAGTGTCGAAGATCGAAAGCTTTCTCCCTTTGGTGGAGCCTCAGGTGCTCGTGCGTATCGCCAGCCCCAAGGCGGTCAAGGCCGGGCAGGAGTTGCACAAGGCCAAAGCGGTCTCGGATCTCGTCATCGACGGCGATTGCATTCGAGGCAAGGTCAAGGGCAGCCACCCCGTCCCGCACTCCACTTCGCTGAAGCTGGTGGGTAAGTCGCTGGAGGCTCACTGTACCTGCCCCACGTTCAACGACGGGTGGGAGAAGATCTGCCACCACGCGGTGGCTCTCGGCATGACGCTGCGTCAGCAGTACCAGCAAGGGGCCGAGATCACGACGACGCAAAACCCCTGGGTCGTCGACGTCGAGCAAGCGACCGGGGCCAGCAAGCGCCGCTATCAGATCGTGCAGCGGGCGGGCTCCTGGTACGTCACCGTGTTTCAGGCCGGGTCATCGGCCAGCGGTCGCCGTCGGGGTCGCGAGGGCCTCGGCCCCGCCGACCGCATGATCCAGCACTGTCTCGAGCAGGAAGTCGATCGCACCGACGACGGCGCGTACGAGCTCGAAGAGCCCACCATGGCGAGCTTGCTGTACTTCGCTCGCCACGCGCAGGTCAGCTTCAAGGGCGTCGGTAAGCTCAAGTTCTCCAGCGAGCCGCTGGTGATGCGCGTGCAGGCCGAGACCCGCAAAGACGGCGCGGTCGAGCTGCACGGCTTCCTCGAGCACGTCGACAGCGGTCGGACCTTCGAGACGGACCAGGGGCGCATCGTCCTCGGCGCGCCCACCTGGTACATCGAGACCAAGACCTGCGAGATCTTCCCCATCCTCGACACCCCGCCGTGGGTGCTCGAGGCGGTGTCCAAGCAGCCGCGCATCGTCATGGACAGCCGGATGGGGGCGGAGCAGATGGACTCGCTGTCCGAGCGACTCCAGACGGTCGGCGTACCCCGCCAGGACCTGTTCGCGCTCGCCTCCGATGCCCGCGAGGTCGAGAAGATCGTCGCCACCATCGAGGGCGACGCCCGACGCATCAAGGTCACGCTCGCCGCGGCCTACGGCAACGTGACGCTGGGCATCGGCGGTGAAGACCCCGAGTCGCCCCGCTACATGGTCGACATCGACGGCCAGCCCATCTCGTTTTATCGCGATCTCGACGCCGAGTCGGCCGCCCGCAAGACCCTGCTGGGTCGCGGGCTCGAATTCGACGTCAACGAGCAGGGCTTCACCGCGCGCGACGACGCGGCCATCGAGTTCCTGATTACCGGCATTCCGCTGCTGCCCGAGGCCTGGGAAAAACGCATCCCCAAGCTGCCCAAGATCCGCAGCAAGTCCCCCTCGCCGCGCGTGTCGGTGAGCAGCGGCGACGGCTCGGTGCTCGACGTCGAGGCGATCGTCGACGTCGAGGGCGAAAAAGACCTCATCTCCTTCCGCGACCTGCTGCGCTGGCTCCACGAGGGGCGCCGCTGGATCACCCTGGCCGACGGCAGCGTGGTCAAGCTCGACCCCAAGATCCTCGAGCCGGTGGCCGACGCCGCGGGCGACATCCAGTTCGACAAGCACGGCCACGCCGAGATCAGCACGCTCGAGCTGGGCAACCTCTCCCGCCTGCTCTCCGAGGTCCCCAGCCCCAAGGTGGCCAAGGAGGTCAAGAAGCTCATGCAGAGCATGACCGGCGAGAAGTCGGGTCGTGCTCCTCGCAAGGCCAAGGCGCTCACCGCCAAGCTGCGCGAGTACCAGCGCTCCGGCTACGCCTGGCTGTGGCAGCTGCACCAAAACCGCATGACCGGAATCCTCGCCGACGACATGGGTCTCGGTAAGACGGTCCAGGCGCTGGCGCTGCTGACCAAGGCCAAAGAAGAGGAGAAGCAGGCCCCCTCGCTCATCGTGTGCCCGACCTCGGTGCTCTCGGTGTGGAAGCAAGAGGTGCAAAAGTGGGCGCCCACGCTCTCGGTGCTGGTCTGGCACGGCGCCGATCGGGCGGAGAACCGCCGCCTGCTCAAGAAGACCGACGTCGTCGTCACCAGCTACTCGATCTTGCGCCGCGACATCGACGAGCTGAGCAAGATCCGCTTCCGCTACGTCATCCTCGACGAGGCCCAGTACATCAAGAACTGGACCACCTCCACCGCCAAGAGCGCCAAGAAGCTCAAGTGCGACCATCGCCTGGCGCTGTCGGGTACCCCGGTGGAAAACCACCTGCTCGACCTGTGGGCGATCTTCGACTTCCTGGCGCCCGGCTTCCTCGGCAAGCTCACCGAGTTCCAGAAGAACTACGTCAAGCCCATCGAGGACGGTGACGATCGCGTGCTCGAGACGCTGCAGGTCCGCGTGCGGCCCTTCGTCATGCGGCGCAAGAAAGAGGACGTCGCCTCCGAGCTGCCGCCCAAGACCGAGCAGACGCTCTTCGTCCACTTCGGGCGCAGCCAGCTCGGCCTGTACAACCGCATCCTCAAGGCGGCCAAGAACGAGATCAACGGCCGCATCGAGGAGATGGGCATCGAGAAGTCGCAGATGACCATCTTGGCCGCGCTCACCCGGCTGCGGCAGGTCGCCTGCGATCCCAAGCTGCTCGGTCTGCCCGAGGGCTCCGCCGTGCCGCCTTCGGCCAAGCTCGACGCCTTCCGAGAGCTCATCGCCGACTGCGTGGGCTCCGGTCGCAAGGTGCTGGTGTTCTCCCAGTTCGTCGAGATGCAGAAGCTCCTCGGCGCCACGCTCGACGATCTCGGCATCGAGTACCTGTGGCTGCACGGCAGCACCAAGAACCGTGAGGAGCTGGTCTCCAAGTTCCAGCAGCCCAGCGGTCCGCCCGTGTTCCTCATCAGCCTCAAGGCGGGCGGCAGCGGTCTGACGCTGACCGAGGCCGACACCGTCATTCACTACGACCCCTGGTGGAACCCCGCGGTCGAGGATCAGGCCACCGACCGTGCGCATCGTATCGGTCAGGAGAAGCCGGTCATGGTCTATCGACTCGTCGTCGAGGACACGGTCGAGCAGAAGATGGTCGAGCTCGGTCGCCGCAAGCGGGCCATCGCCGAAGGAGCGCTGGGCCGCGACGTGTCGGGCACCAAGAAGCTCACCATGGAAGACATCGAGGACCTGCTGGCCACGCCCGCGGCGAATCCTTGGGACAACGTCTAGGCGCCGCCTTCCTTCGTCGCCCAAGAGCGCTCGTCGGCAACGACGGGCGCTTTTCTTTGGCGGGTCGGATGGATCCGCCGCGCGATCGGAGGTCTATAGACCCCGGATCGGCCTGAATCGAACTCCATCGTCGTCGGAGATTGGTGCCGACCCGGGAACGCGGCTATGCTGAATTTGCGTGGGTTGGATTGCGTACAGAACGTTGCCGATGGTGCTGCTCGCCGGAGGCCTGGTCGCCTGTAGCCAAGGCGTCGACGGCGGTGGCGTAGGTCTGACCTTTGGTCCGCCCCCCGGCCAACCTCCGGTCGACGACGACGATGACGGTGCGGGAACGGACACTGGCACGAGCGAATCTCCGGCCGATACCGACGTGATGACGGGTCAGGCCGACTCGATGCCCGAGATGGACACCACCGCGGGCCCCGACGACCCCGCGACCGACTCGTCCGATTCCGACGAGCCTCCGCCCGACCCTCCGATGCCCGGCGAATGCATGGTCGGGGCCACGCAGGCCTGCTACGGCGGCCCGGCGGGGACCCAAAACGTGGGCATCTGCGTCGGCGGCATGCAGACCTGCGGAGCCGACGAGACCTGGGGTGCCTGTCTCGGCGAGGTCGGCCCGGGCATCGAGATCTGCGACGGGCAAGACAACGACTGCAACGGGGCGGCCGACGAAGGCTGCCTGTGCGATCCCATGAACCCGGCGGCGGTATGCGGGGCGGGGCAGCACTGCATTCCGAGCCCCACGGGTGACACGCTGTGCCAGGGGCCGACCGGGCTCGGGGGGCAGTACTCCGCGTGCACGACCGACGCCGAGTGCGGTCAGGGCTTCGTCTGCGTCAATACGGGGCAGGGCACGGTGTACTGCATGGCGTGGTGCACCTCGATCCTCGACTGCCCCGCGCTGCTCGACAGCTGCGTGCCGCTCGATCCTGCCGTTTATGCAGGCGGGCAAGAGTACGGCGTCTGCTACGACGGCCTGCCCTAGGTACGCCCGAGTCGGAGCGTGGCGTCGCGGTCGCTCGCCATCGAGCACGGCCGTTGAACTCGCGTTCACGGAACCGACACGGCCTTGCGCGAATGCGCTACCGCCGCGGGTCGAAGTCCGGGTATAACGCGGCCACGATGCGGTTTCTCAGTAAAGTGATGGCCATCACTTCTCCCCTGCGAGGGCGCCTGAGCGCACCTGCGGCCCTGTTGATGGCCGGGGTGATGGGCTCGGCCTGCGGTGGAGACGACGTCGTGGGTGGCAGCGGTGGAGGAACTTCGGGCGGCACCGCGGCCGACGGCAGCGATGGTGCCGACTCCACCGCGGCCCCCAGCTGCGACGACTTCGTGCAGGACTGCGACTGCCCCGACGGCGGGCAGGGCCTGCAGTTCTGCGATCCCGCGACCGGCGAGTTCGGGGCCTGCGAGCAGTGCCCCATGCCCACCTGTGGCGACAACGTCTGCGACCCGGGCTCGGGTGAGGACTGCGAGTCGTGCGTCGAGGACTGTGGCGAGTGCATGCAGTGCGCGGACGCGCCGAGCTGCGACACGGCCACGATCCCCGGCAAGATCGACGCGCACTTCGAGACGCTCGACATCCTGCCCGAGAAGGAGTCGGTCGGCCCCGGTCCGCTTGCCCAGCAGCTCGCGGCCAAGGCCGAGGCGGGGGACGTCGGCATGCGCATCGTGGCCGCGGCACTCGACTCCACGCCGATGGCAGGGGAGCACCCCTTCGTCCCCAAGCTGCGCGAGGTCTTCGCTGCACACCCCGAGGCCGCGAGTGCGGTTCGACATCGGCTCGCCGACGCGGGCATGGGGACCGCCGCGCAGTACCGCACCCGCTTCCCCGATCCTCGGCACTCGGCCGCGTTCGAGCCGGGGATCGTCGACTCGCCCGTGGCCGCGCCCGGCGATTGCAACGATCCGCTGCTCCGCATTCGGCTGGCCAGCATCATGGTGCACGATGAGGCCGACCTCATCTTCAAGGACCAGATCTACTGTGCCATCATCGCCGAGGCCACGCCGGGCGCGGAGATTCGGGTCACGCCCAAGACCTTCGCGCTCGACAACGGCGACGAGTACACCTACGCGCTCGCCGAGGGCGTGGTGTGGGGCCAGCTCGGCGAGCCGGTCGCGCCCCAGGGCAACCTGGCCATGACCTACAACTGCCTCGAGGGCGACGACACCGGGGCGTTCGAGGCCTTCCTCATGGCCATCGCCGACGCGGCGGCGGGGGTCGGGGCGCTGCCGGGCACCTACGGCTGGATCCTGCCCGTCATCGGAGCGGCGGCGGACATCATCGCGGCTGCCCTGGCGCTCGAGAACGACGACCACTTGTTCAACGCCTCGCAGGTGATCCCCGCCGAGCTCCAGCTCGACCTCACCCACGGCGGCTGGTGGTCGGTGCAGCGCACGGGCACCTTCATGCTCAAGGACTGGCACTGGGAGCTGCGCATGGAGGCGTGGGGCTGTACCGAGCCGGGCGAGACGCCCTAGGCCCGCCTCTTCGGGGGCTCCTCAGTGCGCGCCATTGAGGAGCTCGGCGAAGCCCAGACCATAAAGCGCGAACACGCCGATCACCACGTGGGAGACCACGGGGCCGACCAGCGAGCGCTGTCGGGCATAGAGCACGCCCCACACGATCCCGCCCACGAAGGCCGCCGCGCCGTAGGTGAGGGTCAGGTGCAGGTGGGTGACCCCGAACAGGGTGTTGGACACCACGATCGCCCAGAACCATCGCTGTCGCTCCGACCCGGTGAGGAACTCGTAGAGCGGGCCCTGGATGGCGCCGCGCGACAGGAACTCCTGCACGGGCACCAGCACCGCGTAGGCCAGGCACGCGCACGCGGGGCCCCAGGCGAAGGGGCGATGCAGCAAGGGAGCGATGGGCTCGTGGGCGTACGCGGGGTGGAACTCGACCAGCGCCCACTTGGCGCCGAGCAGCGCGAGCAGGACGGGCACCGACCACAGCAGGGCCTCCTGAATGTTCCGCCCCGCGCCTCGCAGGGTGACGCCGAAGATCCCCGCGGGCAGCTCGCTGCGGCGAGCGAAGGCCACCGCGATGGCGAGCATCACCACCATCATGGGGCCGGTGAGCAAGGTGGAGTTGTGCAGCGTCAGCTGCTGCGCCGAGACGTACTTCATGGCCACCGCATAGGCGGCGAAGCCCAGCAGCATGTGCACCAAGAAGCTGGCCATGGTGTTGCGCATCGCCGACAGGTCGAGGCGCTGGCGCACCGCGGCACAGGCGTTGTCCCGGCTGACGCGAAGGTGGCTGCCGAGGCTGCGGGCCACCTCCACGAGCAGATACTCCAGCGGGGTGGAGCGCTGCGGATCGAAGCCATCGAGCACCTCACGGCCCACCTCGAGCAGCACACAACGCTGGCTGGCCCGCAGGGTGGCCAGGTGCGGCTTGCCCTCGAGCAGCGAGTCCTCGCCCACGAGCTGGCCCTCCTCCATGGTGCCCACGAAGGCCTCGGTACCGCCCTGGATCGAGCGCAGGATCTCGAGCTGGCCGCTCTGCAGCAGGTACATGCGCTGGGTGGTCTCGCCCTCGCGGAGCAAGATGTCGCCCGCCTCGAGGGTCCGACGGCGCGGCCGGAGCAGGCCGATGAGGGTGGAGCGGTCTTCGATGGTCATCGGCGGCTCCGAAAACGCTGCACGCGGTCCATGACCACCAGGCTCAGGCTCAGGACGCTCACGGCGAGCAACCCGTACTCCACCGGGGTCCCGGCGAGCACCGCTCGCGCACCGGGGTGCATGAAGTCGGGGTAAAGCCAGTCGGACAGCGCGTTGCTGTAGGAATCCTGCAGGATGAGGAGTACGAGCGTGTAGGAGCGCCAGGCGATCCAGACTTGGCTGTCGCGGACGAACAGGGCCGCTCCGCCCGCGATCAGCAGGATCGCGATGGCGCCGAAGGCCGTGTTCAAGATCACCGGATCGAGCAGGTAGACCAGGGTGAGGCTGGTGGTGAACGCGGTGATCCACGCGGCATCCCGGAACCCCACCACGCGGCTGCTCGGGTCGGTCGTGAAGGTCAGGGGCGTGGTGAGCCCGAGCACCACCAAACACCCCGCGTTGAGGTGCTGGCCCGCGCCGAATTGGAGCACGGCGACCTCGAGCACGTTGAGCGCGAGCAGCAGCGGGACGAGCTTGGTGACCCCGCGGTGGAGCGCGCCTCGGTGTTCGTGGCCGGACTCCGCCCGCCACATCAGCCAGGCCCACAGACAGCACGGGAACATCACGCTGTAGCGCTTGGCCCAGTCGAACCAGGAGGTCCAGTCGGAGGTATCGGCCAAGGCCGGGAACGACAGCGCGGCCAGGACGAGGAGCACGAGGGTCGCTCCGCGGTACCGCACCATGGCGGCGGTCACGGCCGTGACGACGGCAAAGAAGCTCAGGGCGGCGAAGATGAATGTGGTGTCCATGATGGTTCGCCTCTCAGCCGTTGGTCTCGATCTTCGCCAGCCAGCGATCGACGGGCGGTCCGATGTGCTGCACGGTGATGCCGACCAGCAACGCGGTCACGGCTCCGGCATAGACATCCATGGTCCAGTGGGCGTGCAGCACGAGCACCGCGCCGATCTCGAACACGGCCAGCGCGACGGCGAGCACCTTGAAGGGCAGGCGACCCAGTCGCCACAGCTCCATGGCCCCGTACACGGCCAGCGCGGTGTGGCCGGAGAAGAACAGATCGTTGCTCACCCCGTAGGTCACGAACAGCGAAGGGAAGCCCGGGTCATGCCAGAGCAAACCATCGGGCGGCGGCAGAGCGACCATGCTCTGGCAACACTGGCGCAGCCCGATGAGGATCATCAGGCCCAAGAAGGGCTTGAAGCTGGGGCCGAAGATGCTGCGAAAGAGCAGGAACAGGACGAGGGCGTCGATGCCCAGCGAGCTGGCGATCAGCAAGCCGTTGGTGGCGGCCGTGTTCTCGACGAAGAAGCCGTGAATCGGGTCCAAGGCCTGCAGGACGAAGTCGAGGATCTCCAGCGCCTCGGGGCGGGAGGACAGCTCGCCCTGACTCCAAAACCAGTGGCATGCGGCGAGGACGAAGACGCCGAGCCTCACCCCCCAGTGGGGCGCCCGATGGTGGTTGGGTGCGTGGTTCATGATCGATTCGCTCTCAGAGGACCGGGGTGTCCCAGACGGAGTAGAGGGGCAGGCCGAGCACGGCCATGACGATGGTGCTGCCTGCGAACACCCACAGCGGCGTGCGGTTGTTCGTCAGGCGACCGGCGAGGCCGAACACGACCACCAGCTCCACGAAGGTCACCGCCACGGCGAGCAGATAGGTGCCGGAGATCGACAGCGGGTTCTCCCCGATGGTGGCCCAGATGATGGCGTAGAGCAGGCGAATGGTCGCGAGCAGCCCGGCGGAGAGGAACAGCCCGAGCATGCTGTCGACGTGGCCCTCGATGTCCTTGCGCCGGATGGTGCGGACGCCCCGGACGGCGAAGTAGGCGATGAGGCCCAGGACGTGGAGCATCTCGATGACCACGAAGGCCCGATGCTGATGAAAGAGGGTGGAGCGGGCCGTGCCGAGCAGGAAGGCCCGGTCGATGATCACCCAGGCGCCGCCGAGGATGAACAGCGGCAAGATGACGTAGGCGAAGGTTCGGCCCAGTCGGCGATGTCGCGTCCCGCTCTTGGGGCGGCCGCCCTTGGCTCGAGCGCGAAAGCCCAGGGCGATCTGAGCCGCGAACAGGCCCAGGAAGCCGAAGCCGAAGAACGCGTGCAGGTCGAGGGAGGCGGTCGCGACGTAGACGAAGTGGCCGCGCTGCCAGACCGACTCGAGGATCCGTTTCGCGGTCGGCTCGGCGAAGATGAACAAGATCATCAGGAAGTTCAGGCCGAAGACCCACTTGTAGACGTGGGCACGCGTGCTCTCCCTGTGAGCCATCGGGAGGCTCCCGGTCAGTACTGCGGTGGTCAATGAAGTTCTCGATGCTCGGGTTGCTCACCCGTTCAAAGGACAGACGCCCAAGACTCGGCGCCGTGCAGGACGGCCTTCACGGCTCCACGGAGCGCGCGGATGAAAGACATGATCATGAGCAGTGGTCCGCCGGTTGCTGTCGCTATCGCAGCGGATGGGTCGCTGCGTTTCAGGGGTGGAGAGTCGACCGGCCCCGGGATTCTTCAGCCCCGACCAATTTTTCCGAAGAAACCCGTATCGAGGGCGAAGGACGGGGTTTCAGGGCCGAATGCTGGGCTTCGCCGTTCGCGCCAGGCCGCGCCGAATCCCTCGTATACTCGACGTGCCAGTGAAAAACGTCAGCCCGATACCCGTCCCGATCACGGGTTTGGCCGTATCCGGGAAATGCATCACTTGCGGGAGTCCGGCCACTGCCACCGCCCGCTTCAGCGACGCGGCCGCGTTCTCCCTGGGCGGGGTCGGAGCCTCTGGCGGACAGAGCATCGACCTCCCCATGTGCGGCCCGCATCGCCGGGCGCACCTGTGGCGCGAGGTCCTGTTTCGGGTGGCTCTCATCGCGTCGATCTTCATCTGGATCCCCATGGCCATGGGGGGCAGTGCGTGGCTAAAAGCGGTCGAAGGCGGAGTCTTCTTGGTGTTCCTCGCCGTGGCGATCCACGCGTACGTGGGTCTTCGCTACGGGCGTCGCTGGATGTATCGGCGTTTCGAGCCGCTTTGGTTGCGTGCCCACAATGAGCGCCCGCTCGAGGTGATGGTGACCGAGGCTTCGCTGCGACGAGAGCTACGGCGGCTCAACGGCATGCCGCCCGAGTAGGAAACATGTCGGCGTCTTCAGACCGGTCGACCTGCCGGCGAACGAAAAAGGGCCGAACTAATTTTCGTTTTCCTTGTAGTTTTTTAGTGTCAGCAAATCGCTTGACGTTGATGGGGCCAACTTCATAGTGGGATTGAACCTCGGGTAGTCGTTGTGACGGTTCGAGGAAGCGGCCGCCGTAGTTTCGCGGCCGGGTGTTCGTTCGTATGCGCCGGCGTACCGGCGAGGAAATGAAGGATGAAGATGAAGACGAGTTCGATTTTCGTTTCGATCGTGATCGCGGGCCTGGCTGCCTTCGGGTGCTCCGCCGTCGACGAGCCTGTCCCCGAAGATGGCCGCGAATCGCTGTGGGAAGCCGAAGAAGAGGCCCGCGAGGCGCTCGAGGACTATGCCGTGTGCGTCTCCGAGTCGGCCGACGAGTGTGTCGAAGAGCAGGAGGGCTTGGTGGAGAGCCTGGAAGAGCTCGACCTCGTGGACGGGGACATCCGCTTTCGAGCCGGGTCCACCGCAACCTGCGAGGATGGGAGCACGGTCAGCTGCAGCGGTGATGTCTGCATCGCGATCGACGAGGTCGGATGCGGCTGTACCAGCACGGAGACCGGCAACGACATCAAGGCCTGCCCCGTCTTCGCGCCCGTGCACACGGCCTGAGGAGGGAGGGCTGACGATATGGGGCCTGCTCTCGCTTCATGATCTCGCGGAGCAGGCCCGGCGGGGAGCGGCCGCTCTTCGTCCTCGGCACTATGGTCGGGGGCGAAGAGGCCGTGTCCTCGTCGAAGTGGAAGCTCAGGCTCGATAGCGAACGAGCCCGTCGACGATGGTGGCCGCGACGACGGCATCGCGAACTCCGGCGGGATCGAGGGTGCGCAGATCGTCGCGGAAGCAGCTGAAGTCGGCGCGCGCCCCTTCGACGATCGTACCCAGATAGCCCTCGGAGAACCCGGCGTAGGCGGCATCCCGGCTGAACGCGGCAATCGCCTCTTCGAGCGAGAGCAGCTGATCCGGGGTCCACCCTCCGGCGGGCTGCCCCTTCGGGTCCGCGCGGGTGATGGCGGAGTAGAGCCCGTGCGTCACGTCGACCAGCTCGACGGGGAAGTCGCTGCCGAAGCACAGGTGGCCCTTGGCATCGAGGATCCTCCGCCAGGCGTAGGCCCCGGACACGCGCTCGGGGCCGACGCGATCGGGCACCCAGGCCATGTCGCTGGTGGCGTGGGTGGGCTGCATGCTGGCGATCACCCCGAGCTCGGCGAAGCGGGGGATGTCGTCGGGGTGGAGGATCTGCGCGTGCTCGACTCGAAGGCGGGCGTCCTGCAGCCCGTTGGCCTCGATGACGGCCTGGTAGCCATCGAGCACGGCTCGGTTGGCTGCGTCGCCGATGGCATGGGTCGCGATCTGGTAGCCGTGCTCCACCGCCAGCTCGTACAGCGCCCGAAGGGCCTCGGGATCGCGCTGCATGAGCCCGGTGTGGTCGGGTCGGTCGTGGTAGGGCGCCAACAATGCCGCGCCCCGGCTGCCCAGCGCACCATCGGCGTAGACCTTGACCCCGACCAATGCGTACAGATCCTCGGGTCCCGGCCGGTCGGCGCGTCGCTGCGGCGCGAGCTCGGGGAGCCAGCTCGAGTCGGCATAGCCCCACACGCGCAGCCGAAGCCGCTGCTCGACGTCGCTTCGGGTCGCGGTCTCGCGGTAGATCGCATCGAGCATGGGGCCGACGCCCATGTCGTGCACGCCGGTCAGGCCGCGCTCGAGCACGTGCTGCTGCGCGGCATCCAGCTGGCGACGGAGGTCCGCTTCGGTCGGCGTGGGCGGGTTCATCAACGCCATGGCCGCATCGATGAGCACGCCGGTTGGTTGGCCATCGACGCTGACCAGGATCTCCCCGCCTTCGGGGGACTTGCGGCCGGGCTCGATCCCCGAGGCCTTCATCGCGGCGGCATTGGCCCAACCCGCATGACCGTCGACTCGGCGCAGCCATACCGGGCGATCGGGGAACGCCGCGCTCAGGACGTCGTGGGTCGGCATGGCGCCGCCCGGCCACAGGTTCTGGTCCCAGCCGCGTCCGGTGAGCCAAGGCTGGCCGCGGTCGTGCTCGTGCAGGCGCTTGACCACTTCTTCGACGGACGCGGAGCCCCGCAGGTCGACCTCTTCGAGGCCGCGCCCCAGCCCGGCGAGGTGGGCATGGGCATCGACCAGCCCGGGGGTGATCAGGCCATCGCCGACGTCGACGATCTCGGTCTGAGGCCCGCGATGCCCGGCAATCTCGTCGAGGCTGCCCACCGCGAGGATGCGACCGCCCGCCACCGCGACCGCCTCGGCCGAGGGTCGCGCGGGATCGAGGGTCAGCACGCGCCCCTGCACGATGAGGGAGGCGGGCCCCGTGGCGCCCTGCGGCGTGGCGGTGCCCTGTTTGGCACACGCGCTGGCCAGCATTCCCAGACCCAGGCCCACGAATCGTCGACGGCGGAGCATGGCCAAAAGTAATCAATGCGGCGAGGCGGGCCAAGGGCGGCCTCGCCGGGCCCGCCTTTCGCTGGTGTTCAGCGGGGCGGCAAGCAGCACGACTGGTTGTTGATGTCGCTGGGGTCACACCACTCGAAGCCGTCGTCGCAGACGCAGACCTCGCCCTCCAGGTGACTGTTGCGCCCGGGACACTCGTCGCCACCGCTCCCGTTCGAGATCGGCACGCACTGGAAGTTCATGGGGTCGGTGGGGTCGGCCCACTCGTAGCCCGCTTCGCAGACGCACTGGCCGCCCGTGAGCTGGCTGAAGCAGCCGGGGAGGCCGCACTCCGAGCAGTCGAGCTCGGTGCCGGTCTCGTCGCCCGGGTTGCCCGTCGCGTCGCTGGCATTGCCCGTCGCCCCGCCATCGCTGGTCATCGCGTCGCTGGTGGCCTGGTTGCCACCGGTCGGGTCCGACGCTCCGGTACCTCCGCTGCCACCCTCGGCCGCGGACATCGAGGTGGATCCGGCCGCGGTCGATGCCGCGTCGTCACTACCGTCGTCGCCGCAGCCGACGTTCCACAGCAAGCAGGCAGAGAAAATCCAAGGGTCGAGGCGAGGTCGAAGCACGAGTCGTTCTTTTCTTCAGTCGAGGCGATTCGAAAAGGGGATGTCCCCTCGCCTCGGTCGGCGAGGGGACATCGACATCTTTACCAGCAACGCATGTAGGTGTGGCCGTTCTGCGAGAAACGGTGGCACGCGGTGCCGGCATCTTGCGGGGTCAGGTTCATGCCGTGGATGAGCAAGCGGGTCTCGATCCACTCGATCTTGCTCTCGGTCGCGGCCCAGCGCACCTTGTGCCCGGGGTAGCCGCAGAAGGGGCTGCCCAGCTCACCCTCGGAGACCATGCCGCCGACGAGGTCGTAGCTCACGCCATGGGAGCCGCGGTTGAGTCGAGCCGGTCCGCCCGAGTCCTGCTTGCACGCCCGCGGCCCGCCCTGAAGCACGGTGTCGGTGAAGTGGCGGGAGCTGGCCCAGTCCACGACGGCGTGGCCGTAGCGGAGGATGCCCGCGCCCGTGCCCTGGTGATCGGCGATGCCCCAGCCGAGGAAGATGATGTTGTCACCCGCGTCGATCCCCGACGTCAGCACCCGCAGCGTGTCGGCTCCGTTGTCCACCCCGGCGATGGGGGTGTCGAACACGATGAGGCCGATGTCGTCGCCCGGGTCGCCCACGCCGGTGTAGTCGATGTGGTTGTAGACGGTGGCGTCCTTGGTCACGAAGTTCTGCAGGCTGCCGTTTTCCTCGCGTCGCAGGGCGATGGGGCGCTGCCCGGCGGGGAAGCAGTGCGCGGCGGTGAGCACGGTGCGGTTGTTGATCATGGTGCCCGAGCAGGCGCCGGACGAGGCGGCGGACAGCTTGATCCGCACGACTGCGTCGTTGTTGGACTCGCCCGTGGCTTCGCCGATCTTGTCGACGCCGTCGCCGAGGTCGGCCCCCGGCTCCTCGGGGTACATCCCGCGCTCCGGGTTGAAGACGATCGGAAGCGTCTGCTCATACTCGAGCCGCAGCGCCTGATATTCGCGGGCGTCGTCGCAGGTCTCCACGGTGTCGAAACCGGAGAAGGCGGCCCACTCTTCGTCGTCCTGGAGCTCCTCGTTCATGCGCTCGATGAGGTAGTGCTCGGTGCGCTGGTCGATCTCATCGCCCAGGTCGGCCTCGTAGACGGCGCAGATGGTGCGGTCGCCGTCGCGGTAGGGGTAATCACCAGGGAGGAGTTCGTAGATGATCTCTTCGTCGGCCTGCAGTCCCGCTGCATCGTCGTTGGGCTCCTCGCCGCAGGCTCCGAGCAGGAGCGACATGCCGAGGATTGCGGTGGAGGAGCGCAGGAATAGGGATTGGTGCTTCATGGGAAGGGTCCGTCGTTGGGGGTCGATGGTCCTGTTCCCAATCCGCACCGAGCGGATCACGAAAACGGAGTTTTTTGTCGTACCAAGCCAGGCTCACAGAGGCGGCCGCTCACAGCCGGCGTAGTCCTCCGAGCCATCTACGGCGGGGCGGGGGTCGCCGTCGATGTCGGTCAGGGGATCGCCCAGGGCCCACTGCGCGACCCCGGCCATCGGCGAGGACTCGGGGTCGGCCAGGGTCGGCCACCGGACTCGCGTGCGGCCGGCTCCGAAGCTGTTGAACCACTGCGGGTTGAAGTCGGCGATGAACACCCCGTCGCCCGACAGCGAGGGGGTATCGACCACGCTGTGATCGACCTGGGCCTGCGGGCAGTCGATGGACGCATCGAAGCTGGTCACGATGCTGTTGTGGATGCGCAGCGCGGCCCCGCTGCAGAGCACCGACGCGCGATCGGGCTCGCCGTAGTTGGCGGCGATGGTGGAGTGGACGATCTCGGCCGTCCCTCCGCGCAGCTCGAGGGCCGTGCCCTCGGTGGCCAGCGGCACGCCGTTGAGCCCGATCACCGAGTTGACGATCGACAGGGTGGTGTTGCCCGAGGTCGTGATCGCCCCGCGGTCGTTGCCGCCGACATGCACCCCCGACAGGTGCACGTCGCAGTCGACGGCACGCAGACCCGTGCCCGTGCCTCCCATGAGTCCCAGGTTCACCAGCCACAGGTCGGCGCCGAAGCAGTCGATGGCCACGTCCTCGTGTTCGGTGACGTCGACCTCCTCGACGATGACCCGGGCACCACCGGTCACGGTCATCGCCGCCAATCCACCCCCGAACAGCGGATCGAGCTCATCGTCCCCGAAGGTCGGCTCGACGAACTCCCGGATCGCGACGGTGCGAGGCCCCTCGATGGTCATCCCCATCGCCTCGATGTACGCGGACCCGGCGATCCAGATCGTTACCTGCTCGTCGCCCACCGTCTGCAGGACCTCCTGGATGCTGCCGAAGGGGGCGTTGACGGTGCCGTCGGGATCGGGCCACTCGTCCTGGGTGGAGTTGAAGACCCAGTAGACGGAGTCGGTGGGCATGCACGTCCCCGTGAAGCGGTTGCAGGCGCTGTCGGGGCAGTGCGTGGAATCGAGGCATTGGACGCACTGGCCCGCGCCCGTGCAGTGGGGCATGTCGCCGGAGCAGGTGTCGCCGTCGGGGAGGCAGGGCAAGCAGCGACCGGAGGGCTCGTGACAGGCGGGGGTGGCCGGGTCGTGGGCCTCGCACGACTCGAGATCGGCGCAGGCCAGGCACACGCCTTCGCTGCACTGGGGCCGCTCGTCGGGGCAATCGAGGTCCTCGGCACATTCGGCCGGCTCGCTCGCGGTGGTGTCCTCGCCCGTGTCGCCGGTCCCTCCGGCCGTGGTCGGTGCATCGGAGCCACAGCCGACACCGAGGCTGGCCGTGAAGCCGACCACCAGGACCCGTCTCATCGGATCAGTGTGACGCGGGGGCAACGGCGCGCGCAAGCGAAGGGGGGAACTCACCGCTGTCGTTGGGCCCGTCGGGTGATCTGCACCAGGGCTCCGTCGTCGAGGCTGGGCTCGTCGCTGCCCATCGCTTCCACCACGATGTCGAACACGCCGTAGTCGAAGGGGCGTCCCGGGGCCGGCTCTCTGGGCACCAAGCGCTCCCGGAGTCCGCGCTTGGCAAAGTCGCGCGCCCGAAAATGACAATAGGGGTTGTTGCCGGGTCGACCCGAGATCGCGTGGGCGGTGAAGCTGCACCCGCCCAGGCAGGACTCGGCGAAGACGCACTCGCGGCAGTAGCCCCACAGGTCGTCGACCGTGCGCGAACGGGTGAAGCCCAGCTCGGGCGTGGTGTCCCAGACCTCGCGGAGCGACTGGCTTCGCAGGTTGCCGCCGACGTACGCGGTGGTCTGGAGCGAGGGGCAGCCCTTGACCGCGCCATCCGACTCGATGCCGAGCACGAAGCGCCCCGCCTGACAGCCCTGCCAGTGGTCGCGGCCGCCTCGCGAGGGCGATCGCAGCAGCGCTTCTTCGGGACCGAAGTACCCCAGGTTGTTGCCCGGCATGACGACGATGCCGTCGGCAAAGGCCCGCTCCTTGAGCGCGGCGATGGTGGGCACGAGCGTCAGCAGGTCCCACGGCTGCACGGTCATCTCGGTGCGGTCGGCCGCGCGCCCCAGCGGGGTGGTCAGCTGGATCTGCCACGCCCGGATGTGGTGGTCCCGCAGGTGCTCGTAGAGCCCCTCGAGGTCGTGGCGATTGAGCCGGTTGACGTTGGTGTTGGCGGTGATGTCCAGGCCCGCGGCGCGGCAGTGGTCGAGGGCGGCCGTGGCCGCGGCAAAGCTGCCCCGATACGCGCGCATGCGGTCGTGCGTCGGCTCGAGGCCATCGATGCTCACGCTGACCCGCTGGAGCCCCGCTGCCTTCATATCGGCGGCCAGCTGCGCCGTGACCCCGCGTCCGCCCGTGGTCATCACCGGGGTGATCCCCGCCTTCGCGAGCGCGGCCACGATCTCGAGGAAGCCATCGTGCAGGTAGGCCTCGCCGCCGATCACCACCACCTCGCGTGCACCCAGCTCGGCGAGCTGCTGCACCACCTCCAGCGCTTCGGTGGTGTCGAGCTCGTCGGGTCGAGCAACCCCCGCTCGCGAGCCGCAGTGACGGCACGCCAGGTCGCAGCGCAGGGTCAGCTCCCACACCACGTAGGCGGGGAAGAAGTCCTGCCCCACGACGTCGAGGCGACGACCGGCCACCGTGGCGCGCCTACGAGCCCTGGATGGAGAGCGTGAAGTCGCCGGCGGTCCCGTCCGAGAACCCGTCGACCACGATGGCGATGGGTTCCCCGGTCAGGTCGAGGGTGAGCGACGACGTGGTCGCGCCCGGCTCGTCGTCGTTGCACGCCAGCTCGACGCCGCAGGCATCCGCCACCGCGTCGCGCACGTAGAGCACGGTGTCGAGCTGGCCTTCGGTCGAGATGGTGTACGTGCCCGCGCTGGGGGGCGTCCAGGTGTAGACCATCTCGCCGCCCGCACCCCCGCAGCTGCCGACGTTGCTGCCCTCGGTGGTCAGCGTGCCCGAGACGTTGACGGGCGCGTCGACGCCGAGGTCCTCGGTCGGCGTCATCAAGTCGCAAGTCTCCTCGAGGGGCCCCGCGCTGCCTCCGTCGCCGCACGAATCTTCGTCGGGGCAGGGGGCGCCGTAGCACGCCATCAAGGTCATCGCGGTCGAGCTGGCCATGAGCCCCACGCCCACCCGACTCAGGAAACCGCCTTCGCCGGCTGGTGCCGTGGGCAACGTGTGGTCGCAGTGGGGGCACGCGCGTTGGGCAGAGGGCACGAACCCGTGGCACTCGGGACAGCTACGCATACAGACCACTTTACGTGGACGGCGCCGGGCTCCGGCTGACGGGGTCTAAAACGTTGTTATTCGTCGCTGGTCGCTCATTGAGCGTTGGTTTGAAAAGATAGAGAGTGATTGCTATCTTTCTTTCGAGGTCGCGATCGATGAGCTACGACGTCGTCATTCACTCGGGAACCTACTTCGATGGCACCGGGGCCGAGCCGCGGCAAGCGGACGTCGGCATCGTCGATGGGCATGTCGTCGAGGTCGCGCCACAGCTCGATCGTTCGTCGGCCGGCACGGTCATCGACGCGTCCGAGCGCTGGGTGATGCCCGGCTTTATCGACAACCACACCCACTACGATGCCGAGCTGTTGCTCGCGCCCGGGCTGGGGGAGTCGGTGCGGCACGGGGTCACGACCGTCTGCGTGGGGTCGTGCTCGCTGAGCACCATCTACTCGTCGACCGAGGACTGTGCCGATCTGTTCTCTCGCGTCGAAGCGGTCCCGCGCGAGCACGTGCTCGAGGCCTTGGCCGACAAGGCGTGGAACACCGCGGCCGACTACGCGCAGCGTCTCGACGCCCTCGCGCTCGGCCCCAACGTCATGGCCTTCATCGGCCACTCCGATCTACGCACCGCGGTGATGGGGCTCGAGGCGGCCACCGAAAAGAGCGTGCGCCCCACTCGTGAGCAGCTCGCGGCCATGGAGAGCGCGCTCGAGCAGGCCTTGGACGCGGGCTTCTTGGGCCTGTCGTGCATGACCAACCCCTGGGACAAGATCGGCGGCGACCGGGTGCGCTCGCGGCCCTTGCCCTCCACCTTCGCGACCTGGGGCGAGTATCGACGCCTGCATCGGATCTTGCGGCGCCGCGAGGCCATCTTGCAGTCGGCGCCCAACATCACCACCAAGGTCAACGCGATCCTCTACCTCATCGAGAGCGCAGGCTTCGGCTTCCGTAAGCCGCTCAAGTCCACGTTGATCACGGTGGCCGACACCAAGGCCAACCCCATGCTCTCGGCCACGGTGCTCGGCGGGACGGGGGTCTTCAATCGGCTCTTCGGCGGCGACCTACGCTGGCAGAGCGTGCCCATGCCCTTCGAGGTCTACGCCGACGGCATCGACCTGGTGATCTTCGAGGAGTTCGGGGCGGGCGAGGAGGCCCTGCACCTGGTCGACCAGGTCGAGCGCAACACCCTGTTCCGCGATCCCGCGTATCGTCGCCGCTTCCGCAAGGACTACGACAAGCGCTTTGGCCCCCGGGTGTGGCAGCGCGACTTCCACGACGCCGAGATCGTGTCCGCCCCCGATCCGGCGCTGGCGGGCAAGTCCTTCGGTGAGCTGGCCGATGCTCGCGGCGAGCATCCCGTCGACACCTTCCTCGATCTGGTGATGGAGCACGGCCGGGCGCTGCGGTGGAAGACCACCATCGCCAATCATCGGCCCGACACGCTCAACGACATCATCACGCACCCCGCGGTTCAGGTGGGCTTCGCCGACTCGGGGGCGCACCTGCGCAACATGGCGTTTTACAACTTCCCGCTCTACTTCCTGCGCACCATGTTGCGGGCGGAGCAAGCCGGCAAGCCCCTGCTGCCCATGGGGCAGGCGGTGCACCGCGTCACGGGGGAGATCGGCGACTGGCTCGGCATCGATGCCGGGCACATCCGCGTGGGCGATCGGGCCGACCTCGCGATCATCAATCCCGCCGGGCTGGACGACTCGCTCGACGACTATCACGAGGCCCCCGTCGACGTGTACGGCGGCCTGCGTCGCATGGTGCGGCGCAACGACGCCGCGGTCACGGCCACCCTGGTCGGCGGCGAGCTGATCTACACCGAGGGGCACCACGTGCCCGGCTTGGGTCGCGAGCGGGCCTACGGCCAGTTCCTGCGCCGCGGAGAGAAGATCCCCGCCCGCGCCACCCGAAGCCGCGTCGGCTCCTCTCTGCGTCAGGCGGTCTGAGCCCCATGCCCGTCGCCACTCCTCGACGCACGCAGGCGCAGCGCCGCGCCGCGACCATCGAGCGCCTCATCAACGCCTGCATCGACGTGCTGGCCGAGTCCGGCTACGCGGGGGCGGGGGTCAAGGCGATCTGCGATCGCGCCGGCCTCAGCCAAGGTGCCTTGTTTCGGCACTTCGACACCCGCATCGAGCTGTTGGTCGCGACCGTCGACGTCATCGGCCAGCGCAACGTGGACACCTTTCGGCAGTTCGCCCTGAGCGTCTCCCCCGACAACATCGACGGGCAGCTCGGTCGCATCGTGGCCTTGATGCGGGCGCTGAGTCGCTCCGAGCTGCAGGCCGCGTGGCGAGAGGTCATCGCCGCCGCGCGCACGCACCCCGATCTCGGGGTCGCGGCCGAAGGGGCAGTGCTCCGCTTGGAGACCTCGATCATCGACGTCGTGAACCAGATGTTCGATGTCGCCGAGGCCGACCGCCTGGAGGTGGGCACCACCGTGCTGTCACTGCTTCACATGTTCGACTCGGAGGCGGTCACCGTGGCCGTGCAGCAGAGCCCGGAGATCGAGGCCGTTCGCCTGCGCTGGGCCGAGGGGATCCTGCGCGACTTGCTGCAGCGCTTCGGTCCGGGCGCGCGACGCTGAAGCATCGACGGTCTCGATGAGCGGGGCGTTGCCCCGTTACGGAACGGAGTCGGCAGGCAGGCGCGAAAGCAGCCGGTGGAGCGCTCGTTTGGACTCGAATTGGCGCGATCGAAGCCGCGCGGCGTGTAGTTGGTTCATCGGCGATCGGCGTATGCTCGTGTCGACGCGATCGTGCATCGCGTCGGCTCTGGTATGGCGCGCTCGAAGCTTCATCGTCCCCGCATGCTCCTCGGTTGGCTGATCGTCCTGGCCGCGGTCACCCTCGGGTGGCCGAGCACCACGGCATTCGCCGAGCCGGCCGATGCGCCCTCGGACGAAGAGCCCACGGAACAAATCTCGCCGAAGGCGGCCAAGATGGGCGATGTGGTCTCGATTCGAGCGAAGACGGCGCTCGGCAAGGCGCTCGTCGGGGCCGACGACGACTGCAGCAAGATCGTGCTGGTCCTCGAGCACTTCCCGTTGTCTGGGGTGAAGCCGCTGTCGTGCAACCGGGAGACCGGCCTCGTCAATTTCAGGCTCGAGCGGGGCGAGAACGACGCGAAACAGTGGCAAGGGCTGCTGGGTAGCCCGACGTCGCGATCGCGGAACGTCTCGGTCGGGCTCGGTACCGGCAAGAGCGAAGTCGTACTGCTGGGGGTCAGGCTCGATCTGGTGATCTTGCCCCGCACCGAGTGGTTCCTCTTCCTCGCGTTCTGGGTCTTCATCACCGGGCTGTTCGCGTACGCGATCAAAAAGACCGGCTTGTTGCTGGACCCGGCCGATCCAGCGGAGCCCGGGAACGACGGGCGTTCGTCTCAGGACCCACAGAAGCGGCGACCCTATAGTCTCTCCCGCTTCCAAATGGCTTTTTGGCTGTACATCGTCAGCGTGGCCTATGTGTTCTTGTGGACCATGCTCGGCGAGTACAACTCGTTGAACGAGAAAATCCTGGCGGTGTTGGCCGTCAGCTCCGGCACCAGCCTCGGGTCGAACTTGCTCGACAACAGCCGCCGGGATGCCAGAAATCGCGACCGAGACGATCTCGGGAAAGCGCAAGCCAACCTCGAGACCGAGATCGCCGCGCTCACCACCACGGAGAACACCGACGGGAGCTCGTCCGCGGTGGGGGTGAGTCGGGCGATCAAGGAAGGCGAACTCGAACGCGTGCGTCGCAAGCTCGCGGCCGTGCCCCGGCTACGCGACGTGACCCGCGGCTTCTTTCACGACATCCTCTACGACGCGAACGGTCCGAGCCTCGGCCGCATCCAGATGTTCGCCTGGACGATCATCCTGGGCGGTGTGTTCATCTGGACGACCTACACCGAGCTGGCGATGCCCGAGTTCAGCGCGACCATGCTCTCGCTGATGACCGTGAGCTCTGGAACCTTCGTGGCGACGAAGGGCCCGAGCAAGTCGGCAGCCAGCGACGACGAGACGCCGCCGGCCGGCGGGGCGAATGGCTCGGGCGCTACTTCGTGAGCACGGAGTAGGTCGCCATCTCCTTCGCCGTCATCCAGTGGATGTCGGCGGCCGGAGCTGCTTCGAGCGTGAACCAGTAGAACTCGGCCGGGATCTCGATCTCCTCGTAGTAGTCGAGGAAGAACTGGTGATCCGGGTGGTCCATGGGCAGGTCGCCGCCCTCGGTCCCGTTGCCATCCGCCCACGAATGTACGCCGAGCAGGGCCCCTTCGGCCGCCGAGCGCCGGGCTCCCGCGAGGAAGAAGTCGACGCCGCCCGAGGCGATGAGGCCCGTGCTCGGAACGCAGGTGTCCAGGCCCGCGGCGTGGATCGCCAGCGCCGCCTCGAGGTTGGACTCGTCGTCGGCGGAGCCCGGCACGAAGGGCATGATGATGGTGTGGACGTTGGGGTGGTCGCTGAGCAGGTCCTGCACGCGGCCGGGGGTGGAGCCATCGACGAAGCCGGCCATGATCGCCCGATCGCCCTCGATGGTGAACGTGACCGGTTCTTCGGGGTAGTCGGCTTCGTCGTAGCCCTCGCACTCGAGCGGGGCGGGAGGCGGCTCGCCGCTGCTGCCCGAGTCGGGGTCGGTGCTGGTGCTGCCGTCGGAGGTCTGGACGCCGCCCTCGCTGGAGCCGGGGCCCGGGGGTTCGGTGGCATCCGTCGCGGCGTCGTCGGTGGTGCCCGCGGTACCGCTATCGGCGCTGCCGCTGGTGGGCTCGACGTTGCCCGCGTCGATGCGACAGGCGGCGAGAGACAGGAGGGCGAGAAGGGAAAGAGGCGCTCGTGAATTCATGCGGAGGCTTCGTAGGCCAACGCACGAGCGCTCAGCGGTCGCGAGGGCTGCATCGGGGATGCAGAGGCAGGCAGTGTCGGCCGTGCGCACCACGCGAGGTGGGCGTGCGCCGACTCGAAGTCCAACCGTTCATGGTCGCGTCCGACAAGCGTGGGCTCGTGCGAAAAACCGTGAGAGTCGAGAAAACGAGTCGGGCGGTAACACAGGCGCCCCGCGGCTCCGACGAACTGAAGCTTAGGGGCAGGGCGGTGGCTCGGCAAGCCGCGCGCTGCGCGAACGAGAGGCCGAGCACACCTGGAGCCGGGTCTCACTGGTCGATCGGGGCTACGGGTGGCTTCCAGCCACAACACTCCATCAAGAAGTCGTCGACCAGCGCCTGGCTCTCGGGGAACTGCGCGTCGGCGAGGTCGAGGCAAAGCTCTTGTTGCGGGCAGGTGCCGACGTCCATCCCTTGGTCGAAGCAGGTGCAGGTGCCCGCCTCGCACTCGAGGTATCGCTCGAGACCGTCGCCGCAGGTCTGCTCGATGAGGCAGTTGCTGCCGTCGTTGGCTCCGCTCACGAACTGTGTGCAGCCGAGGCCTTCTTCGCAGGCGAGAAACTCCGCGTCGATTTCCGGTTGGCACCCGCCGTAGATCTCGTCGCATTCGGCCTGTCCGAAGCACGCGTACAGGTCCAACGCCGCCTGCTCGCAGTCCTCGAACCCGGCGATTTGCTCGAAGTACTCCTCACACTCCAACACACACCCTGCGAACGGGGCGTCCTTGCACTTCGCCAAGTTTTCGCAGGTCGATTCGCAGATCGTGCCAGGTGTGCCCGTGGTGTCGTCCGAGCTGCCACCGTCGAGGGTTGCTTGCGTGGTGCCGCTGCCCTCTGCATTCCCGGAACTGCTCGACCCGGCGGTCGTCTGCGGGGACTCGGAGAGGCCAGTGGTGCCGCCTGCGGCCGAAGTCGAACCTTCCCCGCTTCCCGCGGGTGGTGGCGAGTCGTCGGGGCACCCGGTGACCAGGGGCAGGGCGAGCACAAAGAGGAAAGGAATACGCGGGGGAACGAATCCACGGTGCATTTGCTGGTGCCAATGCCGTTCACACCGCCCGACTTACAGCGTTGCGCCACGGCGACTCGCCAAAGGGACCGATTGAAAAAAAACGAGCACGATGTCGATAACGGCTCGACTCATCCGTCGTGAAGGCGAGGACGATGAGCAGCTTGCACGGCACCTTCACCTGGTTCGAGTTGGTTTGCGCCGAGCCCGAGGCCGCCCGGACCTTCCATACGCAGACCCTGGGGTGGACGGCGACCCGGATCGACGTCGGTGGGGTGGGCTATCCCATGCTCGAGGCGAGCGGAGCACCGCAGGCAGGAATCGTGTCTCCGCGCGACGAAGGGCCCGGCCACTGGAGCTCGTACTTGTGGGTCGACGACGTCGATGCGCGGGCAGCCGGGGTCGAAGCCGCGGGCGGGCGAGTCTTGCTCGGGCCGGTCGACATCTCGGGCGTGGGACGCTTTGCCCTCGTCGCCGATCCCCAGGGGGCGCGCTTCAACCTCTTTCGTGGGCTCGACGAGCAGGGTGGCAGCACCGATTTTCACTGGAACGAGCTATGGGCCCGCGACGCGGAGCAGGTGCTGCCCTTCTATCAGCGAGCCTTCGGCTTCGAGGTCCAGCCCATGCAGATGCCGTCGGGGGCCTACTACGTGCTGAAGAACGCACGCGGGGGGCAAGGCGGAGTGATGACTTCACCCGAGGCTACGCTGCCGCCGCAATGGTTGCCCTACGTCAGGCTCGGGGACTGCGACGCGGCGGTGGACCGGGCCCGGCAACGCGGCGCGACGATGGTCAGCGAGCCGACCACCATCGAGGGCATTGGTCGGCTCGCCATCGTCTCGGATCCTTTTGGCGCCCTGCTCGGGTTCATCGAGCCTCCGGCCGAGAGCTGAGCGCTACGAGGGCAGGCTGGCGTTGGCGTAGTCGATTCCGGTCAGGCCCGGCAGGTACAGGCCATCGACCCCACCGTTGGCGACGTAGGCGGGGCCGGCCCAGTAGGCCACCGCGTTGGAGAGCATCTCGGTCGACTGGGAAAACGAGTGCTTCATGCGGGCCATGAACGCATCGACGGTGCCGCCGTAGTGCGGAGGCGAATCGGCGAAGTAGTCCCCCGGCCAGTGGGCGTCGGCCCCGGTGACGAGCGTGGGATCTTTGGACGACAGGTCGTCGATGGTGGCCACGCCCTGCTTGGTCACCGTGTAGCTGTCGGGGAACGCCATCGACATGACCGCGTCGGGCATCGAGGCGGCCGCGACCAGCCCCGAGTAGTAAAGCTGCCCCCACGCCGCCCCCGAGTAGTAGGCCCACAGATCCTTGCTCAAGGTGTCGGGCGTGTCGTTCATCAGCGTGGCGTAGGGGGCGATGACGATCCGCGAAGCGACCGTCGTCGGATCGGCCCCGGCTTTGCCCGCAAGCGCCACGAAGAGCGGGTGGAACCAGTTGGTGTAGGGGTTGAGGCCAGCCGAGAGGTTGCCGCGGTTGAGCCCGCTGGCATCGGTCGCCCCCGGGAGGTTCTGCAGCACGATCTTGGCGTGCGTCCAGTCGTCCGCGGACAGCACGGACAGTGCCTCGCTCACCGCGACGGTCGAGGCCAGACCGTCGAGCACGAAGGTCCCCACCATCACGCTGTCGTAGCCGATGTTGGCGGTGGTGTCGGTGGCCTTGAGGAAGCGAGAGTTGAGCGAGTCCATGTCGGCGAGGCGCGACTCGTCTTCCTGGACCCACGCGATATAGGCCAGCGCGAGCGCACAGCCGTAGCGCACGAGGTCGCGGATCTGGGTGGGGATGTCGACCCCGGCCGAGTCCTTACCCTGCCAGGTCACGGGGTCCCCCGCCGCCTTCAGCGAGGCATTGAGCTGCATCAGCCAGTGCTGGTCGTCGAGGGGCTTGTCGTTCAGCGCTTGGGCGGCGGTGATGTGGTCGTGCAGGGCGGAAATCTCGGTGGCGAGCGAGGTGTCGGGTTGCTTGGCCTTGATCTGCGACAGGTACATGAGCGCGGGGCCGATATGCGAGATCGCGGTGATCTCGTAGAAGCCGTTGTAGATGCTCGTGCGGTAGTCGGTGAGCAGGCGGCGGGCGTGTCCGTCCTGCGCATCGGGCTTGGCGTCGTAGGCCACGACATGAGAGTTGGTGCCCACGATCAGCACGGTCTCGGTCTCCGAACCCGAGATGATCTGCGTCAGCATGCTGCCGATCGGCTTGCTCAAGGTCCCTCCCGGGTACCCGCTGGGGGCACGTCCCGTGAAGTCGAGGAACAGGGCCATGAATTCCTTGGGGCATTGGTACGAGTACGACGGTGCGGCGGTCATGTGAGGCTCCCTCGCGTGACGGTAGGGGACGTCGCCGAAGAGCGTCTCTTTCGTCTGATTTCACCGAATTCGAGCAAACTACGTTCGTTCCTTCGGTTCGTTGTTCATCGCCACAATCGAGTGAAGTGTTCAATTTGGGTCGTGTGCACATTCGAACCGCGCGTCGATCTAAGGTGAACGCACGATGGTGGTGGTCGACATGCATTGCCATGCGGGACAAAGCTGGTTCGAACCGGTCGAGGTCCTGCTCAACCATATGGACGGCAGCGGGGTGCAGCATGCGGTGCTGCATCAGTTCCTCGGGATGTACTACAACGACTACATCCTCGAGTGCGCACGCCGACATCCCGATCGACTTCGTGCGGTGGTGATGGTCGATCTCACCGACGACAAGGCCCCCGACACGCTCGAGCAGCTCGCGGGGCAGGGGGCGGTGGGGGTGCGCTTCGTGGCTACGGCTCGGATGGCGGGCGACGACCCGCTCGCGATGTGGCGAAAGGCCGAATCGCTGGGGCTGGTCATCAGCTGCGTGGGGCAGCTGAAGGACTTCCTCGATCCGGCCTTCGCCGAGGGCGTGAAGGCGGTCCCCAAGGCGCCCGTGTTCATCGAGCACCTCGCGGGGATCGGGCAGACGGGCACGCCGCCCTACGACGACTTCAAGCAGGCGATGAAGCTCGCCGAGTACCCGAACACGTACATCAAGGTCGGTGGGCTGGGGGAGATCGCGGCTCGGCCCGCGACCCTCGGTGAGCACTACGAGCCGCCCACGCCTCCGCCGTACATCGAGATGGCCCGGGACGCGTTCGGGGCGGAGCGCATGGTGTGGGGCAGCGACTCTCCCGTGAGCAGCGGCCGCGAGGGCTACCACAACGTGCTGAAGGGCGTGGCCGAGTACCCGGGGCTCGACGAGCAGCAGCGCCAGTGGGTGCTGGGCGGCACGGCGCTCAAACTCTTCCGATTCGGGGCGATGACCCAAGGGGACGCGACATGAACACCAAGGCGAAATCCAAGCTCGTGCTCGTGCACGGCGGGCTCAGCAATGCCCAGACCATGCAGCCGCTGGCGGACGCGCTGGCCGATGACTTCGACTGCCTGACCTTCGACCTCAACGGATACGGCGCGAGGCCCAAGCGCGACGGCGCCTTCAACTTTCCCGGCTTCGCCAAGGACGTGCTCGACGTCATGGACGCCAACGGGATCGAGGCGGGCAACATCTTCGGCTACAGCCTCGGCGGGATGATCGGGGGCTACCTGGCCATCCACCACGCCGATCGAGTCGCACGCCTGTGCACCCTGGCCACGCGCTGGATCTACGACCCACAGATCGCCTCCGACGAGATCGCGCCGCTCGATCCCTCGACCATCGAGCAGAAGCTCCCGGCCATGGTCACCGCGCTGAAGCAGCGCCAGACCGGGCGCCCGTGGAAGGACGTGCTCGAGGACGTGATCGGGCTGACGGTGGACATGGGCACGAACCCGCCGATTTTGGCGACCCAGATGCAGGGGGTGAAGATCCCGGTGCGCCTGGTCCACGGTGACGCGGACGCCAACGTGCCCGTGGAGCTTTCGGTGACCGCGCTGCGCACCTTCCCCCAGGCATCGTTGACGGTGATGTCGGGCTACGGCCACACGCAGGCCGAGTTCCCGACCAGTCGCCTCGCCGACGTGTGCCGCGACGTGTTCGGCTGAGACGCAAAAGGGGCTCGCGCGACGCATCGCGGAGCCCCTTTTCGTTCGTGACCGACGGCGTCAGTCCTCTTCGTGTTCCGGCGTGAGGTCGATGGTCAGCTCCTCGCGCGCGAACTGACAGGTGCCGCAGCCCTCACCGTTGGGCTCGCTGACCTCGTAGTCGGGCGTGGCGCTGTGCTCGAGGACCAGCGCGTCGCCGGAGAAGATCTCGATGTCGTAGGTCGTGGGCGCCTCTTCGCTGGTCGAGTAGACCTGAAGATCGAAGGTGCCGCCGCGGGTGCTCGTCCAGACGTCGAAGCGTCCTTCGCCCTCGACCTCCTCGCAGGAGAACTCGTTGTCGGGCCCGTAGGCGCAGGTGGTGCCGTAGGTCTCGCCGTCGAGATCGAAGGCCACCTCGAAGGTGCCGTCGGCCAGGTCGGCGCCGCCGGGTCCGGCCACGTTGACGATGAGGGTGGAGTCGCACCCGATGAGGGTGCAGGCGTAGGGCTCGCAGCCCGTGCTGAGAACCGCCGTGGTGGCCAAGAGACCGAAGAGTCCAAGCTTCATG
Source organism: Myxococcota bacterium (assembly GCA_039028615.1). Taxonomy (GTDB): domain Bacteria; phylum Myxococcota_A; class Polyangia; order Nannocystales; family Nannocystaceae; genus Paraliomyxa. The sequence goes on along the minus strand of JBCCHT010000008.1, from coordinate 112,571 downwards.
CCTGGGTAGTGCCCCCGTCGGCCGAAACGATCACCGCACCCGTCCGGCGGGGGCGGGCGCGTCAGCTCACGACGTGGGTGTCGGGCCTACTCGTCTTCGATGGCGCCGTTGACGATCCAGGTCTCGATGTCGGCCAGCTCGGCTGTACCCAGCGACCCCTCGCCCGTGAGCGGGTTGTAGGGCATCTGGAGCCCGACCGCCCGATCGTCGCCGATGAGCTTGAGATACAGGTAGCTGTTCTCGGGCTCGCCCGGCGTGATGAAGGGGATGTCGGGGACCTGCGAGCTCGGCCCGAGCAGGCGCTCGTAGACGCCATCGCCCAGCAGGGTGAGGCCGCCCTGGGGGCTCGTCTCGTTGTGGCAGCCGCCGCAGTTGAACTCGAGGATGAGCTTGATGCGTCGCTCCCAGGTGACGCCGTCGCCCAGGAGGTTGAGGTCCTCGGGGTTCTCGGCGAAGGAGCAGGCGTTGTAGTCGATGGGCCCGGTGAGGGTGGAGTCGTCGCCGCCCTCGGGGAAGCCCTCGACGAGGCAGAACAACGCGAGCATCTCGTCGATGGACAGCGGGGCGTTGGCCAGCGGCATGCGGGAGCCGGGCACGGACTCGCCGTGCAGCTCGCCCCGCAGGCGCCCGATGAGGTAGCTGCCGACGGGATCGCCGGGCTCGAGCATGCTGACGGGGGGGCCCTGCTGGGCGCCGTAGACCCCGTTGCGGTTGGCGTCGCCCATGACGATGCCGACCTCGAGCAGGTTCTGGACCTCTTGGATCTGGAAGTCGGGCACCCGGCCGACCAGGTGCGTGCTGTCGCCCACGCGCCACCAGTTGGTGGCGAAGCGCTCGTAGGTGCTCGCTTGCACCTCACCCTGCCCGTCGACGAAGGAACGGATGAAGTTGGCGTTGCCGAAGAACCCGTTGTTGTCGCCGGATAGCGGGGTGGAGAGGTGGATGTGCAGGCCCGGGGTGTCGGGCTCGGCCATCTGGTTGCCCTGCAGGCCCGGCCAGTCGCCGCCGACGAACTCGACCCACCCGATCTCGATCTCCTCGCCGTCGTTGCCGAAGCGCAGGCGATCGCCGGGGCGCTCGCAGCCGTCGAAGACCGACGCGGCCTCGCCCGGCTGCACGTTGCACGGCGCCGAGAAGGCGCTGGCGAAGCTGGCCGGGGTGCGGAGGTCCGGGTACTCCTTGCGGTTGTGGCACACGCCGCCGTTGGGCGTGCACGTGCGCCAGATGACCTTTTTATGGACGTCGAGCCCGGTGGGGAAGCGCTCTTGGGCGGTGAGCACGATGGCATCGTCGCCGCTATAGGGCTCGACCTCGGGGTTGTCTTCGAGCTCGGGCCGCTCGGGCTCGAAGTCGATGCGACCGGAGTTGTAGTCGACGAAGTCTCGGCACCCGGGCAGGGCGAGGCCGGCGGCCAGCACCAGGCCCAGGCCGAAGCCCGGGCGGAGGTCGAGGCGTGATTGCATGCGTCGCGTCATGGGATGGCTCTGCGGCGCGATCAGACGAACAGGTCGTCGAAGGCTTCGTCGGCGGGGAAGAACTCTTCGTGGTCGGCACCGACCGCGTCCATCATGGTCTTCCACATGCCGCGGTAGGAGAACACCGCGCCCTCGGGGCTGAGGTCGTCGGGGTTGGTGGCACCGATCTGCCGCCCGCGGGCGACGACGGGGCCGCCCATGAAGGGCATCGACATCCAGCGGGTCGCATAGTCGCCGCCGTGGTCGCTGCCGCGCGCCGAGTTGAAGGGCGCCCCGCGACCGCTGCGGGAGAACTCGCTGCCCGCGACCACGATGGTGTGATCCCAGTAGCTGCCGCCGTCGGGGTGCTCCATGGTTTTGAGCGCCCACTCGAGCGCGGACATCAGGCGGTTGAAGCCCTGGATGCGCTCGGGCAGCGCCTCTTCCTCGTCGGAGTGGAAGTCGTAGCCGCCCTCGTCGATATAGACGGCGGGGCAGCCGAAGTGGAACAGGCGCATGGCGAGGTGAGCGTTGCGCCCGGCCCCGCTCTCGCCGAAGGCGAGCCGCAGGTCGTTGTTGGAGACCCCGTCGTACAGCTCGGTGGAGGGCTCGCGGATCTTGAGCATGTCGCTGGCGAAGATCTCGGCGTAGGCCAAGGTCGCCTCGCGCGACTGCAAGTAGGCGTCGACGGTGGAAAAGTGCGCTGGGTTGACCTCGGCGCGGCGCTGCAGGTCGTAGCCAGACGAAAGGTTGCGGGCCCACTCGGGGAGCTGCGAGCTGGCGTTGGACTCGAACAGCGCGAGGTCGTCACCGCGCAGCACGGGCGGACGATAGGCGCCGTAGATGCCGCTGCCGCGACCCATGCCCGACTCGCCCATGATGACCGCGGGCAGCCGGATGTCGCCCATCGACGCGGCCTCGGCCACGACGTCGCGCAAGCCGTAGTTGAGCATGGTGAACAGACCGAGGTCGCCGCCCACGTAGCCGGTCAGGAAGCGCTCGAGCCCGGTTTGATGGTTGCCGTCGGCGCTGCCGGACAGCGGCTCGTGATCGACACACGGCAGCACGGCCATGTCGTTGGTGAACTGCGTGACCGAGCGCAGGCCCAGGTCGGTGAGTTCCTCGGTGAGCCAGGCGTCCTGCTGGAGCATGCGGCCCACGCCCCACTCGGTGCCGCTGGCCACAGAGCTGGCGGTACCGAAGGGGTTGAACTCGGAGCCCATCGCCCCGTTGAAGGCCACGGGGAAGCGGAAGCCCGCGCTGAGGCGGATGTAGACGATGTGCTTGGCGGTGCCGAAGCCGACGGTGGCCTTGGCTTCGCGCGGGACCCAGACATGCGGGAACGCGGCTGCGGCCGCGGCCACTCCGGCGCCCTTGAGCAGGCGCCGGCGGGTGAGGCGAGGGAGGCGTTTGTTCGACGTGGTCATCGTTGTTCTCCCTTCCTAGTAGAAGAGCATCTCCGCGCTGGAGAGCAGGGCAAAGCAGGCGGGCCGGGCGAAGGTCTCCGCGTCACAGGGGGCTGGGGTGCAGGTCTCGGCCGCGGCGGCGGCCAGCCCGAGCTCGGACTCGTTGAGGCCGCGCCCGAGGAAGAGCCGCTGTTGGTGACCGAGGATGGCCTCGGCCGTGGCCGTGTCGAGGGCTTGGTTGTCCGAGACCCCGTCGGGGAGCAACCGTGAAAGCTCCATGGTGCGGAAGTTCGGGGTACCGAGCCCGCACACGTCGGCGATGAACGCCTCTTGGACCGCGGTGTTGAGCACCGAGACGGTGGTGAAGCGACCGCCGACCTCGTTGGAGGGGCAGCCGCCCAGGGTGCGGGCCAGGTTGCGATAGTTGTTGATGACGTCGCGGTCTTCGGTGACGTCCCAGTTGGTGTGGTTGATCATCGAGTAGGCCCAGCCGCGGGCTTCCTCGACGGCGTTGTCGCCGACGTAGTCCTCGGGGTGCGGCAGGCGATGGTCACACTGCGCCAGGGGGACGCCGCCGTGGTGCTTGATGGTGTCGAGCCAGCCTTCGACCTGGATCTGCTTGAGCGGGCCGTAGGTCCAGCGCAGGTCGGTGGCCGAGGCACCCTCGGCCGACTGCAAGTACGCGAACGAGGTGGCCACCGCGAAGTGCAAGGAGCGGATGTCCCCGTTGTAGTCGAGGATGTAGCGCACCATCTCGTTGCGCACCTCGGGGACCAGCGTGGCCAGGTCGTAGCCGAGGTATTGCTCGAGGGTCTCGTCGACCGCGGTCTCCCAGAAGGCCGGCTGCTGGGAGATGATGCGACCGGGCAGCTGCAGGGCCTCCCACTCGCTGGCCTCCAGCTTGCCCGCCCATAAAAGGCCCTCTTGCTCGCCGCTCTTTTCGGCGCGCTTGGGGTCGGGGGCGAGGGTGAGCTCTTGGTAGCCCCACTGGGTGCTGGTGCACTCGCCGATGGTGCCCGGGTCCACGTTGCCCGCGCTGTCGACACAGGCGAACTCGACGAACGCATCGGGGACGGTGCCGATGTGCGGGTGATCCCAGTACCCGTTGTTCCACAGGCGATACAGGCGGCCGAGGTCGGAGCGCTCGTGCTCGTAGGGCGGGCGGCCGAGGAACAGACGGAACACGAACTCGGCGCGGTCACCCGCGGTGTCCATGCGCCGCATGATGATGGGGTGAGCCGAGGTGACGGCGGCGAACTGGTCCCACGACACGCGACCGCGGTAGGCCTTGCCCACCAGCTCGTCCATGTCGAAGGCGCGCTCGAAGTTCACGGCGCGGTTGTTGTAGAGCAGCTTGTCGGCCCAGCGACGCTGGTTGACGAGGACGTACTCGTCCATGTCGAGCACCGCGTTCACGACCTCGCCCCAGGTGCGATCGCTGCTGCAGACCTCGGCGACCTCGGTGGGGGTGGGGAAGCGACCGATGAAGTCGGCGTAGATGCGGCGGCAGGCTTCGGCGCGATCGACCGGGCGCAACGCCAGGCCCACGCCCCAGGCCGAGGCACACATGCCGCGGTTGACCGGGTTGTCCAGGTCGAGGCCGTCGCAGTAGCTGCGGCAGTCGGCTTCGCAATCGGCCAGGCTGCCATCGGCGGGCAGCGTGGTCTCTCGCGGAGCCGGCATGGCGTCGTTGCCTCCGGCAAAGTCACCCGCCGAGACCGGGTCGCCGTTGCCAACCAGTTGCCCAGGCCCACGGGCTGGATCGCTGGGATCCATGCCCTCCACGTTGCCGCACCCGGCGAGCAGCAGAGTCGCCGCGACTCCGAGGCTCATGGGTAGGGCCGCGCCGGATACCGTCCGTCGTTTTCGAGCTCGTCGCATCGATTTCACCCAATGACCAGCGTAGCTCGAACGAGGGGTCAAAAAAAGGCATCGAGGGGCCCCGGTCTCGGGGTCTGGGAGCCCCATAAAACGGCATCTAGGGGTGATTTCGTGCAGGTTTCAGTGCGTCGCGTGACCACATTTCGAGCACGTACGCGATCTCGATCACCGAACCAACACGCGGGCCAGACACCGACGCGGCCATCGGTATACTCGCGGCCGATGAGCACGCGCTCGCCCCTTCCCCCCTTGCTCGGTCTCGCGTTGCGAGGTGCAACCCTCGCCGCTTTGTTGGCACTTCCTCAGGCGGCCTCGGCGGCGACGAGCGATGGCGAGGGCAGCAAGCGGATGGAGATGAACGTCGAGGCTCCGTCGAAGAAGAAAAAGAAGTCCAAGAAGGGCAAGGGCGGCAAGAAGAAACAAGAGGCCGCACCCGAGCCCGAGCCGGAGCCCGAGGTCGAGGAAAGCGTGACCGAGGAAGAAACCGCGGCCGACGTCGACGAGGACGACGGCGAGCCCACGGTCAGCGTCAGCACGAGCAGCAGCAGTGACGGCGGCGGCAAGCGGGTCGCGAACATGAAAAAGCGCGTCGGCGTCGGCGGCATGCGTACGGTGTCCGGGCTCAACGGTCTGTTCGTGCGCTACTACCTCGCCAACCGGTTCACCCTGGGTCTGACCACCGGGGTTGCCACCTTCTCGCACCGCGACACCGACGACATGGGAGAGTTCGGCCGCACCCGCACGGTGGGCGCGGTGGCGGTGGGTCCGGAGATGTTCTTCTGGCCCGTGCAGGGTCCCCGCAACCAGCAGGTGCACGCCGACTTCGGCGTCGGCCTGCGCGTGCTGAGCTTCGTCGGCTTCTTGGGTCTGTCGGAGAACGAGCAGACCGACACCCTCGACACGCCCATCGAGATCGACGTCGAGATTCCGGCCGCGATCCAGCTGTTCATCGGTCGCCGCGTCTCGATCAACCCCGAGTTCGGCGTGGCCTTCCGCATCATCCCCGGCAACCGTGAGCCCGACGGCAACGGCGAGTCGGACGCGAACCCGGGCACGGGCGTGGGTGAGCGCTTGGGTACGACCAATGGCCCGGGCTTGGGCTTCGAGCTGGGCAACCACGCCGGGCTCTTCATGGGCATCGGCGTCGGCTACTACTTCGGCAAGCTCCGCGACTAACCGGTCGTGGACCGGCCCTCGACATGCGCGAGGCGGACGAGCGCAGGCTCGTCTCTGCGCTCGCGGCTCGGCCTCGGACTCGGCGCGGCAACCCTGGTCGCATCGTTGTCGCTCCCGCAGGTGGCCAGCGCGTCCGAGGGCGACACCAGCGTCGACGCCCCGAAGTCGAAGCGGCGCCGCGGCAAGAACGAAGAGGCCGAGCCGGAGCCCAAGACCAGCCCGGCGGAGGACGAACTCGGGATCGATCTCGACGGGGATGGCGACGGCGGAGAAGACGACGAGCCCGAGGCCCGCCAAGAGCCCATCGCGGACGACCGCGACCGCATGGCGCTGATGCGACACCGGGTGGGCTTCGGGGCGATGCGCTCGCTGTCCGGTCTCAACGGTCTGTTCGTTCGCTACTATGTCGGGCACCGCTTTACGCTCGGCCTCGCGGGCGGCTTTGCCACCTTCGGCCATCGGGAGTCCGACGACGTGGGCGAGTTTCGGCGCACCAACACGGTGGGCGCGCTGGCGGTGGGCCCCTCCGTGTTCTTCTGGGCGGCCCAGGGCCCCCGCGATCAGCAGGTGCACGCCGACTTCGGCATCGGCCTGCGCATCCTGACCTACGTCGGTTTCCGCGAGCTCGAGGAGAACGAGCGGACCTTCAACACCCCGCTCGAGGTCGACATCGAGATCCCGGCGGCGGTGCAGATCTTCATCGGTCGGCGCGTGTCGATCAATCCCGAGTTCGGCCTGGTGTTTCGGGCCATCCCGGGCAACCGTGAGCCCGATCAAAACGGTGAGTCCGACGCCAACCCGGGCACCGGGATCGCCGAGCGCCTCGGTGCCACCAACGGCCCCGGGCAGGGCTTCGAGCTGGGTAACCACGCCGGCCTCTTCATGGGCATCGGCGTCGGCTACTACTTCGGTCGGCTCTACGACTGAGCGCGCATTCGATCCTTGCGGGTCGAGAGAGGGCGGCGCGGGAATACCGAACTCAAGCCGTTCCCCCTCTTGCTCGTGATGAAGTGAGAGCGTCTATGAGCCAAGTCCCGACTATTGGAGCCTAGGTGATGACCCGTGTTCAAGATCTCGCTTCTGTTTTCTTGAATGGCACGTTCGTTCCAGTATGTCCGTTTTCTGGCTAAACCACGTCAGTGTGCAGAACTCCACTCTAGGCCGTTCGCTCGCTTGGAGTGACAATGCCGAGAGGACAGCTAGCCGCCGTGAACCAATCTACAGAACAAGAGACACAATCGACCGATTTGAACATCAAACAGGCACTTGAGTACTTCGCCACGAGTCTGGACGGAACGTTTGACTCGATGACGATGTTCACGGTCCTTGCCTCGTTGCTCCGAGCCCTGGCCGAGTCCTCCCAGTTCGATTTCTTGGTCTCGCATGGCGTCGATGCGGGAGACGACGAGGCGTTCGAGGAGGATGGAGCTACCGATGAAGAAAAAGCGGATGAAGGAGCGGTCTCAGGGTCGATTTCCAAACCGGACACCCAGAATGATCACGAAGCAGGCCCAAGCTCAGAGCTCGAACGCCCAGGCGCTCCGTCCGAGAAATCGGAAGCTTCCAGTGGTTTGCAAGCGGGACAGACACGGCGCACCAGACCCGTGTCAAATGTTGAAGACGGAGTAAGGCAGACGGGCGACAGCGATGAGACGGAGCATCTGAAACAACGACTGGATGCCCTCATTGCCAGCATCATAGGGGCGAAGCTCACCGCTGGCACCGACTGGGGGGACACCTTCCTAAGGATATTCAGTAACGAAGGTGCGGACGAATCGGCAACGTCTGAAGCAGAGACCGAGTTGCAACCAAATGCGAAATTTTTTCTAACTTCTGGGGGGTTGATTGAGTATCGTCGTCGGACAAGACAGAATCGTAAGCTTCGATCGGCAGTTCGAGTGATGCCTCGAATGTTGGTTGTCGGAATGGTGAGTCAGTTTGATGTTTTGATATCTGAGCTTATTCGCGCGTTGTTCAGGGCTGCTCCCGAGCTTCTAAATAGCTCGGAGCGGACAGTTAGTGTCTCAGAGTTGATGTCTTTTAGCAGTCTTGATGACGCGAGAGAACATATTGTTTCATCGACTGTTGACGATGTTTTGCGAAAGAGCCATGTCGAGCAGATAAAATGGCTCGAGCGCAAGACAGGGCTGGTGCTCGTTCCGCCTCCCCGGCTTTGGGCGCCGTTCGTGGAGGTGACTCAGCGCCGGAACTTGTTCGTGCACTCCGATGGCTGTGTTTCCATTCAATATGTGGAGAACTGCAGAAAGGCCGGCGTCGCTGATGTTGAGTCTCGCATCGGAACTCGTCTTGATGCTAGCCCGGAGTACCTTGTTGAGGCGTATCACGCGATTTTCGAGACAGGTGTGAAGCTTGCCTATGTCCTTTGGAAGAAATTCTTCCCGCATCAAGGCACTGAGGCTGATTCCTATCTCAACAATCTCGCGGTGGAAATTGTTCGGCGAGGCGACTACGAACTCGCAATCAGCCTCCTTGAGTTCCCATCTGTGACGAAGCAGCCCAGGCTTACACGAACGTCAGATTCTCACATGTTTCGAATTAACATCGCGCTTGCGAATAAGATGGCAGGCCGGCAAGAGCGTTGTGATCGCATTGTGACGGAGATCGAGTGGGATTGCCTGGCTGACAGGTACCAGCTTGCCCGAGCTCTTTTGAGAGATGATTTTAAGGATGCTGTTCACTGGGTGCGGAGGCTAGGAGAAGATCCCAGGATGGAACTTGCGTATAGGAGTTGGCCTATTTGCGAGGGACTGCGACGTGATCCTGGGTTTCATCAGGCTTACAAAGAGATCTTCGGTCACGATTTCAATCTCGTCAGCATGCAAGAGGTCCGCGAGCAACTGGCGGATTCCGAGGAATCGAACTAGTTCGAGTGGCGGCGGAGCTGCGCGTTGTCGTTTCGGCGCGCGAGCCCCTCGAAACGAACGAACCCCTCGGGGGCACCGAGGGGTCCGTGGGGGCCGGGCCGTCGCGGCTCCTACTTCATGAAGCAGGTGTCGCCGGAGATGCTCTTGCACAGCGACTGGGCGTGCTCGGTGAACTTGCACTCGACGTCCAGCGGCAGGCCGATGGAGTCCACCTGCACGCGCTCGACGTCGGTATGCCACACGCTGGCGAGGTCGCGGAAGGACACGCTGATGGCCTCGTTGGGCGCCTTGGCCAGTGACATCGAGTCGGGATCGTCGACCTCACACTCGATCATCAGTTTGTAGCCCTGGCCCTCGACCTGCTTTTTGTAGGCCGCATAGAGCTCGGACTTCTTCACCGCGTCTTTTTCGTACCAGAGGATGAGCAGGTCGCGACCGGGCTTTTTGAGGTCTTCGCTCTCTTCGAGGACCTTCTCGAGCTCGTCGCGGTGCTCGGCGGGTACGAGGCTGTCGAAGCCCTCGGGGATGTCGGGTTTGCAGGCGCCGAGGCTCAGGGCGAGAGCCGGCAACAACAGGGCGAGTGAACGGGGGCGGAACATGGGGGACTTTCCGTGAGGGGGCAAAGACGCGGGGACTAGACCCCGCTGTAGGCAAAGACGGTGCGCTCGGGCGGCGGGGTGAGGCCGAACATGCCGGTCACCTGGCGGCTGTAGTTGTAGTAGGCGGAGTCCATCAGCACGCTGTACATGCCCCAGTCGGGATCGCCGGGCTGGGTCGAGACGCTGACGTTGCCCGCGGGCTCGCTGCGCACGGGGGGCTGGGCGTAGAGCTGCTTGCCCTCGGGGCCGTAGACCTTCAGCTCCCAGTCGACGGCGATGCCGAAGAGCAGGCCGGCCACCTTCGTGGTGCCCGGCGCCTCGGCGAGCTCGCGCTCCCAGAAGAAGAAGGTCGGTAGCCGCACGATGTTCGACGACACCTCGATGACGATCTTGCCCTCGCGCGAGGCTCCCTCTTCCAAGGGCACCAGGGTGAGGAGGTTGGCGTCGAAGACCTGGCCGAAGGACTCGGACATCGCGGTCATGAAGGTGCGACGGCGGCGGGAGTCGTAGGCGGAGCCGAAGGCGTCCTTGGCCTCGATGACGGGCGCGCCCTTGGGGAACGCGGACTTGGCCTTGGGGTCGTCGCGGTACAGCGCCAGCAGCTCCTCGGTGCCTTCGGGCGGCTCGAGGTGCACGCCGTTGGTGAACGCGACGTAGACGTTGGCCTCGGGGGCGTGGGTGAGCTGCTCGAGGATGGTGCCGAAGGCCTCGCGCAGGTTCTCGTCGACGGGGAACTCGCGGCTGGCTCCGGCGGCCAGCGGCGCGTACATCTTGGCCTTGGCCTCTTCGTAGTAGCGCCCAAAGGCCTGCGACGCGGCGGTCTCGGCCTCGGCGTAGAGCTCGAGGTCACCCGACTCGGCGATCTCCACGAGGATCTGTCGGAGGGCGGAGGCGTCCTTGTACTCGATGCTCTCGCGGGTGCGGGCGACCATCCACTGGGCGCGCCATTCCTTGCGGCGGAATTTTTCGTCGACCTGGAGCTCGTACTCGGTGGTCCAGCGGCTGGCGAGGAACAGGCCGCCCTGGTCCATGGCCGCGGTGAGCTCTTCGTAGCGGGTGGCCTCGTCGGCCTCGCAGTAGGCGGTGCTCGCAAAGGGGCCGACCCCTACGCCGAGCAGGGCGGCGGCCAGGGGTACGCCGATCACCACGCCCTTGGGGGCGGGCTTGCCCGCGGCCGAGAACAGCCCGGTCAGCGCCAGCAGCAGCGAGCCTCCGAAGAACAGCGCGAAGATGATGGTGGTGGCGAGGCCTTCACCCGAGTCGAACGCCTCGTGGGAATTCTGGACCAGCGCGATGCCGCAGATGAGGGCCAGGAACGCACCTCCGATGAGCTTGCCGCGGCCGCTGGATGCGGGGCGCTGGGGCGCGACATGAGGTGCGCCCTGACCCCAGGGGCTGCCGGGTTGGCCGGGCGGAGGGAAGCCGCCCGGATGAGGCGCGCCGTACTGCCCGGGGTTGGGCACGCCGTGGGATGCCGCACCGTAGAAGCCGGGTTGTTGCGGCGGGTACTGGCCCGGTTGCGGCGCGTGTTGGCCGGGCTGCGGCGGCGGGTATTGACCGGGTTGTGGTGCGTGCGGGCCGGGCTGCGGCGCACCGTAAGGCCCGGGTTGTGGCGCGTGGTGGCCCGGTTGCGGCGCACCGTAGTGCCCGGGTTGTTGCGGAGCTCGTTGGCCCGCCTGCGGTGCACCGTAGGCCCCGGGTTGGGGGGCGGCATGGGGCTGAGCACCGTAGGCCCCCGGCTGCGGGGCGGCGGGTCCGGGTTGGCCGGGCTGAGGCTGAGCCCCATAGGGAGAGGGATGACCGGGTTGCTGCGGCGCGTGGGGCCAAGAAGGGGACTTGGGGTGAGTCATCCGTGCTCCGAGGTTCGGGGGTAGTAGAGTCCGGTGGTCGGCGATCGGATCACCCGGCTCATCGAAACGACGCCCATTCACGACCCCGGTTGCAGATTCGGGGGCGATGGACCTCGGGCGGATTGGTTTGGGCCGCAGTGAGCTGGGCGAGGGTCTCGATGCGCGACCCGGCTGTAATCGTTTGGTTGGTCGCGTTACTCAACGATTGAGCCCAGGGCCACGCCGCCGTGCCACGCCAGAGCACAGATCCGTCCGTCGTTCCGCTGTCCGCGGAACACGCCCCGAACAGCGTTTCGGAGGATGATGAGCGCGTTGCGCGAGCCAAGGCGGGGCAGATGGAGGGCTGGTCGGAGCTGTATCAAGCCCACTATGCGGCGATCTATCGCCACGTCCGCTACCTCGCGGGATCGGCGGCCCCGATCGAGGATCTGGTGCAGGAAGTTTTTGCCCGGGCTCTGGTCGCGCTGCCCGGTTTCGATGGCCGCGCGCCGATCTCCACGTGGCTGCACGGGGTGGCGGTCAACGTGGTCCGCAACTATTGGCGGGCCCAACACAGCACCGAGACCGCGCACCAGCGCTTTCAAGACATCAACGCGGTGCATCGGGCGACCAACAGCAACGTGGTCGACCGGGTGCACATGCACAAGCGACGGGCCGAGGCGGTCTACGTCATCTTGCGGCAGCTGCCTCCACACCTGCGCGAGGCGTTCGTGCTCCGCGACCTCGAGGGCTTTTCGCCGGCCGAGGCCGCGGCGCAGCTCGGTATCTCCTCGGGCAACCTCTCGGTACGGGCCAGTCGGGCGCGTGAGCGCATTCGCAAGGAGCTCGAGTCGCTCGGGTGGCTCAGCCCGCGCTCGGAGGAGTCGTCGTGATGATGGCCGATCTCGAGCTGAGGGCGCTGCTCGACGGCGTGGTCGAGACGGTGGACGCCGAGCTGGGGGCCGACCCCGGGTATCGCGACTTTGCGGCCGTGATCGCTCGCGCGCACGAGCTCGATCCCAGTCGGATCTCGGCCGAGACGGTGGCCGAGGTCAATCATTGGGCACCCGTGGTGTCGATCAAGCACGCGCACCGTCGGCGACAGACTCGCGAAGACGTGGAGCTGCTCGCGGTGATCGAAGGCGTGCGGGCGGAGGTCGAGCAAGACGTCGCCCAGAGCCTGGGAACGCCGCCGCCCGTGGCGTTCGAGCCACCGCATCGAGAGCCCGCGGCGCGCCGGATCTGGGCGGCCGTGTTCGCGGCGGCGGCCGTGCTGTTGTTGATCGGCTGGGGCGTGATCGAGTCGGGTCGCGGACGATTGCTCTCGGGTGATCCGTCGCGCAGCGAGGCCGCGCACGTGGTGCCGACCCGTGTGCCTTCGCCGTCGGTGGACGCCGCGGTGCCGGGAGCCGAGGTGCAGACCCCCGCTCCCGCCGCGGTCGTCGAGCCCGAGGTCGAGCCAGCGCCGGTCGGTGAGACCGAGGCCGCGGCTGCGGTCGCGCCCCTCGACGATGCCCCGGCCGAGCCGGCCCGCCGTCGGGCGCGTCGGCCCAGGGCGCAGCCCGAGCCGCGGGCGTCGACCCGCACCCTGGAAGAGCTCGACGCGATGGCCCACGCCGCGTGGCGAGCCGGCGACCTTTCGAAGGCGGAGCGGCTGTTTCGAATCCTGACCAAGCGGGCGGGCAAGGGGCGCCTGGGCGATCTGGCCTACGGCGACCTGTTCACCTTGGCGCGGCAACGCAAGGCCCGAGGCACCGAGACCGCGCTGTGGCGGGAGTACCTCGAGCGCTTCCCCCACGGACGCTTTGCCGACGATGCGCGGGCGGGCCTGTGCCGTCGAGCCAGCGGTGACGCGCAGCGCCAGTGCTGGCAGCGCTATCTCGAGACCATGCCCGACGGAACTCATCGGGCGCGGGCCAAGGCTGCGCTCGACCGCGATGACGAGGGGCAGGCCCCGTGAAGGCGCGCGGCCTCGTCGGTGGCATCGCGTTGGTGTTCGGGGCCGGCTGCGGCGTCGATTTGATCGTCGGGGGCACGCCCGAGGCCTCGACGGGAGCGGCCGAGGTCACGGGAGCGCCCGAAGATACGACCGACCCGGCCTCGCCCGCCGAAGACACGAGCGCGTCCAGCCGCGGCTCGTCCACGGGCACCGATGCACCGGCGACGAGCACGGGCATGGGCGAGCCGGGTACGGGCACGACGGGGGGCACCACCACCGACCCCGTCGGGGAAGAGGGCACGACCACCGGGGAAGGCTCCGACTGCGAGGGCCTGGGCTTTCGCGACTGTAGTGGCCTGCGCCAGTGCCTGTGGGATGGCGATCCCGAGCTGGGCGTCTGCGTGCTCAACCCCTGCGTCGATCCCATGAACGAGTGTCTGGAGCTGGACTTCGAGTTCTGCCTCGAGACGCCCACCTGCGCCTGGGTGGGCGAGCCGAAGCTGGGCGAGTGCGGCTCGATGTTCTGCGTGCCCTGTGAAGTCCTCCAGCCCGCGCAGTGCGAAGAGGTCGCAGACTGCATGTGGATCGAGGGCAAGGAAGCCTGCGTCCAGGCCTGAGCGTGCGGCCTCGCTCGGTCGTGCCGTATTCTGAGGTCGATGGCAGGGTTGGCGACAGCGTCGTGCCCCGTGCTCTTGGCCGGCGGGCTCCTGCTCGCCTCGGCCTCGGCCGCGGCCGCGGTGGTCGAGCCCGCGGCGGCGACCCACGCTCGGCCGATCGAAGGTGTGCTGCTTCGCCCCGATGGGCTCGAGGCCGCGCCCGTGCTCGACGCGCTCCAGCTTCGTAGCCCTCAGCGTTCATTGCATGTGCCGCCGTGGCCGGCGGTGCCCGCCCAGAGCTTCGAGCTGTTCGCCGTGGCGACGGTGCGGCACCGCGACGCTTCGTTGGAGATCACCGTGGTGCTCTCCGATGGTCGGGCGTACTACCGCAGCCTCGACAGCGATCGCGACGATGCCCCCCGCCTGGCCGCGAGCACGGTGGCCAACCTGCTGGCGGCGATCGAGGACGACGAGCTCGCGCCCGATGAACGCGACGTGCCGCTGCCCGCCGAAGAGGAACCGGAGCCCGAACCCGAGCCGGAGCCAGAGCCCGAACCCGCGTCAGAACCCGAACCCGAACCCGAGCCGGCACCGAAGCCACCGGGACGCCCGCCCTTCGAGCTCGAGGCGATCGCGGCGGGCACGGTGGGCGTGGGCTTCGGGCCTCCCGATCCCGCGGGTTTCGTCGGCGGCGGAGGCCTGGCCGGCATGGAGCTGCGTTGGCCTCGGGGACCCATCGCCTCGGTGGCCGTCCGAACCCACTGGCATCGCCCCGAGCCACTGACGGTGGGACGCTCTCGGATCTCGATCGGTGGTGGCTACGAATGGCGCCGGGGTCGCCTCGCCGTGCGCACCGTCGTGGCCCTCGACCTCGAGCCGTGGGGTGTACGGCAAAACGGCGCGCTCCAGCTCGTGGACTACCCCGACGGGCAGACCCGCAACCGAGGGCTCCAGCTCGGCGCGCACCTGCGGGTGGTGCCCTCCTGGCGATTCGTGTTGAGCCCCGATCTCGCGCTGCGCATCGGTCCGCGCTTCGAGCTCTCCGGGAGCGCTCTGGCTCAGGCCGGCGCCGTGGCTCGGCTGGTGGTGTTCGAGGACCAGACGCCTTCGGTCCTCGCGCGGGTGGGCGGCCTCGAGCTCAACATGGGTCTGGAGTTCGGCTTCGCGTGGTCACTTCCCCGCCCCCGGTCGTGATCGATCCGCCGCCGGATACGCCGACGGGGCTCCGTGGAGCCCCGTCGCGGGTCATCTCGGGTCGTTCCGGTTCCGTGTTGCGAGCGACTGTGCGCTCGTCAGGGTTTTTTGGAACGAGTCACCACTACGGTGACGAGTGATTTTGGAGTGTCTTCTCTGTCAATCTCACCTGACGCCGCCCGGCGGCGTCGTGTTCGGACGACTCCTGTCGACCGAACATGTCGGTTCGCGACGATCCGGTCGGGACCGGATTTGCACCCCGTGCGCCGGTTAAAGGACGCCGAGATGCCCGCCGCGAACCGGCTAGGAGGCTCCTCCTTGGCTGCGGGTTGTACGAATCAGGGTGTTCTGATGGGTTTGCTGCATAGGCGACCTCCTTGCCGGTGACCTGAGATGACTTTGCGATCGTAGCAAATCTCGACCGCGAATCTTCCCTGGATTGACGGAAGACCTTCGGTCGTGGCAGGCCGGAGTCGGTGACGCAACGCCCAGATCACATCGGTCTCGCCGAGAACCCCGGGCGCTTCGGCCTCCGCCTGCACGACGGTGAGCTGTGCATGGAGGGCGTGGCCCTATCGAAGATTGCCGAGCAGCTGGGTACACCCACCTACGCGTATGCGGCGTCGGTCATTGAATCGCGTTTCGACGCACTTACGGCCGCGGTAGGACAACGTCCCACCACTTTCTGTTACGCGGTCAAGGCCAACAGCTCGCTCGCCGTGCTGCGTCTTTTGGCGCGTCGGGGCGCCGGAGCCGACATCGTCTCGGGCGGCGAGCTGAAGCGAGCGCTCACCGCTGGCGTACCGGCATCGCGCATCGTGTTCTCCGGGGTCGGCAAGACCGACGTCGAGATCGATGCCGCGATCGAAGCCCAGATCCGCTCCATCAACCTCGAGTCGGCGGAAGAGCTCGAGCAGGTCGCGGCGCGAGCCCGCGCGCTGGGCAAGGTCGCGGCGGTGTCGTTGCGGGTCAACCCGGACATCGATCCCAAGACCCATCCTTATCTCGCGACCGGCCTGCAGGAGTCCAAGTTCGGCATCTCCATGACCAACGCGCTGCCGGTCGCTCGCCGAGCGCATGCCGATCCTTCGCTGCGGTTGGTGGGCGTGGGCTGCCACATCGGCTCGCAGATCACCCAGGTGCGCCCCTTCGTCGACAGCATCGCGCGGGTGCGGGCCTTGGTGGACACGCTGGCCAGCGAAGGCATCACGCTCACCCAGCTCGACCTGGGCGGCGGCTTCGGCATCGGCTATCGCCCCGACGACCCCGCCCTCGATCTCGAGGCGTGGGGCAAGGCGGTGCAGGAGGCCACCGAGGGGCTCGACCTCGAGCTGGTGTTCGAGCCCGGTCGCTGGCTGGTGGGCAACGCGGGCGTGCTGCTCACGCGGGTGCTCGGTCGCAAGACGGGAGAGACCAAGGGCTTCGTGGTGGTCGACGCGGCGATGAACGACCTGATTCGCCCTGCGCTCTACCAGGCCTATCACGTCATCGCGCCGCTTCGGTGGCCGCAGCCGGGCGACCCCACCGAGGAGGTCGACGTGGTCGGTCCCGTGTGCGAGTCGGGCGACTTCATCGCGCTGGGGCGGACCTTGCCGGTCAGTCGCACGGGCGAGGTGCTCGCGGTGCTGAGCGCGGGTGCCTACGCGATGACCATGGCCAGCACCTACAACACGCGGCCCCTGGTCGCCGAGGCGCTGGTGCGCGGTGATCAGTTCGACACCATCCGCAAGCGCCAGACCGTCGAGGAGCTGCTCGCGATGGAGCAGATGCCCTCGTGGCTCGACGATGACGTGAAGCGCTAGCGCTCCGGCTCGGTGGTCGGGGCCGAGCGGTCGGGGACGCTCGCTTCTCCGGCCGAGCACCGAACGGCGAGCGGCAGACCGATCCCCACGCCCAGCGCACCCACCAAGGCCCAGCCCAGCGGGCCGCGGACCTGCAGCCACGAGCGAGCCACTTCGCTGGGCTCGCCCATCTCGCCTGAGGCCGACACGACCTGCGGAGGTTTCGGGCGTAGCCGCTCCTGCATGTGCTCGGGCGCCCGCGGGATCTCATCGGTCTCCTTGGGCTCGGTGATCGGCAGCGGCTCCAGATCATCCATGGGGATCTGGGGCGCACCCTCTTCGACCGACAGCGGTGCGGTGTCCACCTCGGCGATGGACTGGGGGTTGGGCTCCTCGATCCGATCTTCGATCCCCACGTCGAGGTTGGGTTCGTCGCGGCCGCTGCGGCGTTGCTCGGCGTCGCGGGTCTCGTCGCTCTGCGGCGGTGCGGTCTGCTGGAGGAACAGCGGGCGCCGTGGCGCCGTCTGCTCGTGGTCGACGGGCACGGGCACCGACTGCGTGTCGCGACCCCGCCGACGCGGCTCCTTGCCGATCGGCACCTGCTCGAGCGCCTGCTTCAGCGGGTTCGAAACCGACTGCTTGTGCGAGCGGGCGACGGCGGCATCTTCTTCGACCACCGGGGTAGGGCCGGTCTGGGTGCTGTCCATGCGCAGCGCTTCGCGGACGAGGTCGCGCAGCTCCGTGCGGGCCCCATCCACGGGCACCGCGGCACAGATGTCGAGCATGTGCTCGAGCGTCATGCGGGGGTTGGGGGCGGGCTCGAGCAGGCGCCGACGCAGCCGCTCGAGGGCGGAGGGGACGTCCTTGCGGGGCCGCGGCGGGGGCTCGAGGCGATCGATCGCCTCCCGCATCTGCTCCTCGGTCTTGCACTCGTCACGGAAGCGTTTCCCTGACAATAGCTCGTGCACGATCGCGCCCACGGCATAGAGGTCGGAGGCAGGCGAGGCCCCGCGTCGCGCATGGTCGGCGGACAGGTAGCGCAGGGTCTCGAGGTCTTGCCAGGGCTCGGGCGCCTCTTGCCACACCGAGGCCATGCCGAACCCGACGAGCTTGATGTTGCCCTCGATGTCGACCAGCACGTTGCGCGGCGCGATGCCGCCGTGGAGCATCACGCCCGGCACATCGAAGTGCGACAGCTGCTGGTGGGCGTGGCGCAGGGCTTCGAGCAGGCAGGTCGCGATGTGCGTGACGGCTTCGGGCGACCATGACTCGCCGCTGGTTCGCCGCCGATCGATGAGTCGGTTCAACGCTCGGCCGTCGATCCACTCCGCGACCACCAGGGGGCGCTCGCGATCATCGAGCACGTCGAAGATCCGCTCCACGGTCTCGTGGTCGAGCAGGCTCGCTCGCTGGGCCTGCTCGATGAAGCGCACGCGCCGACCGGGGCGCTCGAC
Source organism: Myxococcota bacterium (assembly GCA_039028615.1). Classification (GTDB taxonomy): domain Bacteria; phylum Myxococcota_A; class Polyangia; order Nannocystales; family Nannocystaceae; genus Paraliomyxa. The sequence continues at coordinate 94,377 of JBCCHT010000008.1, read as the reverse complement.
GTGGTCGGTGCGCAGCTGCTTGAGCGCTACGGGTTGGCTGTCACCCCGGCGAACACCGAGGCGAACGAGCGTCGTGCGGCCTTCGCCGGCGACGCCACCAAGCTCGTAGGCGTCGCGTGGCGAGCCCATCAAGGCCACGCTGCCGAGGGGGCCTAGGCTCCGTCAAGTGTCCCCGCCACAATCCAACGGGGCATGAACGAAGCGTACGCCCCCATAATCCCGATGCGCTGGAACAACGATTTGGGCCGGTATTCGCCGCCGGGCTCGATATCGAGCCCGGCAAACACTTGCTCATGACCGGGCCTGGTTTTGGGTCGATGGATCCGAAACTGGCCGGCCCATTGACACCCTACGCAGATCTCGATTCCAGGCGTCGTAGCAGCTCGGCGATCGAGTGATGGCAATACTCGTCGAACTCGTCCGGCGACAGCTCGAGCAGCAGAGGAATGACGGTGTCCTCTTCGTGCCGAAGGTGTTCGACCAACACGCGGTCGTGTTCTTCGAGCGCGCGCACGAGGGCATCGTTCGACGCGTCGCCGTCCGCGTTGCGGTGCTCGAGCAGAGCGGCTCGCACCGCGTCGTCGCAGCGATGCAGCTGCTGGTGCCCTTCTTTGAGCGACTCCATCGATACGCCCCATCGCCGTCGCAAGAAGGGATAGAGCTTGTACTCCTCATAGCCCTCGTGGCTGCGCATGCCCGCGATCCACTGCGGATAGATCCACGCGATGGAACGAGGCGCGATGCCTTCGCGGGCGCGCTCGAGCAGCTGGCGACTGATCTCGCGGAAGCCCTCGTGCGATCGCATCAAGAGCACCTGCGACGGATAGTGAGGGTGGTCGGCCCACTGCTCGCGGGGAAGGTCGAGCCGCGGGGGGATATGGCTGGGTCCATCCATGAAAAAGCCTCCTCGACCGCCCAACATGTTCGTCGTGGCGAAGCCGACAAGGCCCTTTCGTGGGAATCACCTTCCCACGGGTGGGTCGATGCGGACTGCGGAAGTTCGTGAAGTCGGTCCGCAACGATCCTTGCAGCGTGGCCGACTGAACAGCAGCATGAATTTCATGTCGCTGAATCGGATCGCCTGTCGCGCTGCAACGTCGGGGACGTTGTTGCTGGCGATGGGGTGCAGCCCGAGCGTCGTGTCGACGGGCGGCGGCGGTTCGGCTGGTGGTAGCGCCGGCAGCGGAGCGTCCGTGGAGCTCAGTGGCTCCGACGGCACGACGTCCGTGGATTTCGAATGCCCGCACTCGGACCTTCCCGATCCGTTCTGCCACGAGTTGCGCCAATACTGGGAGCCCATCGGTTATCCCGTTGGCGTCGTTGAACAGGTCCGCGATGGGTTCCGGCCTCTGCTCGTCTCAGGCAGAGATGACTTCGGCCTGCGGCTGGTGACGCCGCTGCCGCCAGCGGACATTTTGGCCGAGGTGGACTCCCCGTTCACTTTGGATTGGAACCTTGCCGGCGATTTGCCGATCCACCACGCGGATTTCGACGGCGACGGCCTCGAGGAGATTGTGCTCACCGTCGACCAAGGGAGCGGCAAGTTACAAGTGGCGGTGCTCGACAGCACGACGCTCGACACGGTGGCGTTCCGTGATTTTGGAGCCACTCACGAGGTGAGTGCGCTACGCACCGGGTCACTCGACCTCGACGGAGACGGCATTGCTGAGCTCATCAGCGGAGAGAGGGTCGATCAGCTCCTGACGATCAACGTGTGGTCGATCGTCAATGGCCAGTTCTCGCTCATCGCCTCTGAGCCGACCGATCTGCAGTGCCCTGCGTGGGACTTCATGGCGGGTGACTACAACGGTGACGGTCACGGGGATTTGGCTGTCGCATGGCATGGCTATTGCGAGGCCTATCCGAACCATGATCCACCCGAAATCATCAGTGTGCTCGGCGGCTCAGCGATCGATGGCGACATCAGCCTCGTTCGCTCGCCCCAGCCACCGTCGATGCGCCGGGCGGTATCCGGTGACTTCGACGGGGACGCAGCAACCGAGATCCTAATCGTCCACGACGTACAAACGCTCTCGATCGTGAAATGGCAATCCGGTGGTTTCGGCGAACCGGAGATGCTCACCGTCGAGCAGTCCCCCGGCGTTGGCGGCCTGACCTTCGCAGGTCGCTTCTCTGCTGCCCCTTTCGACGGCATCACGCACGGGCAATATGCCACCCATCACCCGGACGGGTCGTTCGATCTCTATCATGGAGCGTTGTTTCCACAGCTCGGCGCGGAGAGCCTCGTGCCTCTCCCCCATGCTCCCGTCGTCGTCGGTGACGTCAACGCCGATGACATCGACGACTTGATCGTCATCATCGAGGACCGCTTCGCCATCTACATTTCTAGAACGCCGTGGCTCTGAAGCGGCACTGTGCCCCGTCGCCTCACCCCACGAGGGTCGATGAGGTGAGTTCTAGTCGTGGCGGACGGTCAGCGAGACCGAGGCGCCCTTGGGCACGTTGAGCACCCCGGTGGCCAGCGTGATGTCGCCGTCGCGCACGTGCACGTCGTTCTTGCCCTGGGGGATGGCTACGTCGCTGACCGGGGCGGTGCCGACGTAGCGACCGTTGAGGAACACGCTACCGCGGCCCCCGTCGATGTCCACGCTCAGGGTGCCGCCGGTCTTGGCCTTGCGCTTGCGACGATCTTTGGCGGAGGCCGTCTTGTCCGGGCTCCACTTGGCTCCGCCGGAATTGACACACAGGCCGCTGTCGTCGTCGCAACCCAGGGTCGCCGCGGCCGAGGCCGCACCCGGGGTGGTCGCGACGAGGGCGAGACCGGTTCCGAAAACGAGGGCGAGGAGAGGCAGCTTGGGCATGATGATGATCCTGAGAGCTTAGAAGCGACCCACGAGGGCGAGGCCGCGGCCGGTGGGGACCACGGCGACGGAAGCGTCGTCGGAGGGAGCGGGCTCGTCCGCCTCTCCGGCCTTCTTGCCGCGACGTTTTCCGATGATGAAGAGCACGGTGCCGGCCACGAGGGCGGTGCCGCCCACCGCCAGGCCCACGCCCGCGATGAGGTTGCCGCGACGGCCCCGGGCGTCGAAGTCGTCGAACTCGGCGCCGTAGACCGCGTCGTCGTTGACTCGGTTTTGGTTGACCTGCCCGATGACGAGGCCGGCCGCGCCCGCACCCAGGCCCGCGACGCCGAGCGCCATGAAGCCGATGCCAGCGATCCGCATGCCCTTGCCGTCACCCTTGGCTTTTTCCGGGGCGGGGGGCGGCTCGGACAGAGCTTCTTGCTCGGCCTCGATCTCGGCGATGGTGTCGTCGGCCTTGGCGATGAGCTCGCTCGACCGCGACAGGAGGCCGCCGATCTCGTCGTCGGTGACGACGCGGTAGTCGTCACTCGAGGCGTCGTGCGTGTGGAAGTACAGGATGTCCCGTGCCGTGTACGCGCGCTCTTTGGCCGTCTCGGCCGAGGCGATGTCGCGCTCGACGATGGCCATCTCGAGGTACGTGTCGCCCGCGTCGAGGAACAAAATGGGGTCACCCTGCGAGTTCGCGGCGCCGTCGTAGAGGATGGTCGCCGCGGTCAGCTCGCCCGCCTCGACCATCTGTCGGCCCTCGTCCTGGATCGGCATGCGCTGATCGGCCGCCTGCTCCGGGGTGAACTTCTTCTTTTTCTTCTTCTTGACCAGCAGCGGCAACGGCGTCACGCCAGCGGTTGCCGTGAGAGGCAGGGCCCCGGTCCCCATGAACACCGCCAGCGCTACCGCGGTGCTGCGCAGCGCCGCCGGACCACCGTTCCTGACCAAACGCATCGAAGAGCACGCTACCGGAGCCCTGCGCCATTTTCAAACCGAGGGGCGGCACGGATTTCTCCGTGGGGCTCCTTGCCCCATCAACGCGAACGGGACCGCCGCCGACCGACCGAAGGGTTCCACTGCGCGTCGTCATTGGTTTCTCTCGAGAGCGTTTGGCGATATCGTCCCTCCCAGTGCCGACCCACGCGAAGCACGATAGGGGTCCCACGCGATGGCGTGGGTGGGGCGCCGGTTTGGCGTTGCTGACGGCGTTGAGCCTGGCGCAAGCCTGTTACCGCGGAGGCGAGCGCGACAAAGATCCGCCGCCGGGGCTGCCGGGCGGGCTGTGTCTGGCTCCCGATGGCTCGTGCGCGGAAGGCCAGTGCAACCTCGAGAGCAACTTCTGCTACGACCCCGCCGACCCTTGCCGCGGTTTCTTCTGCGGCGGCGACGAGCGGGGCATGTGCTTTACCGATCCGGCAACGTTCTTGCCGACGTGTAGCTGCGCCGTCGGCTACAACAACGATCAGTTCGCGCTGTACTGTTGCCCCGATCCCGCCCTGGGCGTCATCGATCCCAACTGCTCCGCGTCGCCCGGCGGCGAGGCAGGGGCCGAAGACGATGGCGACGAGCCGATGACCGACGAAGGCGGCTCGGGCGAGGGCGACGGCAGCACGGGCTGAGCCGAGAAGAGACCGATGAAGAATTCGAGTACGGCCGGACCGGCCGTGGTTCTATTGAGCGGTGGGCTCGATTCGGTGACCGTGATGGCCATCGCCCGCGAGGCCGGACACGATGTTCACGCGCTGAGCTTTCGCTACGGGCAGCGGCACGCCATCGAGCTGGGGTGCGCGGCGCGGCAGGCCCAGGCCCTGGGCGCGACGAGCCACGAGGTCGTCGATCTGTCGCACTTGGGTCGGCTGGTCGCTTCGGCCACGGCCCTGGTCGAGGGCAGCGAGCTGGCCGTGCCCAAGGATCGCGACGTCGAAGACGAGTCCGAGATCCCGGTGACCTACGTCCCCGCGCGCAACACCTTGTTCCTCTCCTACGCGCTGGCGTGGGCCGAGTCCCTCGGGGCGCGCGACATCTGGATCGGTGTCAACGCGCTCGACTACTCCGGCTATCCCGACTGTCGGCCCGACTTCATCGACGCTTATGCCCGCATGGCGAACCTCGCGACTCGCGTGGGGGTGCAGGGCCAGGGTGACGCGCTGCGCATTCGCACGCCGCTGCTCGAGCTGACCAAGGCCGGCATCGTGAAGCGGGGAACGGAGCTGGGCGTGAACTACGGAGATACCGTCAGCTGCTACGACCCCGTGCCGGACGCCGATCACAGGCCGCTGGCCTGCGGGCGTTGCGATAGCTGTCAGCTGCGCCGCAAGGGCTTCGAGGAAGCCGGGGTCGCCGACCCCACTCGCTACGTCGAAGCCTAGGAGACCTCGCGAGCATGCAGGGGGCGGCCCCGTGCGGGCCGTGTGCGCAAAGCGAGTGCGCGGCGGTTTGCTCTGGCCGCTCGCGCTTGCGAACCTTCGCGTTCCATGTCCTCTCGCCCACTGCTGTCGCCCCTCGTTCGTTCGTTGGCCATGTTGTCGTTGTCGCTCGCGCTCGCCTGCGGCGGTGGAGCAGCCGACGGGAAGACGACCAAGGGGGGCGCGAAGGCGGGGGGCAAGGCCGACGGCAAGGGCAAGCCGGACGCGAAGGGCAAGCCGGATGGCAAGGGCAAGCCGGATGCCGAGCCCGACGCGGGCGGCGACGAGGCAGCCGAGCTGCAAGCCAAGATCGATGCGTTCGCCATCGCGAAGCTGGGCGTCGACACCTCCAAGTTGCCGGAGTCCGAGCGCAAGACCCTCGAGATCCTCATCGAGGCGGCCAAGCTGCTCGACCCCATCTACGAGCGCCAGGCCTGGGCGGGCAACCCTGCGCTCGAGGCCGAGCTGTCCAAGGCGACCGACCCGGTGGGCAAGGCCAAGTACGCCTACTTCCGCATCATGCGGGGGCCCTGGGATCGCCAGGAGCACCGCAAGCCCTTCGCCATCGACAAACCCTGGCCCAAGGGCGCGGGCTTTTACCCCGAGGAGCTCACCGCCGATCGCTTCGACGCGTGGGTCGACGCTCACCCGGACGACGCGGAGGCCTTCAACAGCCTCTTCACCGTGATCGAGATGGGCGACAACGGGCTGGTGGCCAAGCCCTACCGGGAGGTCTACGCCGAGTGGCTGAAGCCCGCGGCGGAGAAGCTGCGCGAGGCGGCCGCGACCACCACCAACGAGTCGCTCTCCACCTTCCTGCGCTCGCGCGCCGACGCCTTCCTCAGCGACGACTACTACCAGAGCGACAAGGACTGGATGGATCTCGACAGCCGCGTCGAGATCACCATCGGGCCCTACGAGACCTACGAGGACGAGCTGAAGGGGCTCAAGGCCAGCTTCGAAGCCTTCGTCACCGTCAGCGACCCCGAGGCTTCGAAGGCTCTGGCCAAGTACAAGGCCTACCTCCCGGAGATGGAGGACCACCTGCCCATCGACGACGCGGTCAAGACCAAGCGCGGGGCCGAGAGCCCGATTCGCGTGGTGGACCTGGTCTACACCTCGGGCGACTCCCGCAAGTCGGTGCAGACCATCGCGTTCAACCTCCCCAACGACGAGCGCGTGCGCAAGGAGAAGGGCGCCAAGAAGGTCCTGCTGCGCAACCTCATCGAGACCAAGTTCGAGCGCATCATGAAGCCGATCGGTGAGAAGGTCCTCGAGGCCTCGTTGCACGACCGGCTCTCGGGCGACGCCTTCTTCAACCAAGTGCTCTTCCACGAGCTGTCCCACAGCCTCGGCCCCGCCTTCACCGACGTCGACGGCAAGAAGGTCGAGGTCCGCATGGCCCTGGGACCGGCCTATACCGCGCTCGAGGAGTGCAAGGCCGACGTCATGGGCGCGTACAACATCCTGTTCATGATCGAGAAGGGCGAGCTGCCCAAGGACTTCCGCGAGAAGCTCCTGGTCAGTTACTTCGCCGGGCTCTTCCGCAGCGTTCGCTTCGGGGTGGCCGAGGCCCACGGCCAAGGCGCGGCGGTGCAGATCAATCGCTACCTGAAGGACGGAGGCGCCAGCTTCGACGAGGCCAAGGGCGTGTTCACCATCGACATGGACAAACTCGAGGCCAACATCGGCACGCTCGTGCACGATCTGGTGATGATCCAGCACGAGGGCAACAAGGGCAAGGCCGAGCAGTTCCTGGCCGAGTTCGGCGGGATGTCTCCGGCCATGGAGAAGGCGCTCGGGAAGCTCGAGGGCATTCCGGTCGACATCCGCCCCGTGTACCCGGTGGCGGGCGAGACCGGACCTCGCTGAGCCGACCTGCTCGGAAAAGGGGGCCGTGTGACGAAGCCGAGGCTTCGTTACCCGGCCTCTTTTTCATGGGAGCCGCCGCCTTCGAGGACGAGCTCGCGAGTGGTCTTGCTCGATTTTCTACCGGGTCTGCGTCGCCGTTTTTCGATGTGATCGCATCGCGTCTATTGTGCGATGCGGTAGTGAACAGACATGAATCGTGCCACGACGGCGCCTGCGAAACTGGCAGATTGTGATGAGCAAATTGTATAAATCCGCAGTCCTCTGCATTCGTCCTCGTGAACGCTGAAATTCGCCATGGGAGGCCGTTTTCGGCCTCGTATGAGGTGAATGGATGGTGCCGGCGAAAAAAAATTGGGATGACTGAAGAGAATCGAAGAATCCAAGAACTCCCCCCACGATGGTGATCGGTCACTGCAGAAATCTTCTGCGGTGTCCGCTCGACGGGGGCACTGGGGGGTGTGACTCGGGGGAGTGGACATCGTGAGACATCAGACTGGTTCCGCTGGCATGTACGATGTCATCGACCAGATCATCACCGATGGAGTAGGGCGCGGGATCGCCCATCTCTCCGCGCGTGATGAACAGATCGATGGTCGTACGATCCACATTTCGGGTCGGCGTGTCCTCAACTATGGCTCCGCGAGCTACCTGAGCCTCGAGCGTCATCCCGCCATCATGGCGGGGGTCGAAGACGGGCTCCGCCGCTATGGTACCCAGTTCGCTTCGTCGCGCGTCTACCTGTCGCTCGGCATGTACGAACAGCTCGAGTCCGAGGTCGGCAAGATGGTCGGTCGCCCCGTGGTGGTGACCCCGTCGACGACGCTCGGGCACATGTCGGCGGTGCCGGTCTTGGTCTCCGACAACGACGCGGTGGTGCTCGACCACCAGGTGCACAACAGCCTGCAGATCGCAGTGCAGCTGCTCAAGGCGCGCGGCGTGCCGATCGTGATGATCCGGCACAACCGCATGGACCAGCTCGAGCGAGAGATCAAGCGCCTCAAGGCCGACCACGACAAGGTCTGGTACTTCGCCGACGGCGTCTACTCGATGCACGGAGACGGGGCGCCGCTCGACGAGCTGGCGGCCCTGCACGAGCAGTATGACCAGCTGTGGTCCTACGTCGACGATGCCCACGGCTTCGGCTGGGCGGGTCGCAACGGCTGCGGCTGGGTGGCGTCCAAGATCACCATGCCCGAGCAGATGGTGCTGGCCGTCTCGCTCAACAAGTCGTTCGCAGCGGCCGGGGGAGCGCTGGCCTTTCCCACCGAGGAACTCGCCCGCCGGGTGCGGACCTGCGGCGGGCCGCTGATCTTCTCGGGGCCCATTCAGCCGCCCATGCTCGGCGCGGCCCTGGCCTCGGCGCGGCTGCACCTGTCGCCCGAGATCGTGCCCCTGCAGATCGACCTGAAGCAGCGCATCGCGCATGCCCGCGAGGGGATCGAGCAGCGGGGCCTGCCCCAGCTGGTCTCCAACGACACGCCGCTGTTCTTCGTGCCGACCGGGCTGCCGCGCCTGGTCTACGCCGCTTCGGAGCGGCTGCTGGCCGACGGCTTCTACGTCAACCAAGGCTCGTTTCCCGCCGTTCCCATGAACCAGGGCGGGCTGCGCTTCCACGTGCATCGCGGGCTGAGCTTCCAAGAGATCGACGACCTGCTCGATCGCATGCGGGACCACCTGTTCGACGTCTTCCGCGAAGAGGGCGTCACGCCGCACGACCTGGCCCGGACCTTCCGCGACCCTTCGATCGCCGAGCTGAACTTCGAGCGCTCGCGCCTGAAGGTGGTCGAGTCCAACGAGCCCTCGCTGAACCTGCGGCACTACGGCTCGATCGCAGAGATTCCGGCCGAAAAGTGGGACGCGCTGTTCGCCGACAAGGGCCCGATGAGCCACTCGGTGCTCAGGGACCTCGAGGGACCCTTCGTCGATGCGCCCGCCGATACCTGCCAGGCCGACATGCACTACGTGCTGGTCGAGGATGCGCAGGGGCACCCGGTGCTGGCGACCTTCTACGGGGTCACGCGGGTCAAGGCGGACATGCTGTCCTCGGCCGAGATCTCCGAGAAGGTCGAGGCCATTCGGCAGCGCGACCCGGATTTCCTGGTCTCGCCCGCGGTGGTGCTGGGCAACCCCATGAGCCTCGGGCCGCACCTGCAGCTCGATCGTTCGCACCCGGATTGGTCGGAGGCGCTGGCCCTGCTGGTCGACGACATGCAGCGCGTCAAGCGGGAGGTCGGCGCCACGCAGGTCTTGCTGCGCGAGTTTCCGCGGGGCGAGGACGAACAGCTCCGCAAGATCTTGCTCGACCTGGGCTTCGTGGAGACCTCGATGCCCGACATGATGATGGTCGACGAGATGGCCTGGGCCGATCGTGACGGCTTCCTCGCGACCTTGGGGCAGCGCTATCGCTACAACGTGCGGCGGGAGTTCCTGCCCGCCATGGAGGGCCTGCGCGTCGACGACTCGACGACCGACGACCCGAAGATCATCGAGGCCTGCTATCAGCTCTATCGACGGGTGCACGCGCGAGGCCATCGCCTCAACGTGATGCCCCTGCCGCTCGGGGTGTTCGAGGCGATGTTCGCCAACCCCGAGTTCGACGTGGTGCGGCTCTACGAGCCGGGGCAGGCCGATCTCCATCGGCCGGTCGGTGTGTTCATCTCCCACGAGCGGGGCGTGCGTTGTACGGCGCTGCTCGTCGGCTTCGACCAGGCCCATGTCACCTCGCACTCGATCTACAAGGTCTGCTTGCTGCACATGGTCGAGCGAGCTCGAGCCCACGGGGCGACCTCGCTGAACCTGGCGTATACCGCCGAGCTCATCAAAAAGAAGCTGGGCGCACGGCCGGCCGCGAACTCTGCCTTCGTCATGTTGGATGACACGTACTCGGCCAGCGTATTGGCCAATCTCTAGAAGACCACGGGGGGACAACTCATGAAGACGATGGATTTTCCGAGCTTTGCCGGGATCTTGGCCGAGGAACTCTTGCTTCCCGCGGAGACGATCGAGGCGGGCCAGAGCCTCGATGAGCTGGGCGTGCAATCGATCGACGTCGTGCAGGTGCTCCAGCGCGTAGAGATTGCGCTGGGGCGAGAGCTCGACACCAACAGCCTCGCCGAGGTCGAGACGGTCGAGCAGTTCTATCGAGCGCTGGTGGGGCCAGTGCCCGTCGAAGCGCCCGCGCCGGCCGTGGACGCGGCTGCGACCGCCCCAGCCGAGAGCGGGCGACAAGCCGAGGTGACCGCGTGGCTCGGCACCGATCCGCTCGCCGGAGTCGACACGCTCGCGGAGATGGTGCTGCGTCGGGCCGTGCTCACCCCGGACCGCGAGGCCTTTCGCTTCGACGACGAGGTCTGCACCTACGCCGAGCTGGCGATCTTCGTGGAGCGGGTGGCCCGGGCCCTACGGCGGGCGGGGGTCAGCGGGGGGGATGTCGTCGTCTTGATGATGCCCAACTGCGCCGAGTTCTTGCCGCTGTTCCACGGGATCACGCGCCTCGGCGCGATCGTGGCCCCGATCTTCCACGCGTCCGGGCCCGAGCGCATCGCCTCGATCGTGCGCGACTGCCAGGCGACGATGGTCATCACCCGAGGGCGGCTGGACGACGCGGCCTGCCGCGATCTGGACGCCGCGCTCGAGGGCACCGAGGTCGATCTGGTGGCGCTCGCCGACGTGTTCACCGATGCGGAGGCGGGCCACGAGCTGGAGCCCCTGCCCGTCCCCGAGCCCGATGCGGTGGCGATGCTGCAATACACCTCGGGGACCACGGGAGACTCCAAGGGAGTCATGCTCACGCATCGGGGCTTGATGGCGAACATCCGCCAGATGATCCCGCCCGCCCAGTTCAACCCCGACGACGTGTTCGTCAGCTGGCTGCCCGTCTATCACGACATGGGGCTCATCACGATGACGCTGTGTCCGATGTACGTGGGTGCACGCGTGGTGCTGTTGCCGGTCTCGTTGCGCCCGCAGGCGTGGTTCGAGGCCATCACCGAGCATCGCGGCACCATGACCGCGGCGCCCGACTTCGCGTACCGCTTTGCGCTGCGCTTCGGGGGTGACGTCGGCAAGTACGATCTGACCAGCCTGCGTTTTGCCTTGGTCGCGGCCGAGCCGGTTCGTGCCAGCACGATCGAGGCCTTCGAAACGGCCCATGGCTTGCGCAACGTGCTGCGGCCCGGCTACGGGCTCGCCGAGATCTGCGTGGGCGCGGCATTCTGGCCGTTGTCTCGTGACGGGCTGGTGGTCGACGACGACGGCTTCGTGGGCGTGGGTGCGCCGCTGACCGACTTCGACGTCGACATTCGACAGGGCGATCGCTCGATGCCGGCTGGGGAGCGAGGCGAGGTCTGCCTGCGTAGTCCCTCGCAGACGGCGGGCTACTACCGCGACGCCGAGCTCACCGATCGGCTCACCACCTCCGATGGCTTCATCCGCACGGGTGACGTGGGCTACGTCGACGAGGACGGGGTGCTGTTCATCGTGGGGCGGACCAAGGAGGTCATCATCGTGGCCGGTCGCAACCTCGCGCCCAAGGAGGTCGAGGAAATCGTCGACTCGGTCGACGGGGTCGCCAGCTCGATGGCGCTGGGCATCGACGAGGGCGGCAAGGCGGGGGAGCACCTGCACTTGTTCGTCGAGGCTCGAGCCCCGCGGCGCGAGTGGACGACGCTCGCACAGGCCATCGGCGCCAAGGTGAAGGCGCGGCTGGGCCTACGCCCCAGTCGGGTTCACATGGTCAAGCGCGGCACCATCCCGCGGACGCACAACGGCAAGCGACAGTACGCGACGATGCGGGCTCGGTACCTCGCCGAGCGAGCCGAAGAACAGGCCGTGCCGTCGAGTCGCAGCGACGCATGAGTCACGAGTCGAGCGGCGTGGCGGAGTGATCCGTCGCGCCGTCGACCTTTCGAAGCACAGAGATCCCCGCGTTACTCCGCGGCCTTTTCCCCTTCGCCCACCGCTTCCATACCCGTGCAGAGTAGGCCGTGCTTGGCGTTGTAGAACACCGGGCTCTCGTTGCGAACGAGATCGATCAACAGCGACATTTCGGAGGGCGAGTCGACCGGGATCGAGACCGCGGTGCCGTCTTTCATCGCGAGGTGGAGCATGCCGGTGTCGTCGGCCGCTCGCCAGGTGACCTTGTAGGAGAGGATCTCTTGCATCGGACTCTCTGAATTACGCGAACGGTCAGTCGCCCACAAGGCTCCAAAACGGCACCAGCCTCTCGATTGGACGCGTGCTCTTTCAGTCTCGTTCGATCTTTCAAGTGCTTTCGAGTGGGCTCGATTCGCGAACGAAGTTCAATCGCTCGCGTCGAGTTCGCGACCCGTCGTGGGGTGAAATCGTGTGGGAGCGTCGTGTTCTCGGCGTCGTGCGATCGCGTTACCAATTTCATCGGCGCTCGAGCTGGATGTCGTCGTAGGGCACACCAATGCTCGGGCTAGTGGAGTGCCCGATGTCGTCGCTGCGCTCGTCTCGATACGATCGGCTCGGGTTCGTCGGCGGGACCGCACCATGGAGCGTGTCCCACCGGTGGGAACGTAAGACGAGGAAGGGAAAACACTTGGCATTTCGGATTGGAAACATCTTGTTGGTCACGAGCGCGGCGAGCCTGTTGATCGGCTGCCCCGCAGACGATGTCCCCACGGTCACGACCGACAGCGAGGGCGATTCGACGACGGGCACGGACACGGGCTCGGTGACGCCGGATCCGACGTCGGATACGGAGGGGTCCGCCGACACCACGGCGGGGAGCGCCGACGGAACGACGTCGGGCACCACGGCGGGAACCACCGACGACCCCATGGGAAGCAGCACCGCGGACACCATCGCCGAGTGCGGCAACGGGGTGGTCGAAGACGCCGAGGACTGTGACGACGCGGGCGAGTCGGAGACCTGCAATGACGACTGCACGACGGCGATGTGCGGGGACGGGGTGGTGAACGTGACCGCCTCGGAAGATTGCGACGACGAAGGCGAGTCGGAGACCTGCAACGACGACTGCACGACGGCGATGTGCGGGGACGGGATGGTGAACGCGACCGCGATGGAGGTCTGCGACGACGGTGGTGAGTCGGCGACCTGCAACGACGACTGCACGACGGCGATGTGCGGGGACGGGGTGGTCAATGCCACCGCGATGGAGGCTTGCGACGACGGCGGTGAGTCGGCGGCGTGCAACGACGATTGCACGGCGGCGATGTGCGGCGACGGCATCGTGAACCGGGCGGCGATGGAGGTCTGCGACGACGGTGGCCGGTCGGCGGCATGCAACGACGACTGCACGTCGGCGATGTGCGGCGATGGGGTGGTGAACGTCACCGCGATGGAGGACTGCGACGACGTGGGCGAGTCGGCGACGTGCAACGCCAACTGCACGACGGCGCAGTGCGGCGATGGGATCGTGAACGTGACCGCGTCGGAGGTCTGCGACGACGCGGGCGAATCGGCGGCATGCGACATCGACTGCACGCCGGCCGTATGCGGCGACGGGGTGGTGAACGCGACCGCTCTGGAGCAGTGCGACGACGGCGGTGAGTCGGCGGGCTGCGACATCGACTGCTCGACGGCGGTCTGCGGCGACGGTCAGATCAACGCGACCGCGCTGGAGCTCTGCGACGATGGTGGAGAGTCGGCGATCTGCGACATCGACTGCACGCCCGCGGATTGCGGCGACGGCATCGTGAACATGACCGCGTTGGAGGAGTGCGACGAGGCGGGCGAGACTCAGGACTGCGACGCCGACTGTACGGCGGCGTTGTGCGGCGACGGCACGCTCAACCCGACGGCGATGGAAGCCTGCGACGACGGCAACGACATCGGGTTCGATTTCTGCAGCAACCTGTGCCAGCCCGCGCCCGACCTGGTGCTGGACCTGTCCCACACCTTCGATACGGACACGGGAGAGCTCGACGGCGTGCCGCAGGTCAGCTGGAACCCCGCGCTGTCGATCTGGGCGCTGACCGGGCTCGAGCTGTCCGGGACGCTGGTGGTCACCGGTTCCAATCCGTTGACGATCCTGGTCGATGGCATGGTGGACATCTCCGGCACGTTGGATGTCTCGGGTGGCGACGGGCAAACGGGCACCACGATGGTCACCACCTGCGATACCGCGGGCGCGGGAGGCATCGGTGGCCCCGGTGGGTTCGACGGTGGAGACGGGGCGGGCTTCGGCGGCTCGGGCACCGAAGACGGCTCGCCGGGCGACGGTCCGGGCATGGCTCCGGCGGGCGGCGGAGTGTCCTCGACCGTGACGAGCACGGGTGATGCCGTGGCGGGCGGCGGAGGCGGTGGCCATAGCGTCCCGGGCCAGCCGGGCGAAGGCAACGCGGGCGCCATGGGAGGCGCCGGAGGTGAAGCGCACATGAGCCTTCCCCCGCTCATCGGTGGTGGCGGCGGAGGCGGGGGTGGAGTCGAGAAAGACTCTCCTCCCGGTGGTGGCCTCACTCCCGCGGATGACGAAGGTACGGGCGGCGGCGGTGGTGGTGGAGCCGTTGCCATCGATGCGACCGTCTCGATCGTCGTGACCGGGGTCATCGATGCCAGCGGTGGCGACGGCGGCCCCTCGGAGACCTGCTCAGGCGGCCTGGGTGGCGGTGGAGCCGGAGGCACCATCCTGCTGAACTCGCCCGCGACCGACGTGGCTGGAGCGACCCTGGACGTCAGCGGTGGTGTCTCCGACACCTTCTTCAACGGCTACGACGGTGGCGACGGAGCGCCCGGCAACATCGTGACGAACTGACGAGTGCTCTGGAACGCGACGAACGGCCGTGACCCTGGTGGTCGCGGCCGTTCGTGCATTGGGGCCGGGGCTGGCTACTTCTTCTTCGTCTCGGCGGCGGCCTCGATGGCGATCGTGGTGGGTCCGCCGTCTCGTTCGACGCGTAGGACGTAGCGCTGGGCGGCCCTGATGCGTCCGGCCGTCAGCATCTGCCTGAGCGTCTCCGTACCCACCTTCGACTCGTCGATGCCATCGACGGACAGCACGCGGTCGCCCACCTGCAGGCCGGCCGTGGCGGCGGGGCCCGCGGGATCGATCCACGAGATCCACACCGCGGATTTCGGCTCGTCATCGGTGCCCGCGGTCTCGGGTCGCTTGGTGGTCGCCGATAGCCCGAGGCGCCCCGCGTCGCCCGACTCCAGGTCCACGCTCGGTAGCAGCGTGATCGTGCCCAGGTCCCGGTGGCTCCCCGCGTCGAGGGTGAACTCGTGCAGTCCCATGGATGCACGGCGGGTGAAGCGGCTGCCCTGCTTGAAGCGAAGGGTGACCTCGCCTGCGCCCAGCCCCTCGATGGAGAAGTGACCCTCGTCGTCGGTGACGGTGGAGCCACCGCCTCCCATCAGCGTCGACAACATGCGAGAGCTGCGTTTCTTTTCACCGCCGTCGCTCCACACGCTGAAGGCGAGCCCGGCCAGTGGCGTGCCGTCGGTAGCCGAGACGACGGTGCCCTCCACCGAACCCCACGGCTCGATCGCGAGCTCGACTTCGACCTCGGCCCCCGGCTCGACTTCGACCTCGGCGTAGGCCGAACCGTCCTCGGTGGAGATGGTGAGCTTCTGCGTGCCCGGCTCGACGCGAGAGAGCACGAAGGAACCGTCTGGCGAGGAGATGTTGCGGGCCCGAGGACCCCGAATGGGACGCAGGTGGAACTCGGGCACCGGCTCGCCGCCGCGGGTGACGACGCCGCGGATCTCCCCCAACGCCTCGAGCGACAGCTCGACCGGGGTGCCGATGCGGACGTCCTGCGCGGAAGCCTTGGTGCTGGCATCGGGGCCCCGCGCGTACACGGAGTAGTCGGCGTCGGCGAGCTCGGTGAACTCGAAGGCGCCGTCGGCATCGGTGATGCCATGGGTCGACTCGTTCTCGCCTCGCAGCGTGACCCAAGCGTCGGGCACGGGCTGCCCGTCGGCTCCGAGGACGTGGCCCGCCACTCGCCCGGCCGGCAGTGAGACTCTCAGGGCGAGGTCGTCGACGTCCTCACCGTCGCGGGTCGTGATCTGGCGGGGGCCCTCGGCGATGTCGCCGCGCTGGCCCGCCGCCGTGCGAACGACGAGGTCGTAGGAGTCCGCGTCGACCCCCACCATGGCGAAGGAGCCGTCGGCCGCCGTGGTGGCTGTGTATGCTGCACGGGGCCGGTTGAGGTGGCCCGGCGCTCGCGAGGGGTCCACGCCCTTTTGCAGCTCGACCACCATCCCGGCGGCGGGGTGATCGGCTTGGTCCCGCACGTGCCCGTGCAGCGTGGTGCGGGGCGACAACGAGATCACGACATCGTCGAGATCAGCATCGTCGAGCTCGAACTCTTGCTCCCCTTGGCTGCCGTCCTCGCCCGTGGCGACGAGCTTCCACTCGCCGGTTGGCACGCCCTCGATGACGAACGAACCGGAGTCGTCGAACTCCGTTCGGGCATTGGTCAGCTTGGCGCCGTTCATCATGATCTCGAACCCGCCCTGCGACTGGCGCTGGCGGACCTGTACGCGCCCCGCGATGGGAGGCGTGACGCGGCCGCGGATCGTTCGGCCTCGTTCCATTTCGACCAGCAGGTCGTCGACGCCGTGGTCCTCGATCTCGATCGAGCTGCCCATGGGGCTCGGCACCACGCCGGGACCCGAGACCGCGAGCATGAAGGACCCCGGCGGGAGGCCGCGGAACTCGAAGTAGCCGTCGGGCTCGCTCACGGCGAAGAGCTTGAGCCGTCGGTCGAAGTCCATGGCCATGATCTCCAGGCCGCCGATGCCTCGCTGGTCTTCGCCGGACTCGACGACGAAGCCGCTGGCGTCGAAGGCCGGGCCGACCAAGACCTCGACCCCGGTGATCTCCTCCGCGAGGGCGGCCAGCACCAGCGTGGGCGACGACGTGGCGAGGCCGGCCGCGTTGGCCTGGAGCGTGTATTCCCCGGGTCCGAGCGGGCTCAGCTCGAAGCGGCCCTCGGCGTCGGTTACCGCGTATTCGTGCGGATCGGCCGAGTAGGAGCTGTATCCGCTGCCGCGGCGGACATAGACGTCGAAGCCGACACGCGCGTTGGCGACCGGCTGTCCCGTGCTCTGCGACAGCACCCGGCCGTGGATCGTGGCCCCCGGGACGAGCGAGAAGTCGGCGCGTGCGGGCCCCTTGGCGAGCCGAAGGCGACGGTCCTTCTCGGTGTAGTCCTGGCCGCCCGCGGTGATCTTCCAGTTGCCGTCGGGGACCGTCATCCGGTAGTGGCCTTCGTCGTCGGACATGGTGCCGTAGGCCGCCGCGGGGTTGGTGGGGGATGGGGACATCCCGCCGACCTGCTTCTGCACCCGCACCAAGGCGCCCTCGACCGGGCCTCCGCCGATGTCCGAGATGGTGCCCTCGACCAAGTTGCCGCCCGGGCTGAGCTTCAGCACGGTGGTGGCGGCATCGGCTCCGGGAGGGACCACCAGCTGGCCGCGTCGTCCCGGCAGATAGCCCAGCGCGGTCGCGGTGACGCGATAGCTCCCGGGGGGCACGTCTTCGATCGTGAACTCGCCGTCGGCGTTGGTGCGGGTCCGCGGCACCGAGGCCAGGCTCAGTCCGTGGCGGTGCTTGGCCATCGGGCCCGAGGCGGGAGCCAGCAAGATCACCGAGCCGGCCAGGGGTTGCTCGGTGGTCGCGTCGATGACCTGGCCCGTCACTCGGCCGGGGCTCGAGTCGGGCGGGTTGTCGTTTCGGGCGTCCCGCATGCGCGCGGCGATGGCCGAGCGTTCCGCCGCGGAATCGGACGTGGCCGAGGCGGTCGCCGTCGGCGTGCCGTTGCGCGAGCTCGTCCACCACAGGGCAGCGACGAGCACTGCCACGACTCCAACGATGATCTTCTTACCCATGACGGCCACCAGCAGCGCCTTCCATCCGAGAGAGGCGGGGCTCTTCGGAGGCGCGGGACGGGGAATGGCCAGCACCGCGGGAGCCCATGCTCCGCGGTCGCCTCCCCAGCGCTCGTCCAAGCTCCGCCGCACCCGAGCCGTCGCGCGACTCAGGCGGGAACGAACCGTCGATGCCGGAATGCCCAGGCGCTCGGCCAAGGTCGATGCTGCATGTTCGTCGCAGTAGCGCGCCAGCAACAGCTGCCGGTCGCCTTCATCGAGCTCGTCGAGCGCCTCGCGAACGGCCGTCAGCACTTGCTGGCGGTGAACGTCGACCTCGGGCGAGGCCTCGACCTCGTCCGGTGCGACCCGTTGTTCACGTTGTCGCCGACGGACTGCACCCCGCCGACGCATGCGTTCGCGATTGCGGAGCACCCCGCCCAGCCACGCTCGTTTCGATCGCGTGGGCTCGGCGGTGGATTGCTCCGCGGCCAGCCATGTCTCCTGCACCAAGTCGTCGGCGTCATCACGGTTGAGCGCCACGCGTCGCGCGAGCGCACCCAGCCACTGCAGCTCGTCGCTGAGCTGCCGCTGGGAATGATGAACACCGGAGTCGCGCACAGAAGGCATCGTTTGGTTCGATTCCCCCGTTGCCGTGGGTCCCCGAAGTGTCCCGCGTCGTCGTCGATTTTTTTCGAATCGGCGGACGAGGGGCTGTAAGTGCCTGATTTTGCTGGGTGGATAGGGGGACGCGCCGTCGCTGGTACGAGCGCCCGGTCGATGCCTCGGTCCGAGACTCCGCAGGGGGCCTCGAAGAGTCACCGCCGCTCGGCGTCGTAGGCGGCAACGCGTCGTCGCTCGGGTCGTCGGTCGTCTCGGCGGAGCGAAGGAACATTGGTCATGGACCGCGGGGGTGGCTTGCGATTGGCCGCGCGGAAACGCGATCGACCGTGCCATCGAGATTTCCGCTCACGTGCTATGAGCGTGGAAGGAGGACGCCATCGACCTCAGCGCACTCGAGACGTTGATCGCCGTGCACCGAACGGGCTCGCTGTCGGGCGCGTCGCGGGTGCTCGGTGTGCCGCGGACCTCGGTGCGGCGTCGTCTGGACAGCCTCGAGGCCTTGGTGGGGGCGCCGCTGCTCCAGCTGGGTCGGGATGGCGCCGAGCTGACTCCGGCGGGTCGACTCATGGCCGAGCGCGGGGCCGGCTTGACCACGGAGTTCGGCAACCTGCTGCAATCGGCTCGCCTGCGAGCGACTCGCTCGGGGGGTGGCCTGCGGCTGCTGCTCCCGCACGGCTTCGCCCCTCAGATGGTGGCGGCGTGGTACGGTATCGCTCGCGAAGAGCGGCCGCAGATGCAGCTCATCGTTCGCTTTCATCGCGCCCTGGACGAGCTCAACCCGGAGGAGTTCGATCTGGCGCTGCAGTTCGCTCTACGGCCGCCCCCGGGGCCTTGGCGCTGCCGCGTGATCGGCCGGGTGAAGACGCGCCTGCTCGCCTCCGAGGGCTACCTCGAGCGCCACGGTGCGCCTTGTTCCATCGAAGAGCTGTGCGAGCGCGACCTCGCGTTGTGGGTGCCCAAGGTCGGTGATGACGAGTCGCTGCCCCAGGCCGACGGCCGCCGTCTCACCGTGCGACCGAGCCTGGTCTCGGCCAACATCGCCATCGTGCGATGGCTGGCGCTCAACGGGGATGCGATCGCGTTCTTGCCCGACGCCGAGGTGCCCGACGTCGCCCAACCCACCGGCGGCCTGCGGCCGGTCATGGACGACGTGATTCGCGGCGAGATCGCGATTTGGACCATCGTGCCCGAGGTGCTCGCCGAAGATCCCAACGTTCGCTGGGCCATCGATCGTTGGTGCACGACGCCGCCCGAGATCCCGACCCTGAGTTCGCCGAAGTAGCGCGAGCGCTCGGTCCCGCGTCGGCCCGTGTGGGTCTGACGTCGTTCTTCGACGCGTGATGACCCCACGGCGGCCGCGACCAGATCTGGGAAGCCACTGACCGCAATCGGACGGGGCCGTCCGCGGGCGCGCCGACTATGGTGATCCGCAGGACGTCGGCGAGCCGCCACCGGAACCCATGAAGGGTCTCGGTTCGGCTCCTCGGCGGAGGTCGAATGGTGACTACGATTGCATGGATCGCGGCGGCGACGGGGCTCACCGTCGTCGGTTGCTGGGCGCTTCGCCGGTCTGCGCCGCGGTGGGGCCTGGCGGTGTTGTGGGGCCTCCCGCTGGTCGCGGCCGGCCCGTGGAGCACGAGCGACGCCGATTTCACCTGGTTTTCGTGGGTCAAGCTGGCGTCCGTGTGTCTGGCCGCGGGCATGGTGGTGGCCTTGCGCATGCCCGAGGTGCGACGACGGATCGCGGCCGGCCCGGTGCTGGTCGCGATCCTGGTCCTCAACATCGGCGAGGCGATGGTGGCCGAGGCGCTCGACTGGGGTCTCACGCTCAACGTGCTCGCCGCGGCGGGCTTGCTCGTGGCTCTGCCGGGCCCGCGCGCGATCGAGGCGACCGACGACGGCGTGCGCTTCGAGCTGTCGGGGTTGTGGATCGCGGGCTACTCGATCTGGAACCTCACCTTCGTCTACGGCCACGTGTACCCGGACTCGATCGGTCCCTACACCGCCTTTGCCATCGTCCACCTGGGGGCGCCGCTGCTGACCATGGGCCGGGATCGGGGGCGCTACATGGAAGCTCGCGCGCTGGCGTTGGCGCTGCTGATGATGTGGCGCTTTTCCGCGTCCGCGTCCGCGTCGCCGTGGATGGTGCGTACGCCCGAGCTGTTCGACCCCGCGGTGCACGAGCTGATGTCGATGATGGCGGCCGTCGTCGCGGTGGTGGCGGGGCTCGAGGCGATCGTCACGGAGCGAGGGGTCCTCGGCGCGCTGGCTCGTCGAGGCAAAGGAGCATGGGCATGAACGTCGACCCGCACTGGAATCGAACGATCGGCATTCTCGGTGGCATGGGTCCGTGGGCCCACGTGGAGCTCGAGCGGCGGCTGCTCGACGAGTGTCGGAGGCGGGGCTGTAGCGCCGATCGCGACTTCCCGTCGTGGGTGGTCTGCTCCACGCCGAGCATCCCCGATCGCACGGCGGCGCTGCTCGGGCGCGGGCCCACGCCTCGCCCCGCGCTCGGCCACGGCTTACGGCGCCTCGCGAGGGCGGGGGCCGACTTTGCCGTGGTGCCCTGCAATACGGCCCACGCGTGGCTCGAGGACCCCGAGTTCGACTCGCCCTTGCCCGTGTTGGACATGGTCGAGCACACGCTGCGGAGCATCGAGTCGACCCATGGCCCGCGAGCCACCGTCGGGGTGCTGGCGACCACCGGGACCTTGCGCACCGATCTGCACCGTCGCTGCGCGCGGCGGGCCCACCCGGCCATGACCGTCCGCTCGCTGCTCGATCACCCCGTCGACGAGCCCCTGCATCGCCGCGTGATGGAGGCGATCTACGGCGCGGGCAACCGGGTGGGGCTCAAGTCGGGGCCGCCGCGGGGCACCGAGCTGTCGGCCGTCGTCGAGCTGCTGGCTCCGGCCTGCCGGGCGCTGGCCGACAACGATGTCGTCATCTTGGGCTGCACCGAGCTGTCCATGCTGACGTCCGCGCTTCCTCATTGGGGCCCCGAGTGGATCGACCCCCTCTCCATCATTGCCCGCACCGCGCTCGATCGCGCCTCGAGGCCCTCATGAAACACAGCATCATCCCACCCCGCCGACCTCATCGCACCGTCGAGATCACCATCGAGAGCGAGTACACCGACGTGCTCGCCCTCGACGACGCCTCGTTCCTACGCCATCGGGATCAGACCGACGAGATCAACGAGAGGCTCTTCGGTCGACCGCTCGGCGGTCCGCATATGGACCGAAGCCGAGCCTGCTTCATGCGCTCGGTGTTCTATCGGCATCACGGGGCGCTGGTGGGGCGGGCCAACCTCACCGTGCTCCCGCTGCGGGTCTATGATCCGGCCCGGGGCCGCGAAGCGCCGATCTATGCGTGCGTCGGCGGAGGCGGGGTCCTGCCCGAGTATGACGATGTCGTGCGGGTGCACCCCTTCGTGCTGCGAGCGATGCGTGACTTTCATGCGCCCCGCATCGGCTCGCGTCGCCACGTGTATCTGCTGGCCACCAACGTCAGCCCCTTGGCGTCGTTCATCGCGGCCCGGCACATGCCGCGCGTGCATCCCTATCCCGGTCGACAGGCCCCGGGGTTCGAGCTTCTGCGCGCCCAGCTGGTGGAGAAGCTCTTTCCCGCCAAGCTCGAGGGCTTCCGTCGACGCGGCCTGCTCGAGGGTCCTCCGCCTCGGGTGACCGCCGATGCCATCCGGGGCGACAACCCCTTGCTCGCCAGCTACGTCACGATGCACGGCGACTATGAAGGCGGAGACCGCTTGCCGATGGTCGTCCCCCTCGACAAGCGCGACGTCCTGGTGGCGCTGCGGCGGATCGTGGCGCTGCGGCTGGGCAAGCAGCTGGGGATTCACCGCCCCGGTCGCGTCGAGCCGCCCACGCTCATCGAGCTGCTGCTCGGCACGGGGCGCTCGCTGCTGGCCGGGCTCGGACTCGCTCAGACGTCGGCGAGGGCCTCGAGCACGGCGCGAATCTCCGCCAGGTCGGCATCGCCTTCGAGCACCGCCTCGGCCCGCTCGAGCGCCCGGAATGCCCCTTCGGTAGTCGACGCTCGACCCTCGAGGTCGGCCTTCTTGTAGGCCTTGAGGCTCTCGGCGTAGCTGAAGATCGCGGCGCCCTTGAGCAGCTGGGCGGGGCTCTGCTGGAGCAGCTCGCTGATGAGCTGCTCGTGCACGACCTCGCGGGTCTCGAAGGTGACCGCGTCGCGATAGCGCACCGTCACCGTGATGCTCGCGTCTTCGTCGAGCAGCTCGGGCGCACAGGTGCGGATGCGCTGGTGGAAGACCATGGTGTCGTTGGGCGCCAGGTGCTGCGGCTCGACCTCGCTGACGTCGGTGCTCACTTCCTCGGCGCTGGTGCTGACGATCTCGAAGCCGGGCGGCATGTCGAGTCGCACCTGCACGTCGCGAGCGGCCACGGCCATGGTGCTGATGAAGTCGTCGTGGAAGATCGACCAGGCCTCGTCGGGGTCGGCGATGAACACGGAGGCCCCCTTGCCCACGTCGGTGACCACGTCCATGAGGTCGTCGTGGTAGCTGAGCGGGTCGCCCACGCCCACGCCCACCATGTAGATGCCGTCCTCGTCCTGGCTGCCCGCGTACTGGGCGATGAGGTCGACGTCGGTGAGGCCCGCGTTGGCCCCACCGTCGCTCACGAGCACGATGCGGTTGACGAGGCCGGCGGCGTAGGAGGACTGGGCGAGCTCGTAGCCGGCGACGAGGCCCCCGTGCAGGTCCGTGCTGCCGCCGGGCTCGAGCGCCTCGATCTCGGCGAGCAGGGTCGGGTCGTCGGGACCGGTGACCTCGTGGCGCTCGAGTCGGACCTGGTTGTCGGTGGCCCAGGTGACGATGGAGATGGTGTCGCCCTCGCGGAGGCTGGCGGCGATGGCCATGCTGCTCTCCTTGAGCATGTCCATCGAGCGACCCTCCATCGAGCCCGAGGTGTCGAGCACCAGGGTGATCGCCATGGGGGCACGCGTCTGCTCGTCGAGCAGCTCGCTGCTCACACCGATCTGCAGCAGGTACTCGCCGTCCTCGTCCGCGTCGGGCTGGTGCAGCGAGGGCGAGACCACGACCTGCCCGGGCTCGGCCGCGGGATAGTCGAAGCGGTAGTAGTTGAAGAACTCCCAGGTGCGAATGGCCACCGCCTCGACGCTGCCCCACTCGCCCAGCACCGCTTCGCGGACCTGCACGGGCGAGGACATCGAGTTGGAGTCGTCCGGCGACAGGTAGAGCGTCACGTCGCTCGCGTCGTCGCATAGGTCTTCGGGCTCCTCGGAGCCGTTGTCGATCCCGTCGTCGTCGGGCTCGGGCGGCAGGCCGCCGTCGTCGTCGGCGCCGCCCGTGCCGTCGTCGTCCGGCTCGTCACCGGGCGGAGGCACGTCACCCCCGGTCTCGCCGACGCCCGTGCCCCCGGGCTCGGAGGGGAGCGTGTCGCCGTAGTCCGGGTCGAGGAAGCTGCCCCCGTCCGAGGAGGAACACGCGGCCACGCTCAGGGCGAGCAGGGCGGTGACCAAGGACGAGCGAACAGACCGGGAGAAGGGCGAAAGCATGGCGGGCTGGGTGCCCGCTAGAAGTGCAAGAGCAGGACCCCACGAGAACAATCCCGTGATTTCAAGGGGTCCGGCCGCATGGGCGCAATCTCGGGCGACTGCAGTGCCCGCCTGGTAGGGCGCCGATGTCCTGGATCGCCAAGCCACGCTGACGCGCGCGTCGTGGCGTAGTGACTCACACCTGGAGCCCACAGGTGGGCAAGCGTGGGTGCCTCACGGCGACTTGCTCTTGGAGCTGGGCTCCGCGACGGCGACTTCCATCACGAGGTGAGGTTGCCCGTCATCGATATTCAAAGAGAGTTTGAAGTGCCGATCGTTGGACCAGGTGCGGGCGAAGCCGAGCTCGTCGACGGCCTCGGGGAACGACGAGACCAAGCGCCAGAGGTTGGGAATCTCGCCGTGGAACAAGGGCTCCTCGCACGCCTCGGTGGGCAGCTGAAGCAGCCACGCGAAGGTCTTGGAGCCGTCGACCGCGGTCAGCCAGCCGTGCTTCACGTCGCCGTCGTCGGTCTTGGTCGGCTCTGGATCTTCGCGGGTCATCAGCACCATGGGGACCTCGTCGTCGGGTGCCTTCAGCATGAGGACTTCGCCGTCGACCCCGTCCACGGAGGTGGAGCTCATGCGCATGTCGGCCATGGACAGCAGGGTGCTCACCAGGCTGAGGTCGCTGGCCTGCACGCGCGCATAGGCGGCGAACTCGGCCTGCACGCTGCGGCGGCCGACGCCGAGGTTCTTCAGGCTGCCGCCCATGCCCTGGATGCGGGCGACCGCGCCGAGGACTCCTCGTATGATCGCGCCCTCGGGACCGCGCGCTTCTTGCTGCGGAAGCTGCCAGGCCACGGTGCCCAAGGCGTTGGGCCAGGTCGAGGCGAGCAGCAGCAGCGCGGCGCCCTCGTCCGCGTCGTCGATGGCGTCTTCCAGCGCCCCGGGGTCGGCATAGATCCCCAGGGCCAGCGCGCTGCCCAT
This sequence comes from Myxococcota bacterium, assembly GCA_039028615.1. GTDB lineage: Bacteria > Myxococcota_A > Polyangia > Nannocystales > Nannocystaceae > Paraliomyxa. The sequence goes on along the minus strand of JBCCHT010000008.1, from coordinate 69,338 downwards.
CTCCTGCGGGTTCGGGATGCCGCGGCTGCGAATGCAGGCGAGCGAGCCCTCGCATAGTGCGTCGAGGGTCGGCACGGGGACCACCAGAGCGGGCGGGGCCAGGGTGCGCTCGGCCAGCTCCTGTTGGTCCTCGCGCAGCGTCCAGGTCATCTGCAGCTGCATGCGGTCGCGCTCGTAGGTGGCGTTGGCGAGCATGCCGTCGAACAGGCGCGGGGCCTCGAGCATGCGGCGGAGGGCCTTGGCGGCGTCGAGCCTCCGCTTGATGTCGGTCTGCGCTCCGTCGTAGGCGCCGTCGAGGCCGCGGATGGTCGCCGCGATCCGCTGGTGCTCGAACATCTCCACCACGCGCTCGCCGTCGATGTAGAGGCTGCCGTGCCCGGCCATGCCTTCGAGGGCCTCGAGCTTCGCGGGGCCGGCCTTCATCCCCGCTTTGGCGGTCTCGGCCTTGGGCTTGGGGGGCGCGTCGTAGCGGCCGCCGAACACGAACAGGTCGAAGACGGCGGCCTTGCCGTCGCGGTGCATCACCATCAGCTCGCGGCCGCCCAGCGTGCACAGCTCGACCTCGAGGTCGCGGCAGGCCTCCTCGCCGCGACGCTTCGGGCCGCTGGGGATGACGCGACGCATGAAGCCGAAGAGCTTCTCGGGCTCGTCGCTGGGGATATGAAAGCGGAACTGCAGTGCCATGGCGTCGGCGTGGCCGAGCAGCTCTTCGACCTCGCGGCGCTCGCCCGCGCTCATGGGTGGCGGCGTCGGGTCATACGCGACGCCTCCCACGACGCCGCCGGGCACACCACCCGGAACGCCGCCGGGCACACCACCCGGAACCCCACCGAGCACGCCGCCCGGAGGCGGGGGCTCGGGCATCGGAAGGGGCTCCTCCTCGAGTTCCGGGACGACGATTTCCTTGATGACTTCGGGCTCGGCTCGCTCCACGGCGACCCCGGAATCGGCCGCCATGACCTCGGCCACGCGCTCGAGGAAGCGAGCGTCTCGGAGGACGCCGGTTCGTACCGCGTCGCGGTGCTCGGCCCCCGCGGGGCGACCCAGGCTCATGCTGATCACCGCGTCTTCGGGGATCGCGAACTGCTGGAGCATGTCGTCGGTCAGCGGGTTGAAGCCGATCTCGCGGCGAGCCTCGGACATCTCCCGCATGGCTTCCCCGGGCAGCGGCAGCTGCTGGATGAACTGCTGGGCATGGCGGGCCGAGACGGCGGCGTAGACGGGGGCGCCCTCGATGAAGCCGGGCTGCTCGCCGATCTCGTCGAGGGACTCCGCGTCCAGCCGAGCGGAGGCCTTTTTCTTCTTCTTGCCCTTCGAAGAACTCGAAGAGGACCCACTGTCGTCCTCGGTCGAGGCGGGTTCGTCTTTCTTGCAGCCGACGCCCGGGAGCGTCAGCACCATCGCCATGCCGAGAGCGGCGAGCCATTGCCGTGCCATCGAGCATGGGTACCATGGCCTCACGAGCCTCGAAATCGGCCGCGCAACCCGTGTCGTTTCGGAACCACGCGATCGCGCATCGTTCGCGCTCGATCGAAGTCGCCCGTGACGGTCGGCCAGGATGTCAGTCGGAGGACAGCTCGTTGCGAACCTGCGCGGCCCAGGTTTGCAGCCCGGTCATGGTGCTCTCGGCGATGTCGGGCGACTCGGCGAGCTCGGCCACCAGCTTGCGCAGCTTCTCGGCCCCTCGCCGCAGGCGGGCGTAGATGGTCTGCTGCGGCACGCCGAGCAGCTCGGCGATCTCCGGTCCATTGAGGCCCTCGATGTGGGTCAGCTCGAGCGCGATCTGTTGGTCGAGCGGGAGTCGGCGAAGCGCCCGAACGAGCAGCTGACCCTCACGCCGAATCGCGATCATCGAGGTGGGAGACAGCGGGACCTCGGACTCACCCACGCAGATGTCCTCGAAGTCGTCGAGCTCGCGGTTCCGCTTGACCTTCTTGCGGTAGTACAGCCGCAGCGTATTCATGGCGCACGAGAACAGGAACGATCGGAACGCGCCCGCATCCCGCACGTTCTGTCGCGCCCGCGTGCACGCGAGCATCGTCTCCGAGACGAGGTCGGCCGCGTCCTCGTGGTTTTTGACTTTGTTGCGGAAGAACCGGGTGAGCACGCCCAGGTAGCGCTTCAGCAGCTTCTGACCGGACTTTTGGTCGCCGCGGCGCCAGGCTTCGAGCAACTCCCAGTCGTCCATGGGCGTTCCAAGCTTAGCACTGGCCTACACCACGCGGAGCGGATGCACGCCGTGGAGCAGCTCGGCCACGATCTCGAGACCGCGGCGCACGATCTCGCGCGAGGGCGGGGCCCCGAGCGAGAGCCGGACCGCGGGCGCTCCCCCCTTCGTTGCGGCGAAGGCATCCCGAGGGGTGACCGCGACTCCGGCCGCCATGGCCCGACCCACGAAGCTCGCCGTGTCCCGCCACGCGGGGGGCAAGGGCAGCCAGGCATGACCGGCGGTGGATTGGCACTCGAAGGGGTGGTCGTGCAGCACGGCCCGGGCGATGCCCTGACGGGTGGCGCTCTCGGCCCGCCGGGCCTCGGCCAGCGAAGCCGCCGTGCCGTCGCGGATCCATCGGCTCGCGATCTCGGCCATGAGCGGCGGTGCCATCCCGGTGGTGCTCCACAGGGCGTCGAGGAACCGACCCTGCTCACCGCGGGGCACGACGAGGTAGCCCACCCGCAGGCCGGGGGCGATGCGCTTGGAGCAGCTGGTGAGGTAGTAGCCGTACTCCGCGTCCATCCACGACGACAGCGGCGGGGGCGAGTCCTCGGCCATGAACCCGTGCACGTCGCTCTCGAGCACTGCCACGTCGTAGCGCAGCGCGATCTGGGCGATCGTGGCGCGCCGCTCCGCGCTCATGGTGCGCGTGGTGGGGTTGTGCAGGGTCGGCATGCAGTACAGCGCCTGCGGTCGGTGATCGATGCAGGCGTCTTCGAACGCGCTCGGCTCGATGCCCTGCTCGTCCAGCGCCACGCCCACCAGGTTCAAGCGCAGCGTTCGGGCCAGCGCCATCAAGGTGGGGTGGGTGAGCGCCCCGGTCAGGAGGGTGTCCCCGGGCTGGCACAGCCCCATCAGCGCCACGGTGGTCGCATGCTGAGCGCCCGCACACACGAGCACGCGATCGGGGTGCACCTTCCAGCCTGCCTCGGCGATGAGGCTGGACCCGGCTTCGCGATGCTCGGGCAGGCCCGCTTGAGGTTGATAGTCCTCGAGCAATCGAACGACGGCGGGGTCGCGCGCCAGCTCGGTCAGCGCTTGCGGCACGAGCATCGAACCATCGGGGATCCGCATCGAGTTGACCCCCAGATCGATGAGCCCGCCGCGAGCATCGGAGCCCGGGTCGGCGCCGGAGCTGGGGCGCCGAACGAAGGTGCCGCGGCCGACCTCGCCGACCACCAGACCTCGATGCTCCGCCTCGCGATACGCGCGACTGACCGTGCCCACGGTGACCCCCAGCGTCTCAGCCAGGTCGCGATGGGTGGGCAGCTGCTGCCCGGCGGCGAGCCGGCCGTCCGCAATGTCGGCACTCAATGCATCGGCGATCGCGACATAGCGGGGTTTGTCCCCTGACGCGACTCGGGCATCCCAATCTTTCACCCATACAATATAGGAGAAAGAAGGGGTTCAATGTCGAGAGATTGTGTGGGTTGTGGGATCCAGCAACGCTCGGCGAGAAGACCCGGCGAGCGTTGCGTTTAGCGACGATCCAGCGGTGCGATGCGCTCAGATCGCGAAGGGATCGCGCAAATTGGGGTCGGAACTCTGTTTGGTGGCCGGGGCGGGCACCAACCGCTGCGATCGCGTCCCATCGAAGGGGCTGCGGAGATCCTCGGGCTTCGGCGTGAGGCGCGAGTTTTGGCGCTTGGCGCGGAACGGATCGCGCAGACCGGCGGAGGCGGCATTGGAGACGAGGCGCTTGCGCTTGTTGGCGGGCAGCTGGTCCCGGTCGCGCTCGAAGGGGTTCCGCAGGTCCTGCGGCTCCTGAACGACGCGCGCGGCCACCTCCGTGGCATCCGCGACGAAGGGATCGGCGAGCGGCTCTCCCGAAGGAGCGCCCGTTGCGCTGGAGGTGGAGATGAGCGCTCCCAAGACCAATCCGCCGACCATGAGCATTGCGCCCTGAAGTACTGCAACGCGGGTGCCACGTGGCCGGTCGGCCGAAGTGCCCGGAACCCTTGAGTGGAGGCAAGGGATCTCACCGTTCGTACCGTTGCAGAGTGCGGCGGTGGCTTCGGTCCGTGTGGCCACTGGCAAGCCGCTTTGCCGGTCGAGGTGCGGTACCGTGGGTTGGTGAGTTGGTCTCGTCGCATGGCGATCGGCGTCCGTGCCTCCGTCGTCGGGGGAACGATGGTGGCGATCGCCGCCCCCGTGCGCACGGCCCACGCCGCGAAACCGACGCAGATTGTGCCCCAGAAGAAGAAGGGCAAGGAGCGACGGCAAGCACGACGCGCCGACATCGATCGCTCCGAAGGCGGCGAGCGCCGCGGCGTGCTCGAGCTGAGCTTGGGTTCGGTGGTACTGGCGACGTCGGGTCTGCTCGTCGGGCGCGGCATCTGGGAGATCACGACCTCGAGGCAACGCGCCATCGACTGTCAGAACGGCACCATCTCCGGTCCCGAGTGCACGGTGCTCTCGCCCGAGACCAACGGGGCGATCGCAGCGGGCCTCTCGTTTGGATTCGCCGCCCTGCTGGCGGGGACGTCGGGCTTCTTGCTCGCGCGGGGGATTCGAATCAATCGCGACTATCGCAAGTGGAAGGCCAACAACGTCGCGTTTTCGGTGCGACCGTGGGCCTCGGTGCGACGTCCGGCGGGCGGCGTCTCGGTGTCGCTGCGGTTTTGAGCGGACCGGCGACCGCTACTCGGCCGAGTACAGGTTGAGGCGTTTGAGTCGCTCGCGAAGCGAACGTCGGCTGGTGCCCAAGCGCTGGGCCGCGCGCGTGATGTTGCCGCGGGTCTCGGTCATGATGCGGCGCAGGTAGTAGCGGTCGAGCTGGGTATGGGCGTCGCGATAGGGCAGGGCGAGCAGCTCCTCGAGACCCATGAGATCGCCGTGGTCGCTGAGGGCGAGGTCGGCCGCCCGAATCCGCGGGCCCCGAGCGAGATGCACCGCGCGCTGCACCACGTTGCGGAGCTCGCGGACGTTGCCGGGCCAACGATACTCGCGGAGGGCATGACGGGCATCCTCGGCGAGATCGAGGGGACGGGAGCCCTGGAGGCTGGCTTGCTCCGCCACGAAATGGGCGGCGAGCAGCTCGACGTCGTCGCCCCGCTCGCGCAAGGGCGGCAGCTCGACGATGGCCTGGGCCACCCGGAAGTACAGGTCCTCGCGGAAGCGCTGGGCGACCACGTGCTTGGGCAGGTCGGCCCGGGTCGAGGCCACGATGCGCACGTCGACCAGCCGCTCGCGCAGCTCTCCGCTGCGCCGGACCTCGCGGCGATCGAGCATGCGGAGCAAGCGAGGCTGTTGCTCGGGCGGCAGCTCGGACAGCTCGTCGAGCAGCAGCGTGCCGCCGTCGGCTTCTTCGAAGGCCAGCTCGAGCGCGTGCGGGGCCAGGCTGGCGCAGTCGTAGACGACGAAGCTGCCCGTGCGACCCGAGCGTTGGTGCAACGAGCGAGCGGCGACCTCCTTGCCCGTGCCCGTCTCTCCTGCGATCAGCACGTCCATGGTGGCGCCGGCCAGGCCATCGAGCTGGGCGAAGACCTCGCGGATCATCGGGCTGTCGCCCCACATCTCTTCGAAGCGGTCGTCGGCGGACACGGGGACCTCGACCTCGGCCGCCTCGAGCAGCTCGAACCCCACGTCGCCTGCCCGGAAGCGGTCGCCGGGGTGGAGCTCGACGTGATAGATGCGGCGGTCGCCGATGCGGGTGCCATTGGTGCTGTCGAGGTCGCGCAGCTCCACGTGCTCGCCTCGAATCCTCAGCTCGAAGTGCAGGGCGCTCACCGAGGCGTCGGCCACCAACATGTGGCAGGCTCGACTGCGCCCGACCGTGATGCGCGGGACGGTGAAGGTCTGGGCCGCCCCTGCATCGGGCCCGTCGAGGCGGCGCAGCTTGACGCTTCTCAGCTTGCGAACGACCGTGGCCGTTCGTTCGGTCCGCGTCGTCGCGGCCGTGCGATCCACCGTATCCGTCATGTCGCGGGTTGATATCACGCTGGATCTGACTGTGTTAGTGGGAGATTTGGTACCGGTGCGGTCTATTGGCCCCCGGTCTTGATTAGGCGAATTGGGCAAGCGCATCGGTAGATTCGAGAATCGTGCTTCGTTTTCTTCGCTCAACTGGTTCAGTCGGTACCGGTTGCTCCCATTCAACGACACAGGAAGTGTGAATTCTCGATTTCTGGCCCGCTGAGGCCGTTCGGGGCATGTTCCGTGCCAGCGCGGGTGGATTACAAAGTGCCAGTCGTCCGATGATCGAGACGAACTGTGTCGAATGAAGATGTAGATTCATAGGACGAGAAAGTGTGGTGTTGGTGGGTGAACATGCCCGGTTCACACTCGTGTCGACAGGTGGTACATCGACGTCGAGACCATTGATTGGTCGCGTGGCTCGATGCGAGTGATGGAAGACGGCACCAGTGCCCGGCCGGGGCGGGGGCAGCTACGCCAGGCGGGCTATGAGCTGCTTTGCCAGCTGGGCCAAGGGGGCATGGGCGAGGTCTGGGCGGCGGCCCGCATCGGCGTCGAGGGGGCGATCAAACCCTGTGCGATCAAGGTCATTCGCCCCGTGTTCGCCGACGATGCCCGCTACCGCGAGCTGTTCGTCGCCGAAGGGCGCCTGGCCATGATGCTCAGCCACGCCAACATCGTGTCCGTCTTCGATGTGGGGGTGGTGGGCGGTCGATTGTTCATGGCCATGGAGTGGGTCGATGGCGTCGACCTGGGCACGTTTTGGCGGCGGGTGCAACAGGCGGCGGGAGGCCAACCATTGGCGGTCCCCGAGGCGATGCACGTGGTCGGGGCCTTGCTCGATGCGGTGGGGTACGCCCACGACTTTTCCGTGGCCGGGTGCGAGCAGGGCGTGGTGCATCGCGACATCTCGCCGGGCAACGCGATGATCACCTCCCGCGGCGAGGTCAAGCTCATGGACTTCGGCCTGGCCGGGCTGGGCCCGGGGATCGGCGACGGGGCGGGGCCGCGGCTGCGAGGCACGCTGCGGTATTTGTCGCGAGAGCAGGCCCGGGGCCGGCCCGAGGCGGCCTCCGACTTGTTCGCGATCGGGGCCATCTTGCACGAGCTGCTCGAAGGGCAGAAGTTCCGCCGCGAGTGCGAGGACGATCAGGCGCTCATCGCTTCCATCTTCGAAGGCGGCATCCCGCGGCTGCAGCGGCGCGTGCCCGAGGTCATCGAGTCGTTGCGCCGCGGCTTGCTCGAGCCGCGGGTCGAGCTGCGCATCAAGACGGCCCGGCAGGCGCTCACCACCCTCGCGTCGTGGCCCGGGTATCGCAACCGTCGGCTACAGCTCGAGTCGCTGTATCGGCAGGTCTTCGGTGAGCCGCGGTCGGGGCTCACCCAGCTGCTCTCGTTGGGGGTGCGCAGCGAGCTGCTCGACGAACTGCGTCGGCGGATCGAGGACGAGGGGCAAGGCACGGTAGAGCCCCGGGTCTCGCAGGCCACCGTGCCGTACGTGGTGTCGTCGCGGGCGTCGCAGCCGGAGGCGAGCGCGAGCCAAGGCGCGGGAGTCACCGCGGGCGAGAGCCAGGCGGTGGTGCGGGCTCGATCGACCGAGCAGGTGATGGCCCATCGGGTGGCGTCGTCCACCGCGGGCACCTCGGCCGCTCGTGGCAGTGACGACGAGGCGCTCGAGCGCGAAGACACCGAGCCCTGGCCGCGCAGCCCCCGGGGGTCGCTCGACGAATCGGCCACGGCGTGGTTGGCCCCGTCCGGCTCGGAAGAGCGCTGGGACGAGGGCGCCCAGCGAGCCGCCCGGGAGTCCTCGATCGGGGGGGCGGGCTCGAGTCCCTCCCGCGGGTGGCCCGGTGCCATGGCGATGCGTCGACCGCTGGCGAGCCTGGGGCTGCGCCGGTGGTCTCCCAACGCGCGCGGGCGACGGGTGGCCAAGCGCTTGGTGTGGGCGGTGCTGGGCGGTCTATCGGTGTGGATCGTGCTGGCGATCGCCCGGGGAGGCGGCTCGTGAACCCCTTCGAGGCCGGGCACGACGGCGAGCCTCCCGAGCTGCGACCGCGTTCGGTGGTGGGCGCGGGTCGATTCGTGGTGCGGGCCGAGCTGGGGCGCGGCGGCATGGGCACCGTGTATCGGGTGCACGATCGTCGGGCGGCGCGGGACGTCGCGCTCAAGGTGATGCACCGCCGCCGCGACGGTGAGCATCGCTTTGCCCGCGAAGTTCGGCTCACCGCTCGCCTACCGCGGCACCCGGGGCTGGTGCAGGCGCTCGGGGCGGGCCGATTGCCGGAGCTGTGCGGGCGACCGTTCCTGTGCGTCGAGTGGATCGAGGGTCCCACGCTGGCCTTTCGGGTGGCGATGGCATTGCGGGTGCCCGTGCCCCGGGTGGTGGCGCTCGGGCTCGGCTTGGCCGACGCGCTGGCGGTGACGCACGCGGTCGGCGTGGTGCATCGCGATCTCACCGCGCGCAACATCTTGCTCCGCAGCCACGGCGCCGACGCGACGCCCGTGCTCGTCGACTTCGGGCTGGCGGCCTTGGTCGAGCCCGACCCGGTTGGTTCGCGGATCACCCGGCTGCACGAGCGTCCCGGCACGCTGACCACCATGGCGCCCGAGCAGTTTCGCGGGCAGCCGCCGCACCCGGCCATGGACGTGTATGCGCTCGGCCGGCTGCTCTACGAGATGCTGACCGGCGAAGACCCTCACGCCACCGTGCCCCGCAGCGAGCTCGAGGCGCGCCATCTCGCGGGCGCTCGGGTGGCTCCGCTCGTCGGCGCGGGGCCCCGGGGGCTGCGGGCGGTGGTCGATGCGTGCCTCGAGCCCGACTCTCGCTCGCGACCGGCTGCGGCCGAAGTGGGGGCGCGGCTGCGGGAAGTCGACGATGCCCTGGTCTCGCAGGCCAAGGTGGTGCCGCTGATGCCTCTGCCGCGAGCGGCGACGCGCGGTGAGGTGCTCGAGCGGGCGGCGCCCCGGCGGCGGTCGTGGCGGGGGTTGGGCGGTGGCGTGGCGTTGGTCTCGATGTTGTTGGCGGGGGCGGCCGCGACTCCCTCGGTGGTGCCTCCGGTTGACGAACGGTCGGGGCTGCGCGCGGGTGAGCCGCGGGAGACGGAGGCCGAGGCGGTGAGCGTGGCGGTGCCCCAGCGACCGCCGATGCCGGAGCGAAGAGACGAGTCCGTTCGTCCGGGCTTGGCTACCGTCGCCGCTTCGGACGCGACCACCTCGGAACGCGAGGTCGAAGCCGAGCCCCTCGCGCGGCGGCCGACCACGGTTCGTCGCACGAGCACGGCGCGTTCACCCATCGACCCTCGCAAGTCTCCCGAACGAACGACCACCGCGACGTCGCGACCACCCGAGCCTTCGTCCGATTCACGTTGTCGCGCCCAACGAGCCGAGGCCACGGCGGCCGCTCGTCGTTGGGCCTGGCCTCGAGTCCTGCGCGCCACCGCCGAGCGACGCTGCTGGCCCGACCCGGAGCAGCGGCTTCGACTGCGTCTCACCGCGTGGATCGAACAACGCCGCTTCGACGCCTGTGCACGCGAAGGGGCCGAGGCCCAGGCGCCCGAGCTCGTGCGGCTGGTGCAGCGATGCCGTAGCCGCCGTACGCCCCCCGCCGGAGCCGAACCATGAATGCCATCGTCGCCTTGATCGTGTCGAACCTTCTCGTGGTGTCCCCGTCCGTCGAAGTGACCGTCGACGCCCAGATCGCCGATGGGGCCCTGCTCGGCGATCGCCTCGAGTCGGACGTGGCCCGTACGCTGAGCGAGCGGTCGCCCGAGGGCCCCGCGGCGGGACCGGTGGCGATCCACATCGGCGGAGAGCTGCTCGGCTTTCGCGTGCAGGTGGACTTCGCCGGTCGCCGCACGATCACCGAGTGCCCCTGTACCCACGGGGAGCTGGTGGCCCACGTGCGTCACCGCGTGGTCGAAGCCATCGAAACGCCCCCTCCGGTACGCCCACGTGCGCCATTGCCCGCGTGCCCAGCGGTACGACCCGCGGCCGCTCCACCCCCCGTGGCTCCGCCTTCTGGCCTGAGCCCCCGCGGGCGCGCTGGAGTCGGCTCGCTCGTCGCGGGGGCGCTCGCCATCGGAGCCGGCGGCGGTTTCTGGCTCGGCATGGCGGCCGTTCGCACCGAGCTGGCGCCAAGCCGCTTCGACGGTCGGCCTCCCGCCATCGCTGCCCTCGCCGTGGGCACGGCCGCGGTGGTCACCGGGGTCGCCCTGCTGGTCTCCGAACGCCGCGCCCGTCGGCGGGCCTCGAGAACAACCCGATGAACATCGAGAACTTCGTATGGACTCTACCTTCGATCGTATTGCTGACCGGCTGCCCCTCCCCGGGGATCAACGGGGCCCACTGCTCGTTGCTCGAGGGCGACGCGACCTGTGCCGCGCTCGGAACCCTGCTGCCGTATTGCAGCGCGGGGTGCAAGAACAGCCCCTTCGGCAACGGGTGCGTGGCCGAGCAACCACCGCCGTCGTGTCATAGCCCGTGCGGCGGGGGCCTGACCGCAGAAGAACTCGACGAGTGCCCGGAGCCGACCTCGGGTACCGGTCCCGCCCCCACGACGGGCATGGGCACCACCGCGGGCGACGAGCTACCCTCGATGACCGCGACCGGCGCCGACGATACGACCACCGGGCCGGCCCCGGGCTGTCGCGACGACGCCTCGTGCCCCGCGGCGAGCCCGTTCTGTCGCGAGGACACTTGCGTGCCCTGCAGCGCGACCGACGACCCGAACGCCGCGTGCGTCGAATCGTTCCCCGACCGGCCCCTATGTGTCGAGGACGCGTGTGTGGCATGCACGGCCGAAGACACGAGCGCCTGCGAGGGGGCGACGCCCGCGTGCGATGTGCCGACCGGCACCTGTGTCGCGTGCACGCGCCATGGCCAGTGCCCCGACAGCGCGTGTCACCTCGAGGCCGGGAGCTGCCTGCCGGTCGATCGGGTGTGGTGGGTCGATGGTGATGCCCGAGATTGCGGCATCGCCGACGGCAGCGAAGCCAGCCCCTACTGCACCTTCGCCGATGCCATGGCGAACATCGGCGTGGGCCAGCTGGGCACCCTGCGGGTCGCGGCCCGGGAGTTCGGGGCCGCCTACGCGGAGAATCTCGTGCTCGCGGCGGGCCGGGTGGTGGCGGTGCTGTCGGCCGACGAGGAGCCGCCGCGCCTGACCGGCTCGGGCATCGGGGCACCGATCACCGTCTCGGGCGGCGCGGTGGCCTATCTGCAGGGCGGGCGCGTCGAGGGCAGCCTGGGGACACATGCCATCTCGGTGGTGGGGTCGGTGCTGCATTTGCACGAGTTCCGGGTCGTGCTCAACGTGGGCGGAGGCATCGCGCTGACCAACGGCGCTCTGCTCCAGGCCGACAACTCCGTGCTGGGCGCCAACGGCAACGCGCTGGTCGACGCCCAGGCGCTGCGGGTGACCGACTCGAGCTTCGATCTGCGCTATGTGACCCTGGCCGGCAACGACGGCACGGCGGTGAGCTCCATCCTGTGTACAGGGGCGAGCAACGGCTCGATTCGCAACGGCATCGTGGTGGGGGTGCAGACCGGTTCGGTGGACTGCCCCGACCTCGTGGTCGAGACCAGCGCGACGGACTCGGCCTTCATGGGTGAAGGCGTGGTGCCGGTTGGCACTTTCGACGTGGCGTGGTTCGTGTCCCCCGGCTCCGGGGATTTTCACCTCGCCGACGGTCATCCCTTCACCGACGTGGCGCGCTGGGAGGTGGGCGATCCCCCGGTCGATCTCGATGGTGATCGTCGGCCTTCGCGTGCGGGGTCCCCGGACGTCGCGGGCGCCGATCGCTAGCCGGGCCGCCAAAGCATCCCATTTTGGGCGAGGGACCGCTTGGTCGCGGATCCCCTGGTCATCGGTGCTAAACCGCGGCAAGGATGCACGCGCTTTCGATGATCACGCCCGACGACTCGGACCGGCCCGAGCGCACGGCGGAGCAGCTCACGCAGCTCACCACGCTCGCGCTCGACCTCCAGCAGCCCCAAGGCGTGGAGCCGATGCTGCAGATGATCGTCGACCATGCCGTGCGCCTGCTCGACGTGCCCTACGCCAGCGTGCGCCTGCTCGACCCCACGGGCACGCGGCTCATCACCGCGGTGCGCTCGGGGCAATCGCGTCACGCCGACGGCGAGGTCGACTTCGTCTCGGGCGAGGGCCTCATCGGGTGGATCGTGCAGAACGCCGAGTCGCTGTGTCTCGGCCGGGCCCACGAGGACCCGCGCTTCGTCGCCAAGCCGGGGCTCACCCGCAAGATCGGCTCGTTCCTCGGCGTCCCGCTGGTGGCGGGCTCGCGCTGCATGGGGGTGCTGTCCGCGGTCCACCCCGAGCAAGACCAGCTCAGCCCGCACCACGAGCAGCTCGCCACCCTCATCGCCGCCATCTGTGCCCCGCGGGTCGAGGCGGCGCGGCTCGAGCAGCTGTCGGGCATCGATCCGCTCACCGGGGTGCTCAATCGCCGGGGCTTCGATCGCAAGCTGCCCGAGATCGAGCCGCTCGTGCGCTCCCGGGGCCGCGCCATGCCGCTGGCGGTGGCCATGGTCGACGTCGATCACTTCAAGCGGGTAAACGACGAGCTCGGCCATGCGGTGGGCGACGAGGTGCTCAAGGCGGTGGGGCGGATCCTCGGTGAGGTGGTGCGCCAGCACGACTCGGTGGTCCGCTACGGCGGCGAGGAGTTCGTGCTGCTCTTGCCCCAGGTCGAGGTCGACGGGGCCCGCGTCGTCGCCGAGCGTGCTCGCACCACCATCGAAAACTCCGTGCTCACCCCCGCGTGCGAGGACCTGCGGGTTACCATCTCCGTGGGCGTGGCCGAGCGGAAGCCGGGCGAGTCCCGCATGTCCCTGGTCGCCCGGGCCGACGCCGCGATGTATCGAGCGAAGCAGTCGGGGCGCAATCGCGTGATCATGGCCGACTGACGCCGCACTGGCGGTCCGTTCGCGTCGGTGCCAAGGTGGACCCATGTCCCCGTCTCGCCTCCTGTTCGTGGCCCTTCCCGCGCTTTCGCTCGCGTGTGCGACCGTCGGCGGTGGCAACGGCAACAGTGCCTCGCTCGAAGACCGTACGTTCCTGTCGCAGTCGGTCACGGAAAACGGCGCCGATCGGCCGCTGGAGGGCGGCGTCGCCAACCTGTCGCTCCGTTTTCAAGAGGGCTCGGGCGTGAGCGGGTCGGCGGGGTGCAACTCGCTCAGCGGCTCCTACTCCATCAACGACGGGGTGTTCGTCATGACCGACGCCGCTCAGACGGAGATCGGCTGCGAACCCGCTCTGCTCGCGCAAGACGAGTGGTACTTCGGCTTCCTCGGCTCCAGCCCGGCCATCACCATTCAAGAGCAAGGGGTGGTGCTCGAGGGCGGGGGCATTCGCATCGAGTATCTCGACCAAGAGGTCGCCACGCCCGACCTGGCGCTTGCCGGGCAGACCTGGACCGTCGACACGCTCATCGACGGCGAGGTGGCCAGCAACGCGGCGTGGCCCGAGCCGGCGACCATCGTGTTCGGCGATGACGGCACGGTCCAGGTGAACACCGGGTGCAACTCGGGCTCGGGCACGTACTCCGTGTCGGGCAACGAGCTCACCTTCGTCGACGTCGGGGTCACCGAAGCCGGCTGCGTCGACGAGCTCGCGCAGGAGCTCGAGCGCGTGGTGCTGGGCCTGGTGTACGGGGCGCAGCCGGTCACGTGGGAAGTGACGGCGTCGCGCCTGACGCTGCAGGGCGAGCAGTACGGGCTGGGCCTGGTCGGGGGCTGACGGCCATCGCAGTCGCGTTTGCGCTTCGCACGCGGCCGTGGGCGACGACCCTGAGAGTTCCTGAGGGTCGCCCGTAGACCCCCGAAAACGGGGGGTAGAGGTGCTATTCCGGCGATCGATGCACGCTGGAATGGAGCCCACGGTCTCGGTTGCCTCGTATCCGAGAGGCGTCCGCGACGTCGAGGATGCGCTGGGGACCGTGGTGCGACGGCTATGTCCACGCGACCTGGATCCGCACGTCGACGACATCACGCAACAGGTGCTCCTGCGCATGCATCGGGCCCTGGAGGCGACCGAGGGCCCTCGGGTCCTGACGCCGTCCTACCAGTGGCGGGTGGCTCAGTCCGCCGTCGTCGATCACGTGCGTCGGCAAAAGAGCCAGCAGCGGCTCAAGACGAGCCTGTCGCATCATCAGTCCGGCGCCGTCCCGGCCCGAGGGCTCCAGCCCGAAGTGCAGGTGGCGGGCCGAGAGATCGGCCAAGCCATCGGGGTTTGCCTGGGGCGGCTGATCGCGAGCCGCCGTCGGGCCGTGGTGTCGTACCTGCAAGGGCACTCCGTTCCCGAGATTGCGCGACAGCTGGATTGCGGCACCAAGCGGGCCGAGAACCTGGTGTACCGGGGGCTCGCGGATCTGCGGTCGAGCTTGCGCGAGATGGGCATCGAGCCTTGATTCGGCGGATGCATGACGGGGTCGGAGCCCGGAGAGCGAAGCAGGAGAGTTGATACACTGCGCCTCGATGTGGGCCACGCTGTGTCTCGCCGCCGTCCTGGCCCGCGGCGACGGCCCCGAGTTGGCGACCGAGTGGGTCACGGTCACCGAGGGCTTGCCTTCGAACTGGACCACCGAGGTCACCCAGGACCAGCGGGGGGCGCTGTGGATCGGTGGCTCGGGCTGGGTGGCGACCTACGACGGGGCGCGCATGCGGTCGTGGGAGCTGCCCGGGCCGTCGCAGGCGGTCCAACAGATTCTCCCCCGCGAGGGTACGGACCTGACGATTCGGGTGTTCGGCGGTGCGGTCTCGGCCTGGCACGACGGCACCACGGACGCCATGCTCGGTCCGGACGGCGCCGCGCTACGGGCCGAGCACCTCGCCGATGCGGGCGAAGGGGAGCTGCTCGCGATCATCGACGGCGAGCTGTGGGCCCGGGGCGACGACGCAGGGTGGCGCCGTCGGCTCGAGTCGGTCGACGGCGAGCCCTTGCGGCGGGTGTTCGTGACCGGTCGCGGCGAGCTGCTGCTCGCCACGGCGAACGCCGCGTTTGTGTGGTCGCCGGGCAGTGCTCCGCGGCGGGTCTTGGACGGAGTCGTCGTTCATCGGGCGGCGTTCGATGGCGACATCACGTGGCTGCTCGAGCGCTCGCCCACGCGCCTTTGGAGGTTGAGTCCCGAAGGCGCATCCATGGTGCTCGAGCGCCCCGAGGTCGCCAAGGACCTCACCTTTCGCGAGGGCACGCTGTGGGTCGCGTTCTCGTTGCACCTGGCCGTCGTCGACCGAGACGGCGGCGTCGAGATCATCGAGGCCACTTCGCCCACGGGCAACACGGGGCGCATCCTCGCCAGCTCGGATGGTTCGCTGTGGTCGACCAACTTCCGGGGCCTCGCCCACTTGCCCGATCCCGACCTTCGTCGGTGGCCGCTGACCGAGGGCTCCAACCCGATCTCCGCGCGCTCGGTGGTCGCCCGTGACGGGGAGGTCTGGGTCGGCAGCTGGAACGGGCTCTACCGCGTGCGCGAGGGAGGGGCGGTGGACGACGCTTCGCCCCTCATCGGCAAGGGGCGGATCTGCCACGGCCCCGACGGCGCGCTGTGGAGCATGGTCGGAAGCACCGTCACGGGGGACCTGCACTGGATCGCGTGGGACGACGCGGGCGAGCATCGGCTCCACCCCGCCGCGCAGGGCGACCCGTGGACCTTCGGCTGCGCGGTGGGCCAGGCCGGTCGTCACTGGCTGACGGTGGGGGCGCAGCTGTATGCGCTGGGGCGGCCCGACGAAACTCCGCGCGCCGTCGCCGAGCATCCCCTTGCCCCGTCGAACCAGGTGCGATCGATCGTGGAGACGCGAGACGGCGTGCTGTGGGTGGCGGCGGGGCGCGAGACTTGCTGGGCGTCCGTGCCCGGAGTGCTCGCAGGCGAGGCGAGCTGGACCTGCCACACCCTGCCTCCGTCGCTGGGTTCGATCGAAGACCTGCACGAGACCGCCCGCGGCCGCGTTTGGCTGGCCGACCGCTACGAAGGCCTGCTCGAGTTCGTCGATGGCGAGCCTCGGGTCGTGCCCGGCAGCGAGGCGATCGGGCTGGGGGATCTACGGGGGCTCAGCCACTCCCCGGCGGGCGGCAGCTGGGTCGCGGGCATCGGGGCGGTGGTCCGCGTCGTCGATGAGCCCGAGGGACTGCGCATCGTCGAGTCCGTGCCGGATTGGTTGGGGCGGAGCCTCTCGGCCATCGCCGACGTGCTCGAGCTCGAGGACGGCACGCTCTATCTGGCCGGGGACACTGGCCTGCTTCAGATCCCGGCCCGCGTGCGGCAGCAGGCCGAGCCGCCGCCGCCCGCGGTGTGGGTCAGCGAACTTCTCGTCGACGGTCGGGCGGTGCAGGGCGATCGCGTCGACCTCGAGCACGGCGAACAGACGGTCACCCTGCACCTGTCGAGCCCCAACTACCGCGCTCCGGCGCAGCTTCGCTATCGGCATCGGGTGGACGAGCGCCCGTGGTCCGCTCCGAGCTCCGCGCCCTCGATCGTGCTCGCCTCGCTGCCCCCGGGTCCCCACCGGGTCGAGCTGGCGGCGAGCCTCGACGCCGAGCGCTGGAGCAAGCAGCCCAGCGTGATCTGGGTGCACGTGCCGCAGCCCTGGTACGAGCGCCGCTGGGTGTGGGCGCTGGCGCTGGTGGGCTGCGTCTCGCTGGCGCTGGCCATTGCGCGGGCGCGGAGCGAGCTAGCCGCTCGGGCTCAGCGCTTGCGGACCCAGGTCGCGATGGACATCCACGACGAGCTGGGGGCCGGGCTGGCGGCGATGGGGCTGCTCGCGGGGCTCATCCGTCGGGGGCTCTCCCCGCGGCGCACGCAAGAGCTGGCCGGGCGGATCGCCACCGAGGCCCACGAACTCGGCGATGGCGTGTCGGCGATCGTCTGGTCGCTGTCGCCGCGTAGCAACACCCTCGGCGCCCTCATCGAGTATCTGGACCACCGTGCGTCGAGCATCCTCGCCGACTTCGACCCCGCGCTGCGGCCCTGTCGCTGCGATCCGGGCTTGGCTGAACTCCCGGTCGACATCGATGTGTTGCGCGCGCTCCAGCTGGTCGGGCTCGAGGCGCTCAACAACGCGGCTCGCCACGCCCAGGCGACGCAGGTGGAGGTTCGAGTCGAGCGGGGGGCCGAAGGGGTACGGCTGACCATCGTGGACGACGGGGTGGGCTTGCCCCTGGTGCGTGCGCCGGCCCCCGATCGCGGGCGTGGCCTCGGGGGCATGGAGACCCGCATGCGCGGGGTCGGTGGTCGACTCGAGGTCCTACCCGGGGCGGTCGGTGGCACTCGAGTGGAGGCCCACTTCCGCCTGCGCCGCGGGTGGCGACGGGTCGGCCGTCGACCGGAGGCATCGGCATGAGCACCATCCGAGTCGCGATCGTCGAAGATCAGGCGGCCATGCGCGACGCCCTGAAGACGATGATCGAGCTGACCCCCGATCTCGGCTTCGGCGGGGCGTTCGACTCGGTCGAGGACCTGCGGACGGCCCTCGAGCGCGAGCCGGAGCGACTGCAGCAGTGGGACGTGGTGCTGATGGACTTCGGTCTGCCCGGCGAGTCGGGCCTGGACGGCACGCGATTCCTGCACGCCCAGCGCCCCGAGCTGCCCATCGTCATGTGCACCGTGCACGACAGCCGGGAGGAGGTGGACGCCGCGATCCGAGCGGGCGCTTCCGGTTATCTGGTCAAGAGCGACCCGCTCGATGTGCTCGTCTCCCGCCTGCTGGAGCTCGGCTCGGGAGGTGCACCCTTGTCGCCCCGGGTCGCGCGTGGCTTGCTGGAGGGATTGCGAGAACAGTCCGCGGCCGAGCGGGCCGAGCGGGCCGAGTCGACGGGGCCCCGGGTGGCAGTGGACGGAAGCTCGGTCCGTCTGCCCGACGGGCAGGTCGTGGACCTGCGGCGGCGCCAGGCCGTGCGGCGAATCCTGGCCCGCCTCGCGCTGGCCCATCGCGAGCGCCCCGGCACCGAGGTCAGCTCCGAGCAGTGCATCCAGGCGGGGTGGCCCGACGAGCGCATGCGCTGGGAATCAGCCCAGGCTCGTCTGTGGACTTCGATCCGTGCGCTTCGAAGCCTCGGTCTCGAGGAGCAGATCGAGACCGTCGGTCAGGGGTATCGCCTGGCCGCGGACGTCGTGATCGAAGATTGAACTTTCCGTGGGAATTCGAATGAGGGAGTCGGGTCGTGGCCCCCGTTCACTAGGCTGAAGGCGCGAAAGCGGCGTCCTTGCTCCCCGCCATGACCAACCCCCAGCGTTCCACTCCCGTTTCTTCTCGCTCCTTGCCCGCCGTCCGCGGTCTCGTGCTGTTGTCCTTGGTGACGGCGTGTGCCGATGTCGACGACGCGGCCGACCTCGAATGGCAAGAGGCGTTCGCCGAAGAACTCCCGGCCGACGAACTGTTGCCGCCGGGTGTCGAGCTTCCCGATGGCGACGAGCCCGAGATCCGTTTCGTCGACGAGACGGAGCAACCATCGTCGGACGACGAAGGCGAGCTGGAGCCCTTCGGGCTGACCGACCACGAGCGCGACCCCGAGACCATCGCCACCGAGACCGCCACCGCTAGCGGCGGTGTGCGCCGAGTGACCGACTACTACCTCAACCCGCTCTACGCGGAGACCAGCTGGGCCACTCCTGCCACGGAGAGCGTGAGCGCTCCCACCGGTCTGGGTTGTTCGGCGACGATGATCGGCCCGAACATTCTCGTGACCGCCGCCCACTGCGGTGCCGATGCCCCGAGCATGACCATGATGGATGTGACGGGGCGGGTCTATCGCGAGCGCGATGTGACGGAGCAGCGGACCGAGCAGTACACGTGCAATCTGCTGTTCCACACCTTTCCCGAGACCGACTTGGCGGTCTACCACTGCCCCACCACGAGTAGTGGGGTCTCCCTGGGTGACCGCTTCGGCTGGGTCGATGTCGACGTCAGCGAGCCCACGCTCTACGGCTACATTTTTTCGGTCTTCAACAACAAAATCGACAACGTTCCGGCCGCGGGCGACGCGAGCTTGCTGACCAGCGGGCATATCGCCCAGCTCGAGGTCCCGGGCGTGTCGGCCAATCCGACCGACAATCTCGGTAGCGTCGGCTACCCGTACCAGGGCAACACCCTCGCCCGGGCAGTCCGCATGGCGCTGTGGTCCATGGGCGGGGCCAGTGGCTCGGGCCACTTCAACAGCGCCGGGCGCATGGTCGTGGGCCCGCTGTCGACGGGCTGGGAAGACGGCCTCAACCGATGGGCGTTGAGCATGCGCGACTTCATGACCTACGGGTGGATCTACACGCCGCTGTCGTCGCCGTCGTACTGCGCCACACCGGTCACCAACTGCGATACCGACAACACCATCAATGCCAGCTACGTGACGAGCCTGGGCCTCGACCCGGACGACTACACCAACACCTACGTCGACCAGGACTCGGATTGGTTCTTCGACCTCGTGTCCGACATCGAGGACATCGAGGGCGAGAACCACAAGTCGATGCACCACCTTCGGTTCGACAGCCGTCGCCAGACTCGGCAGTGGGAGCTGGGCGTGGGCTCGGCTCACCAGCTCAACCAGGGCCGGGTGACCTACCAATCGACGGTCTTGGCCAACAACGCGTGGGTCGATCTCGCACGGCATCCCGGGCTCAACCTCAGCAGCGCGGAGCCGCTCGATGTCACGCTGAACCTCGACAGCACCACGGGGTGGTACCGGGTTTGTCTCGATGGCAACACGCTCTCCTGTAGCCCGTTCTTCTTCGACAACTCCAACGATGGCCCCACCGCGCGACGGGTGACGGTCAATCCGCCCGCCAACGTGTCCAAGCTGGTGATCCAAGGGTGGAACGCGTCGGGCTCGATCCACGACGTTTCCGTCAACGAGCCGGTGCCTCACTCGACGACGTATGTGCTCCCGCAGGGCTGGACGGCCGTGGAGCGGTTCGCGAACACGTTCGACAGCCACGACGAGCGCCGAGCGTGGTTCGAGCCCGAGGCTCCGTCGTGGACCGTTCGGCCGCACATCCTGCCCGACGGTCAGGGCACGGGCGTCAACTGGGCGGGCCGGATCACGGCGACGAACCCGAGCGGCACGGGCTTCGACTACGACCTCGCCACCCACGATCTGCCCTTCCCCCAAGACGGCAGCGGGACGCTGTGCTTCGATCATCGTCGTGATCCGTCCACGACGTGGCAGGGCGGGACCCTGGGGCGCCTGCGGGTGGAGCACACCGATGGCACCTACGTCGCCGGCTCGTACTTCATCCCGGGCACGAACTGGAGCGAGACCTGCATCCAGGTCGACGAGCCCCTCGCGACGGGGGAGGCGCTGCGTGTCATGTTCGGCATGTACACCTACGGCACGACCCTGAGCACGGGCACCTACTTCGTCGACGACGTCGGCGTTCGCTTCACCGACTGAGAGCCTCGGGTAAGCCCACTTCGAGCGGATCACCGCGGTCCTCGACCACGGCGATTCGCTCGAGTCGCGTCCCGCGACTCAGGAGCGATCTTGTTCGGCGTACTGCAGCTCGATCGCCTGCCCGAGCTGTTCACGCTCGAGCTCGGTGATCACGTTCGGCCCGCTGATGCCGGGGTCGGGCACGGTGACGAAGCCCTGCTCGGTCTTCCGGGCGGGCACCAGGCGGCGGCACCCGGCGCATCGCAGCTCGCGAACCGTGTACGTGTAGTGCCCGCCGAAGCGACCGCGACATCGGGCGGTCCGGGTTCGTCGGGTGCGCTCGGCCGACGCCAGCGGCGTGCCGCAGTGGGGGCACGTGGTGCCGCCGCGCTCGACGAGTTCGATGGGGGGCGAGGGATTGGGCAAGGGACTCAAACTACCGGAGCCCGGCCCGCGGTGACCACCCGAAATCAGCTCGGCAGGGCGAGGCGCTCGAGGTGCGAGGCGAGCACGCACATCTCCGAGGTGAACTTGGCCTCGGAGACGTACTCGTCGCGCACGCTGTAGGTGGTGAGGGTGTTGGCCTCGAACTCGATCCACGAGCCTTCGCCCAGCAAGTCCATGATGATGGACTGCACGCCCTCGTCGGCGAGGATCCGCCGGGTGAGACCGGCGTTCTTGCTGCGGGTGTAGACGTGGTTGTCGAAGAGGGGATCCCCTACGGCGACCGAGGGCGCGAAGAGCTGGAGAAGCTTGCGCATGAGCGTCTTGCGCCGGGATTTGAAGTGAATCCCGACGCCCTTGGCAAGCGTCAAGTGGCCCCGGGTGATGTAGGCCACGACATTGCCTTCGCCGTCAGTACGCTGCCATTGGTCGATATTCAGGCTCCAGCCGCGTGCACGGGCGCGTTGCGGCGCGAGCCCGAGAAAACATGGATCGCACACGTCCAGGCCGCCGACCCGATTGAGGCCGACCGAGTCGGCCGCAGGGACTTCTCGGCACACTGCACAGCCATGGCTCATCGCGGAATCATAGTCCTACACCGTGGGTGTATTGGACGTTCGATCTGGGACTCGGCACGCCGACCCTCGGCTGTAATATCCTGAGCGCCGTGACGTCGAGCCCGCGCACCGTCGAGAGCAGGGTCGAGACCCGCCCTCGGGGGATCGCGACCAAGCCCGATGCACCGCGAGTGAAGCCGCCCGCCGGCTCCGAAGCCGGAAAGATCGGGACGCGGCTCGGTCGCTACGTGGTGATCGACGAGCTCGGTCGTGGTGCGATGGGGCGAGTGCTGCGGGCCTACGAGCCCAAGCTCCAGCGCGAGGTGGCGCTGAAGGTCTTGCGGGCGGACGTGATGAACACGCAAGCCCAAGAACGCATGCTCCGCGAGGCGCGGATCATGGCGCAGCTGAGTCATCCCAACGTGGTGGCGGTCTACGACGTGGAGACCGATCCCGAAAAAGGGGTGCTGCTCGCAATGGAGCTGGTCTCGGGCACGACGCTACGTCGATGGCTGCGCAAGGGACCGGAGTGGCCGGACATCCTGCGGGTGTTCGTGGCGGCGGGGCGCGGGCTGGCGGCGGCCCACGCCGAAGGCCTGCTGCACCGGGACTTCAAGCCGTCGAATGTCCTGGTCTCCGAAGACGGCCGGGTCAAGGTCACCGACTTCGGCCTGGCCAAGCCCGCGCGCGATGCCTTCGGCGAGAGCTCGTTTTCTCCCGAGGAGTCGTTTCCCTCGGACGTCGGGCAGTCGCTCACGCAGACGGGCATCGTGATGGGCACGCCGCGCTACATGGCGCCCGAGCAGCACCACGACGGAGACCTGACGCCGACCGCCGATCAGTACGCGTTTTGTGTCGCGCTGTGGGAGGCGCTGACCAAGGAGCCGCCCTTCCGCGGACCCAACCTGGCGCGCGCCAAGCTGCGGGGGCCTCCCGCCTGGCCCAGCGTGCTGCCCGTGCCCAAGGTGATCAGCGAGGCGCTCCAGCGCGGGCTCTCGGTGCGCAGCGACGATCGCTTCCCCAACATGGAGGCGCTGCTCAAGGTGCTCGAGCCCGATCGCTCGGCCCGGGAGCGTCGACAGCGGATCGTCGGAGCAAGCGTGCTCGTGGCGGGGCTCGCGGTGGGGGTCGGCGCGTGGCAGGTCTCGGATTGGCTGGAAGGCCGACGTACCGAGGAGGCCATCGAGCGCTGTCGCGTCGCGGGGCAGAGCATCGAAGAGGTCTGGAACGACGAGGCGCGAGACGGGGTCCGTCGCGGTCTGCTGGCGACGGATGTCGGCTACGCGGTGAGCACGGCCGACAACGTCATGCCGTGGCTCAACCGCCAGGCCCACGAGTGGTCGGACGCCCGGACCGAGGCCTGCTTGCACACGTCGGTGCGCGAGGAGTGGACCGATCAGACCTTCGATCGTTCGCTGTGGTGCCTCGACGAGCGCCGACTGGAGCTCACGTCGCTGGTGACGGAGCTGGCGCGGGCGGACGAAGAGGTGGTGCGCCGCGCGGTGAGGGCCGCGGCCCGGCTCACCCCGGTCGCGTCGTGCATCGACGAAGCGCAGCTCGACAACGGGCCGCCGCCGCCCCCCCAGCGCACCCGCGATCAGTTCGCCGACGTCCGGGAGTCCTTGTCGCGCGCGCACACCCTGACCGATGCGGGCAAGTACACGCCGGCCCTGGCTCTGGTTCGAGAGGCACGGGTCGAGTCCGAGGGGCTCGACTGGCCCGCCCTGCGGGCGCTCGCCCTGACCCGCGAGGCCGACCTGCTCGATCACGTCGGCGACTACCCCGAGTCCGAGCGCGTCGGCATCGAGGCCTTCGTCGAGGCCATGGAAGCCAGCGCGTGGGGGGTGGCCAGCGATGCCGCCGTGCAGCTGGCGGTCACCGTGGGCAAGCGACAGGCGCGTCCCGAGGAGGGGCGAGTCTGGGTCCGGCATGCCGCGGTCGCGGCCAGCCACGCCGGGGACCCGCTCGGGCTGCGCATGGCCCAGCGCGACCACAGCCTCGCCGACATCGAGGCGACCGAGGGCAACGCCACAGTTGCCAAGGAGCTGTTCGAACGCTCGCTCGGCACCTATCGTCGGGTCCACGGCGACGAGCACCCGCGGCTGACGGTCGGGCTCAATGCCCTGGCCGGCGTCCACTACAAGCAGGGCGAGTACGACACCGCCCAGGCGCTGTTCCAGCAGACCCTGGCCGTGCTCGAGGCCACCTACGGACCCGACCATCCCCAGGTCGCCACGCTGTTTCAGAACCTCGCCGCGATCGAGACGGCCACCGGGGACTACGCGGGAGCCAAGGCCGACTACGAGCGGGCGCTGACCATCACCGAGAAGGCGCTGGGCCCCGAGCACCCCCAGCTGGTCACGCTGCTGGGCAACGCGGCCATCGTCGAGCGGCTCCAGGGCAACCTGACCGAGGCGCTGTCGCTCAACGAGCGGGCGCTGTCCATCGCCGAGCGAGCGCTGGGCTCCAGCCATCCGCAGGTGGCTCGAACGCTCAACAACATGGCGGCGGTGCAGCAGTCGCTGGGGCAACCCGATCGGGCGAAGCCGCTGCTCGAGCGGGCGCTGGCCATTCACGAGGAGCAGCACGGCTCCAGCCACGGCTCGGTGGCCCCGCTGCTCAACAACCTGGGCACCATCTACAACGACGAAGGCGACCGGGCCACGGCGGCGCGGATGTTCGAGCGCGCCATCGCCATCGTCGAGGCCACCTCGGGCATCGAGCACCCCGACCTCGCGTTCTCGCTGATCGGCCTGGCCGAGGTGCACATCACCGAGGAGCGCTACGAGCGGGCGCGGACGCTGCTCGAGCGGGCCATCGCGGTGCGCGGCAAGAGTCTCGGCGTCGATCATCCCAAGCTGGCGCATGGCTTGGTGGGTCTCGGTCGGGTGGCGCTGGCCGAGGGGCGCATGGCCGATGCGCTCGAGCACGCCCAGCGAGCGGCCAAGGTGCTCGAGTCGGCCGATGGTCTGCCCGCGCTCAAGGCCGAGGCCGACTACTTCCTGGCCAAGGTGCTGTGGATGATTGCAGCCGGGGAAGGGCGCGACCGTCCCCGGGCCATCGCGCTGGCCAAGTCGGCGCAGAAGCACCTCGAAGGGCTGCCCGCCGAAGGCGAGTTTCGGCGTACAGTGCGAGAGTGGCTGCGGGCCCGCAACGCGGAGCAGTAGCCGGGCTTCAGTAGCGCCGTCGGGCGCGATACCCTCGTGCGAGCGTGTCGTCCTCCTCTCAGCCATCGAGCGATGCGACCGAGGCCGACGTCACCATCAACGCGACCGGGGCCTTCGAGGGGCGTGGCCGAGCGGCGAGCGAGCGGGTGCTGCGACGCGGGGAGGCGCTGTCGCGCTACGTGGTGCTCGATCGCCTCGGCAGCGGGGGGATGGGCGTGGTCTATGCCGCGTACGACCCGCAGCTCGACCGTCGCGTGGCCGTCAAGCTGCTGCACGAGCGCAGCGACACCCGCAACGCTCGCTTGCTACAGGAAGCCCGGGCGCTGGCTCGGCTCAGCGATCCGCACGTCGTGTCCGTCTTCGACGTCGGCCATCACGACGAGGCGGTGTTCATCGCGATGGAGCTGGTCTCGGGGCAGACCCTGGACCAGTGGCTCGCCACCCCGCGGCGCTGGCAGGAGACGGTCGACGTGTTCATCGCGGCGGGGCGAGGCTTGAGCGCGGCGCACGAGGCCGACCTGGTGCATCGCGACTTCAAGCCGGGCAACGTCATGATCGACGAGGGCGGTCGCGTGCGGGTGATGGACTTTGGCCTGGTCGTGGCGGGTAATCGCGATGCGTCGGCGGAGCCCGAGGTGGTGAGCGAGGAGTTCGTATCGCCCGGGCCGGCGTCGTCGCTCACCCGCACGGGATCCATGCTCGGCACGCCCCGTTACATGGCGCCCGAGCAGGTGCACCGCGAGCCCATCACCGCCGCCGCCGATCAGTTCAGCTTCTGTCTGGCCTTGCACGAGGCGCTGGCCGGCACACACCCCTTCGGTGACGTGCTGGATGCGGTCGCGCTGATGGTGGCCATCGGCGAGGTCCAGCCGCAGCCGCTCGAGGTGCCCGAGGTGCCCAGCTCGATCCGAGCCGCGATCGCCCGGGGCCTCGCCCGGGAGCCCGCCGACCGCTGGCCGAGCATGGAGGCGCTGGTCGAAGCCCTCGCCGCGGGTCGTCGGCCGCCGCGGCGTCTCGGCGTGGCCCTGGCCGTGGCGACGCTCGCGATCGGCAGCGTCGTCTACGGGGTCATGGCGGGCTCCGATGCACCCACCAACCCGTGCCCCACGATCGAAGAGCAGCACGCGGAACTCTATGGGCCCTCGGCCCAGGAGGCCATCACGCGGGCCTTCGAGGGCTACGATCGCAACTACGACGCCGAGTCTTCCGATCGCGTCACGCAGGTCGACGCGTGGTCGCGGGGCTGGGCCGAGAGCCGAGTGGATGCCTGCGAGGCCACCCAGGTTCGTGAGGAGCAGTCGGGTCGGATCATGGATGCGAGGCTCGCCTGCCTGGCGGGGAAGCGGCGGTCCTTCGACGCGATGGTCGAGGTCCTGAGCGAGCCCGACGACGCCGCCTTGCTGCGGGCGGTCGCGCTGGTCGATGGGCTGCCCTCGATCGAGCGGTGTGGCGACGCCGAAGCGGTATTGTCGAGCGTCGAGCCGCCCACCGCCGAGCAGGAGCCCCAGGTGCGGCAGCTCGAACAGGTGCTGGCCAAGGTCCGTAACGAGAGCGCGGCCGGACACTACGAGGTGGCGCAGGCCGAGGCGGCCGAGGCCCTCGCGGCCGCGCGCGCCGTGGGGTACCTGCCGCTGGTCGCCAAGGCGCAGACCGTGGCGGGGACGATCGCCTCGCAGCAGCAGCGCAACGAGGAGGCGGAGCGAGAGCTGGTCGATGCGGCATGGACGGCCTTGGCCCGGGGTGATCGAGAGACGGCGCTCTCGGCCGCGGCCGCGCTGGTGTCGGTGCAGCGCGACATCTCGCGGGTCGACTACACCCTCGAGTGGGCCGAGCGGGCACGCACCCTGTCGAGTCCCCACGACGACCCGTGGCTCAGTGCGTCCATCGACTTGGGCGTGAGCCGGGCGCTGCGGGAGGTCGGGCGGATCGACGAGGCCTTTGCCCACGCCAGCCGGGCCCACGACCATCTACGCGAGCAGCTGGGTCCCGATCACCTCCGGGTGGCCTCCGCCGACATTGAACGCGCCGCCGTCGAGTACCTGCGTCGCAACTACGAGCAGGCCGAGACCTTGGCCCGCCACGGGATGCGCGTGCGCTCCGACGAGCTTGGCGAGCGCCACCCGCAGACCGGTCGCAGCTGGATGCTGGTGGCGTCGATTCGCTCTGCGCGGGGCCAGCACGAGGAGGCCGAGGTCGCCAATCGCGAGGCGCTGGCCATCATGTCGTCGGCCTACGGTCCTCGCTCTCGCAGCGTCGGCGGCATCTACAACAACTTGGGCAACGTGATGCTCGCGCAGGGTCACGTCGAGGATGCCCGGGAGGCCTACGAAGCGGCGGCATCGATCTGGGAGGAGGGCGGCCATCCTGACTCCGTCGTGTATGCGCGCTGGAACCTGGGGCGGCTGCACTACGGGCAAGGGCAGGCCCAGGGTGCTCTCGACGAGATGAGCCACGCGTGGGGGCTCATCGAGAGCACCGACACGGGGCTGCACGCACTGCGAGCGAAGGTCGCGATGGGGCGGGGAGCGACCCTACTGTCGCGGGGCCAGGTCGACGCCGGGTGCCAGGCGCTCCAGGACGCGCTCGACGACGAGCGGGGTTACGACGCGACGGCTCGCGCGGCGACCCGAGCCTTCTTGGCGATGTGTGCCGAGCAGCGCGGCGACCTCGAGCAGGCGAGGGCGCTCGCGGCCGAAGCGGCGCCCGTGCTGCGCGAGACCAAGGACCGCGACGATCTGTTCGGCGAGGCGCTGGTGATCGCCAACCGCTTGGCACCCATTCCCCGCGAGTGACCGGCTCGACTCCTTCGTGGTGACCATCACGTGGAGTGCGAAAAATCCGCGGCGGCGACCGAGGCGAGGTGCCACTTCGGCGGCTGATGTGCGCCCCCGTGATCCCCGCAGGCCCTTTTCGCAGGGGTTCCCCCGCCGTGGCATGCCGGATCCGTGAGGTGCTTCCTGCCGCATGTCACAAGTGGGTAACTTCCGCCCCCGAGCCGGCGACACGGGCACGCCTACGGCAATGTGTGGCCCTCGCCGCGGTACTACGCGACGGACGAAACGCAATTCCATGGAATGGTTTCTGATGCTGGCTGGCTTCGCGCTGGCCTCGTACGCCGTCGTTGCCAACGACGCCATCCAAACGCTCGGTACTTTTCTCGCGTCGAACCGTGAGCGCCCCTGGTGGGTCTTGTGGCTCTACTCGGGTTCGATCCTCGTGGCCGTCCTGCTTTGGGGCTGGTTCACGCACGACGGTGACGTGTCCTACGGCCGTCTCGATCGCATCCCGTTCCCCGACCCGTACACGTGGTTGTACGTGCTGCCGCCGATCGTGCTGCTCATCCTGACCCGGCTCGGGATGCCAGTGAGCACCACCTTCCTCGTGCTCACCGTGTTCTCGCCCAAGAGCCTGGGCAGCATGCTGACCAAGTCGCTGCTCGGCTACGCGGTCGCCTTCGTCGTGGCGCTGCTGGTCTACCTGGCCATCGCGGAGATCGTCTCCAAGCGGTTCACGCCGGACAACCCCGTGAAGCGCCCTCGCCTGTGGCTGGTCATCCAGTGGCTGTCCACGGGTTTTTTGTGGACGCAGTGGCTCATCCAGGACCTCGCCAACATCTTCGTGTACCTGCCGCGGCCGCTGCAGCCCGAGGCCTTGCTCGGTGGTTTGGCGATGATGGTCGCGCTGCTCGGCTGGGTCTTCTACAGCGCGGGCGGGCCGATCCAGAAGATCGTCACCTCGAAGACCAACACCACGGACATCCGGGCCGCGGCGGTCATCAACTTCACCTACGGCCTGGTACTGTTCTTCTTCAAGGAGCTCAGCAACATCCCCATGAGCACGACCTGGGTGTTCTTGGGCATGCTGGCGGGTCGTGAGCTCGCCCTGACCATCCGCCTGAAGATCCGCACGCCGAAGGAGACGGGCGCGCTGGTCCTGCGCGACGTGATCAAGGCCGGCATCGGCCTGGCGGCGAGCGTGGCTCTGGCCCTGCTCCTGCCCATGCTCACCGACTGGGTCACTGGCTAGCCCGCGTCCCGCACGGGCTGCGATAGGCTCGCGGCATGCGGTCCGTTCTGCCCCTGCTGCTGTTGGCTGGCGTTGCCTGCCGACCCGTCGAGACTCCAGCCGGACCGGACACGCCGACGCAGGCCGACGCAGGCACGGAGACGAGCGCGGGCGAGCCGACGGCGACGGCCGAGCAGACGCCGCCGCCCCAGGCGCCCGACGTCGTGGAGGCGAACGCGGTCGACGGTCGGCCCTTGCTACGGCCCGTGCTCCCCGACGACGTGTACGCCGATCGCCACGCGAAGTGGCTCGAGGCCAAGGCACGCTACGAGGCCGCACCCGAGGACCTCGACGCCATCGTCTGGTACGGGCGCCGCACGGCCTATCTCGGCCGCTACCAGGAGGCGATCGACATCTTCACCGCCGGCCTGAAGATCCACCTCGACGAGCCGCACCTGCTGCGGCATCGCGGTCATCGCTTCATCACCCTGCGCCGCTTCGAGCAGGCGGAGCGTGACCTCGACCTGGCGGCGAGCATCGTGAAGACCATGCCCAGCGAGGTCGAGCCGGACGGACTCCCCAACCCGGCCGGGATCCCCACGGGCACGCTCCAGACCAACGTCTACTACCACCTCGGCCTGGCGCTGTTCCTCCAGGAGAAGTTCGACGAGGCGTTGGTGGCCTATCGTCGCTGCGAGGCGGCGTCGACCACCGACGACATGCGGGTCGCGGTCGCGTACTGGCTGGCGCTCACCTTCCAGCGGATGGGTCGCAACGACGAGGTGCCGGGGTTGCTGAAGTCGTTCTCCGCCGACATGCCGCTGCTCGAAAACCACGCGTACTTGCAGCTACTGACCCTGTTCAAGGGCGAGGCCTCGGCCGCGCAGGTCCTGCCCGGAGGCACCGAAGGGCTCGACTCGGCGACCCTCGGCTTCGGCGTGGGTCACCATCATCTCGCGCAGGGGCGGCTGCCCGTGGCGCTCGAGCAGTGGCGGGCCGTCGTGGGCACCGACCAGTGGGCGGCCTTCGGCTACATCGCGGCGGAGGTCGAGCTCCACCGCCGCGGCACGCCCTGATCTCAGCTCGGAGCGAGCTGCACCGTCACCTCGGCGCTCGGGTCGAAGGGCGAGCCCTTCACGTCGGCAATGCACTTGACCTTGAGCCGCACGTTCGAGTTGCCGACGGCCGCGTTGGGATCGCTGATGCCTCCCTTGGCGAGGTACTTGGCCAGCTCCACGTCGCAGACGAGCCAGGGCTGCGTGATCTGCTGCCCCGGAGTCAGGTCGCAGGGCATCTTGAGGCACTCGTCGGAGTACGAGGTGTTGGGGTCCGGATCGGCATCGAACGCGACCAGATCGACCCGGTTGGCCTTCTCCTCGTCATCCGTGTCGACCTCGAGCCAGATCTCGTACTTGGTCGCGAGCAGCGTGCAGTCCTTCTTGACGTCGATGACCATCGTGCCCTTGAGCACGGAGTCGGTCACCGGGAAGGTCGCACTCTCGGCCGGCTGACGCTCGATCACGGTGATCGTC
This sequence comes from Myxococcota bacterium, assembly GCA_039028615.1. Lineage (GTDB taxonomy): Bacteria > Myxococcota_A > Polyangia > Nannocystales > Nannocystaceae > Paraliomyxa. The sequence continues at coordinate 39,129 of JBCCHT010000008.1, read as the reverse complement.
ACGTCTGCCATGCCCTTGCCACCCAGGAATTTCTTGGCCTTGTCGAACAGCCCCATGCCGCTAGAGACGAGTCGGGACCCGCGCTGTCGCACCCTGCGGCGCAGATTCCTCGCGAAAGCGCGCCAGGACCCGAATTCAGCCGCGGAACGGTGATGTTCTCCCGCTCCCCGCGATGCGCAACCTGCGATATTCCGTGGCCCTCGGCGCTCGGTCGCCCCCATTTCAAGCTCGCCGAAAAGATCGGTACAACCACGGCGAGGCTCGCGTCGGCGAGACCGTCCCGTTCCCGACCCATGCCTGCGGCCGAACTCCACTTCATGCACGACGAGCCCGCGTTCGTGGTCGCGTCGTGGCGTCACGTGCTGATCACCGTGTTCTGGCGCCGGGCCTGCGTGGCCGACCTCGAGCGGCTCGAGCAGCTCCAAGAGGTCATCAAGCGGGAGTTCGGCCACTTTGCCAGCCTCTCGGTAATGCTGGTCCCCATCCTGTCGAAGATCGACGAGGAGGCCCGCAAAAAATCGGGCGCGATGGCCAAGGCCAACGGCACCACCATGCTCGGGGCGGCGGTGGTGGTGGGGGACTCGGGACTGCGCGCCACGATCATGCGCTCGCTGCTCACCGGGATCATGCTGCTGGGGCGCACCGCGAGCCCCACCAAGCCCTTCTCCAACGTGCCCGACGCCACGCAGTGGTTGCTATCGTTGCCGGGCAATCCCGCGGTCGATACCGGGTCGATGGACGCGCTCGCGGCTGCGGTCATGGAGCTGGCCGACAGCCGCTCCGTCGCCGAAGTCGGGGGCTAGCCCTCAGCCCTCGAACTCCGTGCAATTGCCCTCGGGGGCCGTGAACAACCCGGTCGCCTGCTCGCCCTCGTAGCTGGCCGACAGCGCGGTCGAGCCCTCGATGTCCACGTACTCGGGGGTGAGCATCTTGAAGCGGTAGCGGGTGGTCAGGCGGGCGGCCACGTCCTGGAACGCCCCCTCGAGGTCGCCGTTGGCGGGGGCGAGGAACACCTGGTCGCCCGCCAGCGACTCGAGGGTGGACTGCTGGATCTCGTCGCCGAGGCCGATCGCGGCCAGGTCGGTGAGGCAGACGTCGAGCTGCCCCGTGACCACGGAGGCATCGGGGACGCCCGCGTTGTCGGTGAACAGCGTGCTCGCGGTGTCGTCACCGTCGGTGAACACCACGATCGTCCGTGGCATGCGGTCGTACTCCACGGGAGTGAGGTTGTTCCGCCAGCGGCGAAACCCTTCGACGGGGGTGTTGCCGATCGCATCGAAGAGCTTGGTGAAGCCCTCCGAGTTGGACACGGGCCATGGTGCGTACTGGGTGAGGTTGGCCTGGACCTCGGCGACGTCGCGGCTGGGGATCTGCATGAGATCGAGCGGGACCTCGGCCTCGCTCGCGAACTCGGCGAGCTGATAGATCGTCCCCGCGGGCATCGAATCCACGAACGAGGAGGCCGCGCCCACCACCGACTCGGTCGCCTCCGCGGCGGTGATGCTGAAGCTGCGATCGAGCAGCAGCGTGACCCGCGAGACGTTGTCCTGGGTCAGGCGAGCCCCCGCCTCCACGCTCAGCTCCTCGTCGTTCACCACCGGAGTCAGCGCGTCGACGGTCAGGTCCGACACCGGGACTTCGCCCTGCGCCAGGTCGAAGTACCAGGTCACGAAGTTGCAGGAGCGCACGAGCGCGTCGTCGTAGTTGCGCACGAAGACTCGCGCGGGGGCATCACACCCGACGTAGTACTCGCCCGCCTGCCGCGTGTTGACGCCCGTGCTGCGCTGGATCTCCTCGAGCTCCGGGAAGTTCTCCTCGAAGGGGTCGACCGAAGAATCCCACTCGTAGCCGCCGGACTGGAACTGCTCGCCGTCGTAGAACCATCGACACGAGGGCAGGTCCTCGCAGCCGCTCTCGCCCGTCTCCACCTGGTCGAAGCACATGGTGCCGAACGCGTAGTCGCCATCGGTCGGCAGGGTGATCGAGGCCAGGTAGGACAGACCGCCGGCCCGAATGTCGCCGCCGAGGGAGGGGGCCTCCGGGATGTCGAAGAGGACCCGTGAGTTGGTCGGCGGCGTGAAGTTGGTGGCGGTAATGGGGGTGATGCGAAGGTCGGAAATCGTCCCACGCAGCGGGTCGGCGCGAATCGTCGAGCCATTCTGGATCGATCCCACCAGCGCGACGCGGCCGCCGTCATCGATCGGGCGTACCCCGTTGGGGGTGCCCGAGATGGAGAAGAGCACCGCAGCGTCCGAGGCGGCGAAGGTGATCAGCACGAACTGGCTCGGCCCCGAGTACTCCATCACCGTGATGCCCGAGTCGCACTCGAGCCCGCCCCCGACCAGCGTGCAGGTCTCGCCCGGGGTCCAGTCGGGAGGCAGGCCCGGCGTGCCGCCAGCGTCGAGGAACTGCGGGCCATCGTCGGCGAGGGGGCCTTGCTCGGGCCCGACGATCGGCTCGATGCAGTCCTCGAAGCGCGTGGACACGACGTTGGTGACGCCGATCTGCAGCGGGCCGGCCGCTCCCGCCGTCTCGTCCGCGGACTCGTTGCCGTCGGTGTCCGGCCCGCCCATGGTGGCGGCGGCGTCGGTGTCGGCGGGGTTCGAGGAGTCGTCTCCGCAGGCCAGCGTCAGCGTGGCGAGGGCGCAGGCGGCCAGCGTCAGTCGGGAGCGGGAGGCGAAAGGGGAGGAAGGAGCGAAGGAGCGGCAGGACATGGGATTGGGGCCCCGCGTCGGCGGTCGACGCTCGGGCAACCGCGTGTAGTGATCGGGCGAGGGCACTCCGTTCGCGATTTCGTCTCGATCGGGTCGAAACAGGGAATCGCCTACACCAAAGCGCTCTCCTCGAGCTCGGCCGGTTGCCCCCTCACTTCGGGGCCGGGGGCGGCTCGTCCTTGGCCAGCAGCTCGCTCAGCACCTTGGCATTGAGCACCGCACGAGTCTTGCCGTGGAACGTGATGTTGCCGTTGGACGACAAGGTGATCTTGGCCTGCTCGTTCGCGTCCTGGATCACCAGCGAGTTCGTGTTGACCCGCTCGTAGTTCGACACGATCCCGCCGCAGGTGACCAAGGCGATCGCGCTGACGATGAAGGACGCCCGAAGGGCTCGGTTCTGGCGCTCGAGGGTGGCGATGCGTGCTTCCAAGGTCGGCATGGCTACGATCGAAAGTACACTAAAGGTCAACGAAGTCGCTCGCTTACTCGGCGACGCGCGCACCCTGCTAGCCTGCCCGTCACCTCATGCTCAGCATCTTCAAGCGGTTCAAGGATCGCATCGTCGTCATCACCGGGGCGGGCTCGGGCATCGGTCGGGCCACCGCGGCTGCCTTTGCCAAGCACGGTGCTCGTCTGCACCTGGTCGACATCCACCGCGGCCGGGTCGAGGAGGTCGGGGCCGAGATTCGGCGGCTCGGGTCCGAGGCCCATGCCCACGTCGTCGACGTACGCGACCCCGAGGCGATGGAGGCGTTGGCGGAGGATATCTACCGACGCCACCACCGGGTCGACGTGTTGGTCAACAACGCGGGGGTGGGGCACAGCGCCCTGGTGCACGAGACGAGCCTCGACGACTGGCGGTGGGTGCTCGACGTAAACCTGTGGGGGGTCGTGCACGGCATTCACGTGTTCGTGCCGCGGCTCATCGATCAGGGCGGCAAGGCCCACATCGTCAATACCGCCTCCATGGCGGGGCTGATCGGCCTGCCTTCGATGGCGCCCTATTGTGCGAGCAAGTTTGCGGTGGTGGGCGTCTCCGAGGCGTTGGGGGCCGAGCTGGCGCCGCACGGGATCAAGGTGACCGCGATCTGCCCCGGGGTGATCTCCACCGACATCATTCGCTCCGGGCGGCTCGAGGGGGCGGTGGGCGAGCGTCGGAGCAAGCTCATCGACTTCTACGAAAAGCGCGGCATCCCGCCCGAGCGGGTGGCCAAGGACATCCTCAAGGCGGTGCGCAGCGGAGCCCCGGTCGCGACCACGCTGGGGTCGGCCTATCCGGCGGTGCTGCTGCGCAAGATCTCGTCGCGGCTGTATCGGCGCACGGCCAAGCTGGCGTTGGGTCGAGTCATCGGGGCGGATCGCTCATGAGCCTGAGCGACGCTGAACAGCAAGCGCGCCTGGACCTGGCCATCGACACCGCCCAGGCGGCGGGGCGGCGGCTGCTGGAGTTCTTCGAGGGGCACCTGGAGATCGAGACCAAGTCGTCGCAGGCCGATCTGGTGACGCCGGCCGATCGCGCCGCCGAGGCGGTGGTGCTCGAGCGCCTGAAGCAGGCGGTGCCCGGTGACGGCATCGTGGCGGAGGAATCGGGCGAGGTCACCCGCGCCGACGGTCCGTGCTGGTACGTCGATCCGCTCGACGGCACCACCAACTTCGCCCATCGCTTTCCCCACTTCAGCGTGTCGATCGGTCTATTCGACGGCGAGACGGGCCTGGTGGGCGTGGTGCACGACCCCGTGCGCGAGGAGACCTTCTTCGCGCGTCGGGGCCACGGCGCGTGGCTGCGTCGGCCGAACCACGAAGACCGCCGCTTGCAAGTCACCGACACCGAGCAGCTGTCGCACAGTCTGCTCGCCACTGGCTTCGGCTACGACCGCCCTCGCGGCGGCAACGTGGAGGAGTTCGGTCGCGTGGTGCGGCAGGTTCGCGGCGTGCGACGGGTCGGCAGCGCCGCGCTCGACCTGGCCTACGTGGCTTCGGGTCGCGTCGACGGGTTCTGGGAGTACTGCCTGCAGCCCTGGGATTGGGGCGCGGGCGTCGTGCTGGTGCGCGAGGCGGGCGGCGAGGTCGAGACGATGCACGGCGAGCCCTGGACCCTGCGCGGGCCCAGCGTGTGCGCCAGCGGGCCTCGCCTGCGCCCTGCGCTCCAGCAAGCGCTGCGCTAGCCGGGGGGCGACAGCGGGGCCACTCGCGTATGGGCCGGCAATGGTCCATGGTTGCCCGACGTGTCGACCTACTCGTTCTTCGTCACCGCCCCGCGGGGCCTCACCGAGCTGCTCGCCGACGAGCTGCGGGAGCTGGGTGCTCGGGTCGTGCGGACGGAGCCCGGCGGATGCCGAGTGCGAGGGCCGCTGTCGTTCGGCTATCGGATCTGTCTGTGGTCGCGCATCGCCAATCGGGTGTTGCTGCACGTGGCCGACATCTCCGCCCCCGATCCCGACGCGCTCTACCAGGGCGTGCGCGAGCTGCCGTGGGAGGACCACCTGTCGGCCGAGGGCACGCTGGCCGTCGACTTCGTGGGCGTGCGGGCCAAGATCTCGCACTCGCGCTTCGGCATGCAGCGGGTCAAGGACGCGGTGGTCGACCGCTTTCGCGATCGCACGGGGCGTCGACCCTCGGTGCAGGTGCGGGGCCCCGATCTACGCATCAATGCGTTCGCGCGCGGCTCGGGCTGTAGCATCGCGATCGATCTGAGCGGCGACAGCCTGCATCGTCGCGGCTACCGAACCGAGCGCGGCGTGGCCCCGCTCAAAGAGAACCTGGCCGCGGCCCTGCTGCGCTGGGTGGAGTGGCCGACGATGGCGGCCGAAGGGGCGACCTTCGTCGACCCGATGGCGGGCGCGGGCACGCTGGCGATCGAGGCGGCATGGATGGCCGAGGACGTCGCGCCCGGCTGCCTGCGCGCGAGCTGGGGCTTCGAGCGCTGGCTCGGCCACGATACCGAGGCCTGGCGCGAACTGAAGGCCGAGGCCGACGAGCGCGCCGAGAAGGGGCGAGCGGCGGCCAACGCCTCCATTCACGGCTACGACGGCGACGCCGAAGTGGTGGCGCACGCCCAGGCCAATGCCCAGCGCGCCGACGCAGCGTCGCGGGTCGAGTTCGAGGTGCGATCGCTTCGCCGATGGTCCCCGGGCATGGCTCCGCAATACGGACTGCTCGCTCTCAACCCTCCCTATGGCGAGCGGCTGGGCGACAAGGCGGACATGCGCGGGCTCTACGGTCGCTTGGGGCGAACCCTGTTGCGGTGCTTCCCCGGCTGGCGCAGCGTGGTGCTCACGTCCGACGACGCGCTGCGCCACGCGGTGGGGCAGGTGCCCGAGGCCACCATGGCCGTGCACAACGGGCCGCTGCGCTGCACCGCGCTGCGCTACGCTCTGCCCACGCCCACCTCCGACGACGCTCCGCCGCCGCGCACTTCCGAGTCCGATCGCGCCGAGGCGGCGCCCTTCGTCAACCGGCTGCGCAAGAACCTCAAGCAGCGCAAGCGCTGGGCGAATCGCGAGGACATCGGCTGCTATCGGCTCTACGACTCGGATGTCCCCGAGTTCAACGTGGCCATCGATCGCTACGAGAAGTGGCTGCACGTGCAGGAGTTCGAGGCGCCCGAGCGGGTCGATCCCGAAGTCGCCGCTCGACGGGTCGACCTGGTCATCGCCACCTTGCCCGAGGTGCTGGGCATCGACCCCGGGTCGGTGGTGCTCAAGCGCCGCCGCCGTCGGCGGGGGCGAACGCAGTACCGACCCTTGGCCGCGACCGGGCATCGCTTCGCCGTGACCGAGGGCGGCCACCGGTTTTGGGTCAACCTGCACGATTACCTCGACACCGGGCTGTTCCTCGATCATCGGGTCACGCGTGCGCTCATCGAGTCCAAGGCCGCGGGCAAGCGCTTCTTGAACCTGTTTGCCTACACGGGCAGTGCGACGGTGTATGCCGCGGTGGGCGGGGCAGCGACCACCACCACCGTCGATCTCAGCAACACCTATCTCGACTGGGCCAAGGCCAACCTCGAGCTCAACGGGATCGAAGTCGGGGGCACCCATCGGTTGGTGAAGGCCGATGTCGAGCGTTGGCTACGAAACGATCGCCAGCAGTACGACTTGGTCTTTCTCGATCCACCGACGACGTCCACCTCCAAGGCGATGGACGATCGCTTTGATGTCATCAGGGATCACCCGACATTGATCGAAGGAGTGATGAACAAGGTGGCACCGGGCGGCGAGTTGATCTTTTCCACGAATGCACGTCGCTTCCAATTGGCAGCAGAAGTGTCGCAACGATGGGACGTCGAAGACCTCACTCGCGCCACGCTGCCGGTCGACTTTCGACGTGAACCTCCCATCCACCGCGCGTGGAAAATAGTCCATCGGGCCGGTTCGTGAACGCGACGAAACATCGGTCATGAACTGGGATCGAAAGGAGCAATGGGTCTCATAAGGGACACCGACTCCGATGCCGAATGCCGCCTCGTGACCGAGCAGACTGGTATCATCGATCCATAGTGAGCCCGCCCATCGTGCGAGCCAGTGGTGTCTTCGACGAGAATGCTGCATCGTCGTTGCGCGCCGCGGCGAACAAAGCGGCCGAGAACAATCTCGGGGTCATCGTCGACATTCGTCTCGTCAAGGAGATGACGGTGCTCGGTCGAGCCGGGCTTCGCGATCTCCAGAACTGGATGAACGCCCAAGGCCACCGCACGGCCTACATCACCCGTTCTCCGCAAATTCGCGGTGCCGTACTCATGGCCATTCACGGGCACGAGACGGCCAAAGCTTGCCAAACCGAGGCACAGGCGCTCGGCTGGTTGGAGGCCAGCCGGGATCGCTACGAACTCGAACTCGCGGGGATCAAGGGATGAACGTACAGGACTTGTCCTGGTTCCAGCGCATGGCCCTTCGCATGATGGGCTCGTTCGAGCGTCGGACCTACGGCTACCAGACTCCGTTCGTCGCCGAGCTCGTTCGAACCCACGGCATGGGTGGCATGTTCGGCATCGGCCGCGCCATCACCAAGGTGGTCAACGACCTCGACAAAGCCTTCGGTACGGAGCCGGCCAACTTGTTGCTCGGGATTCTCGGCCTGTGGAACGGGTGCTCGTGGTGCAGCGTCGGTCACATCCGAGCGGCCAACCTGCTGCGCTTCGCTCGGACCGGTGAGCCCTACGCGATCGACGAGCGCAAGGTGCCGGAGTGGAAGACGATGGACTTCGATGCTCTCGAAGATCATCTCGTCGAGCTCGTGGGGCGGGACTCCGACGAAGCCCGTCTGATTCGCGCCGCCGCAGCCATCCAAGACGACCGCGAGACCGACTTCCCCGAGCGCGAGCTGGTCCAGCGGGCCGTGCATGCCTGGGCGCTGGTCAACGATTGTTCGATCACTTTGACCTACGATCTCGATCCGGCGGTCGTACCCGCGCTGCTGCCCAAGGACGCCGCCGATCAGGATGCGCGCGATCGCTATCTGGCGCTTCGCCCCCTGGACGAAGTCATCGGCGACTGACGGGCAACTTCCGCGTACACTGTCGGCTCGTGGGAGTCCCGAGCATGCTGTCGGCGTTCGTGGTGGGCTTGCTCGTGTTCGGGCAGGCCGCGGGCGAAACCAGGTCACGCCGCGTGGTGCGGCACAGCGTGGGCAGCCCTCGAGACGGCGAACTGGTGCGCGGCGTTCGGCTCACCTCGGCGCCCGGGTACTACGTGGCCAGCGGAGTCACGGCCTGGGGCACGCCGACGACCATCGAGCACCTGCGGACGGTGCTCGCTCGCGTGCATGGCGAGCGACCCGACGTCGAGCTGCGGGTGGGCGACATCTCCCGACGCGCCGGGGGTCCGCTGCGACTGCACCAGTCTCACCAGTCCGGTCGCGACGTCGACCTCGGCCTCGTACCCCCCGAGGGCACTCGTCGTCTCCGTGGTCGCTTCGAACGGGTCCCGGCCGAGCGCATCGGGCTGATGGACGAGCACGTCACCTTGCAGCTGCTGCGATGGCTGGCCGAGACCGCCGACCAACCCGGGGGCGTGCAGTGGATCCTCATGGACTACGCGCTGCAGAAGCGACTGCACGCGGTGGGCGTGGCCGAGGGCATCGACAAAGCCGAGCTCGATGCCCTGTTCCAGTACCCGCACGGGCGCTGGGCGAAGCGGGGCCTGGTGCGTCACTTCCCGCGGCACCGCAATCACATGCACGTCCGGTTCGCGTGTGCCCCCGCCGATCGGGCCTGTCGAGCGCGCAAGGCCATGCCGCCGCGCTACGGCAACGACAAGGCCCCCAGCGGCGGCAAGCGGCTTCGCAAGGCCCCGCGCGCGGCGAAGGACGCTCGTCTGCCCGCCGCCCCGCCGTCGAAGGGCCAGTGAGCCGGCACTACGGTCCAAACGGGCCGAGGACTCCGCGGTATCGTCGGGCGCTCGATGTCTGGATTCCGAGGCGCAGGTGTTTGGTGGGGCGGCATTCTGGTCGCGGCGGCGCTCGGCCTGGGTTCGTGGTCGGCCGCGACGCTGATCGAGCGCGCATCGGAGCCGCCCTCGATGACCGTCAACGAGGCGGTCGACCATGTCGCGAAGCACGGCACCCTCGAGCACGTACGCATCGTCGACATGAGGGTGTCTTGCGGGCGGTCGGTGGCCGGGGCCAAAGATGCCTACTCCGAGGGATTCGACGCGGGTGACGGGCCGTCCACCGAGCGAATCCTGGTCTCGCACCATTCGGGGCCGTCGTGCGAGGCGCTCGCCGAAGACGGCGTCGGTACGCTGCATCCGCTGTGGCCCAAGGTCAGGAAGCGACTCGAGATGGGCCCGGACGATCGCGCTGCGATCCTGCGCGCCCAAAGCTCGGTGGCGTGGGCGCTCATGCTCGCGCTCGCGCTGCTCGGGATCGGGGCCTACGGCATCGTCTCCGGTCGTCGAGCGAAGCGCGGTGGCGCGTCGCCCATGCCCACCGGTCTGCCCCGGGTCGACGGGAACCTCTCGTTTCCCGTCGTGCCCGGCGAGCGGCTGCTGACCCGACCGCTGCGACCCGACGAGACTTGGTTTCGCAAACAACGGGGGCAGAGGATGACGCTCGGGGCGCTCGGCGGCGCGGCCCTGCTCGCGGCCGTCGTGTGGATCATCGGCTTCAGCATCGGCGTGGTCGAGCGGCTCGAGGTATGGAACGAGGGCGCCGAGCCCGTCGAAGTGAAGTTCTCCGCCGAGCGGGAGAGCGAGGACTTCGTCTTCATCACCACCGATCTCGCTGCCGAGTTCGTCGACGCCGAGGGCCAGACGCGACAGGTCGACACGAGCTACTTCGCGCTCGGGTTCGGCAAGTCGCGGATCGTGGAACTCGGCCTGCGCTACGACCCGGAAGACCCCACCCGGGTCGTGTTCTCCGAAGAGGTCGACGACGTCTGGGGCCGCTTGGCGTGGATGCTGACCTGGATCACCCTGCTGAGCATCGTGGGGTTCAGCGGCGTGGGGCAGTGCCTTAAAACGCTCGGGGAGCTCGACGAGAAGCGGCGGGTCGTCGTGGATGGCGGCGAGGAGATCCTGCTCGAGGTGGTGTTCGAGCAGCCGACCATGCATCGCGACGAAGTCACCGCCGTGACCTACGGGCTCCGACTGCCCTCGGGGATGATCATCGAAGACGAGCGACGCCCTCGTGATCCGCCCTTCCTCATCGATGGCGGCAAGAACCTCGTGCTCGGCCTGCGGCATCCCGAGCGCGGGACCTTCGTCGTGCTGGGGGCGCACTTGGAGCCCCTGGACGTCGACGGGGCCGAGACCAAGCGCGTGCGCTCGCGGTACCGGCAGGAACGCCACGGCTCGAGCTGAGCTGCAGGGTCTAGCGGTGCAGCGTGATCGTCTGCCCCACCGCCAGGCGGCCCGCTCGCGTCACCGTGGCGTAGACCCCGGCGTGGTTGTCGTTGACGCGGACGCAGGCCTTCATCAGCGCGGGGTTGGAGGGCCCGCCCTCGGGGTCGATGTTGATCATCGAGCAGCGAAGGTCTCGCATCGTGACCGCCACGGTGGCCGCGTCGTCTCCCACGCCGAAGCGCAGCGTCCCGCCGACCCACTCGTCTTCTTCGAATGGCCGATCGTCGGTGGTCTGCACGAGGATGTTCGGTCGAAAGCGCCGGACGTCGGTCTCGGTCTCGGTCAGCCGCGCCAGCTCGGCGATGGTGGAGGCGGCGATCACCGAGACGGTTCCCTCGTCGAAGATGCCGTGCTTGAGGTTCATCATCCGTACCGGGTGCCCGTGACGACGGCTGACGTCGGCCGCCAGCTCCTCGCTGTATAGGGGCATCTCCTCGCCTTCTGGGGTCCGCACGTGGCTCGGCAACGGCCGATCGACATGCCCCTTGCGCACGGGGGTGAACGACGTCAGCTCGGGCAGCCTCCCCCCGGTCAGCCACGGAAAGCCGCCCCGCCCGTCGAGCCGACGAAACGCCAGTCGCCGGTCGCCCTCGACCCCGTGCCAGCCCAGTGCCGCGGCCTCGAGCGACTCACCCGCCATCGACTTGATGGGGTAACGGAACAGGGCTTCGACTCGGCCGATCTCGATCGCCATCGCCGACGAGGCTATGCGCAAATGGGGCCCGGGCTCCACTCACATCTGCACGCAGGCCTCCGCCACCACCTCGCGGAACCACCGGAACGCGGGCGATTGGTCGGTGCGGTCGGACCAGACCATGTCGATGTGGAAGGGGTCGAGGGGCACGGGGCAGGGCAGGACCTGGAGGTCGACGAGGCGGGCGAAGCGTTGGGCCATGCGCCAGGGCACGGTGGCGATGAGGTCGGTGTCGTGCACGATGAGCGGGGCGGCGGCGAAGCGAGGGACGGACAGCGAGACCTGGCGCTGGTGGCCGAGCTTCCGCAGGGCGACGTCGATGGGCCCGAGGTAGCCGTCGTCGGGCACGATGAGCAGGTGTCGCTCGGCCAAGAAGGCCTCGAGGTCGAGCTTCGTCCGTACCCGCGGGTGACCGACGCGAGCGATGCAGGCGTAGGTACCTTCGAACAGGCGGCGTCGGTGCAGGCCGGGGGCGGGCCCGATGATGCGGTTGATGTACAGGTCGCACGCGCCGTTGAGCAGGGCCTCGAACGCGTTGGGCTGGGCCATGGAGGGGTTGGTCTGCACCCGTAGCGTGACCGAGGGCGCGTCGCGAGCGAGGCGGGTCTCGATGGCGGGCAGCAGCATGAGCTCGGTGTAGTCGGGCGTCGCCAGCCGGATCGCCACGGTCGAGGCGGCGGGGTCGAAGGGCCCGTCGATCAACGAGGAGCGAATGCGATCGAGGGCGGGGCCGAGGCTGCGGGCGAGGGCTTCGGCGCGGGGGGTGGGCACCATGCCGCGGCCCTGCCGAACGAAGAGCGGGTCGTCGACCAGGCGCCGCAGGTCGCGGAGCGCATTGCTGACCGCGGGCTGCGACACCCCGAGGCGCGCCGACGCTCGCGTCACGTTGCGCTCCTCCATGACCGCCTCGAAGGTCACCAGCAGGTTGAGGTTGAAGGTGTTGAGGTCGGTCATCCCGCTCGATTCAATTATAATAACGAGTGATATCGTCGATAACTAACTATGAGTTGAAGTGACGGTTTCTGCCCCCACTCTTGGGGTCATGACTCGTTTCGCCTGCGCCTCGTTCTTGCTCCTGCTGCCTCCAGCTACGGCTTGCGGCGACGATACGGGAGGTGACGGGGCGGCCGAGGGCAGCACCAGCGGCGGCACCGAGGCCGGAACCGACGGCGACACCGGGCTCGACACGAGCGGCACCGAGGGCGCGGACGCGGAGAGCGGAAGCACCGACGCGGACGGCAGCACGGGGGACGAGCCCGGCCCGGCGGTGACCGAGGTCGACTGCTGGACCACCGGGTTCACCGACGCGGGCGCGGAGTGTGTGCGAGTGGCGGTGCCCGTCGACGCCGACGATCCCTCGCGCGGCGAGCTGGAGATCGGCGTGGCCTACTTGCCCGCGACCGGGGACGGCTCGGGCTTGCCCGTGGTCGCGCTGGTGGGAGGCCCCGGACCCTCGGGCAGCCTCGAGGCGGCGGGCCTGTTCCTCGACGGTGGGCCGCTGGTGGCCTCGCGAGCGGAGCACGACGTGTACTTGATCGACTATCGCGCGGTGGGCCTGTCCGAGCCCGCCATCGGCTGCGCGCCCTTCGGCTCGCCCCGTGAAGTGACGCCGTGTGCCGACGCCATCACCGACGCGGGGCTCGAGCTGTCGGACATCACGTCGGCCCACTTCGCCGCGGACATCGATGCCATCCTCGAGGGCTTCGACGTGCCGCAGGTCGTGGTGTGGGGCGGCTCGTATGGCACCCGGCTGGGCATGACCCTGATGCGCGACTACCCGGGGCGCGTGGCGGGGGCGGTGCTCGACGGCGTGTTCCCCATCGAGATCAACGGCTTCACCCAAGGCGACGAGGCCATTGCCGCTCAGCTCGCGTTCGTGGCCGATCGCTGCGAGACCGAGCCGGGATGCAGCGAGGCGCTGGGCGACGTGCGGGCGCAGATCGAGGCGTTCGTGGCCGAGCGCGAGCCGGGCCTGGTCGACGACTTCATCGCCCAGGTGTCGCGGCTCAATCGCCACGGCGCGGCGCCGCTGCTCGTCTCGACCCTGGCCATCGCCACCGACGAGGACGCGCAGGCGCTGCTGAACACGCTGGCGGGCTACGACTACACCGAGCTGTCCGACGCCGACTACGGCTCGCCGATCCGCGACGACATCGCCGAGCGGGCGGAGTCGCTGCCCATGACCATGGCGATCGTGTGCTCGGAGGAAGCGGCGTTCATCGACGTGCAGCCCTCCGAGGTGGCGCAGTTCGGCTGGAGCGAGCAGGTCGTGGCCGCGTTCGAGGGGCAGCAGGGCGGCGCCCCGTTCCCGCCCGCGTTCGCGACCATGGTCTGCGATGCCTTTGGGGCACCCGCCACGCCCGACCTCGAGATCGAGCCCGTGCTCTCCGACATCCCGACCCTCATCATCTCCGCGGGTCAGGACGTGCAGACGCCCGTGCACTGGGCCGACGCGGTGGCGGAGGGGCTGGACAACGTCACGCACCACGTCGTGCCGATGGGGCAGCACGTGGCCAGCGTGGGCAACGGCTGTGCCCGTGACATGGTGGCGGCCTTCTTCGACGCTCCGACCGAGCCCGTCGACGGCAGCTGCCTCGAGCAGTACCCGACCGAGCTCGTGCTCGACAGCGAAGACCTGGCCCAGACCTTTGCCCCCACGTCCGCATTGGGGCTTCCCGTCCGCCCTGCCGCACGGCGGACCTGGTAGGTAGGCGTGCTCGAGGCTGGGGGCCGAGCGAAGATCGCGGCCTTCTCCTCCTCCGGGGTCGCCGCGCTCGGCCCCCAGCCTCTCGAAGCACGCCGAGGGGATTTCGCATCTCACGCAGTCTAGGGACCCTCGGTTGGTCACCGGATCTCGAGGCGCAGAGCCCCTTCGCTGCGGTTTTCGGCCTTTTCGGGAAAAAACCGACCGCGGATGAATTTTCCGTGACGGAATCCCCCTGGGTCTGGAGAAGATGATGGGTGCGGAGGCCATGCAGGCGATCCCCACTCGCTTCGAGACCGTCTACCGGAAGGAATTCCCTTTCGTGTGGGCCGCTGCGCGCAGACTCGGGGTGCCCCCGGCGGCGCTCGATGATGCGGTGCAGGACGTCTTCCTGACCGCGCATCGCCGCTGGGACGAGCTCGACTACGAGGTTTCCGCGCGGGGGTGGCTGTACGGGGTGACCCGACGGGTGGCTTTTCGCTACCGACGCACGGCGGCCCGCACCGCGCGACGCAAGTCGGCCGTGTCGGCGGCCGGGGGCGGACGCAACGAGCCGCATGCCGAGCTCGAGGGCGCCCACGATGTCGATGCGGTGCTCGCCGGTCTGGAGGAGGGCCGACGCGAGGTATTCGTGATGTCCGAGCTGCTCGACATGAGCGGGCCGGAGATCGCCGCCGAGCTGTCGATCCCGCTCAACACGGTGTACTCGCGACTGCGGCTGGCTCGGCGTCAGCTCGAGCGCAAGGTGACCCGGGGTCGTGCCGGATGGTTGCACGGGCTGCGTCGAGAGCAGAAGCCTCCGCGCGAGCAGGCGCGGCGCACCTGGGCGTTGTTGCTACCCTCGCTGGGCAAGGTGCCGGGCGCGGTGGTCGGCACGACGTGGACGGCGGGCAAGATCGGCGCCACGGTGGCGGCGGCGGGGGTGCTGGGCATCGTGCTGGCGTCGGTGCCCGATAGTCGCGCGGGGCCGCCCGAGCCCGAGTCTCGCTCGCGCGTGGTGAAGAGCGCGACGCCGGCCGAACCGACTCCCGCGCGAGGAGGGACGAGAGGGGCTTCGATCTCAAAGCACCCGCAGCCGGCTCCGACGGTGGTGGGTGACGTGCCCGTGCCCACGCCCGTGGCCGCGGCGACGCCCGTGCTGCCGCCCCCTACTCGACCTTCGCGTGGGACCGCGGCTCCGCCCGAAACGGACTCCACCTCCCCGTCGGCAGATGAGCCCGACTCGCTCGCGGCCGAGGTCGCGGTGCTCGATCGAGCGACCGCGGCCCTGCGCGAGGGGCAGCCCGCCCGCGCGCTCCAGTGGCTGTCCGAGCACGCGCGTCGCTTCCCTGAAGGGCGTCTCTCGGAGCTGCGTCAGACCACCCGCGTGCGCACGCTGTGCCGCTTGGGTCGACATGCGCAGGCGCGAACCGAAGCCTCGGGGCAGCCGAAAACGGCGGCCATGACCCGCGCTCTCGGTTCTTGTGAAGATGCGTGACGGAAACGGCTGGGGGCCGGAGAAGAGAACGGGCATGACCCACTCGCCTATGTGTCGGCCTCGTTGGCCCCTATGGATTTCGTTGGCCTCCATGCTCGCCTCCGGCTGCATCGTGCCCGTCTCGGTCGGTGACGTGGAGGATGACGGTCAAGGTTCCGAGGGCGGGACCACGTCGGGCATGCCCGGTAGCGACGGGCCGGACGGGGCTACGAGCATGTTCCCCGGCGGGTCGACGTCGACGTCGACGGCCACGGGCGACCCGGGCGACGGCACCACCAGCGGCGGCACCGTAGGTGACGGGGGCACGGACACGGGCAGCGATACCGGCACGGACACGGGCGGCGGCACCATGGGTGACGGCGCTTCGGTCTGTGACCCTCAGCCCCAGGACATCTCCGCGCAGTTCCACCTGGCCGACGACGAGGGCAAGTTCCTCGAGCCCATCTTCATCCAGTGGGATCAGCAGTGCGAAGTCGTGGCCATCACCCTCGCGGGGCTCGGGCAGTCCTTCGATCTGTTGTGTGAGTCGGCCGAGAGCGAGGGGCCGGAGCAGGTGCAGATCGTCACCCCCGACGTGCAGCTGGATCTGCCCGTGGAGATCGGTCAGATGGTGCGCTACCGCGGTCTGTACGACGTCAGCATCGACACGCCGAGCGAGCGCTACGTCGCGGTCTCGAACCTCGAGGGGGAGCTGCTCGTGGGCCTACAGCAGCGGCGCAAGGCGGAATACGAGGCCGAGGTCGCCGACTTCTTCGCGCCCCTCGACATCCAGCTCGCCACCGGAGTCTGCGAGCCGGAGCCCTACATGATGCCCACGGAAGAAGGGTCCACGTTCATCTTCGATCCCTGCGGCGAGGAGATCGAGCGCCACGCCATCGACGTGACGGTGGGCGCGGCCGCGCCGCAGCGGGTCTTCGACAAGCATCGCCAGACGGTCGAGGGCTATGACATCTGGGTCGACCAGGCGATCACCGCCGATCCACAGGAAGACATTTGCTTCGAGAACTTCCCGACCACGCGGACCCGCCTCATCATGGTGGCAATTCCATGACTTCGTTGGGCCGAAAATGGCGGCCATGACCCGCCCTCTCGATTCTCGTGAAGATGCGTGACGGAAACGGGGCCGGGCCGGAGAATAGACGGGTCATGAGCTTCTCCTCCATGGCTCGGGCTCGCCGAGCCGCTTGGATTTTCATGACTTCGTTGGCGGTCGCCGGCTGCGTCATACCGGTGACGGTGGGTGACGTCGAAGACGATGACCAGGGCTCGGGTGGCGGGACTTCCTCTTCGATCACGATGGGGACGACCGCGCCGGACGGCACGACGTCGAGCCCCGCTCCGGCCGGCTCGACCTCGACGGGCGAGCCGGGTGACGGCACCGCCAATGGCGAGACGGCAGAAGACGACGGGACCACGGAGGGCGAGCCCGCGTCGATCTGCGATCCTCAGCCCACGGACATCTCGGCATGGATGCACGTGCTGGAGGATGGCGAGGAGTGGCTCGAGGGGATCACCACCACGTGGGACGAGCCGTGCGAGGTCGTGGCCGTGAGCGACTTCGATCTCGGCTACACCATCGGCTTGCAGTGCGACAGCCTCAGTCGGTTCGTGCCCGCGGACATCGAGCTGATCGTCGAGCAGCCGCTGGACTTGCCGGTCCAAGTCGGCCAACAGGTGCGCTATCGCGGGGTCTTCGACGTTGGGCCCGACACTCCGTTCGAGCGGTACATCGCCGTCTCCGATCCGGCGGGGACCCTGTTGCTCGGCATGATGTGGCGCCACAAGGACGACTTCCTGGCCGAAGGGAACGCGCTGTTTGCCCCGCTGGGCCTCGAGGTGGCCACGGACGTCTGCGACCCCGAACCCTACATGTCTCCAGAAATGGAGGGGCGGTCGTTCATCTTCGAGCCCTGCGGAGAGCAGATCGAGCGTCACGCCGTGGATGTGAGCGTCGGGGAGGCCGAGCCGCAGCGCATCTTCGACCAGCACCGACAGACGGTGGGGGGATACGACGTCTGGGTCCTCCAAGCGGATACGGCCGACCCGCAGGAGCGTGAGTGCGTGTTGACCAATATTCGAACGCGGGTTCGCATGGTCATGGTGGCGATCCCATGAGCGTGCTCGGTCGACACACTGCGTTCGCGGCCACGGTGGTGCTCGGTGGCTGCGTGGTGCCGGTCATCGTCGGCGACGGGCCGGACGAGAGCACGGGGGGCGCCACGGGGACCGGGTCGATGGGCTCGCCGAGCGGCGACTCCAGCTCCGATGCCTCGAGTTCGGGCACCACGACCGGCGGTGGGCTCGACGACGACAGCACGGGCACGACCGACGGCAGCTCGGCCGAGACCGGGTCGGCGGTGGGCTCCGTCTGCGATCCCCAGCCCGAGGGCATCTCCGTCTGGTTCATCGTGGAGGACACGGGGACGACAGAGCCCGCGTTCGAGCCCTGGGAACGCGACGTCGCGTGTACGGTCGGCCAGATTCAACCGAAGACGGGGGGGCAGGCCATCGTGCTGCAGTGCCCCGACGACGAGCAGTTCACCATCGAGCTGTCGACCTTCGACTCGGTGCCGTCTCTGCCTCTGGCCGCCGAAGACCCGGTTCGGCTCCGCATGGCCTACGCCCCGGGCATCGACTCGGTGGGGGCGCGGCACATCGCGATCTCCGAGCCGGGCGAGGGCGGGGCGCTGCTCGTGGGTCTGTACACCATCGGCAACCCCGAGTACGTCGACCAGGTCGCCGACTGGTACGCGCCGCTGTCGTTCTCGCGGGTCGACGACGTCTGCGAGCTCGAGCCCTACGAGCCGCCCGAAGAACCCGACGACACCAGCTTCATCGCGAGGCCCTGTTCGTACCAAACGCAGCGTCAGGCCTACGACTTCGTGCTCGACGGCGGCGACCCCCAGCGGGTCTTCGACCAGCGTCGCGAACCCGTGGGCAACTACGACGTCTGGGTCGAAGGCGCGCGGCGGCTCTTCCCGCAAGAGGAAGAGTGCGGCGGCCCGGATGCCTTCAGCGATTGGACGAACTTGTTGATCGTCGGGAACCGGTAGCGCCGGGGCGTCAGCCCTCGAGCAGGCCGACCGTGTCGATCACCGAGGGCCGCGTGAACAGCTCCCGCGAGAGCCGACGGAATTGGCGGTGGCCCACGAGGATCACCACCACGTCCGCTTCGCGCAGGGCCGCCTCGGCGTCGTGCAGCTGTAGCCCTTCGATGGGGCACTCGGCCAGGTGTGGCTCGACGAGCATCAGCTCGGCTTCGATCGACTCGTGCAGCTGCTTGGCGATCTGCAGCGAGGGGCTCTCGCGGACGTCGTCGATGTTGGGCTTGTAGGTGAGGCCGAAGCAGGCGATGCGGGGGCGCTTGAAGCGCTCGGCCAGCTGTCGCACGTGCTCGACGACCCGACCGGGGCGGCCATCGTTGACGGCCCGCGCGGCCTGGATGACCGGGGTGCACTCGGGGGCGGTGGCGACGATGAACCAGGGGTCGACGGCGATGCAGTGCCCACCCACCCCGGGCCCGGGCCGCAGGATGTTGACCCGCGGGTGCTCGTTGGCGAGCCGGACTACATCCCAGACGTTCAGCGAGAGCGTGTCGCACACGTTGGCCAGCTCGTTGGCGTAGGCGATGTTGACGTCGCGGTAGGCGTTCTCGGCGAGCTTGGTCAGCTCGGCCGTCTCGGCCCGGGTGCGATGGACCTCGCCGCGCACGAAGCTCTCGTAGAAGCGGGCGGCGGCCTCGGTGCAGGCCTCGGTCACACCGCCCACGACCCGCGCGTTTTCCACCACCTCGCGGATCACGGCGCCGGGAAGCACGCGCTCGGGGGCGTGAGCCACGAAGACGTCGCGTCCGGCCACCAATCCGGCCTCGGCGAGGACACTGGCGACCAGGTCGCGCGTGGTGGTGGGTGGAACCGTGGATTCCAGCACGACCAAGTTGCCGGGGCGCAGGGCGGGCACCAGAGCCCGCGTGGCTGCTTCCACGTACTGGAGGTCGGGCTGATGCCCGTCTTTGAACGGGGTCGGCACGCAGATGAGATGGGTGGCGGCCGGCTCGGGGGTGGGCAAAGCCCGCAGCGACCCGGCGGCGACCGCCGCCCGGACGAGCGCGTCGAGCTCTGGCTCCACGATGTGGACCTGCCCCGCGTTGATCGTCTCGATGACGTCCGCGCGCAGGTCGACCCCGGCCACTTTGTGGCCACGGGTGGCGAGCACGGCCGCAGTGGGCAGGCCCACGTAGCCCAGGCCCATCACGCAGACGTCGTAGGGTTTGGTTTCCAACTCAGCGTCCAATGGGTTCCATGCTATAGCTGGGGTGAAATGGCGTCCACCGGGTCGAGGGAAGCACGATGAAGGCTTCGCTCGACATGTTGTGGGTGGGCGCCGTGGGGTCGTTCGCGATCACGGCGATCACGATGCCCCTGGTGCTTCGCGGTTGGCGGGCGCTGGGGCGCCGCGACCAAGAGGTGAGCCTTCGCAAGGTTCATACCGGCGAGATTCCTCGCGCGGGCGGCCTGGTGATGCTCTTCGGCTTCGGCGTGATGCTGCTGGTGGGGATGGCCGGCAACCACGAGTTCAGCCTCACCCATCACCTGCTGTCGGTCAGTCCGCTCACCGGGGCCCTGCTCGGGGCGCTCATCGTGGGCCTGACCGGGCTCTACGACGACCTCGTAGGCCTGCGAGCACGACACAAACTGCTGCTGCAGGTCGTGGCGGCATCCATCGCGGTGCTCTATGGATTGCATTGGCCGGCGCTCGAGCTTCTGGTGGGCTGGGAGTACTGGTGGATCACTCCCGTGCTCACCGTCGGTTTCCTCGTGGCCGCGGTCAATGCCGTCAACCTCATGGACGGGCTCGACGGGCTGGCGGGCGGCATCGTGTTCATCGGCTTCGCGGTGGTGCTGATCTCCATCGTCTCGGCTCCCTCGGTGGGGTCGGTCAACCTGGCGGTTTCGTGGACGACGGCCTGCGCCCTGGGGGCGGTGGGCGGCTTTTTGGTGTTCAACCGCCACCCCGCCAAGGTCTTCATGGGCGACGCGGGCAGCTACCTGCTGGGCTTCTTGCTCGCCGCGCTGCTGCTGCACACCCGCCCGGTGCGCTGGCGCGTGGCCGAGCTGCAGTTCTCCATCCCCTGGCTGGTCCTCACCGTGCCCTTCTTCGACATGGGCATGGCGGTGCTGCGCCGCAAGCTACGGGGGCAGCCGATCTTCGCCAGCGACTCCGATCACGTGCACCATCGCCTGCTGGCGCGGGGTCTTTCGCACGCGACCACCGTGGCCGTGCTGTGGGCCTGCACCGCGATGTTCGCCGTGCTGGGCTACCTCAACGTCATCGGCGTCGGCGGGTGGTGGACCCTGCTGGGCACGGTGGTCGCCCTCGTGGTGGCCTCGGTGGCGCTCGGCTATCACCGCTTGCTGCGACGGCTGCCCGCGTTCACGGGCGAGCGTCGGGTGGGCTGGCGCGATCGCAGGCGCGAGGTCATGGAGATCCTCGCGGGCATCGAGCGGCTGAACCAAGAAGAGGACGAAGACCAGGGCCCCGGGCGCTGGCGTCGGCTCGCCCCCGACGTGGGTGACCTCTTGCAGCGGCTCGGCGTGCCCGGCTTCGAGGTCCGCAAGGGGCACGCCACCGTCGTGGAAGAGGGCAGCTCGGATTCGACCTGGGCGGCGCTGTCGCTGCCGATCCCCGGAGAAGAGCGGGCGGAGCTGCGCCTGGCGCTGGCCGTGCGCCTGCCCGATCTCCAGCAAGAGCAGCTCATGCTCATCGAGCGCGTGGTGGGGTTGATGGCGGGTCCCAAGGCCATCTCGCGGCAGTCCGTGCCCGTGGCCGCGCCGCAGCGCGAGCAGCCGGCCGAGCCCGTGCACTGATTCGCTCTGCGGGCGATCGGAGTCGGGCTACACTCGACCCGCCGATGTCCGACACTTGCTGCGAAGCTTCGCGAATCCACCACGAGCCCATCGAGGGCAGCGCGGCCGAGTCGACCTCGGTGTGGATCGTCCTCGAGTACCGCGAGGCGTGGGGGGCCAAGGCCTTGCCCGAGAGCACGCTGAGCGACGCGGTCAAGCAGCACCTGATGTCGTGGGAGAAGGCGCTGCAGGGGTCGCGGATCCAGTTCGTGCGCCATACCGGTCGCTGCGAGGGGCCGCTGCACTTTTGGCTGGGCACCAGCGGGCTCGATGGGGCGCGGATCTTCGAATGGATCGTGCCGCAGGCCGATGCGTTGCTCGAGTTCGATGCCCCGGCGATCATCGAGGCGATCCGTCGCGGGCAGACGCCCGAGGGCGCGCAAGCGGTGGAGCGACCCATGGTGCTGGTGTGCACCAACGGGCGTCGCGACGTGTGTTGCTCGGTCGAGGGCATTCCCGTGGCCAAGGCCTTCGAGCGGCAAGAGGGCGTCGAGGTATGGCACACGACGCATCTGGGCGGTCATCGCTTTGCGGCGACCTTGCTCGAGCTGCCCCGCGGGCTGTGCTACGGCCGGGTCAGCGCCGACGAGGTGCCGGCCTTGGCCGAGGCGATCGTGGCGGGGCGCATCGACCGGCTCGATCGCCTGCGGGGTCGCACCGCGCTTTCATGCCCCGAGCAAGCGGCGGAGACCTTCTGGCGTCGCGAGCACGGGCTGGTCGATAGCGATGCGTTGGCGTCCGTCGAGCATGTGGAGAGCGACGGGCAGGTCGTGGTGACGCTGAGCGACCAGCAAGGGCAGCGCTTCGAGGTCCGAGTCGAGCGACGGGAACTGGGGGGCCAGGCGCCGCCCAGCTGCGGCAAGCCGCCGCGCCCCGTCGCAGGCTGGTTCCCGGTCGCTTGATCCCGGGCGGGTGAGAGGGCGCGCCCGGCCGCCGAGCGGTGGGCGGCTGCATCGTCGTGTGCCTTCGCGTGGACGCGGAGGGATGGTTTTTCTTCGGGCTCGTGACAACGGCCTTCGTCTGCGGACAACCCCCAGATGAATGTCAGCCCCTCCAGTCATGAAGAACCCAACGAAGATCTCATCGTGGACGGTGATACCCGTCGTCTTGTTCCTCGGCCTCGGCTGCGATCCCGTTACTGGAGGCAGCACCGGGGCAGCCTCCGCCTCGGGTACCTCGGGTGCGGGCGCGACCTCGGGGGGTGGCGAATCGGGCGGGGTCTCGGCGACCTCGGGCGCGGGCGGGGATACGGGGATGTTCACGACGGCGACCAGCGGCTCCGACGATGGCGACGCTGCGGACACGGGAATGCACACGACGGCGACCAGCGGCTCCGACGACGGAGGCGCGGACACGGGGATGCAGACCACCGCGACGGGTGGATCCGATGGTGGGGCGGGAACGAGTGACGGTCCTGGTGCCGGGTCTTCCGGTGGACCTTGGGGAGGGTCCACCGGGGACCCGGGCTGGGGGACGGGCGACCCTTGGCCGGGCACCACGGGCGATCCGTGGGGCGGCTCGACGGGGGGACCGTGGGGCGGCACGACGGGGGATCCGTGGGGTGGCTCGACCGGCGATCCCTGGCCAGGCACCACGGGTGGGCCGTGGGGCGGCACCGAAGGGGATACCGATTGAAATTCGCTGAGCCGCTGAAGGGGTGGCCCTCGCCCTGCCATCCATCCCCATGAGCGTGGCGTCGACGATCGTGCTCGCGCTGCTCGGTGGTTCACCCGCTGAGGTCGTCGACCTGCGCCTTCAGTGGAACGCGCCCTCCGAATGCGAAGACACGCCGGCCTTGCGTCGACGTGTCTTCGAGATCGTGGGCGACGTGGCGGGCAGCGACTCGAACTCTCCGGTCTCCGTGCAGGGGCAGGTGACCGGGGACGTTCGTCGTGGCTATGCGCTCGAGCTGGCGGTCGACGACGGCGAGGCGGTCGTGCGTCGTCACTTGGAGGCGGCGGATTGTGAAGCCTTGGCGGAAGGGGCGGCGCTCATCGTGGGCTTTGCCATCGCTCCAGCCGCGGTCGGGCTCGGGGAAGAGCCGCTGGAGCCGGAGCCCGAACCCGAAGCGGCGCCCGAGGCCGAGCCGCCGCCCGAGGAGCCCGAGGTCGAGCCGGAGCCCGAGCCCGCGGAGCCGGAGAACTCCGCCGAGCCGACCGACGATGAACCGAAGCCGCCTCGTAGTCGGTTCACCCTCGCGGCTGAGGTCGGGGCCGACTTCTCGCTGATCGACACCGCATCCCTGGCGCTCGGTGCTCGTGCGGGCTGGATGCGTGGGCCCTGGCGGCTGACGGGAGGCGTGCTCACCGGGCTGCCGCGGCGCGTCGTGGCCCCGGGCGGCGCGGTCGTCGACGCCGCCAACGTCTGGCTATTCGCGGGCGAGGTGCTCGGCTGCGGGGTTCCGAGCCCCGGCCGCTTCGAGATCCCCATCTGTGGCGGCGGCGCGGTCGGCCTCATGCGTGGGCAGGGCGATGGCCTCCAGGCGCCCCGCGCCGCCACCGAACCCTGGGCGGCGGCGATCGCCTCGGTGGGCCTCACCGTCCCCGTAGGCCCCCGTTTGGCCGTTCTGCTGGCCGCGCGCGGGATCGTACCGCTCGTGCGCCCCGCCTTCGGCTTCCTCGATGGCGGCGGCGTCACCGAGATCGTGCGAGCGCCGCCGGTCGGGGGCCGGATCTCCGTCGGACTGGAGTTGCGGCTGCCGTGACAATCGAGCGCCGCGGCGGACAATCGTCTTGCGTGGACATGGCTCGCCACCGCCACAGCTCGGATCGCGACGGGCGCCCTGCGCCTGCCCTCGAGGAGCTGGCGGCCGTCTACCAGGAGCACATCGGCTTCGTGTGGCGGGTGGTGGCGCGCATGGGCGTGCCCCGCGAGGCCGTGCCCGACGTGGCCCAGGACGTATTCCTCGTGGTGCATCGGCGCCTGCCCGACTTCGATGGTCGCGCGTCGATGCGGGCGTGGCTGGCGGGGATCTGCCGCGGGGTGGTGCGCAATCACCTGCGGGCCTCAGCTCGTCGACGCCGACGCCTGGAGCTCCTGCCTCCGCCGCAGGCCGATGCCCCCGAAGCCGAGCGCATGGAGCTGGGCGACCTGGTCGCGCGCTGCATCGACGGCCTCGACGAAGATCAACGCGACGCGCTGGTGCTGGTCGACATCGAGGGGCTCGCCCCGGCCGAGGTCGCTCGCACCCTCGGCGTCTCTCGCAATACCATTTACTCCCGAGTACGCCTCGCCCGCGCCAAGCTGCGCGAGCGCCTCGCCGCCCTTTCCTCCGACGTAGGAGACTCCGCATGACCGAGCCCGACGACTCCTTGCGGCGCGCCTACGAGGCCTATCGCCACCGCGCGAGCCCCAGCACCGAGGCGCGGGCCGAGCTGTGGGACGCGCTCGGCGAACGAATTGCCCAGGGGGATGCCGGTCCATCCCTCCACGCCGCCGAGC
Organism: Myxococcota bacterium; assembly: GCA_039028615.1. GTDB lineage: Bacteria > Myxococcota_A > Polyangia > Nannocystales > Nannocystaceae > Paraliomyxa. Next base: position 14,352 of record JBCCHT010000008.1, on the reverse strand, counting down.
CCGAGCCGGCCCCCTCGCGATCGTATCGAGGCGTCGCGATCGTGCTCGGGCTCGCGGCGGCGGGCTTGTTGCTCTTCATCGGAGCCGATCTCGGCGGCGTGCTGACGCGGACCGAGGTGGCGCCGAGCGGATCGCAGGCGTCGGACTTTGCCGTGCGCCCGTCGACCCCGGGCGAGGCGGTCTCGCGGGAAGCCCCGCGCAAGGCCACGACGACGGGGCGGAAGGCTCGAACGACGCCGCGGTCGGAGGTCGTGCCCGAAGCCGTAGACTCGGCCGTGGTGGAGCCCGAGGAGCCGCCTGCGCCCAGCCCCGCGATCGACGAGCCCGCACCCCGGCGATCGAGCGGGCGTTCGTCGGGCAAGCGAACGCCGAGCCCGAACGCGGCCGTGCCGGAGCCCGTCGAAGCACCCGAGCCCTCGTCGATCATCGAGGAGGCCGCGCTGTTGCGGCGTGCCCGAGGAGCGATGAACCGCGGCGACTCCGAGCGCGCGCTCGAGCTGGCGCGTAGCCATGCCCAACGCTTTCCCGAAGGCGCGCTGGGCCCGGAGCGAGGCTTGCTCGAGATCGACGCCCTGTGTGCTCTGGAGCGCGTACCGGAGGCCCGCACGGCGGCCGCACGCTATGCGCGGAGCTATCCCGACTCGGGCTGGAACGCTCGCATCGCCCGGTCGTGTGCCCGCCCATGAGGTCTCGGCACTTCGGGCCCGGGGGTGTGCTCGCAGTCGTGCTCGGGGGCTGTCAGCTCGATCCCGCCATCGTCGGTGAGCGGGCCTCCGCCGGGTCGGCGGGCGCATCGACGGGCCCGTTTTCGGGCACCAGCGCGAGCTCGACCGCCACCCCGACCACGGGCGGCAGCGACGGCGGCTTCGGCACGACCGGCCTCGACTCGGTCGGCACGACCGGCTTCGATGCCGGGACGACCGGCTTCGACGTGGGCGGCTCGACCCAGACGGGCGGCGGCGGGACCACGGCAGGAGAGACCGAGTCGTTCACCGAGGGCACCAGCTCCTTCGGGGGCACCACGACCGACGACATGACCGAGGGGACCACCATGGACCCGGGATTCAGCAGCGGAAGCAGCGGCTGAGGGCCGCGCTCTCGATCGGGCCGTCGGCTTGGGGCGGCCGCGCTCCGGGTGCTACGATCTGCCCGTGTCTTGGCGTCGCATGGTGTTCTGGCTGCTGTTGATCGTCGGGCTGGGTCTATTGGCCTGGCTGACGGGCAAGGACAGCCCGCTCTAGTTCGGGTGCTCCCAACGAGAAAGAGCCCGCCACGATCGCTCGTGGCGGGCTCCGGGTGGTGGTGGGTGGCGGCTGTGGATTCAGCCTTCGACGGGCTCGATTTCCATCTCGGCTGCGTAGTCGCTCAGGCGCACCAGCGTGCCGCTTTCGTCTTCGATCAGGACTTGGTCCTTCATGGCCTCGGCGATCATGTCGAGGGCGGCGAAGTCCTCGTCGGTCGCATCGGCGGGCGGGTCGAACACGAGGTTGCCGAGCGTGGAGGAGTGGTTCCAGGCTTGGATGAGATGGGCCGGGTCGAGGCTGATGGCCTCCTCGTAGGGCACGAAGTTGGCCGTCCACGGCGTGGAGATGTTCCAGGTCGCCACGATGTCGTCGTGTAGGACCGCGGTACTCCCGGCACAGTTGGGTACGGTGGACAGCGCAACGCTGGGCGAGGTGCTCTGCGGCAGCAAGCAGGCCGAGAGCAGGTCGGGCGCGTTGAGCATGAACTCCAGCTCCTCCAGCGCGATGGTGCGGATGATGCTGCCTTCGGCGTTGTAGGCGGAGGACTGCACGTAGCTGGCGTTGTGGTACACGGGGCTGCCCCAGTAGTGCATGACCAGGGCGGCGTAGACCAAGCCCTTCGCGGGGTCGGGCTCGTTGTGGAACATCCAGGTGCCGGGAGGGTCGGCGTTGAAGATGGGCGCGCCGTTCCACGACGTGGGGCCCGCCTCGAGCGCGTTGGCCCGGACCTCGCTTTGGGTGCCCACGCTCCAGTGGTACAGGCCGTTGCCCTGCATGTAGGAAAACGCGGCGTTGAGGTCCAAGGCGTAGACCGTGCTGCCGAGCACGTTCCCCACGAAGCTCCGGGTCGAGTACTCCTTCCACTGCATCGCGTGGGCGTACCAGCCCTTGCTGAGGTTCTGGATGGGCGCGGCGGTGTAGGGCAGGACCGCCGAGGGCAGGCGATCCATCTCGTAGATGACGTTCCAGGCGAGCATCGACTCCGCCTCTTCGAGCGACAGTCCGATGAGCGCCTCGGGGGTGACGGGCTCGGGCTCGGGCTCGGGCTCCGGGGTGGGCGCGGGCATTCGCTCCTGGCGCGCCTCGAGGATGCGCATCTCCAGGTCGTCGGCCTCTTCGCCGCTGTCGCAGGCGACCGAAGTCACGCTCAGCGTGGGCAGGGCGGCGAGGAGAGCGACGAAGCGGGCGGTTCGGAAACAGTCGTGGGTCGGCATGGCGGAGGGTCCCTGTGTCGGTGCGAGTGGTTGCTCGCGACCTCGCAGGGCCCTCGCCGTCGTGCGCGGTGAATCTGACGAAGAAAAACGACCGCCGCCCGAAGGGGCGGCGGCATGCGTGGGATCACGCGTGGGTCGGGCCTACGGCGTGGCGGCCGGCTTCCACTCGTTGAGCCGGTTCAGAGCCGCGCGCGCCTGCTTGCGCACCCGGGCCGCGTCGTCGGTGGCGGCCTCGATCTGCTCGCGGAGCGCCTCGATCTGCTCCTCTTTTTCGACCAGCTCGCGGCTCAGCTTGGCCCGCGCCGTGCTGCGGCCGCCCGCCTCGCCCAGGGCCGACAGGTGCTTGCGTACGCGGGCGAGGTCGGCCTCCGTGCGCCCGATGATCGTCTCGGCCTCGGCGATCTCCGCGTCGCGACGCAGGCCCTGGCGGAGCTTGGCGATGGCGCTGTCGAGGAGCTTGGCCTGGGCCTGCGGCACCCCGTCGCGCTCGCGCAGCTCGACCAGGGTGGGGAGCCGGAGATCGGCATGGACTCGTGAGAGCAGCTCTTTGCTGCGGAGGGTGTGGACCGCGGTCTTGCGGGCGCCCACTCGCACCGCGGCCATCGGCGCGCTGCGCTCGAGGTCGTAGTCGAGCTCGACCCCGTCGTCGCCCCGAAGCTCGGCCCGCCGCGGCACGTCGAGCTCGACGTAGACCCGCTTGGTCCCGCCGCTACGGTTGTCGAGCGACAGCGTGATCTCGGACTCGAGCACATAGCTCTCGACGATGGACTGATCGTGGAGCCTCAGCACGGTGACCTCCTCGCCCACGGTGCTGCGCTCCCGCGACAGCTCCACGTCGAGCTCGTAGCCGTAGGGGATGAAGCGTCGCTCGTGCGGCTTGAGGCGATCGAACATCGACTCGCCCACGAAGCCTCCTTCGGCGAAGAACGACACCGCGCCCGGCGGCAGGGTCTGCGAGGTGGTGTTGACCAGGCGAGCCGCGCTCAGTGCCTCGCCCCCGTCGCGGGGAAACAGCGTGATGGGCTGGACCTCGAAGTCTTGCTGCACGATGGGCACCAGCGCCGAGTGATGCGCGTCGAGGTCGATGGGATCGGCGATGCGGTACAGGAACAGCGCGCCCGCCTCGGTGCCTTCGGCCTGCGACAGGTCGGCCAAGTCGCCCAGCACGACGCTGCCGCCCTCCGCCCGACCCATCGTTCCGATATCGCCGAGGCCGATGGTGCCTTCACCCGTGCCGCCGCCCCCTCGGCCCGAGCCCACGAGGCCGAGGCCGCCCACGCCGTAGGCCGACCCGGTGAGGCCACCCCACACGTCGGGAGCGGTCTGCGGCACCGTGCTCAGCCCGTCGGGTACGTCGACGAACTCGCGCTCGGCGTAGAGCGGATTGGCGAGCGGATGCATGAAGGAACTCGGCCGTCCGTTGGCCAGCTCGATCATCACCGAGTCCCAGTCCTCGTCGGTGTCGTTGTGGATGAGCGCCCAGGCCTGGAGCTGACCTTCGTCTTCGCTGCCCATGACCACGCGATAGGTGGTGCGCCACACGGGAGCCTCGGTGATGTAGCCCAGCCCCAGGCGCCCGGCCGAGCCCACCTGCACCTCGAGCTCGGCCCCTTGCCGCGCGCTGTGCTGGGAGATGGTGGTGGCGGCCAGATCGAGGCGCCCCGCGGTGCGATCGTCGAGGATTCGAATGGCCTCGACGTGATCGGTCTTGATCCGTCGGAGCGCGTCGTCTTCGTCGAGCACGGTCAGCGTGTACTGGGGCTCGCCCTGGGACTCGCTGGTCGCTTTGCCGTCCTTTTGTGGTGGTGGCGCGAAGAAGGGGCCCTCGAGGTCGACCAGGCGTCCGCGGACCTTGCCCTTGGTGAGCGCCAGCTCGACCTTGGACCCCTTGAGGCTCTGCAGGAGCTCGGCGTAGGCGACCGGCTCGCCGTCGTCGGAGGGCAGGCCCGCCATCGCGCGCGCCATGCCTTCACTCACCGCGCTGTCGAATTCGATGCCGCGGACTTTGACCCCGCCGCTGCTCTCGAGGATGACCAGCGACTTGAGGGCATCATCGAGATGGGTGGCGGGCAGCGGTAGGGCGAGGCCTTTGCCCGCCCCGACGTTGCCTCGCCGCTCGAAATAGCCCACCCCGGTCTCGTAGAGCCGGAGCTTGCGAAGAGGCAGGGCCGAGGGCTCGGCCGCGACGAGGGTGACGAGAGCGAGAGCGCTGAGGACGGGCATGATGATCCACCCCATCGACAACGCCCGAACACATTGGTTCCTGGCGATCTCGGTGATCGACGGTTTGCTCTACCGCGCACCGGGCCTGCCCCCGGCGAAAAGGGAGCCGTCCCGGTGCAGCGGTGGTGCCCGGGCGAATGCTCAGGCCAGGTCGGTGCCGCGCCGCTCGATGGGCACCCACAGTCGCTCGATGGGACCGACGTAGGCGGCTCGCGGACGGATCAGGCGGTCTTCGGCGACTTGCTCGAGGACGTGGGCCGTCCAGCCCCCCACACGGGCGACCGCGAAGGTGGGGGTGAATGCGGCCAGCGGGAGATCGAGGCTCTGCAGGAGCAACGCGGTGTAGAACTCGACATTGGTCGCGAGGGGGCGATGGGGCTTGAGCTCGGCGAGGACGCGGAGCACGACCTGCTCGACGACCCGAGCGTCGTCGTACAGCGGGTTTTGGCCGCGGGCGGGGAACAGCCGCTGCAGCGCTTGGCCCAGCACGTTGGCCCGAGGATCGCGGACTCGGTACACGCGGTGCCCGAAGCCCATGATGCGGCCGCCTTCGCCGACCACCTTGCGCACGTGGGCGTCGGCGAGCTCGGCCAGCGGCGTGCCCGTGCGCGCCGCTTCGGCTTGGAGGTCGTGGACCATCTGCAGCGCGGGCCCGGGCGCGCCGCCGTGCAGCGGGCCCTTGAGGGCACCCAGCGCCCCGATGACCGCCGAGGCGACATCCGAGCGCGTGCTGGCGATCACCCGCGCGGTGAAGGTCGACGCGTTCATGCCGTGGTCGACGGTGGTGTTGAGGTACGCGTTGAGGGCCTGCTCGCGCCCGGGGGAGGGCGTCTCCCCGGTCAGCATGCGCAGGTAGTTCGCCGCATGGGAGGACTCGGGATCGGGTGCGACCGGCTCTTGGCCGCTGCGCAGGCGGTGGTACGCGCCGATGATCGCGGGCACGCTGCCCACCACCGCGAGGGCGCGACGACGGTTGGCCTCGGGGCTCTGGGCCTGCAGCTCGACCGCGTTGACGTCTTTGTCGTGCAGCCCCAGCGTACCCAGGCCCATGCGCAGCGCGTCCATGGGATGGACTTCACGCGATGCCGCGGCCCGCAGCAGCGCGAGCGTCTCGGCCGGCAGCTGACCCGCCGCCGCCAGCTCCGTCCGCATTTGCTCGAGCTCGCGGGACGTGGGCAGCCGGTCGTGCCACAGCAAGAAGATCGTCTCTTCGTAGCTGGCCTCGAGCGCCAGGGTCTCGATGGGAAATCCGCCGATGACCAATCGCCCAATTTCACCGTCGACCATGGACAGTCGGGTTTGAGTCAATACGATACCTTCGAGGCCTCGGGCCAGCGCTCCCATCGATCCCTTCGCTTTCACATGGTGAGATGCGGCGTCGTTCCAGCACGACGACCGTCCACCAATCGTCGGCAGTGTAGGGCGAGCCTTCGAGATTGTCGAAGGGGTCGGAGCCTACCCTAGCGTCCCGATATGCCGATCGAGCGTTGACTGGTTTTACGAGGCGCGCGACCGATGGTGGCGCGATGATCGAAGAAACGTTCGTGTCGCTTCTCTTCGGTCCGATCCATTGCTTGTGAAGATTCGACAACGAAGTGACACGACTACGCACCGGTCATGATGGATCACGAGGCGAAGATCACGTCGACCACGACAGAAAAGAGCCCGCGTCACTCAATGGCGGCGCGGGCTCCACCCGAAGTCGTCGATCGACATCGACGGTACGCTACGGGTAAATTTGATCGGCGTCGCGCGACTACTTCACCGGCTTGCCCTTCGACGGAACTCTCCGCGCCGGCTTCATGGTGCCGGACGCCGCGCTGCCGCCTTGGCCCCGACCGGCGCCGAAGCGACGCGGTTTGACCTCGACGGGCGGCCCTTTGACGGTGGCACGCACGGTGGCGCCATCGCGGGTGAGGGTGATGCGGGTGGGGTCTCGCTCGGCGGTCAGGCCCAGCACCGCGCCGAGGTCGACCCCCTTGGCCAACGAAGCCAGCGAACCGGGGTCGACCGCCACCGTGCCCGCCATGTAGTGGTCCGAGCTCTCCGAGGCCGGCGTCGCCTTGGCGGTGTCCTCGAGCCACTTCGTCATCGCCGACTCGCTCGCGGGGCCCAACGCCATCATTCCGGCCCCCGTGCGGTTGGGGAAGGCAAAGGCGATGCGCAGCTCACCGCGATCGTCGATGAGCGGCGTCGCCTCGGGCGGCAGGTACTTGCGAGCGCGCTCGAGCACCAGGATGGCGATGTTCTGCTCGGCGGCCCGCACCGCGTTGCGCTTGAACCGGAGCCGCGGCACCTCGATCCCGAGGCTGCGCGCCGTACCGAGGTTGTCGATGATCCCCGTGAGCAGGTGATAGAGCGCGCCGCCCATGTGCTTGGGATCGTCGGCACCAAAGCCCACCAGCACGGTCTTGCCGGGGGCCACCCCCACCATCACGCGGCCGTTCCAGCTGCGGAGCGTGGTGCCCAGGCGCTTGCGGAGGCCTTCGAGGGTGTCGCGGACGAGGAAGTTCTGGCGATCGACCGTGCGCTTGGCGTCGGCCAGGATGTTCTTCACGTCCTTGGCGTGGTCCGTGTACTTCGAGCTCGCCCCCACCGCGATCTGCGAGGACTCGAGCAGGCCGGTGAGCGACCCCGACTCGAGCTTCTCGATCTGGGCGAAGGCCTCGCTGGGCACGCCTTCGAGGACGGCCTCGAAGTCATGGGCACCCGCGCCGCGAATCTCGACGCTCTCCAGCTTCATCTGGAGCTGCGGCATCAACCGCTGGGCCTCGGTGGCCTCGATCTCCACGCGCAGCGGCTGCTTGCCGTACGCGGAGGCCAGCTTGCTGCCCGTGGCCAGGCCGCGCTCGGTGTCCGCCAACGTCAGCGTCGCCGAATCCCGGTCGAGCCACGCCAGCTTGGGGCCCGGGGCTGCGCCCCGCTGTAGATCGACCGCACCAAAGCGACCGACCGGAGGCTTGTCCGCCAACGCGGCCGCGACCGACTGCACCTTTCCGGGCAGCAGAGGCACCTGCACGATGAGCTGCCCGTCCACGCTCGCCATGTCCCACGGCTTGCGCATGTTCACCGCCGTCGCGAGCGCCTCGTCGATGGGCTGACCGTTGCCCTGGCTGATGGCCTGTTGAAGGAGGGCACGCCCGCGCGGCAGATCGGGCGCGTAGGCCTCCAGCGTGGCCATCATCTGGGCCGGCTGCTGGATGTGCACGATGATCGGCGCGTTCGCGGGCAACCGGAGCGGCCGGGGCATGCCCGCCTTGCGTCGCTTTCGACGGGGCTTTTCCGGTTCCGAGACACCCTCACCCGTACTGCCTCCCGGCGCGGTCTCGGACGAGTTTTGAGTTCGTTTGCAGGCTGCACCCAAGCCGAGGCTCAGTGACAGTGCGGAGAGGACCAACAGACGGTAGGGGCGATGCATCTCGGGTTCTCGGGCACGCTAGCACTGGGAGGGGTGCGCTTCGATGCTTCGACCCAACCGCGGAGTGCGCGATTCAAAGAAACCAAAATGGTCCTGATTTCGACGGGTTGTAGCTGACCGTGCCGGCCGGAAACCCCGCCTACGGTCGTTGTGTTTTCGATGTGATCGCGAGCCCGTTGTCAACCGCTGCGCCGACGCGCTCGAGGCCCTCTGGAGTGCGCGGATCCCGATCGTCGCGTGACGCTCTTTTCCCGAACAACCAAAATGCTGAGAAACGCGTGTTAGTGGGCACTTTGGCAACGGGCGAACTAAAAAACTTCGAAAAAATGCTTCGCGAGCATCGTTGTACGCAAATTGCTCAAAGTTTCGTCGAGGGAGCGAGCGTCGACTCACTCGTTACAGCTAGGTCCGCACTGTTAGCACAAAACGACATCTGATCACTTGTAGGCATATGTGCTTCAAGGTGGCGTGTTTGTCCTCATTATCGCCCTTGGAGAGGTCTCCCATAGTCCGAACGCTTGTCTATGTTTCGAGCTGGGAGCGGCTTGCCCACATGGCGGAGTGGGGCTGGCCACCCCCAGGACCAGGACGACAAGGGATGACGGACAATGACGAGTAGCAACAATTCGAACACCACCACGACCCGACTCTCGTTCCTCCTCCTCGCGGGCTTCGCGACCGCGTGTATTGGCGATATCGATGGCCGAGACGGTGATCTGTGGGATGGCATCCAGGACGGGGACGAGCCCGATGCCCTGCCCGACGAGGGCGGCGACCTGCCCACCTCCGAGATTTACGGCGGCACTGATGTTGCCGCATGTGGTTGGCCGACCACAGTCTCATTGGGCGGTTCATGCACTGGCACACTCATCCACGAGCGGGTCGTGCTCTATGCCGCACACTGTGGGTCGAGCTACAACTCGGTGCGATTCGGTGAGTCGGTCTATGGCCCATCGCGCATCGTCGGCACCGACACCTGCCGCACATTCCCCGGTGGAGGTCCGGGAGACGGAGACGACTTCGCGTATTGCGTGCTCTCCGAGCCGGTGACCGATGTGCCACTGGTTCCCATGCTCATGGGCTGCGAGGTCGACCAGTACCTCACCCCCGGGCGCTCGGTCACCGTGGTCGGGTTCGGCAACGCGGACACCGGCCCCTACGGCGTGAAGCGGGAGGTCACCACCCAGCTCAACGGTGTCACCGCCTCCGGCGAGGCGCATATCGGTGGCGGCGGCAAGGACAGCTGCCAGGGCGACTCGGGCGGCCCCGTCTTCGTGCAGGCCGACGACGGCTCGTGGCGCGTCTTCGGCATCACCTCGTACGGCGGTGCCTGTGGCGGCGGCGGCTACTACTCGATGATGCACCGCGGCGTCGAGTGGTTCGAGTCGCAGTCCGGCTACGATCTCACCCCGTGCCACGACGCCAACGGCACCTGGAACCCCGGTCCCGACTGCGGCAGCTTCCCCATCACCCCGTTCGAGGGCAACGGCAATTGGTCCAACGGGTGCGGCGGCGGTTCGGCCACGGGCTACAGCGCCGCCTGCGGTGACCCGTATGCCGACGACGGTGGTGGTGCGGGCGGAGGCGACGGCGGCGGTGGCGATGGTGGCGGTGGTGAGCCGCCCGGGGTCTGCCCCAGCTGCGACTCCTACATCGGCAACCTGGGCGGATCGGGCGCAGTCGAGTTCCAGCCCGACGGCACCTACTACCAGGCGGGAGCCGGTCGCCATCAGGCCTTCCTCACCGGTCCGGCCGGCGCCGATTTCGACCTCCGCCTGTGGAAGTGGAACGGCAACGGCTGGGACACCGTGGCCTCGTCGTTGACCTACACCTCCGACGAGGAGATCGACTACGAGGGGGCGGCCGGCTACTACGCGTGGCGCGTCAATAGCTACGGCGGATCGGGCGAGTACGAGCTGCTGCTGTCGACCCCCTAGGTCGTCCTGTCGCGACTCACACCCGAGGACGGCTCCTCCCCCAGCGGAGGACCGTCCTCGTGGCGTATTCTCGCCCGCGCGATGACGACGCCCTTCCTCTGCGTGCTACTCGCTTTCCTGCTCGTGTACTTGCCCAAGCTGCCTCTGTCCGTCGGCATGGCGCGGCAGCCCGGGGGCTACGACAACTCGAATCCACGCGCGCAGCAGGAGCGTCTCGAGGGGTGGGCCGCCCGAGCTCGGGGCGCGCACTACAACGGGTTCGAGGCCTTCATGGGTTTCGCCGCGGCCGTCTTCGTCGCCCACCTCAGCGGTGCCAACGACCATCGCGCCGCCATCCTCTGCGTCGCCTTCATCGTCGCGCGAACCCTGTACGTCGCCGCCTACCTCGCCAACCTCGACTACCTGCGCTCCGCCATCTGGGGCGTCGGCTTTTTGTGCACCATGGCGATCTTCTGCTTGCCCTGGCTGTCATAGAGCGCGTTCAGAGGACCTCTAGGCCGGAATCGGTTGCCGTCGGGGCAGCGGGCGGGCATGCTCGACCCCGGATGGACGCCGACCGCCTCGATCACGAAACCGGGATCCTGACTGGTCTCAAGTGGGTGTTCTTTGCCATGGGCGCGATTTGTCTCGTGCTCTTTGCTCTCGACCCGGACATCCACGCCCATCCCGAGCTCGTGCTCCTCGGTGGCACGGGCTTGCTCGGCTCGCTGAGCCTCAAGGTGCTCGGCCGCATCATGGGGCCGGGCTCCGACATCGACTTCGAATGACCCCGCGGGGCTACTCCATCGACGGGGCGGGTGGAGCGAGTCGCACGGCGTAGGTCGTGCCGCAGCCGGCTCCGGGCGACCGCGCGTGCAGGTCTCCGCGGCGCAGCGGGCCTCCGATGGGATAGGCCGTCACCGGGTCCCATTGCCCGTTCGTGGTTCGGCTCCAGCCCGCGAGCGAGTACAGGTCTTGGCCGCCGGGCCTGGGCTGCATCGTGAAGTGGGTATAGGGGCTGTTGGCGTTCGAGGTGCTGCCGATCCTCGACTCGGAGTCGACGATCATCCACTCCTTGGAGCTGTCGTTTTGTAGGCGGACGTCGAGGCGGCCGCCGACATAGTCGCAGGAGACGGTCCAGTCGTAGGCGAGGAGCCAGTCGTTCTCCGAGGTTGGGTTTTCGTATTGTTCGTCGTGGACGACGAGCTCGACGTGGCTGTCTTCGATTTCGACTTCGGCGGAGCGGATGGCGGTGCCGAAGCCCATCGGATAGATGCGGATGGTCTCGCCTTGCCAGCGTAGGCAGAAGTTTTCGGAGTGGCCGGTGGTGGTTCGGTTGGATTGGAACTGCTGCTGTTCCTCGAAGTCTGGTTCGGGGGGGTCGCAGCCGGTGGGGGCGAGGATGAGGGATAGGGTGATAGGGAGGGGTGAGAGGGAGCGGGCGATACTCATAGGGTCTCCGGTTCCTCTTTGGGAGTCACCGGAGGGGGAGGGAGTCATTCAGGTTCAGGGGGGGCGGGGTGCTTGTGGGTGGCGGACGGGGGGTGTGTTGGGGCGGTTTGGCTTGTGGTGAGTGGTCGAGCGGGTGTGGTGGATTGCTTGGTCGGGGGCTGGCTTGCTTTGCGGGGGCTTGGCGAGGGGTCGAACGGGCGGCTCGCCTGTTGACGGCTGGAACCCTCCCCGGACGTGCTCGGCGGCCGTAGCAACTGGGTGTTTCGCGAAGGCAGTCGGCGGCCGCCTCCGCGCGACCGGGCCCCCTCCATCCTACGCGGCTTCGCTTCAGCCCTCCCCGGGGCTGGGTCTTCCGGGCGGGCGATTGCGTGGCTCTGCTTCGGCGGGGGCAGAGTTGTTTCGCGTTGGTTGGCGAATGTTTGAGACGGAGTGGCCGCTTGGTCGGGGGCTGGCTTGCTTTGCGGGGGCTTGGCGAGTGTTCGAACGGGCGGCTCGCCTGTTGACGGCTGGAACCCTCCCCGGACGTGCTCGGCGGCCGTAGCAACTGGGTGTTTCGCGACGGCTGGTGGCGGCCGCCTCCGCGCGACCGGGCCCCCTCCATCCTACGCGGCTTCGCTTTAGCCCTCCCCGGGGCGTCTTCTCCCGTGCGTACGGTTGTGACGGGCTGCTTGTTCGGGGGCTGACTTGCTTCGCGGGGGCTTGGCGAATGTCTCTCCAAGGACGCCGCTCCACACCAAGTCGCTATTTCCCATCACAGACCACCCCGCCCAATCGATAGCTAGCAACCACGGAGCGATGGTCGGTGGGGTACGGATTGACGATGATGTCTGCGAACTCGCGGCTCTCCCCGACGATGGCCACCTCGATCGGCTCGACGTTGGTACCCGCGTGGTAGAGGAAGTCGATGCGATCGTGAACCTCGTCGCGCGAGGGATCGGGGGTCCAGGTGTCACCGAGGTTTGCGACCTCATCGGGCACGAGGGCGCGGTAGGTGTCGGTGAAGCCTTGGACTTCGACGATCTGCGATGACGGCCAGGCCACGGCTCGGCCCAGGTGATGGCCCGCATCGGCGGCCGCTTGGGTCCAGTCCAGGTGCGAAGGCTCGTTGAAGTCGCCGACCAGGAATACGGGCTCACCCGCAGCGAGCCCATCGGCCAGGCTGGCGATCGCGTTCGCCGTCTGCCCCGCACGCGCATCGGTGGCCGTCTCGATCAGTTCTTCTTCGGTCAGCGACGGGTCGTCGCGCAGGTCGTAGGGGCCATAGGGGAACGGAGCGAGATGCACGTTGCCCACGACGACCTCGTGCCCCGGACAGACCTCGATCGTCACCGCATCGTCCCCCTCGCTCACGATCGGAAGGTGAGTCACCCACGCCAGATCACCGAGCCCCGCACTATTCCACCCCAATTCTTCTGCAATCCCCGGCGCTGCCCCAAATGACTCCTGCAAACCAACGATATCCGCCCCGGACGCCTCGATCACCTCCGCCATCGCCGGGGCTCCGCCGCCCCCAGCCCCTCCGAACCGGATATTCAGCGTCGCGATCCGAACCACCTCTCCCTCGACACCTGACCCGCTCGACTCACCCCCCTCGCTCGTCGAATCCACCGCTCCCGTCCCCGTAGATTCATCCACCCCTTCCGTTGCTCCCCCCGTCGAAGACCCCGTCGCCTCGACACTCCCCCCGCTACTCGACCCCGCCTCCACATCACCCGAACCCCCTCCATCATCGCCACACCCAAGACTCAGCCCAACAACAACGAGCACCCCACCCCTCGACAACGAACAAATAGGCATGCACCGCTATACCACCCACCCCCTACCGAAGTCTCCCCACCGCCAAATCGAACGCCCAGACGATGATCCCGCGGGCACACCAAGGTGAAGCCCCGCGAGAAACACAGAGCACCTCCAGGCCTCCCGTCTTCACAACCGCCGCACATTCGTGCGCACGGATGAGGACGTTGCGAAGACACTCAGGCCGAACCACTGAGCAAACGTAAGTCCGCCTCCCTCCGCACCGCCCGTTCTTGCGCACGGACGAGGACGCCGCCGAAGCAGCCAGGCAGACCGCACCGCAAACAAAATCCACTTCCCTCCACCCAACACCGCACGTGCACGCGCACAGGTGATGATGAAGGGGAGAGCACCCAACCCTAGCCACGATCGAAATAAAAAGCCGCCCCACTCGCGCTCCCCTCCACACCAGCACGGCACGATCGCTCGAACATCAACCAAGCCGACGCAAAGCAAGTCAGACCGAGAACCACCAGTGCGCCACAATCACCCCCTCGGGAGAAGACGTCACGGGAAGGGCTGAAGCGAAGCCACGTAGGATGGAGGGGGCCCGGAACCCTACCCAAGCCCACGCGAAGCAAGTCAGCCCCCGAACAAGCAACCCGTCACAACCGTCCGAACGGGAGAAGACGCGGCGGGGAGGGCTGAAGCGAAGCCGCGTAGGATGGAGGGGGCCCGGTCGCGCGGAGGCGGCCGCCGACAGCCGCCGCGAAACACCCAGTTGCAACGGCCGCCGAGCACGTCCGGGGAGGGTTCCAGCCGTCAACAGGCGAGCCGCCCGTTCGAACATTTGCCAAGCCCACGCGAAGCAAGTCCGCCCCCGAACAAGCAACCCATGACAACCGCACGTACGGGAGAAAGCGTGGCGGGGAGGGCTGAAGCGAAGCCGCGTAGGATGGAGGGGAGGGTTCCAGCCGTCAACAGGCGAGCCGCCCGTTCGACCCCTCGCCAAGCCCCCGCAAAGCAAGCCAGCCCCCGACCAAGCAATCTACCAACACCCGTTCGAACACCCACCAAGCCCAAGCAATCAAGCCAGCCCCCGACCAAGCAACCCGTCACAACCGTACGAACGGGAGAAGACGCGGCGG
>JBCCHT010000007.1:0-295404 GCA_039028615.1 Myxococcota bacterium | reverse complement strand
CTTGTTACAAAAGATACGCTAGATAAATTCGCTATACGCTCATGCGTGCCGTGCGTCTAACCCTAACCCTGATTCATACGTGTATATGCATTGTAACACATGAATGTACTAAAGGTATCAATGTACGTACCCGCACGCTGTACAACTGAATGTATGCGTACCCATCTGATGTACCGTATTTGGATGCGTGCGTTTGTGGGTTGCATTGCATATATCGACCAATTTGAAGATGAACATGAGCGTACGCATGCGTGCGGACGCAACCGTGCGGGCGGCGGAGGCGGATCGGGGCACAGGTCGAAGCAGTCGCTACCGTCGGGCTGACACTTCCTCACGCAGTGCTGACTGAGCCGAAACGCCACTGGCTTTGCGTCCGTCAGCTGCACTGACCAATAGCCGGTCACTTCGGGGCCCGCGTGGGGGGCCATGGCGTCGGCGAGCGGAATGGGGAAGTCCATCGACGGGCAGAGGAACGAGAAGCTCGAGATGTCGAAGGCTTCGTCGCGGCCGTCGAAGTAGTAGGCCGTGCCGTCGGTGAGATCGACTCGATGCACGGTGTCGGGGGCGTCTCGCAGCGTGTCGTTGACGGCTGCGCCTTCGAACACGACGACGTCGGTGCGGTCGTCATCGAACGATTCGCCGTCGTCGGGGGAATCGCATGCCGTGAGGAGCGACCCGAGGGCGAGGGCGAGGAGGGGAACAAAGCGGTGCGGACGGAGGAGACGATGCGTTTGGTTCATGCATTCCTGTGGGGTTGGTGAGACTCGCGAACGGGGCCGCGTGTCTCGACTTCCTCCATTCCTTCGTCGTGAACGAGCGCAATTGTACGGCGTCGATGTTTGTGCTGACGCACGTGGAGCATCGGTGTCGTGACACCCGGGCGGCCGGTTTACTCGCCGTGCGCGGCGAGCCACTGCTCGACGTCGGCGTGCCCTTCGTTGTCCTCGGGGTATAGCTCGAGCGCTTGGTGGGCGAACACGTGGGCGTCGGCACGGGTCTTGCTCCGCGCCCAGTGCACGCGAGCGAGAGCGAAGAAGATGTCGGCCCGTTGCTCGGGAATGGCGGCCTTGGGGGTCGCGAGGTCGCGGGCCCGCAGCAACGCCGACTGGGCTCGCGCCATGTCTCCCAGCGTCTCCAGGGCCAGCCCCCAGCGGTACAGCGCTTCGCGGAGCTTGGGGTGACGTTCGTCGATGGTCTCGAGGGCCTGGACGCTGCGCGCTCGGGCTTCGGCGGCGCCCGGCAGGTCGCCCCGTGCCGCGGCGAGTCGAGCCCGGACCGTCCATGCGGAGGAGGGCCACAACGAGCCGGGGTCGTTGCGGGTCGCGTCGATCTCCAGGCCGCGTGCGATGGAAGTCTCGCACGCGTCCCATTGCTCGGTCTTCATGTACGCGAGCGCCTGGTTGAGATAAAGCGAGGGCAAGCTCGGATGCGTGGGCCCCAGCTCGGTCTCGATGACGGGCAAGGCCAGCTCGTATTGCTCGATGGCCTTCGGGTCCTGTCCGTTGGCACCGTAGGCGTTGCCGAGGTTGATGCGGATCTGCGCGACCTTGCTGCTGTCGGCGCCGTAGAGCTGGAGCCCCAGCTCGAGCGCGCGCTCGCTGGTGGACACCGCTCGCTCGAAGTACCCCGCCTGGGCGAGCGAGTTGGAGTAGTTGGCGTTCAGCACCATCTGGGTGCGCAGCAGCGGCGTGGTGTCTCCGGCCGCGGCGGCGATGGCCTGGTCGAAGGCCTCGAGCGCTTGCTCGTGCTGCCCCAGGTCCCACAGGGCGTTGGCGATGGACCCGTGGATCTCCGCGACCTTGGCCGACTGTGGGCCGTAGGTGGCGGACTCGATCTTCAGGGTCTTGCGATGGCCGGCCAGGGCCTCTTCGAATCGACTCTCGCGGGCGTCGAGGTTGGCGATGTCGGCGTAGAGCCCCGCCAAGCGAGGGTGGTTGTCGCCGTACTCGGGGCGGATCAGCTCGGCCGCGCGCTCGTA
The DNA here is from genome assembly GCA_039028615.1 of Myxococcota bacterium. Classification (GTDB taxonomy): domain Bacteria; phylum Myxococcota_A; class Polyangia; order Nannocystales; family Nannocystaceae; genus Paraliomyxa. Next base: position 293,426 of record JBCCHT010000007.1, on the reverse strand, counting down.
CTCCCGGCGGGCTTCGTCGAAGCGCCCGACGATCGCATGAGTGCTGCCTCGCGCGGCGGCGAGTCGACTCCGGGCGATGGCCGGCAGCTCGGCATCTCGCTGCGGGTCTTCGGCGAGCACGGCGAGGGCTTCGTCCCAGCGCTCGCCGGCCCGCAGCACGTGCCCGTGCGCGTAGACGAGGCGGCTGCGTTGCTCCGGCCCGAGGTCGAGTCGCTCCGCCCAGCCGCGTGCGACCTCGAGCCACTCGAGCCCCGCGGTGGCGTTCTTCTTGGTGCGGGCAATGGTGGTCGCCAGTCGCAGCGCGGAGTCGAAGCCCGCGTAGGCGTAGCCGCTGGCGGCGGCGTTGCGATGGGCGGCCACCAGCGAGGCGCGGGCCTCGCTGGGGCGCTCGATGGCATGTTCCACGCTGGCCAGCGCGATGCGGGCGTCGGCCAGGGTGGGGGCGTGCCCCAGCGCCTCGGCTCGCTGGAGGAGCGCGCGGGCGTGGGACTCCTCGCCGCGGCCTCGCGCGGCTGCGCTGGCGGCCGAGATTCGCATCGCCTCGGCTTGCATGGACTCGGCCGCCTCGCGGTCGGCGGGGTCCTCGGGCAAGGGGACCTGGGCCTGGAGCAGGGTGGTATCGGCACAGGAACCCAGCGGGCCCAGCGAGGCGAGCAGCTCGTCCACCCGGACCATGACCTCGACGTCCGCCGTCTCGAGTTGCTGCATGACCGACGCGAGCTCGGTGGCGCGGCGATCGAGGCAGGCGATGCGCAGGTCGAGCAGGCTCTCCGATTGTTCTCCCCGCACGCGGGTGGCCCGGCAGGCCTCGGTCCGCTGCTCCGCCCACGAGCCGGCGTAGGCGTCGAGCGTGTCCGCGACCCGGCTCGAGGTGGGCTCGGCGATGGTGGGGCCCACCTCGCGGAACTTCGCGTCGAGCTGCGTCTTTCGGTCGGCGTTCCAGTGCGCCTCGATCGCCGCCTCCACGTCGGCGCACGGGGAGGGGCCGTCGCTGAGCGAGCTCGAGATCCAGGCGGTCGCGCCCAGGGCCACGATCACCCCGCCCACCGCGAGCCCTCGTCGGCGCGCCTTGGCGGGATCGGCCTCGAGCGCGGCCACCAGGTCGTTCATGCTGGTGAAGCGCTCGGTGGGATCGGGTCGGAGGCCGCGCTCGACGAGCTCGCGGACCCATCGCGGGACCTCGACCCGGGGCTCCGGGTACTCGATCTCGCCGCGCGAGGTCGCGAGGTAGAGCTCGGCCATGCTCAGGCCCTGGAAGGGTCGTTTGCCCCACAGCCCCTCGAACAGCGAGACACAGAACGAAAATTGATCGACGCGCTCGTCGACGATCTCGTCGCCGAACTGCTCGGGGGCGATGTAGCCCGGCGTGCCGACCTGCGACTTGGTGGCGGGCTCGTCCAGCGGCAGGCGCTCGCCCGACCGACCACTGACGCCCGACAGGGTCTCCACGCCGCTCTCGTCGTCTTGGGTGCCGCGGGCCAGCCCGAAGTCTGCGATCCTGACCCGGCCGTCGGAGCCGTGCAGCATGTTGGCCGGCTTGACGTCCCCGTGGATGAGCCCGACGTCGTGGGCCGCGGCCAGGCCTCTCGCGGCCTGGATGAAGACCCGCAGCACGTCTCGCCACTTGCGAGGGGTGCCGAGCCAGTCGCGGACGGTGCCTCCGTCGACCAGCTCCATCGCGATGTACACGCGGCCGCTGTAGTGCCCGACCTCGTGCACGGTGATGACGTTGGGGTGGCTCAGGCGCGCCATGGCCCGGGCCTCCCGCCACATGCGAGCGTCTTGCTTGGCCGTGCGCCCGGCTCGGCACAGCTTGATCGCGACGCGCCGCTCGAGCGTGTTGTCCATGGCCTCGTAGACCACGCCCATCGCTCCCGCCCCGCGGTGAGACACGATCACGAAGCGATCGTCGATGGCGTCCCCAGCCTCGAGGCGATCGTCGAGTTCACTGGCCGGCGCGGAGCCGTCCATGGACGCCAGGGTCGGAACCTGGGACTCAGCCATCCCCACCGCCGTGCACTGCCGGGCGAGCGTACCAATCTGCGGGCAGCCGGGGGCTTCGGTGTCCGGGACCGGGGCTGGGGTCCGGCCGAACGATGATCTCGACGGCTTCGGCTTCGGTGCCCAGCTCGGTCGAAGTGCGCGCCGGGTGATGCTGCCCGCCCCTGCCGTCCGGTACCCTGGAGCCGAGCCCGTGTCGTTGCCGATCGAACAAGCCCCGTGCATCGCGCGATACCGTCTGGGTCGGCGGATCGGCGTGGGCGGTCTCGGGGTGGTGTACGCCGGGCACGACCTCGATCTCGATCGCGCCGTCGCCCTCAAGCTGATTCGCCTCGGCTCGCACGGGAAGGGAGCATTCGAACGCCTGCGCCAGGAGGCCCAAGCCCTGGCGCGGGTGACCCATCCCCATGTCATCGATGTGTTCGACGTCGGCCAGTACGACCTGCGCGGCGTGGCCGGGTGGCCCCCCGACGTGCCGCGGGTGGGCGCCTATATCGTGATGGAGCTGGTCGAGGGCATGGACCTCAAGCAGTGGCTCGAGACGCGGCGCAGCGAGGTCGAGGTCTTGTCCGTGTTCGTCGGCGCGGGTCGAGGGCTCGCCGCCGCGCATGCAGCCGGGTTGGTGCATCGGGACTTCAAGCCGGCCAACGTGATCGTCGATGCCGAGGGCCGGGCGAAGGTCCTCGATTTTGGCCTGGCCCAGCTGCGCGCGATGGCGGGCCCTTCGACGGGGGGCCCTCCCTCGTCAGACGACGCGGGGGCGGCCGATTCCATGACGCGCACGGGCACGGTCATGGGGACGCCCGCCTATATGGCGCCCGAGCAACACCTCGGCGATCGAGCCGACGTCCGCAGCGATCAATATGCGTACTGCGTGTCGCTGGCGGAGGCGCTGTGCGGGGCGCGGCCCTTCGGGAGCAACGAGGTCTCGGAGCTCAATCGGGCCAAGCTCGCGCGGGAGTACGACCCGTGCTTCCGCGAGATGCCCAAGTCGCTCCGGCCCGTGGTCGAGCGCGGGCTGGACCCCGACCCCGAGGCGCGCTGGCCATCGATGGCGGACCTGCTCAGCGCGCTGTCGCGAGGCCGAGCCGGCCGGGCGCGGTGGTGGGTCGGGGGGCTCGGGCTGGCCCTGGCCGGAGTCGTGGGGTGGCAGCTGGCGACGCCGGACGCGGCGGTGACCGTGGAGCCCACGCCCGCCCCGGCCCCGGTGGGGGTGCCCGCCGATGGCGTCGCGCCTTCGCCCGGGGCGGCCGCGTTTCGACGCCAGGTTGAACAGACCTGGCCCGAGCGCTTCGGCGACGGGGTTCGCGACGCCCTGGATGCGCTCCCCGCCGAGCCCGATCCCGACGAGGACCCTTCGTTCGCGGCGGAGCTGCTGCTGTGGCGAGGCTACCTGCGCGACGACCAGCAAGCGGTCGACTTCTATCGCCGGGCCTTCTTCCTCGCCCGCGAGGCCGACATCCCGTCCGTGGCGGCCCGAGCCGCGATCTCGATGGCGACCGCCTACGTCGAAGATCACGGGCAGTCGCTGGCGGAGTGGACTCGGCACGCGTGGGTGGAGCTGTATCGAGGGCCGTGGGATCGCCGGGCGGCGGTGCAGGTCATGGTGAGCTCGGGCTACGGGCGGGCGGTGATCTACGAGGACGAAGACACGCTCGCTATGCTCGAGCTGGCCGACGCGGCGATCGGCGAGACGCAGCCCGACGACGACGCGTTCATGGCCTACCAGATGCTCGAGCTGGCCTCGGCGCTGCGCTACGTGAATGCCAGTCGGCGCTCGCTGTATTGGGCTCGGAGGGCCTCGACGCTGCTCGATGGGGTCGCGAGCCCCGAGCACCCGCTGCGCGCCCTGGCCGAGGATGCGATCGGTGTCGCCATCGCCGATCTCGGCCGATGCGACGAAGCCTCGCCCTACCTCGCACGGGCACGCCAGGGCTACCGCAGGGAAGGGGAGCCCGAGACGGTGGACTCGGCGCTGACCGGCATCAGCCTGGCCGACTGCCTGGCGAAGCAGGGGCGCACGATGGCCGCCATCGACGAGTACCGGACGTCGATCACCTTCTGGAGCGGCCTCGGTCCCGACTACGGCATGCGGCAGATCGACGCCCACATCGAGATTGCGCGCCTGCTGAAGACGATGGCTCGCCTCGAGGACGCCGAGGTCGAATACGAACGCGCCCTCGCGGTGGCGAACCCGGCCGGGCCCGAGCCTTATCTTCGGACCGTGGCCCGACGCGAGCTGGCCGCGCTTCGGGCGGGCGAGGGCTGACTACCAGCCCTGGGTGCCGGGCCCGCCCTTGAAGGGCCCGGTGACGTGCGAGGTGACCCACCCCCCGTAGAAGCCGCCTGGCTGCGGCAGCGCTCGCTCGTCGCCCACCCAGCACTGCAGCGTCGCGCAATAAAACGAGACGTGGTCGAGGACCTCGGCGAAATCGTCGAAGGGGTCGGGGTAGCTCCACGCGGCATTGGCTACGACCTGGCCGCCCGCGCGCACGGACCAGTAGCGGGCTTCGCCTTTCCATTCGCACAGCGAAGAGCCCGGGGCCTGCACGAGCGCCGACCAGTCCACGTCCGCGGGCGGCACGTAGTAGTTGGGCGGATGCGAGGTCTCGAGCACCCGCAGGGCGTTGCGAGTCTCCGCGATGACCCGCCCCGCCCACTCGACGCGGACGAGGTGGGGGCTGCGATCGAGTCGCGGCGGTCGGGGATAGCTCCAGGCCGATTCCTGGCCAGGACCCGTCGGGTCGATGTTCTGAGGGCGAGGGCGTTCGCCTTGAAACCACTTGGCTCGGCCGGCGCGGGCGGCCTCGGTGAGCTGGGCCATGGGCACCACGGTAGCGGCCCGAGCCGAGCCTTGGGAATCGCGGAAACGGCCTGGTACGCTGAGTCGTGGGGTTGTGGCGTAAGGCTTGGATCGTGCTGTGGTGCGCGGCATGTGCGTCGGGCACGGACGTGTCCACGATGACGCCGCTGATGCCGGCGAACGACGACGACGAGGAACCCGCCGCCACGGACGGCTCGACCGAGGAGCCGAACGATTCGGCCACGGCGGGCACGGGAGGCGCCGACGGCTCCACGGGCGGCATGGGCACCGACGACGACCCGATCCCCGTCAACTGTGGCAACGGCGTGGTCGATCCCGGCGAGCAGTGCGACGACGGCAACGCGTCGAACCTCGATGGCTGCTTGGTGACCTGCCAGCACCCCTCGTGCCGCGACGGCCTGCTCAGCGGCGACGAGACCGACATCGACTGCGGCGCCGCCTGCCCCCAGGCGTGCGGAGGCTGCCAGGGCTGCTCCACCACCAACGATTGCGACGCGGGCCTGTCGTGCGTCGATGCGATCTGCGTGGCCTCGGGCTTTTTGAGCGTCAGCTTCTCCACCGACTGCCACGGCGACAACGTGTTCGGAGACCAGTCGCTCGAGGATCTCCCCGCGGGGCGCTACCGCGTGACGGCCCTGCCCTCGGGGGGCACCATCTATCCGCCGCCCTGGGACCCGCCCGACAGCGGGTGGATCTGGGACGTGTGGTGCAATACCTACAACCCGGAGACGATGCGGACGCCTCCGGGGGCGCTGTACTCCAACGCCAATGTGGCCTACGGCAACCTGATGGCGGACTCCGAGGAGTTCGACCATCCGGGCGGCGACTTCACGTGCTGGATCGACGACGGCATCTGCGAGAACAACTCGGGCGAGGTGTCGTTCGAGGTCGAGCTCGCCTGTGACTGACCCCGGCGCCGCGAAGGGTCACCGGGGTCGTCGAGTGCGGTCGCGAGTGCGGGGCTACCGTTCGGCGGCGCGAGCCTCCGCCAGCTCCCACATGCGGATATAGCCCTCGGCGGAGCGGAACAGCGGGTCGAGGTCGTCGGGGTTGACCGCGTCGCGCCGGGCGTCTTCGAGCAGCTCCGGCAATAGGCCGATGTGGACCATGCCCTCGGTGTTGAAGTCGAGCACCCGGTCGCCCACGCTGGGCTCGGTGAACTCCACGTCGCCCGCGTACGAAGTGAAGGGGTAGGTGACGGGGTCGGTCTGCGGCGAGCCGCAGTTGCCCTCGCCGAAGCGCGGGCGGTGAGCGCCCGCGAAGCCGTTGAGGTCGAAGCCGAAGCCCTCGGCGGGGTAGCCCCCGTTTTCCTCGATGAGCTCCACGCGGCTGAGCAGGTTGGAGGTCTGGGCCCCGGGGTTCTCGGGATCGCGGCAGCGGCCTATGCCCGTCTTGGAGATGCCACCGAGCGCGTAGATGCGACCTTCGTTGTTGCGCCCGTGGGTGCCGGCCGCGGGGTAGTCGTTGGCCTCGAGCAACTCGTACACGCGGTTGTAGGAGAAGCGCGGGAAGTGGTCGACCTCGATGATCATCCCGCGGTCCATCATGCCCTCGATGAAGGTCTCTCCCAGGCCGGTGATGGTGCCGTTCTGACAGTAGTCGCCTTCGAGCGCGGGCTCGCCGAGCACCGACAAGAAGGGGAACGCGGTGACGATGGGCTGATCGGGGAAGCCGCTGAAGTCGTTGGGCGGCGCCGAGATGTACTCGTCGCGAGGCATGTTGAGGCCGCCGAATGCGACGTTGCCCCGGTCGAAGCCGCCGACGTCGGCCGGGCACTCGTCGGTGAAGTTGGAGTAGTGCCCGCTGTTGAAGAAGTTGCCCAGCTCGATGAAGGCGCGGTCGCCATCACCCGGCGTGAAGGCGTTGTCGTACTTGTGCACGGGGAACAGCGCCCGCACTCCGCGGTCGTAGTACTCGTCGAGCTGCTCGTTGATGTACGCCTCGTCGCAGGTGGGGAAGCCCTCCCGCGGGACCGAGGTGCACTCGAAGAGGTTGGAGGTCTCGATGCCCAGGATCACCGCCATCTTGCCGTCGGCGATGACCTCGCGGGCCTCGGCCGGGCTCTGCACCACGCGGAAGAAGCCCTCGCCGGGGCCGCCCGCCTGGGCGTCGATGTAGCGCTCCATCGCGTAGGTCTCGTCGATGATGCGATCGACGGCGATCATGTCCTCGCAGCTGTAGCGGGAGGGCTGGACGCCCTCGGCGACGGTGAGGTGACAGATGATGGAGTTGGTGGTGGCGTGCTGCACCACCAGCCGCAGGCCGGCGAGCCAGGCCCGCTCCAGCCAGCGGTAGTACTGGGTCTGGTGGGTCGAGCGCTCGGGGCCGTTGGGCCAATCGGTGAAGGCCGGGTAGCCCGTGGTGATGTGGTTGTCGAAGCTCAGCTCCCCCGCCAGCAGGTCGGGGATCAGGCTGGCCAGGTCCGCGCCATCGGCACCCGCGGTGTCGAAGGCGTAGCCGAAGAAGTCCTTGCGCCCGTTCTCGCCGTGGAAGGCGTCGCAGTCGGGCAGGGCATGCTGGACGCCCAGGCGATGGAAGGTGGCTCCGTGGAAGATGCCGCCGCCGAACGCGAAGTTCGACAGGATGTGCGAGTGGGTGTCGACGATGCCGTACAGGTCGCCATCTTCGAAGCGCGTCGTGGTGACCTCACCGCTGGCGTCGAGGGTCAGCTCGGGGTGCTCGAGGCATCCCTCGGCCGTCTCGAAGGTCACGGGCAGGCTCGAGGCTTCGTCGCCGGTCAGGCCGCTCTCCCCCAAGAGCTGGTCGTTGCGACGGTTGCGGAGCTGGTACTGCTCGGGATCGACCACCGAGGTCTCGAGGATCCACTCGGCGCCCGACACGAAGTCGTCATCGATGATGAGCGTCGCGGGATCGATGGTGGTCACGTCGGAGTCGAGGCTCGTCTGGCGCACCAGCGGGCCGTCTTCGGACACGACGTAGCCGCCGTCTTGGTCGTAGAGCAGGTAGGTGCCCAGCTCCGACGGCTTCATGTAGAAGCGCGCGGCGCTGCCCGCATCGGTCGCGCCGAAGTCGTAGGCCGCGTCCCCCGACGCCGCGAGCCACGTATCGCCCGCCCGCACCGACCAACAACCGTTGGCGAAGCCGTGCACGTCGAGCTCGGGTGCTTCGCCCGTCTCGTCGGCGGCTTCCCCCGAGCTGCTACTGCCATTGGTCGGGTCCGAGGGAGTCCCCGTGTCCGAGCTCCCCGCCGCCGTCGGTGGGTCATCGGATGGACAGGCCGACAGGAGCAGTGCCATGGGCACTACGGACAACCTAAGCTCACGCATCACGGCGCCATCCTAAACGAAGTTCGTTTAGATACAAAGCATGCTCAGTAGTTACTCCGCCACGGGGTCCCAGCCCTCGGCGTTGGCACAGGCCGTCGCGCACGCATCCGGCATCGGCGGCAGCGGGCCGCCGCCGCCGCGCACACAGAAGGTCCCGTTGGTATTGGCCGGTCCCCACCACTGGCAGGTGGCATCGACGCTATTGAACCAGGCGACGGCGCAGATGTGAAACGTGCCATCGACTTGCTCGGGAGCGGTGCCCGGGGCTACAAATCGGGGGCTGGTGAGCGCCGCGCCCCAGTAGGGATCGTTGAACGCGTCCACTGGGAGGCTCAGCGCTTCGGCGGTGGTGGGCATGCGCCAGTCGTCGTAGCCCTCGAGTGAGAGCGCGTCGCAGTGCGCGGCGATGTCGACCCAGCTCGAGCCCATCGCTTGGACTTCGTTGGTCCACATCAAGCACGTCGTGTTGTCGACGAACGCGGCACTGCCCACCGCTTCCCACCCATCGCCGGGTACGCAGTCCATGCCGGCCGAGGTCTCGTCGCTGCCGGAGTCGTCACCGGGGTCGGAGTCCGCCGCGGTGGTCTCACCCGTGCCCATGGACCCGGTGCCGGGCGTAGAACCCGGATCGTCGGGCGTGCGCGCACCGGTCGAGCCGTCGTCGTCATCGCCGACCGTCGTGCTCACCGACGCGGTGAGGCCGGTCGGCGCGGGCGCGGTGGAGGTCGAGTCGGACTCGGCGGCGGAGCACGCCACGCACGCGGCGAGGAGGATCAACCAGGAAGTCGAGCACTGCACGCCTCCATGCTCGTCGGTGCGGGCGAGGCACGACCCCGCAATTCCGCTCTACACGATGGCGCAATCGTGTCCGTCAGCCGCTGAGCTTCGGCAGCCCGGCTTCGTTCCACCCCAGCATGCCGCCGCGCATCGACGCCACCTCGCGGAAGCCGGCGTCGCTCAGCGCCCGGGCGGCTTCGAGGCTGCGCCGCCCCGAGTGGCAGATCGTCACGATCGGTCGGCTGCGTTCCCAGTCGCGGGCTTTGCCCGGAAGCTCGGCCAGCGGCACCGAGACCGCGCCCGGCACTCGCCCCAGCTCGCCGTGGAACTCCTCGGCTTGTCGCACGTCGACCACGAAGATGCCCTCGCCGTTGCCGTTGAGCCACTGCGGCTCCACCTCGACCACCGTGCCCGCCACGAAGGGCGACGGCGCGGGCTCGGGCTCGGCCTTGCGACCCACGCCGCAGTTGAGGTTGGCCGGCACCGCGATGGCGATCTTCTTGGGGTGCGCCAGCTTCAGGTTGCTCATGATCTCGACGAACTCGGCCTCCGTCTTGCCGCCCCCGAGGCGCGGGTTCAGGCGCTTCTCCTCGCCGACGGTGCTGACGGTGCGGCCCTTGTAGTCGTGGCCGGGGTAGATGAGCGTGCCGTCGGGGAGCGCGAAGATCTTGTCGTGCACCGAGTGGTACAGGGTCTTGGAGGAGCCCTGCTGAAAGTCGGTGCGCCCGCATCCCCGGATGAGCAGCGCGTCGCCCGTGAACACCATCGACTCGTCGCCGAGCACGTAGCTCAGGCAGCCATGGGTGTGGCCGGGGGTGGTGAGCACACGGAGGCAGTGGCGTCCGAACCGAACCTCGTCGCCTTCGCTCACGTGCAGGTCACCGCAGCTCGCCCCGCCCTCGGCGGCCACGACCGAGCGCGTCTCCAGCCGATCGCGGATGGTCGAGGCTCCCGTGATGTGGTCGGCGTGGACGTGGGTCTCGAGCGTGTAGACCAGCGTCAGCTCGAGGTCGGCGACGATCTGGAGGTCGCGCTCCACCTGCTCCTTGACGGAGTCGATCAACACCGCCTCGCGGGTGTCCTGATCGGCGAGCAGATACGTATAGGTCGAGGTCTCGGCGTCGAAGAGCTGACGAAACAACATGGCGTATCCCTTTTCCCTTTCTACTGCACGCCCTGGGCCAATATCTCCGGGGCGCCTGAACGGCATTTGGCGGGCGCTTTGAGGCCTTGGCCGGCCTGGCCGCGGGGCGCTCCGTTGCATCGCGTTCCAACGTGGGCGCAACAGCCGTCGGTCGCGCCGCGGGCCTTGCCAGCGCTGGCCGCAGTGGGGGAGGGTCTTGGCCATGTCCGAGCGCATCGCCTGGGTGGGTCGAGTCACCGTCCCGAAGCAAACGCAGCACCGGGTGGTGCGCCTGTGGACCGATGGAAGCGCCCCCGGGCCCGACACCGAGGTCGAGGAGATCGCCGATCCCTTCGCGGGGGTCACCGCATGGCAGGGCGGCAACGCCGACGGCAACGCCTACGCGCTCGCCCACGAGGCCGCCCCGCTGCCCGACGGTCTTCGCGGGCCGCTCCAGCAGTTCGAACTCGCCCCGCCCGTGCGCCCGGGCAAGATCCTCTGCGTCGGTCGCAACTATCGCGCCCACGCCGAGGAGATGGGCAACGAGGTCCCCGACGAGCCCATCCTCTTCCACAAGCCCGCCTCCTCGTTGTTGGCCTCCGGCCAGTCGCTCGATCTGCCCCGTGGCTACGAGCGCATCGACATGGAGTCCGAGCTCGTGGCCGTCATCGGCCGCACCGCGACCGCTGTGTCGCGGGCCGACGCCCTCGGGTACGTCGCGGGCTACACCCTCGGCAACGACGTCTCGTGCCGCGATCTCCAGCGCGGCGACAAGCTGTGGACCCGCGGCAAGGGTTTCGACGGCTTCGCCCCCTGCGGCCCCTTCGTGCGCATGGTCGATCCCGGCACTGCCTTGCCGGGGGCGGCCCGCATCCGCGGCTTCCTCGACGACCAGCCCCGCCAAGAGGCCCCCATCGAGCTGATGATCTTCGATCTGGCCTTCGTCATCGAGTACATCAGCCGCGTCATGACCCTCGAGCCCGGCGACCTCATCTACACCGGAACCCCCAAGGGCGTGTCCGCCCTGAGCCCGGGCCAGGTCGTCCGCATCGAGTTCGACGGCTTCGAACTCGGCCGCCTCACCACCCCCCTGCGCTAAACGACAACGCCCGACCCACGCGAGGTGTGGTCGGGCGTCGCGGCGTTCGAGCCTCTCGCCTCAGGTGTCTTGCAGCAGCTCGCCCGTCTCTTCGGGGGTGAGCTGGGCGTCGGGCAGGCTGCGGTACAGGCTGCCCATGTCGCGGCGCGGGCCGTCGCCGTCGTGGGGCTCGTGCGGGATGTCGAGCGTGTGCGCGGGCGACTTCACGAACTCGGAGTCGAGGGCGATGACGAGGCGGCCGGTGCAGGTGCAGGGGTTCTGCGGGTCGACGTGGGCGCAGCGCGGGGTGAGGTAGTCCTCGATGCGCTTGCGGGCCCGCGTGAGACGCACCCGGTACGCGCTCTCCTTGATGCTGAGCAGCTTCGAGGCGTCGGACGGCGAGTATCCGAGCAGATCGGTGAGCACGAAGGAGACGCGGACACCCGGAGGCAGGCAGCACAGGGTGGCCGTGAGGCAGGTGCGCTTGAGCTCCCAGAGCATGATGTGCACCTGCTGGGGCGAGCCCTGGAGCACGCCGCCGTGCAGATCGATGGGGCGGGTGATGTCGCTGCGCAGCTGGTTGTCGAGACCCTCGAAGCTGAAGTCGGACTTGCGCCCGAGGTTCTCTTCCATGGTCCGGGCCATGAGGCCGAGCAGGGCGTCGCTGCTGTTGCCGTCGGCGGTGAGCGCCTCGAAACCCTTCTCCTTTGCGTCGCGAACCAGTTGTGCCACGTGGGCCCGCGCGTCACGCCGGTAGCCGGACATGTGGTACGCGAAGGCGTAGAGGCGGGGTAGCTCTTTGTCGAGCAGCTCACGAAGGGTAGAGGGCGTGTCCGTCATCGAGACTCCGGGCCGGGGAGAGGGAGCGCCGCACAGCTTGTCACGAACCGAGTGCGGCGCCAAGCGCTCACCGCGGGCTGAAGCAGGCCCTCGCGGTTGGGTCGGTTACACGGTGGGCCGCTACTGCGCTGATTGGCGCTGTAAAGCGGCGGCTGGCTCGCCGCGGCACGATCTGCCGATTGCAGAACGAAGGCTCAGCTCTGGTCGATGCGGGCCTGCAGCGCGTCCCAAAAGCGTGCCTGCATGGTGTCGTCGCCGGTCAGCCCTGCGAGGCGGTTGACCTCCTGCATGCCGGTCGGGCTGGTCACGTTGATCTCTGTCAGCTGACCCCCGATGACGTCGAGCCCGACGAAGAACTGATCGTGCTCTCGTAGCAAGGGCCCCACGGCTGAGCAGATCTCGCGGTCCCGGTCGTCGAGGTCGCTGGTCGCCGGTCGGCCGCCTGCGTGGAAGTTGTTGCGGAGCTCTCCCTTGGCGGGAACCCGTAGGACGGCCCCGATGGGCTCTCCCTCGACCATCAGGATCCGTTTGTCGCCTTCGACCGCGGCCGGCAGGTACTCCTGGGCGACCGTCCATCGTGTGCCCTCGGCGGTGGCCAGCTCGAGCAGGCTGCCGAGGTTGGGGTCGTCCTCGCGGGCGAGCAGGATCTCGCGGCCACCGAAGCCGTAGACCGGCTTGACGATCATCCGACCACCCAGCTGCGCCAGGATCTCTCGCAGCTCGTCGGAGTCGCGGGAGATGAAGGTCTTGGGGGTCAGGTCGCGGAAGCCGAGGATGGAGAGCTTCTCGTTGAGGGTGCGCAGACCGGCCGGTCCGTTGAGCACCAGGGTGTGGGCGTAGTCGAGGATCCAGGTCGCGGCCACGTAGCCCTGGTCGACGGGCGGGTCGGCCCGCATCATCACCGCGGCGAACTCGCTCAGCTCGCGGGTGCTCGGGGCCTCGGTGTAGTGCAGCCGGTTCGAGCCATCCTCGGTCATGCCCACGGGGGCGACCCGGGCCCGGGCTCGATCGCCGTGCAAGCTCAGCCCCGCCACGCTCGTGCCGAAGGGTCGATGGCCACGCCGAATGGCCTCGGTGATCATCACGTAGGTGCTGTCCGCCCGGGGATCGAAGGTCTCGGGCGGATCCATCACGAAGAGCACGTCGGACATCGGCCCGAAGGATAGGGGAGTTGGGCCGGCGTGCTCGTCGCGCTAGTCCCGCGCGGTGGGCCGATGCGTCCTGGCCGAAAATTGGGAGGCTCGTGGAGGCCCCTCGATAATGTAGGTCTGGTGACTACACCTTCCCGTAAAACCGCCGCGAAGAAGGCGCCGAGTCCGCGAGAGCGAGACTCCGCCGATCCGTTGGGCGATCCACCCTGGGCCCGCGTACAGCGGGTTCAGCTCATCCGCCGCGAGGTCCGTGAGGTCCTCTCGCCGGGGGCCCTGGAGGTGCTCTTCGAGCACGTCGACTTGGTCGTCGAGGGCGGCGAAGAGCTGGGCGGACGCCGCACCGCCGATCGCCGCTTTTACGCCACCGTCATGGTCACGATCGACCTCGTTCGATGTCGCTCGTGCTTCCGCGAGCCCGCCGACGAGGCGACCGCGCGACGGGTGGCCGAGCTGATGGAGGAGGATCCCCGGGTCGAGCAGCGTTTGCGCACGCTGGCCGGGCGCGAGCTGGCGCAGCTGGCCGATACGGAGCCCGAGGCGCTGTCCTTGGTCCTCGAAACCGGAGTGCGGGCCGCAGGGACGGCCGTGCTCCTCGACATCGATGTCCAGGCCACATTGGCCAACCGACGAGGGTAGTCTTACATGCACGTGGTGGCGACGAATGTCTCCCCGATCTCCGCGGCGAGCGACGACGAAAGCGCGTACTCGTTCCGAGAGGTCTCTCGATTGCTGGCTCTTCCCGAGCGGCGGCTTCGGTACTGGTCACAGACCGGTTTCGTCGTGCCCTCGGTTCGAAAGGGCGAGCGCCGGTTCTATAGCTTTCGCGATCTGATCGCGGTGAAGGTCGCCAAGGGCTTGCTCGAAGGCGGCCTGCCCTTGCGTCGCGTCCGACGACAGCTCGAAGCACTCCGCACCACCTTGCCTCGCGTCCGCGCGCCGCTGCACGAGCTGCGGATCCGCTGCGAGAACGATCGCGTGGTCGTGGACGAGGTCGCCCATCGCTTCGAGGCCGACTCCGGTCAGCTCGTGCTCGACTTCGAGGTCAAGGCGCTGCGCGAAGAGGCGGCGCAGGTCGTGTCGCTGCCCTGGGTCGACGGCGACGACAGCTCCGAGCACGCGCCCGAGACCGCCTACGAGTGGTTCTCGTTCGCGCAGGAGCTCGAGGAGGAGTGGGACCGCGCCCCCGCCGATACCGAGGGGCTGTCCCGGGTCCGGCATGCCTACGAGGCGGCGCTCGAGCTCGACCCCTGCCTGGCCGCGGCGTGGACCAACCTCGGGGGCTTGCTCGCCGAGATCGGTCAGATCGAAGAAGCCCGCGAGCACTTCGAAGAGGCGCTGCGCCACGATGCCGATCAGCTGCAGGCGCGGCTCAACCTCGCCGAGCTGTCGCTGGTCATGGATCGCCACGAAGCGGCGGTACGGGGCTATCGCGACGTCCTGCGCCGGGATCCCGACTGCATCGAGGGGCACTATGGCCTCGCTCGGGCGCTGCTCCAGACGGGGGGCAAGGGCGAGGCGCTCGCCCACCTCGAGCGCTTCCGCATCGCCGTCGACCGCCTGCCGGGGGACGAGCGCGACCCCGAGCTCCAAGCCCGGCGCGAGCAGGCCAAGTCGGTCATCGAGACGCTGCGCACCGAGCTGGGGCGCTGAGGGGAGACGGCCACGGTGGCGGTCCCGGGTCGCGAGCGGTGCCTTCGGCAGATCGTCGAGCAGCTGGGTCCGACCAAGCTCGGCCAGCGGCTCGGGGTGGGGCGCATCCGCAGCCTCGCCGACCTGCGGGCGTCGCTGCCCATCATGGATCCCGAGAGCCACGAGCGGGAGGTCGAGCTGCACCTCGGCTTCGGCCTCGCCGACTCGGGTGACGACCGGCTGCGCGAGCTGTCCGGGGGGGCCACCGAGCGCGACGCGGTGGTGTCGATCTGGCGGGCGCTGAAGCGTCGGCCCGTTCGACGCGTCGTGCTGCTGCGCGGGCACAACGTCGACCCCAGCGTCGACCGAATCGCGCGCGACGACGTGCGGGCGCTCGAGGCCGAGGTGCTCGGCATCGATCGCATCGACGATCCCGAGGCCGTGCTCGAGCGACTCGAGGGCTTCGACCCCGAGCTCATGGTCGTGCCCAGCGTGCTCACCCTGCGCTGGCTCGAGTCGGTGTACCGCGGCGCGCTCGAGCGACGACTCCGCTCGCTCCGCATGGTCCTGGCCGAGCACGATCTGGGGCAGGAGGTGCGCAGCCGGGTTCGAGTGCACGCGGCGGGGTGGATCCATCGCAGCGGTCGCCTCGGCCTGCCCACCCTGCGCCCGCCCGATCGCGCGCTGACCCTCGCGGTCGGCTCGCAGATCATCGAGCTTCTGCCCTACGGCAATCCCGAAGAGGACGCGCGCCGGGTCTACGCCACCGAGACGGTCTTGCCCGAGCACGCGATCGTGGGGCAGCGCTACGAGCTGGTGGTGTCGTCGCCGCTCGGCTTTTTGCGGCTGCGCACCGACGAGCACGTGCGCGTGGTCGGCTTCGATGCGCCGTCGGAGCACGCACCCTTCCCGCGACCGCGGGTCGTTCGCCTGGCGCCTGCACCTCCGGACGTCACGCTCGAAGGGTGCACCGTCGCGGGCGCGTGGCTCACCGCCAGCTTGCGGCAGGCCTTTCAGCGCGAGGACCCGGCGCTCGTCGGCGCGCAGATCGGTCCCGATCCCCGCAGTGTGCCGCGCGGCGTCGCCAAGACGCAGACCGCCGCGTCGATGCGCTTGCCCGACGCCTTCAAGGACACCGAGCTGTCATGGATGGCGCGGTCGGGGACGCACCGGGTGGAGCGCCATCGTCCGCGTGCGTTGTTGGTGCGGGTCGAGGCGCAGGGGTTCGTGGCGCCGGAGCTCAACGGCTTCTTGTCGCAGCGGATCGATCAATCGTTGCGGCGCCGATCTCCCGCCTACGATTACCTGCGAGAGCGCGACGAGTTGCAGCCGCCTCGGGTCATGGTCCTGCCAGCCGGCACGCGACGCTCCGAAGAGGATCGCCGCATTCGCGAGTTGGTCGGTGGGGTGTGGGTCCCCGAGGTACGCATCGTCAGCATGTAGTCGCACATCGCGATCCCCGCAGCGTGAATTGGCCCCTAGAAGCCGAGGACGCTGTCTTTCGCTGTGTGGCCGAGGAGCTGCAAATTCCCGAGGTAGGACATGCGCCTGGCCTTGGTACGTCGCATAACCAAAGAAACGTGGCGATTTCGCTCATGCCTCACCCCCAGGCGTAGCGCCACCAACGCCCTTCCCCCGGGGCCCAAGTGTTCCCCTCATGAATCGCAGCTTCGGACCGTACCGATTGCTTCGCTGCATTGGCGAAGGCGGCATGGCGCAAGTGTGGTCAGCCCAACGCGAGACGCTGGGCGGACCCAAGACGTGCGCGGTCAAGATCATCAAGCCGCGATACGCCGATGAGCCGGGCTACCGGGAGATGTTCCTGCGAGAGGGGCGCCTCGCGCTGGCCCTGAGCGGCCACGCCAACGTCGTCTCCGTGTTCGACGTCGGCGGCCAAGACGACCAGCTTTACATGGCGATGGAGCAGATCGACGGCGTCACGCTCTCCGAGCTGACCCGCTCCGTCGATCGCCCGTGGCCGGTCGAGCACGCCGTCTACGTCGCCGCGTGTGTGCTGCGGGCGCTGGTGCACCTGCATGGCTACCGCGTCGGCGGGGTGCCGCAGGGGGTCGTGCACCGCGACGTCACCCCGCACAACGTCATGGTCAGCTCGCACGGCGAGATCACCCTGATGGACTTCGGCATCGCCCAACCGGTGGGCAGCGCGCCTGCGCTCGGTGACGCGCTGGGCAAGCTCGGCTACGTGCCGCGCGAGCAAGTCGAAGGCGAGCCCGACGAGCGCTCCGATCTGTACGGGGTCGGGGCGTTGCTCTTCGAGTTGCTCGACGGTCGTCGCTTCCGTTGGCACTGCGCCGACGACGATGCGCTCTTCCAAGAGATCTATCGCGATCGCGTGCCCTCGCTGCGGCGCACCGACGTGCCCGAGCCCGTGCTCCGGGTGCTGCGCTCGTTGCTGCAGCCGGATCGCACCCATCGGGCCCGCTCGGCCGAGTCCGTGCTGCGGGCCCTCGAGGGGTGGTCCGGCTTCCAGTGGGCACAGAGCGAGCTGGCGGTGATCTATCGCGGCATGGTCGGCCCGAGTCACTCCGGTCATACGGGCATCGTCCCCGCCGCCGTCGAGCAGGACAGCCCCGTGCCGCGGTCCTCGGCCACCTCCGACTCCGCCACCCGGGTCTCGGGGCGGGCCACCAGTCCTCGCGATCCGTGGAACACCTCCGCGCCGATGCGCAGCGGGCTCGTCACCGCGGTGCATGCTCGCAGCGCGGCCAACGACAGCGGTCGGCGGGCCAAAGCGCGGCGCGATGCCGAAGCGCGGGCCGACGTGGCGTTGCAGGCCTTGAGCGAGCAGCCCACCGATGCCCAGACCCGGGCGCAGCCCAGCGAGAGCAGCCCGGCGTGGCGCATCCAGGCGACGACCGACGAGAACGTCGACGTATCGGCCTCGCCCTCGAGCACGCCCACCGAGCCGGTACCGGCGGCCAGCGGCGATACCCAGGTCCTGCCCGAAGCCGAGCAGCCCTTGCTCGACGCTCTGGCCACGCGTCGGCACCCGGCTTCGGCCGAGAAACAGAACGTGCCGTCCTCGCGTCGCGCGGCCGAGATCGCGGTCACCTGTGCCACGCCGTCTCGCCATGCACCGTGGTCGGCCGACACCGACCCCCTCGCCCGGCAGCTCGTTCGGGCGGAGCCCGGTGCCCCGGTCGTTCGTCGGCGGCCGCACTCGGGTGACGTGCGCGAAGAGACGACCGGCGCGGTCAAGCCCCGCCAGCGGCAGAGCGCCGCCATGCATCGGGCCGCGGGCGCGGGAGTGTTGCGCACCAAAGAGGTCACGGGCGAAGTCGTCGCGGGCGAGATCGTGGCCGACGAGACCTTCGGCGACCCGGTCTGGCGCGTCGGCTCTCGCTGAGTTCGACTGATGCTACCGTCGTCGCGTGTGCGCGCGGCTCGTTCAGCTCGTCTTGGCCTCGAGTGCGCTCGTGGCTGTGGGCGCATGCGCGGCCGCGAGTGAGCCCCCCGCAGCGCCAGCCGAGCCGCCCGTGAAGCAGGTGGCGCCGCTCGAGCCGGCTCCGACCCCGGCCCTCGCCGAGGCTGACGCCGCGTCGCCCGAACCGAGCTCGATCTCCGCGACCCCACCCGTCGATGAAGCCGAAGCGGCCGCGTGGCGTCGCGTCGATGCCATGTTCAGCCACGTGGTGCGGGGGGCGAATCGCTCCCCCGTGCTGGAGGGACTGAGTGATGACGCCATCGAACAGCTCAGCCCCGGAGTGCGGCGCCTGTCGTTCCAGAGCGGCCTGCTGGAGTTCCGGCCGGACGCGCGCTGCGAGCGGAAACCGCTGCGCAAGGGGTGTCGCCACGAGCCGGTCTGGGGCCCCGGCGGGGGCGTCTATCTCGATGTTCGCGTGCATCACCAGGCCCATGCCGCCGGGTTCTTCGATGCCGTCCATGCCCTGGGACCGCTGACGGTCGAGGTTCGGATCTTCGCCTCCGACCCCGCGCTGAAGTCCCTGTTGCTCCGCGAGATTCGCATCTTCGCGGGCGCTGCGGCCGAGGCTCGACCCGGCTGCGTCGACCCGGTGGAGCAGGCCCGAGCGGAGATCGGGGGCACCGCGGACGCGCTGGACTTCGAGCCGGCGTGGACCGACGTCGACCTCGACGACGACGGCGTGCTCGACCTCGTGCTCGCGTATCGAAATTACGGCGAGAACGTCGACCACTTCTTCTATCGAATCCGCCGAGGATGCCCGCGTCTGGTGGGGCGGATCAACTTCTGGATCGTGTCCGGGATCGGATGCCGACGCGACGAAGGCCAGAAGATGTGCGACCTCCATGTGCATCAGCTGATGGTGCACGGCGACGAGCAGGAATCCGTGTGGCGCTTCGACGGCAAGCGCTACGTCGAAAAGGACCGCTGAGTCATGGCCCGACCCAACCTCCGCTCATCGAGTCGACGCTTGATTCTTCAGCCCCCGCGGCTCTCTGGGCTGGGGCGACGGCTCCCGCCCGGGCCCCCGACCTTGCCGATCATCGGCGGCGGGATCGGGCTGGCGACCAACTTCCTCCCCGCCCTGACGAGCTATCGGCGACGCTACGGTGACGTGGTCCACCTGCCCTTGGCCTTGGCGGAGGTGTACGTCTACAACCATCCCGAGGACATCCAGAGCATCTTGGTCGGCGAGCATGCCCACCTGATGAAGGACGAACTCACCCGGGTGCTGTCCCGCTACGTGGGGGACGGGCTGCTCACCAGCGAAGGCAAGGTCTGGCGGAGGCAGCGGAAGATCGCCGCGCCTTCGTTTCAGCGCCGCCACATCGAGAGCTTCGGCGAGGCCATGGTGCATCGCTCGCGGCAGCGGCTCGCGAGGATCCCCGAGCGATCGAAGCGTGACGTCCACGTCGACATGATGCGCATCACCCTGGAGATCGTGCTCGACACCATGTTCGGGGCCGACTCGGTGCGCGACATCGACATCGTCGGCGAGATCGTCGACGACATGCTCATCGGGTTTCGGCGCCAGTACCTGACCTTCCGCCGGCTCCTGCCCGAGTCCATGCGGGCCAGGGCGCTGGCCCAGCTCGATCGGCACGTCGAGCGGCTCGACGTGATCCTCTACGACCTGATCGCCAAGGGGCGGCAGGCGAAGGGGGAGACCAACTTGCTGAGTCGCTTGCTCGATGCTCGCGACGACGACGACCAGGGGATGACCGACCAGCAGGTGCGTGACGAGGTCGCCACCGTGTTCCTGGCGGGGCACGAGACGACCGCACTGGCGCTGTCGTACACGCTGCACTTGCTCGCGCACCACCCGGACGTGGCCTCGCGGGTGCAGGAGGAGATCGATCGGGTGTTGGGTACGCGGCCGGCTCGGGTCGACGACGTGCCCGCGCTGGTGCTCACGGATGCCGTGCTGCGCGAGTCGATGCGGCTTTACCCGCCCGCGTACACGGTGGGGCGGGAGCTGCTCGCAGACCGGGAGATCGGCGGGTACGAGGTGCGGAAGGGGTGCCAGGTGCTCACGCCGCAGTGGGTCGTGCATCGGGATCCGCGGTGGTACACGGAGCCCGACAGCTTTCGCCCCGATCGCTGGCTCGAAGGGCGGGCGCAGGGGCTTCATCGGTTTGCGTACTTTCCGTTCGGCGGGGGTCCGCGGATCTGCGTGGGCAACCACTTCGCGATGCTCGAGGGGGTGTTGGTGCTCGCCACCCTGATGCAGACGCTGACGGTGCGGCCGATGGCCTCCGCGCCGCCGCTGCAGCTGAGCAACGCGGTGACGCTGCGTCCGGCCAAGGGCGTGTGGCTCGAGGTGGAGCGTCGGCGCTAGCGGGAAGCGGGCTCGCTGGCGGCGGCAATGGCCTCGGCGAGCGGCCGTAGGCCCTCGGGGTCGTCGTAGAGCCCATCGGCGGGCCGACCGACCCACTGCGCAATGAGCCCGGCGTCTTCGAGGCGGACCTTCATCCCGAGCTCACGCATCGCCTCCGCGAACCGGGTCAGCGCGAGGCCGCGAGCATCCCCGGGCACGACGAGCCGCACGTGGCGGACGACCAGGCTGTCCTCGAGCGCCACGGGGGCGAGCGACAGAGCCCACAGCGGCGCGCGGGTCGAGCGGACGACCGCGTACTGCCGACCGGCACAGATCTCGCGCGACGTGAACTCGCCTCTCCAGTGCGCGACGAGCCACTCCGCGAACGCACCGAGCGTCCACTCCACCCGGCCACGGGTGGCACGGGCGAGCGAGTCGACCGCGGCCGTCCAGCGACGCGCTCGGCTCCGTCGTGCCCACAGCGGCGCGCCGACGCCCACGAGCACCCCGAGGGACAGCACGTGCAGCACGACGAGTCCGCCCGTGTCGACCGGCTGCCCCGGGTCGAACAGCAGCAGCCGAATGTCGGTGATCACCGTGCCGAGCACGAGCAGCGAGCCCAGGCCGCCGATCACGAAGTAGGGGACGAGATCGGTCGCAGGATCGCGGTGGGTGATGGCGCTGCTCCGCCAGCGCTGGTGGGTCGCCATCCACTGCTCGCGCACGGCCTCGTCCCGGGCGGCGGCGATCATGTCGGCCCGCGACTGGGCATCGGCGGCCAAGGTGCCGCCGCAGTAGCCACAGGGGCGCACGGGCTCGTCGGGCAGGAACTCGCTCTGGCCGCCGCAGGTCGGGCAGGCGACGTACACCATCGCCTCTCGTTGCCGCGCCGCCACGATCTCCGCTCGCATGCGTCGCTCGGCTCGCCGGACGTGCACGAACAGCCCGATGAAGGGCCCCACGAAGATCGCCAGCGCGAGCAGGTGGGTGGCGAGGGTGTCGGGGATCATCACGACCCCGGCGACCAGCCACGACGTGACGATGCCGATCGCCCACCCCTTGCCGAGCACATGGGACAGCCGGGCACCGATGGCCTGCTCGGTCGCGCTGTCGACCTGCTTGCGGTAGTGCCCGACGCGCTTTTGATGGGCCCGGATCGTCTCGAGCAATGCCCCGTCGATGCGGTTGACCACGCCGCAGCCGGGGCAGAGCACCGAGGCCACATCGGGCGTGGGCAGGGTGCCTCCGCAGGACTCGCAGCGGAGCACGATGCGCTCGGGCGATACGGGCGAGCGGTCGGCGGGGGAGGTCGAGGTCACTTCGCGCCTTCGATGATAGTCCCGAAGGCGGGCCGAAAACATCGACCCACCTCCGGGTTGACCCGCGGGTCAATCGCGAACGCCAAAGCGGCTGCCGCTGGCATAGACCCGCAGCCCACGACTGAAGACCCAGGCCGCGAGCACGGCGTACAGCGCTGCCCCGAGCGAGGCGATGACCAGCGTGTTCACGGCGGGATTGCGGAGGAGCTCCGTGGGCAAGTAGGCCACGAACCCGGCGGGGATCAGCGTGTAGAGCACGACCCGCAGCGCCCCGCCGAACAGCGACGGCGGATAGACGCTGAACACCAGCAGGAAGTCCCAGATGAGCCGGGCGAGATCGTCGACGCGGCCGAGCCAGAAGGCCAGGCAGTTGATGAGCAGCCCCGAGGCGGTGAAGGCCAGGCCGGAGAGCAGCACGGCGAGCGGGGCCAGCACGAGGCCCACGCCGCTGAGGTATCCCGAAAATGCGAGCAGCACGAAGCCGCTGAGCACGTCGCCCCAGCCGTCGGCGTTGGTGCGCGAGCCCAGGGTCATGAGCAGCACGCTGCGAGGCTGCACGAGCAGCGGATCGAGCTGACCGCCGTCGATGCGCTCGGCGAGGCCATCGAGCCCCCCCGCGAAGATCCTCGCCATCCCGAAGCCTGCGGCCGACACCCCGAAAAGCGCGGCCACGTCCTCGATGCGCCACCCTCGGATCTCGTCGAAGCGCTCGAAGAGCACCCACCAGAACACGAAGAAGATGACGTTGTTGAGCGCCATGAACAGCGCCTGAATCCAGAACGTGGTGCGCAGGGCGAGGACGGCTTGGAGGTTGGTCGACAACAAGGCGAAGAACAGGCGCATGGTCATCCTCCCGAGAGTTCGAGGCGAGCGAGGGCGCGGCGATAGAGCACGGCGGTGACGAGTCCACACACGGCGATCCACCCCAGCAGCAGGGCCATGGTGAACAGAGCGTCGGCCGTCTCGGCGCCCAGGGCGAGGGTGCCCGGGCGGTAGAGCACGGCGGCAAAGGGCGTCCACTCCCCGAACTGACGCAGCCCGTCGGGGTAGACGTCGAGGGGCAAGAAGAGCCCGCCGAGCACGAAGGCCGACTTCTGCCAGATCCAGTAGATGGGCTTGCACTGGTGCAGCCAGAACGAGCTGAGGCCCACCGCGAACATGTTGAGGGTCCACAGCACGCCCGCGAGCAGCCCCAGGGGCAGCAGCCACAGCAGGTTCGCGGGCTCGGTGGGCAGCTGCCCGGTGAGCGCATAGGCGACGCCGAAGCCCAGCGGCGCCATCGCGGCCAGTCGCACCACGAGGTTGCCCACCCCCTCGGCGATCTTGGCGAGCGGGTAGGCCACGGGCCGCGCGAGGCGGTAGGCGAGGTCACCCTGGCGAACCTCGTCCTCGACCTCGAGGTGCAAGGCGGGGATCGACAGGATGATCCACTCCGTAATCGCCAGGTACCAGACCAGCTGGTGGGGCTCGGCGAAGTCGAGCGATTGGTCGGCGAGCACGGCCTCCCAGATCTTCGAGAACACGTAGAGCACGAGCGCGTAGTAGCCGGCGCGGCCCAGCAGGGCGCCGCGCTCGGCCAGGCGCTGACGAGCGGAGACCCGGACCATGTACAGGTACTTGGCGTTCATGGGCTCGCCTGTCGTCGTGCGCGTTCGTAGAGGGTCTGGATCACTTCATCCATCGGAGGGTCTTCGATGGTCAGGTCGAGCAGGCCGGAGCTTCGTAGCACGGCCTGCACCACGGTCTCGATGGGGCTGCGGTCGGTCTCCACCTCGAGCGTGGTGTGGTGCGGTCGCTGGCTCAGCACCCGCACCCCGGGTAAGTCGAGCGAGAGGGTGGCTTCGGCGGTGCGCACCACCACGCGCTTGCGACCCAGCAGACGGGTCCGCAAGTGCTCGATGCGCTCGTCGACGAGCACCCGCCCCGCGTGGATGACCACCACGCGGTCGCAGACCCGCTCCATGTCGCCCGTGTCGTGGGAGGTGAGCACGACGGTACGCCCGTGGTGCTCGGAGTCGTGGCGGATCACGTCGCGGATGGTGGCCTTGGCCGACACGTCGAGGCCGATGGTCGGCTCGTCGAGGAACAGCACGTCGGGCGCGTGCAGCAGGCTCGCGACCACCTCGCAGCGCATGCGCTGCCCGAGCGAGAGCTGCCGAACCGGCTTGCTCAGCTGGGCCCCGATCTCGAAGCGCTCGACGAGGCCGTCGCGGCGCTGCCGATACTGGGGCAGGGGCAGGTCGTAGATGCGCGCCAGCAGCTCGAAGGTCTCGGCCGCGGGCAGGTGGTACCAAAGCTGCGAGCGCTGCCCGAAGACGGTGCCGATGCGGTGGGCCAGCCGGCGCCGCTCGTCCCAGGGGCACAGGCCCATGACCGACGCCCGCCCCGAGGTGGGGTGCAGGATGCCCGAGAGCATCTTGAGCGCAGTGGACTTACCTGCGCCGTTGGGCCCGATGAAGGCGATGCGCTCCCCCGGCTCGACGCGCAACGACAGCGCATCGACGGCGGTCAGCGTGCGGGTGGGAGCGACGAAGGCCGCTCGCATGGCGCCCACGAGCCCCTTGCCGCGCTCGCGCACGGTGAAGGTCTTGGTCAGCTCGTCGATCTCGATCGCGGCGGTCATCGTTCGTTTCGTTTCCGTGGTCAGACAAAGAAAAACGCCCTCCTGGATGGTCCAGAAGGGCGTAATTCCTGCGAATTCGTGCGTGTACGCGCCTTATGGACCTGGGTCTCCCATCGCCATCATGGCGTGGGAAACCGGCAGCCAGTGACGGTACCGAATGAGCTCGGCCCCGCTCACCAGCGGTTTCACGAAGAGGCTGCGTCGAATCGACACGGTGAATTCACCGTGGACCGAAAGCGCGAGCGTGTCAACGCGAGAACCCGCACGCATCGAGAGGCGATGCGGCGGGCTCCGATGAAACCGAAACACCCGCGGCGGGTTCAGACGCCGGGCACGTGGGCTTCGAGCAGGCCGCGGTACTGCGCGATCGCGCCGAGCTTCCGCAGGTTGCCGTAGTGCCCGACCACCACGCGATCGAGGAACACCATCTCGACCGGAGGCTGGAACGCCCCGATGTACTTGGTCAGGAAGGTGGGCACGAGCTTGATCGCGTCTTTTTGCAGGCTCGAGTGACCGAAATCGTAGGGGTCGTCGCCCAGCAGTGGCCGCAAGAAGATGTCTCGCCACGGCTTGTAGTAGTCGAGCGGAATCTCGGGGCCGTCGAGGTTGCGGGCCCCCAAGCGGATGAGGCCGGCCTCGATGCCCTCGTAGTCCTCGGTGAAGCCGGCGCGAATGGTGTCGCGGTAGGCCTCGATGATCTCGGGGTCGAGCCGCTTGACGCAGCCGAAGTCGTACAGGACCACGGTGCCGTCGGGGCGGAACGCGAAGTTGCCCGGGTTCGGGTCAGCGTGCAGGACCTGGAGGTTGAAGATCTGGTCGGCCAGGGTGCGGAACAGGGCCGCGCCGATGTCGTTGCGGACCTGCTGGCTGAAGCCGTCGAGCTCGGTGATGTGATGGCCGGGCTCGTAGGTCAGGGTGAGCACGCGCTGGCTGCTGCGCTCGCCGACGACCTCGGGCACCACGACGTGCTCGTGGTCGCGGTAGTAGTCGGCGAAGAGCCGCACGTTGTCGGCCTCGTTGCAGTAGTCGAGCTCCTCGACGAGCCGGGCCTTGAGCTCGGCGAAGACGGCGTCGAGGGCCTTCTTCTTGATCTTGACCAGGCCGCTGGCGCGCAGGGCCACCTTTAGGTGGGCGAGGTCGGAATCGACGGCATCGTCGACGCCCGGGTACTGCACCTTGACCACGACCTCGCGGCCGTCGTCGGTGCGGGCGCGGTGGACCTGGCCGATGGACGCCGAGGCGAAGGGCTCGGGGTCGAAGCGCTCGAAGAGCATGGGCGGCGGCGCCCCGAGCTCACGCTCGATCTGCTCGGCGATGACCTCGAAGTCCATGGGCGGCGCTTCGCGTTGCAGCGCGCCGAGGGCATCGGCCATTTCCTTGGGCAGCAGGTCGCCCGCGATGGAGGCCATCTGCCCGACCTTCATCACCGCGCCCTTGAGCTCGCCCAGGGTCTGGGCGATGAGCTCACCCGCCTCTTCGTGGGCCTTGAGACGATCGCGATCGGCGGCTTCCTTGCTCTGGAAGACCGACTTGACCCGAGACTTGGTGTAGCCCGTCGCAACCCGCGCGGTCATCGAGGCCAAGCGGATCAGGCGGCGTCCTTTGGTAGCTGGTCGCTGCGCCATGCGTTTCCGAAAACAGCCTGCGCCCCAGGGGCGTCGCTGTCAAAGCGGCCCGGGCTCCGGCCCCTTCAGGCGCAATTGGGGTGAGCCCGAACCCGCGGCCGCTCCAGAATCGGCAGGAACCGCGGCCCGTTTTGATGGTCGGGCAAAGCCCCAGCGGGCCAGCGGGGCTCGGTCGCGGCAAGGGAACTCGCGAACCTCGCGCGAGTTCGGCCGCCCCCCCGCGGCGGTCAGCGGATTCGAGCCCGATACCAGCGGCGGGTGACGGTCAGCGGCTCGGGGTCGGTGGGGAAGGTCAGGTCGCGGTCCTCGTGGACCTGCTCGACCTCGTCGAAGCTGTCGCGCACCAGCGCGGGCGAGATGGAAAAGGGCGGACCCTTCATGGCGTCGAGCTGGTACTCGAAGGTCACCAACAGCAGCTGGGCTCCGGCGGCGACCCGAGACAGGGCATCGAGGTAGGGCCGCCGTTGCTCGGGCGACAGGGCGACGAGCGAGCCGCGGTCCCACACCGCGTCGAAGGTCCCGGCGTGGCTCGGGGCCAGGGCGAGCATGTCTCCGCGCAGCAGGGTCAGGCCCGAGGCGTGGTAGCGCTCGTAGCTCGTGCCGTCTGCAGTATGGGTGTCGATGGCGGGCGTCTTGCCCCAATCGTCGAAGACCCGGCGGCAGGCGAGCTCGGACAGCTCGATGCCGACCACCTCGTGGTCGCGCTCGGCCATCCACGCCATGTCCACGGTCGCGCCGCACAGGGGCACGAGCACGCGCTTCCAGCCTTTGGCGTGCTCGACGATGGCGGGGTGGACTTGGTCTTCGTGCCACCCGGTGTCTCCGGCCTCCCAAAAGGCGAGCCAGTCCGTCGGGGCGTCGTTGGTTTCGGAATCGGTCATGGTCGAGAGAACCAGTCTTTCATGCGCTCGAGGTCGCGAGCGAGCACGCCCCCCTTGGCGGAGGGCTCGGCGGCGAGCACCTGCAGCGCCGCTCGGGCGCGGACTTCGGCGTCCGCTCGGTCTTGGTCGGTGAGCCACTGGGCTCGGGCCAGGGTGATCTCGGTGATGGCCTTCTTGCCGTCCTCGTACTCCGCCGCGGGGCGGGGCATCAGCTCGAGGGCGCGTTGCAGCGGGGCGATGGCGTCGGCGGGTCGGTCTCGCGCCACCAGCAGGCGCCCCTGCCCGATCAACGGATCGATGACGCTGGGGTGGTCGAGTTCTTCGCGCTGCTCGGCCAGGGCCATCGCGCGCTGCAGCGCCTCGTGGGCCTCGTCGAAGCGACGGAGGCGACGCAGGACGTCGGCCTGGTCGACCAGCGTGTAGCCGATGTGAGGGTGATCGGCGGGCAGGCTGCTCTCGCGCAGGGTCAGCGCCCGGGTGTTGGCGGCCAGGGCCTGCTCGAGATCGGCGCCGTCGAGGTGCGCTCGGGTGAGGTTGGTGAAGGTATAGGCGAGGTTGGGGTGACGCCCGGGCAGGCTGCGCTCGGCGATGGCCACCGCGCGCTCGAGGTGCCCCGTGGCATCCGCGGTGCGCCCCAGCGAGATCAGCGTCGCGGCGTAGTTGTTGTGCGCCATGCTGAGCTCGGGGTGATGCTCGCCGAGCCGCTCGAGGTGCGTCTGCAGGCCGCGCTCGAGCAGGGGCAGGGCGCGCTCGTACTGGCCTTGACGCCGCAGCTGGGCGGCGAGGTTGAAGTCGAGCTTCGCGGCGGTGAGCGTGCCCGGCCCGTCGATGCGCTCGGTCAGCTCCAGTGCCTGTTCGAAGTGGCGGATCGCGTCCTCGGGTCGTTGGTCTTGCGAGTCGATGAGCCCGAGCACCGAGTGGTACTGGACGCGTAGGGAGGGCCCGACCCCGGGGCGCTCGAGGTGGGCATCGGCGTGGTAGGCCCACTCGCGTCCTTGCTCGGGCTTGCCGCCCTGGAGGCCTTCGAGGCGGGCCAGGGCCAGGGCGCTGAGGATCGAGAGACGGGCTCGCTCGGCCACGATCGAAGAGCGATAGGCGTGTCGGAGGTGACGTCGGCTCTCGTCGAGGTCACCGAGGGTATAGGCACGCTGCCCCAGCGCGAGGTGGGCGGCGGCGGAGATGGGCCGATACGACAGCGCGTCCGCTTCGTCGACGACCTCACGGGCCAGCTCGTGCGCGGCGCGGTAGCGGCCCACCGCGCTCGCCGATCGGATCTCCGCGATCTTCCCGGTCAGGGTCTGGGTGGCGACGGCGACCTCGGGATCGGCCGGGCCTTCGCCCGCCACCGCGAGATAGGCCACGTCCGTGCACGCCCAGATGCGCGGCAGCGACTCGATGGCCTTGGCGCCGTGCAGCGCGGCCTTGGCCTCCTCGTGCACGAGCGCGCTCAGCCGGGTGTCGAGCTCCCGCCGTCGCTCGTCGAGGCAGCGATGCGCCGCGTAGCGGGTGTCGTCGGGCAGGGTCTTGCGCGAGGCGGTGCAGGTCTCTTCGTAGGCGGTGCGCCAGGCGTCGGTGTAGCGCCCGACCTGCCGCACCACGCCCGTGGCCACGTCGCTGGCGTAGGCCTCGCCCGAGCCCTCGATGGCCTCGCGCAGCGCGGATGCCCGCTCGTCGCTCCACAGGCGCATCGCCTCGTTCGCCTCCCGCTGACATCGGGCGCGCTCGGAGGGGGCGGGGGCCAGGCCCCACGCGCCCAGGCTACCCACGACCGCCAGTCCCACTGCGATGGTGGTGCGTCGTCGGACCCGGTTGCGGGTCAGCTCGCGGAGCAGCGTGTCCATCGCGGGCCAGCGCTCGCTCGGCTCGCGGGACAGCCCTCGCAACAGCGCGCGAACCAGCCACGTGGGCACCGCGTTGCGCTTGGCGGGAGGCTCGGGTCTCTGCTCGAGCAAGGCGGCGGCCAGCTCGAAGAAGCGCTCGCCCCGGAACGGCCGCTCGCCGAACAGGCCCTCCCACAGCGCGACGCAGAAGCTGAACTGGTCGCTTCGTGGCGACAGCTCGGTCTGCAACACCTGCTCGGGCGACATATAGGCGGGCGTGCCCATGACCCCGCCGTCGGTCGCCATCGAGTCGCTGGGCGCGGGCGTGTCCCCGGAATCGACGGCGCTCTCGTTTTGCGCGGGCCGAGCCCGGCCGAAGTCGAGCACCCGGGCGTGACCGCTGCGGTCGACCATGACGTTGGCCGGCTTGAAGTCGCCATGCACGAGACCGGCGGCATGCGCTGCGGCCAGGCCTCGTCCCGCGCCGATGAACACCCCCAGCACCGAGCGCCACCCCCCCGCCTCGCGCTCGAGCCATTGGTCGAGGGTCTGGCCATCGACGAACTCCATCGCGATGAAGGTCTCGTCGCCCACGCGCCCCACGTCGAATACGGAGACGACATTGGGGCTGTTGACCTTGGCGAGGGCCTTGGCTTCCTTGCGCGCCCGCTGGGCGCGGCGCGGGCTCGAGCCCGGGTGCAGCAGCTTGATGGCGAGCTTGCGGTCGAGCTCGGGGTCGAAGGCGCTGTAGACCGAGCCGGTCGTCCCCGCGCCGATCTTGGCCATGATCACGTAGCGATCGACGCGCGAGCCCGGCCCGCGGCGAGGGGTCGCGGGCTCGGGAAGCGGCACGCCCTCGCCCGCGAGGGTGGCGTCCAAGTCTTCGGGCTCGGATACACGCATGAGCAGGCGGCGGGCGGCTCGGGCCTTCGATTGTACCCCCGGACCTCGTAAGGGAATGGCGTCAGTCTCGCTTCTCGTTGCGACGCGCGTGCTTGCGAATGGGCCACACCTTCTTGGTCGCTTCGGCGACCTCGTCCATGTTGCGCACCATGTCGTCCATGTTCTCCACCAGCGGGCCCATGGCTTCGACCACCGCCTTGAGCTCGGTGGTGGTGTCGGCGAAGGCCTTCACCGCGGCGTTCAGCTCCTTCATGGCGTCGTCGGTGGTGTCGAGCACGGGGGAGATGCCGCCCACGACCTGCTGGCTGTCGTCGATGAGCCCGCCCGCCTTGTCCATGAGCTTGCCGCCGCGGTCGACCATGCCGTCGGCGTCGCGAATCAGCGTTCCCGATCGGGCGAGGACCTTGTCGAGCCGCTCGAGCGATTGCTCGACGCTGTCGAGGGTGCCGACGAGGCGCGCATACATCTGGCCGTCGTCCTGGAGGATGCGACCGATGGTGCTCTTTTCGTCTTGAACCTTGGTCAGCAGAGCGGTGGCCTGCACGAGCGCCTGCTGCAAGGGCGAGTTGGGATCGGCGACCTCGTCGCTCATGCGCCGGGCGTTGTGCACCAGCGCTTCGATGTCCTGGATGAGCGGATCGCCCTCGACCATGGGCAGCAGGTCGGCCACCGTGCGCGGCTCGTCGACGGTGATGGTCGAGCCGGGCTCCAGGCGTGCGACCCCGGGCGTGCCCGCGCTGACGGCCAGCCCCACCCCGCCGAGCACCCCCTGTAGATCGAGCGAGGCTTTGACCCGGGCGCGGGAGTCTTGGAGGATGCGCGCGGCGAAGCGCTCGCGGACCTCGATGCGCGCCGACACCTTGTTGTCGTCGGTGATCTCGAGCGACTCGATGCGACCGATGTCGATGCCGAGCATCTCGACCCGCCCGCCGGGGGTGATGCCGTAGCCCTCCTCGAGCACCGCGTAGTAGGTGACGGTGGACTCGAAGCTGCCCCGCGCCCGCGACAGCAGCACCAGGCTGGCCACCAGGGCTACCACGGAGAGCATGAGCAGGGCGCCTGCGACCCACTCGGATCGCCGGATGCGGAAGGGCAGGCTCATCCGCGGACCTCCCCGGGACCAGGGACGATCTGGTCGCCTTCGACGTGCAGCTGGCGGTCGCTCAGCTCGGTCGCGAACTCGACGTCGTCGTCGGTCATCAGCACGCTGACGCCCCGGGCCCGCAGCTGCTGGTACAGCGCGCGCACGATGGTGCGCCCCCGCGGGTGGAGCAGGGCGCTGGGGTCTTCGACCAGAAGCACCCGCGGCTCGATGGCCACCGCCCGCAGGTAGGCCGCACACTTTTGGATCTCGGCGGGTACGGTGGAGGCGAGCGCATCGGCGTGGCGCTCCATCCCGGCCTGCTCGAGCAGCTCGGCCGCCCGCTGCTCGACGATCGGGCGCTCCGCGAGCGCGTGGTAGCGCATGGGGAGCTCGATGTTCTGGCGCAGGGTCATGTTGGACAGCAGCCCACCGTCAACTGAGACGTAACCCACCGTGCGGCGCAGAGCCAGCAGAGTTCGCCGATTGGCCGCGGTGATGTCGACGCCGGCGACGCGGATCCGCCCCCGATCGGGCGGCTGCAGGCCTCCGCAACAGCGAACGAGCAGGGTCAGCGCGGCTTGGTCTTCACCGACCACGGCCAGCGATTCGCCTTCGGCCACGATCAGGCTCACGTCGCGGAGCGCGGCTCCGTCCCGCTCGATGCCCAGCCCTTCGACCTCGATCATGCTCATAGGGTGATGAGGGTGATGGCGACGCCGATGATGGTGCACCAGCTGAGGGACTCGACCACCGCTCGGCTGCTGCGGCGCGGCACCGCGGTGAGGTCGTTGCGCACCGACAGCCCGTGGTAGCACGCGATCGAGGCGATCGTGGCGCCGAAGAGCACGCTCTTGATGAACGCGATGATCAGGTCCTCGGGGTAGAGGAACGCCTCGATGTTCGCGCTGATGTAGCCGAATGAAGGGGCGATCGCGAACAGCTGTGCGGTCAAGAAGCCCGCCCCGATCGCGACCACGATGTAGACCATGGTCAGGCTGACCACCGCCACCACCAGGCCGGCGAAACGAGGCAGCACCAGGAACTTGAGCGGGTCGATGCCGAGGGTCTCGAGGCCCTCGATCTCACCGCGCCAGCTCATGTAGCCCAGCTCCACCGCGATGGCGCCGCACGATCGCAGGATGACCAGGATCGCGGTCATCAGCGGGGCGAGCTCGCGCACGAGGGCGTGGGTGAGCACGCGGCCCACGACGGCGGTGGCCTCGAAGCTCGGCAGCAGGGTGGCCGACAGGGCGACGAGCGAGATCGACATGAGCCCGCCGATGAGCAGGACCAGCCGGATGCCGTCCCACGCGCTGAAGACG
This sequence comes from Myxococcota bacterium, assembly GCA_039028615.1. Lineage (GTDB taxonomy): Bacteria > Myxococcota_A > Polyangia > Nannocystales > Nannocystaceae > Paraliomyxa. The sequence continues at coordinate 261,380 of JBCCHT010000007.1, read as the reverse complement.
ATCTGCCGGGCGATCTGCAGCCGCACCATGCCGCCGCCTTCTCGAGTCTGGCGGATCATGGCCCCGAGGACCATCACGGTGAGGGCGGAGTACGAGACGAGGCGTCCGACCTCGGCCAGCACCATTCGACCGGTGGCCCTCAGCACGGCCACGTATCATAGCAGGCCCGCGATCGGGCCCGCTGGGTCACCGCGGGACGGGTCGATAAGGCGGCCTACAGGCCGATGCCGCGGCGTTTGTCGGGCCTTCGTGCGAGGTACGAGGCCGAGTGTGCAATCGATTGTGATGGCGACGGTCGCCCAACCGAGGGACGATGACGGCAGCTGTCCCCATGGTCGATGCCCCGGACTACGCCCAGCGTTGGAACCGCTATTGGAACACGATCAATGAGCGCGATGCGGCGATCGTGTGGGACGTGCCCGCCGAGGAAGGCGTGGCGCTCGACTGGTCCGCGTGGTCGGAGACGCTGACGCCCGGCTTGCCCCTGGTGCACCTGGGTTGCGGTCACGGGCGACAGACGGCCTACGTGGCCGAGCGCGTACCGCAGGTGATCGGCATCGACGTCGCCAGCGCCGCCGTCGAGCGAGCGCGACGGGAGTACGCGCGCAGCAACCTCGAGTTCCGGGTGGCCGATGGCCTGCGCGCCGCGGACATGCAGTCCCTGCACGCGGAGCTCGGCGACTGCAACGTGTATATCCGCGCCGTCCTCCACGAGCTCGCGCCCGACGAGCGAGGCACCTTCATCCGCAACGCGCTGACCCTGACCGGCGAGCGCGGCCTGCTGCACCTGCTCGAGCTACGGGACGGCGAAGAGCGATTGCTCGGGCCGCTGCTGCGGCTGGGCGTGATGCCGGCCCTGTCCACCGTGCTCGAGGCGGGCATCACCCCCGTCGGCGTCACCGAAGAGGAGGTGATGGTCGTGCTCGACGACCGCTACGAGGTGATCGACCGGGGGCCGGCGCTGCTGATGCGCCTGCAGCCCTCGCGGATGCCCATGAAGTTCCGCGTCTCCGCGTGGAGCATGAGCATCCGCGTTCGTGGGGCCGGCTAGCGCTGCTGGGCCGGGTTGTCGTCGTCCATTGAGATTTGGACGGGCTCGACGCCCCAGATCTCCTCGGCGTACTGCCCGATGGTGCGGTCGCTCGAGAACCGACCCATGTGGGCGAGGTTGGCGAGCACCTTGCGGGTCCAGTCGTCCTGGTCGCGGTAGGCCGCGTCGACGCGCTCGTGGCACTCCCAGTAGCTGTCGAAGTCGGCGCACACGAGGTACGGGTCGTGGCGCCACAGGCCGTTGACCACGGACTCGAAGCGGGTCTTGTCGTCGGGGCTGAAGAAGCCGGAGCCGATCAGCTCCAGGGCCCCGCGCAGGCGCTCGCTCTGCTCGATGAAGCGCGAGGGCTGGTAGCCCTGGCGCTTGGCCTCGACCACCTGGGGCGCATCGAGACCGAAGAGGAAGAAGTTGTCCTCGCCCACCGCGTCGCGGATCTCGATGTTGGCCCCGTCGAGGGTGCCCACCGTCAGCGCCCCGTTCATGGCGAACTTCATGTTGCCCGTGCCCGAGGCTTCCTTGCCGGCCATCGAGATCTGCTCGGACACGTCGGTGCCCGGGATGATCGTCTCCGCCATCGAGACGCCGTAGTTGGGCAGGAACACCACCTTGAGGCGCCCCTTCATGGCCGGGTCGGCGTTGATCGTCTCGGCGACGTCGTTGATGAGCTTGATGTGCAGCTTGGCCATCGCGTAGCCCGGCGCTGCCTTGCCGCCGAAGATGAAGGTCCGGGGCACGCGCTCGTCGTGGGGGCTGGCCTTGAGCGACTGGTAGAGGGCCACGATGTGCACGCAGTTGAGCAGCTGCCGCTTGTACTCGTGGAGCCGCTTGACGTGCACGTCGAAGAGCGAGTCGACGTCGATCTCCACCCCGGCGCGCTCGTGCACCAGGCGGGCGAGGTCTTGCTTGTTCTGGCGCTTGATCGTCTGCAGGATGCGCAGGAAGTCGACGTCGTCGCGCAGCTTGGTGAGCCCCTCGAGGCGGTCGAGATCGGTGATCCAGCCGTCGCCCAGGCGCCGCGTGATGGCGTCGGTGAGGCGCGGGTTGGCCTGCATGATCCAGCGCCGCGGGGTGACCCCGTTGGTCTTGTTGTTGAACTTGTCGGGCCACATCTCCGCGAAGTCGGGCAGCAGCTGGGCCTTGACCAGATCGGAGTGCAGCTTGGCCACGCCGTTGACGCTATGGGAGCCGACCACGGCGAGGTGAGCCATGCGCAGCTGCTTGTTGCTTTCGTCGCCGCTGACGATCGACATCCGCTGCAGGCGAGCGCCGTCGCCGGGGGAGTGGATCTCGACCTGCCGCAGGAAGCGACGGTTGATCTCGTAGATGATGCCCAGGTGCCGCGGCAGCAGCCGCTCGAACATGCTGACCGGCCAGGTCTCGAGCGCCTCGGGCAGCAGGGTGTGGTTGGTATAGGCGATGGTCTTTTCGGTGATCGCCCACGCCTTGTCCCAGCCCATCTGCTCCTGGTCCACGAGCACGCGCATCAGCTCGGCCACCGCGATGGCGGGGTGGGTGTCGTTGAGCTGAATGGCGGCCTTGTCGGGGAATGCGTCGAAGTTGGTGTGGTGCTTGCGATAGCGCCGAATGATGTCGGAGATCGAGCAGCACACGAAGAAGTACTGCTGCTTGAGTCGAAGCTCGCGGCCCTCGGGCGACTCGTCGTTGGGATACAGGACCTTGGAGATGGTCTCGCTGGTCGACTTGTCCTCCACGGCGCGGCGGTAGTCGCCATCGTTGAAGACCTCGAAGTGGAATTCCTTGGAGGCCCGCGCCGCCCATAGCCGCAGGGTGTTGACGGTGGCGTTGCCGAAGCCGGCCACGGGCGTGTCGTAGGGGACGCCGAGCACCTTCTCGGTCTCGACCCACTTGACCCGCAAGGTACCGTCTTCGTCGAGACGCTCCTCGACGCGGCCGTACATGGGCACGGTGACGGTGTACTCGTGGCGGGGGATCTCCCAGGGCGTGCCCTTGCTCAGCCACGCGTCGCCGCGCTCGATCTGCTCGCCGTTTTGGATCTCCTGCATGAAGATCCCGAACTCGTAGCGGATGCCGTAGCCGTAGCCGGGCAGGCCCATGGTGGCCATGGAATCGAGGAAGCAGGCGGCGAGCCGTCCCAGGCCGCCGTTGCCGAGGCCGGGGTCGTGCTCTTGCTCGAGCATGTCGCTCAGCTCGACGCCGTAGTTCTTCAGCAGGTCACGGGCGAGCTGGTAGGCCCCCAGGCTCATGAGGTTGTGACCGAGGAAGCGCCCCATGAGGAACTCGGCCGACAGGTAGTAGACCCGCTTGGCGTCCTTGTCGGCGTACTGCCGCTGGGTGCGGAGCCAGCGGTGCACCAACCGGTCGCGGACGGCATGCGAGACCGCCTTGTACACGTCGAGCGTGGTGGCGTTGTCGGGCGCCTTCATGCACGTGTACAGCAGGTGGTCGAGCACGGCCCGATGCACGGTCTCGGGCGACATCCCCGTGCGATCGTCTTCGACCACGACGGTGGGCTTGTTGGCGGAATCGGCGTCGTTCATGGCGTTGGGTTCACTGGGTAGAGGGGTCGTCTTCGACCACCAGCTCGGCACCGGGCTCTCCGGTCTGGTAGTCGAGGCCGCGCTGCGCGATCCATTCGAGCAAGCGCGTGGAAATTTCGTCGGGGCGGATGCCGTCGCGCAGCTTCAGCTCGTGGAGCATGTCGCGGCGTTCCTTGACGTCGAGCGGGCTCTCCATGCGCAGGAACACTGCTTCGAGCTCCGCGATGGAAGCCTTGGATTCGGCGCGCTGCGGGGCGCGGGCCCAGCCCACGATGAGCTCGGCCAGGACCCGTCGGCGATGGGCGGGTGGGTCGTGCCCCGCGGGGACTCGACGGGCGCGTCCGTGGTAGTCGGTCATCGCCTTGCCCAGGGCCGCGGCGTCCCGCCCGGTGAGGATGGCGGCACGCTCGAGCTCCGCTTCGAGCTCGGCCACGCTGCGCGAGAGCAGGGCGGTGAGCAGGGGATCGGCCGCGGTCGGGGTGTTTGCTTCGGCGGCGGGCTCGGGCTCGGTCGAAGCCGAGGCAACGGGCGGCGGGCTCGGAGCGTCGTCGTCGGTGAGCATCAGGGTCCCCGCGGTGATGCCCGCGGCCGCCACGGTGAGCACCCCCCCCGCGGCCAGCACCAGCCGACGACGGGCGGGTCGGCGGCGCCGCGGCGCCTTGGCGATGGCGTGGGCAAAGAGCACCGGGTCGGCGGCATGGTTGGCGGTGCTGCCCATCACCGTGCCCCACAGCGCGTCGGCGAACTGCTCCGCCGTCTGCGGGCGAGCATGGGGCTCCTTGGCCAGCGCGCGCATGATGCAGGCCTCGAGCGGGGCGGGAATCTGGATCTCGGGGGCGAGCGCGCTCGGGGCCGGCGGCGGGACCTCGCGATGCTGCCGAGCGTAGTCTTCGGGCGTCGGCGCGAGGAAGGGCGGCTGACCCACCACCATCTCGTAGATCACGATCGCGAGCGAGTAGATGTCGCTGCGACCATCGACCGCGCCGCCGCCCAGCTGCTCGGGAGACATGTAGCAGGGCGTGCCCGTCGGGCCGTGTCCCTTGGCCGTGTCGAGCTCGTCGAGCGTGGCGACGCCGAAGTCGAGCATCTTCACGAAGCCCGGCCCCTGGTGCCGCGCCTGGAGCATGATGTTCGAGGGCTTCACGTCGCGGTGCACGACCCCGCGGCGATGGGCCTGGCCCAGCGCCTCGCAGCACTGGGTGGCGATGGTCACCGCGCGCGAAGCATCGATGCGACCCTTGGTCTGCAGCGTCTCGGCCAGGGTCGAGCCCTGGATGTGCTCCATCGCGAGGAAGAGGGTCCCGTCGGGCAGCTTGCCGTAGTTGTAGATGGAGACGATGTGCGGGTTCTGGAGCCGCGCGATGGCTCGCGCCTCGGCCTCGAAGCGATCGGCGATCTCATGGTCCTTGGATAGCCACGGGTGGATGACCTTGATGACCGCGGTTCGCCCCACGCTGGGCTGGTCGGCGAGATACACGGCACCCATGCCGCCCATGCCGAGCTTCGATCGCACCACGAACTGCCCGATGATCGAGCGCCCGATCATGGCGTCGGTCGTGGCCGGGGCGGCGTGGTGCCCAGGGCCGGGGAGCGTGGCTTGATCGCGCCCGCTGAGGGTGACGCCGCACCCAGGGCACTGACGGACCCCGGACGCGACCGCGGCCCCGCAATGGGCGCAATTGGGCACCGGCCCCATACTGGCTCACCCCCGCTTCGGGCGAAAGCCTGAGGCGAGGGCGATTCAAAGGAGGCCACTCGGGTGGCCGCGAACGGTGCTTCCGATCAGTTGGCGGAAACGCGGGTGCCGAACGCGATGCGGGTCTCGAGCTCGAGCATGGCCATGATGTTGCCTTCGAGGTCCTCGTCCTCCGCGGTCTCGAAGTCGATGCCGTCGAAGAGGCGGTCGTAGGTCTTCGAGAGGGTGAGGTCGATGGGGAAGGCCTCGTCCGCGCGAACGTGGAGCGGGCCGCCGTTCATCACCTGGCTCATGTCGAGGTCGACGTCGATGGTCGCGTTGCTCGAAAGCTCGAATTCGACCGCCTGCTCGCCCTTCTGCGCGACGCCCTTGAAGAAGTACGTGTTGCCCTCGACGTCCGCCTTGTGCTCGCCCATGTCGGTGCGGCCAGCGGCCTCCGGGGTGGCGACGAAGGGACCGTACTCGACGCTCAGCTCGCAGTAGTTGCCGCCCTCGACCTCCGCCGCCGCGAAGGAGAACAGGTCGAGATCCTGGTGCCCGATGTTCTCGGGAAGCGGACCCCAGTACGGGTCGAACTCGACGGTGCTGCCGTTGCAGTTGCCCAAAGTCGCGTGGGAGGTGGTGACGTAGGCCGCCTGCAAGAAGACCGTCCAGCCCTCGTCGGTCTCGAAGGTACGAAGCTCGCCGTCGGAGAGATCGGGGAAGCGCCCGTCCTCGGGCGTCGCGTGATGGGTGACCATCAGCTGGACCAAAGTGGTCCCATCGACCTCGTTCTCGAGGGCTTCGAGCAAGTCACAGCCACTGCCGAGGATGGCGGTGGTGGAAAGAGCAGCGACGGCGGCGACGTGGCGGAGAAGGGCGGTCATGGCGGGCGTCTCGCTTCGACGCTGGCCATTAAGCTAGATTACGCTTTTTAGTTCAAGTGAAAATTTGCTCCGCACTGAAAATATTTGTGGGGGTGCTTCCCATGAAAATACTCAACAAATCATGAAACGCGATTGGGACGCGCAATTGCGCACGGTTAAGAGATCTCCCTACGAATGATCTGCTCCTGCAATTCTAACATTTCCAATCGTAGACAGATGAATAGATTGGGGGCACTAGGCCACACTTCAGATCACATGTCTTAGAACGTCGGTTGACCTGGGTGTATGGCGTTCGGTACGGCGCTTGGGCTCATGACGACGTTTCGGTGTGCGGCCCTGATCTTGTGTGGAGCTCTGACGGCCTGCCGTCCCGGCGGGAATGAGACCCAAAACCCTGCCTCGTCCGATGACATCGGAGCGGAGTCCAGCGACATGAAGACTGATCCCCACTCGTTTTCTCGACCCGATCAAGTGCGGGTGCGACATCTCGGGTTGAGTTGGAGGGTGTCGTTCGAGGAACGACGCCTCGCAGGTTCCGCGACATTGTGGGTGGAACGACATGATCCGACAGCCTCGCTGTGGCTCGACACGCGAGCGCTGGAGATCGAATCGGTGCAGCTGGGCACTCACCCCAACCCGGGGCAGGCGTCGCGGCTGGCCGAGGTCGAGGGCGTGACCTGGACCGATGGCGAGTTCTCGCTCGGAGAGCCGGACGCGATCTTGGGGCAGTCGCTGGAGATCGCGCTGCCCGAGGGCGTGGACCTGGTGCGGGTGAACTACGCCACGGTCCCCGAGGCGACGGGGCTGCAGTGGCTGAACCCGGCCCAGACCGCCGAGGGCACCGACCCGTTCCTCTACAGTCAGTCGCAAGCCATTCACGCGCGCTCGTGGATCCCCTGCCAGGACTCGCCCGGTGTGCGGGTGACCTACGACGCGGTGGTCACCGTGCCGCAGACCGAAGGGGCCGAAGACCGCGTGGCGTTGATGTCGGCGCGCACCATCGAGGACAAAAACGCGGCGGCGGGAGAGTTTCGCTTCGAGATGCCGCAGGCCGTGCCGGCCTATCTCATCGCCCTGGCGGTGGGGCGGCTGGAGTTCGAAGCGCTCGGTGAGCGCAGCGGGGTCTGGGCCGAGCCCTCGCTCCGCGCCAAGGCGGCGCACGAGTTCGGCGACGTCGAGCGCATGATGACGGTGGCCGAGTCGCTCTACGGCCCCTATCGCTGGGATCGCTACGACGTCCTGGTCTTGCCGCCCGCCTTTCCCTTTGGCGGCATGGAGAACCCGCGGCTGACCTTTGCCACGCCCACCATCTTGGCCGGCGATCGCTCGCTGGTCTCGCTGATCGCCCACGAGCTCGCGCACTCGTGGTCGGGCAACCTGGTCACCAACGCGACCTGGAACGACCTGTGGCTCAACGAGGGCTTCACCGTCTACATCGAGCGCCGCATCGTGGAAGAGCTCTTCGGTCGGGGGCAGTCGGAGATGGAGGCGATGCTCGGCCGCCAGGATCTGGCCGAGGAGCTCGAGGGCCTCAAGCAGCCGGAGGACGGTCGGCTCAGCGTGGACCTGCTGGGTCGCGACCCCGACGAGGGGCTCTCCGACGTGGCCTACGAGAAGGGGGCGCTGTTCCTGCGGGAGCTCGAGGAGCGCTACGGGCGAGAGGCCTTCGACCCCTTCATTCGGCGCTGGTTCGACGAGCACGCCTTCACCAGCGTAAACACGCCGATGTTCGAGCAGTTCCTCGAGCGCGAGCTGGTCTCGGTCCACTCGCCGCAGTCCGGCCAGGAGCCGGCACGCCCCGACGCGTGGATCCGCGGCGAGCAGGTGCCCGAGGGTGCCCCCGCCCCGCAGTCGGATGCCTTCACCCGTGTCGACGAGGTCTTGGCCGAGCTGGCTTCGGGCAAGCGGGCGGTGGCCGATCTGCCGACCTCCGAGTGGAACCCGCAGCAGTGGCTGCACTTCCTGCGCGGCCTGCCGAAGGACGTGCCGGTCGCCACGCTGACCCAGCTCGATGCCACCTACTCGCTGACCAAGTCCGGGAACTACGAGATCCTGGCGCAGTGGCTCGAGGTGGCGGTGCTCCGGGGGTATCGCGAGTCCGATGCGCGCCTGGAGAAGTTCTTGTTGACGGTGGGGCGGCGCAAATTTTTGATGCCGCTTTACGAAGCCCTGGTCGCCGCGGGCCGTGAAGACGACGCCAAGCGCATCTACGGGCAGGCTCGGGCCGGATACCACGCGATCACGCAGCACAGTCTCGATCAGCTCCTGGGACACTGAAAAAGAAATGAACTCACGGCTCCGCAACGTCGCCCTCTTGGTCCTCGGTCTCGCCGCCATCGTCGGGATCGCGTGGCTCACCCTGGCGCCGCGGGGCTTCGTGGTGGTCTCGGGGGAGGTGGCGGGGCAGAGCGTCTCCGGTCGGTCGCGCCTCCAGGCGGGCGGCCGATCGAACGCGGAGCACTACATCGAGCTCATCGGCGGCGGTCGGATCTCGCTTTTTCGCACGGGACGCCATCTCGAGGGCAGCATGTTCTTGTCGCGGAGCGCCGCCGACGAGGGCGTGTGGCACTGCGGTCGGGTGAACCACGGGTCCTTCGATTTTCGCGAGGGCTCGCTCGACGTGGGCGGCGTCGAGGCGATCCTCGACGAGCGGTCCGCCAAGCGAGAGGGGACGCTGACCGTCACCGGGTTTTTCGGCGACGACGGTTCGTGCTCCAACGACGCGGTCTTCGAAGGGGCCATCGACGGTCGCTTCGACCGGACCTCCACCTCGGCCAACCAGGACGGCAACCTGCGCGAGGCCGGCTTCATCTCCGGGGAGCAGTCGCTGCGGATCGTGGTTCGCCACGGGCCGCCCGGCGCCGACGGATCGATGGCCGTCGAGGATGCGTGGGTCCGCCACACGATCCACGGCGACTCGACGGTGCGGCGGGTCTATGCGGCGGGCCCCGGGTCTCGCCTGGTGAAGGACGGGTCGTGTCTTCGCCTCGAGCTCGAGGCGGTGACCGAGCCCGGCGTGTGCGGGCAGACCGACGGCGAGGGGCACCTCGAAGTCTCCTGGTGAGCCGTGCGGCGGCGCGGGGTCGATGGCCGGACGCCCGCCGATTCAGACGCGGGCGGAGCCTGCGCGGTCGTCGCCCGAGCGCGGAAAACAGCGCCTGTGGGCCCACTGGTGGCCGTTTGCGCGATTTGCCGTGATCGATCCGCAGACTCTTGGAAACCTGGAGGGGGTCTGGGGGTGACAGACCTAGACGGGCCCAGCGCCGCATCCGCGGCCCCAACGCTGTCGTCGTGTCTGCCCTTGCCCTCAGCCTCATGCTTGCCGCCCGACCCACGGTCGCGGTCGAGGTGCACCTCGAGCCCACCGTCGATGCTGCCGAGCAGGCCCAGCTCACCGCGTTGCGGGGCTGGCTCGTGCGTCGGCTGCTCGAGGAAGGCTACGACGTCGCGGCCAACGAGCGCGGGGCCCACGGGGTGGTGCACGTGCGAAGGGCCGAAGGCGGCTTGGTCGTCGACGCGGTGGGCCGAGGCCAGCGCAGCTTCGTGGTCGAGGAAGGCCCCGAGGCGGTGCTGCGGCTCGAGCTTCTGCACCGCGCGCTGATGGGGGTCGAGCAGACCTGCGACCCGAGCGAGCCGGTGGCGTCACCCGAGCCCGGCCTGGCCCTGCGCTTCGTCGAAGGCTCGCGGCACGACGACTTCCTCGAGGCGATGGCGGTGGTGACCCTGCACTCGGGCGTCACCCTGACCCGCGACCCGGCGCCGTCGGATACCTTGGCCTGCATCACTCAGGTGGGGTCCCTGGCCGAGGTGGGCTTGGGGCTCGCGTCCGAAGACTGCGCACCCGCGAGCTTCGTGCTCGACCTCGGCGATGGTTCACCCGAGGTGATCCGCGGTGCGGCGCGGTCGGTCGTCGACGCCATGCGGGCGCCCGACCAAGAGCCCGATCGCCTCGATCTCGACACCGTCGGCGGCCCCCCTGCGGCCGACCTCGCGGCTCCGCCTCCGCTGCGGCCGGTCGTCGAAGACGACCTCGAGCTCGCGCCCATGCAAGGCCCGCCGCGCGCCGAGATGCGCTTGATCAGCCGGGCGGGCGTCGCCCTGCGGGGGGCCCAGGTCGACCCGCTGTTCCAGGCGGGCTGGCGCATGGGCAAGATCCACGGCGCGGGGGCGCGGCTGTCGGTCAGCATGACCCCCTCGGGTGCTTCGGCGTACACCGTGCTCGACACCCGGCTCGCGGTGGGCCCCGACTGGGAGTTCCAGGCGGGCGAGCGCGGGCACATCGACGTCGCTGCGCTCATCGGGACGGACCTGCATGCCTTCAACTCCGGCGATCGAACGGGCAGTGACATGGCCTTCGCCGCCGAGCTGCCCGTGACCTACGCGTTCACCGTTCGCAAGCGCACCCGCCTGCTCGTCACCATCGATCCGGGCGTCGCGTCGACGGCCTGGGATCATCGGGTCGGGGCGTTCGAAGACAGTCGCGTCGTGTGGAGCCGCCCCGCCTGGCGGGTCGGCTTCATGTTCGGCATCAGCCACGGCTGGAGGATCGAATGAGCGAGACCAGCGACGTCATGGCGCTGTCCGAGCTGGGCGAGATCGAAGTGCCCAAGTCGGAGCCGCTGCAGGTCGACGCCCTGTATCGTCGCTACCACGACTTGGTCTATCGCCTCGCCCTGCGCTACGGCAGCGGCAACGCGGCCTGGGCCGAGGACGTCACCCAAGAGGTGTTCCTGCGGCTGTTCGATGCCATCGATCGGCTCGACGAGCGCGATGGTCTCGAGGGGTGGTTCTACCGCGTCACCAGCAACTACTGCCTCAACCGGCTGCGACGGCAGCGGGTCCGCAACGCCGCGCCCGTGCGCTGGCTGCTGGGCGAGAAGGTCCGTCCGCCCGTCGACCCCGAGCGGCTCATCGCCGCGCGCGAGGGGCTCGACCAGGCCTCCACCGTGCTCGAGCGCCTGCCGCCCAAAGAGCGCATCGCGTTTTGCATGGTCCACATCGACGGCAAGACCTTGGTCGAGATCGGGGGGATCCTCGGTCACTCCAAGGGCTACGTCTGCAAGCTCGTGAAGCGGGCCGAGGCCCGTGTACGGGCCCAGGGATGGGAGGTCGGCGATGCCTGACGAACCCCTCCTCGCTCCGCCCTTGCGTGAGCTCGATCGCCGCCAGCGACTGCGGGGCATGCCGCCCGGCGCCCGGGTTCGGGTGGCCGAGCGCCTGCGCAAAGAAGCCGAGCGTCGTGCCGCGGTCCGAGGCTTTCGCTACCGCTGGCTCCCGGCGCTGACCTTCGCCGCCGGGGCGGCCTTGGTGCTGGTGGTGGTGGGCCTGGGCCTTCAGCGGGCACCCATCGCCGTGCAGGCCCAGGCTCCCGAGCACCCCGTGCTGGGCATGTTCACCGTCGAAGGCGAGGGGTGTCATCACCAAGGGCGGCAGGACGAGACCGTGCTCGATGGTGCGTGCCGCCTGGTCGCGCCGCAGCTGACGGTGCAGACCTGGGAGCGCGTGGTGCTGCAAAAGGACGGCGGCATCCGGGTGGTGGAAGGCAAGACTCTGTTCGACGTCGAGCCCGTACCCGCGGGGTCCGAGCCCGTGCGGATTCAGGTCTCCCACGGCACCATCGACGTCATCGGCACGCGCTTCACCATCGAGCAAGGGCCCGATGGGGGCTTCGTCGATCTGTTCGAGGGCAAGATTCGGTTCACGTCCCTGCACGGTGAGGTCGTCGACATCGAGCCCGGTCAGCGCCACACCTGGGGCGCGATGGCGGTGAACTCGGTGGCGGCGCGTGGTCCGACGGTGGCGGTCGGCGAGGCTGTGGGCACGCCCGACGCCGCGACACCGCCTCCTCCGCCTTTAGACGCGGCCCCCTCGGAGCACGCGCCCGAGCGCGCCTCGGAGAGCTCGAGTTCTTCGCGTCGCCGCACCGAGGGCGAGTCGCCTCGCACCCGTGCGCGACCGCAGAACAAAGTTCGTGGCACGACGGACGAGGCGGCGCTGATCATCGACGAAGTGGCTCGGCTGCGGTCCGAAGGCGCCTACGCTCGGGCGGCGTCGGTGTTGCGGCGGGCCGAGCAGTCGCGTCGTTGGGACTCTCGAACCGCCCAAGTGTTGAGCTACGAGCTCGGCGAGATCTTGGGTCGTCATCTCGACGATGCTCCGGCCGCATGCGCCCACTGGGCACGCCATGCATCCCGCTTCCCGCGGGGCCGATACGCGCGAGCCGTCGAGTCGGCCCGCGAGCGCCTGGGCTGCAGCGACGCTCCGTAGTTGCGAATTGCAACACTCGGTTTTCGGGAAGACCGTTGGTCGACCCCTGAGTACCGTTCGTCGCGCGGACCTGGTGGCACCCGGGGGCCCGTGTCACTACCGAGGTGTACCTCACCGCGTCGTCGCGGTGTCCTCCCACACCCATCGGTCGCCTCCGTGACACGGACATTGGGACGTGTTCGTGTCGCGGAGGCGATTGTCTTCGACAGGTCGTTCGCCATCTTGTTGTATTTCCGCCGTCGTTGGTCGAGTTCGAGTCTCTGGTTCGTGGGCACCGTGTGGGCGCTGAGCGGCTGTTCTCGGCCGAATCCCGCCTTCATGGCCGACTCGGGCAATGCGGGCGGCACGGGCGGAGACTTCGGCGACATGGGCGTGATGACCACGGGGGCGATGACCTCGGGCGCCGACGGCCGGGGAGGCTCGATGGGCGGGGGCGACACGCAGGCGGTAGGCACCGACGGCGGGGTGACTACCGATGGCGTGGACTCGCAGGGCTTCACCGACGGAGCCAGCGACGAAGGCCTCGTCGATTCGAGCACGACCGGGATGACCGGGGTGCTCGACGACGGGCCCTTCGACGAGTCGACCGACTCGGGCGGCGACACGCCGTTTGCCGTGCTCTACGCCGTGCCCGACATGCCGGGGTACTTCGCTCCGGGCATTCCCGCCACGGGCCTCGAGCGAGCGCTGCTCGAGTGCGACGCGGCCCTCGATCTCGGCCTGCCCGTCGCGCGCTGCGGGCCCGATGCGGCGGTGTGGCCCTTCATCTCGGCGCCGAGCTACGAGCTGGCGGAGCTGCTGCTGCTCGAGCCCGGGTTCATCGACCTGGAGATTCGCGGACCCGATGGCACGACCGTCGTTGCCGACGACTACCTCCAGCTCATCCTCGGACCCTTGCCGGTCACGCGGGTGGAGATCATGGCCAGCGGTCTCGCGCCCGGGGGCGTGCTCCAGTACTGGACGGGTGCACTCGCCGACGGCACGCCCGACGCCTCGTGCTCGGACTGGTCGACCACCGTCGGACCCGGCACCGTCGGCAGCATGGACTGGGGCAACAGCCCGATCCCCGCGGGGTGGCTCGCCACGGGCACGGCCGAGTGCAGTGGTCTGCGCAATCTGTTGTGTCTGTGCTGGGAGCCCCTGGAGTAGCGCGGACGCGGCGTGCCGTTTCGAGCGCAACCGGGTCGTGCTAAGCACCAGGCATGAACGACCGCGTACGCGTAGACATCGAGGAGGGCGTGGCCGACGTCCGCCTCGTCCGGGGCGACAAGCACAACGGTCTCGATCGCCGGATGTTCGAGGCCTTGATCGAGGCCGGGAGCTCGCTCATCGACGACAAGAGCCTGCGCGCGGTCGTGCTGTCGGGTGAGGGCCCCTCGTTCTGTGCCGGTCTCGACTTCGCCTCGCTCATGCGCGAGGGCATGAACCCGGCGCAGCTGCTGGCCCCGCAGGAGGGCTCCAGCGCCAACACGGCCCAGCGGGCGGCCTGGGTCTGGGCCGAGGTGCCCGTGCCGGTCATTGCCGCCCTGCACGGCCACGTGTACGGCGGTGGCCTGCAGATCGCCCTGGCCGCGGACATCCGCTTCGTCACTGCCGACGCCAAGCTCTCGGTGCGCGAGATCAACTGGGGCCTCATCCCCGACATGACCGGCACCCAGACCCTGCGGCACCTGGTGCGGCTCGACGTCGCCAAGGAGCTGGTGTTCACCGGGCGTTCCGTCCCGGGCACGGAGGCCGTGGAGATCGGTCTCGCGACGCGGGTGGTCGCCGACCCACGGGCGACCGCGCTCGAGGCCGCCCGTCAGGTCGCCCAGCGCTCGCCCGATGCCATCCGCGGTGCCAAGCGCATCCTCAACGTCGCGGGCACCATCTCCACCGAGGACGGGCTGAAACTGGAGGAGGAGATCCAGCGCGGCGTGCTCGGCAAGCCCAACCAAATGGAAGCGGTGATGGCCGGCATGCAGAAGCGGGCGCCCAACTTCAAAGACCCGGCCTGAGCGCGCGGCGGGCAACCAACAAAAGAGGCCGACATGCGCTGTGCATGTCGGCCTCGTTGCGTGTGATCGGTAGCGTGCGAACTCTCAGCGTCGTCGTCGGCGTCCGTGAGTGCGAAGGCCCAGCAGGCCCAACATCAGCAGACCGAAGCCCAGGGCGCCGCGGGGCGAACTCTGGCGGCAGTTGCAGCCGTCGGTGGTGGGATCCTCGTCGAAGCCGTAGCCCGGGGGCAGCCCGCCGTCGCCGTCGGCACCAGCGTCACCGCCACCGCCGCCGCCGCCGCCACCGTCACCTCCGTCGTCGCCGGCGGAGCCTCCACCGTCGCCGCCGTCGCCACCATCGTCGCCCCCGTCATCGCCCGGGTTGGGCGGGGGCTCGCCGTCGGCGGTCACGTGGATGGTAACCGTGGGACTCTGGGTCACGTTGCCCGCGAAGTCCTCGGCCTCGATATAGAACTCGTAGTTGCCCTCGGGGATGCCGCTGACCGGCCAGGGCCCGAAGGGATCCGTCTCGTCGGCACCGGCCGCATCACCGTCGGAGTACAGCGTCACCAGCGTGACCTGCACGTCGTCGTTGACGCTGACCTCGATGTCGAAGCTCGCGCCCGGGCTGAAGGTCTCGCCGTCGGTGGGATAGGTGATCGCCGCCGTCGGTGACTGCGTATCGGGAATCGCCGAGCCGAAGGTGTTGAGAATGTGCTGGTAGGAGTTCTGCGTGGCTCCACCGCAGCTGCAGTTGCGAGCCTGGAACTCGCCGCACTGCGCGTCCACGTCTTGGAAGGTCTTTTGTCCGCACCCGTTGAGGTACGTCATCGGATCTTCGCAGAGCATCTCGTGGTCGAGGCCCCAGGCGTGCGCCGCCTCCTGCCCCACGACCTCGGCGAGCACCCGCGGGTTGTTCCCGATGGTCTCCGCGAAGGTGAAGGTGATGGGGTTGTTGATGACCCCGCAGGTGAAGGGAGCCACGCCGCCGGCCCCCCCGAAGCCCGCACCGCTGCCCGTGCCGCAGACGATCGCCTCGTCGTGCGAGACGTTGCCCGGGTCGACGTCGGTCACCTGGATGTTGAATGGCGAGAAAATCTCGCGAGCCTCGTTCATCACCTGAGCCCACGCGGCGTCGCCGTAGGGGAACTCGGGGAAGTTGACCGTGCCGCTCAAGATCCCGGACTGGTTCGCCACCGAGCCCCCATTGCCCGGCGTGATGGTCAGCCCGCCTGCGCAGCGGTTGAGAAAGAGGATGTGGGGGGCGCCGCCAGCCTGAGGATCGTCATCGGCGGTCAGTACCCGCGATGGATCCATGTCGACTTGTACGTAGGTCCCGTGTGGTCGCACGTCGTCGACGGGCTCCTCTGCGCCCGCGTTGCCCGACATCGCCAACAGCCCTGCCACGCCACCCAGCGCGACCCAATTGATCCGTGTGCCCTTCATTCGTCCGTCCGATTCCCAGCTAAACTCCCAACCGCCCGGACACATCCTCTAAGTTTTCTAACTGCCAAACCAGCGAAATTTGGGCTCCCAGGGTAGTTTTCAACGCATCTTTCACTACATCGAACACAGCCGAGCGCTCGTCCATGCAGTGAACGTGGTCTCTCGAACATCGACTTCCATTGCGTGCCGATCTCGCAGTCAGTGGCAGACGCGTTCGTTTCGATCACGGGCACAGCAATGAACGAACGCGCTACGACGTCATTGCGTTGGGCCGTCAGCGGTAGTCAGTCAAATGCTTACGACTGCCACCGGGGGTTCCCTTCGCGTCCTGTTCGGACTGGCAGGGAGCACAGAGGCGGGCCCATGGCATGAGCTCGAGGCGGCGCATGGGAATGGGCTCGTCGCAGGATTCGCAGAGCCCGAAGTCCTCCGGGTCGTCCTTCATGCGCTGCAGCGCCGCGGCAATGTCCGCGAGCTGCTTGGCGCGCTTGCGGTTGCGACTCGAGGCGATCACCTGGCTCATCTCCGCCAGGGGGGCCGCGTCCTCGTCCACTTTCTTGGTGGGATCGTCCTTGAGCGGCGCGATCTCGAGGTCGCCTTCGCGGCGGAGTTCTTCACGCTGCTTGTTGAGGCGTCGGCGGATCTCCTCGTTGGTGCGCTCGTCCATGGACCCTTCCATGGTGACGCATCGCGCCGGGTCCCGCCAAGTCCGCCCCGCGAGCCTCAGGTGCGGTCGTGCAGCGGCGAGTCGGGGCCGATGAAGCGCGAGGGCAGCACCCCGCTGGGGCGCGCGCGCTGCCAGCCGCCGAAGTCTCGCTCGACGGCCGACGCGACGGCGACCGTCAGGTGGTCGTGTCCGCGCCCTCCGATGACCTGCACCGACAGCGGCAGACCGTCCTTCGAAAAACCCGTGGGCACCACGGTCGAGGGCATCTCGAGCACGTTGAACAGGCCGGTGCACACGAAGTCGAACGGGGTCAGCAGCGAGCGATAGTGGCGGGGGGCCGGGCGGGAGTAGGGCGGATGCAGCAGGACTCCTCGCGGGCCCAGGGTTCGATCGAGCTCGGCCTGCAGGGCGCGACCCTGCGCGATGGCGCCGTCGACGGTGTCGGGCAGCTTGGCGGTGAGCTCTTCGAGACCGGCGACCACCAGCGCGGGCAGGGTGTGATGCGAGCGTCGCAGGGCCAGCCGCAGCAGCTCGCGCGTGGCCGAGAAGGGCCGGCCGTCCCCGAGCACCTGGCTGTACGAGGGCCCGCCGCCCGTGGCCATCATCGCCGCCCAGATGGGAAAGGCCTTGCGGAGCCGCTTGATGTCGAACGTGCCGACCTTGGCCCCGCGGGCCCGCAGGGCCTCGGTGGTGCGCTCGATGACGCGGCGGTTCTCCGAGCTGATGCGCACGAAGCCGTTGCCCGGCACCGGGTAGACGGTCACGTCGCGCAGGTCGACCTCGCTCGGGTCACCCAGGGTCCATGGCTTTACCACGGGGTCCTCGCCGTCGGGCCCGGCCAGCACGCGCATGATCGGCATGACGTCCTCGACGCGGCGGGTGAGCGGTCCGCACACGAGATAGGCCGACAGGTCGCCCTCGCCCGCGGGCGGCCAGAACCCGGTGTTGGGGACGAGGCGCCCGGTGGGCTTGTGCCCCACGGTCCCGCAGAACGCGGCCGGAATGCGGATGGAGCCCCCGACGTCCGCGCCCAGGCCAAAGGCCACCCCGGCCGCGGCCACGATGGCCCCCTCGCCGCCGCTGCTGCCCCCCGAGGTGTGCGCGGGCGACCACGGGTTTACGGTGCGCCCATAGATGTCGTTGTAGGTCTCCATCCACAGGCCGCCCTCGGGCACGTTGGTGAGCCCCACCAAGATCGCGCCCGCCTCCCGCAGCCTTCGCACGGTGGTGGCATCGCGAGAGGCCCGAATCGAGCGGCGAGACCAGACGCCGCCCGTGAGCGGCATGCCCTCCGCCATGATGTACTCCTTGGCCGTAAAGGGCAGGCCGATGAGCGGCGGCAGCGAGTCCGGGTCGCGGCGCATGATCAGGCTCTCGGCCGCATCCGCCTCGTTTCGGGCCGCGTCGTAGCAGGGGGCCGCCATCGCGTTGAGCGAGGGGTTCACCGCTTCGATCTGCGCGATATGGGCCTCGAGCAGCTCCACGGGCGAGACCTCGCGTTGGCGGACGAGACGCAGCAGGTCCATGGCCGAGCGATCGAGCAGCGTCGACATTGGGAGCATGGTACGGCACCTCGCGCCGAGCCTCCGTGGCACGGTGCCCCACCGCGCGGTGAGGCCTGCATCACGCCCCCGCCGCAGCTGGCCCCTGACGAGTTGATTTTAGGGGCGGGGCTATTTGACGATGAAGCGAATGGCCCGCTCCACCGGAGATTCGTCCGCCTCGTTCGTCGGTCGCACTCGGCGCTCTCGTCGACGTCGGCGCATGGGATTGCTGGCCACGGGCGCGGCCGCGATGGCCCTGGCGTGGTCGAGCACGGCCGAGGCGGCCGAGCCTCGCGACGATCGCCCGTGGGGGCGGGGGACCATGGTGCCCACCTTCGGCCTCGGTGCGGGCGGCCTGTTCAGCGACATCGCGACCCTGAACTTCGGCCTCGGTTTCAACTACTACATCGTCAACGGGCTCTCGGCGGGGCTGAGTTTTTCGGACACCATCCTCATCTACAAGAGCGCGTTCAAGGCTCGCTATCCCGGCATCGAAGATCAGCTGCCCACCAACGTCTTCGACATCACGCCGACGCTGCAGTACGTGTTCTTTCGTAGTCGCCGGTTCTCGCCCTACGTCTACGGCGGAGCGGGTCCGGTGTTCTTCAACCACGGCGCGGGGACCTACGGGCAGTGGGTGGCGGGACCCGGGGTGTTCCTCAATGTGGCGGGACCGCTGTACGTCAACTTGGGCGTCGGTTTCTCGGGCATCTTCCCTACCGACCAGTGCCAGGACGCGCTGACCTATACCCCCAGTGACCCCGACGGCACGCCGCTGTTGCTCGACCTGTGCTCGTTCCGATGGGGGCCGCAGCTGGGCATGGTGCTGGCCTTTGGGGGCAAGCGAGAGAGTCGCCGGGAACGACGGGCGCGTGAGCGAAGGGAGCGTGAGGCCCCGCGCAGCTACCCGCCCGCCACCAATCCCATGGACGAGGCAGTCGAGCCCGATCCTCCCGCTCAGCCCACGCCGCCGCCCCGCACCGCTCCCGCCGCGCCGGTCGAGCCCGCGCCCGGTGGCGCACCGACGGACGTGGCTCCGCCGCCCGCCGATGCTCCGCCTCCCAGCGGTGCACCGACCGATGTCACGCCTCCGCCCGAGACGCCGCCGGCTAGCGGAGCCCCGACCGATGTCGCTCCGCCGCCCTCGAGTGACGCACCGACGGACGTGGCTCCGCCGCCCTCGAGCGACGCGCCGACGGACGTGGCTCCGCCTCCCGCGAAACCGCCTTCGAGTGACACGCCGACGGACGTGGCTCCGCCTCCCGACGCCGGCCCCTCTGGTGACACATTGGCCGACGCCTCGGGGACGCCCGACGACGCGGCTCGGCACACGCCGCACTTCCGCACCGTGTTCGTCTCGAGCCCCTCGCGGTAGTCCCCGCGGCCGGGCCACGAACGGGTCACGCAGCCTCGTCTTCGTGGTGGGATCTCCCCACTAGCGATGACGACGTGCGAACTGCGGATGTCGAAAAGCTCACGGGCCTGTCGCTCTGCGTGCCCGTTGTCCCGCGATTGGACGGTGACTACCGCAGTAGCCACCCCCGCTCGGAACGAAGGTTCGACCCCCGAACGGGAGACCGTGACATGGCTACTCGTGTCGTCACCTCGGGGGGAGTCGCACCAGCCTCATAGTTTCTTCGGCCTGTCAACTTGAAAAGAGAATCGCTAGGCCCAAGCTGCGTCAAAGGTGGCGTGGGTCGTTGTCCGTCTGCCTCGCACCGCAGGCGCCAACCCGAGACCCCGCCCGACCAAGGGCGAAAGGTGAGCATGAGCGACCGCAGTGGCAGGGCAACGGAGTCGAAGCGAGCAGTCTTGGGTTTGCTGGGGTGCATGAGCGCCCTGGTGTTGTTGTCCCCCGGCTGCGAGCAGGCCACCGCTGCCATGCCGCCCAGCGAGCCGATGGCCGTCGAGACCCTCGACGACGCCACCACGCGCGAGCGCCCCTCCACCATGAACATGACGGTCGACGAGATGCCCGAGTCGCAGGGCATGGCGACCGAGCGCTCGCTGAGCTCGTTGAGCCGCAAGGGGTCCACGGCTGCATCCGAGCCCGTGTCCTCGACTCGGCCCGAGCCCGCCGCGACCGAGACCGTGGTCGCGCCGGTCGAGCTGGCACCCATTCCCGCCGAGCGTGAGCCCATCGAGGCCCGCACCGCTCGGCAACGCCTGACCATCCGCGTCGCGCCCGATCATCGGGCCCCTCGCCGCGCTCGCATCCCCATGGGTGAGTCCTTCGACGTGTTCGAGCTGGTCGAGGGCAAGAGCTGCGGCGGCAAGGGCTGGGCCGACGTCGGCAACGGCGGCTTCGTGTGCCTCGCCGAGACCCGCAAGGCCACCCGAGCGCCGCGCACGATGCCCGCGATCAAGGGCGACGGGGTCATGCCGTTCTACTTCGCGGCCATTCCTGCCGGGAAGACGGCGCGCCGCTGGTCCTCGCTCCAGAGCTACCTCGCGGGCGACGAGCCCCAGACGGTGAGCGCTCCCGGGCGTCACTTCGCGTTCAAGACCCGTCGCGCGGTCAAGGGCACCACCCTGCTCGTCGACAAGCGCGGTCGAGTGATGCCCGAGCGCGACCTTCGTCGCTTCCGCCCGAGCTCGTTCGCCGGCCACGACCTGCGGGCCGAGCCCGTGCCGCAGGGGCAGCGCCTGGCCTGGGCCACCAAGTGGCCGGAGACCACCGTGCGGGTCGCAGCCGACGCCGAGGCCGAGATCCACGAGGTGCTCGACTACCACGCCGAGATCTACGTCGAGCCCACCCCGGTGAAGACCGCCAGCGGGACCTTCTATGAACTGGTGGATGGGGGCTACGTCTCCTCGCGGCACATTCGTCGCTGGGAGCCGGTCACCGACCTCGGCGACCCGACCTTGGCGCAGGGCGAGCGGTGGCTCGACGTCGACGTCGACCAGCAGACCCTGACGGTGATGGAGGGCGACACCCCGGTCTACACCACCTTGATCTCCAGCGGCCTCAAGGGCCCCACCCCCACGGGCTTGTTTCGGATCAACGAAAAAGAGGCCTACGGCAGCATGAGCAGCGCCCCCGGGGCGTCCGACGTCTACGCCGTCGAGGCGGTGCCCTACGTGCAGTACTTCCACGGCGGCATCGCGCTGCACTCGGCGTACTGGCACGACCGCTTCGGTCACCGCGCGAGCCACGGCTGCATCAACCTCTCGCCTCGCGACGCGGCCTACGTCTACTCGCTGACCGGTCCACACCCCCGCGAAGGCTGGATGGAGGTCTACGAGGACGAGGGTGACCTGGGCACGCGGGTTCGCGTTCGCGACGGCCTGACCCAGGTGGCCGACCGCCGCGGTCCCGTCGAGCACGTGTTCGGCTGAGCCGAGACGCTCGGGGCTCGCTCAGTCCGAGATGGCGAAGCGCTGCACGCCCTCGCCGAGCCGGAAGAAGTAGGCGTCCAGGCCATCGACGGTGGGGAAGGTGCGGCTGACTCCGTCGCCCATGATGATCGGGTCTCCGGCCGGAGAGTCCGCGGTCAGCTCGCCTTCGTCCGTACCCACGCGCTCGTTCCACGACAAGATGAAGCCGTCCTGGAGGGCGGCGTAGTCGAAGCCGAAGCGTTCGCCCAGCGTCTGCGGGGCACCCCCGGCGAAGGGATGCAGCGCCATGGTGTCGCGCGGGTTGAACAGCGCCGTGTTCGGATCGCAGGGCCCCTCCGGGATGATGACGCCGTCGGCCGTGACCTGAGAGTCGAACTCGAGGCAGGCATCCGGGGCCAGGAACGTCGAGGGCGTCCCAGTGGGGGAGAGCAGCCAGTAGCCGCGAGCGGTCGAGCCATTGGCGATGCCCGTGAGCAGCACGTTGTCGGTGCCCGTGTCCGTGATCGCGGTGGGGTTGAAGTCGACGGGCTCGGTGACGCTGCCGTCGTCGAGGTTCAGCAGGCGCCCCTTGTCGGTGGTGAGCAGCACCCATCGGCCGACCTCGGTGGCGCTCCAGCGCCCCGTGCTCTGCTCGATGGTGAAGATCTCCTCGCCGCTGCCGAGGTCGGTCATCGTCAGCATCGCGCCGCCGAGGCCTCGCCACAGCACCTTGCGACCTCCATCGACGATGTGAAACTCCTCGACTTCTTCGAGTTCGATGACCGGCTCGCTGCCGTCGAGGGGCACGCGGAGCAGTTCGAAGTCGACCGACAGAGCGAAGGTTTGGCTGCCGTCGGTCCACAGGTGTGGCCAACCGGGCGGGTCCGCATCGTCGGCGCGGGGCAGCCACGCGACGCCCTCGGAGAGCACTTCGGCCTCGACCGCGGGGTCGGCCGGGTTGGGATGCAGCAGCAGCTTGCCGCCGATGCCCAGCGCGAGCAGACCCGCGGGCGTGGCGTGCATCTGCGGGAAGACGGCCCCGAACGCGGCGTGCGTGCTGCCGCTGGCGGGGTCGAAGCGTACGGCGCTGGCGTCCGCGAGCACGAACACGTGATCGTCCACGTGAACGAACTGTCCGGCCGCGTCGAGCTCGACGTCCACCGAACCTTCGCCGCAGGTATCGGACCCGTGCAGCATGGTGATGTCGCCGTCGCTCGACCACGAGACCACGTGGTCGCCGACCAGGCCGATCACGCCGCCGTTGCTCGCGCTCGGGACTCGCGTCAGGGACCACTGGCCCGGCTCGCCGCAGCGCGATGCCAGCTGTTGCCCGGTGTCGTCGTCTTGTCCGCACGCCGACAGGGCCACGCTCGCCGTGGCGAGCAGCACGAGATGGCGAATCCGGGAGCGCCGAGAACCAATCCGCATGGGCGAAGTCTATCCCGGTCGTACGCCGTTGGGGGCATCGTTGTGCACTCCACCGCGCCCTCGGGCGGCGGCCGGGATCCGGCCACGCTCGGGTTCGTGTGGGCGCCTACGCACGCTACGGGGGCATGGGCGGGGTTGCGCGCGCTCGGGACCCTGCGCCATCGTACGCGCCATGCGTCGCCTTGGTCGCGCTCTCGTCATCGTCTCCGCGCTGTCGCTCCCCGCTTGCCCGGGTAAGAGCACGGCGCCTCCTCCCACCGAGACCCCCACGAGCCCCGCGCCGCCGCCCACCGAAGCGCCGTCGACGGTCGTCGGCGAAGCCGTCTCGCACGAGTTCCAGGTGCAAGTCGACCAATTCGCCGACATTCGCGTGCTTCGGTACCGGATTCCCGGGTTCAACGAGCTGTCGCTCCAGGAAAAGAAGCTCGCCTACTACCTCTATCAGGCGGCGCTGTGCGGGCGCGACATCATCTGGGACCAGAACAATCGGCACAACCTCAAGGTCCGGCGAACGCTCGAGGCCATCATGCGCGGCTACGAGGGCGAGCGTGAAGGCGCCGACTGGGACGCGCTGACCGTGTACGCCAAGCGGGTGTGGTTCTCCAACGGGATCCACCACCACTACTCGATGAAGAAGATCGTGCCCGAGTTCTCCAAGGAGTTCTTGGGCACGGCGGTGCGGGGAACCAAGGCCAGCACCTTGCCGCTGGACAAGGGGCAGACCGCCGACCAGCTCATCGACGAGCTCACTCCGATCCTCTTCGACCCCAAGGTCGACCCCAAGCGCGTCGTCCTCGACTCCAAGCAGGACATGGTGGTCGCCTCCGCGACCAACTTCTACGGGCCTGGCGTCACCCAGAAGGACGTCGAGCGCTTCTACGGGCGCAAGATCGACAAAAAAGACCCGCGGCCCATCTCGTGGGGCCTCAACTCGCAGCTGGTCAAGAACAAGGGCAAGCTGGTCGAGAGGGTCTGGAAGGCGGACGGGCTCTATGGCGAGGCCATCTCCGAGATCGTCGACTGGCTGAAGCTGGCCGCCACCGTGGCCGAGAACGACGCGCAGCGGGATGCGCTCGAGAAGCTGGTGGTCTACTACGAGACCGGCGACCTACGGGCCTTCGACGACTACTCCATCGCGTGGGTCAAGGACACCGGCTCGCGGATCGACGTCGTCAACGGTTTCATCGAGGTCTACGGCGACCCCCTCGGGTACCGTGGCGCGTTCGAGTCGGTGGTGTCCATTCGCGACATGGAGTCGAGCAAGCGCATCGACGCCATCAGCCGCGAGGCGCAGTGGTTCGAGGACAACAGCTCGATTCCCGACGCCTACAAGAAGAAGGACGTCAAGGGCATCTCCGCCAAGGTGATCACCGTCGTCGTCGAGTCGGGTGACGCCTCGCCCAGTACGCCGATCGGCATCAACCTGCCCAACGCCAACTGGATCCGCGCTCAGCACGGCTCCAAGTCGGTCAACCTGGGCAACATCGTTGCCGCCTACGAAGAGTCGAGCAAGCAAACGGGCGTGCTCGAGGAGTTCGCCGCCTCCGAGGAGGAGGTCTCGCGGGCACGGCAGTACAACGGGCTCGCCGACACCCTGCACACCGACATGCACGAGGTCATCGGCCATGCCTCGGGCGCGATCAAAAAGGGCGTAGGGACCCCGAAGGAGACGCTCAAGAGCTACGCCTCCACCCTCGAGGAGGGGCGAGCCGACCTCGTAGCGCTCTACTACATGCTCGATCCCAAGCTCATCGAGATCGGCGTCATGCCGAGCCTCGAGGTGGGCATGGCCGGCTACGACGACTACATCCGCAACGGCATGCTCGTGCAGCTGGCCCGCCTCGAGCTGGGCGAGGACCTCGAAGAGGCCCACATGCGCAACCGCCAGATGATCGCCCAGTGGGTGTTTCAGAAGGGCAAGAAGGACAACGTCGTCGAGCAGGTCGAGCGTGACGGCAAGACCTACTTCGTGGTCAACGACTACGTGAAGCTCCGTGAGTTGTTCGGCCAGCTGCTCCGCGAGGTCCAGCGAATCAAGTCCGAGGGCGACTACCAAGCGGGTCGCAAGCTGGTCGAGGACTACGGCGTCAAGGTCGACCGCACGATCCACGAGCAGGTCCTGAAGCGGTACGAGTCGCTGTCCATCGCGCCCTACGCCGGATTCATCAACCCCCGGCTCGTCCCCGTGACCGAGGGCGGCGAGATCGTCGACGTGAAGGTCGAATATCCCGACAACTTCGTGCTGCAGATGCTCGAGTACGCCGACCGCTACTCGTTCCTGCCCACGAACAACTGACGCTGTTTCGCGTTCGGGACGAAGCGGGCTCGCCGGCGCACACGCGCTGCCGAGCCCGTTTTGCGATCGTGGGGTGAGCTACTCGCCGGCCGGGCTGAAGACCTCGTCGGCGGTCGTCGCCGTGAGGGCGCGGTCGAACCACTCGTCGAGCTGGGTCTCGTCCGAGCACGCCTGCACGCGTTGTCGCTGTGCGTCGGAAAGCGCCAGCCCACGCTTGTCCAGCACCCGAAGCACCATCGCGACCTGGGTACGAACTCTGCCCTGCTCTACGCCTTTGGCGATACCCTTCGCGATGGCTTCGTCGTAGATCGTGGCGTACATGTGTTGCTGCTCCGGGCTGGTGATCGTGCTCAGTATACTGCGCATCGGTGATTGGGGAGGGAAAACGCTGATGACGTAGGTCCACAGCGCGTGGATGTCGTCGACGCCGAGCGCCGACATGACCTCGTCGAAAAGAGGCGCAAGAGGCGCTAGACGCTCTCGAGTGATCTCGTTGGGATGAAACGCCAGACGCAAGAGACTGCGGGCAATCTCCACGAGGGCGGCGATTCCATCGCGGCCTCGCCGATCGGACAACACCGAGGCGTTGAACTCATCGACTTCGAACGAAAGCTCGATCGGCGACTCGAAGCACCCCCGCAAGGAGTCGGGCATGTCGATGAGTTCGGAGAGGCGTCGGGGCTGGGTGCAGCCGTTCGGCCCCTGGTACAGCAACAACGGGATGAGCAGCGGCAGGTGTCGCACGGGCTCGGGTTGCTGCCGAACGTAGCGGGACCACACGCGGCTCGAGTACTCGAACAACCGCCAGGCCATCATGCGGTCGGGCGACGATTGATGCTCGGCGAGGACGTACACGAGAGCGGAGCTCGAGGACTCGCGGAAGTTCACCGAATACAAGACATCGCTGTGTCGCTCTTCGAGCTCCTGGTCGACGTAGGACCCCGGTTGCACGGCGATCGTGCTCCAGTCGAGCCGATCGACGAGCACGGACGGAAGCGCCTGCCGTAGCTGCACGGCGGCCGCCTCGGGGCGAGTGAAGACCCACTTGACCAGACGGTCGTGGGGCACGGTGATCCGATTGCTACTGACCATCGAGAGAACGCGAAGACCGTAGCGGGAAAAAGCCGAGGCGTGCAGTGGGAGAAAATGTGCCAGTGGGGGCGAGTGACTCAGTTGGGACTGCAGGTCTCGGAGAACACCAAGATTCGTTCGCGAGAGGCTTCGGCTTGGGCGACCGCCTGCTCGACGCCGAGTGTCTGCAGTGCTCGCGGCGTGGGGATGGGGGTGAGGGTGCGGTACAGCTCGACGACCGAGGGGCCATCGACACGCGCGCCGAACTGGCGGCACACCCAACGCGCGTGCGCGGGCCAGTAGTTGGGGCCGATCTTGGGGCTTCCGAGGCGGCGGCGAATCTTCTCTCGCTTGTCCAAGCCCCACCGCGAGGCGAGATGCTCGGGGGCGACGATGCCGGCTCCAAGGGGCAGGACCTGCCCGCTGTCGTCTCGCATCACGGCCTCGAAGTCGAGCACTCGGATCGAGCCCGACGGCGCGAACATGCGCCAGACCTGGGCGTAGTTGGTCTGCCGGATCCATCGCCGTAGCGGCCGTTCGAGATCCTTGCGCCACGGGGAGACGGGGCGCTCGGCGGGCAAGCACAGGGCGACCGCGGCGACGACATGGAACGCGCACAAGGCCCCGATGAAGCGCCGTCGCCAGGGGCGGGGTGGACGAGGCACTTCGGTGGGGGTCGACCCGAAGGGAATGCCGATGCGTGCCAGGGCCCGGGCAAGCTCCTCTCCCTCGAACATCAACACGGCGGCACACATCGTCAGCGCGGTGAACCACCCGATGCGCAAGACGAAGACCAGCTGCGCGGTGAACAACAGCCACAGCGAAACCCAGACCCGACGCCCCAATGCCCAGCGCAGCACCACGGGCGGTAGGCGTCGGGCGACCCGGAGGACCACGGGTCCGAGCGCAATGACGACCCCCAGGGCGATCGCGAAGCTCCACGACATCGAGGCTCGGGCGGAATCGGTGAGGCGAAGGTTCGCGAGCACGACGATGTCCATGCCGATGGCGACCCCGAGGGCGCGACCCAGCCAGCGCGCACGTCCCCGGGGAGGCTCCACCGGGTGGCTCCGCACGAGCTTCACGACGACGCCCACGAGCACGAGGAAGAACAAGATCTCGAAGGCGTGGGTGATCCACGTCATCCATCGCAGGGCGGTGGTCCCGAGCAAGGCCGAGATGCCGTACGCCTCGAATGCGCGAAAGTGCGGATGGTTGAGGACGAAGTGCAGCGTGTCGCCCTGCTGCCAGCTGCGGCCGTACTTGGCGAAGCCGTTGGCGCACAGCACTCCGAGCATCTGCAGCAGCATCAGGTTGCGCGGCCACGCAGGGATGGTGCGGGGCTGTCCGCCGCGCCGCCGATGAAGCCAGGCGTCCACACTGAAGGCATGACCGCAGCGCGACAGGCTCAGATAGAACAGGAAGCAGGTGAAGATCTGCTCGCCGCCCGTGAAAACCCCGTTGCGACCGAGCAGGCCGACGAACAAGCCCCACGTCAGCCATGCGCTCACCGGGGTACAAAAACCCACCATCAACGCGGCGGCACTGATGCCTAAAGCCCCCAGGTAGGCGTGCACGAAGGCGGAGTCGTCCCGCACGTAGAGCGGTGAGACGGGACCCATGCGGCCCCAGCGTCGGTGGGCCTCGGGGCCGTCGACGAGGCCCTGGGGGGTGAACAAGTAGTCGTACAGAGGCGCCAGGTCGACGAGCCACGCCAGTACGAGCGCTCCTGTGGCGATGCGAAACAGCGCGACCGGTCGAGGGTCCTCGGTGCGGAACCACAGGGCGCGGACGAGGTTGCGGTGGACGATGAGCAGCCCGGCGACGAGCGCTATCAAGATCCATGCCGCCACATCGACCGTCATGCCGAGGCCAAGGCTAGCAGGGCGCGAGTTGGCCCGTGGTCAGGCGCGTCGAGGAGCGATACGATGAGCGACGGCCTTTGCGGGGCCGGACAGAGCCGATGGTAGACGAGACCAAGACCAATCACCCCGTCGCACGGCGGTCGACCAACGTGCTGCGCCAGCCTCCGCGACAGTGGTTCGTCGACTACCTGCCGGTCACCGGGGACAACACGATCGAGCTGCTGGTCGACGGCGACGACTACGGCAAGTCCCTGCACGCTGCGCTCGCGACCGCCACCGAGGAGGTCATGCTGACGGGGCTGCACTTCCAGCCCACGTGGCGGCTGATCCGGGGCGGGGGCAGTGCGAACGCCGACCTCGATCACCCCGACAACCTGCTCAATACACTGCGCGGGCTGGCCCAGCGCGGAGTGAAGGTCTACCTGCTCGTCAATCAGTTCTGGAAGAACGAGTGGACGACGGTCAATCCCATTCGCGGGGCGATCAAGAAGGCGGGGCACCTCGACTGGTACTTGCCCGAGACTTCCGACCTGTTCACGGGGCTGGCCGACTATCCCAACGTGATGTGCCGAACCGATGTCCACCAGGGCGTGTTCATGTCCACGCATCACCAAAAGACGGTGATCATCGACAAGAAGATCGCGTTCGTGGGCGGCATCGACCTCACCCTCGTCGACGGCGACCGCTGGGACAACATCGACCACGAGATTCCCGCCGCGGCGCCAGGCAAGATGGAGAACGAGCGGATCGTCAGCCGCTGGTTCACCTACGACGACGTCGAGACCTACGAGGTCTACGAGCCCTACGGCCCGCAAGACGACCGCCGCTACTCGCTGCCCGAGCACTTCTGGCACGACGTGCAGTGCAAGGTCGAAGGGCCCGCGGTGCAGTTCGTGCTCGACAACTTCCACGCTCGCTGGAACCACGGGGTCCTGTACAAGGACATGTCGCGGGTCGAGAAGGTCACCAGCCGCTACGTTCGCAAGGGCAAGCAGCTGGTGCGCCGCGAGTTCAAGGAGCTCAACTTCAACGTGGTGGCCGACGACGGCGACGACCGTCACAAATTTTCGCGCATCACCATCGATCCGCAGGTCTACCAAGACCGGATGCGCAACACCGACGACATCCACGTTCGCGACGACGACGAAGAGGGAACCTCCGAGCTGGTCGACAAGTGTGGCATCGACTCCGTGCCGAACCTGTCGGGGACCAAGATCCAGGTCGTGCGCTCGATGCCGGCCGGGCGCTACACCCGGGACGAGCAGAAGCCCGAATGGAACCTCACCGACGAGACCTGGGAGCGCTCCTGCAAGGACGCGTACCTCATCGCGATTCGGGCCGCGCGCGAGTACATCTACCTCGAAAACCAGTGGATCAGCGACGAGCACATCTGGGCCGAGCTGGTCGAGTCGATGAAGCGGAACGCCGACAACCCCGACTTCCGCATCGTGATCATGCTGCCGCGGCGTCCGCTCGATGCGGCGGGCTACGGCACCGACCAGGACATCGACCTGCGCCCGCACGTGGACCGGGTCATCGCGCAGACCAAGAGCGCAGATCAGTTCGGCATGTACTGCGCCGTGGCGCCGCTGCCTGCGTCGCGGCAGGACAACGTCGCGCTGTCCGACGCGGACATCGAGGAGTTCGGCAAGGACTCGGCGCAGATCTACATCCACTCCAAGTGCCTCATCGTCGACGATCGCTGGTCGCTCATCGGCTCGGCCAACGCGGGCGGCATCTCGCTGCTCGGCGTCACCGACCTGAGCAAGGTGTTCACGACCGGGCGCGGCAGTGCCCCCGACACCGAGCTCAGCGTGGCCGTGTACGACAAGGCCTTCGGCAAGAAGATGCGCGAGGCGCTGTGGAAGGAGCACCTCGAGGGCGACCTGCCCGGCTCGGTGCCGGCGGCCGCCGACAAGTTCCGCGAGAAGTCGGGCTCTCCCGACAGCCGGGTTCAGGCCGCGGTGCTGTTCGAGAAGGCCATCGACAAGGGCAGCGACGCGATGCGCCGAGTGCCGCGCTTGGTGATGGAGCAGATGCGCGCCGGCTCCCGCATCGTGCAGTCGCAGCCGGGGGCGGTCTCGCTGGCGCCCGACTCGGCCGCGGGCTTCACCTGCGACGCCTTCAACCCGGGCTCGGCCTTCACTCGGCACTATCGCTGGGTGCTCGAGGACGACGCGGGCCAGCGCTGGGACCTGCGAGCGGTGGGCACCGACCGGGTGACGCGGCACTACGGCCCGGAGAACTCGGTGTACATCCCCTCGAAGACGGCGGCGCGCCTGCGGGAGCAGCTGGCCATGGGCCATCAGGCCAAGGTCCTGTGCCGGGTGTTGGTGACTCCGGTCGGCATCACGCCTCGCGCGAGTAGCGACGATGACAACGATTACGGCGTTTTGGTGCAGCTGCCGATCACCTTCGCTCGCTGACGCCTCCCCCCAAAAGTGCCTCTGACGCCCCGGCCCGCGAAACAGGGCCGGGGACCTTCGAGTTCACTGTCGTTTCGTCCGCGGACCGACTACGCTTCGACCGCGACGACTACGAGCACCGGACATGCCGAGCCACGTCTTCATCTCGGGTACCAATAGTGGGATCGGGCGCCTTGCCGCCCTCACGCTGGCGCAGCGAGGCCATCGAGTCTTCGCCACGATGCGCTCGCCCCAGACTGCACACCAAGCCGAGGCGGCGCACCTGGTCGACGCCAGCGCCTCGATGCCGGGCTCGATCTCCGTGTACGAGATGGAGCTGGCCACGGGCAGCTCGGTCGAAGAGGCCTGCGCCAAGGTCTTGAGCGACGCCGGTCACATCGACGTGGTGGTCAACAACGCCGGGCTCACCACCATGGGGCTGGCGGAGACGATGACCGACCAGCAGCTGCTGTATCAGCTCGACGTCAACCTCGTGGGTCCGCACCGGGTGCTGCGGGCTCTGCTGCCGAGCATGCGTGCGCGCAAGCAGGGCCTGCTCATCCACGTGTCCGATACGCTGGGGCGCATGGTGCTGCCCACGATGGGCGTGCACTGTGCGAGCAAGGCCGGTCTCGAGGCATTGATGGACGCCTATCGCTACGAGCTCGCGCCGCTGGGCATCGAGTCGACCCTGGTGCAGCCCGGCCAGTACCCGACCGGCTTCGTCGACCGGCTCGAGGTCGGCGACGACTTCGATCGCAATCCCGGCTACGGCCCCATGTCGGATGCCCTCGATCGCATGGGGGCGCAGTTCCGCCAGCGCATCAGCGGCAGCAAGCCTGCGCCCAATCCTCAGATCGTCGCCGACACCATCACCATGCTCATCGAGCTCGCGCCCGGGAGCCGGCCCGATCGCTTCGTGGTCGATGCGCTCGACGCTGGGGAGATGCTGCGCCTCAACGACGCGCACCGTCGCGTACAACGAGAGGTGCTCACCAAGTTCGGCTTCGGTGACGCCGAGCCGGAGCCCGAGGCCGAGTCCTAGGCCGGCTCGCGCTCAGAACCACCGCGACACCGCGAGCACGACCGACAGGTTCCACCGTCGGTTGAAGCTCTGGTGGCCTGCGCTCGACTCGACCTGCGCGGTGCCTTCGGGCACGGTGCTCGGCGTCGTGCCGCGCAGGTACTCCCAGCGGTGGTCGAGGCTGACCATCCCGTCGAGCGAGACCTCGGGCGAGACGAACGCGTGTGCCCCCAGGTCGAGCCCCATCGCGGGAAAGAGCAACGACGACGAGCGCTCCGGTCGATCGATGGGGCTGGGCTCGAGCACGGTGAGCAACCCGCCGCCCATGCCCATGCGCACCGACAGGTACGGTCGCACCACGTGCTTGTCGTCGAACATGACCGTGAAATACGGCATCGCGGTCATGGTGATCGCGCGGGCGTCCCCGTCGGGCACGAGGCTGCGCTGAACGCCGCGGCTGATCTCGTAGTCGAGCCGCAGGCCGGCCACGAAGCGGTCGCCGAAGCCGTGCCCCACGCCCAGGCCGAGCCGCAGTCGCCGGAAACCAATGAACCCGAAGTGGTCACGGCTGCCCGCCGGGCCGTCCGCGACCCGGGGCCAGGGCTGCTGCCGGACCCAAGACCCGAGGTCCGCGCCCACGTGAGCGCGCCAGCGATTGGTGTCGGAGCCATCCGGCGCGGCCAGGGCGGTGTTTGCCCATAGACCCGCCACGAGCCCGAGTACGGCCGCCTTGAGGCGAAGCGACACCATCATCGACCATCGTCGCAGGGCCCACGCCGCAGGGAAAGAGGCGCGTGTTCCGCCGCACGAGGCGTAGGGATGCTTTCCTCGCAGACGGCGATACGTTACACGGACCCAAAGAGGAACCCTCGTCATGTCGTCTCCGGCCGTCGCCCGCCCACCGCAGCGCCACCTCTTTACGGGGTATCGCAAGTACTGGGCCCACCGTTTCGGGATCGCGCCCACGCTGCCCACCACTCGGGCGGAGATGGACGAGCTGGGCTGGGACAGCTGCGACATCATCATCGTGACCGGCGATGCCTATGTCGATCATGCCAGCTTCGGCATGGCGCTCGTGGGACGACTGCTGGAAGCGCACGGTTTTCGGGTAGGGATCATCTCCCAGCCCGCCTGGCACGACGCGTCGGCGTTCGCGGCTCTCGGTCGCCCCAACCTGATGTTCGGCATCACGGCGGGGAATATGGACTCGATGGTCAATCGCTACACGAGCGACCGCAAGGTCCGCCGTGACGACGCGTACTCGCCCGACGCCGCGCCCGCCCGTCGCCCCGACCGCGCGGTGCTGGTGTACTCGCAGCGCTGTCGCGAGGCCTTCCGCGACGTGCCGATCGTGCTGGGGGGTATCGAAGCCAGCCTGCGGAGGATCGCGCACTACGACTATTGGTCCGACAAGGTGCGGCGCTCGGTCCTGCTCGATTCCAAGGCCGACCTGCTGGTCTACGGCAGCGGCGAGCGGACCATCGTCGACATCGCTCATCGGCTGGGGCGCGGCGAGGACGTCGCCACCATTCGCGATCTACGGGGCACCGCGTTCATTCGCCGCGAGCGCCCCGCGGGGTTCTTCGAGATCGACTCCACCGACATCGACACGCCGGGCATGGTGACGCCGCCGCCCGATCCCTACGCGATGGAGGAAGAGCGCAGCTCGGCCGCGTGCTCCACGGGCGCCGACGCCAGCGCGACCCCGGCCGAGCCCGCGCCCAACAACCTGGTGACCCTGCGGCGACGCACCGTGCCCAAGGGGCACCCCCGCGATCGCACCGCGATTCGCCTGCCCGCGTACGAGACGGTGCGGGGCGACCCGGTGCTCTACGCCCACGCGTCGCGGATCCTGCACGCCGAGTCCAATCCCCACAACGCGCGCTGCCTCGTGCAGCGACACGGCAACCGCGACGTGTGGATCAACCCGCCTCCGATCCCGCTCACCACCGACGAGATGGACCGGGTGTTCGAGCTGCCGTACTCGCGGCTGCCCCACGAGTCGTACGGCGGAGCGAAGATCCCCGCGTACGAGATGATCCGGTTCTCGGTGATGATCACGCGGGGCTGCTTCGGTGGCTGCTCGTTCTGCTCCATCACCGAGCACGAGGGGCGCATCATCCAAAACCGCTCCGAGGAGTCGATCCTCCGCGAGATCGAGCGCATCCGAGACACCACGCCGGGCTTTACCGGGGTCATCTCGGACCTGGGAGGCCCCACCGCCAACATGTGGCGGCTGGCCTGCAAGAGCCGCGAGATCGAGGCGGCCTGTCGCAAGCCCTCGTGCATCTTCCCCGACGTGTGCAGCAACCTCGGGACCAACCACGATCCCCTGGTGCAGCTGTACCGCAAGGCGCGTGCGCTGCCCGGGATCAAGAAGGTCCTCATCGCCTCGGGGCTGCGCTACGACCTGGCGGTTCACTCGCCCAAGTACGTCGAGGAGCTGGTCACCCACCACGTGGGTGGCTACCTCAAGATCGCCCCCGAGCACGTGGCCAAGGGCCCGCTGTCGGCGATGATGAAGCCGGGCATCGGCACCTACGATCGCTTCAAGGAGCTGTTCGAGCGCTACAGCAAGAAGGCGGGCAAGGAGCAGTACCTGATCCCGTACTTCATCGCGGCGCATCCGGGCACCACCGACGAGGACATGCTCGAGCTGGCGCTGTGGCTCAAGCAAAACCGTTTTCGGCCCGACGCGGTGCAGGCCTTCCTGCCCTCGCCCATGGCCAGCGCGACGGCGATGTATCACAGCGGCAAGAGCTCGCTGAAGCGACTGCGACGGGACAGCGGCGACCTGCCCATCCCTCGCGGCCTCGAGCAACGCCGACTGCACAAGGCGTTCTTGCGCTACCACGACCCCAACAACTGGCCGGTGTTGCGAGAGGCCTTGCGCCGGATGGGTCGGCAAGACCTCATCGGCAACGGCAAGCGGCACCTGGTGCCCACGTGGCAGCCGGCGGGCACGGGAGACGCGGCCGAAGGGCATCGGCGGCCGCCTCGGGTTCAGCGTCGGGCGAAGGCACGGGCGCGCAAGGGCACGGCGCTCACCCAGCACACCGGGCTGCCGCCCGCACCCGTGGCCGAGGACGAAAAGCCCAAGCGAAGCCGCGGCGCGCGGCCCAGCAGCGGTCGCCGCAAGGGCCGAGGCGGCGGGCGCAAGAAGTCTTGACCCCGTCGGGCGTCAGCGGGCGTTCGAAGCGGTCGTGTCGATGGGCGTCGAGCTCGACGGAGCCGGCTGTGCTTCGGCGTCGTGGGCATCGGTCTCGACCGCGTCGACGTCGATGACCGGTCCTTGTCCCTGACCCATGGGCGCGCCCATGTTCATGAACGCGGCGGGACCGGCCGACATCCCTTGCAGCTGGAAGCGATGCTCGAGGCGGCTGCGAAGGATGTTGGCCACGATGCGTCGCGACCACGGCACGAGCAGCAGCAGGCCAGTCGCGTCGGTGACGACACCCGGAGTGACGAGCAAGACGCCACCCACGAGCACCAAGAGGCTGGAGATGACGCCTTCTTTGGGCAGCTCGCCACGCTGCACCGACTCTTGCCAGTTGCGGAGCACGCGAGCGCCCTCGCGCTTGGCCAGCGACGCACCGAGCAAGCCGGTCACGAGCACGAGCCCAATGGTCAGCTCGGCGCCCAAGGCCTGCCCCAACGTGATGAGCAGATACAGTTCGACGACCGGGACGACCGTGAACAACAGCAGTAGCTTGCCGAGCACGAAAGCAGCCTAGCAGCGCGCCCCCTCGAACCGACGGGTGTGGCCGGGGAAAGGATCGAGTCGCGAGGCCGGAAGGTGACCAGCCCGTGGGCCGTCGAACGCGAGTGGCCCGCGGCATACTCGCACTGCGTGAAGCGCGCAGAGAGATGACGCTCGTCTCGATCGGCGAGAAAAATGCTCGTCGTAACTTGTGGGGGTGGGGACCCGTCCCTATAGTTGACCGGTCGGACAAGAAAAGCAGCGCACAATGCACACCGCCGTCACCACCGAAGGAGCCGATCATGGGTCGCTGTAGCGATGCACGCGATCGTCTGCTCGCGACGGCGTCGTTGCTGCTGCATGAGCGCGGGTACACCGCGGTCAGTGTCGCCGACATCTGCAACGCGGCTGGCCTCAAGAAGGGCAGCTTCTATCACTTCTTCCGCAGCAAGCATGCGCTGGTGCTGGCCACGCTCGACCGTTTCGCCGAGCACCAGGAAATGGGCATGCAGGCCGCGATGGCCGGCAACCGACCCAGCCGCGAGCAGCTGGTCGGCATGGTGACCGCGATGTACGCGGGCTATGTGCGGGCTCAGCGCAGCTTCGGTTCCGCGCACGGCTGCCCGCTCGGCAACCTCGCCCAGGAAATGGCGCATCGCGACGCCGATATCCGAGCCAAGCTCGAGACGATCTTCAAGCGGTGGGAATCGCAGATCGCCCAGATGCTGCAGTCGGCCGACGCGCGAGGCGAACTCGCTGTGCCCGACGCCAAGCGCGCAGCCGAGGCGATCATCGCGTTCATCCAGGGCGCGACCCTGCTCGCCAAGACGAACAACGATCCCGAGGTCTTCCTACGACTGGCGCACGGCGCGGTCGTGTTGGCCCAAGCCGACCTGCCTACTGCCGCGGCCCCTCCCGTCGTGCTCGAAGAAGAGTGCACGAACGCGTGTCAGACCGCCGAGTCCTTGCAGTAGGTTTTTTTTCGGCCAAGAAACTTTACCGACCAGTCAACTATCCAAGCTGAGCCTCAGCGACCCCTCCGAGAAGGGTGGTTCATCATGACCGAGCATCACGCCAATCTGTCTGCTTCCTCCAACTCCCCCAAGAACCCCGGGGGCCAGCTGCATCGCTGGATGGAGGCCTATGTCGATGGTGACGAGTACGCGTTCACGAAGCTCCATGCGGCGCTTCAACCGCGCCTTCGGGCGCGGCTGAGCCGGCTGGTGCGGGACGCGGCCGTGGTCGACGACTTGGTCCAGCTGACCTTCCTTCGCGCACATGCCGCGCGCGATCGCTTCGCCTCGCTTCCCCAGCGCGCCGACCGGGCCGTCGAGGGCTGGTACCTCGCCATCGCCCGCAACGTCGCGCTCGACCACCTTCGCCACGACTACCGTCGCGATCGCCGGCACGAGACCTTGATCGCCAAGGGCGATATCTCCGGCATGGGGGTGCCCGAGGCGGTGCCGAACGCCGAGGAGCTGCAGATGTCGCGGGAGAACGGCGACGAGCTCAACCAGCGCGTCCGCGATGCCATCGAGCAGCTTCCTCCGGGACAGCGCGAGGTGGTCAAGCTCCACAAGCTTCGCGGCATGAGCATGGCCGACATCGGCGAGCGCCTCGGCGTGCGCCCCGGCGCCCTGCGGGTCCGCGCCCACCGGGCCTACAAGGCCCTGGCCAACATCTTGGTGCCCGCGTCCGAGCAGGGCGTCGCATCGAGCCCCGCCTGAGTTTTCAACGCACACCGACCGACCAGCGAAGACCGTCGCCCCCCGCGACGGTTTTCGTCTATCGGGCGCCCGATGAGACGCGGCGGGCTACAGTCGGTGCATGGGCGATCAAGTGTTTCGCGTTCGGCCTGCCACCCTGGCCGATGTCGGCGGGATCGCTCGCGTGCACGTCGAGTCTTCGGACGACGCCTATGCACCGCTCGCCGCGGTCTGGGACGCGCCCGATGTGGCCAAGCGAACGGCGGATTGGCGCGAGTGGCTGACGGCGGTGCAGGGCAACCCGCAGCGGGTCGATCTCGTGGCCGAGCGCGCGGGGGAGATCATCGGCTTCATCACCGTGGGCCGCCCGCGAAGGAAGGAGCTCGGCACCGAGCTCGAGGTCTACGTCATCCACGTGTTGCCCGAGCATCGCGGCGCGGGCGTCGGTGCGCGCCTATGGACGGAGGCCTGCGATGCACTCAGGGGCGACGAGCTGCGTTCGATGTACGTCGCCACGCTTGCGGAGCTTCGCTGCTGCTCGTTCTACGAAGCCCGCGGAGGCGTACTCGCCGAACGCGAGCCCGAGGACTTCCACGGAGGCGCGGTGACCAGCGTCGTATACACGTGGGCGACGGGGCAGCCCTGTGCCGCGCCGCCGCGCGATGCCTCGCGATCCTGAGCCCGTCTACGCCGAAGGCCGCGCGTCGCCACCACCCGGGGGCTTGAGCGGTGGCCGAAGGTTCGGGCGCGGGACCTCGGGACTCGGCGCGGGGGCCTCGGCTTCCGCACTCCGCATGCTGCACTGACCCTCGAGGACGCCGCCTTCTTCGATGAGGAGCGCCCGCACGGAGATGTCGCCCCACACGCCGCCCGTCGCTCCGATGACCAGGCGGCCGCTGGCGGCGACCTTGCCCTTGACCTTGCCCTGCACCTGAATCCCGGGGCCCGACACGTTGCCGGTCACGGTGGCCGTGCTGAGGATGGTGACGTCTTGCTCCGCCTCGATGTCGCCGTTGACGGTGCCGGCGATGGTCAGGGAGGACGCGGTGGTGATGTCGCCGTTGACGGTCGTGTCTTCGGTGATGAAGTTGCTGGACTCGGGCATGGCTTTCGCTCCAAGGCTACGGGGGTTGGTTCAGTCACCGTCGTCGGCCAGGCCCGCTTCGGGAGACTGGGCGGCGCGGCTCGTGGTGGGGGTGGGGAGGGAGTGCGGGCGGCATTGCAGGTTGCCGTGCTCGCAGAGGAAACGGACGTGCATGTGGCCCTTGTGGCCATCCTCGTGGGAGAGGAACTCCATGTACTCGTCGACTTCCGCGGCCGGCAGATCGGCCAGCGCGGCCTCGCGGATCGGGCGTTGGACCTCTTGGTTGACGAAGATCGACTGTACGACGCCGGAGTCGATCAGCGTGCGCACCAAAAACCAGGTGCGGGTGGCATCGAGGTTCTCGACC
This sequence comes from Myxococcota bacterium, assembly GCA_039028615.1. Lineage (GTDB taxonomy): Bacteria > Myxococcota_A > Polyangia > Nannocystales > Nannocystaceae > Paraliomyxa. Next base: position 223,084 of record JBCCHT010000007.1, on the reverse strand, counting down.
GCGGTCTGCCACATGCCGCGCCGCTTGCCGGTCGGCGGGGCCAGCCGCACGTAGGCGATATCCACGTCGCGGCCGCTTTGGTGTGACTGGTGGGGGCTGATGTGCTTGCCGCGTCGGGCGGAGATGTCTCCGAGGCGGATCGGGTCCGCATCGGGGAACTGAGCGGCATACGCCGCGAACGCGTTGGAGAGCGTCGCGATGGTGGTGGCGGTGCCGTACACCCGTCGTCGGCCGCCTCGCATCGTCCAGTGCTCGCTCTGCGGCATGGGAATGCCATGCACCAGCGAGCCCCGGTTCGGATAGCCGAGCGAGCGCGTGATGGCCTCGGGGTCGCTGCGGAACACCCAGACCTCGGTGCCCGCCGGGTACATCGTGCGACGCTCGAGCTGAGGGTTGAGCTGGGCGAGCTCGGACTCGGGCAGCCCCCAGCGGAACGACATCATGCGGAGGTTGGCGGCCTTGTCGAGGGTCCACGCCACGTCCATGGCGGGGCTGGCCTCGACCACCTCGGAGTCGTCGGTCGGCGGGCGCAGGAACGGAATGCTCGGCAGGGCCAGCAGGGAAGGGCTGGCGGAGCTGGACTCGACGACCTCGACGTCCGCCTTGGCGGCCTTGGCCTTGGGGCCATCGGCGTGCAACGGGGTGACGGTGAGCATCGAAGCGGCCGCGGCCACGAACCACTGCTTGCCCATGCGGACGGAACGGCGGCCCGTGGCGCGCGACGGGGGGCGGCGGCGACCGGGCTCGAGTACGAAGACTTCGGCCGACTCGGACGCGGGGTGCTGCGATGGCGGCGGACGGAGCTCCGGCGTTGGCGACGGCGTGGGCCCAGTCGGGGGGGTGACGTCGACGGGCTGCGGGCGGGCCCGGGCCGTCGGCGCAGGCGTGTGCCGAAGGGGCGGCGTGAGCTCGGCCGGTCGCGGCACGACGGGCAAGTCATCGAGGGAAGGCCTACCGACGCGTCCGATGATCGATGCGCCATCGTCCACGCTGATCCGTTCGTAGGCGACGTCGCCCTCGATGACCCCCGTCGCTCGAACGAGCAACAACCGCGCCCGCACATTGCCGCGGATGGTGCCCGCGACGATCAGGATCGGTGCGCTGACATTGCCGACGACATGTCCGGCGGGGCCGATCGACAGCACGGTATCGCCCGTGGCGTCGCCGACGAGGCGGCCATGGATGGCACACTCGAGCTGAGAATCGGAAACCACTCCCCCACACCATTTTGTGGACTCCGAGCGACGTTTGTAACGCCAATTCCAAGGCCCAGATCTGGCCGGTGTTTCGACGAATCGCGCACGGGCTTCATGGGAAGATGAGGTGTGGGCTTCTTTCAGCGTTTGTTGGGTCGTCAGGTCGAGGTCGACGAACCCGAAGTCTCCGCGGAGCCCGCGCCCAGGCGTGCTCTCGAAGCCGCCTCCGAACGACCACGCGCCCCTGAACCCACACCGGTACCCGCACCCGCACCCGAACCCCCGCGCGCTCCGGTCAACGTCATCGGCCACGACATGACGATCCGCGGCTCGTTGTCGAGCACCAGTGGACTCGAGCTGGCCGGATCGATCGAAGGCGACGTCGAAGTCGACGAGCTGACCCTCGGGAGCAGCGCCACGATCGTCGGCGCCGTACAGGGCACCGAGGTCGTCGTGGAGGGTTCGATCCGTGGCGACGTCGAGGCGACCAAGCTGATGATCAGCACCAGCGGCAGCGTCGACGGGGACGTCACGGCCACGGCGGTGGTGATCGACGAAGGAGGAATTCTCGAAGGTCGTTGCCACATGGGGACCCCGCGGGCCGAGGTCGCCGAGTCCGAGCCGGCCGCGAAGGTCCCCGAGCAGGGCGCGAGCCCGGGGTCTTCGCCGACCTTCAACAAACCCGTGGCCGGATCCCCGAGCCCCCAGCGGTCGCGCCCGAAGCCCGCGGCCGCCCCCGCGTGACCGCTATCCGTTGACGGCGGCCATCTGGGCGGCGGAGTAGCGGTCGCCCGCCGCTGCGCCGTGGGGCAGGGCGCCATCGATTCGCGCCCGGTCTTCGGTGCTCAGCTCGACCTTCACCGCATCGAGGTTCTCTTCGAGCCGGGCGATCGAGCGCGTACCCGGAATGGCGATCACCGACTCGTCCCGCGCCAGCAACCAAGCGAGCGCGAGCTGAGCGGGCGTGCACCCCTTGGCTCGGGCGAGCTGCTGGACGGCGTCGGCCAGCGCCAGGTTGCGAGGGAGGTTGTCCGCGGAAAAGCGCGGCATCCCCCGACGGAAGTCGTCGGCCGCCAGATCGTCCACGCTGCGGATGGTGCCGCTGAGGAAGCCGCGGCCCAGCGGCGAGTAGCCGACCAGCGCGATGCCCAACTCCTTGCAAGTCTCGAGCAGCTCGCCCTCGGGGTCACGACTCCACAGCGAGTACTCCGTCTGCACCGCCGCGATGGGATGCACCGCATGCGCCCGGCGGACCGTGGCGGGGGCGGCCTCGGACAGGCCCAGGTGCCGCACCTTGCCCGCCTCGACCAGCGTTGCCATCGCTCCCACCGTGTCTTCGATGGGGACCTGCGGGTCGACGCGATGTTGGTAGTACAGATCGATGGTCTCGATGCCCAGGCGCTTGAGGCTCGCGTCGCAGGCGGGGGCGACATACTCGGGCCGACCGGAGATGCCCGCGAACGAGCCCCCTTCGCCGCGCAGGATCGCGAACTTGGTGGCGATGACCGCCCGGTCGCGCCGATCGGCGATCGCCCGGCCGATCAGGCTCTCGTTGTGGCCGCTGCCGTACATGTCTGCGGTGTCGAGCAGGGCCCGCCCAGGCAGGCGCTCGAGCATGCGGTGGATGACCCCGATCGAGCGCGCGTCGTCGCTCTCGCCGTAGAATTCCGACATCCCCATGCACCCGAGGCCGATGGGGAAGACTGCGGGGCCGCGGGTTCCAAGCGTGGTGTTGTCCATGCGCTCAACTTAGGAGGAGTCGGAGGCATGCCCCAGGGCGGTCGCTGCTGGAGTCTTGTCCGATCCTGCGAAGTTGGAGCGCGCCCGTCTGGCGAAGGTGCCGGGCGGGACGCCGAACAGGCCTTTGAAGTCGCGGGAGAAGTGCGAGGGGCTCGAGTAGCCCACGCGCTCGCCCGCTTCGCTCGCCCGTACCGAGCCGTCGACCAGCAGCGCGCGGGCGCGGTGGAGCCGGACCTGCTTGAGGTAGCGCATCGGAGAGGTCCGGGCGATGGCGGCGAAGCGATGGGCAAAATGCGAGGGGCTCATGGCGACCCGACGGGCGAGCGTCTCGACCGAGAGTGGCTGCTCGGCGTGCTCGCGAATGAACGCCATGGCCTGCTGAATGCGGTGCTCGTTGCCGTCGCGGCCCACCGCGTGGCGCAGCGAGGCGGCGGCGTCGGAGCGCAGTACCCGGAACACCAGCTCGCGGGTGACCAGCGGCGCCAGGACTCGTCGCTCGGCGGGGTCCTCGGCGGTGGCGAGCAGGCGGATGACGGTCCCGAGCAGGCGCTCGTCCACGGTGGAGACGAAGGCGTTCGGGCCCGGCTCGGCCCGTCCCGTCGGCGCATCGTCGACCTTACCCAGCTCGATCATGGTCTCGGCGACCACCTCGGCCGGCATGAAGATCCCCACCGACAGATAGGGAGACTCGGGGCTCGCCTGCAGGATCTCGGACTGGAAGTCCTGCTCGCCCGTCAGCACGAGGAACTGCGGGGGGTGGTAGCACAGCACCTGATCGGCCGCGCGGGTCTGCTTACGGCCCTGCACCACCACCCCGATCGCGAGCCCGGGGGTCGAGAAGAACTGCCAGCTCTGCGGGCGATCGAAGCGGGAGATTCGAACGCCCGGCAGCGCGGTCTGGTTGAGGCCCTCGGCCGGCGCCAGTCGCAGCACGAGCGCGCGCAGCTCGTCCCAGCGGGGCAGCTCGGTCGGCGGGGCAGGACCCATGTCACTGGGCATACCGCACTCGGAGCACGCTTTCGTACTCGAGCGCAGGATCGGGCAAGTTTTTCGCAGCCAGGGGCCAGCCCCGGCTCAAAGGCGCAGCGACTCGGGCCGCGAGGGGGCGATGCAGATCAGCCGGTCGCCTTCGCTCAGCTCGGTCTCGGCGTCGGGGTTGAGGATCACCTTGCCCTGACGCTCGAGCCCCATCGCGGCGCAGCCGCGGTTTTCCATGGCATCGCGGGCGCTCACGTAGGTCGAGCCGTCGCCGGCCGTGACGTCGACCATGTAGATGTTCTGCCCGGAGAGGTTGTTGGTGGCCTCGCCGATCACCTTCTGGACGCCGGGGTCGAGCAGCTCGTGCACCACCAGGTTGGTGGCCAGCGCGGTCAGACACACCACCGCGTCGCAGCCGGCCTTGTACAAGAGCTCGATGCGCTCGGGGTCGATGCACTCGGAGACGGTGAAGATGCCGGGGTGCAGGTGCTCGAGGGTCAGCGCGGCGGCCAGGTTGGCGTTGTCGCTGCCCGGATCGTTGGGGTCCTGCGACAGAATGATCGCGAAGCGAGCCTCGTGGAAGTGCGCCCGGTCCAGCGTGCTCTCCTTGGAGGCGTCGCCCTTGACGAACTCGACCCCTTGGGCGGCCAGGGCCTTGGGGAGCTCGTCGAGGTAGGCATCGACGATCACCACCGGGCAGCCGGCGGTCTTCTCGTCGGTGCGAAGCTCGGTGAGGACGCCCTGCACCCGCGCGAGCCCCGGATAGTGGATGAGCAGGATGTGGTCGCTTCGCTTGCTCTCGCTCATGCCCTTGAGTTCCTTCGAGCGTTCTTCGATGAGAAAGGTCGCCAGGGTCGACAGCAGGTAACCCAGGATGCTGATGCCGAAGAGCATCGTGGGGAAGCCGATGATGTAGCGGCCGCCGGGGGTGGTGGGGAAGAAGTCGCCGTAGCCGACGGTGGTCATCGTGACGATCGACCACCACACCGCGTCGGCCCAGATGAGGTCCGGCTTGTCGGCGAGCTCGAAGTACATGAAGCCCGACGAGGAGAACGCCACCAGCACCAGGGTGAGCAGGGCGACCTTGAGCAGCTCGTTGCGGCGCTGCACCACCACGCGCCGGAACAGGACGAGCAAGAGCCGAATCATTGGCCCGCACCTCCCTGCTGCCGTGCGTTCTTCCAGGTGTCCTGCCAGCCCTGCACCCGCGAGACGGCCTTGTAGTTACCCCACAGGCCCTTCTTGCTCGTCTTGGCCTCGGCCTGCGCGCCCAGGTACAGCTCCTCGCGGGAGAAGGGGTAGCGGATATACGCCACCAGGTGCCCGCGCCGGATCATCAGCTCGCCGATGTCGTGATCCTCGGCTTCGAGGTACGCCAGCAATCGACCGGAGCGATCGAACTTCAGCTCGTCGAAGACCACGTGGATCTCCTTGTCCTCGACGATCCCTTCCATGGCCTGCACCGCGATCTGGCCGAGCCCGGACAGCCCCGGCTCGTTGACGGCGGTGGAGAAGCCCTTGACCCCCAAAAGCCGCACCACGAAGGTCCCGCCCCCTTCGCCGCGCACGGAGACCTCGTCGCCGTCGATGATCCGCACCAGCTCGACGGTGGCTCCGCTCTCGATCTGCACGGAGCGATCGGAGCGCAGCTCCTTGCGGCGCTGCTGCACGTTGCTCGCGAAGAACACCGTGCACGCAGTCAGGGCGAAGACCACGAGCCAGTAGGCGTGATTGGAGGAGAACTCGAAGCTACGGCGGGCCAAGGCGAACGCTCTTCGCTCGGGGAGCACGCAGGCTCGCAGGCGAGGCGGGGGCCTGGCAAGCGGGGGACCTCGGATTCGGCCGACAATTCGCGGTCTGCGCGGCCGGAGGGTGACGTTTCGTTCAGCTCGCCTTGGCGACCGACGAGCTCATCGCCTTGGCGGCGAGCTTTGGATAGACGCTGCGGGGCAAAAATCGCAGCAACCACATCCCCAGCGCGTTCATCCGGCCGGTCACCACGTTGCGGCGGCCCGCGATCATCTTCTGCACCGAAATGCGGGCGCACTCCTCCGCGCTCATCATGAATTTCTCACCGGACTGCTTGAGCACCTGCTGGGCGTGGTTGACGAACTCCGTTTTGGTGCCGCCCGGGTTCACGCAGATGGCTCGCACGCCCGTACCGCTCAGCTCGTGGTCGAGGGACTCGGTGAGGTGGCGGACGTAGGCCTTGGTCGCCGCGTAGACGGTGAAGTTGGGGATGGGCGTGTAGGCCCCGATGGAGGCCACGTTCATCACGTGGCCGCGGCCGCGCTCGATCATCTTCGGCACGAAGTGGTGGGTGAGCCGGGTCAGGGACACCAGGTTCACCGCGATCTGGGTCTGAAGCTCGGCCCACTCCGTGTCCACGAAGGTCTCGTAGCGGCCCAGCCCCGCGTTGTTCACCACGATGTCGATGGGCAGGTCGCCCAAGCGCTCGAGCAATGCTTCGGTGGCCGCTGCGTCGGCGAGGTCACAGGCCTCCACTCGCGTCTCGATGCCAAAACGCTCCTCGAGTTCCTCGGCCAGCGCGCGAAGTCGTTCCTCGCGTCGAGCCACGAGCACGAGGTGGGTGCCGTGCTCGGCGAGGACCTTGGCCAGTTCCGCTCCGATCCCGCTGCTCGCTCCCGTGACGAGGGCCCGCATTCCGCCGATCTTGCCGTTCATCGCGGTGGGCACCGTACCCCACTCGCGTCGCCGCACGAGATGCCATGGGCCCGCGTCGGGCCCGGTCCACGGCACGAATTTCGTGGTACTAAAGACGGCCTCGGTTGCACCACGGGTGTGCAACCTCACTGGCTTTCAACGGAGCCCACTCGTCCATGCGATTCGTCTTTCTCATCCCGGATTTTCTCGCCTCCCCGGTCAAGGCCAGGCTCATGCGGGAATGGCATGGGCGCGGTCGGTTGCTTCACAGCAAGCTCCTCAGTCGCATGATTCGGCCGCCGTTGATGTTCGCGGCCAAGACGATCTCGGGCGGTAGCCTCAACATCATGCGCCACTGCTGGGTGGCGCGTTCGGTGGGCGCCGAGGCGGTGATGTCGACGCTGTGGGGTCGCGACGACTACGGCGACCTGCGGATCCACGACCTGCCCTTCATTCGCTGGAAGGACCGACGCCCGGACGACGTGTGCATCCTGCCCGACATCGGCACGCACTACATCGACCAGGTGAAGGGCCCCGCGGTGGCCTACGAGCAGAACCCCACCCGGATCTACGACGACTTCAACTGGCGCTCCGACCGGGTCACGATCTGGACCGACTCGCCGTTCATGCTCGACCTTTGTCACGACGTCTATCCGGGCAAGGACATCCCCATCGTCCCCAACGTCATCGACAACAAGGTCTTCCCCTTCATCCCGCAGGAGGATCGCGAAGAGGGGCTGATCTTCGCGTTCCCCCGCAAGGGCAAGGACTACATCGCCCAGACGGAAGAGGAGTATCGCAAGCTCGGCGGCAAGTTCTGGCGCTTCGAGCTGGTCGACGGGCTCACGCTGCACGAGCTGGCCCAGTCGTTCTCGCGGCCCCAGGCCATGCTGGCTTCGGCCGACATCGAGGGCTGTGCTCTGCCGCCGCAGGAGTCCATGGCCTCGGGCATGATCGTGGTCGGCAAGAACGCCCGCGGGGCGAACTTCGGCATGCGTCACCGTGATACCGCGATGATCGGCGACACCCCGGCCGAGGCCGCCAAGTGCCTGGTGGAGCTCGAAGATCTTCAGCTTCGGACGAAGCTGGCCGAGAACGGGCTGAACGAGATCAAGCGCTTGTTCCCGGAGAACGAGCCGGCCGCGTTCTGGCGCGAGAACCTCGCTCGCTGGGGCTGAGCCGCACCCGCGGTCAGCCCGGAGCCGGTCCGCTCAGTCTTCGAGACGACCGCGGAAGTTGAAGTCGACGAAGTCCCGGAAGAAGTGGGGCGGATCTTCGTCTTGCAGCCCGGCGTAGCGCTTCCGCAGCTCGCGGAGGAAGTACGCGCTGGCAAAGACCGAGTTGGCGGCGAAAAGACCCAGCGCGCCGTGGTTTTTGCGGAGGTAGTAGGAGCGCGACTCGAACCAGTACTTGGGGCGACGCTTCTGCTTGCTCTTGATGCCGGTCGAGACCTGACCGATGTGCTCGGCTTCGACCTCGAGCACGTAGTTGGTGGTCCAGCCCGCCCGCTTCGCGCGCATGCACAGGTCGGTCTCCTCGAAGTAGAGGAAGAAGTTCTCGTCGAACATGCCGATCTCGTCGATCATGGCCTTACGGATCATGACGCTGGCCCCCGAGACCCAGTCGACCTCGCCCGTGTGCTCGGGCGGAGGCTGGGCGACCCGGTGGTTGTCGAGCAGCCGAGTGACCACGCCCACGCGAATGGCCAGCTCGAGCTCGGACAGGACCGAGGGGAAGCGAAAGGCCGAGCGTCGGATTTCACCCCCCGGATGGCGCACTTTCGTCCCGCCCAGGCCCACCCGCGGGTTGGAGTCCATGAACTCGACCATGTGAGCCACGGTGCCCGGATCGGGATAGGCGTCGGGATTGAGCAGGTAGAAGTACTCGGGGGGGTCGTCCCACGCCATCGCATGGCGGAATGCAACGTTGTTGCCGGCCCCAAAACCCGCATTGCGCGGCATGGCGATGACGTCGACGTCGTCCTCCCAGCCGCGCTCGCGCACCGTCGAGAGAATCTTCTCGTAGGAGCCGTCGCCGGAGTCGTTGTCCACCACGATGCAGCGGCCACCCATGGGCACGATGTCCGCCCTGACCTTTTCTAGCGCCCGTAGCGCGAGATCGGCGGTACGGAAGTTGACGGTGATGGAGACGACCTTCACGAGGTCGTGAGCATAGATCAGGGCCCCCACCCCTGCCACCCGCGCACGGCCGGGCATGGTATGCCTCGGCAGCGCTCCCAACCCTTTTCGCCCGCCTCTCTCGCGCGAGATCGGGCGACCGCATTTGCCGGGACCGCCCGCTCGTTTTCGGGCCCGGAACGAAGCCTGGGAGCGCCAACCGAGGCCAGCGCATGACGGCATACAACCTCACCCACCTCAAGCAGCTCGAGGCGGAGAGCATCCACATCATTCGAGAGGTCGCCGCCGAGTTCGACAACCCGGTGATGCTCTACTCGATCGGCAAGGACTCCCAGGTGATGGTTCACCTGGCGATGAAGGCCTTCTATCCGGCCAAGCCGCCCTTCCCGTTGATGCACATCGACACGACGTGGAAGTTCAAGCAGATGATCGAGTTCCGGGACAGCTGGACTCGCAAAGAGCTGGGGCTCGAGCTCATCGTTCACATCAACCAGGACGGCGTGGAGCAGGGCATCGGTCCCTTCACCCACGGTAGTGCGGTGCACACCGATGTGATGAAGACCCAGGCTCTGCGCCAGGCGCTGAACAAGCACCGCTTCGACGCGGCGTTCGGCGGGGCCCGACGCGACGAGGAGAAGTCCCGCGCCAAGGAGCGCGTGTTCTCGTTCCGCGACAAGAACCACCGCTGGGACCCCAAGAACCAGCGCCCCGAGCTGTGGAACATCTACAACGCTCGCGTCCACAAGGGCGAGAGCATCCGGGTGTTCCCGCTGTCCAACTGGACCGAGCTCGACGTGTGGCAGTACATCCACCTCGAGAAGATTCCGGTCGTGCCGCTGTACCTGTCCGCGAAGCGACCGGTGGTCGAGCGCGACGGCGTGCTCATCATGGTCGACGACGACCGCATGCCGCTCGAGGAGGGCGAGAAGCCCGAGATGAAGATGGTCCGCTTTCGGACCCTCGGCTGCTACCCCCTCACGGGCGCCGTCGAGTCCGACGCGACCACGCTGCCCGAGGTCATCCAAGAGATGCTCCTCGCTACGAAGTCCGAGCGCGAAGGTCGAGTCATCGACTTCGACTCCGCGGGCTCCATGGAAGAGAAAAAGAAGGAAGGCTACTTCTAGTAGCTCGAGGAACCGGCCATGTCTCACCAGTCGGATCTCATCGCCACCGATATTCAGGCCTACCTCGACCAGCACGAGCGCAAGGAGCTGCTTCGCTTCTTGACCTGCGGCTCGGTCGACGACGGCAAGAGCACTCTCATCGGGCGCCTGCTCTACGACGCCAAGATGGTCTACGAAGACCAGCTTGCCGCCATCAAGCAGGAGTCCGCGACCCACGGCAGCGTGGACGGGGACTTCGACCCCGCCCTGCTGACCGACGGGCTCAAGGCCGAGCGCGAGCAGGGCATCACCATCGATGTCGCCTATCGCTATTTCTCGACCGAGAAGCGCAAGTTCATCATCGCGGACACCCCGGGTCACGAGCAGTACACCCGCAACATGGCCACCGGGGCCAGCAACTGCGACCTGGCGGTCATCCTCATCGATGCCCGCCACGGCGTGCTCACCCAGACCAAGCGGCACAGCTTCATCGTGTCGCTGCTGGGCATCCAGCACGTGCTCGTCGCCATCAACAAGATGGACCTGGTCGACTTCAGCCAGGAGCGCTACGACGAGATCGTCGCCGACTACAAGGCGTTCGCGACCCGGCTCGACGTCAAGGACCTCGAGTTCATCCCGCTGTCCGCCCTCAAGGGCGACAACGTCGTCGAGCCCTCGGACAAGATGCCCTGGTACGAGGGGCGCACGCTGATGCGCTTCCTCGAGACCGTGTACATCGGGGCCGACCGCAACCTGCGGGACTTCCGGTTCCCGGTGCAGTTCGTCCTCCGCCCGAACCTCGACTTCCGTGGCTTCGCGGGCACGGTGGCCTCGGGCATCGTCCGCAAGGGCGACGAGGTCATGGCCTTCCCGTCGCGCAAGACGAGCAAGGTCGCCTCCATCGTGACTCAGGACGGCGAGCTCGACGAGGCCTTCCCCCCGCAGGCGGTCACGCTCACTCTCGAGGACGAGATCGACGTCAGCCGCGGCGACATGCTCACTCGCGTGGGCAACGTGCCGGAGAGCGGCGAGCGCTTCGACGCCACCATGGTGTGGATGAGCGAGCAGGGCATGGTTCCCGGCCGCGAGTACATGTTCAAGCTCGGCCCCAAGCAGGTGACCGGCTCGGTGACCACGCTGCGGCACCGCGTCGACGTCAACACCCTGCACCGCACGGATGCGCCGACGCTCGAGCTCAACGAGATCGGCCGCGTCAGCATCAAGCTGAGCGCGCCCGTGCCCTACGACCCGTACACGCGCAACCGCTCCACGGGGGCGTTCATCGTCATCGACCGCATCACCAACGGCACGGTGGCGGCGGGCATGATCACCGACCGCAAGGACTCGGGCGAGCGCGCGGACAAGTGGGACGTCGAGCCGGCCGAGAGCCTCGAGACGCTCGACAGCCGGGTCACGGTCGAGGAGCGGAAGGCTCGCTTCGGCCAGACTCCCACCACCATCTTGCTCACCGGGCTTTCGGGCTCGGGCAAGTCCACGGTGGCCTACGCCCTCGAGCGTCGCCTCTTCGAGGAGGGCCGGGCGGTCAACGTGCTCGACGGGTCGAACCTGCGCCGCGGCATCAGCCGGGACCTGGGCTTCACCTCCGAGGAGCGCTCCGAGAACCTGCGTCGCGCTTCCGAGCTGGCGCGGGTGGTCAACGACGCTGGCCTGCTGTGCATCTGCGCGCTGGTCTCTCCCTCCGAGGAGATCCGCCAGAAGGCGGCGAGCGTGGTCGGCAAGGACAACTTCATCGTCGTCCACCTCGACACGCCGATCGACGTCTGCCGCGAGCGGGCGCAGGCGCTGTACGGTGCGGCCGATGAGGGGCGCATCCAGAACTTCCCGGGGGTCTCGTTCCCCTACGAAGCGCCCGAGGACGCCGACCTGACGCTGAAGACGGCCGAGGTCTCCGTGCAGCAGAGCGTGGACGCCATCGTCGAACTGCTGCGCGCCCGCGAGATCATCTAGTCGACGCGCGAGCGTTCCGGCTCGAAAAGGCGCCGCGTCGGGAGCAATCCCGGGGCGGTGCTGCTCGTTTGGGGGGCTCGTTACTTCGGGGAGCCGGGCCCAGGGCGAACGCGGGTCTCGTTGGGGCGCACGGGCTCGTGACACGCCGAGCAGTGATACTCGAGGTGGAAGGCTTGGCCGCAGCCCTCGTGGACGTGCTCCATCGGTCGACCCGCGCCGCCGTCGTGCCATTGGTCGCCCCACTGCACCAGCGCCATGATGACCGGCCACAGTTCGACGCCCTTGCGGGTGAGCCGGTACTCGTAGCGAGCGGGCCGCTGTTGGTATTGCGACTTGCGGAGCACCCCGGCCTCGACTAGCTTTTCGAGGCGCGAGGCCACGATGTTGCGGGCGGCCCCGCTGCCGGCCACGAACTCGCTGAAGCGTCGCGCGCCCAGGAACGCATCGCGCACCACGAGCAGGGTCCAGCGCTCACCGACCTCAGCGAGGCTGCGGGCCACCGAGCAGTACTGGCTATCGACCTGAGTCCACTTCATGGTGCTCTCGTTTCCAGTGCGTCTGCATCCACGCCGCTTCGTCGCCGGGTTCGGGCAGCACGGCGCCGCCCTCCATCACCCAGGCGGCCGGGGTGTCGCGAAAGGTGAAGCGAGCCTCGATGTTTTGATCGGGCAGGGTACGACGGGCCCCTTCGATGAAGAGCTGCTCGATCGCTCGGTTGACGGAGTCGGGGCGCCCCGCACGGACGCTGGCCGCGATGCGCAGGTCGACGACGGCATCTGTTCGGGCGCGGCGGCCGTCGTGGAAGAACACGTGCACGAACTCGGGCGGGGCCCCGGTGGTGGAGCAGTGGGCCTCGGTGATGCACAGCGCGAGCGCGTGTCGGGTGTCGGCGTCGAGGTCCGGGGCCACGACGAAGTTGTAGACGGGCATGCTCAGGCTCCTCGTCGTTGCCAGCGCTGGCGGGCGGCTTGGGTCGCGAGGCGGCCGAGATACGAGGCCTTGGCCCCCGGCCGCATCGGCGCGAGCAAAGCCCGCAGAGTGCCCCGCACGGTGGCCTTGTCGGGGGTGGTGACCATCAGCTCGTAGCGGCTCATGCCCGTGGTCTCGCACCACTGCTCGCAGACGGCTCGCATCAGCGCGGCCCGTTGCGGAAGCGAGGTGTCGGCGGGGACCTGGACGTGGCACAGCGAGCAGTGCCGCGCCTGCCCGCCCGTGTAGCCGTTGCCCGCGGCCACCGGGTTCCAGACCACCACCGGTCGCACCTTCGGGCCCAGGTGCTCGGCCACGATGGCGGGTAACGAAGACTCGAGGGTACGCTGATGGGGCTCGGACACCGAGCCTTCGGGGATGATGCAGACGATCATGGCGGGCAGCCCTAGCGGGCGCGGCGGGTTCGGAAGGCCCGGAACCCGTGGGTGAACGAGTGCGCCACGGCGGACAGCAGCGGGTTGGCGTCGGGCTGGGGCTCCTTGCCGCGGGCCATGCGATGCAGCTGGCGCTCGTACCAGGTCAGCTCGAGCATCCCCAGCTTGTCGATGGGCTTGATGCCCGTCTTGCGCGGGGTGATGTCGACGCGGATGTCTCCTTCGGTGACCAGCCGCCCTGGGAAGTCGGGGTCGATGGCCAGCGTGCGAGCCAGGCCCACCAGGTCGACCGCGCCGCTGTCGATGGCCTCGGCCATGGCTGCGCCCGAGCGAAACCCACCGGTCACGACGAGCGGGCAGTCGAGCTGCTGGCGCAGGCGCTCGGCGAACTCGAGGAAGTAGGCCTCGCGGCGGCGCGTGCTGGCCTTGGCGCCCATCATCGCGGGGGACTCGTAGTTGCCGCCCGAGATCTCCACGAAGTCCATGCCCGCTTCCGCCAGCGCGGTGATGGTGCCGCTCGACTCGTCGTCGGAGATGCCGCCCTTTTGGAAGTCGGCCGAGTTGATCTTGATCGCGACCCCGAACCCGCTGCCGGTCGCGGCCCGGATTGCCCGGTAGACCTCGAGGGCGAAGCGGCGGCGGTTGTCCGGGCTGCCGCCCCAGCGGTCCTCGCGTTGGTTGGTGTGCGGGGAGAGGAACTGGCTGACCAGGTAGCCGTGCGCGCCGTGGATCTGGACCCCGTCGAAGCCCGCCTTCTCGGCGATGCGAGCGGTGGTGGCAAAGCGCTCGATGATGCCCTCGATCTCCGCTTCGGTGAGGGCGCGCGGCGTGGCGAAGAAGCTCTGCATCTGCGGGGCGAAGGGCACCGCCGATGGAGCGACCGATTCCTCGTTGAGAAAGCGCGGGACCTGGCGCCCGGGGTGGTTGAGCTGCATGTAGATGCGGGCGCCGTCGGTCTGCCCCGCCTGCGCCCAGCGCTGCAGCAGCTCGAGATCACGCTCGTCTTCGACGGCGACGTTGCCCGGCTCGCCCAGCGCGGCGCGGTCGACCATCACGTTGCCGGTCACGGCCAGCCCGATGCCGCCCCGGGCCCAGCGCTCGTAGAGGGTGGGGATGGTGGGGGGCACCCGATTGTTGGCCGGGGCCAGCGTCTCGCTCATCGCCGACTTGACGATCCGGTTGCGGATGACCTGGCCATTGGACAGCGTGAACGGCTGGGCCAGGGTTTGGGCGATGGTCTCGGAGTCTGGCATTGTCGCGTCCGAAGTCAGTGAGTTGCAAAACAGAACTTAGTGAACGCAGCCCTCCTGTCAAGCGGCGCTTTCGGCGTCCGTTCGCTACGACGCGCAGGAGTCGGGCTGCCACAGGCAGCGCAGCTCGCCGGAGTGAAAGCGGCAATCCATGCCGTTGGGGCAGTCGACGTCGTCGTTACAGAGCAACGAGCAGCCCACGGCGGGGTCGCAGACCACTTCGGCCACGCCCGTCGCAGGTACGGGGCACTCGTCCACGGCGGCGCAGGAGTCGTTACACCAACAGTGCCCACACTCACCGCCCCCCAGGATTACCTGGCCTTCGGTGCAAGCGCTCGTGTCGAAGGAGGAGCACCAGGGGTAGTTCGGCTCGGCGTCGTCGGGCGGGCACTGGCCGGGCGGAGGGTTCTCGACGGTGCCGTCACACCAGTCGAAGTCTTCCGGGAGAGCGCACTGCCCGGTGTTGGGATGCAAGTCCGTGTCGACACCGGGCACGGGGATGCATTCGTGCAGCGGGTTGCTGCACCCGCCCACCGTCACGTCGCAGTACTCGGCGCAGCAGCCGAGGTCCTCGTCGCAGCCGGGGCCATAGTCGAGGTCGTCGAGGCACGCGGTCCCGTCGGCGCACTGATAGCACTGCCCCGAGCAGGCCTCGCTCGGCGCATAGCAAACGTCCCCGGATTGCCCCTCGGTCACGGGATTGGTGACCGTGCAGATATAGCTGCCCGATAGGGGAAACAGGACGCACGCATGGCCGTCGGGGCACAGCTCATCGGGCGGGTTGCAGCGCGGCAGGCAGCCGTAGTTGCCGTTCGACGACGAGGTGCACTCCCTGGTCTCGTCGGCACATCCAGCGTCTTCGTCGCCCGGCTCGCAGAAGTCGGTGCAGTAGCCCGTCTCGTTGAAGATGAACGTGGAGCAGAACGAGGTGGCGTCGCAGTTGTCTTGCCCCGTCTTCGGGTCCAGCTCGCAGGCGCCTCCCGAGGGCACGGGGTCGTCGACCACCTCGACGCAGACCGCCATCGGATTCTCGGCGGCGGGGACGAGCACGCACTTGAGACCATCGGCGCAGTTGGGAAAGTGATAGGTGCACTCCTCGCCGAGGCCAACCTCCCCCTCGGTGTCTGTGCTCTCGGACGAAGCGCCGTCGGCCGCCGTGGTGGGAGACGTCGTGTCGGTGGCCGCGGAGGTCGAGGTCGCCGGCTGCGACTCTCCCGAGCCCGAGGCCGGCACCGACTGGGTCGAGCCCCCATCGGTCGCCGTCGTCCCGCTGCCATCCCCCGTGGTCGGGGAGGTCGAGGGTCCACACGCGACGAGACCCAATCCAACAAACGACGTCACAAGCCAACGAGACATCGTTCGAGTCTCGGCCACGACCGGGGGGTGGCGCAACCCCGGCGGGCTCGGGGATCAGCCCGCGGCGTCTTTGCCCTCGACCCAGTTCCAGGTGTGGTCGCGGGTGTGCTCTTTGAAGTTGGCGCAGTTGAGGTCGTCGATGCCCAGCCAGCGGCCGAGCTCGGCGAGGTCTTCGTCGAAGGCCTTGGCGAGGCGGGTGCGCTCGGCATCGGTGAGCTGCGGCCGGTTGCGCATGGTCCACAGCTTCTTGATGCGATCGCGGACGCTCTGCGGCACGAAGCGCTTGCGGATGTAGGTCAGCCCGGGCGCGTTGACGATGAGGTCGCGCAAGGGGCTGACCCGCATGCGCTCGGAGGAGACGTTGCTCGCCCGCATGTCCTTCCACTGGGGTTTGCCCTCGTAGCCGATGAACTCGCAGACCCGCTCGAGCTCCGCCTGGGAGTGTTTGAGCACGTGGTCGAAGAACACGGGCAGCACGCGCTCGCGGCCGAAGGCCTCGAAGTAGGGGCGCAGCTGCATGGTGTAGCGGCTGAAGTCGTGCAGCGCCTGGTGCTCGTCGAGCGCCCGCGACAGCGGCATCTCGAGCACACGCATGGTCCACTCGTGGATATAGTGAGACACCAAGCGGTCGATGGGGTGCCGCATCACGTACACGAACTTGGCGTCGGGCACGTGCTCTTGGAGGCGCTCGGTGACCTTGGGGTGGCGGGGCAGCTTGGAGTAGTGCGTGGAGGATTCCCCGCACAGGTCGCCCGGCTTCGCGGAGGCGAACAGGCCTGTGTACCAGCCCATGCCCTTGGCCCAGTTTTCTTCGTCGCTGAAGAAGTTGGGCTCCTTGGGGTCCGACATGACGATGCCCGGCTGCATGGCGAGCTGGTCATGCAACGTCGAGGTCGCGCTCTTCATGGCGCCGATGATGATGAAGTCGGGCGTGCGGCTCATGTCGCGGGCTCATGATGCGCGCCGACCGGGGGCCGAGCAAGCGGCGGGCGGGCGAGGTCGAGCGGGGCGAATGCACTCCCGATCGCGGATGCTGCGCGGGCGCGATGAGGTGGGCGCGTAACGGTGGTCGGCGGCCGCTCGCCTGGACTTTCAATGCCCGCTGCTATATGCATCCGAGCGGGATTTGCCCATGCTACGTACGTTTTCGGTCCTCGACGTCGAGGTCACTGACCTGACCATGGGCGACGCGGTGGCGCTGCTCGAGCGGCTCATCAACGAGTCGGGCGAGCGCTGCCGCAGCATCTACTTCGTCAACACGCACACGCTCAACACCGCGACCGAGGACGCCGACTATCGCAGCGTGCTGAAGCGGGCCGACTACGTGTTCGGAGACGGGACCGGCGTGCGTTGGGCCACGCGGTTCCTGTACGGCGAGCGCCTGCAGGACAACGTCAACGGCACGGACCTGACCCCGCTGTTCTTCTCGGAGACGGGGGGCAAGGGCTACCGCTACTACCTGCTCGGTACCCGCGAGGATTCGATCGGGCGCTCGGCCGAGCGGGCGCGGCAGATGTTCTCGGGCTGGGAGCAGGTGGGCTACCACCACGGCTACGTCCAAGACGCGCAGTCCAGTGCCGAGGTCATCGCGGACATCAACGACAAGAAGCCGCACATGCTGCTGGTGGGGATGGGCAACCCCCTGCAGGAGCGGTGGATCGATCGTCACCAGGACCAGCTGAAGGTGCCGCTGGCCGTCGCCGTGGGTGGCCTGTTCGACTATTGGTCGGGGGACCTCGAGCGGGCGCCGGCCTGGGTGCGTGGGCTCGGCTACGAGTGGCTGCACTTGTTGGTCCGCCAGCCCCACAAGGCCAAGCGCTACCTGCTGGGCAACCCGCACTTCTTGTTGCGCCTGGCCAAGGCCCGGGCCCTGGCCAAGTTCGGGTAGCGCGGCCAAGGCGCCATGGGCGCGGACTCGCGGCGAAAAAAGAATCCCCGGGTTCGTCAAATTTCGGAAGGTGGGCGCCAATCCCTGGGTATGCAGCGCATGCCCTGAGCAACGGCCCTACCCATTCGCGGTCTTCTCGCTCAATCATTGTTCGCATCTGCGTGTAGTGACCGACGAGCGACAACCTCCCGGCGACGGCGACACCCCGACTCCTTCGTGGATCCGGGCGGCGCTGCGTGATGGTGGTCGCGATCTCGAGCGGCTCGCGAAGCGGGTGGGGGGCATCGTGCGTGGCCATGTGGCCAAGTGCTTGCGTCGCTGGCCTCGGCGGTCGGCGGGGAGCATCGCTGAACTCCGAGACGACCTCATCCAACTCGTGATGCTCGAGCTATTCAAAGACCAGGGGCGCGTGCTCCGGCAGTGGGACCCGCAGCGGGGCGCGAGCCTCAGCGGGTACTTGGCCGTCATCACCTATCGAATCTGTCGGCGCGACTTGTCCAAGAAGAACAACGACCCCTCGCAGACGTGGCTGCCCGGCACCGATTGGTTCGAGGGGCGGCCTCAACAGTCGCTCGACGTGCTCGATCACTGGTACGTGGAGAAGGTCCGCAAGGAGCTGTTTGCCACCTTCTCGTCCCGTGACCGGGAGCTTTACTGGTCGCTATACGTCGACGAGAAGCCGGTGCAGCAGGTGGCCGACGAGCACTCGATGAGCCGCGATGCGGTGTACCAGTGGGTGGCTCGGCTCAAAAAGCGCATCGCGGGGATCGTGGAGCGGGTCGAGGCGCCGCGCGGCGGAGGCGAGGCATGAGCGAGTCGAAGCCGAGCCCCGAGCAGGTGCTCGAAGCGCTGGCGGTGGCCGATCGAATCGACCAGGCCGAGGCCGAGTGCCCCGAGCCGTGGCAGCGGGTGCTCGAGGGTCACAGCAGTGTCGAGCAGGCGCGGGCGCAGCAGGCCGACGACGAAGGCGTCGAACTCGACGCGGAATTGTTCGCGCCCCCGAGCACGCAGCGGATGGCAGAGATCGAGCGCATGGCCGTGGCAGCGGCGATGGAACCCGCGTCTGCGCCCGCGCCCGCGACGGTGGCCAAGGTCGTTCCGTGGCGACGGCGTGGGGCTCGAGTGCTGACCCACGGGGTCGTGGCGGCGGCCGCCGCGGGGGTGGCGTTGACCTGGCAGGCCCAGTCGCCATCGCCGATCGCATCGACACCCCTGTCGACCGCGGCGGGGGTCGAGGTGCAAGTGGGAGGCACGGCCGATCGACTGGGTCTCGGCGAGCGCACGCGGGTGTATCGGCCGGGATACGAGCTGGTGCTGTTCATCGATGCCGACATGGACCTGCCGAAGGACGTGGTGGCGACGGTGGAGGCCACGCGAACCGACACGAAGTCCGAGATGAGCGTGATCGGCCTCGGTTCGGCACAGCGCAAGTCCGCACGCGCGTTCGAGCTGAGCACCAAGATCGCCGACCAGCTCAGCATCGGGCGGTGGGAACTCGTGGTGCAGATCGGGCAACCGGGCGCCTGTGCGGGGTCCGGTCCCTGCCTGCGGCGGCGGGTGCATGTCGAGGTTGCAGGTGCCGAAGCGCTGTAGATGGCTCGGCCTCGTCGCGCTGACCTGCGGGCTGATTGCGTGCGACGAGCCCGAGTCGAGCTCGCGCCGTCGCACGTGGGAGACCCTGGTCGAGCGACGCAGCGAGGCTCGGCCCTTGCGCTGCACGACCATCGACGACGACGGCGTCTGCGAGATCGTGGTGTCCCCCGATGCCTCCGAGGGCGACGTCCATGGCCTCGATGTCTGGATCGAGGGGGATACGACCGAGGGCGAGTGGGACCTGGCCCGTGGTGGTGGCTCGGTGGGAGCGGTCTCGGCCCTCGTCGCGGGCGGGACTCACCATGACCTCGGCGTGCCGGTCTCGACGGCCCGGGTGGGCTCGATGGAAATCCTCGAGCTGCGTGTGGGGTCCGAGATCCGATGGTCGGGCGAGATCCGGTGGACGGCGGGATCGACCGCGGTCGCGGCATGGCGGGCCGAGGCCAAGGCTCTGGGCTTCGATCCGGCCGAGCACGGCACGCTGGCCGACCGGGTCGAGGCGGGTCTCGGTGGCCTCGCGGAGTCCGAGCAGGTGGCCGCGCTGGAGCTTTTGCGCAAGCTTCGGTCGCGGCAGGCGGGACGCTCCGCCGAACGCCGCCTCGCGCTCGTCCGCCCCGTCATCCAGCGATTGATCCCCTTGGCCGCGAAGTTGGAGCGGTGGTCGGCGCTGTGCACCGCGGTCTCGATCGACATCTGGCTCGGCTACCAGTCGTTCGCCGAAGAGGCTTCGCCGGTCCTGCACGAAGACTGGCGTGCCCGCTGCAACGATCGCGCTCCTCATGCGATGTTCGACTACTACTCGGGCGTCGATGCGCTGCGGCGGGGTCGATATGGGCACGCGGAGAGCCGGCTTCGCGCCGTGATCGCCCGAGCGGCGCAGACCCGCGATCCCCACCTGGCCCCGGCCGAGCGCCGCCTGGCCGAGGTGATGGCGCTGAGCGGTCGCTGGGGAGAGATGGAGCGCATCATGAGCACGCTCCCCGAGCCCACCGACGACTGCGACGCGTTTCGCCGCTGGTCCGACGAGGGGTACTTCCGCCTCCTCGCCGCGGAGTACGGGGGGCTGGACCTCGGAGACCCGACCGCGGTGCTCCAGCGCGCAGTCGCATCGCCCTGTGGGTCCGCTCAGCCGGTCGAGCGCGCGCACCTGCAGATCAAGCTGGCCCATGCCGCGCTCGTCGACGGGAACCTCGAGCGCGCGCGGACGCACCTCGAGGAACTCGATGCGGAGGTCATCGCGACCACCAAGTACGAGACCCAGCGTCGGGAGCTGCTGGCCCGTCTCGCGCTTTCGCAGGGGCGGCACGACGAAGCCTTCGAGCACGCCTCGGCGGCCCGGGCCACCGCCGCGCGTCGCATCCCCGAGCGTCAGTGGGCGGTGCAGGTCCTGCTCGCGCGCATTGAGCACGCGCGAGGGCACGAGGCCGAGGCGGAAGCCGCCTATCGGGAAGCCGAGGCTCAGCTCGACCAGCTCGCCGAGGGCTCCGCTGGGACTCGCCTCGATCGCATCGCATACATGCATCGCGCGGCCGTCGATGGTCTCGCGGCGCTGCTGGTCGAGCAGGGCCGGGTCGAAGACGCGCTGTGTGCCCTTCGCCGCGCCAATCGACGTCCGATGATGCGGCACGCCTTCGGCTCGAGCCCCGGGGATCTGGGGGCGAGCTGTGAGCAGGGCGCGACGCTGGCGGCGGGCGAAGTCTGGTTGGCGTTCACCCCCATCGGCGGCGAGCTATGGGCCCTGACGCTCGATGCCGACGGCCGGGCCGAGGCCACGTCCACCGGGGTTCGGGTGCCGCTGGCGTCGGCGGACCCCGGCGTCGTCGATGCGCTCGTGCAGCCCGTGGCGGCGCCCCTGGCCGTGGCCGAGCGGGTGCGAATCCTGCCCACGCCCGCCGTGCTCGACCTCGATCTCCATCGCGGTCGCATCGATGGCAAACCGCTCATCGCCCGACTTCCCGTCTCGTACTCGCTCGATCTCCCGGCCGTTGCGCGACCTCGCGGCGAGCAGGCGCCTCGCGGGTTGCTGGCCTTTGCCAACGTCGACCGCCTGCGACGGCTCGACCTGTGGGCGGAGCACGTCTCGGAGCTCGACGCGACGCTACGACGCTCGGGCTGGGCGGTGACCCGGGCCGAGACGCCGCAGCAGCTCGCCCGCGGTCCCCTGGAGTCGAGCCTGGCTGGCCTCGACCTCTTCTATTACTTTGGGCACGGCGCTCAGATCTCTGCGATGGGAGGCGAGGGCTCCGAACCGGTCGCGCGCATCGAGGGGCCACGGCGGGCGCTGGCCACCACCGCACTCGATCTGGGCGAGGGCGGCTATCTCGGTCCGCACGAGGTCTTGGCCCTGCCGTCGGTGCCTCGGCACGTCCTGCTCGTCGGCTGCGAGCTGGCCAACCCCGACCTGCTGTCCTCCACGGGGGGGCTCAACCTGGTCCAGGCCCTGCTGCTCGCAGGCTCGGCCGACGTGGTGGCGGCACCCACGGACATCGGCAGCGGGGTCGGGGCGAGCTTCGGCCCCGCCATGGTGCAACAAATGGCCGAGAACGGCCTGGATGCGGCCCAAGCCCTGCATTTGATCTGGCGTGAAGCTCGCGATCGTGGCCGTTCCGAGCCCCCCTGGTATGAATTTCGAGTTTGGTCCCGCTGACTGCGTCAAATCGAGCCGACCGAGTGCCAACTGATCTGTAGCCCCCCACTGATCTTCGAGACACGAATGCCCCAGACTCGACTTGCACGCAGTTGCGCGGTTGCGCTGTTCACCACGGCCCTCGGTTACGCGGGATGTGCTCCCGAGGCCGAGACCATGCTCGATCCCCTCGAGGGAGCCAGCAGCGGCGACGCTGGCGAGGCCGACGACGACGAGGCGACCACGGCGGTGTCCGTGCGCCCGATCTTGGGCGGCAACGATGCCGACTGCCCGCTGTGCGTGGTCTGGGAGCTGACCGGCAACGAGATCCGCGTGCTCGTCATTGCCCACTCGATTCACGACTTCCTCGCCGAGGCGGCCGACGGCGACAAGCTCGGCAACGTCAACGTCATCCTCGATGCGCCGGGCTTTTACCGCCGCACCGAGTTCGACAGCGAAGAGATCGCCGACAACGGGCAGTCCTACTTCTCCTTCGCGGTCATCGACGAGGTCGCGCCCGTGGTGGAGTCCAAGGACGGCGGATCTTCGCTGCGCCCCGACACCCTCGACGAGGCCGAGCTGAGCGTGAACATCCTCGATGCCGAGGGCCGCGTGCTCATTCCCCTGCGCGAGGTCCACTACATGGCTGGCGTGCGCGAGGCCTTCCTGCAGTCGGGGCAGTAGCAGCCGCCTTCGAAACGTGAAAACCCCGAGCGGTCCGAAGACCGCGCGGGGCATCCGAGGGCCTCGGGCAGGCGATGCCCGAGGCCCGCGTCGTTCATCGCACTAGCAGGCGATGCAGTAGCAGGCGAGGCCGCCCGTCTGCTCGTCGGTGCTGCAGGTGTCGAACGGCGCCACGCAGGCGTCGCCCATGCAGTCGCAGCTCGCGGTGCCGTCGCACGAAGCGTCGATGGTCTCGCAGCTGCGGTTGGGGCCGAGCTGGGTG
This sequence comes from Myxococcota bacterium, assembly GCA_039028615.1. Classification (GTDB taxonomy): domain Bacteria; phylum Myxococcota_A; class Polyangia; order Nannocystales; family Nannocystaceae; genus Paraliomyxa. The sequence goes on along the minus strand of JBCCHT010000007.1, from coordinate 200,274 downwards.
TAGTTGGTCACGCAGGTCTCGTTCGCGCTGCAGACCTCGTCGCCACACTCGGTGCCGCCGTTGCACGCGACCTCGACGTCGTCGCAGCAGTCGCCGTAGGTGGTGCACAGGTCGTCGCACCAGCAGCCGCCGGCCGCCTGCTCGCCACAGCTACCCTCGCAGCTGTTGGGGGCGGGCTCGGGGGCGTCCTCGCAGAAGCCACCGCAGTCGGCTCCGCCGTTGGCGGGATCGCAGTCGTCGTTGGGGTTGTCGACGCAGACCTGGCCCTCGGGGCACTCGATGCCCGCGAAGCCGCCACAGAACTGAGCGTCGGACTCGACGCACTCACCCCAGCACACCGCGGGGCAGATCATGCCGTCGGGGCAGTTGGAGTGGCAGACGCTCATGTCGCAGACCTCGCCCGCCTCGCAGCCGCTGTCCTGCAGGCACAGGTCGAGCACGGGGGCGTCCTCGCAGAAGCCACCGCAGTCGGCTCCGCCGTTGGCGGGATCGCAGTCGTCGTTGGGGTTGTCGACGCAAACCTGACCCTCGGGGCACTCGATGCCCGCGAAGCCGCCGCAGAACTGGGCGTCGGACTCGAGGCACTGGCCCCAGCACACCGCCGGGCAGATTCCGCCGTCGGGGCAGTTGGACAGGCAGACGCTCATGTCACAGACCTCGCCCGCGTCGCAGGCGTCGTCCTGCAGGCACAACTCGGGCTCGGGCTCGGGCTCGGGCAGCGGATCGTCGCCGTCGCAGGTGGCCTCGTAGTTGCCGCAGCAGTCACCATAGAAGCTGCACAGGGAGTCGCAGTAGCAGGAGCCGCTGGTCGATTGGCCGCCGCAGTCATCGGGCACGCAGCTTCCGAACGCAGCCGCGCGGTTTTCGAGCCGCTCGTTGTCGACCTCTTCGGTCGCACAGCCGACGGAGATCAGGCCCGGGATCAAGAACGCAAACAGACGCAGTTTCATCGTGGATCTTTCTGGTGGAGTCCCCCGCTCCGAGGCGCACGTCCTAGCATGAGGACCGACAGATGCAGCATCGACCTGCGTCTTCGCGAGCCGGTTTCACGTGAGGTGTCACGACGCGGTTGCGGCAACTGAGGGGGTCTCTTCCGTGTGCGAGGACTCGCGCGTTCGTTGGCACTGAAAGGGTAAAACGCGAGTCGACTTGACGACCTTCGTCAGGCCCGGGACTCTCGTCGTGCACCCGTGACCGCGATCAACATCAAGACCCTGGCTCGAAGCTCGCTCACGGGTGGCGCCGCCCAGCTGTGGCGCATTTTGTCGCGCTTCATCCTGACCCCGGTGATCATCGGAGCGATCGGGCTGCCGGGCTACGGTGTCTGGACGCTCGTCTTCAGCGTTGCGGCTTACGTTCAAATGTCGAACGCAAGCCTCGGGCTCGCGTACACGAAGTTCACGGCCGAGTGCGTCCGTAAGGGCACTTACGACGAGCTGACCCACATCATCGGATCGGGGATCGCCCTCGTCACACCCATTGGGGTGATCGGCCTCGGGGTCGCCTGGTGGTGGGGCGAAGCGCTACTGCTCGCGCTGCGAGTCCCGGCCGAGCTCGCCCCGGATGCCGCGATCGCTCTGGTGGTGATCATCTTTACCGTCCTGCTCCGCATGACGGTCGGCTGCACCCTCGAGGTGCTCGCCGGGCTCCAGCGCATCGACCTCACCTACCGCCTCTACGTGCTCGCCTCGATGGTCGAGTTCGCGGTCTCGCTCCCGCTGCTGCTGATGGGCCACGGCCTGCTCGGCCTCGCGGTGGGCGTGGGGGTGGGCCAGGTGGTGATCAACATCGCGGCCTACTCGATGGTGCGCCGCCGCCTGCCGCAGGTACACATCTCGCCGCGCTACATCTCGCGCGACGGTCTGCGCAAGATCATCTCGGTCGGCGGGCGCTTCCAGATGCTCTCGGTGGTCAACACCGTGGTGCTGCAGAGCATCAAGCTGCTGCTGTCCTGGCTGATGGGCGTGGAGTGGGTGGGCATCTACGAACTCGCCGACAAGCTGATCCGCCTGGGCAAGACCGCATCCGAGGCCGTCATCGCGCCGCTGCTGCCCGCGTTCGCCAGCCTGCGGGCGGGCGGCGAGCGCTTGCGCGAGCGCATGCTGTTCCTCAAGGGCTCCAAGGCCGACGCGTTCATGGGCGGCACCTCGTTCGCCTTCCTCGCGCTCTTTGCCCCCGAGGCGCTGCTGGTGTGGACGGGCGAGAGCGTGCCCGATGCCGCCTGGGCCCTGCGCACCATGGCCTTCGGCGATGCCGTCGTCCTGCTGACCTCCATCGTCTCCTCGAGCCTACGCTCGCAGGGCAAGGTCGGCCTCGAGTTCACGCGGGCGATGATCAACACGGGCATCCTCGTGCTGATGGTCATCCCGTTGGGGCCCGCCTACGGCTTCGCGGGCCTCATCTACTCGCGCCTCGTCTCTCAGACGCTCAGTACCTTCTGGTACCTGTGGGCGTATTTCCGCTTTGCGGGCATGACCTGGGGCGAATATCTCCGAGGCACGCGGATCCCCTGGCTCATGGGGATCATTGCCACGCTGGGCGGGGCCATCTACTCCGCTCGCCAGATGCTCGGGGCCGAGGACGGTGCCGCCGAGATGTCGCGCTACGGGGCGCTGTTCGACATCGTCCTGTGGGGCACGCCCTTCATCGGCGTGCTCGGTTTCGTCGCGTGGCGGGTGTTCCTCACCGCCGACGATCGCTCGCAGATGGGCGTGCTGTTCGAAGCCATCACCAACAAGCTGCGGGGGCGCGCAACCGAGACCGTGATCGACGTGGTCATCGTGGCCGACGGCCCCGCGCAGGATGCGGCCCTGCCCGTGCTCGAGGCGGCGGGGGCTCTGGGTCACGCCGAGACCATGGGCCAGGGCGTGGCCGGCCAACACCTGGGCGGCGGCGCCTCGGTGCACCTGGTGCTCGCGATCTTGCCCGAGGATGGCGATCCCGAGCGCTTGTTCAACTGGGTGGCCAACAACCGACCCGACCTCGCCGACAAGATCGCGTTCGTGGGCGGCCCCGAGAGCCATGCCATCTACGAGGCCGAGAACCTGCGCCGCTACCCGATGACCGTCGACGCCGAGACCCTGCGCAACGACTGGGGCGAGGCACCGAAGGCCGAGGCCGAAGCCGATGGCGAAGGCGAAGCCGAAGCCACCGACTGAGTCCCTCGTGTCGAAGCCTCGCGTCATCAGCCCCGAGCAGGCCCGTGTCTTCTTGCTGACGCAGCTGGGCCTGCGCCGCATGAACGCGCGGCGTGGTCTGGCGGGCATTCGTGCGGTGCTGAAGTCCCTGCGCTGTATTCAGCTCGATCCGCTCGACCCCATGGGGACCAACGCCGATCTCGTCGCCTTGGCGCGAGTGGACGACATCGAACGAGGTGACGTCTACCGGGCGTGCCTGAGTGGCCACGGGTTCGAGCACTTCGCTAAGGAGCGCTGCTTGCTCCCCGCGAGCGCGTTTCCGTTTTATCGCGAGGAAGCGGCCGCGAACCCCTGGTGGAGACTCAGCCGAAAGACGCGACAGGTCCCACCGCAGGTGCTGGACGCGATCGTGGCCGAGATCGAACAGCGCGGTCCCAGCACGTCGGCTGAGCTCAGCGACCACGGCACGGTGATCCCCAACGACTGGTCGGGGTGGAAGGGCACTTCCTCCATGACCTCGATGGCGCTGGAGATCTTGTGCAATCGCTGCCGGGTGGTGGTGGTCGAGCGTAGCGGCGGGACCAAGCGCTACGACCTGCCCTCGCGGTGCTTGCCCGCCGAGGCCACCCGCGAGGCGACGCAGTCGTTCGGGGAGTGGGCGTTGATGGAGCGCGTCGAGGCGGCGGGCCTACTCGCGCGCGCCACCGGGCCGTGTTGGTCGATGCTCGAGCCGGTCTTCAAGTCCTCGTTGCCCGATCGGTTGATCGAGCAAGGGAAGCTCGAGTGGGTGCAGGTCGCGGGGTCGCGCCGTACCTACCTCGCCCCGCAGGGGTCCTTCGATCGTCCGCGTCGGCGCGACGACGGGCGCATGCGCATCCTGGGGCCGCTGGACCCCGTGCTGTGGGACCGAAAACTCGTCGCTCAGGTCTTCGGCTTCGAGTACATCTGGGAGGTCTACAAGCCCGCGGCCAAGCGTCGGTGGGGCTGGTACGTGTGTCCCTTGCTCCATCGCGGGCAGTTGGTGGGGCGGCTCGAGGGGCGCGTGCGCGACGGAGGCCTGGTCATCGACCGCATCTGGCGTCAGGACGATCGCCAGCTCGATGTCGATGCGCTGGACGTGGCGCTCGAGCGCCATGCGATCGCGTGCGGCGTCGACTGGTTCCAGCGCCCCGAACCGTAGGTCGACGCCGCGAGGACGCGCTACGATGGGCGCATGGCTTGGCGTCGATACACCGTAGTGTGCGTGGTCGTGGTTTCGTTCGGATGCGGAGGCGGTACCGAGGGCGATGGCACGACCGCGGGCGGCTCTTCCACGGCCACCGACGGGACCGAGCCCGTGTCCACAGATTCGAGCACCGCGTCCACCTCCGATGTGGCCGACGACACCTCGACCTCCCAGGGCACCGAGCCCGCCACCTCCGACGAAGGCACGGACACGGATGTCCCGGGAGATGCATGCGGCAATGCGCCGGGGCAGCTGTTCGGGCCGTCGATGCCGTGGAACACGGACATCACCGAGGCTCCGGTCGCCGCGGATTCCGAGGCGGTGGTGAACTACCTGGAGGCCAACATCGATCCCGACGTGGGGTTTCAGGTCGACTTCTCGCTCACCATCCAGGAGGCGGACTCCGAGACCCCGCGCGAGATGTTCACGCCCACGGGGGACTTCTTCAGCCCAGATTGCGACCCCGCCCCGGTCCCCGTACCCGAGGGCGGGCACCTCGAGGGGGAGAAGGGCTACACCTGCGATGGCGGCGGCGACTGCCACCTCATCGTGATCGACCGCGAAGAGTGTCGGCTCTACGAGCAGTGGCGGGCCGACTTTGCGGGCTCGGGTGCGTACCAGGGCGGATGCCTGGCGGTGTGGGACCTCGATCGCGACTACGACGAGACGCTGCGCGGTGACTACTGCACCAGCGCCGACGCATCGGGCCTGCCCATCGCCGCGCTGACCTTCACCGCCGACGAGGTGGCCAGCGGCGAGATCGCCCACGCGATTCGTTTCATCGTGCCCAACGCGAACATCCGCGACGACATCTACGTACGCCCGGGGACGCACTCCACCCCCGCGACCTCGGGTCCGGCCGAGGCTCCACCCTACTCGGCCCGGCTGCGCCTCCGCGCGGATGCCGATCTGTCCGGGCTGTCTCCTGCGGCGACGGTGGTGGCCGAGGCGATGCAGCGCTACGGCATCGTGTTGGCGGATGCCGGCAACATCACATTCACCGCGGCCTCGGACGACTTCACCACCGCGAGCTGGGCAGAGGTGGAGTTCGGCCCTCACGACCTCAAGGCGCTGTCGTGGACGGATTTCGAGGTGATCGACACGGGGACACCGATCGTGTGGAGCGAAGGCGATTGCTCGCGCGAGCCGATCACTCGCTAGTCGTCTCGAGCATCGGCGTCCACACGAAAGCGCGGTCGGAGGCACAGTTGGAATCGACTTGCCGCCCTCCGGCGAAGAGCACCGCACCATCGCCCAATGCGATGCCCCGGTGGCGACGCAGGGGCGATTCGTTGCTCGCCGTGCCGCACCACGCATCGTCATCGCGGCTGTAGACGTCGGCCCACGTCCAGTCGCTGCCGCGGTGGACGAGCACCCAGCCCGGCGCGAAGCCGATCCCCGTCGCGAAGTTGCTATCGCCGAGGAACGGGCCCTCGGCGCCGCCCACCCACGCCTTCGATGGGGGCTCGAGCAACGCGGCGTAGCCTTGCTGTCCGATCTCCGGGTGCGAGCCGCCCGTCGTGCCCAGGACGAATAGCTGGTCGGTGTCGATGAGCGCGGATGCGTTGAGGACGTTGCTGGCGCCCGTGTCCCACTGGGAGTGCGGCACTACATCGGGAGGCGCGTCCTCCCAGGCATCCGCGGACCAGTCGTAGATCTTGGCTCGGGTACCCACGGAGGTCCCGACGAGGATCATCGTGTCGGCCCACGGCAGTAGCCGCGCGGCAAAGCTGTGTGCCGATGCGGCCGGCTGCCACGATTCGCCCCCGTCGGACGAGCGAAAGGCGACGTAGCCGTCGTCGACCGAGCGACCGATCACCAGCACGCGCGCGTCGATGGCCAGCGCGACGGGATGCTCGATCGCGAGGGGCAGCGGGGTACCGGCCACCCACGCGTCGGCGACGGGGTCGAGTCGCTCCGTCGTCGCCAGCGCGGAGCCACGGCCATCGAAGCCTCCAAGCACCATGATCACACCCTCGACGTCGACGACCGCGTGACGGACTCGCGGACCGAGCAGCTCGGGCATTGCGGACCAGGTGTCGGTCGTGGGGTCGTAGTGCTGCACCGCGGCGGTGGGGACCTCGTCGAGGGAGTCGCACGTGTCTCCGTGACCCCCCGTCGCGAGCACGCCGCCCTCCGGCCAGCCGATCAACGCGGGGCTGACTTGGGGCGCGACCATCGGTGCCGTCTCGTGCCAGCTGCTCTCGAGCTGGCAAACGGGCCGCGGGGGGCCTGGTTCGGCGTCGCCGTCGTCGTCGCCCGTTTCGTCGGCCAGCGTGGCCCCAGGGTCCCCGGTGTCGCTTTCCGTGCCTCCACTACCACCCGAGTCCAGCGGAGGCGCAGAGCTGCCACACCCACCTCCGCACACCAGCCCGAGCCCTACGACAATCCAACGATAAGCCATTGGACGAGGCTAGCACGCAGGACAGGCGGCGGTCGGGTCAGGGATAGGCCGCCTGTTCTTCGACCAGGCCCGGGCAACCATCGGCCCCCGCGGGCGCGGTCGTTTGGCCATCGCCCGCGGTGCCGCCCGAGCCTCCGAGCCCGGGGGCGCCCGTCGTTCCGCCCGATAGGTCGGTGCCGATGTCCATCACGCTAGAGAAGCCGACGCGGGCGAAGCCGATGGCCGCACCGCCGCAGCCTCCCGCGCCTCCGCCGACGCCTCCATCACCGCCGTCGGCCCCATCACCACCGTCGTTGAAGCCCGACGCCCCCGGACTTCCGTTGCCGCCCACGCCTCCGTGGCCTCCGTGACCGCCGTGGCCTCCCGCGCCTCCGGTGCCGAGCACGATCGAGCTGCCGTCGACGATGACGAACGAGCGCACGGCCACGAGCCCTATCGATGCGCCACCCGGCGTACCGGAGGTTTCTGCTTCGCCTCCGCAGCCGCCTCCACCTCCGATGCCGCCCGGGCCACCAAACGCGACCTTGAAGCCGACGGTGGCACAGCCGAAGTCGAGGTCGTCGTCGTGACCTCCCGCGCCTCCGCCTCCACCACCCCCGCCGTGGCCGCCGACCGTGGCCGGATTGCCCAGCGGGCCGAGCCACGCCGCGTCGACATCGAAGGCCCCGAGCGAGTCGTCGGGCGCGGTCCCGCCGACGCCGTGGGGGCCGTCGGTGCCGGGCGAGCCTTCGGTGCCGTCGGTGCCGACGTCATTGCACTCGTCGTCGCAGTGGCTGATGCCCGGCGCTCCTCCGAGGCCTCCCGAGGCCAGCGGTCCTCCATCCGTGCTCGGGTCACCCGGGGTGCTGGGGCAGACGTTGCCGGTACCTCGGTTGCCGCCGATGATGCCGCAGGCCGAGTCTCCTCCGAGGCTGCCGTCGCCTCCGGCGGCGCCGTCGAACCCATCCTCTCCGTCGCCTCCCTGGCCACCTTCGATCGTGCAGGCGTCCACGGACAGCATGCCTTCATCGATGTCCACGGCCAGCACCGCGATCGAGGCCTGCCCGCCCGACTCCAAGTTCGGCCCGCGAATGGTCAGCGCCTGGAGGCGCGTGGGGAGGGTGAGGGCGGACGCGGCGACGGTGGGAGATTCGTTGCTCTGGATGATCGTGGGGTCGAAGTCGCGGGTCCACGTGCCCGACGCGTAGCCTCCATACACGCCGACGCCGGACGCGAGGCTCACCGACTCCTCGTAGGTTCCGGCCGTGACCAGGACCGCCAGGAACGAGCCCGAGTCGGCTGCGAGCTCGATGCCTCGGCTAAGGGTGGCGACCGGCGTGTCCATTGTGAGCCCGTCGTTGGTGTCGTCGCCCGTGCTGCTGTCGACGAACACCGAGCACGGCACGGAGCCGTCGATGCCATCGCCGTCGGTATCGAGGCCCCGCAGGTCGGGCTCGTCACCCGCACCGCAGTCGTCGATCGGCCGGCCCGTGGATTCGTCCCCGGTTGAATCGACCGCCCCGCTGGACTCGCTGCCCTCGCGACCCGTCGAGCCGCCGTCGGTCGCGGTGACGACCCCCGTGCCCGAGAGCGATGGGCCCGACGAACTCGCCGCGGGCGTCGGCCACGACCGCAAGACCAAAGCAGGGCCAGCACCTCATCCGTGCATGATTGCACGTTCGCGAAAGCGCGCGCGGTGTCGAACCACGCATGGTTCGACGACGCGTGCGCGAGTGGGTTTGCCCGGCACGTGGCCGCGGGCCGCTTCGGCCGCTCAGTCCCAGCCGGGCAGGTCGCGGCCGAGGAACTCGCGGAGCTGCGCGTTGAACGGGATGAAGTGCTGGCGCAGCTTCTCGCGCATCTCGTCGCTCATCGGCGTGAACATCTCGTCGGCGTCGATGCGCCGGGTCACGATGCCCTTGACCTGCTGAATCACGGTCTTGGGGATGAAGCGCTTGAGCACGGAGTAGCCGGGGATCTTGTTGGCCAGGGCGCCCGCGCGCTCGTTCTTGACCCCCTGCACGAAGTCCTTGGTGGTGTTGTGCTGGCGCGAGGTGTCGATGGCGATGTCGGGGTCGGCCCCCACGAACTCGAACACCTGGCGCAGGGTCTCGGCCGGCTTCTTGGCGATGTCGTCTTGCAGGATGACCAGCAGTTTGTCGCGATCGAAGTACTTCAAGTACTCCTGGATCTGCAGGATGTACTCGCTGGTGCGCCAGATGATCTGGTACTCCTCGATGAACTCGTCGACCGACTTGGGCAGCTTGTCCTCGCTCAGCGAGTAGCGCTCGCGCTTGTAGGCGAACATGCAGGCCGACACGCTGCGGGCGACGGGCTCGCGAACGACGTAGATGAGCTTGGCATCCGGGATGTGCTCGTGGATGCGCTTGGGCGTCTCGCTCGTGTAGGGGTGCCGGGTATAGGAGGTCGATGCCTCGCCGCAGATCTGGCCCTCTTTGGCGTCGGCGAACAGACCCTCGTACCACTCGATGCCGCGCTCGTAGATCGCGTCGGTCGAGAAGAAGTGCGGCTCCTTCGGCTCGGCCATGAAGACCTCCGGGTGCTGCTGGAGGTACTGGTGCAGCGAGGTCGTGGCCGACTTGGCCGCGCCAATGAGGATGAAGCTCGGCTTTTGCCCGGAGGGGCGGATCGGGACGTTGGAGAAGAGGACGTTGCCGTCCCGGTCCCGGGCCCAAAAAGGTAGGCCTCCGACGGCGTTGGTGGGATTTTCTTTGGCGTCGCCCATCGCTGCGCGCGCAGGCTAGCACAGCGATTGACCATGCCCAGGCCGACCGACGAACCGAGGACTGAGCCCCGAGAAATGCCGTACCTGCGCTTCACAGAGCGAACGTGACATCACGCGGATTCGTCGGGGCGACTGTCTGGCCCACATCTGCGCACGTGGGCGCGTTCGTTTTCGTGCGACTTCGAACGCAAGATCGCGTCTACTGCGGACGTGTGTGTCTCGGTCGAGCCCGCCCGCTTCAGTAGCACCATCGTCTATGCCGGTCGCGGTCATCGGGAGGGTCGCCCGGTCCACGTGATGGGCTACCAGAACCACGCCGAGAACCAGGCCGAGGGGCCCAACTGCATGATCTTGCACATCCCCTCGGCGGCAGCGATGGGCCCGGACAACATGATCGATGGGTCGAAGTGTCCGTCGGTCCTCAAAGACCTCGAGCGGATGACGCGGCCGCGCACCCGGAGTCGGGACGAGCCGCGGAGTCTTCGCTCCAAGCCGCAGGCCGCGGCCCAGGTCTTCGACAAGGGGATGTACACGGTGGTGCTGTCGACCTCGGGAGCCGCCGCCGCGGCGGCGCTCGAGCAAGTTCCCACGAACCGACGACCCGAGGTTCCTCCGTACTTCCTCGGATACTACGAGCGGCTCTTTCCCGGCTGGGCCCTCGCCTTGTGCTGCTACGAGCAGGCCTCCTTCGTCGCCGATCCGCTGCTGTGGTGGTACGAGCCGATGTTCCCCGACAAGCTCTTCGCTCCGGGGCTCGACGCCCACGACGGCCGGCTGCCTCGCCTCGAGTCCAAAGTGCATCGTGACCACCGGGTGATCTTCGGCCTCGAAGACGAAGCGCGCGGGCTCGTGCCGCTACCCGGGCTCGACAACAACTACCCACAGCTCCGCGAGCTGCTGCCGCGCTCGGCCCATCAGTTTCACCGCGAAGGCAAGGAACGCAACGGCGACTTCGTGGCCGACGTTGCCACCTTGCGCCGCGGCAGACCCAAGCTGCTGCGCTTCGCCCCCGAGGAGCCGGTCCTGCGTGGGGGCGAAGAGACCTGAAGCCCGCTACAGCGGCCACACGTGGGGGATGATGAGCAGCGCGATCACCCCCACGATCAGCGACAGCGGGCCGCCGAGCAGCAAGAAATCCGAGCTGCGATAGCGCCCGGGGCCGAACACCATGAGGTTGGTGGGGTAGCCCATCGGCGTGGCGTAGGTCGACGCGGCGGCCACGATCAGCGTGACGGCAAAGGGCATGAGGTTGAGCCCGAGGCTGGCCGACATCGACACCGCCAGCGGAAAGGTCAACACCGCCGCCGCCTTGGAGGTGATGAGGTTGCCGAGCACGAGGACCAGCAGGTAGAGCAGGACCAGCGTCAGCATGGGGTCGCGCCCGGTGAGGCGCAGCATCTGGTCGCCAAGCAGCGTGTCGGCGCCGCTGGCCGACAGGGCATGGCCGATGCCGATGCCCGCCGCGATGCCCACCAGCACGCCCCAGTCGATGGCTTGCTTGGCCTGGGAGACCCGCAGGCAGCGGGTGGCGACCATGGCCGTCCCCACCACGCAGGCGCCGAGGAACAGGCTGGTGGTCTCGGTGACCACCAACAGGACCATGGCGAGCAGCAACAGCCGTGCGACCCAGGCTCGCTCGTGGCGGAGCGGGGCGGAGTTCTCGACCCGGCTCACCAGGTAGAAGTCGTGGGAGTCGCGCTGGGCATCGATGAAGCTGGGGTGGGTCTCGAGCAGCAGGGTGTCGCCGGCCAGGAGCCGAATGTCACCGATGCGATTGTCGAGACGCTCGCCGTTGCGCGACACCGCGACCACCACCGCGTTGTAGATGGTGCGGAAGCCCGACTCGCGGATCGTCTTGCCGCGGAATCGGAAGCTCGAGGACACCACGGCCTCGACCAGGCAGCGGTGCGACCGGGGCTCGCCCAAGCGGAACAGCTGCTCCGCCGCGGGCACGAGGCCGGGAATCTTCTGGAGGTCGATGATCGAGTCCACGGCGCCCACGAAGAGCAGGCGGTCGTTGGCCTCGATACGGGTGGTGGGCGGCACGGCGGTGAGCGCATCCGAGCCGCGCAGCACGCCCATGAGGTACACGCCCGGGAGGTTGCGCAGGCCGGCCTTCTCGATGGTCTGGCCGACGACGGGGCTGTTGGGGTTCACGACCATCTCGGTCGTGTACTCGCGCGCCTGCTGCTCGGGGTTCTTGGAGGTCTCGCGCCCGGCCAGCACCCAGCGGCTGGCGATGGGCACGAACACCAGGCCGGCGAGCGCCGCGGGGATGCCCACCCAGGCCAGCTCGAACATGGTGAGCCCGCGCTGCCCCGGTTGGTCGATGAGCATGCCGTTGACGATCAGCGTGCTGCTCGTGCCGACCACGGTGATGAGCCCGCCGAGGATCGAGGCGTAGCTCAGCGGCAGCAGGATCTGTGCGACCGGCAATCGCAGCCGCCGGGCCCAGTCGATCACGATCGGCATGAGCATCGCGACCACCGGGGTGTTGTTGACGAAGGCGCTGAAGGCCGAGACGGGCGCCATGACCCGCAGCTGGGCCCCGACGGTGGTGCGGGGCTTGCCCAGGACGCTATTGCCGATGAAGGTCAGCCCGCCCGTCTGGCGCAGGCCCTCGGCCACCACGAACAGCGCGGCGATGGTCGCCACGCCCTCGTTCGAGAACCCGGACAGGGCCTGCTCGGGTTCCACCACGCCGAGCGCGAGCAGCACCGTCAGTCCTCCGAGGAGGACCATGTCCGGCGCCACCATGGTCAGCAGCAACGCTACGATGATCGCCGCCAGGACGCCGAACGTCGCAACGAGCTCCCAGCTCATTTTACGTCGAGATCGCGCAGAGTCTGGAGGAAGCGGTCATGGACCGCCGCGTTGCTGGCCACCACGCCGCGGTTGTTCGCGAGCGTGCGTCCCTGCGAGAAGTCGAGGGGCTGGCCGAGCACGTCGGTGACGCGTCCGCCCGCTTCCTCGACCACGATGCTGCCCGCCGCGTGGTCCCAGATCTTCTCCTGGTAGTCCTTGCGGGTGGGCAGGCGCAGGTAGATTTCCGCCTGGCCCTGGGCGACCACCGCGTACTTGGCCTGGCTGTCGAGGCGCACGGGGTCGACCGCGATGCCGAGGCGCTGCACGACCTGGGCGGAGACGTCGTGGGCGCTGTGGCCCGACTCGACCGACTCGCAGGTTCGCGCCTGGCTCGGGTCGTCGGTGGGGCTCACCGTGATCTTGGTGCGCGCGCTCGGGTTGGAGATGGGCGCTGCGTAGGCGCCCTGGCCCCGCACCGCGGTGAGCACCACGCCCTTTTCTTCGCCGATGGACAGGTTCGGGCACGCCAACGCGCCCAGCACCACCTTGCCGTCGACCAAAAGGCCCAGCGCGATCGCGTACTGCTGCCCGCGAAGGAAGCCCTTGGTGCCGTCGATGGGGTCGAGGGTCCAAAACCGCGAGGAGGTCGCGGGCGCGTTGCCCAGGTCGACCAGCCGCAGGATCTCGTCGGTGTCGCTCACGCCCACCGCGGACAGCTCGGTGATCATGCGCTCGAGCACCGAGGCATGCTCGGGAGTGCGCAGGTCCTTGGTGTCCTCTTCGGCGACGACCGGATCGTCGGGCAGCGACTGCGACAGCGCGCGGCAGACCAGCGCCTGACTGCAATAGTCGGCCACCGTCACCGGGCTGCGGTCCTTCTTCTCCAGCATGCCCTCGCCGATCTTGCCCTGGATCGAGCTACAGATTCCCGCCGCCTGGACGACCGCCTGGGTGGCTACCTCGAGCTCTTTTTCGTATGTGGTGTCGTTCATCTGGGTCGGTCCCTTCAGTTGGACGGTGGGGTCGACGGCAGGCCCGGCACCTTAGCAGTCCGCAGGCCCAGCGAGGGCCATCCCGAACATGCGCGCTTTTCTCACATGTTCGAGCCGGGCGATGACGCGCGGGCGGGATCGCCCAAAACAGCGAGTACACGGCGATCGGAGGCCCGACGTGTGGTCACGCGGTCACAGGGTCGCAACTCGGGTTTGCCCCTGGGCAAGGCCGGGGTACAACCGAACGAAGATGCGGGTCGCGTACCTGACCACTGCTTATCCTTCGGTCAGCCACACCTTCATTCGCCGCGAGCTCTGCGAGCTCGAGCGTCAGACGGGTGAAGTGGCTCGATTCGCGATTCGCGACTCGCCCTACGACATCGTCGATCCCGACGATCAGCGCGAGGACGCCAAGACCTTCCGGGTGCTCAAGCAGCCGGTCGCGCGCTGGGCTCGGGCCCTGGTCGGCGAGGGACTCAAAAATCCCATCGGCGCCGCCAAGGCGATGCGCAAGGCGCTCAAGATGGGCTTCCGTAGCGAGCGCGGCATGGCGACGCACGTCGTGTACGTGGCCGAGGCGATGGTGCTGCTCGAGGAGATGAAGCGCCGCGGCATCGACCACGTGCACGTGCACTTCGGCACCAACCCGGCCGCCGTCGCCCAGCTCATGCACGAGATGGGCGGCCCCAGCTACTCGTTCACCGTGCACGGTCCCGACGAGCTCGACGCCCCCAAGGGCTTCTCGCTCGGGCCCAAGATCGCCGACTCGGCCTTCGTGGTCGCCATCACCGACTTCTGTGCAGGTCAGCTGCGCCGCTGGGTGGGGCACGACCATTGGCACAAGATCAAGGTCGTGCACTGCACGGTCGGCGACGAGTTCTTCGCGCAGGCCCGCCCCATCGATCCCAAGAGCAAGTCCCTGGTCTGCGTGGGCCGCCTGTCCGCGCAGAAGGGCCAGCTGCTGCTGGTCGAGGGCTTCGCCGATGCCATCGACAACGGGGTCGACGCCGAGCTGGTGCTCGTGGGCGACGGCGACATGCGCGGGGAGATCGAGTCCTATATCGCCAAGCGAGGCGTGGGCGATCGCGTGCGCATCACCGGGTGGATCAGCGGCCAAGAGGTTCGCGAGGAGCTGCTCGCGGCGCGGGCCCTGGCCCTGCCGAGCTTCGCCGAGGGCCTGCCCATGGTCATCATGGAGGCGTTCGCTCTCCAGCGTCCCGTGCTCACCACCTACATCGCGGGCATCCCCGAGCTGGTGGTCGACGGCGAGAACGGCTGGCTCATCGCGTCGGGCTCCGCCGACCGCATCCGCGAGGGCATCGAGCGCATGATGAAGGCGCCGATCGAGCAGCTCAACGAGATGGGGCGCAAGGGGTGTGAGGCGGTCAAGGCTCAGCACTACACGCCGACCGAGACCTCCAAGCTCGTCGACCAAATCCGACGCGTCGTCTCCGAGCGCGGCTGAGAAGCAGCACGATGTTCTCGATCGTAATCCCTGCCTACAACGAGTCCTCCGTCATCGATCGTTGCCTCGAGGCCATGCTCGAGGACTACGAGCCGGGCGAGTTCGAGATCATCGTCGTGCCCAACGGCTGCAAGGACGACACGGCGGACAAGGCCCGTGCCTACGGCGACCCGGTGAAGGTCGTGGAGACGCCGGTCGGCAACAAGATCGGCGCGCTGAACCTGGGGGACGAGCACGCCTCCGGCTACCCGCGGATGTACATCGACGCCGACATCGTGGTGTCGACGGCGGCGCTGCGCGAGGTGGCCGAGCTGCTGCACGACGACTCGCCGATCTTGGTCGCGGCTCCGCGGGCGGTCATCGCCTACGAAGACCGCCCCCCGCTGGTCAAGTCCTTCGTGAAGGTCTGGACCAGCCTGCCCTACTTCTCGGAGGGGGTCATCGGGGCGGGCTTTTACGCGCTGTCTCGCAAGGGGCGGGAGCGCTTCGGCAAGTTCCCCGACATCATCGCCGACGACGGGTTCGCCCGGCTGGTGGCCGAGCCGCACGAGCGCGGCATCGCCAAGACCCACTCCTTCACCATTCGTCCGCCCGCCACCATCAAGGCCATGGCCAACATCATGGTGCGGGTGCGGGCGGGGGCCTACGAGCTTCGCGAGAAGTTCCCCGAGATGTACGACAACGAGACGACCAGCTCCGGTCGCTCGCTGCGGATCATCGCCGCGAGGCCGGACCTGTGGCGGCATGCGCCCGTCTACCTGGGCGTGATGCTCTACGCCAAGCTCCGCGCGCATCGGAAGCTCAGCCGCCAGCAGCAAAAGCAGTGGGAACGCGACGACACGTCGCGCTGAGTTCTCCCGCCGCAGAGGCTAGCGCCCCTTGAGCATGTCCATGCGTAGGCGCTCGGCCCACTGATCGAGCCGGGTGAGCGTCTCTTTGAGCGGCTGATCCGAGGCCTCGAGGATCGCCATCTCTTCCTTGAGCTTCTTGCGGCCGCGGCGGAGCCGGTCTTTGACCGTGCCCTCGGGGAGCTCGAGGATCTTGGCGAGCTCCTGGATCTTCATCTTCTCCCAGTAGTAGAGCTCGAGCACGAGCTGGAGCTCGGCCGGGAGGCGCCGCAACCCGAACAGCAGCAGTCGCTCCTCGTGGTTCTGCACCATCGCGTCGCTCGGTGACTGGCCCAGGCTCTCGACCGACATCTCCCCGAGCTGGTGATGTCGCCGTGGGTCGGAGACCTTGCGGTAGTGCTCGCGGAGCACGTTGACCGCGATGCCCAGCAGGTAGGAACGAAAGTTGCCGTCCTCACGGAACCGCCCCGTCGCCTCGACGCACGCGAGGAAGGTGCGCTGGATCAGGTCGGCGGGCTCGCTGACCTTGTTCTGAAAGAACCGGGTCAGGTGCCGATAGTGCCGCTCGAAGAGCCGGTCTCCCGCTTTTCTGTCTCCCTCGCGCCAGGCGACCAGGAGCTCCACATCGGTTGGGCCATCGGCAGTCGGCATCGACGTCTGTCTCAATCTCGCATGAAATGGGTTCGGAGGGCAGGCTGGCTCGTTTGCGCGGCGACCGCGGCTGTCTGTGGCGTCGCGCCCCGTCTTTTATCGCGCGTCCGAGATCGCGGGGCGAAGCACCCGAGATATTTGAGTGACGTGGCAATCCAAATTCGTATTCGGCACAAATAGAAAACGAAGAGGCTCGGGTCGGGAGGATCACGGCCGGCTGGCGCGCGTCATGAGATGGGCGCACCGGGGACGTTCGTGGTAGGCCTGATCTCATGCAGTTGACTTATTGGAGATTGATCTTGATTGGAGTGTCGTGGCCGTTGGCAGGATGTGGTGATTCGACCGGCACGCCCGTCGACGAAGGGGGAGCGAGCGGCGACTCGACCACGCAGGGAGGCGCCATGGAGACGGCGGCGATGTCCTCTGAGCATGCGGCGGAGTCCACCTCGACCGGCGCCGTCACGTCCTCGCCGGAGGACTCGAGCACCGGGACGGCGTCCTCTTCGAGCTCGGACGAGGGGGCGGACGACACCGTCGGTGAAGTGCCGCTCGACGCAGGCACGTACTCGCTGGTCCAGTATGCGCTGGACGGAGGCTCGCTGGTGGCGATCAACGAGACGGCGCGGCGCGACGCATTCCTCGTGCACGTCGATGCGGAGGCGGGCGTGCTGCAGACGGCGATGTGTGCCCAGTCCGCGCTCGATACTCCCGCCAGCAGCCCTTGCCGGCTCGATCCCCAGAATACCGAGTGGTATTGCCAGTGCTATGGCTACGCGGTCTCGGGCGACACCCTTGCGCTCGCGGTGTTCGAGCCCGGCGCCGAGCCGCCGTCGGTCGAAGTGGGCACGGGCCTGCCGGAGGCGGATCTCGACCCCGCGCCCGGTGGAGTCTCGCTCACCGCTTGGCCGCCGGGGATCTGGGGCAGCGACGGGACGTTGTCGACCTACGTGCTCGAAGCGGTGGCGGACACGGTCTTCGACGAGGTGCACAACGATCCCCTGCGTCCGCCCTGCAGCCCCTGCTGACGCGTGACGACCGAGTCGCTCAGCCCTGCGGGGTGTAGATGTCGCAGAAGCTCTCTTCGACGGCCTCGGTGATCGCATCGCTGAGCGACACGGTTCCGCCGAGCACCTCGGCGATGGGGTAGTTGCTGCCGTCGGTCGCCTCGGGGATCGGCAGCGCGCCCATATAAGGAGAGGACCAGCCGGGGGTCACGTCGTCGCAATTGCACGAGCCGCCGATGTCGTCGGAAAACGCGTAGGTGCGGACCATCTGGTCCTGGAGGCGCTGCACCGTCTCGCCGTAGCCGTGCTGGATCATCACGCCGTTGCCGACCGTGGGCCCGTCCCAGAAGGTGTCGTCCGTCACGTGGATCACCATGCGAATGGTGCTCTCCGCCGGTCGCCACTGGAACTCGTCGGCCGCGAAGTACAGGGCGTCGAGGCTGTTTTCCTCCCAGGTACTGTTGGAGCCGCCGCCCCCGACCTGCTGGTTGCTCGCCGTGAACGCGGCCCACATGTCGAAGTCGGCCTGCAGCGCGGTGGCGTCGACATAGGGGGCGCCCCCGTTGACGAGCAGCGCATCGTCCACGAACACGGCGAGGCCGTAGTGGGGCGCCTCGGGAATGTCGAGCTCGGCGATGGCGGCATCCACCGCGAGGATCTCGTCGGAGAGGATCTGGATGAAGCTGCTCATGGTGGTCGACACGTCCATCGTGAACACGATGTCGATCGCCTGCTGGCAGCTGTCGTCGGCGGGGGTGTCGGGAATGATCCCCAGGTCGAATAGGGGTCCGCCGCCGCTGTCCTCGTCGTCACCCGAGTCGGTGGTCGACATCGGCGGGACGCCGCTGGTGTTGCCCTCGCCGGCTCCGGTCTCCACCTCGGAGCCCTCGCCCGCAGCGGTGCCCGAGGTGCCTTCGCCGGCCGCGGTCAGCCCCGAGCTGGCCGCGCTGGTCTGCGCTGGCGGTTCATCTTCGGCCTGCGTCCCACATGCGACGGCGGCCAATGCCGATATCCACAGCCCAAGCTTCGTGCTCTTCATCCAGTCGTCCCCCGAGGGCAAGGGGACCACGGGCGCGGCGAAAGCTCAAGCGCGTGGCGTCATCGCGGCGAGCAGGGCACCGACCGAGCGGGGTGTTGTTCCAAGACCGTCTGCAGGGTCTGTTCGATCAGCACCGCGGCATCCGCCACCGGAAGTCCGAAGCCCACGTGGATGTGCCCGGCGGCCACCGCATGGGGAGCAATTGACTGGTAGTACAGACCGTGGAGCCCCAAGAAGCCGCTGAGGAAGTTACCGCTGGTGTTGGGATCGATCTCGACCGACGTCACGCCGAGCGGTTCGGTCGCGTTGACAATGGCGTCGAGGGGGAGCTGGCTGGGCAGCGTGTCGCCTTGCCGGTACATCGAGATGGCATCCCACGATCGCGGCTCGATGCTGGTCTCGGTCGGCAGCTGCACCGCGCCGTGTTGATCCGAAGACCAATCCTGCGCGGGTCCGCCCGGGTTGCCCTGGCCGTGACCGCCCTCGATGGCCTCGAGCTCCCAGCCGATCTGTCCGCCTCGGCTGGTGGTGATCAAGATGACCGGCTGGTGCGTGTCGATGATCCGCCAGAAATCCTCGGAGGTGGCCTGGTAGTCCACGCGTAGATCGAAGCGAGGGGAGCCCACCGCTCCGTCGTCACCGATGGAGTCGTTGGTGGGGTCGCCATCGGGCGGGAACTCGGGGAAGAACGAGTACACGTCGTAGCCGTGACCGCCCCAGTTCTCGCCGACCCAGCCGCCCGGGTTCTGCGTCGCGTTGGTGCTCCAGGGGCGGAGCATCTCGTTGGTCGGCGGCCAGTAGCCCATGAGCACGACGTTGCGTGTGCACGCGGGGTCTCCGGTCGTGCCGCGGTCGGTCGTCGACGCCCCGTCGCTCGAGCTGCCGACCGGCGTCGTGGTGCCGCCCATGCCTCCGCCCCAGGAATCGGCGTCGGAGCTCGCCGTGGCGGTCGCGCTCGGGGCCGTGGAGCCGCCGACGGTGGTGCTACCGCTGCCGCCCGCGGTGGTCGGCGGCGTGTTTCGGCAGGCGCCGGAGCCCACGCCCACCAGGCCGCCGAGGGCGACCGCGGACCACAGTCGCGCCCGTCCTGCGCCGGGCTCGAAACGGTGACGCCGAGAGTCGATCATGAGAAGGCTCGCATCCTCGGCGCCCACGATACCCGTTTGCTCGGCGAACGGAGTTTCGATTTCATCCCGAGCGCGGTGTTGTCGCAGCGCCAGCGCGATTGCACCCGAGCCGGGCAGATTTCGCCGCGAATCACGGGCACGGAGACCCTCGTTTCGGGACGACTGCGGGCGCGGACACTCGGAGCCAATTCGCCTATGCTTGCCGCGATGTCAGACGGCGAGAACAAGGGGCGCGTGAGCACGGAGGCGGTCTCGGACACCGTATTGCACCGCGACGAGATCCACGAGGAGTGGGAGGGCCAGTACCTCTCGCCTCAAATGGATCGCTTCTACGATCGCGCCTACGACGAGATCGTTCGGCGTCTGCATGCCCCGCGGGGCGCTCGACTCCTCGACGCCGGCTGCGGCTACTGCTTTCACGCGGTGCGCCTGGCTCGTCGCGGCTTCAATGTGACCGGCGTCGACTTCTCCGAGTCCGCGCTGGCGCAAGCCCGCGACTATCTCGCCAAGCAGGGCATGGCCGGGGAGATCGAACTCCGCCAGGGCAACCTGCTCGATCTGTCCTTCGAAGACGGCTCGTGGGACTACGTCAGCTGCTGGGGCGTGCTCATGCACATCCCCAACCTCGAGCAGGCGCTGCGGGAACTCGCTCGGGTCACCGCGCCCGGGGGCAAGCTCGTCATCATGGAGAACAACATGCAGTCCCTGCATGTCCAGGTGTGGGAGCCCATGCTACGCCTGATCAAGACGGTGCTCGGCCGGCAGGTTCCGACCCGCAAGCGCACCGCCCGGGGCATCGAGAGCTGGTATCAAAAACCCGGTGGCGAGATGTTGGTCCGCATGACCGACATGGATTTCCTGACACGGTTCATGGCCGAGCAGGGCATGACGCTGGAGGAGCGCTTTGCCGGGCAGCTGACCGAGCTTTACACCTCGGTGCCCGTCGACGCGGCCAAGCGGGCCATTCAGGTCGGTAACGAGATGTGGCTCGACAAGGTCGGCCTCGCCGGCCCCGCGATGGGCAATATCCTCATCTTCCGCAAGAGCTGAGCCAAGCGGCTCCGTCGGGCCACGAGGCGGCGCAGCGTTCGCGGGCCTCGTCGTCTCGCAGCGCTTGGACTATGATGGGGTTGGTCGCACCGTGCGGATCCCAGGACCATTTGCGCATTTCATCCTGTTCCTGTTCATACCGATCACGGCGATAATTTTTGCGCAGCACAAGCCTCGGAAGGCGGCGTTCATCGTCGTCATCTGGGGGACGATGCTGCTGCCCGAGAAGGCGGCCTTCGACCCGCCGATCCTCCCGGCCATGGACAAGCACCTGATCGCGCCCGCGTGCGCGTTCGTGGGGCTGTACATGACGGCCAAGAGTCGCTTCGAGAAGATGCGCCTTCTACGGGGCATCCAATCGTTCTTCTTCATATTGGTCGTAGGCAATTTCGGTACCGCGCTGACCAACCCCGAGAGCTTCATGTGGGGAGGCAAGGAGGCGTGGCCCGGGGGTCCGGTCTATCCCATCGTCATCGTCCCGCCGCTGCCGCAGAAGGAGATGATCGCGATGTCGATCACCGACTTCATCACCTTCGTGGCGCCCTTTGCCGTGGGGCAGATGCTGATCCAGAGCCGCGAGGAGGCCATTTTGTTCCTCCGTGGTTTCGTGATCGGCTGCCTGGTCTACGTGCCGGCGATGTTGTGGGAAGGGATCATGAGTCCCCAGCTGCATCGGCAGCTGTACGGCTATCACGCCACCGGCTTCGCCCATAACATGCGAGGCGACGGCTACAAGCCCACCGTGTTCATGCAGAGCGGTCTGGGCGTCGCCATGTTCGAATTCATCGGACTGTGCGGCGCGATGACCATGCACCGCATCAAGGAGAAGATCACACCCCAGATCTCCGGGGCGATGGCTACCGGGATCATTCTGTTCGCGCTGTCCGTCTCACGGAACGTGGCCGTGGTCGTCTATGCGGCCGGGGTCATCCCCGTGTTCCTGTTCACTTCGGCCAAGATGATGATGCGCGCTGCGTTCGTGCTGGCGATGATCTTCTTGTCGTTCCCGCTCACTCGCGCCCAGGGGTGGTTCCCCGTGGACGACATCATCGAGCTGGCGGAGAGCTACAGCGAGGACCGGGCGGGTTCGCTCGCGTTCCGCTTCGAGAACGAAGACATCCTCATCGAACACACCCGGGAAAAGCCGATATGGGGCTGGGGGTCGTACGGGCGCAACCGCAAGTACGACCCCGACTCTGGCAAGGACATCTCGGTGACCGACGGAGAGTGGGCCATCCACTACAGCATGCGCGGTGGCCTGGGCGTCATTGGTTGGTTCTGGATGGCGTCGTTCTCGATCTTGGCCGCATGGCGGAAGCTGGGGAAGGTGCGTGATCCGACGGACCGAATCCTCATGGGGGCGATGGCTCTCACCGCGGCGATCAACGCGGCCGATCTGTTACCCAACTCGTCGTTCACGAAGCTGCCCTTCGTGTACGCGGGGGCGTTGGCGGGCTTGGTCGCGGCCATCATGCGGCAGCAGGCCGAGGACGACCGCGGAGGACCGCGGCGCCAGCCCGCGGGGGTGCCCGGCGCAGTCGGCATGCCTCCGCCCGGGGGCCTCGGACCGCCGCCCGGCGTGGCTCCGCCCGGCATGCCGCCGCCCGGTGGGCTCGGGCCGCCACCCGGCCCGCCCTACGCTCGCTGACTACGGCGAGTCCGCGGGTGCCTTCTCGCCGAGCCAGGTCTCGATGCGCTCGGCGAGGCGGCGATCTTCGGGCATCGTCGCGTCGCGGGAGGCTTCCGCGGCCCGACGAGCGACGGCCACGGCTCGAGCCTGGTCACCGCCGCCGTCCCATAGCGCGCGCGCCAGCATGTAGGCGGGCAGGGCGAGGCGGACGGGCTCGTGGTCGTTGGTCTGCTGCAGCGCAAAGGCCTTCTCGAGCGGCGCGATCGCGTCGTGGGCCCGGCCCAGGTGGAGGAGTTCTTCGCCTTCACCGATGAGCGGCTCGATGAGAGAGACGTGCTCGGGGCCGAGCCTGGCGAGCAAGGCCGAGGCTTCGCGGTAGCTGGCGAGCGCCGACTCGTGGTCGCCGAGCTTGCTCTGGGCCAAGGCGATGTTGTTGACGCTCAGCCCGATCTTGGGGTGCTCGGGCCCGAGCCGAGCGCGCTTGATCGCGACGGAGCGACGCCCCGCATCGATGGCCTCTTGGTAGTTCTCGAGCCGATAGTGCACGCCCGCGAGGTTGGTGTAGATGCCGGCCAACGAGATGTGGTCGGGGCCCTGGGCGGCCTGCAGGACCTCGATGGTGCGCTCGAAGGTGGCCCGAGCCCGGTCGTAGTCGCCCATTCGATGGTGGGCGACGGCGGCATTGGACAGGGTCTTCCCCACGTCGGGGTGTTCGGGGCCCAGCACCTCCGCCATGAGCTCGGCCGCGCGCTCGAAGGTCGCGGCGGCCTCCTTCATGCGCCCCGCTCTGAAGTGCACCTTGCCGTAGTCGCCCAGCGCTCGCGCTCGGAGCACGCTGGGAGGGTCGAGGCTCTGCCAGTAGGCGAGGGCGGCCTCGAAGTGGGTGGCCGCCACTTCGTAGTCGCCCTTCGCGTCCGCGAGATTGCCCAGCATGCGGTCGAGCCGAGCGAGAATCTTGGGGGGATTGCCGATGCGCTCGAGCTTGGCTCGAGCCATCGTCACCCAGCTCTCGGCGCGGTCGAACTCGTCGCGCTCGTGACCCAGCACGAGCACGAGCTTGAGCGCGAGCTCGGCCACCGTGCGGTCCATGCCCCCGGCCTCGGCGGCCCACAGCGTGTCCCGGAACAGCTCGATCGCCTTCTCGCTCTCGCCTTCGGAGTGCAGCAGGATGCCCTGCTCCATCCCGAGGGCGACCCTCAGCGGGGGATAGTCGATGTCGGCGACCTTGCGATCGAGCTCGTCGATGGCGGTCCGGGCCTCGGGGTATCGCGCGGCGCCGATCAGCGCGCCGACCTCTCCCAGCTCGACGAGGCTTCGGTTCACCCGCTCGCGCAGCTCGAGATCTTCGGGGGGAGGCAGCTCGGATCGAAGCGCTTCGAGGTCGTCGCAGTGCTCGGGGCCGGGCAGCTGCTCGACGATGGAGATCGCATGCTCGACCGTGCCGGCCTCGGCCGAGTGCAGCACGCTCAGCAGCCCCTCGAGCGCTCGCTTGCGTCCGGCGAGGCAGTGCATGCGAAGGTCGAGGGCGGTATCCGATTGCTCGTGGCGGACGTGCGTGGCTTCGCATGCGTCGCGACGGTGGGTGACCCATTGCTCGCCCCATCGATCGATGCGCGCGGTGGTGCGCTCGGCCGCCTGGGGCGCGTAGGGGACCTCGGTCGCCTCGAACGCGGACCGAAGTCGCTGGCGCTCCTGATCGTTCCATAGCTCGGCCAGCGCAGCTTCGCTGCCTTGGCAGGGCTGCTCCCGCTGGGCCTGCCACCACACGCTCCCTCCGGCGAGACCCCCCAGCAAGACCACGGCGGGAAGGTTGCTGCGGAGCCGACGAGCCCGTTGCTGGCGCTGGACCAGAGCGTCGAGCATCGCGGTCATCGAAGGCCAGCGGTGGGCGGGGTTCGGGGCCAGGCCCCGCACGATGATCTGACGTAGACCCTTGGGAACCTCCCGGCCGGCGGGCGGCGGCTGGAGCTGCTCGTCGAGGATCGCGCGGCACAGCTTGGCGGCGGTGTTGCCCGCGAAGGGCCGCTCACCGTAGAGCGCTTCGTACAGCGCGACGCTGAAGCTGAACTGGTCGGCGGCGAAGTCGAGTGGTTCGCCCATGTGTTGCTCGGGTGCCATATAGGCCGGGGTCCCGAGCACGATGCCCGTCTTGGTCAGCGAGTCCGCGGTGGACACCGAGATGCTCGCCAGCGAGTCGCTCGAGTCGGAGTCTGGCCGCACCATGCGACCCGTGGCGGCGTCGTCGCTCGGCGAGCCGGGCTCCGTCGCGCGCGCGAGCCCGAAGTCCATGACCCGGGCCCGCTCCTTGCGGTCGACCATCACGTTGTCGGGCTTGAAGTCGCGGTGAATCACGCCCGCGTCGTGGGCCGCGGCCAGCCCTTGCCCCGCCCCGATGAAGATCTCGAGGACCTGCGCCCAGGGCCGCGTCTCGGTGCGCGACCACTGCGACAAGGTGCCACCCTCGATGAATTCCATCGCGACGAACACGTGCTCGTCCAAGGTACCGACGTCGTAGACGGGCACGAGGTTCGGGTGCGACAGCTGAGCCATCACTTGGGCCTCTCGCAGCAACCGCTGCTGCGCCGCGCCCCGGTCGCCTCGGCTGCCGCCCGCGTGCAACACCTTCAGGGCGACGGCGCGGTCGAGGTTGGGATCGTAGGCGAGGTAGACGACGCCCATCCCCCCGGCCCCGAGCTTGCGAACCACGACATAGCGACCGAAGGTCGCCCCTTGGGGGAGCTCGGTCGCGAGGAGGGCGGGGGCGGAATCTCCCAGGACCCGCGTGATGTCGTCATTGCTCTGCGAATCCCCGCCCACCCCCGCAGTCTATCCCGACTGGGCGAGCGATGGGCGAGGCTTCGGTGTCTACGAGCCGCGGCCTAGGGCAGCGAGCAGCACTGATCCGCGGTGCCGTCGGAGTCGTCGTCGGACAGCTGGAGCAGGTGCTGCGGAGCGAAGGGGGCCTGCCAGTTCGCCCAGCCCACGACGAAGTCGCCCCGGCAGCCCTCGGCCGCGACGCGCGGGATCGAGTAGTACTGACCGGGTACGGGCGAGATGTTCTCGGGGGCCATGAACGGTATGCCGTTGGCAGCGAAGCGGGCCAGGTACGCATCCTCGTCGCCGTTGTCGAAGGCGCGATAGGTGACGGCAAAGGTGCCGTCGTCGAACATCGCCACGCCTTGGCTCGGCCGTGCTCCGTCGCCGAAGACGTCGAAGTCCTCGCCCGCGAAGGTCCCCACCGGGTTGACGGGGATCGGCAGGCTGGTGGCCGTGCCCGTGGCGTCGTAGGTGCGGGCACGGATCAAGAAGTCCGAGCCGTCTCGCCACCCGACCACGAAGCTGCCGTCGGCGGCCATGTCCACCGCCGCGCCGTCGGTGGAGAAGGTGCCCACGTCGCTGACCTGCACGGGGCCGGTGAGCGGGGTGCCGTCGGCGGCGTAGACCCGCACGAAGGGGGCGAAGGGAGGCACGCCCACCGAGGTCCAGGCGACGACGAAGTCGCCGTTTTCGTCCATCGCGGTGGCGGTCTGGCCGGTCACGAAGTCCGAGGGATCGGAGACCTGGAAGAAGGTGCCCTGCGGCGTACCGTCGGCGGCGAAGCGCTGCGAGAAGGGAGCGAAGGGCGAGGTGCCCACCTTGGTCCAGGTGACGACGAAGTCACCGTCGTCGTCCATCGCCACCGAGGGCGTGCCGGTCACGAAGTGAGTGCCCAGCGGGCTGGCGGTGATGGTGGGCGTGGTCGCGACGCCGGCCGGATCGAAGACCCGCGCGTAGGTGGCAAAGGTGCCCTGGTTGGTGGGCGTCCAGGCGACGACGAAGCTGCCGTCGGCCGCCATCGCGACGGCCGGCCCCTCGTTGACGAACTGCCCCACGTCGGACATCGCAGCGGCGGGGGCCAGCGGCAGGCCGTCGGCTCCGAAGCGCTGCGCCCAGACGCGGAAGTCGGTCTCGTCGGTCCACGCGATGACGTAGCTGCCGTCCTCGGCCATCGCCATCGCCGGGGGAAGCGTCGAGAAGCCACCCGGGGCGGTCGCGGTGGTCGGGCCCACCGACAGCAGGTCACCCCAGGCGGGGTCGTTCTCGCACAGCGGCCAGACCGTATCGGCGGTGGTGTACAGCCACACGCCCTGGCCCGGATCGATGGTGAAGGGGACGCTGCCCGTCGGGCTCCAGCCGCTGGCGTAGATGTCGTCGAAGCTCTGCGTAGCGGTGTTCCACTGGCGAATTCGCGAGATCGTCGGCTCGGCCGCGAACAGGTCGGTGGTGGTCATGGCCGCCATCGAAAGCGGGGCGGTGACGACGTTGGCGTCGAAGCCCGGGGCCACGTTGGGGTCCAAGACCAGGTCGACGTCGGTGTCCTCGGGGACGTAGCCGACCTGGGTGAAGGTGCTCGGACCGGTCGCGCCCGCGTTGACGGCCACCGCCTCGCCTGCGTCCCAATCGAAGTTGTTGGGGAACGTGTCGGTGGGATCGTAGTTGGCGAAGGGGTACCAGCGCAGCGCCTCGGTGGCGCCCGGAATGCTGCCCACCAACGTGGACGCGTCGAGGGTGGTGTTGGTCAGCAAGGGGAAGCCGAGCAGCGTCCACCCGCTCGCGACCATCGGTTGCACGAACTTGCCCACCAGCGTCGATTGGTAGTCGTTGGTGCCGTCGCTGGCCTCGACGCGGTAGTAGTAGCTCGTGGTGTCGTTGCCGCCCACATCGGTGTAGGCGGTGCCCACCAGGGCGCCCGCGAGCATCGTCGACCCCGGATCTCCCGGCGAGAAGTAGGGGCTGGTCGAACGCCACACGTCGTAGTCGAAGCCCGCGCCCAGGCCACCCCAGCTGAGGCTGATGTCCGCACCCGCCTCGGCGATGGTCACGTCGAAGCCCGCGACTCGCTTGACGGCATCGGGGTCGGCGGTCAGCGTGTCGGGACCCTCCGGTCGAGCACCGTCCGAGCTGCCCTCGTCCTGCAGCAGCTCGAGCTCTTCGCCCGTGCCGTCGGCCGAGCACGCGAGCGCGAGCGACAGGCTCATCAGGGCAGTACCGAGTCGGATGGTTGGGTGGCTACGTAGCTTCATCGACACACTTCTTTCGACCGTCGCGACCCTTCCCCCATGGGTTCGATCGGTGGGCGCGACGCTCCGCATGGCCCTCCGTGCGCGACCTCGATCGCCGGGATCGAGGTCGAGATCGGGAAGGCCGACCCGAGTCGAACGGGACCCAATGTCCGCGTTCGTTGGCCGTCAACCTACTGCACTCGTTGTGTTTTGAGAAACAGAAAACACTGATAACAATGACCAAAAGGCCGCGAGTTACCGCATGGAGCGGCTTTGGGACAGGGTTTCCCTGAGGAACGATGGCCGGCCGCTGGACCGGTCGCGAAGCCGCTCGCCGCTGCGCTCATCGGCGCGCTCGAGTACTTCGAACTGTCAGTACTCGCGCGGCGAAGCGCTCACGGGCGCATGGCCTTGGCCGCTTCGCCCTTGGTGCCGAAGTAGACCTTCACGCCTTCCTTCTGCATGAACTGGCGGATGGTCGGACCGTCGAGCGACAGGGCGCGCTTGGTCAGCGCGGCGATGTCTTCGACGAGCGGCTCGATGGTCGAGCCCAGCCCCTGCAAGTCCTTGGACAGCGTGCGCAGGTTGGCCATGGCCACGGTGGCGTCGTCGATGATGGTGCCGATCTTCGCGGCCCGATCTTCGTCGACCACGTCGGCGAGCTTCTCCAGCTTGGCCAGCGAGCGGTCGACGCGATCGAGCAGGTCGGGCAGTCGATCGTCGAGGGTGACGGTGAGGCTCGCCCCGCGGGTCAGCATGCGATCGATGCGAGGGTCTTCGGTGAGCCGACGGGTCCGCTTGACGATGGCCCGCAGGTCTTCCTCGTTCTCGGTCGTCATGCGACGGACGCTGGCCGATGTGGTCTTCACGTCGTCGACGAGCTGATCGATGTCGGCGCGGGTGATGATGGGCGGCTTGCCGTTCTCCCCCGTGGCGTCGTCCATGAGCTTGGCCATGCGCTCCGCCAGCGGCCCCAGCACCCCGGCGATGGACTCGTCGCCGCCCAGCAGGGGCTGCAGGGCGTTGAGCACCTGGTCGATCTCGAAGTGAGTCTTGATGTTGACGATCTCGGAGCCGGGCTCCAGCACGGGGCTCTGGCGGTCGCCGGGCTCCAGCTGCAGGTACTTCTCACCCAGCAGGCTCTTGGCCCGCACGATCGCGACCGCGTCGTCGTGCAGCACGATCTCTTCGTCCACCTTGAGGGTGAGCACGGCGATGTCGTGGTCGATGCCGATCTTCTCGATCTTGCCGACCTCGACGCCCGCGATCTTGACCGCGTTGTTGGTGACCAGGCCGGCCGCGTGCTCCAGGCGAACCTCGTAGCGCACGCCGTCGCCGCTGCCGAGGGCGCCGATGCCCTGCGCGAGCCAGATGAGCAAGCCGAGAGTGCCGAGCACGAAGATGCCCAGCCCGATGTGGGTGCGGTTCATATCAGACGACCTGGATCGGACCTTCGGTGGCCCGGTCGAAGAATTGGCGTAGCGCGGGGTGGCAGTCGTGCTCGAGCTGATCCTTGGGCCCGTAGGCCACGAGCTTGCCCCCCGCCAGCATCCCGATGGTATCGGCGATGGTGCGGGCTTCCGCGGTGTCGTGAGAGATGACGATGAAGGAGATGCCCAGGGTGCGGTGCATCTCCATGATGAGCTCGTCGAGGGTGGCGGACATCACCGGGTCGAGGCCGGAGCTGGGCTCGTCGCACAGCACGATCTCGGGCTCGAGCGCGATGGCCCGGGCGAAGGCCACGCGCTTGCGCATGCCGCCCGAAAGCTCGGAGGGGAACTTGTGCTCGGAGCCGGGCAGGCCGACCCGCGCCAGCTTGTCGGCGACCTTGGCCTGGATCTCCGCCTCGCGCATCTTGGTGTGCATGCGCATCGGGAAGGCGACGTTGTCCGCGACGTTCATGTCGTCGAAGAGCGCGCCGTCTTGAAAGAGCATCCCGAACTTGCGACGCACCTGGAACAGCTTCTTGCGGTCGCGATGGCGGCTCTCGTCGAGGGCGGCGATGTCCTGGTCGCCCACGAACACCCGGCCGCTGTCGGGGCGCAAAAGCCCGACCAGGATGCGCAGCAGCACCGACTTGCCCGTGCCCGAGGGCCCCAGCAGCACGGTGATGGAGCCCTTTTTCACCGTGAGGCTGATGTCGTCGAGCACCGTGTGGCTGCCAAAGGCCTTGCTGACGTGTTCGAGTACGATCGCGTCGTCGGGTCCGGGCACGGCGGAGGACCATACCCCAATTCGGGAACGGGGAGCGCAGGCCGGGCGCGATGACGACCGCTCGCGAGTCCGCTTTGCGCGCCGATCGATTCGGGATACCGTGATCCACGATGAGCGACTCGCGGCGAATCCTGGGGCTGTGCCTGGGACTGCTGGGAGTGTTGTGGTTTTGGGCGGCGCCCGGCCTGGTGAGCAGCAACGACGGCAGTCACCTGGCGCTGTCGCGGGCCCTGCTCCGCGGCGAGACGGCGTTGGGTGAAGACGTGGCGTTGACGCTGTGGGTCGATCGCTCTCGGCTTTCGGGCGTGGACTACTCCGATCGCCCGCCCGGCACGGCGTTGTTGGCCGCGCCCGCGGTCGCCCTCGGATCGGCGCTCGACCCCGCGTTGTTCGAGGCCAGCCGCGAGGCAAAAGAGGTCATGGTGCAGCCGGCCGCGCCGCGCTACGTGCAGACGTACATGGCGCGGGTGCAGCGGATGCGCCGACGCGCGCCGCCCCTGGTCACCTTGCAGGGGACGGCGCTGATGCTGGCCGTGCACTGCGCGGCGATGGGCGTCTTCGGCGTGATGGGGGTCGTGCTGCTGCTCCGGCGCCGCGAACTCTCCGTACCCGCTCAGGTGTTCGCCGGGATGACCCTGGGCGTGGGCTGTCTGTGGGGGCCCTACTCGATCGTGCTGTTCTCGCATGTCAGCGCGGGAGCCCTGGCGGTATGGGCGGTGCTCGGGCTCGAGGCGGGGATCGGGCGCATCGCCGAAGACGGCAGCTGGCCCGCGGTACATCGCTGGCCGCTGCTCGGGGCGGGCCTCGCCGCAGGCTGGGCCAGCTCGGTCGACTATCTCGTGGGGCTGCTCGTGCTCGGCGTGGGGCTGTGCGCGGTGCCCCCCAAGCGCTGGCTCGCCGCGGCGCCCTGGGTCGTGCTCGGGGCGCTGCCGATCCTCGCCGCGACCTTCGCCTATCACGATGCAGCCTTCGGCTCGCCGCTGAGCATCGGCTACGACCACCACGCCAACTTCGAGTTCGCCCGCGAGCGCAGCAGCACCTTCTCGGGCAATGCCCTCGGTGGGGCGTGGTCGCTGTGGGGCCTGGGGCAGGGAGCCGGCGTGCTCGCGCTGGCCCCGGTGATGCTGGTGGGCGTGCTCGGGCTCGCCGCGCACGCCGAGCGACGCTGGCTGCTGGGCGCGCTGCCCTGGATCGTGTTGCTGGCCATGCACCGCACGCCGACCGGCGGAGCGGGCGAGGACCACCGCTACCTGGTGCCGCTGATGCCCCTGCTCGCGGTCGGCCTGGGGCTGGCGTGGCAGCGCTGGGCCCAGGGCTCGAAGAGCGCGCGCTGGGTGGCCGCGGCGCTGGTCGTGCTCGCGCTGGTGTCGGCGTGGCTCAGCTGGTCGCATACGCTGCCGACCTGGGGCTGAACGCCAGTTTCTTGGCGAATTCGCGGTTTGGGGCATCATCGACCCGCGTGTCTTCTTCGACCCCGTCCTCGCCGAGCCCCGCGCCCACTCCGGGTGGCTGGTGGCAGCGCCCCTGGGCCTGGGTCACGACCACGTACTTCGGCGAAGGCTTTCCGTACACCATCGTCAACTCGGCGGCCGACGCCTTGTTCACGGTGATGGGCCTGAGCCTGTCGAGCCTCGGCCTCACCGCGATCCTGCACCTGCCCTGGAACCTCAAGTTTCTGTGGGGCCCCTTCGTCGATCAGTACGAGACCAAGCGGCGCTGGCTGGTGGGCTTCGAGGTCATCCTCTGCGTGCTGCTCGCGGTGCTCACCGCGGTCGGCGACGTCGACACGCCCGCGTGGATCGTCGCGGCGGTGTTCATGGTCATCGCGATGGGCTCGGCCACGCACGACATCGCGGTCGACGGCTACTACCTCGAGGCGCTCGAGCCCGAGGACCAGTCGCGCTACGTCGGCTATCGGGCGGCCGCGTATCGGCTGGCGATGCTGGCCATCAACGGCCCGCTGCTGGTGCTCGCCGATCTCCAGGGGTGGCGCATCGCCTGGCTCGTCTCGCTGGGGGTCATGATCGCGATGACGGCCTACCACGCGTGGGCCTTGCCCGCGCCCGAGGCCCGGGGCAAGCCGATCTCCGAGCTGCTGCGACGCATGGTGAGTCCCCGGGCATTGCTCGTCGTGGGCATCGCGGTGGCGCTGGGCCTGTGGGGCTACGGCACCGAGTGGTGGGGGCTCGCGGCGGAGGGGTCTGACGGCTTCCTCAGCGCTCGGACCCTGCCCGGCATCATCGGCCTGGGCTTGCTGATCATCATGCTCGCGGTGCTGGCCGTGCTGTCCCGGGTGCAGCGCTGGCTCGACCGCCACGACTCCGAGTACGCGCGCTCCTTCGTCGTGTTCCTCGCCCAGCCGCGGGTGCGAGCGCTGCTGGCCTTCGTCCTCCTGTTTCGGACGGGCGAGTCCTTCCTCCAGAAGATGCGCTGGCCCTTCCTGCACCGCGAGCTCGACGTCAGCCTGGCCACCTATGGCTTCGCCAACGGCACGGTGGGCATGGTGTCGACCTTCGTCGCGACCCTGCTGGGCGGCTATCTCATCGCCAAGCACGGCCTACGGCGGTGGATCTGGCCCTTCGTGATCGCCCAGAACGTGCTGAACCTGCTCTACGCCGGGCTCGCCTTCTGGCCGCAGCCAGAGCAGATCGGCCTGGGCACGATCACCGTCATCATCACCATCGAGCACTTCGGCGCGGGCCTGGGGACGGCGGTGTTCATGGTCTACATCATGCGGTGCTGCAATCCCGACCATAAGGCGGCCCACATGGCCTTGCTCACCGCGCTGATGAGCATCGGGTTCTTCCTGGCGGGGCTCGCCAGCGGAACCCTGGCCGAGGCGCTCGGCTACGGCCCCTACTTCGCGCTCACCTTCGTGGTCACGATTCCCAGCATGCTGCTCATCGCCATCGTGCCGCACCTGGACGAGCGCACTGAATAAGTCCCGGCGCGCGGGGTGACTCCAAGGACACGACGGTCGCGCCCCGCCCGAGGGAACGACGAGTGGCCGACCCTCGGGCGTCGATGGTGCGACGTCGATGGGGAGACTTCATGACCATCGAACCGAGCCGATCGCGATCGCGCCGCCGGGCGCTCCTGTTGACCTCTTTGATCGCAATCTCGGGCGTCGGCTGCGACGAGGCTGCGGTGTCCGAGGATTCTACTTTTCGACAGCGGCGGTATTCGCCGTTCGTCGACCTGCCGCGGCTATCGGGCGGCGCGAAGATGGTGCTCTGCCTCGGCCTCAACGACGTCATCGCGGCCCGAGACATCGGCGACATTACCCAGACTCAGTACACCTCGCTGCGCAACAACATCGTTCGAGCCGCTCAGAAATGGAGCGACGAGCACCTGCTGCTCCGCTATCGATTCGTGGTCGAAGACGACTACCGCGACTGTCCCGCGGATCCATGGGGCCGCGCACACTCCATCGACATCAAGATCCAGGACACGCACAACCCCGACCACGACATCATCAACGTCGATGATCTCGGCGTGGGGACGGAACCGGAGATCGAGTATGTCCAAAACGGTCGGACCTATGTCGATCCCGGCTCGCCCATCACGTTGGCGACGCGCCTGCTGACGATGTCCGACCCCGAGGTCGTGCATACGGTGATGCACGAGGTCGGCCACTCGATGGGCTTGGCACATACCGGGACGAACGAGGGGATCAAGGTCGATCTGACGCCGGACCAGGACCCCAACTCGATCATGAACCCGTTCGTGAGCAACAGCGTCGACTGGTCGTGCTGGGACCGGACGGCGCTGACCGTCTTGTTCGGCATCCACTCGTAGGCGGCTCAGGGCGGCAACGCACAGACCCCCAGGCCTTCGTGCCCCTGCGGCGCGCTCCCATCGGTGTAGTAAGGCTGACAGGTGTGGTCGGGAGGGCAGGTGTCGTCGCCGATGATGCACCACGGCGTGCAGCACCCGACTCCGCCGCAGTCGACGGTGGCCGCGGGACCGATGCAGTACGAGCCTACTTCGCACCCCGCGACGGAGTCGCAGGGCTCGCCGAGTCCGGCCGGGTCGGGAGGGCTGTCTTGGCAGAACAACCCGTTCGGGTTGTTGGCGCAGACTTCTGCCGCGGGGCAGTCGTCGAGCAGCGGATGGCAGCGTCGAGCACAGACGAACCAGGCGCTGTTGCCCGTGAAGTTGCAGAACAGCTCCGGGTCGCGGCAGCTGACTTCGCTCGGACCCTCTCGCTCGCACATCGGAAGGCAGCGGTCGTCCGAGGGATCGTCCGTCTGTTCGTGATCGAAGCACAGCGCTCCGACCCCGCAGTCGTCGCTGCTGGCAAACGGGGCGCCGTCCCACGAGCACGGCTCATCCAGGTCGACCGGTTCGGGTCCGAGCGGCACGCATCCCCACGTGGTCGGGTACCCGCCTCCCCGGTCGTCGTACGGAATGCACTTGTGCCCGGACGGGCAGTCCTGAAGGAAGATGTCGCACTCGAAGCCGACCGCGATGTCGGGGTCGTCGACGAACCCACCGAAGTCGGTCTCGTCCAAGCCGGTCCCGTCTACGCTGGTCGCAGTGGTGGCGGCCGGGTCGGCGCTCCCGGTCGAACTCGACGGGGTCATGGCCGCGCCCGTGCTCGATCCATCGGCGCGGGTCGGCGCGGCGGTGCCGGGACCGCAAGCGACGGCGGCCAGGGCCCCGCCCGAAGCCCAGCGCCCGATCGTCGAGATCGCGCGAATCGAACCGCGCTTCGGGGCGGGCGCCGCTATTGGACTCGGAGCGATCGCCGTGTGATCTCGCGAGATGGAGTCCAGACCTTGGTCGGGGGGCGGCGGGTTCATCGCCGTGATGTTCGACGGCCGTGGCATTCGGTCCACGCCGCAGGGGCGCAGGTCATTTTATCGGCCCTAGGACGGCATTCCTAGCGCGATCGTGAGCAAAGACTCATAAAGCTACCTCGGTTCGAAGGCGGCTTCCGGGCTCCGTAGGGGCTGGGGTCCGTGTCTTGGCCGAGCTCGGCGGCCCTTCCGCGTCGGCGTTTTTTGGCCTGTGAGGCGTAAGCGGGATGATCCATCCCCGTTGGGCGCACACGGAGCCGTTCGGCTGCAACGACGAGACTGGCGGTTTCGTCGAGCTGCGGGCCTGGGTGTACCCTGGTCCCCGATACACCCCGCCCAACGGCTCATCGTGACCCCTCTGCTCGCTTCATTCTTGTTCGTGATGGCGCCGGAGGCCGAGGCTGCTCCGGCCGACGCGGTACACGACGACGAGGTCGTGGCCAAGGCGGCGGACGAAGACGGAGACTTCGGTCCCTTCTTCGAGGCCGACGCTCCGTCCGACTCGTCGTATTCCACCGTCGCGCGCAAGCGCAAAACTCCCGTGCTCTCGCTGGGCAGCGGCGCGTTTTGTTTCGTCGACGGCTCGCACTGCAAGGTCTCGCTGATCGCCGATGCTGCGGTCGCGGCCGGCATGCGAGCGCCTGCCAGCAACAAAGGGCCCGACATGCCCTACGCGCACTTCGGCTTCCGCGGCGGCATGGTCATGCGTCCGCTGATGTTCAAGCGTCACGCGTGGCATCCGTGGGGCATCGGCATCGTGGGCAGCTGGACGCTGGGCACCGGGGCGGTCGCCGTGGAGGCGAGCGACGACGGCCTGGCTTCGGCCGAGTCCGAGCGCACGCCCGCGACCCGCTTCGCGCTGGTCAACCAGATCTGGCTCTCGCAGCGGCCGCATGCGATGCACATCGACTTCAGCCTCGGTGGCGTTCGCAGCCCGGTGCTGACCTCCGGGGTGCCGCTCATCGGCACGCACGCCGAGGTCGCCTTCGGCTGGGGAGGCTGGGGGGCGTTGTTCGCCTCCGGTGACTTCCTCGACCAAGACACTCGGGTGAGCTTCGGCTTCCGAGCCCACGGCGTCGCCGCGGGTCCGCTCATCGCACTCGCCGTGCTGGGTGCGGCCCTGGGAGGTGCGCTGTGAGCATCGCCATCCCCACGTTGTTGGCCCTGGCGTCCGTGTGGGCCCCGCCCGGCGAGGCACCGCAGATCCAGCGTCCCGGCGAGGTCGCGCCCGCTCCGGCCACCCCCGAAGCCGAGCCCGTGGCCGAAGCCGCGCCGACCGAGCCTGCGGTAGAGGCGACGGCCGAGGTCGCGCCTTCCGAGCCCGTCGCCGAGCCTGAGCCCGAGCCCGAGCCCGAGCCCGTCGAAGAAGCGGTCACCACCGAGGCCGAGACGGCCGCTGCCGAGGGCGACGACTCCGGCACCTTGCGCGTGGCCACCGAGCGCTCCGGCCCTCCCTATTACACCGAGGCCGATCTCGAGAAGCTCCGTGCCCGCCATGGGCTCGAGCCCGAGTCCCCGCCCGCTCCCGAGGGCGCGCGCTGGCGCTGTCTCATTGCCGATCCCACGTGCCGCCACAGCGTCGAGCTGCAAGCGATGGGGGCCTACGCCTTGCGTGCACGGCAGGGTGACGTCAGCGAAGGCAACGTCGATCGCTGGAACAGCGCCCGGGCGCAGTACGACGTCTGGGTCTCGCTGCCCGCGTTGTTCGAGGACGTTGGCAAGACTCGCTTCACCCGCATGAGCATGGGCCCCAAGGGCGGCGTCGTCTTCAGCGACGGCGGTGACCTGTGGGGCAACGTCGGCCTGGCCATGCGCTACTGGCTCGGCCGCGGTCGATGGGCACCCAACATCGAGGTGACCTCGGCGCTGTCGTTCAAGCTCGCCACCCGCGTGGGCAACGATGTCGAAGCGGAGCGCTTCCGTCTGCAGCGCGGCCCGGTCGGTTTCTCGGCCGACGTCGGCTTCGGCCTCGGCGGCTTCGGAGCCATCGTGCTGGGCGGCCAATACGACAGCCCGCTCGCCCGCGAAGAAGTCCCCGAGGAGTTCCGCGTGGTCTCCAGCGGCATGTTCTACGTGGGCTTCCGCGGCAACATCCTGTGGGGTGGTCCGGCTGCAGCGGCGGTGGGTGCCCACGCGGCGACCCGCGCGGCTGAGCGCCCGTAAATCAGCCAGCGTTTTCTGGCTCCAGCGAAGGCGGCGAGTCCTCGACGAGAGGCTCGCCGCTTCGTCGTTGGGGGCGTCGTTTTGCGCGCTCGCTTCACTCCAGAGGAGGTCCCTGGCGAGGGCCCTTTCATCCGCATTCGAACGTTTTTTCGATCAAAAATCGGCGGCCAACGCTTTGATCTCCAAGGACATTTTCGTGCCCGGGGCAAAGTCGTGACTCCGCTCATGTTTCATCATGAATGGAAACGCCGTCAGTGGGTATGCCTCCTACGTTCTCCCATGGCCGCACCCACCGAAGCCCTCCTCCGCTCGACTCCTCTGACCCTGCTGGCGCTGACCTTTGCGCTGGGCTGCAACGGTGCGAATGGCCGGGGAGGCGGAGCTGGTCTCGGCCCCGACGGAGCGGCGGACGGGGGCGTCGACGATGGCGGACCCCAAGGCACCGAGCCGGACAACGGCGGCGAGATCCCGCCCGACCCGGACGCGGACGATGCCGAGGACGAGCTCGAGGACGTGACGTGTGATTCGACCGCGGACTGCCTGTCGGGGGAGGTCTGCGAGGACGGGGTGTGCCAGGTCGAGCGCTGCCAGGGGCAGGTGGGGGCCGATCCTCCATTGGGGCAGCTCATTCCGCTCGTCGACGACGGCGAAGTGGTGATGATCGACTACTGGCAAAACGGGGGCCAGCACCACCTGTGGAGCTTCGACGTGAACGGGGGCGGGGTGAGCCTCGAGGACACGACGGCGGTGGGGAGCAACACGCCGGTCGACGTCGCGGGGGGCTACATGATGGGCGTGCGGCCGGCCGCGGTCGCGGTGGCACACGAGCAGTCGCACCTGGTGCGGGTCATCCACCCCACGCAGGAGACGACGCTCGACATGGGGTTGGTGCCGGTCGCCCTGGCCACGGGGGACGTCGACGGCAACAGCCTCGACGACGTGCTGGCGGTGAGCGCCGAGGGCAACTGGACGTCGTGCCATGTGCCCACGACGCAGTGCATGAGCGGCTCGATCCCGGGGGTCACCGTCTACGACGCGGCGGCGGGGGACGTCGACGGCGACGGTCGGGCGGAGCTGGTCATCACCGGGACCGACGCGCAGGGCTACGGCACGCTGGTCATCGTCAACCTGGTCAGCCACGGCTACGCGGAGCCGGCTCAGATCCAGGTGCAGACCGAGTATGCGGCGTGGCGCGTGGCGGTGGGGGACTTCGACGGCGACGAGCTGGCCGAGGTGGTCACCATGTACGACGCGGGCGTGCTCGATGCGCTCGATGACTGGTTCACCGCCTATGCGCTCGACGGCGAGGACATCATCGCGCTGGGCTCGGGGGGCACGGGGGACCACGAGATGATCGACATCGAGGCGGGCCTGCTCGAGGACGGCGGCCCGGCGCAGCTCATCGGTCTGACCGACGACGCCGAGCTCGAGGTCATCGACTGGAACGGGGGCGGCTCGTTCGTGGGTGGTCCCTGGCAGCCCTCGGGGAACGACAACTACCCGATCCGCCTGGCGCTGGCCGACACCAACGGCGACGCGACCATGGCCGAGCTCGTCAGCGGGCCCAAGCCCATGACCGGGCGCGTGGCTCCCATCGCGGTGCTCAACTACCCGCCCTACGACCGGCGCTACTCGCCCGACGGCTCGATCGTCGGCTTCGGCACGGCGACCACCATGTCCGAGAGCAACACCACCGGGGTCTCCTTCGGGGTGCACGGCTCGGTCGGCTATAGCGGCGGCCTGTTCGGCAGCGGCGGCAGCGTCAAGGCCACCATCGCGGCCACCACCAGCTCTGCATTCGAGACGTCGGAGTCGACCACCGTCGAGTCCGGCTTCCTCGCCCAGGCCGATCCCAAGGTCCAGGGCCCGCAGGCCAGCGCGGTGGTGCTCGCCTGGGGCTGCTACGAGGGCTTCGAGTACGTCGTCGACGACCCGGCCGGGCTCGCCGAGCCCGAGGCTCGCGACGAGAGCTTCCTGGTCGCGGTCCCCGTGGGCGGCGGCACCACGGTGTGGTCGTCGCATCGCTACGACGCGGTCATCGATGCGCTGGGTTACGGGCCCTACGCCGACAACCACCATCACGACGTCGGCGATCCCAGCACCTACGACGGCGAGCCCATGTTGCCCGACGGCAGCCCCATCGCCGCCGACGACATGCTCTTCCCGCCCACGCTCGACCTGTGGGCATCCGATGTCGCCCGCGCCAACTTCCGCATGACGATGTCCGAGTCGGAGCAGGTCTCCTCGATGCAGGGCCTGTCGCTCGAAGCCTCGGCCGGCATCAGCGCGGCGGGCTTCCAGTTCGAGGGCGGCGCGAGCGTGGGGGTCAACCGCGGCTACTCGACCCGGCTGGAGACCAGCACCACCATCAACGGTGATGCGCCGCCGCTGCTCGACGACCCGGAGACTCCGAACGATGAGTACTCGCAGTACCGCTACTCGTTCTCGCCCTACGTCTACCTGCGTCACTACGACGACGAGGACGGCGGCGACGCGACGATGCTGGTCGTCGACTACACGGTCAAGCGCTAGCGGCGGCCGGGGCCGCGGCCCGAGGCCGGACGGGGCCGGCCGGAAAACCGCGCGGTCATGCACCCCCGGGGCATGCATGGGGCCAGGGAGCGGCCCAGAGGCGTGAAATCCTCTTCGCCCGGGCCCAAGCGGCGCCTGTGTGGCGCCTCGTGGACGCCCCCCGGACCGTGGGGTATCCCCGAGAGGCCGTGGATGGACTCCCGACTCCGTATCGCCCCGAAAATCACATTCGCCTCGTCACGGCGGCCTCGCTCTTCGACGGTCACGACGCCGCCATCAACGTGATGCGACGGATCCTCCAGTCTTCGGGCGCGGAGGTGATCCACCTGGGCCACAACCGCTCCGTCGCGGAGATCGTGCGCTGCGCAATCCAAGAGGACGTGCAGGGCATCGCGATCACCTCGTACCAGGGCGGACACGTCGAGTTCTTCAAGTACATGCACGACCTCCTGAAGGAGGCGGGCGCCAAGACGAAGATCTTCGGCGGAGGCGGCGGCACCATCCTCCCCACCGAGATCCAGGAGCTGCACGACTACGGCATCACGCGGATCTACTCCCCGGACGACGGGCGGCAGATGGGCCTGCAGGGGATGATCGACGATCTGCTGCGGCAGTGCGATTTCGCTACCACCGCGCCTTCGGTCGAGCAGGTGAAGTCGCTGCAGGAGCGTGACCCTCAGGTCATCGGCAAGCTGATCTCCACGGCGGAAAATCAGCCCGATGCCTACGCCGACCTCGTGAAGCACCTGCCCGAAAAATCCGAGGCGATCCCCGTGCTGGGCATCACCGGACCGGGTGGCTCGGGCAAGTCCTCGCTGGTCGACGAGCTCGTGCGTCGTTTCCTCACCGATTTCGAGGAGGAGTCGATCGCCATCATCTCCGTCGATCCTTCCAAGCGCCGCACGGGCGGGGCGCTGCTGGGCGATCGCATCCGCATGAACGCCATCTCGAACTCGCGGGTCTATATGCGCTCGCTCGCCACCCGGCAGAGCAACCTGGCGCTGTCCCGCTACGTCCGCGAGTCCATCGATATCTGTCGGGCCGCGGGCTACGACCTGGTGGTCGTCGAGACCTCGGGCATCGGCCAGTCCGACACGGAGATCGCCGACCACAGCGACGTCTCGCTCTACGTGATGACCGCCGAGTACGGCGCGGCCACGCAGCTCGAGAAGATCGACATGCTCGACTTCGCCGACGTCATCGCGATCAACAAGTTCGACAAGCGGGGCTCGCTCGATGCGCTCCGTGACGTGCGCAAGCAGGTCAAGCGTAACCGCCAGCGCTGGGAGGAATCCGAGGAGCAGATGCCGGTCTACGGCACCATCGCCTCGCAGTTCGGGGATCCGGGCACCAACACCCTGTATCGCAAGCTGGTCGACACCATCGCCGAGCGGACCAAGGCCACGCTGCGCTCGGGCTTCGAGCCCACCGCGGCCATGAGCGAGAAGCGCTACGTCATCCCGCCGCAGCGGGTGCGCTACCTCGCCGAGATCGTCGAGAACAGCGACGCCTACGACGCCTTCGTCGACGCGCAGTGCAAGGTGGCGCGCACCATGTACCAGCTGCACGGCACCATCGAGCTGCTGCGCACCAACGTGGGGCGCACGTCGGTCGAGCTGGTCGACAGCGGCTCCGACGCGGTCGTCGAAGCGGTCCAGCACATCGAGGGCGAGCCCGAGTACCTCACCGATCTGGTCGCCCGCTACAACCTCCTCGAGGGGCAGCTCGACCACGGCTGCAAGCAAGCCCTCGCCGACTGGCCCGCCAAGCGCAAGCGCTACCGGGCGGACAAGTACC
This sequence comes from Myxococcota bacterium, assembly GCA_039028615.1. Lineage (GTDB taxonomy): Bacteria > Myxococcota_A > Polyangia > Nannocystales > Nannocystaceae > Paraliomyxa. The sequence continues at coordinate 159,622 of JBCCHT010000007.1, read as the reverse complement.
GCTTCAACGTACGCGGCAAGGTCATCGAGCAGGACCTCTATACCGAGTCGCTGTCGCACACCAAGGTGCCGCGGGTCTGCCTGCCGCGCTACGAGGACTGGGGGGACGTGCTGCGGTGGGTGCTCACCGAGAACGTGCCCGGCGAGTTCCCCTACGCCGCGGGCGTGTTCCCCCTCAAGCGCCAGGGCGAGGACCCGACCCGCATGTTCGCGGGCGAGGGCGGCCCCGAGCGCACCAACCGACGCTTCCACTACGTCTCCCACGGCACGCCGGCCAAGCGCCTGTCGACCGCGTTCGACTCGGTGACCCTCTACGGCGAGGACCCCGATCACCGCCCCGACATCTACGGCAAGGTCGGCAACTCGGGCGTCTCGGTGGCCAACGTCGACGACGCCAAGAAGCTCTACTCGGGCTTCGACCTGGCCGACCCCAAGACCTCGGTGTCGATGACCATCAACGGTCCCGCGCCGATGCTGCTGGGCTTTTTCATGAACGCGGCCGTCGATCAGCAGTGCGAGCGGCACATCCACGCCGAAGGCCTCGTGGACGAGGTCGAGAAGAAGATCGAGGCCATCTACGCCGCCAAGGGCCAGCCGCGCCCGCGCTACCAGGGCGACCTGCCCGAGGGCAACGACGGCCTCGGGCTCATGCTGCTGGGCGTGTCCGGCGACGAGGTCCTGCCCGCCGAGACCTACGACAAGATCAAGGCCGATACCCTTCGCCGCGTCCGCGGCACCGTCCAGGCCGACATCCTCAAGGAGGACCAGGCCCAGAACACCTGCATCTTCTCCACCGAGTTCGCCCTGCGCATGATGGGCGACATCCAGGAGTACTTCACCGAGAACGGGGTGCGGAACTTCTACTCGGTCTCGATCTCCGGCTATCACATCGCCGAGGCGGGGGCGAACCCCATCAGCCAGGTGGCGTTCACGCTGGCCAACGGCTTCACCTTCGTCGAGTACTACTTGTCGCGCGGCCTGAAGATCGACGACTTCGCGCCGAACCTGTCGTTCTTCTTCAGCAACGGCATCGACCCCGAGTACTCGGTCATCGGTCGCGTGGCCCGGCGGATCTGGGCCAAGGCGATGAAGCGCAAGTACGGCGCCAACGAGCGCTCGCAGAAGCTGAAGTACCACATCCAGACTTCGGGTCGGAGCTTGCACGCGCAGGAGATCGGCTTCAACGACATCCGCACCACGCTCCAGGCGCTCTACGCCATCTACGACAACTGCAACTCGCTGCACACCAACGCCTACGACGAGGCCATCACCACGCCGACCGAGGAGAGCGTGCGGCGAGCCATGGCCATTCAGCTCATCATCAACCGCGAGCTGGGTCTGGCGAAGAACGAGAACCCCCTGCAGGGCTCGTTCATCATCGAGGAACTCACCGACCTGGTGGAGCAGGCGGTGCTCGAGGAGTTCCGTCGGATCTCCGAGCGCGGCGGGGTTCTCGGCGCGATGGAGCGGATGTACCAGCGCACCAAGATCCAGGAAGAGTCGCTGTACTACGAGTCGCTCAAGCACAGCGGCGCCATGCCCATCGTTGGGGTGAACACTTACCTGGACCCCAAGGGAAGCCCCACGATCATCCCCGGTGAGGTCATTCGTTCGACCACCGAGGAGAAGGAGCACGCCATCACCTCGCGAGACGCGTTCAAGGCTCGGAACGCTGAATCTGCACCCGCAGCGCTCGATGGCCTACGACAGGCCGCCGTCGAGCATCGCAACACTTTCGAGTCATTGATGGAAGCCGCCAAGGTTTGCACTTTGGGCCAGCTGTCGCAGGCACTGTACGAAGTGGGCGGTCAGTACCGCCGCAACATGTGACGGGGCTCGACTTTTGGTCTCGGTTACCGAACAATTCCTGATCGGTGGCCGAGGTCCTCAGTAGCGCTCACGAAGCGTCGACGCGCGAGTGGCTGGAGTCCGACCTCCCGGCGTTGCTCGAGGGGCTGGACGTCGGGGTCATCGTGCAGGGACGCGGGGCCGAGGTCCTGTACGCCAACGAGATGGCCCTGACCATGCTCGGGCAGCGGCGGGACCAGGTGCTGGGCGTGGTCTCCTTCGATCCCGCGTGGGACGTGGTGCGGGCCGATGGCACTTCATTTCCCGCCGATGAGCACCCCGTGCTGCGGGTGTTGCAGAGCGGAGCGCCCGAGCGCGACGTGGTCTTCGGCGTGCGGCGTGGTGGCGCCCGCCACTGGCTGCTCGCCAACGCCATTCCCCACGTCAATGCCGAGGGCACCATCGCGTACGTGGTGGTCACGCTCAGCGACATCTCTCGCGAGCGCCAGCGCCTGAACCTGTTGCAGCAGATCCGCGACGAGCTCGAGGACGCAGTCGAGCAGCGGACCTCCGAGCTCCAGTCGAGCGTCGCCGATCTCCGCCAGGTCACTCGCGCCCTCGAGCGCAGCCGCGGCGCCTTCGAGCGCGTCACCGAGGCCGTGCCCGGCGTGCTCTACCAGGCGATGCGCCGCAACGACGGCTGGGTCGACTTGCCCTTCATCAGCGCCCACCTGCGGGACCTGTGTGGCATCGAGCCCCGCGACGCGATGAACGACCCCACGTGCTTGCTCGAGCGCATCCACCCCGAGGGCCTCAGGACTGCGCTCGAGGGCATCGAGCAGGCGGCCGAAGAGGGCGGCTCGTGGGAGTGCGAAGTGCAGGTGCGCGGCGCCGACGGGGAGTGGCGCTGGGTCCGTAACCGGGCGGTGCCCCAGTCGATGCCCGACGGCACGCTGTGGAGCGGCGTGGTACTCGACGTGACCGAGCAGCGCAGCCTCGCCGATCAAGTGCGGGTCTCGCAGACGCGGCAGGCTATCGGCGCGGTCACGGCCGGCATCGCCCACAACTTCAACAATGCGCTGGCGGTGCTCGTACCCAACCTCGAGGAGTGCCTGACCGTCGCGCCCGAGACTCTCCAGGGCCCGCTCCGCGAGTCGCTGCAGACCTCGTTTTCGGCCGCCTCGCTGGTCAAGCAGCTGATGGTCATCGCCCGCGGCGGCGCCACCGATCGCCAAGAGCCGGTCGACCTCGTGCCCATGATCCACGATGTCACCGAGCTGTGCGGACGGATCTTCCAGGGCCGCGTCGCCGTGGCCGAGTCGGTCACCGTGGAGTGCGTGCGGGTCATGGGCCACATCGCCTCCGTGCGCCAGGTGCTGCTCAACCTGTGCATCAACGCTCGCGATGCGCTGGCGGGCATCGATGGCGGCACGGTCAACTTGGTACTCGAGGTCGATCGCAGCGCCGAGCCCTCCACGGTCCGCATCAAGATTCGCGACGACGGCTGTGGCATGGACGACGCCGCCCTGCAGCGCCTGGGCGAGCCCTTCTTCACCACCAAGGCCCCCAACGAGGGCACGGGCCTGGGGCTGGCCACCGCCTACGCCACCATTCGCAACCTGGGCGGGCAGATCGAGTGCGAGTCGGAGCTCGGGCGTGGCACGGAGTTCACCGTGGTCCTACCCGTGCTCGACTACGGGGACGCCAAGCCGCCGCAGCCGAAGCCGGCGGCCCCCATCACCCGCAAGAACACCCACGGGCGCCTGCTGATCATCGACGACGAGCCCCTCGTTCGCAGCGCGTTGCGCATGGTGCTGAAGCGACGCGGCTTCGAGGTCGACGAGGCCGAGGACGGCACCGTGGGCCTGCGCCGGGTCGAGGACGCGACCACGCCCTATCAGGCGGTCCTGCTCGACCTGTCCATGCCGGGGATCTCGGGCGAGCGGGTCTTGGAGCACCTTCGCCAGTCGCGCCCCTCGCTGCCCGTGGTCGTGCTGTCCGGCTTCGTCGAAGATCCCGAGCGGGTCGCCTCGGCCGACGCGGTGCTGACCAAGCCCATCGCCTCCAAGGTGCTGGTCGAGACGCTCTATCGGGTCCTGCAGATCGAGTCCGCGCCCTGAGCCCTCAGCGCGCGGGGGCCAGCAGCCGGTCGATCAAGATGGCCGTCGCGCTACGCACCGACAGGTGATTGAACCGGGTGCCGCCATCGATGGGCTCGAGGCGGTGGTCGGCCTGCTCGAAGACCCGCGGCGCGAGACCCCAGGCCTTGCCGATGAGCAGCAGCATGGGCTCACCGTCGTGCAGTCGCTTCCGGGCCGATACGAAGTCGAGCGTGTCGTCGCTGGGCTTGGCGCTGGTGGCCAGCACGGTCGGTCGCACGCCCAGGTCGTCCTCGTGCTCGGCGATCACCGCGTCGAGGTCGGGGGCCCATCGCGTCTTGTCGAAGCTCCCCCGGGCCTCGTCGCGCTCGCCTTCACGGTTGCCGTGGTTGATCAGCCGCTCGACCAGGGCTCGTTGCGCGGGCACCCGGTTGACCACATAGAAGCGACGCACGGCGTAGGTCAGGGCGAGCCGCGATGCATCCATCACGTCGAAGTGGTCGACGGTGGAGACGATCTCCTCGCCCAGGCGGTTGAGCACGGGGTGGTGGAGCAGGGCGACGGTGAGAGAGGGCGCCACGGCCCGGGAGCATACGCTCAGTCGACCGGCTCGGGGCTATAGCCAGGCCCGGAGCCCCAGCAGCGGGCCACCGAGGGCGACGCGGTCGATCTGCGTGTGGTCGTAGCCGGCGAACAACTCGAAGCGCTTGCGAATGAGGCCCGCGGTGGCGCGGGCTCGCCACACCGGAGCGACGCCGAGCTGGCCGCGATCGACTCGGGCCGACAGCACGAAGGGCGCCCCGGGAAACACATCGACGCCCGTGCTCATGTTCCAGCCCAGCGCTCGCGGGGCCGCGCTGGTGGGGGGGAAGCGAGCATCGAACATGTAGCGGGCTCCGACCCCGACGCGCCAGACGATCTGCGGCAGGGCGATGGGGGCCAGGCTCAGCGAGGTATCACCCAAAAACAGCGTGTCGCGATGGGCGAGGTCGAGATACGACGACAGCTGCGTGTCGGCCTGGACCCGCGGGGAGCCGAAGCGCGCCGAGAAGCCCGAGCGCACCAGTCCACCGAACAGATACGAGCCCTCGGCCGTCGCTCGGCCAGCCACGGCGCGGTCGGTCTCGAGGTCGGGCTTCCAGGCATTCGACACCCACCCGCTGGTCCGCGCTTCATAGGGATAGCGATGCGCGTAGCGGCGGAAGGGCGGTCGGGCGGGGGCCTCGTTGAGGCGCGGGGTCTCGGCGGCGGGTCCCAGGGGCTGAGGCGCAGGGGTGGCGACGGGCTGGGGCTGGCCCCGCACCACTCGATAGGTGACGACGTGGGTCGTGGTCCGTGTCCGTCGCGGGGCCGTGACGCGTCCGTACGGATACGGCCGGTTGGGGTTGAAGCGCCGCTGCGTCCGGACGGGGCGAGCGGCATGCGAGCCCGAGGGGGCCGTGGCCGCGCTCTGGGTCGTGCTCGCGCGCGCGGCTTCGAGGCGGCCTCCGCTGGCCTCCGCTGTCTCCGATCCGAGCAGCGCCACCGCTGCCCCCACCATCCACCAACATATCGATCTCACACCGTTAGTTTTCGGTGCAAAACGAAGATCCGGTAGAGGGCGCTCCCGACTGAATATGGAGGGCGTCCCCTCGGGTGGATCGACGCTCACCCGGGGGAAGCCCCCCTGGACCCCGGGGGGTCATCGGTAGGCAAGGGCTTCGACGCGCCGATCGAGGGACAACTTCAGCGGCGCGAATCGCGAGTGCAAAAAAAATCGCCGAGGGAAATCGATCCCAAAGGTCGTTCGTTCGGCTGTGCGGTGAGGGGACACAAGGTCGTGCTCGGGTCGCTCGTGGTCGGCATGATGCTGGCCGGCTGTCGTGCTTCGGCGGGCCCTTCGGTGGTCGAAGAGCCCGAGCCCAGCCCCGTCGGGCAGGTCGATTCGGCCCCCGCCGAGTCGGCACTCGCCCCCGCAGATGCCCCCAAAGCGCCCGAAATTGCGGCTTCCGACGTTGAGGCCGAGGTTTTGGCTCCAGCCGAGGCCGAGGCTGAGGTCTCCCCCGCCGAGGTACTCGCCGAGGCGCCCGAGCCCTTCGAGGGCCGGGATCGCGTTCGAGTCCGGGAGCTCATCGAGCAGCTCGATGCCATCGCCACCGACATGGCCGAGCTACCCACGGTGCGCGCGGACTACGAGGCCCTGCTCGAGGCCAAGGGACTGTCCGACTCCGAGGCCCTGTATCGCGACTACGTGCGCGTGAAGCTCGCGTTCGAGGCCACGCGCGATGGCGGGTTTTGGCACCTGCACTGGGACATCACCAACGAAAAGCCCAACTCCGATCAGATCTGGAAGCAGTGGCGTCGCGCGGAGGGATCCGACGACGACGCGCCCGTGCCCACCGCGACGGCCGAGTGCGACGAACTCTCCGCGTTGTTCGCATTCGTGGCGCGAAAGCTCGGCGTACGGCACATCGGGCTGTTTTGGCCCCAGTGGAATCACGTCGTCGCGGTGTGGACCGTGCAATCGGAGGAGGGTTCGCCCGTCCGTATCGTGGTGCCCACCTCTCCGATCTTCCTCGAGCCGGACGAAAGCCTGGGCACCGACGGTTTCGACCCGTGGACCCAGAAGACGATCTTCGAATATCGCCGCCGCGACGTGAAGGACGACCATCGGATCGATGCCGAGCTCGCGCGGTTTTTTGTGGTGCAAGCAAGACGCCACGGCGGGCGTTCACAGGTTGAGCTCCAACGCCTGCGCAATGCCCGGGATCTCGCCATGAACGCACGAGAATCCTGACCTACGACGATTTTTGAAGCTTTGCCGAGATTCTTCGTCGCCCGTGGAACAAATCCGCCGTTCAACCGTCATTAGGAACGCCCATGCCCCGAGCCCATCTGACCGTCACCGCCCTGAGCTGCCTCATCGCCACTTCGGCCTGGGGAATCGCCGAGGCTCGTAGCAAGTCGATCGTTCAGCAGCGGGAGGTCGAGGTCTTTCAGGAGTTCGACGGGCGCTTCATGGGCGGCCAAGTCGACCCGGGGCCCTTCACCCTGGCCGACTCGCCCGTCGGTGAGGGCCAGGCTCCGGCATCGAACGCGGTGCCCGCGTCGCTGCACGGCAGCACCATCGCCGTCTATCGCAGCGGCGCGGTGGTCATCGACCCCGACAGCGGCATGCTCGTCCGCACCGACGCGCAGGGCAACAAGGTCACCGAGCTCGCCGTCGGCCCGGGCGCGGCTCAGCTGGTGGTCGACGATGCGAACGAGCGGCTCTTCGTCACCGACCGCACGGGCGATCGCATCGTGGTGGTGAGCCTGGCCAAGGGCGAGCTCACCCAGGTCGACGCGTTCTCCACCAAGGCCGAGCCCTTCGGTCTCGCGCTGTCCCCCGACGGTCGCACGCTGCTCGTCACCACCGTCGCCGACCGCACTCTCACCGCGTTCAACGTGGGCACGGGCATGCCCGAGTGGAACCTCGAGCTCGGCCCCGAGCCGCGCGGCGTGGCCATCTCCCCGCAGGGGCACGAGGCCATGGTCACCTTCCTCACCACCGGGGCCGTGGCCCGGGTCGACCTCAGCACGTCGACGCCGCGCATGTCGTTCATGACGCTCGACCCCGGCACCCGCACCGCCAGCCCGCAGGTGGGCCTGCACAACTCGTTCGGCAACGGCTCCGGCGGCACGCCCAGCGCCCTCGACCCGATGAGCGACGAGGGCAAGAGCTTCGCCCGCAACGCGTTCGGCGTGGCCTACGTCGGCCACAACATCGCCGTCGTGCCGCACCAGCTGAGCACGCCTCACCTGGCCAGCGGCGACTTCGAGTCCGAGGCCTCCGGCTACGGTGGCGGCAACGGCTTCACCTCGCCCATCAACCACCGGCTCGCGTTCTTCGCCACGCCCGAGGCGGGCGACAGCGGCTCCGTCCGCACCGCGATGGCGGCGACCAACCTGCACCAGCCCCGGGCGCTGGCCTACGACGGCAACAGCGACACCCTCTACGTCGCGGGCTTCGGCTCCGACAACGTGCTCGCCGTGGCCGATGTCTCGCAGGCCTCGGTCCACGCCAGCTGGCAGCACAAGGTCGCGGACACCCACGGTGCATGCGGCCCCGACGGCCTCGCCGTCGACCCCAGCAACGGGCAGGTACTCGTGTACTGCTCGCTCACCCGTCGCGTCGTTCGCCTGGCGGGCGACCCGGCCACCAACGCGGCGCCCGTGCTCGTATCCCACTCCGGCGAGCTGGCCGACAGCCGCCTGTCCGCGGAGGCCCAGCGTGGTCGCGAGCTGTTCCGCCGCGGCAACGCCCAAGAGATCTCCACCTTCGGGGCCATGGCCTGCGCCAGCTGCCACGCCGAGACCCGGGCCGATGGTCTCTCCTGGCGCCTGCAGGGCAGCAACCTCCAGACTCCGCTGCTCGGCGGTCGCATCGCGGGGGCGCATCCCTTCAAGTGGGACGGCAAGGATCCCGACATCCGCTCCAGCTTGACCAACACCGTCCAGCGACTCGGCGGCTTCGGCATCAATGTCACCCAGGCCGATGAACTCGCGGCCTTCCTCGAGAGTGTCGAGCCGCCCCGGGCTCCCTCCGTCGAAGACCCCATGGCCGTCGCACGCGGCAAGGAGCTGTTCGAGAGCGATGTCACCGGGTGCGCGTCGTGCCACTACGGTCCGCTCTTCACCGACCAGCAGCAGTACGATCTCGACACCAACCTCAGCGATGTCGACACTCCGTCGCTCGTCGGGTTGGCCACCAGCGCGCCCTACTACCACGACGGAAGTGCTCGCACGCTCGAGGCCCTGCTTCGCGGCAACGCCAGCATCCACGGCATGGGACAGATCGCGACGCTGACCGACCCGCAGATCGACGACCTGGTGCAATACCTCGAGACCTTGTAAAGAAGGGTCGATGTCCGGTGACCACTTCGCACGCGCCCTCGTCGGGCGCGTTGCTTCGTTCATGGCGGGAGCGCTGGCGCTCGTCGCCGTCTCGAACCTGGGCGCATGCCATACCCCCCGCGAGGGGACGGACAAGCCCTCGGAGGGCACGGCCGGTCCCAACGACGGCCAGGGTCCCGCGAGCGGAGTCCCGTACTCGCGGCCGGGGGTGGCCCACACCTCCAACATCGACATGGTCGCCATCTCCAGCGATGGCGCGGCGGCGCTGAGCCGCGACCAGATCGGCGGCACGAGGCTATGGCCCGCCCTCGATGGTAGCCGGGAGCCGCTGCCCATTCCCGTGCAGGGGCCGCAGCAGTTCTCCGTGCAGCCGCGCGGCGACGGCTTCACCGTGGCCGTGGTCGACTCGGCCGGTGGCGCCAAGATCTTCGACGTGGACGAGCAGGGCGAGGTGGCCGAGCTCGGCGCGCTGGCCCCCTTCCAGCCCCTGTTCGGCATCTATGTCCTGCCCGGAGGCGAGCGGGCCCTGGCGCTGTTCCGAGACCACAGCATTCGCCTCGTCGACCGCACGGCGCAGGAGCTGTTCCGCTTCGAGGAGAGCCGCTTCCGCCCCACCTCGCTGCGTCTGGGCGCCGACGGCAAGCGCTTCGTGGCCCTGACCCGGGGCAACGGCAATGAGTTCGAGGTCCAGTCCATGCGCGTCGTGGAGGACGACGGGGGCGAAGGGCCCCGCCTGCGACTGCACGGAGCGGCACGACCGGCCACCCCCTCGCAGGTGGCCACCGAGACCACCGCCGTGCTTTCTCCCGATGCCACCCGTTTCGTGGTGGTCGACCGGCCCACGAACAACGAGTGGGAGCTGGCGGTGATCGACTTGGCCGAGAAGGTCGAGGCCAAGAAGGTCACCGTTCGCGTGCCCGCCCACGTGGTCCCCAACCTCGGCTTCGTCTCCAACGACCACCTGTTGGTGAGCACCGCCGAGGGCAGCCTGTCGTGGCTCGTCGACCTCGACGACGGCTCGAACCACCCGCGGGCCTCGGCGCCGCAGGACTTCGTCACCCAGGGGCGAGCGCAGGCGGTGGGCGCGGGCATCCAGGCCGCCGCCCACGGTAGCTGGCTGTACGTGCACGACGTCGACGACCGCTCGCATCGCTACCTCGGGTATCGCGACTTCCAGACCCAGTCGGTGGGCATCTCCCCAAAGGGGCAGTGGGTCGCGTGGGCCTACATGAGCGGCCCGATCTTCGTGGAGGGGCTCGGCGACAACGAGGGCGAGCGTTTCGAGATCAACAGCGAGCCGGGCGTGGGCACGCTCAAGGTTCGCTTCCTCGACGAGGAGCACCTGGTCAGCATCAGCAACATGGGCGGCATCTTGCTGCACCGCTGGCGCGACGGGACCCACGTGGATGCGGCCGGGATCCAGGGCGGCATCCGGGCGCTGCACTTCGAGCCGAGCCTCGGGGTGATGCTCATCGAGCGCCACAACAACGACGCGCGGCTGTTCGAGGTCAGCACCGAGGGCTTCGCCGGCCCCTACATCGTGGCCGACCAGGCGTTCCGCTCGGGGTTGCTGGCCGAGGGCACCAAGCGGCATCCCGAGGCGATCATGTGGACCCTCGACAGCGCCAACAAGCTGCGCCACTACGGGCTCGAGGAGCTGCGGGGCGATCCCAGCCAGACCGACGTCATGGCCAAGGGCGACGCGATCTTGCCGGGCAAGGTGGCGCCGCTGGCCATCGATCGCGACGGGCGACACTACGGCGTGCGCTGGAACGGCTCGACGATGGAGCTGTTCGTCGACGCGGACGGCGAGGTCAAGACCAAGGTCGCGGCCTCGGGCGACATCAGCGGGATCGTGCCTTCGCCTTCGGGCAAGGCCTTCCTGGCCATCCACCAGCGGGGCCAGAGCACGTCGCTGTCGGCCCACGACAGCACGAGCCTCGAGGAGCGCTGGAGCTTCTCGACCGGCGTCTTCCATAACGAGCTGGTGTGGTCTCCCGACGATCGCTTCGTCGCGGTCGCGGCGAGCACGGGCGCCGTGGTGCTCGACGCCGAGACGGGCAAGCCCGTCCATCGCCGTTGCGGCATCGAGTTCGTTGCACTCGGAGCTGCGCCCGCCACCGCGTTCAACGGGCTCAACCTCAAGAGCATGTGCGAGCAATAGGCGGAATCCGCGCGATTGCGCAAATTGGCCGCGTGACTGCCCTTTACCTCGCCGTCACGTGCCCGTGACATCATGCGCGCCCGCTGTGGTAAGTCGGACGCGGAGCCTCGATGTCCGAGCAAATCCTCATCGTCGAAGACGAGGCCGACCTCGCCCAGACGATCTCCTTCAATCTCGAGCAAGAGGGGTTCCGTACCGCGGTCGTGGGCACGGGCAGCGCGGCCCTCGAATACAGCCGCGGGGCGCAGGTGCCCGACCTGGTCGTGCTCGACTTGATGCTGCCGGACATCCCCGGCACCGAGGTCTGTCGTCAGCTTCGCCAGGGCGCACAAACGCGCCGGGTCCCGGTCCTGATGTTGACCGCCAAGACCGACCCCATCGATCGCGTGGTGGGCTTCGAGGTCGGCGCGGACGACTACGTGACCAAGCCCTTCAGCGTGCGCGAGCTCGTGCTCCGCATCCGGGCGATCCTGCGCCGCACCGAGGTCGGTGCCGCACCCGAGCCCGAGGGCATGTCCTTCGAGGCGCTGCGACTCGATCTCGAGGGGCACCGCGTCTGGGTCGAGGGCGAGGAGGTCGTCCTCACCGCGCTGGAGTTCCGCCTGCTCAAGACCTTGATGCATCGCCGGGGTCGGGTGCAGACCCGCGAGATTCTGCTCAGCCACGTCTGGGAGATGAGCGGTGACGTGACCACGCGGACGGTGGATACCCACGTCCGACGGCTGCGCAAGAAGCTGGGGACGGCCAGCGCGTATATCGAGACCCTGCGAGGGGTCGGCTATCGCTTTCGCTCGGAACCGGGCAAGACGAGCGAACCGTGAACTTCGGCTTTCGACGCCGCCTGTTGTTGTCATCGCTGGCGGTGATCATGGTGGTCGGCCTCGGTGTCGGCCTGTTCCTCGAGGTGCAGCTCCGCAGCGAGCTGCACGAGCGCTTCGTCGCCGAGCTGACCCGCCACGCGCGGGCGATGGGCGAGACGATCGATGGCATGGCCGAGGACCAGACCGAGCCGGAGGAGGTTCGAGCGGTGCTCGATCCCGTGGCCGACCGGCTCGGTACGGCCATGGAGGCTCGGATCTCGGTCATCGGCCCCCAGGGAGCGCTGGTGGCCGATTCGCAGGTGGGGCTGCATGCGCTGAAGGAGGCCGAGGATCACAGCACCCGGGCCGAGGTCGTGGCGGCCCGCCTGGGGAACATCGGGACGGCGCAGCGTCGGAGCGTGACGGTCGGGGCCGACATGCTCTACGTCGCGCTGCGGGTCAACGACCGCAGTCACCGGGTGGTGAGAGCGAGCCTGCCGCTGTCGCAGATCGACGAAGCGGTCCGCGAGCTCCGAATCATCTTGTTGCTGGCGGGCCTGGTCGCGATTGCCGGGGCGGTGTTGCTGGCGGCGCTGGCCTCCCGGCTCTTCTCCCGCAGCCTTCGACGCCTGGTCGAGACGGCCCAGCACGAGGCGGGCGCGGTACCGGAGGCGACCGACGACGATGACGAGCCGGCCTCCGTCAACAGCATCGCCTACGACCTACGCCGAACGGTGCGGCTGCTGGGAGCGGAGCGCGAGCGATTCGAGGCTGTGCTCGAGACCATGGGGCAGGCGGTGCTCGGACTCGACGCGCAGCGACGGCTGGACACGGTCAACCGAGCGGCGCGCGAGCTGCTGTCTCTGCCGGACGCGGTGATCGGTCGTTCGCTGCTGGACTACGTCCGGGTCCCCGCGCTGCAGGAGCTGCTCGATCGCGTCGAGCCGGGTGCACCGGCCACGATCGAGTTCGACTACGGCGTTCGGCCACGACGTCGGCTCTTCGCTCAGGCGACCATCTCGCGGCAGGGCAAGGGCACCGTGGTGGTGATGCGGGACGTGACCGAGCTGCGTCGGCTCGAGACGATTCGCAAGGACTTCGTCGCCAACGTCTCGCACGAGCTGCGCACGCCCGTGGCGGTGATCCAGGCCAACGCGGAGACGCTCTTGGCGGGCGCGATCAACGACCCCGAGCGGGCGACCGTGTTCCTCAATGCCCTGGCGCGTCACGCCGACCGCATGGGGCGACTGGTGGCGGACCTGCTCGACATCTCGCGGATCGAGGCGGGGCGCTACGACCTGGAGATCGGGCCCATCGATCTGGTGGAGATGGTCGATCGCACCATCGTCGCGCTGGCCTCCCAGGCCGAGGATCGCGAGATGGTGGTGAAGAACGCCCTGGAGGGCGAGCACTGGGTGGCCAGTGACGACGAGGCGCTCGAGCAGGTGCTGGTCAACCTGATCTCCAACGCCATCAAGTACACGCAAAAAGGCGGCCGGGTGGTTGTGGACGCGGTCGTGCTCGAGAGGCTGGACGATGGCACTCCGGCGCGGCTCAAGATCGAGGTCCGCGACGATGGCCCGGGCATCGATCTTCGACACCATCGGCGGGTCTTCGAGCGCTTCTATCGGGTGGACTCGGGGCGAGCGCGGCAGCAGGGCGGCACCGGGCTGGGGCTCGCGATCGTCAAGCACCTCATCGAGGCGATGGACGGGCAGGTCGGCGTGGATGCCAATCGCCCGCGAGGTTCGGTGTTCTGGTTTACGGCTCCTACTGCGGCCGGGGCATTCGACGCGGGCGACGAGGACGAGTACGAGGACGACGAACTGAGCCAGCCCAGCATCGTCCCCCCGGCGAGCTGAGCGACGAGCCCATCTGCCCTCGGTTGGTCTCGAACGCTCGGTCGTTGTCCGCGATTGCTCCTGGTCCGCACCGACGTCGCGCCAGCTGCGGCGCAAACGAGGTCCAAACGGTCGCACGCGAGCGGGTGTGCGACGACGCGTGGTCGCCGGGGCGGTCGACAATTGAGTTGGGTCTCGGCCCTCGCCCTAGCGCCCTGCGCAGGACCGGCTACCCTCGACGCTTCCCATGAGTGTGCGCGAGCGATCCCCCAGAAACGACGTGGCCAATCGCAGCGGGCGGCGTCTCCTCTCGCGGTGCGGATTCGCGCCGTTGCTCCTGCTTCCGGTCGGATTGCTCGCAGCCGGATGCTTCAACCCGAGCCTCGGTGGCGAGACCACGGAGGACACGGATCCGACCACGACGACGGCGGCCACCCCCGTCGTGGATTCGTCGAGCACCGGAACGCCGACACCTCCCGTCGACAGCTCGGGGAGTGCCGGGGTCGACTCGACGACTACCGCCGATCCGACCACGGCCGGGATGGAGACGGACACCGACGACATGGGCTCCACCACTTCGGTGGACGGGTGTGGCGACGGCGTCATCGAAGGCGGAGAGGACTGCGACGGCACCGACCTGGCGGGTGAGGACTGCGTGTCCTTCGGCGAGTCGGCCAATACGCCCTTCGTGGGCGGCACGCTGAGCTGCGACGCCGAGTGCAACTTCGACGCATCGCAGTGCGAGTCCCCCACCTGCAACGGCGACGGGATCGACGGCGCGGACGTCTGCGACGGCACCGACCTCGGCGGGGAGACCTGCATGTCCCAGGGCTTCGACGGAGGCACGCTCGCCTGCGCGGACAGCTGCACGAGCTTCGACACCAGCGGCTGCTTCAGCTGCGGCGACGGGAGCATCGACCCGGGCGAGCAGTGCGATGGCGAGAACGTGGGCGCGGCCAACTGCCTCGGCCTGGGCTTCGACGGCGGCACCCTGGCTTGCAACGGCACATGTGCCTTCGACACCAGCGGCTGCTTCGAGTGCGGCGACGGGAGCATCGACCCCGGGGAGCAGTGCGACGGCGCGGCCCTGGGCGGCGCGAACTGTGTCGGCCAGGGATTCGACGGCGGGTCGCTGGGCTGCACCGCGGGCTGTGCCTTCGACACCAACGGCTGCTACGAGTGTGGCGACGGCAGCGTCAATCCTGGCGAACAGTGCGACGGTGGCAGCTTCGGCGGGGCCACGTGCGCCAACCAGGGCTTCGACGGCGGGGCGCTGAGCTGCACTGCCGGCTGTGCCATCGACACCAGCGGCTGCTTCGAGTGTGGCGACGGCAGCGTCGATCCCGGGGAGCAGTGCGACGGGGGCAACCTCGGCGGGGCGACGTGCGTCAACCAGGGCTTCGGCGGCGGCTTCCTGAGCTGCACCGCCAGCTGTGCGCTCGACACGAGCGGTTGCTTCGGGTGTGGCGATGGCAACATCGACCCCGGAGAGGATTGCGACGGAGGGAATCTCGGCGGAGAGACCTGCATCAGCCAGGGGCTCGGTTTCGGCATCCTGACCTGCAACGCCAGCTGCGACTTCGACACCTCGGGCTGTGACAACTGCTCGTTCACCGGGCCCTGCAGCAGCAGCTCCGATTGCTGCGAGGGCCTGTGCAGCGGCGGCTTCTGTAATCCGTTCTAACCATGCGAATCGCCGCACGGGTCCTGATGCGACCGCGTGCGGCGATGGAGTGAGTGTGAAGCTCGGGGCTACTTGCCGAGCTTCTTGTTCACGTCGGCGATGCGGCGCCCGACGTTCTGCCCGAGGCGCTCGGCCTCTTGGTAGGCCTTGAGCGCATCGTCGTAGCGGAACTCCTTGTAGAAGGCGTCGCCGAGCGTCTTGTGGGCTCGTCCGTTACGAGGCGAGTGGCGCACGGCCTGCTGCGCCGACTTGCGAGCCTTGTGGTACGAGCCCTGGTCGAAGTGCACCAGCGCGAGCCCGAGGTGGGCCTCGCCGTTGCCCGGGGTGGCGGCGATCGCCTGCCCGTATAGCGCCTTGGCTTCCTTGCGTAGGCCCTTCTTCCGCTTGCTGTCGGCCTGCTGGGTGAGCTCTTTGGAGCGGGCGGGGTCGCGCTTGCCCCCGCTGTCGCCGAGGCTGGCGCTGGCCTTGGTGCGGCGCTTCTTCTTGCCCGCCTCGGCCCGGGTGTCCACCGGTTCGGGGGCGGGCTCGGGTTCGGGTTCGGGCTCGGGCTCGGCGACGACGATCTCCTCTTCGGGCTCGGGCTCGGGTTCTTCGACGGCGGCTGGTGCCGCGGCGGCATCGCGGTCGTCGTCGCGTCGGCTGGGGCGACCCGCTCCCGAGCCACGCCGGGTACGAGGCAGCTCGATGCCCGCCTTGTCGGCGTCGCGCTCCACCGAGGCGATGGCCAGCGGCGAGATGTTCTCCGACTCCTCGAGGGTCTCGTTGATCGCCTCGGTGATCTCGGCCTTCTGATCCTCGTCCTCGACGACGCTCACCGCCGCAGTACCGGCGAGCATGCGGTCGAGCTCGTTGAACTCACCTGCCAGCGCCCGCTTGCGGTAGTTGCTGAGGGTGAAGGGGTCGAGACCGGAGCGCTCGAGGGCGCGGTCGTTGCTCGGATCGAAGAGCCAGGCCCAGACGTAGTACTGCTGCGAGATGTTGCGCGCGACGTCCCACAGCTGGTCGCCGTGCCCGACGAGCGTGTTGGCGAACTCGTCGCGGAGCTCTTGCGCGCTGTCGTCGGCCAGGGTCTCGGCCGAGCCCTCGATGGCCTCGAGCTCCTGCACCTTGAGCAGGGTGGTCTGGTCGCTCTCGAGGTTGGGCGGAGGCACCACCCAGGCCGCCTTGGACGCGGAGTCCCGGGCCTCGTTGATGATCTGCTCGACGCGGTTCTTGTCCTCGTCGGTCGGCTGTCCCCCGAAGATGAGGAACGCCGCCAGCCCGGCCGCGGCCAGGGTGCTGGTGGCGGCGACGATGGGCCACAGCAGCGAGCGCTTCTCCGGCGTGTAGGTGTCGGAGGGCATGCCCGCCACGATTCGCTCGTAGCGATCGGTATCGGGCAGCGGGGGGACGGGCAGGTCGTCCCAGGCGGTGACGATGCCCGCGGCGATCTGGGCCTCGCACAGCGCGGCCTCGAGGTCGGCCATGTTGGCGTAGCGCTCCTCGGGTCGCTTGGCGAGGCAGCGCATGATCACCGCCTCGAGCTGAGGCGGGTACTCGACGTCGGGCCGCCGCTGGCTGGGCGCCATGGGAGCCTGGTGCACTTGGAGCTTGAGGATCTCCTCGACCGCGTCGGCGTCGAAGGGCGGCATGCCGACCATCAGCTCGTACGCGGTGCAGCCCAGGGCATAGATGTCGAGGCGCCCATCGAACTCCTCGCCGAGGATCTGCTCGGGCGCCATGTAGTGCGGCGTACCGGCGATGCCCGCCCGTCGCTCGCCCGCGGCGAGCATGGCCGAGATGCCGAAGTCGACGATCTTCGCCGTGTCGGCCCGGTTGTCGATCTCGGAGATGATGATGTTCTCGGGCTTGACGTCGCGGTGGACGACCCCGGCCTCGTGCGCCTTGGCCAAGCCCTTACAGACCTGGCGCATGATTGCGATGACCCGCGCCGAGTCCATGCTGGTCTGCTCGTTGGCGGGGACCAGGTCGACGCCCTCGATCAGCTCCATCGCGAAGAAGAGCCGGCCGTCGGGGAGCTCGCCGAAGTCGTAGACCTCGACGATGTTGGGCGAGCCGAGGCGACTGGCGGCCCGGGCCTCGTCGCGGAAGACCTGGGCCATCTGTGGCTGCTGGCTCAGGTCGAAGCGCAGGATCTTCAGTGCGGAGCGGCGCTCGATGTCGATGTGCTCGACCTCGTACACGACACCCATGCCGCCTTCGCCCAGCCACTTCTTGATGCGGTAGCGAGTGCCCGGGATGTTGCGGCCGGGCGTGAGGCGGATCTTGGGTGCTTCGGCGGCGGGGGCCGACAGGCCCTGCGTGCCGTGCATCTGGGTGCCCGCGCGCTCGCCTCGTTCCGGAGGCAGGGCTTCGGTGGACGCCCGCGCTTCGGGCTCGGCGTAGCCTTCGTCGAGTTGGTACTGCGTGTCGGCGACACCCAGCCCGCGCCGGGGCGCCGAGTTCAGCGTGGGGCCACCCTGCGCGCCGGTATTGGGCAGCGTGTCGTGGTGGGCTCGCGAAGCGGGCGACACCGGGCTCGTGGGCGTGTTGGGGCCCGTGGGCACCATGGTGTCCCGCTCGAGCAACGCGTCGCGCATGGCCGCGGCCTCGGGCCCGTCGAGGTTCGCCTTGAGCGTGGGCTCGCCGGAGTAGAGGTCGTCGTAGGACGACTTTTGCTCGAGCGCGGGCGCAGCCGCGACGACGGCCGGAGCGGGAGCGATCGGAGGCGCCGTCTTGGTGGCGGGCTTGGGCGAAGGCGTGGGCGGCAGCGGAGCGGGACCGATGGCGGTCTCTTGATGCGATGGCAGACCGTCGTTGGTGTTGGTGCCCGAGGTCACCTGCGGTCGATGCACGACCGACGCGGTGTTGCGCTTGGCGAGCGTGGCCGCCGACACGCTCGGCGCGGGTGCGGCCGGCCGGGGTGGCGCCGCGGGTTTGGGCGGTGCGCCGGGCATGGGCGGTGCGCCCATGAGCATCTGCGTCTTCTTGATGTCGGGCTTTGGCCGAGCCACGGGCGCGACCGGCTTCGCGGGAGCGACGGGCTTGGCCGGAATCGGTGCGGCCTTCTTGGCCGTCGGGGGAACCGCGACAGGTGCTTTGGCGACGGGAGGTTTGGGGGCCGTGTTGGGTGGGCTGACGGTGGGGGGCGACGGCATCCGCATCGGACCCGGGCCAGAGGCGAACCGGGTTCTTCGATCTTTGCGTTCGTCGCTGGGTGCCTTCACCACGGGTGCTTTGGCCATGCAGGCAGCTCCTCGGAGGGTGACCACGAGTCTATCAGGCGATTTCGAGATCGCCGCGCCCTGGATCGGTGAACCGGGCGGATCGCGACGATTGGCACCAGGGCTCGGTCGATCGATCAAACGAACGACGCCGCCGACCGGGTGCAGACCGGAGGGCGGCGTCGATGGAATGCTCGAATAACGCGGTTCGGAGCGGCTAGCTCACGACCCCCGACGGCGTCGGATGGTTCCGAGCATCAATAGGCCGAACAGTCCAAGCAGGCCGCCACCGGACGAACCGTTGTTCCGGCAGGTGCATCCTGCCGCGCTGCCGTCGTCGCCGAAGTCTTGGCCGAAGCCGGGAGGCAGCGCGCCGTCGTCATCGGGATCGACGGGCCCATCGTCGCCGGCCCCATCTCCACCGCCTCCGTCGTCGGCACCACTGCCGCCGCCGTCGCCGCCATCGCCGCCTCCGTCACCACCATCGTCGCCGCCGCCTCCATCGTCACCGCCACCGCCATCGTCGTCGGGCGGGGGCAGGTCGTCGCCGACCTCGATGGTCACGGTGTTGCTGAGCGTCTCGTTGCCGCCGGTGTCGACGGCCACGACGTGGAACGAGTAGGTGCCGGCCGGGATGCTGTCGACGTCCCACCCGTAGGGCTCGGAGCCGTCGGCCCCTTGCTCGGCATCGTTGGAGTACAGGGTGACCGAGTCGATGGCCTGGTCGTCGTTGGCCGTCACCATGATGGTGAAGCTCGACCCGGTGGGGAAGGTGTCACCGTCGGAGGGATACGTGATCTCCACCGTGGGCGCGGCCGTGTCCGGCTCGGAGGGGCCGAACAGGGTCATCAACTCCGCGTGGGAGTTCTGCATGTTGTTCACCCCGCACTCGGCCTGGTGCTGGTTGGGGCAGTACAGGTTCTGAACGATCGCGATGCAGTTGTCGGTGAACGCCGCGTCGCCACCCGCGTTGAACGGGTTCATGATGTCGCCCGGCTCGTCGACGTGCTCGAGGCCGTACGAGTGCGCCACCTCCTGGCCGATGGTGGTGGCCGTGACCGCAGCCGAGAACGAGTCGCTCGAGCTGTGGAACGCGTAGGTGATGTTGTTGTGGGTCTGCGCGTCGCCGCAGTCGACCGGAGCGATGCCCAGCACGCCGCCCCCGAAGGGGTTGGTGGGCCCGGTCATGTTCATCGTGTAGTCGCCCGACGCGGGGCGGGTGTCGGTCACGATGACGTCGTACGCTTCCCAGTCGGCCCGCACCGCTTGCATCACCGCCGCTCGCTTCTCACCCGCGCCGTAGGCCGCGAAGTTGCCTACGAGCTGGCCGATCTGCGTGGTGTTCGTCTGCGAGTTGTCGCCGCCACTGGTCAGGTTGGCGCCGTCGAAGTTGACGAAGATGCGGCCTTGCGTCGCGTGCTCGGGGGGGGTGCCGGGGATGCGACGATGGGGGAGGTGCGAAGGGACGGGGACCGGGTCGCCTCGGTATTGACCGAGGCCAATCTCCTGCAGCTCTTCGACGGTCATGTCCCACGTCGCGGGACGGAGGTCGTCCTCCGGCTCAGTGGCCGACGCCGTGGGGGGGACAGCGATGGCCAACAGACTCAGGGCGAGGGTCGGTACAAAAACACGGGCGAGCGTGTCGGTTTTGGGACGGACGGCAAACATCACACGGCTCCGATTGAAGGGACGAGAGGCAGTGACGACGGGTACATCTAACGGTGCTAACAATACGTACCCGGAGCCACATCGAGCCTACCGGACTACATCGGGCTCCCGCAAGCATAAAACCGCGGAGAATGGCTCGTAGCACCGCCTACGACGCAAATTTGCTCGGATCGCGATCTTGCTAACCAAGCGATCAAAAGCGATTGGCCAAGGGCTGAACGTTGCAAATCGGTTCATGAACGGGACGCTCGAGCGCTCGGTTCGGGTGGCTGGAAGTCGACGAACACGGTTTGAGCTGTATTTGTAGATACGAGTTTTCCGTCGGTGAAAACTGATGATTCGTGGTCCCAAGCGATCCGCTGGGGGTCGGAAACCCCCGTGATTCCCGGTCGATGGTGGCGCCACGGCTCCGCATCCAGAGGGTTCGTTGCCTCTGCCCATCGCTCGGTTCACGGGCGCGGTGCACCCGGCCGCCCGTATTGCGTATCGACGAAGGGTCGGTGATGCGGAGGGCCGAAATTCGTGCCCGAGGTGCTTGGTGGACTACTCGTTTCGCTCCCGTCGGTCCCGCATCGTCCGGTTGCGCGCGCGCGATCGTGATGTGGGCTCGCCTTCGTCAATGACGTGCGCCCAACGGGCCTTCGGGTTCGCGTCGCGAGGCGGCCGGGTTTTTTCTGGAGGTGCGCGCCGAGAGATCGTCGGCGGAGCTCGAGCCGAGTGACTGGTGTCGACGCGTGCTGGCGGCGGCGTTGGAGGTCGACGAGTGGAGAACCATCACGATGCTCGGTCGCCCACGGCTGCGGCGAACGCAACCCGTCGAGTCCGTCGTCTCATCGACGTCTTCGAGGCCCTCGTTCGTCGTCGTCGACGCGAGCGTCCAGCCGCATTGCCACCGAGTTGCCCGCATGATCGCGACTGCTATGGTGCCCAATGAAGGATCACGATGGACCTCGACCTCGTTGAGTTGTCTCGTGCCCAGTTTGCCCTGACGGTAATGTTTCATTACCTGTTCCCGCCGCTGTCGATCGGCTTGGGGCTGTTGATGGTGATCATGGAGGGCCTGTACCTGCGTACGGGCGATCCACAGTACGAAGCGATGACTCGCTTCTGGACGCGCATCTTCGCCGTGAACTTCGCGGTGGGGGTGGCCAGCGGCATCGCCATGGAATTCCAGTTCGGCACCAACTGGGCCGCCTATTCGCGCTTCGTGGGCGATGTGTTCGGCTCTGCGTTGGCGGCCGAAGGCATCTTTGCGTTCTTCTTGGAGTCGGGCTTCCTCGCCGTCTTGGTGTTCGGGTGGAACCGCGTCGGCCCGCGCATGCACTTCTTCGCCACCTTGATGGTGTTCCTCGGGTCGTGCTTCTCGGCCGTCTGGATCATCATCGCTAACTCGTGGCAGCAGACCCCGGCCGGCTATCACCTGGTCGAGCACGAGGGCGCGCTCCGGGTCGAGATCACCGACTTCTGGACGATGGTCTTCAACCCCTCGTCGATGCATCGGCTCGGGCACGTCATGCTGGGCGCGTTCATCCTGGGGGCCTTCTTCGTGATGAGCATCAGCGCCTGGTACCTGCTCAAGCACCGCCACGAGGACTTTGCCAAGCGCAGCTTCACCATCGCGTTGGTGGTGGGAGCGCTGGCGTCGTGGGGCGAGCTGGTCAGCGGACACTCGCAGGCGCGAGCCGTGGCGGAAAACCAGCCGCCCAAGCTCGCCGCCTTCGAGGGGCACTTCAAAACGGTCGAGCACGGCACCGAGCTGTGGCTATTCGGGTATCCCGACGTCGAGGCGCAACAGGTGCGCTACGGCGTCGCCATCCCCAAGATGCTCAGCTTCCTGGTCTACGACGACTTCGATCGTCCCGTGACCGCCCTCGACCAGTTCCCGCCCGAAGACCGCCCGCCCGTGGTGGTGCCCTTCCTCAGCTATCACGTGATGGTCGGGCTGGGCATGCTGTTCATCGGCATGACCACGCTGGGGCTCGTGCTGTGGTGGCGCGGGCGGCTATTCAACCAGCGCTGGCTGCTGTGGGCGTTCGTGGTGGCGGTCATCGGCCCCTATATCGCCAACCAAACCGGGTGGGTCGCGGCCGAGGTGGGGCGTCAGCCCTGGGTCGTCTACGGGCTGCTGCGCACGCGCGATGCCGTGTCGGCGGTGGTGCCCGCCGAGCAGGTCTTGATCTCGCTCATCGCCTTCGCGCTGGTCTACATGGCGCTGTTTGCCGTGTGGATCTACGTGGTCAACGAGAAGATCCGCCACGGTCCGCCCGAGCCCCGTCCGCGCGACTCGGGGGAGACGCTCGGACTGGTGGGCGCGGCCGCCTCGGCGGCGGTGGGGCGCGGGGGCCACTCCTATACGGATACCGAGGCCGAGGTCGCGGCCCGCAGCGGCCACGCGCTGCCCCGTGAGCCGCAGGAAGGGGCGCGGGACTGATGGACTACGCCCTGCTGTGGTTCGTGATGCTCGGCGTCCTGCTGCTGGGCTACGCCATCCTCGATGGCTTCGACCTGGGCGTCGGCATCGTGCACCCGCTGATCCGTGGCGACCACGAGCGTCGCCTGGCCCTCAACAGCATCGGTCCGCTGTGGGATGGCAACGAGGTCTGGCTGGTGACCTTCGGCGGGGCGCTGTTCGCTGCCTTCCCCGATGCCTACGCCACCGTGCTGTCCGGGCTGTATCTGCCGGTCATCCTCGTGCTGCTGTCGCTCATCGGCCGGGCCATCTCCATCGAGTTCCGCTCGAAGAGTCAGTCCAAGTTCTGGCGCAGCTACTGGGACTACTCGTTCTTCATCTCCAGCGCGACCGCGACCTTCGTGTTCGGCCTGGCGCTGGGCAACGTGGTGGGAGGCGTGCCGCTGACCCCCGAGGGGCGCTTCGCCGGGCACCTGGGCGACGTGTTCGATCCCTTCTCGGTCGCGGTGGGCCTGCTCGCGGTGAGCGGGGCGGCCATGCACGGGGCCATCTACTTGGGTCTCAAGGTCGAAGGCGAGCTGGCCGTGCGGGTACGGACACTGGCGTGGGGCGGGTTCTTTGCCTTCGTCGGGCTCAACCTCCTCGTCGGTTTTCTCGCGTTTTCCCGGGTGCCGCACCTGCTGGTGAACTTCGAGCGCTGGCCCATCGTGTGGGTCATGCCCGTGCTGTTGGCACTGGCGCTGGCCAACATCCCGCGGGCGCTGTGGGGCAACAAACCGGGGGTCGCCTTCGCGTCCTCGTGTGCCTCCATCGCCGGGCTCGTGTTCCTGGCTGCGTCCGCGCTCTATCCCAACCTCGTGGTCTCGAGCGTCGATTTTGCGGACAGCCTGCACCTGCATCGGGCCTCGTCGTCGGAGTCCACGCTCGAGTTGATGACGCTCTTCGCCGCCATCGGCATGCCCTTGGTGGTGGGCTACACCGCGACCGTCTACTGGGTGTTCCGCGGCAAGGTCGTGCTCGACGAGAACTCCTACTGACGGCCGCCGGCCTGCGAGTTGGCCCGTTGTGCGGCTCGGGATGAGCCCGAGGGCCTACGGCTTGGGGGGCTGAGCTGGCTTGGGCGGCGGCGGAGGATTCGGCGGTAGCACCAGGTTCGATTGCAGCCCGCTGGAGACGCGCATCTCGTCGTCCTGGGTGATGATCACGACCTCGAGGGCGTCGCGCTCTTCCACGAAGGCCATGCCCGCCTCGACGCCCATGACCGCGACGGCGGTGCAGTAGGCATCGGCATCGGTCGCGTTCTTGGCCACCAGGGTGACGCTCTTGGGGCTGCGCTCGGCGGGGATGGGCCAGCCCGTGCGCGGGTCCAGGATGTGGGCGTAGCGCTTGCCCTCGTGCTCGAAGTAACGCTGGTAGTCGCCCGAGGTCACGACCGCCTGGTCGGAGCTGGGAATCGCCCCCAGGGCCCCGCGTGCGCCGGGTTTTTGGATGCCGACCATCCAGGGCTTGCCGCCCTTGGTCCCGGCCGCGTAGGTGTCGCCGCCGACCTCGATCACGTGGTCGGCAAAGCCCTTGGCCTTCAGCACGGCGGAGGCTTTGTCGGCGGCGAAGCCCTTGCCGATGGCGCCGAGGCCCAGCTTCATGCCGGCCGCGGTGAGCTGGGCCTGCCGGGTCTCGGCGTTCAGGCTGAGCTTGGTCCAGTCGACCAGCGGGAGCTTGGCGGCCACGGCCTTGGCGGTGGGCGGCGTGGCCCCGGGCTTGAAGCTCCACAGCTGGCCGACGCCGTGGAAGGTGGGGTCGAAGGCGCCCTCGGTGTCTTCGGCGATTTGTTTGCTGCGCTCGAGGACCTCGAACAGCTCGGGCACGATGACCACGGCCGGGCCCCCGGCGGCGTCGCTGAGCGTGGACAGGTTGCTGTCGGCTCGCCACTCGCTGAGGATCTGCTCGAGGCGGTCCATCTCGTCGACGGCGGCGCGAATGGCCAGGGCGGCCTCGGGTGCCTTGGCCTCGTCGCCCACGAACACGTTGAGCGAGATCCGAGTGCCCATGAGCTCGGACTCGACGAACATCGTGCCGTCCTTGCGGACGGGCGGGCCCTTGCGCTCGTCGGGGCGGACCTCGCGGGGGGTCGGTGGGGCGACGGGGACCTTGGCCGCCTCGCGGGGCGGAGGCTTCGGCGGCGCCTGGCGCTCGGGGGTCTCACCGCCGCCGCAGCCCACGACCACGGCGAGGGCGAACAACGAAACGCTGCGCCGCATGAGTGCTCAGTCGCCCTTGTTGCGCCCGCCCGGAGGCGGGGGCGGGATGACGGGCGGCGGCGGAAGCAGCGACTTGATGCGCTTGAGGGTCTCGCCGGGGCGGCGGATGTCCTCGGGCGCGACCACTTCTTCGAGCTCTTCGCCGTCGAGCTCTTCGATCTCTTCTTGAGGCTTGGCGAACTCGAGGACCTGGTCGAGCAGCGCGTCGAGCTCGGCGTTGCCTTCTTGCTTGCCGGAAGGCTGGTCGAGCAGGGCGAAGATGGCTTCGTCCTCGGCGCTCATGGCCATGGACGAGGACGAGGCCGACGCCGCGACCCGCTCGAGCGTCGGCGTTTCGTCTTCATCGTCGTCGTCGTCGTCGTCATCGAGATCGAGATCGATGTCGATGTCTTCTTCTGCTTCGCCTCGCTCGGCGCGCTGGAACAGGGAGTCGAGCTCGGGGTAGCGGCGCCAGTACTCGCCGGCCGTCTCGGCCGCGGCGTGGGCCCCCGCGGCGCCCTCTTCGGGCACCCGCACGTAGAGCAGGCCGAGCACCGCGCTCACCGAGAACACGCTGGTGGAGTAGTAGGCGTCGATGGCCTCCTTGAGCTTCCAGAACAGCTCCTGGGGCTTGTCGTGCGCCCCCAGGATGGCCTTCCAGGCGCGCAGCGGGCCGTGCTCGATGACGGGCGAGAACAAGAACTCGCGGCCGCTGGCGAACAGCAGCGAGGTGCGCTCTTGCTCGATGATGAAGTTGTGGGGCCCGACGCCCAGGTCGGTGATGGTCCGGGCGATGTCCTGGCCGCTCGGGCGCAGCCGAGCCAGGTGCCGCAGGCGGCGGGCCGCGTCCTTGTGCTTGGCGTCGCGCAGCACGGCGCGAAACAAGTCCTCGACCTCGGACCAGGTCCCGGCCAGGGGCACGGTGGCGAGCACGTGCCCGCCGGGCTTGGTCACCCGCAGGATCTCGCGCAGCGACTCGCGGAAGTTCTGCACCTCGCCCAGCACCAGGTTGGCGGTGACGAGGTCGTAGGTGTTCTCGCCCATGCCGACGACGTCGGTGAGGGCGCCATCCTTGAGGTACACGCGGCCCTTCCACTCGGGCCGCATGCGGGCCTTGGCCAGGTGCCGCAGCGCGCCGTCGGGCTCGAGCGCGAGCACTCGGGCCTGGTCACCGAGGCGCTCGAGCAGCTCGTAGGTGGTCCGACCCGCGCCGCAGTGCACGTCGAGGGTGAAGGCATTGGCGCCGCGGGGAAGGTGCCGGAAGATCAGCCGGGCGAAGCGGTCGTGCCACAGCGGCGCGACCTCGCGATCCACGGCTCGCGCGAAGCGCTGCTCTCGCACCGTCTGGGCTTGGTTGGCAGTGGCCACGCGATGAACGTCTGGGGGCGGGACGAAGGGGCGGAAGCCGAGCTCGGCCGTCGTTCAGCCGTCGCTCGGCGCCATGATGATGCCGAACTCGTACGCGGCGTCACCATCTTCGACGGGGTCGTCGCACTCGCCTTCGTCACCGGTGAGGCAGTACGAGACGTTCGAGCTGAGCACCCAGGGGCGGTCCCGGAACTCCTCGGGGACGGCGGGGCCGCTGACGCGAAGCTCGTGGAAGAAGCCTTGGGTGTTCATCATGTCGTCGATGATGAGACCGTCGGGGCTGAGGGTATAGGTCTCGATCGGCGCGTTGGTGCGCAGGAACGAGTAGCGATAGAAGCAGGCCGCCCCGCACACGGTGGGCTCGAGAATGCTGAAGCGCGGGTCCATGTCGTCGCCGAGGCTGAAGCCGGAGTTCGGGTCGAAGGTCCCGACGATGGGCTCGAGCGGATCGTGGGGCGAGGACCGGATCTCGTAGCCTTGAGCGACGTCGTTCTCGACGCAGAAGGGCACGTAGACCGACACGCCCGACTGGGTGCCGCGCATGATGAAGGTCCAGTTGCCGTAGCGGGTCTCGTCGATGGTGCCGGTCAGCGTGCAGTTCTCGCGGTCGGCCTCGATGCCGGCGGGGACCCGGCCGTTGCCGTTGCCGCCCGGGAAGTCGCAGACGATCTGGGTGCCGTCACCGGTGCCGTCGACGACCAGGCTACGCAGGCTCTGGCTGTTGCGCAGACACGGCGTGTCGTTGATCGCGAGCGGCGCGGACAGCCGCGGGCTGACGGTGAGGCTGCACTCGGTGGTGGCCGAGTAGTTGTCGGGGTCGGCCTCGTCCTCGATGGTCAGCTCGATGGTGTAGTCGCCGGGATCGCCGTCGACGGTGCCGCTGATCTCACCGGTGGAGGCGTCGAGCATCAGACCCTCGGGCAGGCCCGTCGCCGAGTAGACGTAGGTGATGCCCTCGAGCAGGCCGGTCACGCCCGCGGTGTAGGCGAAGAGCGAGCCGTTGGCGGTGCGAGGAATCTCGGCGCAGTCGAGCTCGAGCTCGTTTTCCGGAGGCGGTGGCTCGGCGACCTCGAAGTTGGTGGGCGCAGGCAGATCGCTGGTGCACCCGGGAAGCACGAGGAGGGCAGAACCCATCGAGGCGAGCAAGAGACGCGTTCGCATGGCAAGGCAGCTCCGAAAAGGCCCAGGGGGCCAAACCCGAGCCTAACACAGCCGGGTGCGCTTATCCCACAACTGTGGATTCCACCGCGCTAGCGTCCTTGGGGATGGCGCTGGTGAGGATCTCGGGATCGGTGGTCGTACAGAGCACATCGTCCTCGATCCGGATCCCCCGAACGTCCCCGAAGCGGGCGAGAGCTTCCGGTTTGAAGGTCCCGTCGGCGATGAACGGGTCGACCAGGGCCTTGCGCTGAAGGATGGCGGGCACGAGGTACAGCCCGGGCTCGATGGTGACCACCATGCCCGGCTCGAGATCGCGATCGAGACGCAGGTAGCCGAGGCCGAACTGCGTGCTGCGAGTTCGCCCGGGGGCGTAGCCCGCCCGGTCGCCGAGATCCTCCATGTCGTGGACGTCGAGGCCCAGCAGGTGACCGACGCCGTGGGGGAAGAAAATGGCGTGGGCGCCCCGCTCGACCAGGCTCTCGGGGTCGCCGACGAGCAGGCCTTCGTCGACCAGGCCGCGGGCCAGGGTGACGCAAGCGGCCAGGTGGGCGTCGCGGTAGCGAACACCGGGGCGGATCTTGTCGATGGAGTCGAGCTGCGATTGCAGCACGATGTCGTACAGGGCCCGCTGGGTCGGCGAGAACGTGCCGCTCACCGGCCAGGTTCGGGTGACGTCGGTGGCCCAGCCCTCGAGCTCGCCGCCGAGGTCCGCGAGCAGCAGGTCGTTGTCCTCGAGCCGATGGTGGTAGCTGTCGTTGTGCAGGATCTCGCCGTGCACGGTGACGATGCTGCCGTAGGCGGGGGCCATGCCGCGGCTGGACAGCTCGCGCTCCATGGCGGCCCGGATGTCGTGCTCCATCAGCCCGGGTCGGGTCGCGGCCATGCCCGCGAGGTGGGCGGCCGTGGTGGCCTCGGTGGCGCGGCGGATCATGTCGAGCGCGGCGTCGTCGTGGACCGAGCGC
This sequence comes from Myxococcota bacterium, assembly GCA_039028615.1. Lineage (GTDB taxonomy): Bacteria > Myxococcota_A > Polyangia > Nannocystales > Nannocystaceae > Paraliomyxa. Next base: position 131,363 of record JBCCHT010000007.1, on the reverse strand, counting down.
AGGCCGATCATCGCGTCGGCGAGGGCCAGGTCGGTCTCGCCGAGTCCGTCGACGCCGGGCGAGCCGTCGCCGGGCCAGGTGCGGTCGAGCAGCGAGCACTGTCGGTGGCGGGTGATGGGATCGGCGGAGGGCAGGGTGCTCACCGGGTTGCCCTTGCCCGCGCTCGCGATGGCGTTCGGCAGCTCGTCGAGCGAGCGCACGGCGTCGACTCCCGTGGCCGCGGCGAAGTCGTCGGGGCCGGGGGTCGGCCCGTGCCACAGCGGATCGTCCTCGTGCTTGGCCGGGACATAGAGCTCGGCGCGGCCTCCTTGCACGAGCAGGGCGGCGTCGGGAATGGCCGCGCCCACGAGGTACAGGAAGTGGCTGTCGGCCCGATACGGGAACACGTTGTCGGGATAGTTGCGTGCACGCATGCCCCCGGCGAAGACGAGGGCCGGGGCGTCCCCCAGGCGCTGCGCAAGGGCGGCGCGGCGGCGTGAAAACACCGAGGCGGGCTGGCTGGAAAGCTGGGCGGACATCATGCCGGTTACACCACACTTTCGCGGGCGGTGGCGAGGGCCGGCGTGGCTGTTACCCTCGCGCCGATGAGTCCGAACGGCGAACCCGAGCGCGACCGCGAAGCAGCGATCGCAGCGCCCGAGGACGAGGCTCCGTCGGCGACCCCGACGTCGAGCGCTCGCCCCGAGGCCACGACGGGTTGGCCAGTCGATCGCCGGTTCTTGTGGGTGCTGGTGGTGCTCGCGCTGCTGACCCGCTTGGTGTGGGTCCTGTGGGTGCACCCCCCGAGCGACTACATCTTCAGCGACATGAAGAAGTACGTCGACCGGGCCCAAGACCTGGTCGCGAATGGCTTCCATCCCGATCGCAAGCTGGCCTGGCAGGCCTGGGGCACGCACTACTTGTTGGCGGTGCCGCTGAAGCTCTTCGGCGCCAAGAACTTCGTGGCGGGTGCGGTCATGTGGGGCCTGATGGCCGCCGCCGCAGTGCCGGGGGCGTACCTGCTTTCCTGCCGCGTCTCGAGCCGGAAGTGGATGCCCTATGTGATCGGGATTGCCATGCTGCTGTGGCATCCCAATCTGTCGAACAGCGGCTATTTCCTGTCGGAAGCGCCCTTTTTGTGCTTCCAGCTGTGGTCGACCTACGCGCTGGTGGTGGTGCTCCAACGCGGTCGCCACGGGCTGGCGGCGGGCATCGTCTCCGCCGTCGCGTTCGCGGTACGCCCCCAGTCCGCGCTGTTCTTCTTGCTGGTGCTGCTGACCTGGGCGCTCAACCGTCGCCGCTTGCCGCACGTGCGGGTGCGGTCCTTGGTGCTGGTGGCGTTGCCGCTGCTGGCGATGTTGTTCTTCTCGGCGTGGCGCTTTCACGCGCACACCGGCTACTGGGCGGGCGTGGCCGAGAACGCGAACATGAACCTCACCGCGGGGCGCTGCCACAACATCGTGACCCAGGCGTTTCGCAGCGAGCGCCGCCTGAAGGCGAGCGAGCGGCGCAAGAACACCCGCAACGGACGTCGCGTCAGCCTGCCGGGCTTCCGGGTGCTGGCCAAGAGCGTGCCCCCGTCGCACCCGCTCGCCCTGCGTCCGGCCATGCGCAGCGAGACGATTCGCATGGTGGGATATATCGGTGACCCCGACGTCCATCGCGAGCTGCGGGCCGAGTGCTACGCGAGGACCGGCCTGCTCGAGCAGGCGCGCTACAGCGCGGTCAACGTCAGCCTACTGTGGTTCATCGGGCGGCAGTGGCCCGAGCAGAGCCGCGGCGCCAAGACCTTTGCCCCCGCGGTCGAGGTCTACAAGTACCTCTATCAATTCCTCGTTTGGCTGCCCTCGCTCATCGGGTTGGTCGCCGCGCTGGCGTGGATTCGGCGGCGTCCCGGGCTCGCCTTCTGTGCGTGGCAGCTGGTCACCTCGATGACCGTGGCCTCCGTGTTCTTCGGCACGATCCGCCTGCGCACGCCCTACGATCCCTACGCGATGATCCTGGCCCTCGAGGGGGTGGTGCTGGTGTTGGGCCTCTCGATGGCCCTGATTCGCCGGTCACGAGCCGACCGCCCCGAGGCCGAGCCGGCCCAGTAGGGCCGGTGGGCAGCTCGAAAAGGCCCGCAGTCGCCATCGGGGCCGACCGCGCTTCACCCGCGATCGCGGCCTGCTCCCGGCGGACCTCCGGGTCGACGGGGATGGTGCGGGGCTGGGTGCCGGTCAGACCGGGTCGGGCCGGGCATGGCATCGCCGTATTGCTCGGGCCGGGACGCGTTCGCTAAAGTCGCACTTGTGCAAGCGACGATGATCGCGGGGTTGCTCGGATTTCTCGTGGCGGGGTCGTCAGCCGACGTGCCCGCCCCAGCCATCCATGCCACGTTGGCATGTCCGTCCGCGTCGTCGGACGCCCACCGGCCCTTGCTGGTGAAGGCGGACGAGTACGTCGAGGCAGGAGACGATGCCGCGGGTGCGCGAGAGTTCGTGGCCGCGTTCGACTCGATGGATCTCGGCAACAAGGTCGGCGGCACGGGCAAGTTCACGGCCGACCGCGCGGTGACTTCGTTCTTGGCCGCGTATCGGCTGAGTCAAGACACCGCGATCCTCGACGAAGCCGAGAGCTTCTTGGTGCACTACATCGAGGTGCTCGACCGGGGCGTGGACCAGGGCTGCGTGGTCGACCGCAAGTGGGCGGAAGACAAACTGGCCGAGGTCAAGGCCGAGTACCCGGCCGAGGGTGAAGAGCCCGACGCGACCCCGGGCGGCACGACAACCAACGCCAAGTGCCCGCCCGCGCCTGCGATCATCGGGACCGACCGGGTCGGCGTTGCGCTCACCACGGTGGGCGGCTCGCTGTTCGTGGCCGGCGTGGGCCTTTTGGTCACTGGGGTCGCGCTGCCCAACCTCGCCACGCCGCAGGCGTACACGATCACCGGTGGCGTGGTCATGGCGGCGGGCGTCGGCACGCTCATCCCGGGGGCGGTGCGACTGTCGAGCTGGCGCCGTAGCAAGTCCAACGCCCGCCTCGGCGTGGCGCCGTGGACCGGTCGGGGCTTGGCCGGCGTCACCGTGAGCGGTCGTTTCGGGGACTGGCGATGACCGGGCAGCCCACGGCAACGGGCGAGCCCGATCTCGTGGGGCAGGTCTTCGATGGCAAGTATCAGCTCATGCGCCGGATCGGCGAGGGCATGCTGTGCACGACCTACGAGGCGCGGCACAGCGGCTTGGGCCGCCACTTTGCCATCAAGGTCCTGAAGTCGTCGCTGGCCGCCAAACCCCCGACCCCCGAGCGCTTCCTGCATCACATCGGGGCGGCACAGAAGATCAAGCACGGCAACGTGCTGTCGATCGAGGAGTTCGGCCAGACGCCGCAGCGCTCGGTCTTCGCCGCCGTCGAGCTGGCGGTGGGCGACACCCTGCACGCCATCCTCGCCCGAGAGGGCAAGTGGCCGTGGGCTCGTGTCCAGCCCATCGCGTTGCAGCTCGCGGCTGCCATCGCGGCCGGCCACCAGGTGGGAGTGATCCATCGCGCGATCAAGCCCGCCAATATTTTCTTGTTCCTGGACCCGCGAGGCAAACGCCAGCCGCTGGTCAAGGTGGCGGACTTTGGCCTGGTGCAGGTCGGGGTCGAGGCAAGCCAGGCTTCTCCCGATTCCACCACCACCACGCTGTTCGGCGACCCCGAGTACATGGCGCCCGAGCAAGGGATGGGCGGCCAGGTGACGCCGCAGTCGGACCTCTACTCGCTGGGCGTGGTGCTGTACCGCTTCCTGACGGGGCAGGTGCCGTTTTCCCATCCCAACGCCTTCAAGGCGATCTCCATGCACGCGCAAAAGCCCGTGCCGCCGCCGCGGAGCCTGGAGCCCAGCATCCCGGAGGCCGTGGAGCAGATCATCATGCGGTGCCTGGGCAAGACGCCCGACCAGCGCTTCGGGTCGGCGGTCGAGCTCGAGCGTGCGCTGTCGAGTGCAGGCGCCGGGGCAGCGGCTGCCCCAGGGGCTGCCGCGCCTGGACCCGCCCCCGCGGCGGCTCCCGGAGGTCGGCCGCGCTACGCCAAGATGACCACGGGGGGACAGCCCGCGCCCACGGGCGCGCCGCCGGCCAAGGGCCCCTCGGTCATCGTGGCCGGGTCTATCGGTGACGCGCCGCCGGCCGGCGGAGGTCCGCCGTCGGTGGTCAGCGGCACCCTCGGAGGCTCGATGCCCCCGGGTTCGGCCGCGCCTCCTGCGATGGCCCCGTCGCCTGCGATGGCTCCGTCGCCCGCGATGGCGCCCCCGGCTGCCGCTCCGGCGGCTGCTCCGGCGGCGGGGGGACCCGCGTCCTCCTTCCTCGCTTCACGACCGAGCCTTCGCATGGGCCTCGGGGCGGGCGTCGGAGGAACTCCGGGTGCAGCTCCGCCCGCCGCGGCTCCACCTACGATGGCTCCGCCCGCGATGGCTCCGCCCGCGATGGCTGCCCCGCCCGCAGCGGGCCCAGGTCACGGGCCCTCGATGCCGGCCTTGGTTACCCCCGGCAGTGCCGTTGCTGCGCCCACGATGTTTCCCGGCTCGATCCCCGACCTCGGGTCGCTGGGACCCGGCGGTGGAGCCGAGCCTCCCGGGATGCCAGCTCCGCTGGGCGCCGATCCGGGAGGTCTGGGTGCGCCCCCGCCCGCATTGGGTGAGCCGCCAGGCTTGGGCCCGCCCGCAGCGGGACCCGGTTTGCCGCCGCTGTCCGGCGATGGCCCCGGGTTGCCTCCCCTCGGAGGAGGCGGCGGTGCGCCGCCCAGCCTCGGTGCCGGTCCCGGCATGCCCCCGCTCGGCCCGCCCGATCCCGCGGGTAGCGGTGGCGGGTTGCCACCGATCGGCGTAGGCCCGGGGATGCCCGCGCCCGGTAGCGGCGGCGGCGGGTTGCCGCCGATCGGCGCTGGCCCGGGGATGCCTCCCCGCGGACCCGGTGGCGGCGGTGGAGCAGGTCCCGGCTTGCCTCCGCTCAGTGGTGGTCCCGGTGGTCTGCCGCCGCTCGGTGGTGGAGGTGGTGGACTTCCGCCGATCGGGGCCGGACCCGGAATGCCGAAGCCCGACGCGCCCGGCAATGCGGGTGGAGGCGGAGGCGGTCTGCCGCCGCTCGGCGGTGGCGGTGGCGGTGCTGGACTACCGCCGATCGGAGCAGGACCCGGAATGCCGCCGATCGGAGCGGGACCCGGCATGCCCCCGCCCGGTGGTTCGCCGTCGCCCGCGAGCGATGGCATTCGTCGTGGCGTCGGTCCTGGCATGCCCCCGCGTGGAGCGGGTGGCGTCGCGCCCTCTCCGGGCGGTGGGATTCCGCCGATCGGTGCGGGCCCCGGGATGCCGCGCCCGGCCGGCGTGGGTCCAGGCATGCCTCCTCGAGAGGACAGCATGCCGTCGGGGTCCAACCCGGCCATGTCGTCCGCGGCGCCCGTGCGCGTCGAGCCGCCCTCGATGTCCAACGAGCGCGTCGAGTGGGACGAGCAGGACGAGCCCAAGCGACGACCCTTGCTGATCTTGGGCATCGGCGTCGCCGTGATCTTGGGCGGTGCGGGGATCGGCTGGCTCATCGTCGGCGGCAACGAAGAACCCGAGGACGAGCTGTCCAAGGTCACCCGGACCGCCAAGGCCCAAGACGTGCCCGACGAGCCGGAGCCGGAGCCGGAACCCGAGCCGGAGCCCGAGCCGGAAGAGGAGCCCGACTTCGAGCCGCCCGAGCCCAAGGCGCCCAAGAAGGTGGCGCCCAAGAAGGCACCCATGACCTTCGAGCAGGCGCTCGGGGCCATGAAGAGCCGGATCAAGCGCAAGTGCAAGGCGTTGGGGCCCGGCCCCATCGACATCGACACGCTCGTGGTCAAAGACGGCGGCAATGCGCTGGTGCCCAAGGTCAAGCCTTCGGGTCCGGTGGGCGACTGCGCGCTGCGGATCGTGCAATCGACGAAGTTCCCCGCCAGCGAGCAGGACCACAAGATCAAGACCAAGGTCCGCTGGTAGCGGCCGGTCAGTGGCGACGGCGGCGGTCGTGCAGCAGCGGGATCACGATCCCGCTGGTCGTGCCGATCGCCGCACCCATGAGCACGTCGGTGGGGTAGTGCTTGCCCGCGACCACGCGCAGGGTGGCCGTCGTCGATGCGGCGGCGAGGCCCAAGCCCCACATCAGGCCCAGGGCGACGCGCTGGCGACGGGTCCGCGGGGCGCAGCGCCGACCGGGCTGGGGCTCGCACTGCCGTAGGGTCAGCAGCATCGCGCCCGCCACCGCGGACGAGAACGCGAGCCCCGAGTGCCCCGAGGGGAACGAGCGGCCGAAGTCACCATCGGGCTCCACCCCGTTGGCGACCAGCTCGGGCCCGCCCAGGTGAGTCAGCGGCCGCGTGCGACCCACCGCCTCCTTGAGCACGTTGGTGGTGAACATGGCCACGCCGATCGACTCGGCCCAGATCGCGGTGTCGATGCCGAAGCGCGCCGCACCCCGCTTGCGGTAGTTCGCTTGGCCGCGCTCGCGATCGCGGCGGGCCCAGAGGATGGAGTCGGCGAGGCTCGCCGCGAGCGGGCCGGCCATCGACAGCGCCACCATCACGTCGGAGGCGGTGGCGGCCGCGTCGTTGTAGTGACCCAGCGCGATGGAATCGATGGGCTCGAGCGCGCCGAGCTGAGGACAGATGCCCGCCTCGACCGGGGTGCACGCGTCGGGGGCGGGCCCGGCCGCACCTAGACCTTCCATGAGGACGAAGGCGAGGCCGGTGGTGGCGATCATCGGAGCGGTGATGCCCCAGCGGACCGAGAGCGGATGCACGGGCGGGGGCGGCTCGGGGACACCCAACTCGGGGCGAGGCGCGGTGATCTCGACCTTCTTCGTCGGGGGCGCCTCCGCCCTGGCCGCGGCCTCGTCACTCGGTGTCATCCCGTCGTCGGGCCCCGGCGGTTCTTCGAGCAGGGGGCCCGGCGGTGGCCCGGCGGGCTCGTCCTCGGCGGCCGGCGCAGGCGTGGCTGCGGCGTCGGCCGGCTGCGCCGGGCTGCGCACGGCCGAGGCCAGCGCGGACTCCAGCGGCGTGGGGAACGAAACGGCCAGCGCGGTGATGAGGGGCCACAGGGTCATCCCAACCCATGGTAGACGCTCGCGCGCCGAAATGCCGCGCCCGATGTCGGGACGGCACTTCGGCGCGGCTACGGGCGGGCTCGGTCAGCCGCCGTGGTCGAAGCTGGGCTGCGCGGTGAAGCGCTCGACGTGGTGCTGCTCGTCCCCGAGCATCGTGTTCAGGGCGAGCATGCGCTTGAAGTAGAGCCCGATGTCGTGCTCGTCGGTGATGCCGATGCCGCCGTGCAGCTGAATGGCCTGCTGCGAGATGAAGCGCCCCCCGGTGGCCAGCTTGGCCTTGGCTGCGCTGATTGCATGCCGCCGCTGCTCGGCGTCCGGGTCGTCGCCGCGCAGCGAGGCGAGGATCGACATCGACTGGAGCAGCTCGACCTCGACGAACATGTCGACGGCACGGTGCTGGAGCACCTGGAAGCTCCCGATGGGCACCCCGAACTGCTCACGCTCTTTGAGGTGGGCGACGGTCATGTCGAGCATGGCCCGAGCGACGCCCAAGCCCTCGGCGCAGGCGGCCGCGGTGCCCATGTCGAGCACGCGCTCGAGGACCGCGCTGGCCTCGTCGCCGACGGAGCCCAGGCGGTGCTCGTCGCCGACCTCGGCACCGTCGAGGCGGAGGCGAGCTGCCCCGTGCCCGTCGATGGTTCGAATCGGCTGACGATCGACGCCCGGCCCCTCGGGGTCGACCACGAACAGACCCACGCCATCGGGAGTGCGGGCGGACACCACGAGCTGGTTGGCCTGGAAGCCGCCCAGCACGAACACCTTCTCGCCGCTGAGGGTCCACGAGGAGCCCTTGGGCGTGGCGGTGGTCTCGGGCTGGCTCGCGTCGTAGCGGCCGCGTCGCTCGGCCCACGCGAGGGCCAAGGTGGTCTCGCCCTCGATCATCGGGGCCAGCCACTGTTCGTGTTGGGCCTCGTTGCCGGCCCGGGCCAAGGCCAGGCCGCCGAGCACCACCGAAGCGAGGTAGGGCTCGGGCGCGAGCGCCTTGCCCAGGCCTTCGAGGACGATCGCCACTTCGACCAGCCCGCCGCCGAAGCCCCCCGCCTCCTCGGAGAAGGGCACCGATAGCCAGCCCAGCTCGCCCATGTGGGCCCAGACCTCGGGGTCGAAGGGGCGCTGGTCGGCGCGGAGCTTACGGAAGCGCTCTACGGGCGAACTCTTTTTGACGAAGGATGCGACCGTCTGGGTCAGCATCTTTTGTTCGGAGGTCAGCTCAAAATCCATCGTGCATCTTCCCCTTCGATCAGCGTCCGCTGGGCAGGCCCAGGATCCACTTGGCGATGATGTTCTTTTGGATCTCGTTGGATCCGCCGAAGATCGTGTTGGCGCGGGCGTAGCAGAAGTTTGGTGCGATGCCCTGCTCGATGCTGGGGACGACCCCGTCTTCGTTGTACCAAGACAGCGCGTCGTGCCCCATGATCTCCATGGCCAGCTCGTACAGCTCTTGGTTGATCTCGGTGCCGCGGAGCTTGAGGATCGACGACGCGGGGCCGGGGGCCTTGCCGAGCTGAGCCCCCGCCAGTACGCGGTAATTGGTCATCTTGAGCGCCTCGAGGTCGATCTCGAGGTTCGCGATCTTGGTGCGCCACGAGGGATGCTCGAGCAAGGGGCGGCCCCCCAGCGTGGTCTCGGCCGCGACCTTCTTGATGCGACGCAGCAGGCGTCGCGAGGTGCCGACCAAGGCCAGCATGGTGCGCTCGTGCCCGAGCAGCGCCTTGGCCACCGTCCAGCCCGCGTCGATCTTGCCCACCACGTTGGCCTTGGGCACGCGCACGTTCTCGAAGAAGGTGTCGCAGAAGGCAGGCTGATCGCCGATGGTGAGCATCGGGCGGGCCTCGACGCCCGGGCTCTTCATGTCGATGAGCAGGAACGTGATGCCGGCCTGCTTCTTGACCTTGGTGTTCGTGCGCACCAGGCAGAAGATCCAGTCGGCGTACTGCGCGTAGGTCGTCCAGGTCTTCTGCCCGGTGACGATGTAGTGGTCACCATCGTCTTCGGCCTTGCAGCGCAGCGACGCGAGATCGCTGCCCGCGTCGGGCTCGGAGTAGCCCTGGCACCAGACCTCTTCACCGCTGAGGATCTTCGGAAGGAACCGTTCCTTTTGCTCGGGTGTGCCGAACTGCATGATCGCGGGGCCCACCATCACCAGGCCGAACGGCGACAAGTGTGGCGTACCCGCGAGCTCCAGCTCCTCGGTGAGAATGAAGCGATGCGTGGCCGAAAGCCCCGGTCCTCCATGCTTGTCCGGCCACCCCGGCGCGGCCCAGCCCTTGCCGTGCAAGATCCGATGCCACTGCATCGTATCTTCCATGGTGAAGGGGGCGTCGACGTCGGCCTTGGCTCGCAGCGTGTCGGGGAGCGACTCGGCGAGGAATGCTCTCACCTCCTCGCGAAAGGCCTCGTCCTCGGCGGAAAACGAGAGATCCATGGCTCGCATTCTACCGCTTAGCCAGTTTTTGTCTACCGATCGGTTGTCTGGGTTTGAGGCTATCTCCGGTGCCGGCTCCCTGGGGCCAAGCGTGCGGATTCTCGCCCCTGGCGCCAGTTTTGGCGCGAATCGGGGCGAGTGCCGTGGTGGTCAGGGCGACGAGGCTGAGGGATAACCCCGCCTTCATCGATGCTCGTCCGAGTCGACATAGAGCGGCCCGCGCCGCGGAACCTCCAGCCGGCGATCGACGCCATGCGCAAGGGAGGGGTCATCATCTATCCCACCGACACCGGCTACGCGTTCGGCTGCGCGCTGTCGAGTCTCAAGGGCATCGCCAAGATCCGCAAGCTCAAGGGCTACCCGGAAAAGCACCACAAGCCGCTGACGATGCTCGTCAACGACATCGCGGACATCGGGCGTTACGGGCACATGGGCAACCGGGTGTTTCGAGTGGTGCGACGGCTGCTACCCGGGCCCTACACGATGGTGCTCTCGGCCACCAACGACGTGCCGCGCCAGATGAAGAACCGGTGGCACGAGGTCGGCATGCGCGTGCCCGACCATCCCGTGTGTCGGATGTTGGTGGACTTGCTCGGCGAGCCGCTGCTCACCGGCTCGGTCACGTCGGCCGATGCCGAGTTCGAGCTGGAGGAGGCCGAGCTCTACGATCATCGGCACGGGCGCGACGTGCAGGTGGTCGTGGACGGCGGCCCGCTGTGGCCCGAGCCCTCCACCGTGCTCAAGCTGGTCGACGATCAGATCGAGGTCCTGCGCGAAGGCCAGGGCGCGCTGCCCGAGTAGTCGGCCGGGTCGAGCCCAGGTCGGGTCCGCGATGAACGACGTGACGAACGAGCGACCGCTCCCGCCCCGGCGACCCAGCCTGCCCCTGGTGGGCGAGACCATCGAGTTCGTACGCGACCCGCTCGGCTTCGTGGCGCGCCGTCGCGAGCAGTTCGGATCGGTCTTTCAGGCGCGGGTGCTGGGGATGCGCCTGGTGGCCCTGCTGGGGCCCGAGGCCAGCCGCTTCATCTTCGCCAACGAGGGCAAGGTGCTCCGCAACAAGTGGAGCCCCGCCATCCTGCGGCTGTTGGGGGCGCAGAGCATGGCGATGCTGGTGGGCGACGCCCATCGGGCCCGGCGGCGCGTACTCGGGCCGCACTTTCGCCGCGCGGGCATGGGTCCGTGGGTCGAGCCGATCGTGCGGGTCAGCGAGGAGCACCTGCGGCGCTGGGCCGAGCACGAGGGCGAGACGGTCGCCGTCGATCGCTTCAAGCGCCTGGCCTTCGAGGTCGCCGCGCGGCACATCTTCGGCGAGCTCGATGCGCTCGACCTGCCCCGGCTCAGCGCCGACTTCGACCACTGGGTGGAGGGCATGTTCGTCCCCCTGCCGTGGCGTATTCCGGGCACTGCCTTCGCCCGGGCCATGAGCGCCCGGGAGCGCCTCTTCGCGGCGATCGGGGCGGAGGTGGAGCGTCGGGCGGGGCGGCCCCAGACCGGGGTGGACGTGCTGGGGACCCTGCTCGAGCTGCGCGACGAAGACGGCCAGCCCCTCCCGCACACCACCATCGTCGACGAGATCCAGCTGTTGATGTTCGCAGGGCACGACACCACGGTCACCGCGCTCACCAACGTCCTGGTCCATCTGCTGCAGCATCCCGAGGTGCTGGCCGAGGCCCGGGCCGAGCAGGACGCTCGCGGGGATGCGCCCTTCGACCTCGACGCCCTGCGCTCGATGCCCGTGCTCGAGTCGGTCCTCAACGAGAGCATGCGGGTCGTGCCCCCGATCGGCGGCGCGTTTCGAGAGTTCATCGCCGACACCGAGTACGGCGGCTTTCGCCTCCGCCGGGGCATGGTCGCGCTGATGAGCCCGAGCGGAGCCCATCGCGACGAGTCGGTGTGGCCGGAGCCCGAGCGCTTCGATCCTTCGCGGTGGCGAGCGCCTCGGGCCGAGCACGAGCAGCACCCCTTTGCGTTCATCGCCTTCGGTGGCGGTCCGCGGCGCTGCATCGGCGAGCACTTCGCGATGATCCAGATGCAGATCGTGCTGGCGAAGCTGCTCCGCGAGTACGACTGGGCGCTCGCGGACGGGCAGGACCTTCGCTACCGCTACCTGCCGTTCCCGCGGCCTCGGAGCGGACTGCGGCTTCGAATGCAAGCGCGCCTCGTCGGCGAGGGATGAATCGTTCGTCCCGCCTTCGCTGAGGCCCGAAGTGGGCCCGCAGTCAGTTTTCGAATCGCCGCCACGAAAGCCAACGGAACCTTCGCGGCGCGGGTGTTGGATTCCGTGAGGCGATGGGTTCGGCGCTGTGCGTATGGCCGGGTGCGTCCAGTGTCTCCGCCCTCTCCGGCGTAATTGAGGAAACAACCAATGCATAGTTTGACCAAGCTGGCTGCCGTCGTAGCCATCGGTGGCCTGTATCTCGCGTGTGACTTCGGGAGCTCCATGGAGGAGGTCTCCGCTCGCTACACGGAGGACCACTCGGCCATCGTCCTCACCGAGGAAAACAGCGAGCCGATGGAAGTGGAGCTGTCCGAAGTCATGTTCTTCGACGAGGACGGTGAGCCCATCTCCATGCCGGGCTCGGACGAGCTGGTCGCCGACCAGGACGTGGCCGAGGTCTGCTGCTACGACTGCATCATCTTGCCGTGGGGCGTGTGGTGTGCCGAGTGTGATCCGTTCGGAACGTGCGGCGGTGGGACCAGCACGGGAACGACGGGCACGAGCACATCCAGCAGCACCACGATGAACTCGAGCACGTCCAGCACCAGCAGCACCACGACGACCACGACCACGACGACCGCGACCGGCGGAGTCTCGGCCGGTGAGGAAGGCCCTGGCGGCGAGGAAGGCATCAATCCCATCGACTTTTGATGTCGAGCCGCCTCGCGTCTAGGCGTTCGTCGCGCTCTTCGGCGCCTAGACGCCGTCCGTGGCCGCTTTTTGGACAGCGGCCACGGGCATTTCGTTTTTCAGGGGGCGAAGCGATCGATTGGCGGTTGGTGGGTACTCGTGGAAGTAGAAGGCGAGCTCGAGGGCTCGCATTCACGTACGCCTTAGAGACTTGCCATGACCTCGATGACTTCGATTCGGTTCTCCGCCGCCCTGTGCCTGGGCAGCTCGCTCTTGCTCGCCTGCGATGTGGTCGTCGACGGCAGCGAGGAGCAGACGCCTCGGCATGAAGCCTGCGAAAAGGTGGGGGAGCAGCGCGCCTGTGCGCTCCCCGACGGAGAAGAAGGCACGCAGTTCTGCGACGGCCTCATTCGTGACGGCATCGAGCGCGACGAGTGGGGCGAGTGCCTCGAATTCGTCAACTGTCAGCCAGGAGAGTCCCGCAGCTGCGGCAACAGCGAGCAGACCGCCGGCCTGTTCGAGACCTGCGACCTCTACAGCGGCGTGCCGCACTGGGACTCGAACCGAGACGAATTCGCGGGCTGCAATACGCCGCTGGTGCTGTCCTTCGATGGCCTGCCCGCGCGCATGAACGCGGCCGGGGCCGCCACCTTCGATCTCGACGGCACGGGCGGCTGTATCACCACCGACTGGCCCGCGGCGCAGACCCCTTGGCTCGCGCTCGATCGCGACGGCAACGGCTCGATCGACTCCGGGCGCGAGCTGTTCGGTTCGGGGACCCGGCTCGGTAGCGGTGAGCGGGCACCCCATGGGTTCGTCGCCTTGGCCGAGCTCGACGAAGACGGCGACGGTCGCATCACTCCGCTGGACTCACGGTTCTCGGAGCTGGTGCTGTGGGGAGACCACGACCAGGACCGGCGCTCGACCTTCGCGGAGACCGAGCCTCTGGCGCACTACCAGATCCTCGAGCTGGAGCTCGGCTATCGCGTGCACTCGCAGTGCGACGGCCGGGGCAACTGTGGCGTCGAGCGGGCGAGCTTCACCTTCATCGACGACCACGGTGCGGTGCGGACGGGCGAGATCGTCGACCTCCACCTCGCCTGCCAGTGACTTGTTAGCAGAAGTCCTCGAAGCACAGCATGCCGCACTCGAAGTAGGCGTCGCAGGTGGGCTCGTCGATGCAGCCGCAGTTGCACGAGGTGTAGCCTTCGATGTCGGCACACATGTGCTGGGCGGGGTCGGCATACCAGCCTTCACACTGCGGCTGGGTCAGCTCGATCTCGCATTCGTTGATCGTGCGGGCGCATAGCTGAGCGGGACCGCAGGCGGCTCCGGTGGACTCGCCCGCGGGGTCGCCCGTGGACTCGGTGGAGCTGGGATCGCCCGTGGAGCCGGGGTCACCCGTGGAGGCCGGAGTCTCCGCGGGGGTGGGCGTGGCATCGGTGTCGGCACTGCCGGTCGACGCGTTGGCGGCATCGTCACCCGTGCTGCTGTCGTCGCCACAACCGGACGCGGTCGCGAGAGTGAAGCAGAGGGCAGCGGTGAGGGACAGGAGGGGGCGTTGTACGGTCATGGTGGGGTCTCGTGGTGAGGGGGGCAAAGAGGGGGACTAGAGGCCGGGCCGAGCCCACCCGAGGACGAACCTCCAGGTGCGATCGGTGGCCGTGATGGGGTCGTTGCTCAGACGGTCGAAGCGATAGGTGAGCCCGTAGTAGGCGGGCACGTGGTCGGGGCACGCCGCGGAGGGGAAGAACATGTCTTCGCAGGTGCCGACCTGGTCGACCGTCCACGTGTGCTCGTCCCAGGGCCCGGGCTGCGGGTCGAAGGGCCCCTCGTCGTTCCACAGGCGGGTGCCCGCGCCGACCTGGTCGTCGCCGCAGTCCACCAGCTGAGTCGTGGCGAGCTCCGTGCAGTCCCAGATCTCGTGACGGAAGGGCACGCCACCGTCGCAGTAGGGATGGATCGCGCGGAAGGGCTGGTTACTGCTCGCTGGAGGCAGGGGAGCGCCGGGGCTGGCGACGTCGGTGAACACCGCCACCGAGATGTCCAGGCGGGCTCGGCCCACGGAGCGGACGCGTCCGCCGTCCTCGTTGCGGTCGTCCCGGATGATCGTGATGTCGTAGAGGTCGGGAATGAAGCGGGTGTTGTCGACCGAAATGGTGATCTCGCGGTCGCTCCACGACACGATGTCGGCCAAGGGCGAGACGTTGACCACGTCGACGCAGCCATTGATGCTGTCGAGACGCACGCGGCCCTCGATGTCGCCGAAGTTGTACCCGCGCAAGGTGACGTGGGGGTTGAGCACGGAATCCGCGAAGGACACCTCGCCCGACTCGGTGATGCCCGGCCTCACGTTGAGCGAAACGCCGGACTCGTCGACCGCCATGTCGTTGGTGTCGACGTTGACCACGGGAAGGGCCCGGCACCAGTTGGCGATGCTCTCGTAGTAGGCGTGGTCGTAGCGTTCTCGCTGGAGGTAGGGGCCACTGTCCGCGTCTTCGGGGTCGGTGGCGACGACATAGCCGGGGTGCAGGTCCCGGGGGTTGTCCTCCCAGCCGGGGAACTCGACGTCGGCGAACACGGAGCACGGCGCATCGACCTCGGGGCGGCCCACGCCTCCGTGCTCCACCCGGCGAGACTCGGCCGACTCGCCCAGGTACTCTCGCTCCCCTTCGGGCATATAGAACGCTCGGGTGCCCTGGTAGAGGCGGTCGGCCATGAGCACGCAGGCATCGAGTCGACGCAGGGTCTCGCCTTGCTCCTTGGCCTCCTCGGGGCGCGGAACCGGCATGCGCATGCCTTGCCGCGGGTGCGTGCGCTCGTCGTCGTCGCCGGTGAGGAACAGGTCGACCTCGTCGTTCCAGGGCAGCTTGTTCCCCGCCTCGGCGCACCAGTAGTGGCTATGGGCCTTGTTGAAGAACCCGTAGATCGTGTGCTTGTCCAGACCGGGACGGGCGGCTTCTTCCGTGCGCTCTTCGGTGTGGCTCCACGCGGTGCCGTAGGCGTCGCTCTGGTCGGGAAGCTCGTCGAAGGGCGTACTGGTCCCGCCGTCGACCGGCTCGTGGTAGGCGGCCGGGATGGCGTCGACGTACTCGCCTCCGGGCTTGCTGCCTTGCAGCGAGAGCAGGCCGTAGTTGTTGCTGACGAAGGGACCGGGGGGATCCGGCTGCCAGTTGCGGGCCAGCGTGGTGCCGTTTGGATCGCGGTTGCGGGCCAGGATCATCTGCTCGTACAGGTGGACGAGGTCCTGGCCCTTCACCAACTTCAGCAGTCGAGAGAAGCGAGGCCCGAAGCGGACGACCACGCGGCCGAGGTAGGCGGCACCGAGCACGACCCGGAGCGCCCGGCCCTGGCTCATCGCGGTGTTGGTGGCCCACTGGTCCCAGCAACGCACCCGCGCCCCGCCGACCTGGACCTCGTCGAGGCTGCTGTCGGTGAAGCGGGCCGTGCCGGAAGGAAGCGTCAGGTCGAAGGTGCCGTAGCGGCCGGAGCCGTCGTCGTGGAACTGGCTGGCGACGTCGGCCCAGCCCGCGGTCGAGCACGCCAGCATCTCGGTGCGCTGGCCGTCCACGTCCAGCGGGTAGTCCTGCCCGTAGTAGCTGGCCCCGAACTGCGATCGCATCATGTCGCGGAGGCGGTAGTCGCCGACCCCCGGATCGGTGCAGCTGGCGAGGTTCGCCCCCGAGTCCGCACACACCCGGTCGACGTGGTCGACCCCCAGCGCGGCGTCGTTGCCCTGCGCGTCCTTGCCGATGACGGGCGAGCACATCGGGTCGGCCACCAGCTCGCGGGGCAGCCCCACGCCGGCGAGTGCCAGGTTCTTCAGTTTCGCCTCGCCGCCGTGGATCATCCCCGAGACCAGCCCCGTCACCCGGTGGGGCGACAGCTCGGCCTCTTCGCGGATCGGTGCCTCCTGGGCTTCGTAGCTCGGTGCGTTCCACCGGTTCCACATGTGCCCCGAAGACCAGCGGTCTTGCAGGTAGTGCTGGGCGTAGCCCTCGTAGATCAACGCCTCGAGCTCCGCCTCGCGGACGTAGGCCTCGAGCTCGGTCTGGTCGGCGCGGCCCTGGTCGATCGCGGCCTCGAGCTGCGCGCCCATGAACTGGGCGTTGCGAGCCAACGCCATCGCGATGCGGTGATAGTGCTTGTAGACCGCGGTGGCCTGGTCGCCGAAGTGGCTCGAGTTGAACACCGCGCCCAGCCAGTATTCGAAGGTGTGGCACTCGTCGCGTTGGGGCACGCCCTCGGGCAGCGCGGGGCAGAACTGATTTTTGTTGAGCCAGTCGGCAACGGTGTAGCTGTAGTCGGCGGTCCCGGAGAACCGAGCCGGATGGGGAATGGCGCGCTCGGTGAGCCCGGTGTCGGTGACGTCTCCGTAGGCGTCGCTGAAGCCGGGGCTCACCGGGACCTGCAGCTGGTGGCGGCGATAGACCGACTCGTTGAGGTCGATCACCGCGGGCAGCTCCCCGTACAGCTGCGTCCACCCCAGCTGCTGGATCGCGATGTGGCTCAGCTCGGTGTGCTCGTTGCCCGTGACCAGCGACGGTTCTTGGGGGATGCCGAGATAGAAGCGGTCGCCGGGCGAGCTGGTCTCGGGCGGAAAGATGTACAGCGATTCCCACTGGTTGTTGGCCGGACCGACCGTCTGGGTGTCCCAGCCGACCTGGGTCGACAGCACGGCCAGGACGGCGGTGGCATGCGCGATGCGTTTCATGGCGAGGCCTCCGGGGCGTCGTCGTCGGGGGCCCGGCAGGGCGCGTCGTCATCCACGAACACGCGGTTGAATGCGTGGATCTCTTGCTCTTCGTCCTCGGCGTCGACCACTTGGCGGGTGAACTCGGCCTTGCACGCGGCGGGGCAGGTCGCTGCCTGCACGCACTCCGGGACCGGGCGTTGCTCGTCGCCCCAGCACGCGAAGAAGGTCCCGATGCACTCGCCCCACTGCGCCAAGGGATCGTCGAGCTCGGTGGCGAGGCGCAGATCGAGCTCTCCCGAGTGGGGCGTGGTCAGCTCCAGGAACTCCTCGCAGCCCTGCTCGCAGGAGTCGTCGAACTCGCCGTTGCCGGGGGTCCAGGGGGCGTCGAGGGGGAGATCGGGGGACGCGGCTTCGTCATCGCGGCAGCCGGGCGCGCTCGCGACCAGCAGACCGACGACGAATGCGAACACCGACCGCCCTGCGGGGGGCAAGGGGCGGGGGGTCACGCGGGAGAAAGCGGACGGGCGCCGATTTCGATTGCGAAAAAGTGCTGCGAGCGGCGTATCGTCGTTTCCGTGGCCGTCCGACCCTCATCTCGACCTCGGCCGAGGCGGCAGCGCAGATGACGGGGCCCTACGACTGGAACCCGATGCCGCATCGGCTCGACGTGCGGTGTCCGAAGTGCGGCGAGCCGGCGCGCTTCGAGTTTGCGACCGCGGTGCGGGTGAAGCGGACGGACGAGCGCGAGTTCTTCGAGCGGAGCTCGCACTTCGATTGCCGCACGATCGGCGAAGGCACCCGCAGTCGTTGGGTGGCGGCGCTGTTCCACGCCACCCTCCACGGGGCGCCCGAGCAGGTCATCGCCGACCTGCCCCCCGGGTACGAGCCGTCGCACTGGCGCCCGCCTCGCAATGGTCACCGCTGCTTCGGCACCGACGCGGGGGCGGTGCGCTGCCCGTCGTGCGGGCTGGGGCGGCGGCATACGCTGCGCTGGCCTCACGATGCGCACTACCAGATCGAGGTGCGCGGGCACGTGCTGTGGGCTTTTCACCGCGAGTCGGCGCTGGAGCTGCGGCAGTACATCGCGTCCGATCATCGCCGGCGCGAGGGCTTCCGCTGGGAGCTGATGCTGCGCCACGTGCCCGGGGTATTCTTGTCGTCCAAGGTCCGCTCGACCGTGGTCGAGCGCCTCGATCGGCTGCTCTGAGCGCAGACGCAACGAGGCCCGGGCGGACCGCGAGGTCTCACCCAGGCCTTGTTCGGGCACCGACCGGTTAGCGGCAGGCCACGTGCACGTCGACCACTTCGCCCGTGGCCACGTCACCCTGCGAGGTGCGGTACTCGAAGGCGGTGCGCTCGTAGCCGCAGTTGCCCTTCGAGTCGCACTGCGCTCGGCGGTCGAAGCTCAGGTCGATGGACACGAGCGAGGTCTGGGCCACTGGCTGAAGCTCG
The DNA here is from genome assembly GCA_039028615.1 of Myxococcota bacterium. Classification (GTDB taxonomy): domain Bacteria; phylum Myxococcota_A; class Polyangia; order Nannocystales; family Nannocystaceae; genus Paraliomyxa. The sequence continues at coordinate 112,881 of JBCCHT010000007.1, read as the reverse complement.
CCGTAGGCGCCGACGCGGTCTTCGTCGAGGTCGTGCCACAGCACCAGCTCGCCGAAGCGATCGTCCTTTTGATCGATCTTGCCGTCGCGGTTGCTGTCGAGCTCGGCCAGCGCGGCGAAGCCATGCTCGGCGTAGCCGCCGGAGGACATCTTGGTCGCGCTGCCGAACAGCTCGGCGCCGCTGCGGATGAAGCCGTCGCCGTCGCGATCGAGGGCGAGCCAGGGCGCGGTGGGCCAGTCGGTGCTCATGCAGCTCCCGTCGCTGCTCAGATCGAAGGAGGCGGCCCGGGCGGGGGAGAACTCGATGGGGCTGGACTCGAAGTTGACGACCAGCGGCGTGTTGCAGTCGTCCTCGCTCCACGAGTACCGCTCGAAGGAGTCGCCGTCCCAGTAGCAGATCTCGCCCACGCAGCCTTTATCCCAGCCGTCGCCCGGCTGGCAGCTGGGGGGCTCGGTCGAGCACGGCGTGTAGAATTCCTCGCCGTCGACCATGATGCAGTAGTTGGTGCCCTCCTGACCGTCGTCGGTCATGCACTCGTAGCCGTTCCACACGTCGAAGTCGCACAGCACGGCGGCGTCCGGGCGAGGGGCGGGAGGATCGTTGCTGGGCGGAGGACCACCGGTGTCGTCGTCGTCCTGGTCGTCGTTGTCGGTGTCGTCGTCCTGGCCGTCGTTGTCGTCCTCGTCCTCGTCTTCCTCGCTGCCGTCGCTGTCCTCCTCGTCCAGCGGCTCGTCTTCCCCGTCGGCGACCAGGTCCTCGTCGGGCTCTTCCACCTGGTGATCACAAGCCCCGAGCATCAGGGCGGAGGGGAGCAACGTAAGCGCAGCAGCAAGTCTCAACCAAGGCATGCCGCGCTGTTGTGCAACCATGGTGCCAACATGCACGGGGTCACAGAACGGGCATTTGGCTCCGGTTTGGCGCCTCGCGATCGCGACACTGGTGTCAGGGCGGGGCCGCAGTGTCTCGATCGAGCGGGCTCGTTCGGGTTCGACGATCGTCGGCGGGGCCCTATTCGAGCGCGGGGCGGCGAAGAGTCTCCTTGGCCGGGCGAGGGCTAGATCGGCGTTGGGCCGCGGAAGAACGGGATTCGCCTCGCGCCCCGTGCCGCCTACCCGCAGGGCGCTAGCCTCGGGCCCATGCCCCCCATTGCTTCGTCGTACCGCCTCGCCCTCGGGCTGAGCGCGGTTTGTGCCCTGTCGTCGGCCGCATGTCGTACCTCGGGCGCCCCCGCACCGACCTCACCACCCGAACCCGACGTCGCTGCTGCGCCCCGCCCCGACGACTCGGGTCCTGCCGCCGAACCGACGGCCGCCGCCGAGACGCCCCCCGCCGCGAAGGTCGAGGAGGCGGTCGAAGCCCCGCCGCCGCGCCCCACCTTCGCCTTCGCGTGGGGCCAGGACACCGATGACTGGAACAATGCGATCGCCGTGGCGCCCTCGGGCTGGGTCTTGAGCGCAGGTCGCAACAACCTCCGGGTCCTCGCCAGCGACGACGGTCGCATCCTCCAGAGCGCGCGCACGTGTTACGTCGCCGACAACGGCCTCCGCATCGTGTCCGACACCGAAGGCCTGATCCTCTGCGGCAGCGGAGAGATTCGCACCCTCGAGTTTCCCACCCTCGCGCAGAAGGTGGTGGGCAAGGTCGGCTCGCGCGACATCGAGGTCGTCGGCTGGGGTCGGTCCCTCGTCGCGCTCGGTAGCCGGAAGGGGGCGGTGCACATCGTCGACACCAAGACCCTCAAAGAAGTCGACAGCTTCACCGTGCCGGACGAAGTCGAGGGGGTCGCCGTGGCGCCCGACGACCGCTGGGTCGCGGCGGGTGAAGAGGAGGGCGGCACCTTCATTCACGACATGGCGACCAAGGCCACCCGCGAGCTGGTGCGGACCGACCGTCGCCCTACTGCGATGGCGGCCTCGCCCGACGGCACGCGGCTATTCGTGCAGGACGGCAGCTTCGAGGCCCGCATCTACGATGTCGGGAGCGGGGAGGTGGTCGGCACCCACGGGTGCGGCTCCTGGCTGACCGGCGCGACCTGGTTGGCGCCCGACCTCATCGCCGCCACCGGTTCCGATGGCTTCGTGCTCTACTCCGCGGGCGAGAAGGAGGGGAAGTCGTTGGACGACCCCAAGGCGGAGAAGTACCGCACGGGCGAGTGGCTCGGGGCCTCGGCCGACAACACCATCGCCTGTGCGGGCGATCGCGACGGGCGGATTTCCTGCTTCTCCACTGCCGCCATGCCGGCGTCGACCTATGTGCCTGCCGTCGCCGAGGCGGGCGACGACCCGGCCGCGGGTGGTGATCCGGCCGCCGTCGGCCCCTTGCTCGAGGGCACCATCGAATCCCGCAAGGGCAAGACGGTGCGGGTCCGCGCCAGCTCCGATGCTCGGCCCGCGGTGGGGACCAAGGGGTCCATGTCCCGCCACTTCGAGCGCCAGATGGGTCGCATGACCATGAGCGGCTGGATGGGCATCGCCACGGTCGAGGTGACCAAGGTCTCCGGCAAGACCGTCACGCTGAAGATCCTCGAAGAGACCTCCAACGTGGTCATCAACGGCCGCAAGCAGAACCAGTTCAAGAAGGGCTTCCAGGTCAAGGTCGAGCCCGGCGAGTAGCGAGGACTCGCACCATTGCCGCCGGGCTTTTGGCTCGGCGGCGATGGACCTTCCGGCCTATGCTTCGGGATCGGGCTCGGTCGCTGCGTCGACGAACGCGGCGGGAGGCGGCACCGCGATAGTCAGCGGCTCGGCCCAGCTCTCCGGGCCGCGGCGGATGGACATCACGTGCAGCTTCGCCGCTTCGAGCAGAGCCTGCTCCGTCACGAAGCCCAGCTGGAGCTGTATCGTCGCGCCCGGGTCGACCACGATCTCGTTCGCGAGCACCTCGGTGCCCAAGTCCGTCACCGGAAACTCGAGCTGGTTGTACTCGAGCAGGATGCCCTGCCGCTCGAGCGTGAGGGCGGTCTGTCCCGGGTTGTGCAGCGCGACCTCGATCGAGACCAAGCGCATCTCGTAGCGCGCCGCGGTGAGCTCCAGCTGCAGCGCCGCGTTGGCGCTCGTGCGGCTGCCCTTGGGGAAGTTGGCCTCCTGCGGTCCGGGGCCGGCCGGTCCGGTGCATGCAGCGGCCAGCAGCAGGGCGAGCAGCGAAGGCAGGGAAGAGCGCAGCGGCATGGTCGGGCGCCATGGTACACGCGGCGGCTGGTTGGTCGTATTCGGGTGAATTCGAGGGAGTAGGGCGGGGCAGCAGAAAAGTTCGGAGAAAAATGCACTTTGCGGGTTACGCGCGGGCTCTGGCCATCAGTACACGCTGAGGCCAGGGCGGACGGCGCCCGGCGGCCTCGGACAGGAGGCCCCGTGAACGAAAGCAAGCGAACCCTCAGAAGCAAGATCAAGGAATACCGCACACACATCAAAAATCAGTTGCTCGAGGAACAGCAGCTCATCGAAGCGTCGGCCGATCCGCCGTCGTTTCTCGGCAATCACGACATCGGCAAGCTTCGTTTCGACTGGCTGACGCCAGCCTCCGTTCGAGGAGGGACGGGATTCATCACCCATGTCGGGGCGGGGTTGAGCACCTATCTCCAGCGCACGGACGGCAGCTCCATGCCCACCTGGAAGGGACTGCTGACCGAGCTTTCCGACGCCTTCTCTTCTGCGGGCGTCTCGGAGGCGCTGTCGAAAGAGTCGCTCACCCTCGAGGAACTTCAGGACATCGCAACGAAGATCCGGAGGTCGTGCCTAGAAAGGAGTTCCGACGACGACGGAGATTTTCGCAGCTACTTGGCAGAGCTTCTCGCCAGCGACCACATGGTGCCGCAGTACGTGCACCACCTGGCGGCCCGGATCCCGACGAAGCGGTTCTATACGACCAACTACGACCTGGCACTCGAGGGCGCCCTCGCCCTTCGCAATCGCGGCACGATTCCCCACATCATCACGACGCATCACCGAGAGCTCGACAAGTACGAGGGCTTTTGTGTGGTCAAGCTGCACGGCACGGTGAGTGACCCGCCTACGATGACGCTCACCGTCTGTGACTACGGAACGGAAGAGCGACAGCGGCTGATTGACCGTTTCTTGCGGGACTGCAAGAAGCACCACCTCCTGGTGTTGGGGTCGAGCGGTCTGGATCCGCATCTCGACGCGGCGCTCGATATGTACAAGGGGCGTCAGTCGGCGATCCTCATCGGCCACCTCGAGGTCGACGAAGCGCGGTGGAAGCAGTGGCACGAACGCGGGGCGCAGGTGTGGCTCTACCACCAGCACCGCCCTTGGGATCACAGCGGCTTCGTGCGAGTCCTGCGTACGCTCGCCGAGCCCCAGAGCACGAGCTTCGGCGTTGACGACAGTCGCCCGGCCACCCCCGTGTACATCCTGGCCAGCGTTCAAGACAAGGACCAGACCATCGCAGCGATCGCCCTTCGCAACGCCATCCTGTGGCACCAGGCGGAGGGGGATGAGAGGCCGCCCCGGGTTCGCATCTACTACCACGATGCCCGGCACTCGGATCTACCCCACTTGGCCGAGTACCCCTCGCGCGCCGACATCGAGCGGATCTGCCAGCAGGGCCGAGTGTTCATCGATCTCGATCAGCACGGCCACGTCACCGCCGCCATTCACCGGTTGCTGAAGGCCCGAGGGTGCTCGAACCACCGCTGGGTGGAGGCGGAAGTGCCGAGCCCAGCCGTTGGCCGACCGCTCATGGAATTCGTCGACGAGTACGCCCGCCGAGCGAGCGAGTGCCTGCAGGAGGTCGCATGAGCCTCGTGATTCGTTCGTTTCAGATCGAAGGACTCAAGGGCCTCGACCAGGATGAGCCCACCGTCCTCGAGAAGAACTTCGTGGTCGTCAGCGGTCGTAACGGTGCGGGCAAGACGACGCTGCTCGAGGCCCTCGCCCTGCTGGGGCACAGCCCGGAGATCCCCTGGCGAGACGAGGTGGGTCAGCCCCTGGCGACCGTACGGCTGTGCTACCGGCTCGGTCCACACGAGCACCACGTCGCCTTTCACAGCAGCGACCCGGATCACCTGACCGTGGCGTTGGCGGAGGGGAAGTTCGAGCACTGGTGGGCCACCGCAGACGAGACCTCGGACGTGTCGCTGCGCAAGGAGGACTACGAGAAGCTCCAAGACGAGATCCGCTATAGCCGGCCGAAGAAGGTCGACGCGGGCGAGAAGCAAGAGCACTCGGTGTTCAGCCGGGACAACGGCAAGAAGGGGCGCCTTCGGCCTCCCAAGCGGATCAAGGACCTGCGGAAGAAGCGGGAGGGCTTCGTGCCTCCGCACTCCTTCATGTCCTACGCCAATACGGACATGTACGACTACGGCGTGGGCATGGACCTGCGGGAGAGCCCCAAGCACCTCAAAGAGACGCTCGCCGCGACGGTGGTGCGACGGTTCCATGCCATCGAGGACCCACGCGGCCCGTCGGCGCGACTTTTGGGGGCCGAGCGGCTGCGTCGAGCGTGGCGCAAGATCCAAGACCCCAAGCTCGACGACGACGATGATCTGACCAAGCTCGTCGCCCGAGACCTCCACGACGTCACGTTCCAGTACTTCAAGCCTCGCCCCGAAGGCGCCGACCCCGACGCGCCGCGAGAGCCGTGGCCTGTTGGCGAGCCGTGGCCGGACGAGGCGTACGGCGACGAGATCACGGCGACGGTGACGATGGGTCCCACGGACAAGCCCCGGGCCGTCGATTTTCTCAGCTCGGGTGAAAACGAGATCCTGAGCCTGTTGATCCTCACCGAGTGCCTCGAAGCCTCCGGCTGCGTGTTCTTGCTCGACGAGCCCGAGCTGCACCTGTCACCGCTCAACCAGTATCACTTCTACGAGTACCTGGTGGACCTGACCAAGGAGCGAATCGAGCGCAGGAAGAAGGGCAAGATCGGCGGCTGTCAGATCATCATGACCACGCACTCTCAGTTCGCGTTGGCGAACTACGAGCGGGTCACCAACCTGTTTCTCGACATCGACGAGAGCGGCAAGACCCAGGTGCTGGTGGGCAAAGAAGCGCGCGACAAGCTCGTCCGCGAGTGGTCGACGCTCTCCTCGTTGATCGACATCACCTACGCCCCCGTCGACCTGTAGACATCGACGCTCACGCCCAGTCGTCCAGCTCGGTGACGGGCGCTCCCTGGCGATCTCGTCGCTCGAGTACCGTGCGGGTCCATTCGTCCAGCGTATGCAGAGCCGAGCGCACGAACTCGGTGTCCGTGGTGAGCTTCTCCAGCTCGGCCTGCATCTTCAGCTTGATCTTGCGGACGCGGTGTCGAACCTTGACCTCCTCGTCCTCGCCGATGAGCAGGCCGATCTGGGCGCCCTCGAGCCCGCGTAGGTACTTCAGCTCGAGGATGTGGCGCTCCTGCTCGGTCAGGTGGCGCTCGATGATCCGCCACACGAGGTCCTCCTCGCGGGCGACGTCGATCATGGACTCCACAGCGCGGTCGGTCTTCAGTCGCGAGACCCGACCGGCGTGGCCGTGTTTGTTCATGTCGCGCTTGGCTTCTCGGCAGACGTACTCGGCCACCTTGAGCAGGGTGGGCAGCAGGCGGCCGCGCAGGCCGATCTTCTGCTGCTGCATGCGCATGAACGTGACCTGAACGGCGTCCTCGGCCGCGTTTCGATCCATCAGGCGGCCGCGGCAGTGCCGAAATACCCGCAGATAGTGCTTGGAGACCAGTGCCTGACCGACCTCACGATCGCCTCCTCGCCACCGTGCGAGCTGCTCTCGCTCCTCTTCTATGGTGGAGGTCTCGGTCACCGGGGTCGATGTCAGAGTATCCTGATGGCACTCGACTTCCCAGGACGATGCCCGACGACTCGCCATCCGAGCAGGAGCTCGACGAGGCCGAACGCAACGGCCTGGCCAAGTTGCTCGCCCACGTGGCGGAGGGCGACATCCCGCCGCCGCGCTCGACGTTGTCGGCACACGAGGGGCTGGCCGAGCCCGACGAACTCTGCCCGGGGCTGCGACTCGGCAACTTCGAACTCGATCATCGCCTCGGGGCGGGTGGCTTCGGGGTGGTCTGGGCCGCGCACAATATTGCCGTTCCAGCGCTGAAGGTGGCGATCAAGATCCTCCTGCTCTCGGCGGACGAGGCCGAGCAGCGCTTCGTCAATGGGGCCAATGCGCTGGCCGGACTTCGACACCCCAACATCGTGCGACTGCTCGACGTGGGCCGTTGGAACGAGCGTCCGTATATGGTGATGGAGCACCTCGAGGGCATGGACCTGGCGCAGCGGCTGCGTGACGGGCCGCTTCGCGCCCACGAGCTGCTACGCCTGGCCGAGGGGTTGTTCGACGGGCTGTCGGCGCTGCACCCCGCGGTGCTGCATCGCGACATCAAGCCCGCCAACGTGTTCTGGTCCGCGACCCCGCCCTACGTGAAGCTGCTCGACTTCGGGCTGGTGAAGACGGAGCAGAAGCTGACGCGAACGGGCGCGGCTCCGGGCACGGCCGCGTACATGGCCCCGGAGCACCACGCGGGCTACTACGACGTGCGCTCCGAGGTGTACGCGGTGGCGGTGACGTTGATCGAGGCGGCGACGGGACGACCTCCGTGGACCTTGGACGACGACTCCGCGGATTTGCTCCCGCTGGCCCTTCGCGAGCCCTTGGTGCGGGCGTGGTCGAGCCAGGCCGAGGAACGCCATGCGACCATCGCCGAGCTTCGCGAGGAGCTGATGCCGGCGTTGCGTCGGTGGGCGCACGGTGGCCCGACGCGAGGACGTCGCTTCGGACCCGTGCTGGGCGCGGGGGCGCTGGGCGCCTTGGCGGCGACCGGAGTGTGGCTCGCGTTGCCGACGGCCGAACCTCTGTCGACCGAGCCTCCCGCCGTCGCCGAGGCCCGAGTGCAGCCCACCCCGGAGCCGCAGGGGGGATGGTTGACGACGATCTCCCGCGCCAGCGGTCGCGCCGAGGTGTGGCTGGTCCGCGACGACGGCTCGGCCCGGGTCCGCATGACCGAAGGGCTCACCAGCGATGGCATCTCGAACGAGTTTTCCGGGGCGATGGTCTCCCCCCGCAAGGACACGATCGCCGTGATGTCCGATCGCACCCCGGACGGCGACTACGACGGCATCCCGCGGCTGCACACGTTCGGCCTCGACGGCGGTGGCTTCGAGACCATCGCCGACACGCTCAGCAACAACGAGTACCGCGGGCTGAGCTGGGAACCGGATGGCAAGGGTCTGCTCTTTTCCCGCGGGCCCGGCTGTGCCGAGACGCTCTTTCGCGTCGAGCCCGAGCGGCCCTTTTCGCAGCGACGCCACTTCATCCAGCCGGAGGTGGTGCTGATGTTCCCCTCCATCAACCCCCGCGACGGCTCGGTGGTGGCGCTCGGGTCTCGCTGCAACGGTCCGGGGGTCAACGAGGGGCGCATCCCGCCGCAGCCGGGTCTCGTCAATGTGGACGCGGGGCGCTTCGAGCCCATGCCCGTGTTTGCGCCCGAGTGCTGCGGGCGCTCGGCCTGGGACCCGCAGGGCGAGCACCTGGCGGTCATGGTGCGAAGCTCGATCGTGGTCGAGAGCACCCTCCATCGCCCGCGCTTCTTCGAGTCGTTCGACGGGCAGGCGCCCCGGCTCGGCGATTCACCCCCGTCGTGCACCGTGATCGGACCGGTGACGATCGAGGACGAGGAGCAGGCCGACGAGGGCGTGGTGGGGCGTGTCGCCAATTTCCTCGACGACGGACGGCTCGAGTGTGGGTCGCCGGCTTGGCTGACGGGGCTCGCCGCGTTCACGATGACCGCCCGGTTCCGCATCGAGGTCGACGACATGAGTTCGCGGAGCTACGCGCACACGATGCTGATGTCGAAGACGGACCGAGCCGAGACCGATGGTGCGTTCCAGCTTCGCGTGGCCGAGATGCGCCCCGCGTTCTCCATGACGACGAGCACGGGTCCCCAGACGATTCGGCACCCGCGGGGCCTGGAGCGCGACCGTTGGTACGAGCTGGCGGTCACCTACGACGGCGCGATGCTGCGGATGTATGTCGACGGGGCGCTCACCGCCAGCACTCCGGTGAAGGGCGCGATGCCGGGCAACGACGTGCCGCTGGTCATCGGCAACGGTCGTCGCGCCACCTGTCGTCGCTCGGGCCTCGACACCGACGTTTGTCGACAGAGCTTCCCCGGCTCGATCGACGAGGTCCGCATCTACGACGAGGCCTTGTCGGCCGAGGTGCTCGCGACCACGGGCCGACTGGTGACTCCACCCGGACTGACGGCCATGAGTTACGGCGCCGACGCTCGCACCTTGTTCTTCACCACGGGCGGCGAAGGACCCCACGAGGTCATGAAGCTCGACGTGCCCACGCGGAGCGTGCACCCCACGGGGATCGAGACGGAGGTCGTCGCCGAGATCGATTGGTTCGACGGCGCGGCCCCGGTCGACGAAGACGGCGACGGAGTCGCGGACGCGCTGCCGCGACGGTGACCTCAGTTCTTGCCGGGCGGAATCGGGTCGCCCATGCGCTCGCGAATCGCGACGGCGATGGCCTCGGACAGGTCGCTGATGCTCCGCGTGCTCGTCTCGAAGTTCGTCACGAGCCCGGCGACCACGGTGCTGGCCTGCTCGGGAATGACGCGCTCGGTCACCATCGCGCGACCATCCTGGGTCCCCAGGATCACGGCGAGGCGAACCGAGCCATCGTCGGTGAAACCACGCACCCGCCACGCGACCATCGCGGCCTCCACGACCTGGGCGCGGAACACTTCGAGCACGCCCCCGCCCTCGACCTGGATGCGAACGGTGGGCACCGTCGTTTCCTCGGGGAGCAGGCCGATTTCGAGGCCTTTGAGCGCACTCCAGAGCTTCTCGATCTCTAGGCCCGTGTCGGTCACTCGGTCAGGGTTTCATCGCGACCGGAACAAGGCAAACGGGGCGCGGGCGTGCAGGGGCGTGCGCGTGAGCGTCGCCACGGTCATGGGCGGCTGCGCGGCTCCGCTCGCGGGCTCTCGCGCTGATGTGTTACGACCCGCTTCGTCATGAAGCTCGCGATCCCGAAGTTCCAGTATCGCTTCATCGCCGGCATGGGCCACGTGATCTTTCCCGGCAACTTCCATCCGGTCGGGACTCAGCGCGCGGCCGAGGCCATGCTCGAGGCGGTGGCGCCGGCCGAGGCGCCCAAGCCGGGATCGGGAGGCAACTGGCTGATCGTCGGCGGCTCGGGTGGCTTCGGGAGCGCGGCGCGAGCGGTGCTCGGCATGTGCCGCGGCGCCAACACCCTCAACCTCTCGCTCGACGCGCTGCCCTCGCCCGAGAGCAACAACAAGAACCGCAAGATCGGCTCGCCCGGTTTTCATCGCAACGTCGCGCTCGAGCGCGGGCTCCGGGCGCGAGGCCTCGTCGCTCGCACGGTGCAGGGCGACGCATTCGACCCGGCGGTGCGCGACGCGGTGGTGGCCGAGATCCAAGAGCATTTCGGCGGCAAGATCGACGGCGTCATCTGGTCGCTGGCCGCTCCGCGAGCGCTCGACCCCCGCACGGGCAAGGCGGTCAACAGCGCCCTGCGTGCGCTGGGCAACCCGGTCAACATCAAGACCTTCACCGGCCGCAACGATCGCAAGGGCGAGCCCTCGCGCGTGGTCGAGATGACGGTGGAGCCGGGCACCCCCGAGGAGGCCATCGGCACCATCTACGTCATGGGCGGTGGAATCGTCGATCGTTGGATGTCGACGCTGCTGGCCGCCGACGTGCTGTCCGAGGGCTTCTCGCTGCTGACCATCAGCTACCGCGGCAACCCGCTCAACGAGGGGGTCTATCGCAAGGGGCTCATCGGTCTGGCCAAGGCCGACCTCGAGCACACCACCAAGGCGCTCGACGTGCTGCTGCAGGAGCGCGTGTCGGGGCGGGCCATCGCGGTGGAGGGTCCGGCGGTGGTGACCGAGGCGTCGGGCGGCATCCCGGGGGTCTCGTTCTACCTGGCCCACCTGCTCGACGTGATGGGCGAAGGCCACGAGGACCCGGCCGCCAGCATGAAGCGCATGTTCGAGGAGCACTTCGGCGAGGCGGGGCCGACCCTCGACGACGAAGGGTTGCTTCGCATGGACGACCGCGAGCTGACCGACGAGATCCAGTCGCAGCTCGCCACGCGATTCGAGGCGGCCAAGGTCGGCGACGAGTGCCCCGACGCGCTCTACGACAAGTTCATGTCGGAGTACGCCAAGACCCGTGGCTTCGACATCCCGGGTGTCGACTACGAAGCGGAGTTCGACACTGACGAGATCTGCAAGGTCGACTGAGTCGACCGGTCGCACACGGGGGCGGGCGCCGTTGGGAGCGCCCGCTCAGAGTTCGCCGTTGCGAGCCTTCTCGAGCCACTTTTCCATCTCGCGACCGAGGACGTCCTCGATCTTCTTCTGGAAGGGCTTGAACAGAAACGGCACCTTGCCGTCGATGCGCAGCTCGTCGTCGTCGAACTCGACTTGGGCGCTGAGGGCCTGCGACATCACATTGAAGCCGATTGTGGCCTTGTCGTCCGTGCCCCACTGGATGGAGGGTTTGTAGTCGGCCAGGCGCTCCTCGTAGGCGAGGTATGCCTTCTCGACGACGGTGCGTACCTGGGATCGTTCCGACAAGCCGTGCTTCACGGAGTACTTCATGACGTGCGCGGGACTATAGCACCCCTTGACTGGTAGGCCGTCCAGGGGCCGCGCTATGTTTCGCGCCGCAATGCGCGAACCACAACCCCGGCCCACCCGACGGTGGGGCGTACTGCTGCTGCTGTTCTTCTTGTCCGGGGTCAGCGGCCTCATCTACGAGTCGCTCTGGTCGCGCTACATCCGGCTCTTCGTCGGAAGCGCCGCTACGGCACAGATCCTGGTGCTGAGCCTGTTCATGGGCGGGATGTCGGCCGGCGCCCTGCTGGCGGGTCGCTACCTCAAGCGCGTGCGTTCACCGGTGTGGGTCTACGGTGTGATCGAAGGGTGCATAGGACTCTACGCACTCGCGTTCCCCTACCTCCACGAGGGGGCGGTACGCCTCAGCTACGACGTGCTCTTTCCCGCATTGGGCGGCGGAGTCGCAGTCTCGGTGACCAAGTGGCTCGTCGCGGCCGCACTGATCCTTCCGCCGTGCGTGATGCTGGGCACGACCTTCCCGCTGATGAGCGTGGGGATCCTGAGGCGAGACCTCGAGCGCTCGGGCGAGGTGCTGAGCCTTTTGTACTTCACCAATAGCCTGGGCGCGTCGCTGGGGGCGCTGTTCTCCGGCTTCGTGCTGGTGGCCCGCCTCGGCCTGCCCGGCACGCTGATGGTCGCGGCCGCGATCAACGTGTTCATCATGTTGATCGCGCTGCGGGATCGAGAACCCGCGCCGCCCATCGAGCATCGCGAAGAAGAGGAAAAGACCAGCGAGGCCAGCCGGGGGCCGCTGGTGTGGCTGTTTTTGGCGGTGGCCTTCGGCACCGGCCTGTCCTCGTTCATGTACGAGATCGGCTGGATTCGCCTGCTCTCGATGGTGCTGGGGTCGGCGACCCACTCCTTCGAGGTGATGTTGTCGGCGTTCATCCTCGGCCTGGCGATGGGCGGCTTGTTCATCCGCAAGCGCATGGATCGAATGAAGCGCCCGGAGGTGGTGCTGGCGGTGGTGCAGCTGGCCATGGGCCTGGCCGCCATCCTCACCTTGCCGCTGTACCAGTACGCCATCATGGCGATGGGCTGGTTGATGGACTTCGACGCGGGCTCCCGCGACCTGATCCTCGTGCAGCTCGATCTGTCGCGGACCGAGAGCCTGTGGCGGGTCTTCAACGTCCTGCGCTACCTGCTGTGCCTGCTGATCATGTTCCCCGCCACCTTCTGCGCGGGCATGACCTTGCCGCTGCTGACCCACGTGATGCTCAAGCGCGGCCAGGCCGAGAGCGTGGTGGGCAACGTCTACGGGGTCAACACGCTGGGGGCCATCAGCGGCGCGGTGGCGGCGGGCCTGCTGCTCATGCCGCTGATCGGGATCAAGGGCGTGGTGATCCTGGGGGCCGTGTTCGACATGGTCTTGGGGGTCCTGCTCATCCTGCACGAGGTGCGGGTGGGCCGAGCCACCGCCCGGGTGCGCACGTTCTTGCGCACGGCCATCGCGGGCACCGTCCTGACGGTGGCGGTGGCCATGAGCTCGATCCACATCGACCCCATGGTGCTGACCTCGACCGTGTTCCGGAGCGGGCGCATCCACCTGCCCGACAGCTACGAAATCCTCCACTACGTCGACGGGCGCACCTCCACGGTGACCGTGATCCGCAACGAGGCCTACGAGGGCTATCACGTCATCTACGCCAACGGAAAACCGGACGCGTCGGTGATCCTCGATCGTTGGCCCGAAGATCGCGACCCGGAGCTGGGCCCCGAGATCGCGGGCGACGAGCCCACCCAGTTCCTGGTGGGCATTGTGCCGCTGATGGCCCGACCGGAGGCCACCGACGGGGCGATCATCGGCTTCGGCTCGGGGATCACGGTGCACACCGTGCTGGGCTCGCCCAACCTCACCCGGCTCGACACGGTGGAGATCGAGCCGCAGATGGTCGAGGGCTCTCGCCTGTTCAACGCGGTCAACCATCGCGCCTACGAGGACCCGCGCAGCTCGATCATCTACGACGACGCCAAGGCCTACTTCGCCTCGGCCGGGCTGAAGTACGACTTCATCGTCTCCGAGCCCACCAACCCGTGGGTGAGCGGCGTCTCCAGCCTGTTCACCGTCGAGTTCTATCAGGAGGTCAAGCGCTACCTGAAGCCGGGCGGCGTGCTCGGCCAGTGGCTGCACGGCTACGAGCTGTCCGACGAGCTGCTCATGAGCGTTCTGTCGGCCATCGACCAGGAGTTCGAGGACTACCTCATCGTGCGCGTGGGCAACTACGACTGGGTCATCCTCAGCGCCCCCGACGGGCCGGTCCCCGAGCTGTCCGCCGACGTGCTGGAGTGGGAGGGCATGAAGGAGAGCTTCGCGCTGCTGGGGATCCACGATGCGGCACAGATCGACGGGCTCATCGTGGCCAATCGCCAGCTGCTGCATCCGTTCATCTCCAAGCGCGTGCCCAACCGCGACGTCGCGCCGTTGCTCGATACCGGGGCGGAGAAGCAGCGCTTCTTGCGGTCTTCGGCCGAGTTCCTGCATCGCATTCGCTTCAGCCCGGGGCCGCTGCTGCCCGTGCTGGCGGGGATCGAGCCGCGGCCCTATCCCGCCTGGGGCATCGGTGACCGTCGCGACCCGCACATCCTCGAGGAGCTCGAGCACGCGGCGCTGTTGTTGCGGGTCTACGACGACCCGAACACGCCGATCCCCGATGAACTCAATGCGGTGTACATGCCGCTGTGGAAGCAGAAGCAGGCGGTGCTCCCGGAGAACTGGGACGCGTGGATGGTGGCCACGTATCAGCTCTACGAGCTGACCATTCCCCACGTCGATGTGGCGAGCAGCAACTGGTGGAAGGAAGTCGTCGAGAACATCGAGCTTCATCCCGACATGCCGGCCGACATTCGCCTGAGCATCGAGATCATGGACGCGCTGGCGCGACGCGATGGCCCGCAGCTATGGGACAAGCTCGAGCCGACCTTCGAGCAGCCCGAGTTCCCGCTGCCGGGCACGATGCGGGCGGTGGCCGGACTCATCGCGCTCGAGCTCAACGGAGCCGAGGCCGAAAAGCGCCAGCAGTTCGCCCGCACCTTCATGACCAAGTACGGCCAGGGCACCGAGAGCCACGACTGGGCCTTCCGCGTGCTGCGGGCCTACGCCGAGCGCGACTAGTCTACGGTCTCGAGGGACCCGCGATCTTCGACGGGCACGTCGCGGTCGCGGGTCCAGATGCCGAGCGAGAACACGCCGAGGGTGGCGACGGCCATGGTGACGGCGACGGGCAGCAGCTGCGCGCCCATCATGAACAGCAGGGTCGCGCCGAGGGCGGGGAGCTGAGCGGCCGAGCTGGCCAAGATCACGCTCTCGAGCGAGAGGCGATCGCGGAGCTTGACCGGATCGGCATCGGCGGGAGCCTTGCGGAGCCCGCGGCGGACGAGCCAGCCCCGGATACCCCAGCCCACCACGGTGGCCACCACGGCCAGCGGCACCATGCCCCACGCCCACGGGGTGAGGGCCGGGCTGAGCCACGCCCGAACCTTCTCGAAGTCGGGTGGCATCATTTGCTGCCGAATGCCGGTCTCGATCACCAACGCAAACGGGGTGGACAGGGCCACGAGGGCCAAGATCCCCAAAAGTCGCGCTCGGCGAGACCACGCCACGGTACTTGTTCCAATAGCACGAGGGGTCCCGTTGTCTGGTGGAGACCTACCCGGCCAGCCGCGAGGCCGCCGCGCGTTTGCGAGTCCGGGGGCGCTTCGTTGCGGTCCGACGCTTGCGGCGGTGACCGCCACCTCGTAGCATACCCTTTGGTAGGAATTAGATGTCGCGGTCTTCGTTTTTGGCAGCTTTCGTCGCCCTCGCGGCCTGCGGTCGTACGCCTCCGGGCCTCTCGACCAGCTCGAGCGCGGGCGGGGCGGGAGACGGCCCGGCGACCACGGGTGGTGTGGATTCCGATGTGCCTCCCGGCCACAGCGGACGACTGCCCGACTCGACCGGCAGCGACACCGATCCGACGGCCACCACTCTCACCGATACGACCGAGAGCACGTCGACGGGGGAGCCCTCGTGCATCGACTCGCCGGACCTGTGCACGGCGGCGATCAGCCTGCGTCGAGCGGTGGACATCTTGTTCGTCATCGACAACTCGGGCTCGATGGGCGGTGAGCAGGGCACGCTGGCACAGAACTTCGCGTCGTTCATCGATGTCCTCGAAAACCAGCAGGTCGGGGCCAACTACCGCATCGGCATCACCACCAGCGCGGGGGATGGCGGGCTGCGAGCCACCAGCTGTCGCACGCGCCTGAACGAGTTCACGTTCACCTGGCAGTTCGGCACCATCGACGAGCGTCAGCGCGGCTGCCTCGACAACTGCGACATCGATCTCATCACCATCCCCGAGCCCTGGGTCGAAAAGAGCAGCGGACAGACCAACCTGCCGCCGGGCGTGGGGATGACCGAGGTGCTCCAGTGCATCGGTCCGCAGGGGATCAACGGGCCGGGCTTCGAGCGGCCGCTCGAGGCGATGCGCAACGCGCTGCTCGATGACCTCGAGGGCTTCGTGCGCGACGACGCCTTGCTCGCGGTCATCTTCGTGACCGACGAGGCCGACTGCTCGATGAGCGAGTCCAACATGTCGTGGATCAGCAGCGACGCGGGCTCGGTGTTCTGGACCCACCCCGACCGCTCCTCGTCCGGCGTGTGCTGGGCGGCGGGGGTGAGCTGCGAAGGCGGTCCCGGCGTCTACGACGATTGCGTGGTGGCCGACAAAGACCGCGACGGCTTGATCACCAGTGATGAAGACGAGGCGGTGCTCTTTCCCGTGCAGCGCTACATCGACGTGCTCACCGACATCTCCGAGCAGAAGCAGATGGACGGGGGCCAAGGCGAGGTGCTGGTGGCGTTGCTGGCCGGGGTGCCGCTCGACTACCCCGACACCGGCGAGATCATCTACGAGGACTCGGCCTTCGAGGACTTCAACCTCGAGTACGGCATCGGGCCCGGCTGCGGGCAGGGCACGGAGACGGTCCACAGCCCACCGGGCATCCCCCCGGTTCGACTGCGGCAGTTCGCCGAGGCGTTCGCCACCGAAGAGCGCAACATCCACTCGATCTGCTCCGACGACTACTCGGCGCCGCTCGAGCAGATCGCCGACGCGATCGGCGAGGTCAGCGAGCGCGCGTGCTTCAACGGGTGCGTGGTCGATGCCGAGCCGGAGACGGCGTCGCTCGAGCCCGACTGCACGCTCTTCGAGACCTTCACCGGGGCCACGCCGGACATGCCCGTGCCCCCGTGTACCGTGCTGAAGGGTGGCTGGGCCTTCCCCTCACCCGATGTCGACGCGTGCTACTTGGCGCTGACCGATCCCGACGAGTCGACGCCCAACGACGTCGACGACATGTCGCCGCAGTGCGTCACCGTGGGGTCGAACCTCGAGTTCGTGATCGAGCGACGCCCGGGCGTTCCGATCGCGGCGGGCACTTCGGTCGAGGTGAGCTGTCAGCTCGAGGCGCCGGTCGGCACCACCTGCGACGAGGTTTGAAAAGTCAGTGGGGCATCGAGCCCCACCGACCGTGGCGGGAGCCAGAATCCAGGCCGTGGTTGCTCCGAAAAGGGGGCGCAGCGGTCGAGGAAATTGACCTTCCCCGCGCCGGCCGTGTAGCGTGAAGATGTAGGTTTTTCGCCTTCACCGACCTCCATCTCGCCCCGAAAGCCGCATTGCATGGCACAGCTACGACGAACGGTGTTCGACCCCTCCCGCGTGATTATGTTGAGCCTGGGCCTGGGTTTGGCCCCGTGGCTCGTCCCCAGTCTCGCGGTGGCGGCACCCGATGCCGAGGACGACGACCTCGTGCTCGACGACGAGGAGGACGAGGCGCCGGCGAGCGACGCCGACGACGAGGACTCGGGGGCGTCGGCGTCGGGCAGTGCGTCGGTGAGCCTGGGCGGCGGGGCGAAGGCCAGCGGCGAAGGCAAGCGCAAGCGAAAGCCCAAGGAGAAGGACAACCGGCCCTTCTTCCAGCGCTACAAGCCGACCAATCACATGCTCAACGCGGGGGGCTACCTGGGTGTGTTCTGGCGCGCCAACAACCACGGGCTCTTCGATCGCAGCCTGGGTCCGCAGCCCAGCACTCGCCGCAGCAACTTCGACGCCGGGTTCCGCCTCGAGTACATGCCCATCCCCTACGTCGGGGTCGGCTTCGAGGGCGGAGGCATGCCCACCAATAGCGCGAGCGAAGGGACCAGCGCCCACTTCTTCGCGGTGCGCGGGCACGTCATCGGAGCGCTGCCGTATCGGCTGTCGCCGACCCTCGCGGTGGGTGGCGGGGTCTTGGGCGCGCGCTCGGCCGGCTCCGACATCCTCAACAGCACCGACCCCGCGTTCCACTGGGGCCCGGGCGCGAAGTTCTACATCAACGACTGGGTCGCGGTACGCATGGACGGTCGGCACATCGTGACCGGCACCAGCACCACCGGAGGCCGGGCCCACCACGGCGAGCTGCTGTTCGGGATCGAGGTGAACATTCGCCTCACCAAGTGGGTCGGCGACAAGTGGCGAGAGCAGCGGTCCGACCGCGACGACGACACCATCTCCGACTACTACGACGAGTGCCCCGACGAGTGGGGCGACGGCGACGATGGCTGCCCGACCACCCGCGACGGTGACCGCGACGGCATCGACGACGGTCGCGACGAGTGCCCCGAAGAGTGGGGCGACGGTCCCAACGGCTGCCCGATCCCCGACTCCGACGGCGACGGCATCCTCGACATCAGCGACTCGTGCGAGAACGAGCCGGAGAACTACAACGGTTTCGAAGACACCGACGGCTGCCCCGACGACCTGCCGGACGAAATCTCGAAGTTCAATGGTGTCCTCGAGGGCATCCGCTTCGACACCGGGAAGTCGACCATCCGCAAGAAGTCCAAGGGCATCCTCGACGAGGTCGCCGGGGTGTTGAACAAGTACGAAGGCGTGAAGGTCGAGATCAGCGGGCACACCGACAGCAAGGGCAAGCGCGACAAGAACATGGCGCTGTCGCAGAGTCGGGCCGACGCAGTGAAGGACTACTTGGTCGACAAGGGCGTCGATGCTTCACGCATCACCACTCGCGGCGCGGGTCCGGACGAGCCGATTGCCGACAACAAGTCCAAGCGCGGACGAGCTCAGAACCGACGCATCGAGTTCCGCCTGGAGTGAGCTTCGACGGGGGTTCCAACCCGCGGTCGTACCGTTCCCGGCCGGTGGTCAATAAAACGGTCGCCGCCCGGACCGCCCCCAAATTGGGTCCGAGCGGCGACCTCGGTCGCATTAACTCGTGCTGGCGAAAATGGGCCACCGCCCGGGTCGCCCCCAAAATGTGACCCGAACGGTGACCACGGTCGCGCTGTAGCTCTTGAAGTGTCGCGGTTCTTGGTTGGTCGGTATTGCCGACGACGAAAACAACAAGTCCCGTTGATGTCCAGCGATGTGCAACGCACATGCCAGGGCCGACGTGTCGATCCTGCTGTTCTTCGAACGAACACGCAACCCTAAAACGTGACGCGAGGTCCCTTTTGAGCCGAACTCACCAAGTTTAGTTTTGGTGGGATTTGGCACTGCCCTTACACGTAGTCAGGCTGCCGCCGACGAAGACGACTAATCGTCCGACGCAAGCGAGCGGCCCGAACGCGATAGATCAGTCGGTCAGTAATTTGAACTCGATCCGCCGATTCTTCGCCCGACCACGTTTGCTGGTGTTCGGGGCGATCGGCATGGACGGACCGGCCCCCCGGGTAACGATCCGCGACTCGTCGATGCCTCGCTCGACCAACCACGCCTTCACCGCCTCGGCCCGACGACCGCTCAGTCGTGTGTTCACTTCCTGTGGTCCGCGATCGTCGGTGTGCCCGGTGATCTCCACGCGCAGGGTCTCGTACTTGCGCAACACGGAGAGCGCGGCGCCGAGGACCTTGTGGGACTTGTTGCGGATCGTCGCCTTGCCGGTCGCGAAGACGATGCCTTCGATGACCCCGGTGAAGCGAGCGACCTCTTGGGGCACCTCGTCGGGACAACCGTCGGTGTCTTCGAAGCCGTTGAGAGACTCGATCTGTTCGACGCACTTGTCGTCGGGATCGAGGATGCCGTCGCCGTCGGTATCGGGGATGGGGCAGCCCGCGTACTCGGGCACGCCGACTTCTTCGACGCACTCGTCGTCGGGGTCGAGGATGCCGTCACCGTCGGTGTCGGGGATGGGGCAGCCCCGGTACTCGGGCACGCCGACTTCTTCGACGCACTCGTCGTCGGGGTCGAGGATGCCATCGCCATCGGTGTCGGGAATGGGGCAGCCCCGAAGCTCGGGGAGACCGGGCCGATCGACACACTCGTCGTCGGCATCGGGGACGCCATCGCGATCGATGTCGGAGGGCGGCGGTACGGGCCGCTCCTTGTGGCGACCCAGGGTGACGCCGAACCCGAGCAGGACCTCCGGGTTGTGCACCACGCCCGCGTTGTTGCCCCGGCGGGCGGTGATGATGTCGCGGACGTCGAGTCGCAGGTTGGTGTAGCGACTGGTGAAGATCTTGAGCCCACCGCCGAAGTGCGCCGAAGCATCGACGTCGTTGCCCACCGAGCTGCGCTCGCTGGCGACCCCGATGAGCCCGCCGCCCACGAGCACGAACGGGGTGACGCTGCGGATGCCGAGCTGCCCCACCAGGCTCCCGCGGGCCGTCCACAGCAGGGCGGCCTCGTCGGTGGTGGTGCGCGTGGGCATGGCTCCGCCCTCGGCCTCGACCCCGAAGAAGCGGATCGGCAGGAAGCTGGCCCGAATGCCGAAGTCGGGGGCCACGGTGGCGAAGGGCTTGTGGCCTTGCGCGGGCAGATCGGTGTCGGCCTCGAACAGCTCCATGCGGGGGGAGGGCAGCAGCACGCCGCCGTAGAGGCCCACCTCGATCATCCCGTTTTCAGGGGTCCAGCGGCGGATCCACGGCCGGTCTTTGCGATCGGCCGGATCGGCTTCGGTCGCGTCGCCGCGGGTCGAGCCGCCCACCGACACGGAGGCACTCGCCTCGCCCGACGCGTCCGGGGCCGCGATGGCGGCGGCCGGAGCGAGGGCGACGAGTACCGACAGGGAGAGCAGCGAGCCGTGGGTCATGAGCGCGAGGTCCGGAGCTTCCACGATACCCGATCGCGGCCCCGCGTCGCGCTACTCCTTCTTGGCGGACCGCCGGCCGAGGACCGCCGAGAAACCGAGCGTGACCTCGGGGGAGTGGGTCAGGCCGCCACCGAACGCTTCGGTCATGGTGTCGCGAGCATCGAGGCGCAACATCGCCCAGCGCGTGATGTAGAACTTCACGCCGCCGCCGAAGTGGAAGCCGGCATCGATGTCGCGACCGAGCGCGGCTCCGCCGTTGGCCCCGAGCGCGCCACCGCCCACGTGCAGGGTGGGGGTGATTCGCCAGGGCAGCTGACCCACGATGTGGCCCCGTACGGCGAAGAGCAGGCTGTCTTCTCCCGTGTCGCGGGTCGCGGTGGGAGCCATCGTGTTCTCGAGCTCGAGGCCGACCCAGCGGATGGGGTAGTAGCCGAGCCGGAAGCCGAAGGTCGGGGCGGCGACGTTCAGCGACTCGTAGCCCAGCGACCGGGCGAAGCGCTCCTGGTACAGGTCGTGGTCGGAAGCGGGGAAAATCGCGCCTCCGAGCACGCCCGTCTCCACGATGTGCAGCTCACGACCCTCGGCGGCGGGCTCGGGTTCGACCTTGGTCTCGGGCGTGACGTCCTTGGGATCGACGACGCTGAGCGGGACCGTGCCGAGCTGCACTTTTTCGCCCCCCGCATCGGCCATGACGAACAGCGACGCCTCGTCGGGCGCGTCTCGATCGGCGTGCACGCGCACCGACCAGGTGCCTTCGTCGAGCCCGATGCCCTTGACCGGCGCGGCGACCAAGAAACCCTCGGGCGCCTCGACCCACAGCCGGCGGGGCAGGGGCACGGAGGCATCGACGGAGAAGGAGGCGAGCGCGGTCTTGCCTCGCACCGCGGTGCTGGCCTCGGCCGCGGCGGCGATCTGGTAGTCGACCACCACGACGGTGAAGCCGGGCACGGCCACGTCGTCTTCGGTCACGCAGGTCACCGTGTGCTCGCCGGCGTCGCGGAGCATGGGCGAGCGCGACAGCTCGCCATCGTCGACGCGACACTGGAGGCCGCGCGGGACGTCCAGACGCGTGCCGCGAGGGACCTCGGTGGGACCGGCTGCCGCCGCGGCATCGGGGTCGTCGAGCGCGGGCAGGGGCGCCGCCCCCGGGGTGAGCAGCGGCACCGAGACCAGGCTGAGCTTGACCGGGGCCGACGGGGGGCTCTCGAAGGAGTCGTCGTCGATGGCCGCGATCGAGATGTAGTAGTCGCCGGGCGCGAGCTGCTTGCCTTCGAACTCCGTGATCGTGCCGGGGACCGTCTGGCTGCTGACCATCTCGCGTCCGTCCGCCTGGCGGCTGATCTCGACGCGATAGGACTTGGCCTCGTCCGAGGGGGTCCAGCGTCCCGTGACCGTGCCGGACCCGCTGGGGGCCACGAAGATGGCGGGGGCACGCTTGTCCCACTGCGGGGTGGGGGGCAGGGGCTTGGGCTTGGTCGGCTTGGCGCCTTTTTTCACCTTGGAGCCCATCTTGGAGCCGACCTTCACCCGCTTGCCGCCCTTCTTGGAGCGCACGCTGGCCTTGCCCTCGCCGTGGTTGGCGACGCGGCTGGTGCCTTCGGGGTCGACGGTGACCAGGGTGCTGCCGCCGTCGAACTCGGCGACGGCCGAGGGCGTGGTGACGGTGACGGCCGAGTCCTTGGGCTTGCCCGCGTAAGCGGCCAGGCGGGTCCGCATGGCGCCGCGGTCGAGCGTGGCCTCGGTCGTCTTGCGGCGGGCCCGAGTCCGCGAGCCGCCGTAGATGATGACCAGCGTGTTCTCGCGCAGCTCGATCCTCGAGTAGTCCCGAAACGTGATCTCGGCCGAGGCGCGCTCCTGCGTGTTCACCCGCCACCCGCGATACAGGTCGAGCCCGGGGCTCGCCTTCTTCCACTCGGGTTTTTCCGGGGGCTTGGCCTCGACCTTGCGGCGAGCCGCGGTGACCTCGGCGTCGGGGAGCGCGGGGGGCAGGCTCTTGGGCAGCACCAGCACCTGCCCTTCCTCGAGATGATGAGGCAGGGTGGGGCCGAGCCAGCGGTTGTACTGATGGATGACCTCGTGGTGCTTGCGATCGCCGTAGACGGACTTGGCGATCTTGGCGCAGGAGTCACCCTTTTGGATCGTGTACTCGAAGGTCTCGACCGAGGGATCGGGGGCGGCGAGCAGGGCCGCGGTGAGGGCGGTGGACAGCCAGATGCTCATTGTTTCCTCTTCATCTGTCGTCGGTGGCGCTCGACGGCGCGTCGGATCTTGCGGGTGAGGACGTCGGCCTCGAGCGGCGGGGACACCACCTCGCTGACTCCTCGCCGCACCAGCTCGGCGAGCAGCTCGACCTGAGAGGCCGTGTTCACGGCGACCACCGGGATCCCGGTAGAGGTCAGGGCCGAGAGGTGGGCGAGGTCTTCGACGACCACGAGCGCCACGTGACAACCGGCGGCGGCGGGGTCTTGGCCGACCTCGAGGGGCACGGGGGTCAGGCCATTGCTGGCGAGGCCGAGCCACAGGTCTTCGGAGAAGCTGCCGAAAGTGCCGACCTCCAGGCGCTCGACGCCCACCGCACCACGCTCGACGGCCTGGCGATCGATGGTCGGTGGGTTCTGAGCCGGCACGGAGATCATGCGGTTGCGACGGGTCTGGAGCAGGCGATCGTCACGACCCCGGTGGCGCTGCCCGGCCATCGTGCCCTGCACCGTGTGCAGCTCCTGCAGCATCGCGTCGGCGGTGGGCCGGTCGTCGGGGCGCTTGCTCAGCATGCGCATGACCAGATCGTCGAGGTCGGAGGGAAAGCCCGCGTCGGGGGCCCGCTCGCGCAGGGAGATGGGGGCGACGTAGACGTGCTGGGTCAGCACGTTCATCTGGCTGCCACTGAACACGCACTGGCCCGTCAGCATCTCGTAGAGCACACAGCCCAGCGAGTAGATGTCGGAGGCCGGGCCGACGTGGTTGCCCTGGGCCTGCTCGGGGGACAAGTACGCGGGGGTGCCGACCACCAGCCCCTCGCGGGTCATGCGGCCCGTCTCGTCGCTGCCTTCGATGAAGGCGAGCCCGAAGTCGACCACCCGCACGCGCAGCTCGTCGGCCTGGTCGCGCTGCACGAAGACGTTCTCGGGCTTGAGGTCACGGTGCACCAGCGGCAGCCCATGGGCGGCGACCAGCAGCTCGGCGATCTGCAGCGTGAGCTCCAGGGCCTCCGCCAGCGGGATGGGCCCGTGGTCCTCCATGTAGTCGCGGAGCACGGCGCCATCGAGCAGCTCCATCGCGATGAATACGTGGGGCCCGTCGGTCCCGACGTCGTAGATCTCGACCGCGTTCGGGTGGCGCAGCGCGGCGGCGACTCGGGCCTCCCGCAAGAAGCGGCGGCGTCCGACATCGAAGTCGAGCAGGGTGGAGTCGAGCAGCTTGAGGGCGACCTCGCGGCGCAGGTTGACCTGGGTGGCCCGGTAGACCTGGCCCATGCCGCCCTCGCCGATCTTGTTCTCGATGACGTAGCGCTCGGCCAGGACCATGCCCGCCCGCAGCTCGTGGGCCATGCGCTGGGTGGCTACACCACCACCTCGAAAAGCTGCAGTGACTCGGTGCTGCCCGCCAGGGTGCGCTCCCCCGCCTCCGCCAGTTGGAAGCCCTCCCCCGCCATCCGTGCCGTATTCGCTGAGATCAAAATCTGCTGCGGTCTGGCGATGGCCTCCAGGCGCGCCGCCACGTTCACCGTGGTCCCGATCGCCGTGTACTCCATCCTCGACTCCGAGCCCACGTTCCCCACCACCGCTTCCCCCGAGTTGATCCCGATCGCGATCCGGACCGTCACTCCGTACTTCTTCTCCCACGTCGCGTTCCCCACCTCCAGCCATGAAATGATCTCCTCTGCGGCCTCGAGGGCACGCGTTGCGTGGTCCTCCATGGATGTCGGTGCGCCCCAGATGGCCATGACGCAGTCTCCGACGAATTTGTCGACCGTGCCCTCGTGACGGAACACGATCTCGGTGACGATGGTGAACAGCTCGTTGAGAATGCGAACGACCTGCTCGGGTGGCATCTGCTCGGCCAGCGGCGTGAACTCGACGACGTCGGCAAACATCACCGTGATCTCGCGGCGGGCACCGCCCAGCGCCATGTCTTGCTCGCGGCGCACGACCTTGTCGACCAGCTCGGCCGGGAGGTAGCGCCCGAGATCCGACCGGATCTCCTGCTCGACTCGAATCTGTTTCTCGCTGTGCTCGAGGTCGGCCGCGGCCTGGCTCATCACCTGGCCCACCACGGCCAGCTCGTCCGAGGTCGCGATGGTGACCCGCGAGCTGAAGCGGCGCTCGGAGATGTCGGCGGCGAAGCGCGACAGCTGGGCTAGCGGCGAGGTGATGCGCCGCGCGAGCACGAACGCCGCGATCAGGGCGACGAGCACGGCGATGGCGATGGTCGCCGCCACCACGTTGCGCAGGGCAAAGACCGGCGCGTAGGCGACCTCGGTGGGGACCTGCGCGACCAGAGCCCAGGGGCGGGTCTGTAAGCCGACGACCGTGCCCACGACTTCGCTCCCGTCGGGGCGGGTGAACTCGCCCGAGGACGAGAACTGGGCCTGCAGCGCGCCCGCGTCCACTCCGGCCAGGATCGGCTCGTCGGCGGCAGAGCCGAGTTCGAAGGCCCGCGTCCGATCGGGATGCGCCAAGATCCGCAGCTGATCGTCGACCAGCAGCAGCGGGTCGGGCATCTGCGCGAAGTGGGCAGCGGCGGTGCTCTCGATCTGTTCTTGGATGCCGGTCAGCGGCACGCGGCTCGCCACGAACCCGACGACCTCGTCCTCGCGCTGGATCGGCATGACCACCAGCACCCGCGGGCCCCCGGGGCCGGGGCTCGCCGATCCGGTCGCGACGCCGCCGGCGATCGCCTGGTCGCGAAGCTCCTTCGGCAGCGTCGGCGGTGGGTTCAGCTCCGCGATGTCTTCGGCCACGATCGGCAGCGGATCATCGCCCTGCGCGGAATAGAGCAGAGCGTTGTCGAGCACCTCGTTGCTGTCGACCAGCGTCTTCGACATGGAGATCCGCGCCTCCAGGTCGATGGTCAGGTCGACCGAGGTGCGGCCGATGGCGTCCAGGCCGTCGTAGGCCTGGGCGAACTCGGCTTCGATGTCGCGGCTGACCGTCTCGATGATGGCGATCTGAAGCTCACGCGCGGCGCGGGTCACCGTGGCGCGGGTCAGCTCCAGCGCCGCCAGCCCCACGCCCACGATGTGCGCCACTAGCAATACGCCAGCAAACGCCGCGAGCTTGGCGCGCAGGGGAAAACGAACCGACGTGTTCAAG
This sequence comes from Myxococcota bacterium, assembly GCA_039028615.1. GTDB lineage: Bacteria > Myxococcota_A > Polyangia > Nannocystales > Nannocystaceae > Paraliomyxa. The sequence continues at coordinate 86,881 of JBCCHT010000007.1, read as the reverse complement.
GAATCGCTCATGGAGCGGGGGCCGCTGGGGGTCGAGCAGGCCGCGCTCATCCCAACGTTGCATTCGCCGCGCCAATCGTACCGGTCTCCCGCGGGCTTGCGCCGAATATGCGTGTTTGGGGGCGATGGAGGGTTGTGTGGGCCGACCTGGGGCGGTCAGCCTCGCGGGGAAACGCGGGGGCGGGGCGGGGCGTATTGCCTCAGGGCCCCAACAACTCGCGGATCCGCGCGGTGTTCTGCCGCGCGGTCTCCAACGCGGACGGGCGCGTGCGTTCGGGGCCCTGCAGCGCCTCGTCGAGGGCCCGCGCCACGAGCTCGATCGCCCCGCGCAGCTCGGCCGTCGCGTCGGCGGCGAGGGTCGAGCCCATGATGCGAGCGGTGGCCTGGGCGTCCCGGAGCTTGGCGCCGTCGGCCGGCGTAGCGTCGCGCAGGTGGGCTTCGAGCTCGGCGAGCAACCCGGTGGTGCCGCGCTGCTGGGGCGCGACGATCGCCTGAGCGTCGATGGCCACGGCGGGGGACTGCGACACCCGGGGCGGAACCACGGTCACCGTTCGCTGACGCGAGACGGGAAGCTCGAAATAGAAGGTGGAGCCCTGGCCGACCTCGGACTCGACGCCGATCTGTCCGTGGTGCGCTTCGACGAGTGTCTTGGCGATCACCAGGCCCAGGCCGCTGCCACCCCGACTGCGGGCGTCGGACGCGTCGAGCTGGTGGAACTTCTGGAACAGCTTGGGGATGTCCGACGCCGCGATGCCCGGCCCGCGATCGACCACCGAGATGCGTACCCGAGTCGCTCGTGTCTCCATTCGCACGACCACCTGGCCTCCGGCGGGAGAGAACTTGACCGCGTTGGAGAGCAGGTTGGTGAGGACCTGGGCCAGTCGATCGCGGTCGGCGTGCACCGGGTCGCAGTGCGAGGCCTCGACCGCGATGGCCACTTCCATCTGCTGGGCGTAGCCGCTCATCTCGCCGATGACCTCGTCGATCAGGCCGCGGACGGGCACGGCGGAGCGCTGCAGGGTGACCTGCCCCGCCTCCATCTTGTCGAGATCCAAGATGTCGTTGATGAGCCGGATGAGTCGATCGGTGTTGGAGCGAGCGATGCGGACGAGGTCGCTGGCCTTGGGCGGGAGCTCTCCGGCCACGCCACCCTCGAGCAACCCGAGCGAGCCTCGGATGGAGGTCAGGGGCGTACGGAGCTCGTGGCTGACGATGGAGACGAACTCGTCCTTCATGCGCTGCGCCCGGAGGCGCTCGGTGACGTCGGTGGCGACCCCCACCACGCCGTCGATGCGGTCGCGGCGGTAGATGGGCGAGCAGCGAACCTCGAAGGCGATGTGCCCCACCATTTGGGTGATGACGCCGACCCGGCCGACCATCGCGTCTTGGATGATCTCGAGCAGGTGGGGCATGTGCCGGTACGCGTCGTGGACGGAGCGACCGACGAGGTCCTCGGTGACGAAGCCCGTGCCCGTGCCGCCCATGCCCTCGACCACCGTGAACACGCCGTCGCGATCGAGCGAGAACAGCACGATCGGCGCCCCGGTGAGGATGGTGCGGAGCCGAGCCTGGCTGCGCTTGAGCGCGGCCTGGGCGTGGACCTGCTGGGTGACGTCTTCGTGCAGGATCGCGGCGCACCGGGGTTGGCCCTCAATGGGACAAACCGACGTTCGCGACCATTGAGCGTGGTCGGGCGACCCGTAGCGGAAGGTGTGGGTGAGCACCTCCGAGCCGCCCTCGAGCACGCGTTGCAGGGCGGTGGCGACCCGTTGCCCGTCGTCTCGGGCCGGGCCCGTGATGCGGGCCAGCGTATGAAGGTAGTTGGCGCCCGGGACCAGGGAGGGGCCAGCCAGCGGGTGGCCCCGAGCCTTGCGCCACGCTCCGTTGGCCGACAGCAGGTCTCCGTTCTCGCCGACCAAGCCAGCGCGAATCGTCAGCGCGTCGAGCAGGGGCTGAAGCGGGTGGGCGCCTGCTCGTTGCCCGGGAACCTTGGCCACGGCGTCCCCCCTAGATGAAGCGCAAGGTCAGCAACACGGAGGTGATCGTGTCGAGCTTGGCGACGTCGGGGAGCGGCTCGTTCTCGTAGCGCAGCGTGAAGGTCACGCCCACGCCGAGTCGATCGGCCATCTGCACCGTGAGGGCGTTCAGCCAGTTGAGCCGGAAGCGAGAGCCGACCACGACGCTCTGCAGGTACTCGAGCCCGGTGTCGAAGGTGACTCGATCGTTCAGCGAGTTGTTGTAGCCGATGAACACACGCGCCGCGTGGTTGACCAGGGTGTCGTCGGCGATGCGGACGCGCTGGGTGTCGGCGAAGCCATCGCCGTCCTCGTCGACGAGCGGATCGACGAGCTGCTCTTCGAAGATCGCGTCTTCGCGACGGATGTCGTACTGGAAGTCGTAGCCGGCCTCGAACCACAGGCGGTGCTTGGCGTCCGTGAGCGCATAGAAGGCCACGCCCGGGTCGATGTTGAGCCGCAGGTCGAGACCCTGGAAGCGGTCGCGTCGGGCGGTGCCCATGAGGAACGCCGACCAACGCTTGGCGAAGAACACATCGTAGCGAACCATCCCCTGGATGTTGGCCACGGTGGTGTCGCGATCGAGGGCGGTCTGGCTGATCTCGGCGCCGTTGGGGAAGCTGACCTGGATGGTCTCCGTCTCGACGTCGGCGATGCCGTAGTTGCCCGCGACCTGAGAGCCCACCTGGTGGATGCCGCGGCGGAGTCGGAAGCGACCTTGGCCGGTGGCCGCCGCCGCGAAGGCGTTACCCGTGGACAGCAGCCCGCCGGCCGAAATCTCGAGCTCGGTTGCGTCTTCGCTGTCCCGGCTCTCGGCGTCGGCGGTGGCGAAGGACCCCTGGCCGTCGACTTCGGTGGAGCCGCTGCTTGCAGGATCCGCCGAGACCGTACCGGCGGGCACGGCTGCATCTTCGGGCGCGAGACTGCCCGCGAAAAAGGGAGTCGCGCCCAGGTGGATGGCGAGGGTGGGGATGACCGCGATGAAGGGCGTCATGGTCGTCGGCTACGGCAGGAGGACGGTGCGGGGTGTCTAGGGGCGCCGGGGCACAAGGCTACAGCCCCCTTTGGACTTTGAACACCAGCACTTCGGAGTCCGTCTCGGCGTTCGTTGGTATAACGCGAGAGACCTCGAGAGGCGAGCACATCAAATGGCTGAACGATTACTGGGACGAATACTGGTCGTTGACGACGATGAGGATCTCCTGGAGCTGCTCGTGGCCGGGCTCATTGCCCAAGGCTATGAGACCCGAGGGTGCGCATCCGCCGAGAAAGGGCTGGCCGCGCTTTCGGACGAACGTTTCGACGTGATCCTGGCTGACATCAACCTCCCGGGGATGAGCGGCATCGAGTTCTGCTCCCGGGTCATCGATGACCGCCCCGATCAGGTGGTCATGGTGATGACCGCCTTCGGGAGCATGAAGTCGGCCATCGCTGCGATCCGGGCTGGGGCATATGACTACATCACCAAACCACTCGACGTGGACGCGGTGGGGCTTCGCATCAGTCGCATCGTTCGGGAGTGCCGAATCCGCGACGAGGCTCGACGCCTGCGAGCGGTGGTGGAGGTCAAGGAATCCTACGGCGGCTTGCTGGGCAGCAGCCCCGCCATGCAGAAGGTCTACGACCTGCTGGAGCGGGTCTCCGACTCCGACGCGTCGGTCCTGGTGACCGGCGAGAGCGGGACCGGCAAGGAACTGGTCGCCCGGGCGGTGCACGATCGAGGCCCGCGGCGGGATGGACCCTTCGTGGCCGTCAACTGCTCCGCCGTGCCCGAAAACCTGCTCGAGAGCGAGCTTTTTGGGCATGCCAAGGGCTCCTTCACCGATGCCCGCAGCGACCGTGTAGGCCTGTTTGCGCAGGCCAACGGCGGCACGTTGTTCCTCGACGAGGTGGGCGAGATTCCCCTGGCGATGCAGCCGAAGCTGCTGCGTGCGCTCGAGGAGCGAAGGGTTCGCCCGGTGGGCTCGAACAACGAGATCGACTTCGATGTGCGAGTCGTGGCCGCGACCAACCGCGACCTCGAAGCGGCCGTCGAAGAGCAGCGTTTCCGCGAAGATCTGTACTTTCGGATCAACGTCATCCACCTCAACCTTCCCCCGTTGCGCTCGCGCGGGACCGACGTCCTGTCGTTGGCCCAGCATTTTCTGGGTCGGTATGCCCTCCAGGCGGGCAAGCAAGTGCGCGGGATTTCGCCGTCGGCGGCGCAGCGTCTGTCCGACTACGAGTGGCCGGGCAACGTTCGCGAGCTGCGAAACTGCATGGAGCGAGCCGTGGCGCTCACCCGCTACGCGGACATCGAGGTCGACGACCTGCCCGATCGGGTCGTGAAGTATCGGCGTTCCCATGTGGTCGTGGCGGCCGACGACCCGACCGAATTGGTCCCCATGGAAGAGGTCGAGCGCCGCTACATCCTGCGCGTCGTGGAGACGGTCGCGGGCAACAAGACCATGGCCTCGAAGATCTTGGGCCTCGACCGCAAGACGCTGTACCGCAAGCTCGAGCGCTACAAGCGGGAGTGACCCGTCGCAATACGCGCAAGAGTGGGGCATAGTTCCCCGATGGCGCACCCTGACGCGGACCACCAGCGGGGGAGGCTCCGGCCATGTGGTGGAGGCGTCAGGGGTGACGAGGTTGGCCCGGTTGGTGCACCGAAGGTGAGGCGGGAGACCGGGGGCGCATGAGCGAGATACGCAAGGTGCTGCTCGTCGATGACGACGAAGACATCCGAGTCATCGGAGAGATGGCGCTGCAGGAGGTCGGGGGTTTTGGCGTCGTGCTGGCCAGCAGTGGGGCCGAGGCGCTCGAGCTCGCGGCCCAAGAGCAGCCCGACGTGATCATGCTCGACGTGATGATGCCCCAGATGGACGGGCTGGAGACGTTCCGACGCCTCAACGAGCAGCCGGCCACCGCCGCGCTGCCGGTCGTGTTCGTCACCGCCAAGGTGCAGCGGCACGAGGTCCAGCGGTACCTCGAGATGGGCGCCATCGGAGTGATCTGCAAGCCCTTCGATCCCATGGGGTTGCCGGCCGAGCTGACGGCCATCTTCGAACGAGCAGGACAGGGGAAGGGGTAGGAGCGTTGATGACGTCAGAGATTCAGGATCGGAGCCGAGCACGGACCAAGCTCAGTGAGCTGCGGGGTCGTTTTGGAGAGCGACTCGGCGGGCGGCTCGACGAGCTCGAGACCTTGGTCAAGCGAGCGCACTGCGAGCGTTCGCCGGGGGCACTGGCCGAGGCCATCAATGCCGCGCACCGACTCGCCGGCACCGCAGGCTCGTATGGTTTCGTAGAGCAGGGTGAAGCCGCCGCGGGGTTGGAGCGCTCGCTCCGACGCATCGCGGGGGGACAGGACGAATGGGAAGCAGCCCTGGGCGCGCTATCGCGGGCCCGACTTGGGGGCAAGTAAGGGCTGCATCCCGACGGTCGTGAACCCCGCAAGCCCCGGCGTCTCTCCGCTGGGGCTTGCGGGGCTTCGCGATGTGTTTCATGGTCGCGGCCATGTCCGGCCTCGACAAGTGGCGTGACCACGGCCTGCTCGTCATTCGCCTCGGCATGGGCACCATGTTCGTGCTGCACGGCTGGCCCAAGATGGCGGGTGGCGCCAAGGCGTGGACCAAGCTCGGTCACGCCATGCGGCACCTGGGCATCGACTTCGCGCCTACGATGTGGGGCTTCGCGGCCGCCACCTCCGAGCTGGCCGGCGGCGTGCTCCTGGCGCTCGGGCTGCTGTTCCGACCCGCCTGCACCATGCTGATCGCCACCATGGCCGTCGCCGCGACCATGCACCTGGGCAAGGGCGACGGGATCATGGGGGCCAGCCACGCCATCGAAGCGGGCGTCGTGTTCCTCGGGCTACTGCTCACCGGGCCGGGGCGCTTCGCGCTGCAGAGCCGCCTCGGCAAGGGCTGACGCCTACTTCGGCCGGGTGGCGAGCCACTGGTCGATCTCGGCCGCGATCCAGGCGTCCTTGCCTCCGTTGCCGATCGTGTCGCGGACCTCCTTCGCCAGGGCGAGGGCAGGCGCGTGCTCGCCTCGCTTCCAGCGGGCGCGGGCCAGGGCGAAGCGCAGCGTCGGGTAGTGAGGCCCCGGATCGTCGAGTTTCGATCGCTCGGCAAACAGGGCGTCGAGCTGCTCGAAGGCCGCCGGGTCGTCGAGGCGCTCGAGCAGGTCGGCGCGCAACACTCGACCCTTGCGCACGACGCTCGCCTCTTCGCCGTCGCGCTCGGTGCCCTCGGCGATGCTCAGCTCGGCCTTCTCGAGGGCTTCGTCGAGCTTGCCCATCGCGGTCAGGATCTGGACGAGGGTGAGCCGAATATGGGAGGTGTGGCCGCGGTCGGAGCCGCCGATCGACGCGTCGATCTTCAGGGCATCTTGCACGCCCTCGAGTGCCTCTTGCGTGCGGCCGGCGTCGAGCAGGACCTGGGCTCGCGAGGCTCGGACCCGGACGATGGCCAGGTCGGCGGTCCCCGACTTGGCGTAGATGTCCTCCGCGTTGTCGAGCAGCTCGAGGCTGCGGTCGAGGTTGCCCAGCAGGTGCTCCACCGTGCCGAGGTTCATGTGAGTGTGTCCGACCTGGCGGTGTTCGGGGCCCAGCCGACGAATCTCGATCTCGAGGGACTCGCTCAAGATGTCGCGGGCCTCGGCGACGCGGCCCATGGTGCGGAGCACGACGGCCTTGTTGCCCATGATGGTCGAGATCATGGGGTGGTCGGGGGGCAAGGTGGCGCGGTCGATCTCCTGGATGCGATCGATCGCCTCGAGGGCTTCGGCGGGCCGCCCCGTCATGGTCAAGATCTGGGCGCGGTCGTTGAGCAGCAGGGAGATGTCGGGGTGAATGGGGCCGTGGATCCGCTCGGCGAGCGCGATGCCTTCGTCGAGGACCTTCATCGCCTCGTCGGCGTGGCCGACCTTGTACTCGGCGAGGCCGACCGCCTCCAAGTAGCCCGGGCGCCTCGGATCATCGGCGGCGAGGTTGGCATCGATGAGGGCATACGCATCTTTGGCTCGCTGCAGGGAGCGATCGAGCTTGCCGCTGCGATAGTCGAGCTGCGACAAGGAGCGCAGGCGTATCGCCTCGAGCAGAGGGGCGTTGTCACCCAGCCGCCGCAGGTGGCCCTCACATAGCTGCGCCCAGGTATAGCCCTCGTCGAGCCGCGACAGCAGCACGCCCAGCGTGGTGATCAGCTCCAACGAGGCCTTGGCCGCTATGAACGGCATGTCCGCCTCGTTGCCCAGGTTGTAGGCCTGGATATAGCGATCCTTGGCGGATTCGAACTGGCCCTGGTTGGCATCGAGGTCGGCGAGGGAGAGCGTGCCGCGGGCGAGCAGCGGCGTGTACTTCGTCTCCTCGGCGGCGGCGATGACCTGCTCGACGAGCGCGCGCGCGTCTTCGTAGCGACCGGCGGTGATCAGGGCGACGGCCTTGGCCTGCTTCGTCCGCGCCGCCTCGACGGCATCGCGGACCCCGAGCGGCGGCGGCGGGGTGACCCCCGTCATGATCCAGTCATCGTCGGCGCAGCGGTCCGGGTCGGCCAGGTCGGCGGTCGCTCGGCTCGCCTGCTCGGCCATCTCGGCGTCGGCGGTCCCCAGCACTTCGACCAAGGCGATGAGCTGTCGCTCGGCTCCGGCCAGGCACTCGGCGCGCCGCCCCGCGTGCGTATCGGTGGCTCGGGCCTCACAGGCGGCCTGCGATTGCGTGCGCCACCGCCCGGTCCAGTCGTCCAGCTCGGTCTCGATGCGTTCCCAGGTCGACTGCGCGTAGGCGGCCTCGGTGCCGAGCAGGGCTTCGCGGGTGGTCGTGCGGGCTTCCGGGCTCCACGTTCGTTCGATGCGGCTGGCCTCGTCCTCGCAGTCGACCTCGTCGAGCTGCTGGCTGAAGGTCGCGCCCGCGACCGCGCTCAGGGCCACCACGCCGAGAAACAGCGGCACCCCGTGGCGTTTCCAGGCCGGCTGCAGGCATCGCTGGAGCTCGGCCTCGAGGGCGGCCATCGAGGGAAAACGGTCTTTTGGATCGTTGCTGAGTCCGCGCTCGATGATCGCCCACAGGCTTCGCGGCAGCGAGTTGTCCGGGGGCGGCTCGCGTTGGTCGAAGATGATGCGGGTCAGCAGGCCCATCATCGAGTTGGCTTGGTAGGGGCGGCGGCCGAGCAAGCCCTCGTACATCGACACGCAGAAGCAAAACTGGTCGGAGCGGGCATCGCCCGGTCGGCCGCGAATGCGCTCGGGGGCCATATAGGCCGGGGTGCCGCTGACCGAGGTCAGCGTGACCCCTTCGCCGAGCGACGCCGCGCCGCCCACCGGGCTGATGGACTGGCCGACCCTGGCCCGCATTTGATCCGAGACCCGGGCGAGGCCGAAGTCGGTGACCTTCGGGACGCCCTCGCGGGTCATGAGCACGTTCTCGGGCTTGAAGTCGCGGTGCACGATGCCCGCCTCGTGAGCGGCATGCAGCCCCCGGGCGGCGGCGGTGAAGACCTCGACGATCTCTTGCCATCGACGGTCGTGCTCGGACCACCACTGGTTGAGCGTGCCGCCATCGAGGAACTCCATCGCGACGTAGAGCGAGCCTTCGTGGGTGCCCACGTCGTGCACGTGCACCACGTGCGGGTGGCTCAGCCGCGCCATGGCCCGCGCTTCTTGACGAATGCGGTCCTCGACCTCGTCGCGATCCTCGGTGTAGCGCAGCTCGGGGTTGAGGACCTTGAGAGCGACTTCGCGATCGAGCTCGGGATCTCGAGCGAGGTACACCACGCCCATGCCGCCCGCGCCGAGGCGCTTTTTGATGGTGTAGCGGCCCAGCCGGACCTGGGTCTCGGGGTCGGGCTCGCCCAAGACTCGCTGCAAGATGTCGTTGTTGAGCACGCCCTGGCCGAGCGTGTCCGTGCCGAGCGCGACATCGAAGGGGCGGTCGGCGGAGGGCGTGCTCACCCCGGGCTCGCTGGCATCTTCCGAGTCGGCCATCGCAGCAGGACCGAGAGACTAGCCCCAGTGACCGGGGGACGTCGCCGAGATCGCCACTTTCTTGCCTCGATTCGCCGCTCGTGCCGAGACTCGGACCGTGGTGATCTGCGCGTCATCGACGGATTCCGCCCGACGCTGGGCACGGCCCCTGCGCTGGGGCATGGGGTTGGCCCTGGGCCTGCTCATCGCCCAGCCCGAAGTCGCCCGAGCGAAGGAGACGATCCGCGCCCGCCACACGGTGGTCGCGGGGGACTCGCTGTGGCAGGTCGCGCACGACAACGGATGTCGCGTGGGCGACCTACGACGGGTCAACGAGCTCGGCTCCGGCCCGCTTCAAGTGGGCACCAAACTGAAGATTCCGTACTGCACGGGCAAGGCCGAGGGCCCCCGAGTACGCAGCCATCGGGTCGAGGCCGGCGATACGCTGTCCGGGATCGCGGTGCGCTACGGCACCACCGTTTCACAGATTCGCGACAGCAACGGGCTCGACGGCGACGTGATCATGGTGGGGCAGACCCTGCTCATCGATAGCGGCACGCCGCGGCGTTCCATTCGGGTGATCCCCGGACAGAGCCGCGGGCGCCCGCAAAAGGGCACGCTCGTCGGCGGCGCCCAGCTCCCGCACAGTCCGCTCTATTTTCGGCGTCGCCCCGACTGGGTCTGGGGGGCGCAGCACGTCGTGGACCACACGCGGCGGGCCATCGACGCGGTACATCGCAAGCATCCGAAGGTGCATCGGCTGGCGATCGGCGACATCTCGGCGCGGGGCGGTGGGCCCTTGCCCGGGCACGGCTCTCACCAGAGCGGCCGGGACATCGACCTGGGCCTGTACTTTCGCGGCGTGCCCGACGGGTACCCGGAGGAGTTCGTCAAGGCGAGCAAGGGCAAGCTCGATGCGGCGGCGACATGGGCCCTGGTCCAGGCGTTCCACCGCGCGTCCAAGACCAGCAGCGGCCCCGCCAAGATCTTCTTGGACTACGAAGTCCAAGGGACGCTGTACAAGGCCGCGCGCAAGTCGGGCGTCTCTCGCAAGGCGCTGGCCGGCATCTTCCAGTACCCCGACGGGCGCTGGGCGAAAAACCGCTTCGTGCAGCACGTGCCCAAGCACGACGACCACCTGCACGTGCGCTTCAAGTGCCCTCCGCGCGACGAAGGCTGCCGCTGAAGCGCCCGCTCAGGGCTCGGCGTGCATGTCGTTGGCGAGCTCCTCGAGCGCCTCGGAGATGAACTCCTGCACGATGGGGTCGGTGCTCTCGGCCAGGGCCTGAGGCGTCGCTTGGTAGGGCATGCGGCGGTCGTGAACCATCGCGATGCGGTCGCTGACGCTGAAGGCACAGCGCATGTCGTGGGTCACCAGCACGCTGGTGATGTCGAGGTCGGCCTGGAGCTCGCTGATGAGCTCGGCGATGATGGTGATGCTCTGGGGGTCGAGGCCCTGGGTGGGCTCGTCGTAGAGCACGACCTCCGGCTCCACCGCGATCGCTCGCGCCAGGGCCACGCGCTTGCGCATGCCGCCCGACAGCTCCGCCGGCCACTGGTCGAGGATGCGGCGGTTGAGGTTGACCTTCTCCAGGCACACGCTGACGCGCTCGCGGATCTCGTCCTCGGGCATCTTCTTGTGCTCGCGCAGCGCGTAGCCGACGTTGTCGACGACGGTCATCGAGTCGAATAGCGCCCCGCCCTGGAACAGGTAGCCCACGCTGCGCCGGAGCTTGCCGAGGCCTTCGTTGTTCATCCGCCCGACGTCCTCGCCGCGGAAGAGGATCTGGCCTTGATCGGGCTCGATGAGCCCGATCATCATCTTGAGCCAGATGCTCTTGCCGCAGCCGCTCTCGCCGATGATCGACAAGGTCTCCCCGCGATGGACCGAGAGCGAGGTGTCTTCGAAGAGCACGAGGTCGTCGAAGGCCTTGTGCAGACCTCGGATCTCGAACAATGGCGCGGTCGGAGGAGGGGCGACGACCGTGTCTGACGGCGACACGCGAGCATCCTATGCGATGACACCGAATCGTCGATCGGTGACGCCGCCGAGTGTGCTCGCCCTGGTCATTTTCTACCGGTCGCAACGCCGGAGATCGCCTCAGCGTGTTATGCGCCGGCCTCCTTTGGGAGAAAGCGAGTCCGGCTCCTGGGCGGCTTTTTCCCGGCCCCCTGATTTTTCAGGATTCGCCACAGAAATGCGTTGAACGCAGTTCTTTTGTGTGGGATGTCACTACACATTGTCAGGCAAGGTCCGACGTTCCACGAGGACCCGCGACGGGTAGTGGGCAAATGTTGGAAAATGCGCTCGGCGGAACCCGAACTCGCTCTCGGGTTCGTTTGCTTCGTTCGGCACCGCGCGCCCAGGCCCGCAGCGGTCTCGGTGCCAAGAGATGATGGCGACCAGCACGGCCACCGATTCGCTCCACCACGACGCTCTCCTCGGGAGGACGGTCGGCAACCGCTATGCGATCGAGCGCTTGATCGGCCGCGGCGGGGTGGGCTTGGTGTACCTCGCTCACGATCGCAAGGAGCGTCGTCAGGTCGTCGTCAAGGTGCTGGCCCCGCACTGGGCCGAAGACCGTGACGCGGTCGCCCGCTTCGATCGCGAGGCGCGGCGCATGTCCGAGCTCGACCACGTCAACGTGGTCAAGATGTACGACCACGGCCACTTCGAGGGCCGCACGTTCATCGTGATGGAGTTCATCCGCGGCGAGCCGCTGCGGCGCTATCTCAACCGGCGCAAGCGCCTGCCGCTCGAGGAGTTCATCCCCATCGCGGCGCAGATCCTGCTGGGGGCGGGCTACGTGCACGAGCGCGGCATCATGCTGCGCGACATCAAGCCGCCCAACATCATGCTCTCCGAGCACGGGGGCAAGGCCAACCACGTCAAGATGTTGGACTTCGGCCTCGCCCGTCTGATCGACGAGGACGAGGACGACGAGATCACCGAAGCGCACGTGATCGGCACGGCGGCCTATATGTCGCCCGAGCAGATCAAGGGCGAGAAGCTCGATGTTCGCGTCGACGTGTACGCGCTGGGGGTCCTGTTCTTCCTGATGCTGACGGGCGAGACGCCGATCTCGGGCGATCACGACGCCGCGGTGCTGGTCAATCACGTGCACGGCAAGCCCAAGTCGCTCGCCGAGCGCTTGCCCAAGACCCATCGCATCCCGGCCGAGCTCATCGAGCTCATCGAGAGCTGCCTGGCCAAGGACGCCGACGATCGGCCGAACGACGCCACCGCGATGGCCGAGGCGCTGTTCGAGTTCATCCCGGCGCCGCTATTCGAGCTGCCCGACGCCAACAAGAAGACCCGCGCCGCGGCCGAGAAGTACTGGTCGGCGCGCATGACCTCGGGTCCGGCCAACGTCGCCGCGCTGCAATCGGACACCAACGACAGCGCGGAGTGGACCCGCCCCTTGCTGCGCAAGGCGGCCAAGACGGGCGAGGCCCCGCTCAAGCTCGCCGAGGAAGAGCTCGCGTCGTTGCGAGACAAGGCCAAGCAGATGCCCTCGGGCATGCCGCGGCCCAAACCCAAGCCCAAGCTCGAGAGCACGGGGCCCTCGAAGCGGCCTCCGCCGCCGCCTCGGCCAGGTCCGGCGCGAACCGGGGCCACCATGGTGCCGCGCGGCAAGACGCGGCCTCCCGCCGGTCCCGTGCCCGCGGCCCGCAAGCAGCCCGAAGCGGCAAGGCTCGTCAGCCCGCCGACCTCGGCCACCATTCGCGTCACCGCGGCCGATGCCAAGGAAGCCGTCGAGCGGCTCGAGCAGATCGAGGACAAGCGCACGGGCAAGCAGACCCTGGTTGCCGCGGCCGATGCCGAGATCTCCGACGTCCTCACCATCGACGTCGACGACGACTCCACCGAGACCACCCTCGAAGCCAACAAGGACACGGGAGCGCTCGACGATCCTCCCCTGGCGGCCTTGCCCACCGCACCCGTGGCCGCGGGCGCGACCGATGCGGTGACCATCACCCCGGCCTACCCCGAGGAGCGTCGCGACAACGGCATGCGCCTGGGGATCTTGGTGGCCGTCGCCGGCCTCGCGGCGCTCGCGCTCGGTGGCCTGAGTGCCTTCCTGATCCTCGACGAGGAGGAATCGGCCGCGTCGAACGCGCCTCCTCCCGCCACCGCCCCGGCCACGCCGACGGCAGAGGGTGAGATCCCGACCGCGCCCGTGGCCCAACCGACACCGACCCCCGCGAACATCGGCACGGTCGAAGTGCGAGCCGTGGCGGGCGCGCGGGTCGAGGTCGACGGTGAAGATCGGGGCGAGGCGCCCGTGCAACTCGAGTTGCCTCTAGGTGAGCACCGCGTGCGGGTTTCGGCCCCGGATCACTACCCGTGGGAAAGCACCATCGACGTCAGCGCGGGGGCCAATGCTGCCGTCAAGGCCGAGTTGGTGAAGCGGGAGGATCCGATCGAGCCGCCACCCGAAACTGCAACGGGTACTCACAAAACCAAGGGCAAACGACCCAAGTCGGGAGCGGGGAGACCGCCTTCTGGCTCCAATCCGCGGCCTGATTCGTCCAAGCCCCACAAGACGAAAACCAAACCCAAGAGTGATGTTTTCATGGAGTCGTCCAAGAAGGACGACAAGGGTATCTTCCTCCCGGTCGGCGGAGGAAAGTGACCCAACACTCCATCAACAATCTCGCCCGGGTCTCACGGGCACTCGTCGCAGGTACGGTCGCACTCGCGGTCGGGTTGAGCGTCGTGCCTCGCACCGCATTGGCGCAGCCCAGCGGCAACAGTGAGGTCGACGCCATCATCTCGGAGGCCGTCGAGAAGTTTCAGGCCAAGGAGTACGACGAGGCGGTTCGCCTGTTCGAGGAGGCCTACGCGATCGAGCCCGAGCCGAACTACATGTTCAACATCGGGCGGGTCTACGAGGAACAAGGCAACCTCGAAAAGTCGGTCGAGTACTACGAGCGCTTCGTGAAGGAGCCGGGGGTCCCCCTCGAGGCTCGCGAGCGCGGTCTCGAGCGACTGCGGGTGCTCCGGGCGATCCTCGAAGAGACGGCCGAGCCTGAACCCGAGCCGGAACCCGAACCCGAGCCGGAGCCCGAGCCCGAGCCGGAGCCCGAACCCGAGCCCGAGCCTGAACCCGAGCCGGAGCCCGAAGGGCCGACCAAGCTGCGCATCGCCGGGTACACCATGCTCGGCGTCGGCGCGGCGGGCTTGGCCACGGGCGGCGTCTTGGGCGGCCTCGCCTTCGCTCGAAGCCAGGAGCTGGAAGACCAGCAGACCTTCGAGCAGCGCAACCCCACCGCGAACCAGGGCCGACGCCTGGCGCTGGGGGCCGACATCTTGTTCGGCGTCGGCGGGGCGCTCGCCGTCGCGGGCATCGTGGTCACCATCGTCTCCGTCAAGCGCGACAAGGCCGGGCGCGAGGGGTCGGATGCGGTCGCTCGTCGCCCGCGGATCTCGCCCTGGGCCAGCCGCCAAGGCGCCGGCCTCAACGCCACGCTTCGTTTCTGACTGGGAGCCCTACTGCATGCGACTTGCACAGTGCATCGCCGTGATGGCGGCAGGACTCGGCTTGGGGGTGGCGACCAGCTGCTCGCTCGCGCTGGATTTTTCCGAGTGCATCGAGGACATCGACTGCACCAACAGCCAAGGGGTGGACCTGGTCTGTCGCGACAACGTTTGCGTCATTCCCACGCCGCCCTCGGACGTCTCGTGCCTCGAGGACGCCGACTGCCACGCGGCCTACGACGACAGCGTCGTCTGCGGTCCGGCCGGGTCGTGCGCGGCGCTGACCACCGATCGCTGCGAGCTGCGGATTCGACCCGACGGCTCGCCCGATCAGATCGTGCATATCGCCTCGATCCTGCCGCGGACGGGCACTTACGCCTCATTCGGCGCTCCGCTGGAGAACGCGGTGCAGCTGGCGGTCGAGGACTTCAACGCCACCACCACGCTGCCCGGCGGCAAGCGGATCGCCTGGGTCGCCTGTGACTCGCAGGGCAGCGGCAGCGAAGCGGCTGCGGCCGCCCGCGAGCTGACCGTGGCGGGCATCAACGCGATCGTGGGTCCGGGCCTGTCCTCCGAGATGGTGGACGTCGCCAACGTGACCGCGCCCGCGGGGACCTTCCTCATCAGCCCGACCGCCTCGGCCCGAGTGCTGGGACAGCTGGTCGACGAAGAGCTGGTGTGGCGCACCGCGGGCAACGACGCCGTGCAGGCGGCCGGCATCGCCGACCGACTCGCGGCCTTCGACCCCGTGCCCCAGCGGGTCGTGGCGTTGGTCAAAAACGACCTCTACGGCCAGGGCCTGCTCGATGACCTCGCGCCGCGCCTGAGCGGGATCCTGCCCAACAACGCGCTGGGCACCCTGCTGTACTCCGACCTGGACTCGTTCTCCGACTCGCAGGCCCTGCTGTCCGAGTACGGCGCCCGCGTGGCCACCATCTTCGAGCTCGACCCCGACGTCATCGTGGTGCTCGGCAGCGTCGAAGCGCGCGAGCTGGTGCTCTTTTATCTCGAGGCCTGGGCCCAGGCGAATCCCCAGCCCACCCTGCCGACCTTCGTGCTCAGCAGCGAGGCGGCCCCGGTCATGGAGACCATCGTCGAAGGGGTCAGCGAGGGCTTCCGTCCCACCTTGGCCAACCGGATCGAGGGCATCACCCACGACAGCCGCGATGCCGACAACCACGGGCCCTTCGAGATTCGCTACGAGATCCGCTTCCCCGACGATGACGCGGGGCTGTACGCGGGCCAGGCCTACGACGCGGCCATGACCGTGATGCTGGCGCTCAGCTCGATCCCCAGCGGGGACGGCACGGGGGCCGAAATCTCGGCGGCGATCGAGCGCCTGTCGGATCCCAGCGGTACCGCGGTCTCCTTTGGCGAGGGCCTGTCGTTCATCACCACCGCCCAGTCGACGCTGGATGCGGGGCAGAACATCAACCTCCGGGGCGTCAGCGGCCTGCTCGAGTTCGAGCTCGACACGGGCGACACCCGGCGGGGTCTCATCGGCCACGACGTCGAGCTTGCCGGGGGCACCAGCCCGCGCCTGACGGCACGACGCCGCTACGATCTCGACCCGGCGCCGGCCGTGACCGGCACCTGGAACGATCTGTAGGCCTTCACCGCTTCGCCCCAAAGATCATCACCGCCCCTGGGAGTGGGCGGTGATGAAGGGAGTGCGCTGTCGGGAAGGGAATTGGGAGCCCGACAGACGCGGTGGTGGGCCTGACCCGCTCAGGCCGCGGGAGGTTGGACGTAGGCGCTGCGACCGGAGACGTACATGACGCCTTCCGGGCCGAGATTGACGTCGGCGAAGCGACGGTGGAACTGCATGAGGAAGGGGCTCGAGGGGGCGGACCGGGGCACGCGGTGTCCGAAGGTGCGGGCGTTGGCCGGGTCGCCGTCGGTGTAGCTGCGCTCGAGCAGGCTGTCGCCGTGCACGATGGTGCGGCGCGACTCGAACTGGGTGCTGCCGTCGGGCACGGTGGGACGGCTGTTGGCGTGGGCCGGCGCCTCGAGGAGCGACTGGAAGCCACCAGCCTGGACCACGGGCGGGTTGTCGCGCGGCAGGGTGGGCGAGCTCTCGTCCCAGCCCCCGGGGGCGCCGTCGGTGCGCTCGACACCCGTGGGCAGGCCACCCAAGCGAGCGGGGGCGTCGGCGATGGCGTCGTACAGCTCGACGAGCAGATCGTCGGGCAGGAGATCGAGCTGGGGCACCTCGAAGACCTCGCCGGGGACGTCCACGGGCACGAGGCTGAAGCGACGGCTCCAGCGGTATAGCGAGCGCTCGGGCAGGGCACCCTGGTACAGGCCGCGGTCGAGATCCTCGCGGCGCAGGAACACGACTTGGGTGTGTCGGTTGCCGTCGGCGCAGGCGCGGTGGAAGCTGGCGTTGCTGATGAACAGCATCATCGCCTCGGCGTCCTCGGGGGCGCCCAGCAGCTTGATGCCGCGCAGGTCGACCGTGAACACGTGCTCCATGCGAGTGTCGCGGTGGTCCCAGTGCTGGACGCAGTCGGCCTGCGACAGGAGCTCGCCGAGCTCGGGGAAGGTGGGCCAGTGCTCGTCGGTGAGCCCGACCGGGGCCCCGAAGACCCGGTTGTAGCTGTCGGCAGCGGGGGCGGTCTGGAGATCGGGGAAGTACAGGGTCAGGTTGCGCTCGTTGTCACGAAAGCGTCCGGCCAGTTCCTGAATCTTCTCGATGTACTCGGCAACCATGATGAAGTCCTCCAACGTTCGTCGTCGCGAGTGACTCGGCACTCTCGACGGACGGGCCCCCCAACGGAGCACGACGTTTTGGTCAGTGTCGGCCGCTCGTCCCACGGAGCGGCCTCGACACCCCCATTGACGAGTCGCGGCCCCACAGGTTGCAGGGGAATCAGCGTCGTTGCCCTACACGGTCGTGAGCTTCGCGACGTTGGACCAGAGACTTTGCAACCGGTCGAATTCGGCCGCTAGACGCTGTTTGGCGACCGGTCGTCGGCCGAAAAAAATACCGACGCGGCGGTGGATCCGCGTTGCGGCGATGGATCGGGCGGCTTCGCGCTCGTGCCTGCTTCATCGCTTCGGGGTCTTCATCGACCGCGGGTACTGCAGCTCCAGCCGAACGCCGCGGATCTCCATGAACGTGCCCGGCACCAAGCGTACGCGGCGGTTCATGATGTGGCCGTTGACCCGCACCGCGTCGTCCTCGGCGAGCGGGCGCAGCTCGGCCTCGTAGGGCGCCCCGGCCCACTCCAGGATGGCATCGACGCGCGGGGTGGAGCCGCGGCCGAGCGCGATCTCGCAGTCGGGCCCGATGCCCATGCGGTGCACGCCCGGAAGCACCAAGTGTCGCTGCTTGGCTCCATTGGCGTAGCGAACCTCGAGCACGCCACCGAGGGCACAGCCGAGATCGTGATGCAGCACCCACGCGAGTCGATTGGCGAGCGCGCCCGCGGTGGCCGGCCTCTCGGTGGGGTCCTTGGCCAGCGCGGCGTCGACCACCTCGACCAAGCGTCGCGGCATTCGCCGTCCCTCGGGGTAGTGGGTCAGCGGCACGACGGCTTCTTTGACGTGGGCGATGAGCCACTTGAGGGGCTCGTCGATCAGCCGGTCCCGGACCTCGCTCACCCGTTGGTCGGCGAACAGCGGGGTCCGACCCACCAGCAGCTCGTAGAGCAGAAAGCCCAGGCTGTAGACGTCGGAGGCCGGGGTGAGCTTGCCGGAGTGGATCTGCTCGGGCTGGGCGTAGTGAGGGGTGCCCACCAGCATGTGCCCCGTGGTCGCGTTGGCGCCGATGGTGTTGTCGGTATCCCAGGCGCGGGCGAGGCCGAAGTCGAGGACCTTGATGGTGCCGTCGGGCGTCTTCCACAAGTTGTCGGGCTTGATGTCGCGATGCACGATGCCCGCGCGGTGGGCTTCGTCGAGGCCGAGGCAGGCCTGTTGCACCACCCGCGCGGCCTGGGCCGGGGGCATCGGTCGGTCGAAGTCGTGACCCGCGGACAGCTCTCCGCCCTCGAGCAGCTCCATCACCATGTACCAGCGCTCGTCGGGCCCCAGGCCGTGGTCGAAGATGTGCACCACGTGGGGATTGGACAGCGAGCCCAGGATGCGAATCTCGCGGAGCGCCCGCAGGGCGGTCTCCTCCGTCTCCACCGGGTGCCGCGAGATCTTCATGGCCACCGGTCCCGCGTAGTCGGGATGGCGCGCTTCGAGCACCCAGGCGAAGGTGCCTGTGCCCAGCATGCGCGTGACGGTGAAGCCCTCGTAGACGTCGCCGGGTTGGGGAGGCTCGTTGGTCGTGGGGACGGAGCTCATGGTCGCGTGCCTACTTGCCCTTGCCCTCTTTCTTGTCCTTCTTGCCCTTTCCCTTGCGCTCTTTTTTGCGCTTGGGCTTCTTGGGCTCCTCCTCCGAGGCGGCGGTACTCGTGGTGGAGTCCGAGCCCTCCGAGTCTTTGGCGCTTGCCGGGTCGACACCGTCGGTGAAGTGCCAGCGGGAGTGATCGGCGTCGGGGCTCGCGGCCGGGGCGGGCAGGTCTCGCGATGACGGGCTCATCCAGTAGATCGCGGCGCCGACCCAGACCAAAATGGCGAGGACGGCCACGCTGACGACGATCCACAGGGCGCGATGCGAGGCGTCCTGCTTGCGGAGCGAAGCCTGGCTGGCGGTCATCGAGTGGGCCGCCGACATGCCCGCGCCGCTGTTCCACGGGGCATGGGCGCCGGAGGGGCCGTGGGCAAAGCTGGCGCTCTGGTTGGGCCCATAGGTGGGCAGGGGCCCGGGGGGAGGGGCGCGTACCGTACCCGACGACGCGGGGTGGGGCGGCGGCGCAGCCATGCCCGCGACCGGCGTGGCCGGGTTGGCCGCGGTCGCGAGCAGAGCGGGATCGGTGACGGCCGCGTGCGGAGGAGGGGCTGGCGTTGGGTTGGAGGCGGTCGGTGCAGCGGGATCCGTGGGTGGGGTATGCCCCAACCCTGGACCCGTGGACGGGGGGAGCCCGGCCGCGTCCGCGTGGGTGGGCCGAGCTGCGGGCGGAGGCGGAGCGGCGGCACCGGGACCCGGTGGCACCAGCCGGGGGAACGCGCCCGAGTCGGACTGCGCTTCCATGTTCTCCACCGCCTCGCGAAGCGCCGCCTGGGCCTCGCGAGCGGTGAGGTAGCGATCCTCGGCTTCCTTCGCGAGCAGCTTCATCACCACCGCCACGATCGACGGCGGGATGGTGTCGGGCAGCGGCGGAGGGTCCCGCAGGATGTGCATGCGCAGCAAGATCCCGGGCTCGTCCGCGTCGAAGGGCGGCGCTCCGGTGAGCAGCTCGTACAACAGCACGCCCACGGCATAGATGTCGGTGCGCGCGTCGATGGTGCCGCCCGCCGCCTGCTCGGGGCTCATGTACGTGGGCGTACCGAAGGCCATGCCCAGCTGGGTGAGCCGCTCCTGGTTCTCGTTGCCCTCCAGCAGCTTCACGATGCCGAAGTCGACGAGCTTGACCACCTGGCGGTGATCGTCGTCGCGCACGAGGAAGATGTTCTCCGGCTTGAGGTCGCGATGGACGAGCCCGCGCTTGTGGGCGTGCTCGAGGGCGTCGAGCACCTGGTCGACGATGTCCACCGCCTCGGAGATCTCGAGCCCGACGCCGGTCCGGTCGCGCAGCTCGTGCCCGTCGAGGAACTGCATCACCAGGTACTTGATGCCCAGCTCGCTCGTGCCGAAGTCCATGACCTGGACGCAGCCGGGGTGGTCGAGCTTGGAGACCGCTTGGGCCTCGCGATCGAAGCGCTTGCCCACGCGGGGGTCGCTGGACAGCTGCGGGTGCAGCAGCTTGACCGCGACCGGGCGGTCGAGGCTCAGGTGGCGAGCGCGGAACACCGCGCCCATGCCTCCGCGGCCGAGCAGGGCCTCGATCTGGTAGCGACCGTCCAGCGTCTCGCCGATCAGCGGATGCTCTTCATCGGCAGAATCGAGGAGATCGGACACGGTGAGACGCCGTCGGCGTGGGCGCATTATCGATGGTCGCGACAACCAGGGTCAACTGCGCCCCGTTGCCGCCATCGTACCGACGCGTAACCGATCAGCGGATGCTGGCCGGGTCGACCTGCGCGTTGGTCTCGTCCCAGAGCCAACGAATGAAGGCCCCGACCTCGTCCGGGGTGGGATCTCGCCAGATGCGAATGCCGCGACGGCCCATCGAGTCGGCCACCGTGCCTCGGGCCGACCACGCCATGGGATCGTTGCGCCGCGAGAAGCGTCGTGTCTGGCCCGACTCGATGTCCACCCACAGGCTGTCGTTGGGGCGGCCACGCACGAATCGCGGGCGCAGCAGCAGCGCCTGGCCATCGGGGGAGATCATGAGCCGGTCGACGTTGTTGCCGATGGTGGGGAGCAAGCGGAAGCGGTCTCCGGCCAGGCGCCACATCAGCGTGTTGTCGTCGTGCGTGCGGAGCAGCAGCGTCCGCCGCTGATCGTCGACGAGCAAGGTTCGCAGCTCGGGCTGCTCGAAGAGCATGTGCACGTCGTCGCTGCGCTGCCCCAAGTGCCACACTCGCAGGGTCGTGGAGACTACGCGGGCTTCCTCGTCGCGCAGCTCTTCGCCGGTCGCGATACGGACCCCACCCCGCACGTAGGCGAAGGCCAGGCGCTCCCCCGGCTGCACGCCATCGGGCCACTCGAGTGCGTGCCCGGTGAGGTCCTCGAGGTCCCACAGCCACGAGTCGGTGGGGTGGTCGCTCAGCAGGCGCCGCCCCGAGGGCGAGTAGAGCAGGGTTGTGGCGGGCGAGTCGGTGCTGCCCAGCGCGACGGGTTCGTCTCCGGACAGCGGATAGAGCACGACCTCGCAGCGATCGGAGGACGAGCACTGCGGGGCCGCGATCATGTTGCCGTCGGGAGACCAGGTCCAGGCGGCGGAGCGGCGCTCGCCCTTGCGACGCAGGCGAATGGGGGGTTGGTCGTGGTCGGCCACCGACCACACCATCAGTCCGCCCTCTTCGTCGTAGGCGGCCAGCTCGTGACCCTGGGGTGAGAAGTCGAGGTCGAGGATCGTGCGGCCGTGTTGCCCGAGCTCACCGCGAAACTCGCCTTGCTCGGACCACAGCTGCACGCGACCTTGTCGGCTGGCGGTGGCCAGCAAGCTGCCCGCGCGAGAGAAGGCCAGGGCGGTGGTGGTGCCCCCCGTGTTGCTGATGCGCGAGCCGTCGGGCTGCGAGCCGTCGCCGCCCATGCCGGTCAGGCGCCACAGCACCACGCGCTCGTTGCCGGTCGCGGCGGCGGCCCAGGTGCCGTCGTCGGTCAGGGCGATGGCGGTGACCAGCGCGGGCAATCCTCGTAGCGGCTGCGGATCACCGCCGCCGCGCAGCACGAGCTCTCGGTCTCCGCGACACGCCAGCATGTGATCGCCGGTCGGCGTGCGCTGCAGCAGGGTGACCCCCTCGAGCTCGTCCACGATGAGCGGCGTGCCCTTGTCCGACCAGCGTCGCACCCGACCGTCCTCGGCCGTCGACCACAGGGCCACGCCCTCGCCATCGAAGCGGGCCTGACGAATGCCGGGACCATGCGCCAGCTCCCAGTGGGTCTCGCGCTCGAGGAACCACTGGAGAATGGTGCCGTCGTCGCTCGCGGAGGCGAGCCGCTGTTGGTCCGGCGAGAAGTCCAGCGAGCGGATCGCACCCTTGTGGTCGTTCATGGACCGGGTGCTGCGGCCGTCCCAGTCGAGCAGGCGAACGCGCCCGCTGTTGGCACCCACGGCCAGGGTCTCGCCGTCGGCGGACAGAGCGATGGCCGACAGCGGGCCGTCGTTGCTCGAGATCCGCCGCATCGTGCCGGGCCCGCTCGTGCGCGGGTCGAGGGTCCACACGTAGATCGCCTCGTCTTGGCCGACGGCGGCGATCTTCTTGCCGTCGGCGGTGAAGGCCACGTCGCGGAGCGTCGTGCCCGGGTCTTCGAGTCGCCAGCGGCGGTCGGTGGCCGGCTCCCACAGCGACAGGCCGCGGCCGGCCATCACGAGCACGCGCCCGCCATCGGTAAATCCGAGGCGAGCGACGCGACCGAGGCCGGGATCGACGTTGCGATACATGACCCCGCGCTGCCCCGCATCGGCGGCGATGGTGCGGGCGGCGGGCAGCCAGTCGGTGTTGTTCGGGGTGAGGTGCTTGAGCGCGGCGAGGGCCACGGTGGGCTCGTCGTCGAGCACCTGGCGGGCGTAGGCCAGCACCAGGTCGTCCCACTTCTCCGAGACGGTGCGGGACTGGGCGCGGCGGAGCTCGTCTTCGGCGTTGAGCACCCGCGCTCGCTCGAACTTGGCCCGGAGCTGCTCGCCCTCGGCCCGGGCGCTGCGTTCCTCTCGCTGCGACCACCACGAGCCCGCGACGATCAGCACCAGGATCACCACCCCCAGCAAGTACGCGATGCGCTGCACCGTGACCCGGGGGTCGCGGGTGAGCTCGTCGAGCATCGTCGCCATGCCGCCGTGGCGATCGTGCGGGTGGATCTGGAGCCCACGCTCGAGCACGCGGAAGATCCGGGGCGGGATGTCGGTGTAGCGGGGTGGCTGCTCCAGGCGCCCCGCGAGTACGTTGCGACGCAAGGCGGCCACCGTCTCGCCGGGGAAGGGGCGGAAGCCGTACAGCGCCTCGTACAGCGACACGCAGTAGCTGAACTGATCGCTGCGGACGTCGGCGCGCTGCCCGATGTGCTGCTCGGGCGCCATATAGGCGGGAGTGCCCATGATGGCGCCGGTCCGGGTGAGCGGGGCGTCGGTGCCGGGCGAGGTCTGGCCATCGACCAGCGACAGCGCGGGCGCGGAGGCCCCGAGGTCGATGGGGCGGGGCTTCGACCCGGACGCTCCCGCCTCGATCTCCTGCCGGGCGAGCCCGAAGTCCACGACTCGGACCGCACCGTCGTTGCGTACCAGCACGTTGGCGGCCTTGAAGTCGCGGTGAACGATGCCCGCCGCATGGGCAGCCGCCAGGCCTCGGCCCGCCGCGACATAGGCCTCGAGCACGTCGCGCCAGGTTCGGCCCTCTTGCCGCTGCCACTGGCCGAGGGTCGTGCCGTCCACGAACTCCATCGCGACGTAGACCTGCTCTTGCCAGGTGCCGACCTCGTAGACGTGAATGACCGAAGGGTGCGACAGCCGAGCCAGCGCCTGGGCCTCGCGGATCAGCCGGGCGCGCGCGTCGACTCCCGCTCCCGCGCCGCGCGGGTGCAGCAGCTTGACCGCGACCTTGCGATCGAGCGTGTCGTCGTACGCCGCATAGACCATGCCCATGCCGCCCTCGCCGATCCGCTTGATCACGACATAGCGACCGATGCGGACCGGGTCCGCGCCGTCGCCGTGGCTACGCGGGTCTTCGATCGGCGCCGGGGTTGCGGATGCCGCTTCGCTGGGCGCACCAAATAGCTGCGCCTTGACGTTGGCCCGTACCTGTCGAAGCCACTCGTGGCTCTCGTCGGATACGGGACCGCCGGGGCCCGTCACCGCGGGCTCCTTCGTTCATCGCACGAGTGAAGGGGCGTCGTGCCGCTGCCGATGCAGTGACGCAAGCCCCCACTCCTCAGCGCGGCCGGTACGTGATGCGGCCCCGCGTTGGATCGTAAGGAGACACGGCCACCGTGACCTTGTCGCCCAGCACCACGCGGATTCGGTAGCGCCTCATCTTGCCGGCCAGCTTGGCGATGACGAAGTGCTCGGGGGCCACTTGGACTTTGAACGTCCCCCCGGTCAGAACCTCGACGACCTTGCCGTCGAACTCGATTGCGTCATCGTTGCTCATTCGGATGCGCCTGATAGCACAAAGTCGATCGGCCGGGGCCTTCGAGCGGCAGGATATCGTGGCGAGGGGCCCATTGGCGAACCGCCGGCCCGAGGGCTCGACCAGGCGCGGTGAAGCGCGAAAGTCGCGCCCGTTAATCGAGCCGAACGACGACTGAGATTCGGTTTACTTCGCGTTTACCGCATCTGGACGGTGTTGCTGGGGGGTGCGGCTCATCTTGAAGCCGAGACCGAGGAACAACCGACCATGAAGCTCTGGAACAGTCCCAAGACCCGTTACCTCCTCCCCGCCATCGGTGGCCTGGCCCTCGTCGGCCTGGGCAGCGCCGCGGCCATCGCCAAGCCGGGCTCGGCCAAGGGCCCCGGTGCCGACGGCCGCCGCGGAGGTTTCTGCGCCAAGATCGAGTGCACGGACGCGCAACGCGAGGAGGTCAAGCAGATCAAAAAGGAGCTGCGGGCCGACAGCAAGGCCGACCGCGAGGCGATCAAGCGACTCCACCAACAGATGGCGGCGGAGTTCGCCAAAGACTCACCCGACGAGGCGGCCATGCGACGCATCGCGGCGCAGGTGCAGACCCATGAGCAAGAGCTTCGGGAGCGGGGCTTCGATGCGATGATGGAGATTCACGCGCTGCTCGATGCGGAGCAGCGGGCCACGATGGCGAAGGTCATGGAGCATCGGGGTCCGCGGGCGCTGATGCACGGGGGGCGTCGCGGGAAGCACGGCAAGCACGGGAAGAAGGGCAAGCGCGGAGGGGAGCGGCCTGAGCGGGCGCCTGTCTGAGTCTTCGAGCGAATCAAATCCAATCCATCCCTCTGGGGGCTCGGTGGCTAGTCGGTCGTCGAGTCCTTTCGTTGGTTCGGGGGGGAGTTGGCTGGGAGTGGGCGGTGGCTTGCTATTGGGGCGCGGGAATTGGGGCTTCGATTCGGGGGCGCGGGGTGGGTTTGAGTTGGGCGCTCGGGTTGTGGGCACGGGTTGGCGTGCCGGTCGACAGGTCGCCTGTTCGCCGGATTGAGTATTCCGGCCGTGCTCAAACAGTGGTTTCACGCCTTGTCACAGCGTACGTACGCGCGAGGGCTTGGTGGACTCCGTCTGGGCGTGGGCGAGGCGCTACCAAAACTGCGCGCGCCCGGAATACTCAACCCGACGACGGCTCCCGCTTTGGGCGATGGGCACGGGCCGATCCGGAGGGGGAAACAGGGGGCGGTGGCGCGCCCTTTGAGAGGGCACGGTGTGTTCTGCTCTTGGTCAGGTTCGGTGGGGTTGTGGTGATGGGTGCGTGCTGAGGCCGGGGCTGCTCGCTGCCGTGTATCGAAGAGAACGGCCGCAGAGTCTCAGTCTTCGCTGTTCACGAATATCGAACCCCGAGGGCACTACGAGCTGATCGCCCTGCTGGCCACGACCATCGTCGTTGCCATCACCCACGGTTGGATAGCCCGCCCCACCCCGAAGCCCACCCGGCCGTCGCGGTGGAGAGCAGAGCGGAACGCCATCTGCGATGTTTCGGGCCGAACAGAGCGGCATTGGAGCAGCGCCAACCAGATAGCCATCCGAGCTACGTGGCAGAGCGAAGCGGAGGTCGATTCGCGCAGTGCACAGCGGCACAAGTTCGGAACTCGTTGTGGAGAGCGGCGCCCAACGACGCGAGTCCCAAGGGCGCGCCGCCACCGCCCCAAAACCCGCCCTTCCGGATCGGCCCGTGCCTATCGCCCAAAGCGGGAGCCGTCGTCGGGTTGAGTATTCCGGGCGCGCGCAGTTTTGGTAGCGCCTCGCCCACGCCCAGACGGAGTCCACCAAGCCCTTGCGCGTACGTACGCTGTGACAAGGCGTGAAACCACTGTTTGAGCACGGCCGGAATACTCAATCCGGCGAACAGGCGACCTGTCGACCGGCACGCCAACCCGTGCCCACAACCCGAGCGAACGACTCGAGCCCCCGCCGCGCCCCAAGTCGAAGCTTCAGTCTTCAACTTCCACAGGCCGCCGGATGCGGATCCCGGTCACAGCACCCGATCGCCGCGTCGGCGCTACACTCGGTTTCGAGCTGAGCCGCCGCCGCTACGTCGAGATCGTCACGGCACACGCAGAGCTTCTCGCAGCAGTGGTCCCCGAGCGCTTGGATCCGCGCGCATGCGAACCCGCGCGTGCAGGTCGTGTCGGGATCTCCGTCGTCGCAGTCGGCATCGACCTCACAGCTCTGCGAGCACATGGAGCGGCTCATCACGTAGCTCGCATCGAGCTCGCACGTCCCCCCGACGCACACGAACTTGTCCTCGACCCCGGCCGGATGACAGTCCGCGTTGGTCTCACAGGGCTCTGGCGAAGGCTCGGCGTCTTCGGCATAGACACACAGCAGGTGGTCGCACGCCAGCGCGGGAAACGTGATCGTCTGCCCCTGGGGCACGAGGGCCGCTCCGTGGTTGCAGGGGCCGCCGACGTCGCTCTGCGGGCAGGCAGCGAGGACCCAGGGAAGCGAGGCGAGGACCAGTGGGCGCCACATGCTCGGCTTCAACCCCGAGCGGCGCCGACGTTTCCTCCAAAGTGCGCGAGCCCAGACGAACGAAGGGCGACCACCCGGAGGTGATCGCCCGTTCGCGTGAAGCCGGGGCTCGGACTAGACGTCGGCGAGCTTCTTCTTGAGCTCTTCGAGCTGAGCGTCGATCTCGGCTTCCTTGGCCGCGCCGTCGACCTCTTCGTCGCTGGGCGGGGGCGGGGCGCTGGCCGAGGGCTCGGGGTCCGGGACCTTGCCGCCGAGGGCCTTGCGCTCCTCTTCGGCGGCAGCCAGGGCCATCTTTTGCTTCAGCTTGGACAGCTCGTCGTCGACACCCGAGCTGGCCTCGAGGGCCTTGAACTGCGACTCGAGGCTGGCCTCTTCGAGGGCGCCGCCGATCTCCGCGGTGGCCTCGGCCTCGGCCTCGATCTGGGTGACGCGGTCGGACATGCGCTCGAAGGTGTCGAACGCGGAGGTCGAGTTGATGTTGGAGAGCGTCTCGTTGATGGTGCGCTGCGCCTCGGCCCGCTTCTGCCGCGAGACCAGGATGTTGCGCTTGCGCTTGGCTTCCTCGATCTTGCCGTCGAGGCCCCGCAGGGCGCCCTTGAGCTGCTCGACGGACTCCTTTTGGGCTTCCCACTGCTGGAGCAGGGTCTGCGCGACCTCGTCGTGCTCGGTCTTGCGAGCCAGCGCAGCCTTGGCCAGGTTGTCGTCGCCGGCCTTGATCGCCAGCATGGCCTTGCGCTCCCACTCGGCCGCCTTGGCGCTCTCCTGCTGGTACTGCTTTTTGAGGCGCTTCTCATCCGCGATCGCGACCGCGACCTGTTTTTTGGCCTCGACCAGCTGAGACTTCATGTCAACCAGGACCTGGTTGAGCATCTTCTCTGGGTCTTCGGCCTTGTTGATCAGCTCGTTGATGTTCGAGCGGATGAGCGTGCCCAGACGTGAAAACATTCCCATGCTACGCGCCCCCTTCCTGCGCTGTGGCAGCCTGCTGACGCAGGCCCCAGGTCGACAGCCGGTCCCAGTGGTTGTCCAAGGCCATGCAGATGTCGTCGATCATGGCTTGAAACTCGTTGAAGTCGAGATTCTCCAGCTGCTGCGCACCGGAGAGCATGACCTTATCACCCTGTAGCGAGTACGAAGAGTGCAGGAGCTCGGCATTGAGCTCGAGCAGGCACCGGTACAGCCCGACTTCATCGTTGGGCTCGGCGCCGAGTTCGAACACCTTCAGCGAGAACAAAACGATCGGCTCGTCCGCGGTTACCGCGATGTGAGCCGGGTGCGCGGTCTCGGGGTGGATCACCCAGGTGTTGTGGCCGATCTGATCGTAGGCCAAGCCGGTCTTGATCAAGTGGGAGTCGAGGTCGTCGAGACTACTCATCGTGCTGCTCTCCCCTGTCGTGGGCGTCGAGACGAAGCATCCGCCGCGGGAACCGCAGAGTAGGCCACGGAAAAGAAGCGCGGCAAGCGACGGAACGGATTGTGACCGGGGCCGTGGGCCATCGAACCGAGGCCCGGGGGGATTTATGCCACGTGACCTCGCGCTCACGCGCCGGGGGACCACCGACCGCCGCTCATGCCCCGATCACGGCCACCCGGGCGCGACTGCTGGCCAGCGGGTCTTTACCCGGCCGCTTCGGGCTTTTCCGGGGTGCAGCCCCGTGGTATCCCGCCGCACTAGGATGTCTGACCCCGAGTTCATCGAGGGCCCGTTGCCCCGCCATGTCGGCATCATCATGGACGGGAACGGCCGCTGGGCTCAGACGCGTGGGCTCCCACGCGAGGAGGGCCACGGCAAGGGAGCCGACTCGGTTCGGGACGTGGTGCGAGCAGCGCGCAAGACCGGGATTCGGGCGCTGACCTTGTTCGCATTCTCGAGCCAGAACTGGGACCGCCCCGACCAGGAGGTCTTCCACATCATGCAGCTGCTCCGCCGCTACCTCATCGAGGAGCGCGAGGAGATCCTGGAGAACGGGATTCGGCTGACCACGGTGGGAGAGACGGAGCGCCTCCCCAGCTACGTCCGCGAGCTGCTGTTCGAGCTGATGACCGCGTCGGCCGACAACGACGGCATGGTGTTGTGCCTCGCGCTGAGCTACGGCGGCCGCGAGATGATCGCGAAGGCGGCGGCCACCATGTGCCGCGCTGCGGTGGCTGGCACCCTGGACCCTGCCACCATCAACACCGAGGTGTTCAGCTCCTACCTGGAGTCTTCGGTCCTGCTGCCGCCCATGGATCTGCTGATTCGCACCAGCGGCGAGCACCGGGTGTCCAACTTCTTCCTGTGGGAGATCGCCTACGCCGAGCTGCACTTCAGCCAGAAGATGTGGCCCGAGTTCCGGCGTGCCGACCTCTACCAGGCGCTGCGAGACTTCTCGAGCCGTGAGCGACGCTTCGGCCTGACCTCCGAACAAATCACGCCTCCGCCCGCCCGCGCCCTCGCGAGCGACGAAGAGGGAACCTCGGCGGCCTCCACCGGTGGGTGATTTCCTCAAGCGGCTCGGTACGGCTGCGATCCTGGTCCCGATCGTCCTCGCTGCGATCTACTTCGATCCCACCCCGTGGGCGGTGACCATCGCCGCGGCGGCGGTCGCCTGGGTGAGTCAGGACGAGTATCTGCGCATGGCCCTGCCGGTGTCGTCGGAGGACGACGGCATGCTGCTGCGCGTGGTGACGGGGGCGCTGGCGGTGGCCATCGTGGTGCTGCCCACGGTGTTCAGCCCCGGCGTCGCCTTGCCGCCCTTGCTCATGGGCTCGGCCATCGCCATCGGGTTCGCCACCCTCGGGCGGCCCAAGCACCTGCCCGTCGCCGGTCGCCACTTTTCGGTGTGCATCTCGGCGCTGGTCTACGTGCCGCTGCTGATGTCGGCGCTGCCCCTCTTGAAGAAGGGCGGGCACGAGCACTGGATCGTGGTCTCGCTGGCCATGGCCTTCTTCTCCGACACGGTCGCGTACATCTTTGGGCGGCTGTTCGGGAAGAACAAGCTCTACCCCGCGGTGAGCCCCGGCAAGACGCGCGAAGGGGCCGTGGGCGGGGTGCTCGGCTCGTTGCTCGCCACCACCGTGCTCGCTGGGCTGTGGCTGGTGCCCGAGCTGAGCATCGGGCACGCGCTGGCGCTCGGCATCGTGGGCAACATCTGCGGGCAAGCGGGCGACCTGGTGGAGTCGATGCTCAAGCGGACCTACGGGGTCAAGGACTCGAGCAACCTCCTGCCGGGCCACGGCGGAATGCTCGATCGCATCGACGCCATGGTCTACGTGACGCCGGTCGTCTACTACTACGTCACGCAGATCGCCTGAGCGGCGCGCCGACGCGTTCGCGCGAGAACCAAAGAAAGAGCGTGTCCGGTGCGGGGCGAGCACGGCTCGCACGGCATGGACACGAGATGCGAAAGAAACTCGGTGAAGGGCTCAGCCGCTCGATGAGGGGGGCAGGGCCTTGGGAGACTTCTTCTTGCCCATGTAGTACGCGCCGCCGGCCACGCCCCCGATGAGGACGAGG
Organism: Myxococcota bacterium; assembly: GCA_039028615.1. Lineage (GTDB taxonomy): Bacteria > Myxococcota_A > Polyangia > Nannocystales > Nannocystaceae > Paraliomyxa. The sequence goes on along the minus strand of JBCCHT010000007.1, from coordinate 56,711 downwards.
GGCCACAGGGCGGACATGACGAACAACGTCGCCGCGGTGGCTGCGCCCGACGCTACGCCCGAAGCCGTGGCGACGGCCACCGATTGGCCAGTGCTGGCCTTCTTCTTCTTGGCGTAGAGGTAAGTGCCGCCAGCAACGGCGGCTCCGACGAGGATGCTGAACATGGACGAAGCCGAGTATAGGGCGTCGCGGTTCGCGGCGCTCGTGACGTTTTTGTACGTCGAGCGGCGAAAAGGGTGAAACCTAGCCGGTCGATCGGGCAGGTCGGCGTGAAAGGGCCGCCGGGCGCCCCTTTACGCCGCCAAAACCCAGGGGGATACTTCCCCGCCGGTGAGCCGGCCCGCGCTTCGTCGCGGCCGAATTGCCCGGAAGATCAACGCGTGGACGGCGAGCCGAACAACGAGCAGCAGCCCGAGACGGAGCCTCCGAAGGACGGCGCCGCGGGCGAGAGCACCGCAACGACGGACACTGCGAGCCAGGCCCAGGGCTCCGAACAACCCGGTGCGCCGCGCAAACGAAGGCGTCGTCGACGGGGCCGCAAGAAGCAAGGGGAGGGGGCGACGGCCACTGCAGCCCCCAATTCCGGCGGCAATGGGCCGCGCCAGGGCCAAGGCCAGGGCCAAGGCCAGGGCCAAAACCGGGGGTCCGGCGGAGGCCGCAGCTCCGGCTCGGGTTCGGGCGATGCCGCCTGGCAGACCCTGGCCACCGGGCTGTTCAGCCACATCGACGAGCGCCAGGTCCCCTGCAAGATCGACGGCTGCCCCAACACCTGGGCCTGGACGGCGCAGGAACAGATGCAGGCCTTCGGCAAGCCGCCGCCGCGCCGCATGTGCAACGAGCACCAGGCCGCATCGGCAAACCTGGGGGATCGCGAAGTGGCCTGTGCCAACCCAGGGTGCGAGCGGACCTGGACCTGGTCGAAGAATGCACAGAACAAGGCGATGCTGCGCACCGGCTCGGCCCAGCCGCCGCGCAAGGTCTGCCCCCAGTGCATCTCCGAGGAGCGGCAGCTGGCCAACCGTGACGTGGCGTGCCGGGTCGAGGGCTGTGCCCGGACCTGGTCGTGGACGCAGGAGGCCCAGCTCAAGCATCGCGCGTGGGCTCGCAAAGCCATCGAAGAGGGCGATCGAGGGGGCCGCGACGACAAGTCGGGCGGCAAGCGTCGACGTCGTCGGGGTCGGCGGTCTCGGCCGGACATCAACGAGCCCCCGCCGCGGATGTGCGATCGGTGCCACGACAAGCTCTCCAAGCTGCAGCCGCGAGAAGTGCCGTGCAAGGTGCACGGGTGCAGCCGCAATGCGGTCGTCGACCGTGACTCGCAGCTGCGCGCCTGGGCACGCCTGAAGACCGACGACATGGCCGCCGAGGGCTCGCTGCCTCGTCGCATGTGCGAGGTGTGTCGGGACTTCTGCCGCAGTCATCCCGATCGGGATGTCGCCTGCGGTCGTCCCGGCTGTAAGCAGGGCTGGATCTACAAGACCGGCGCCCAGCTCCAGGATTTCTTGGCCGGACGCCGCCAAGATCCGATCCGGCTGTGCGAAGAGTGTGGCAAGGGCGGGATGCTCGACGGGCAGCAGGTCGCGCCCGACGGCACCGAGGTCATGCCGTGTGTCGTGCCGCTGTGTGACGGCGTGTGGTTTTATCGCGACGGGGTGACCAAGGTCGCGGCGTCGACTCGAGACCCGCTGCCCGTCGATCGCATGTGTGATCGTTGCCGCGGCGAACGAGGAGCCCCGCCCCGCGCCGAGACGAAGGCCGCGGACGGGGACGCGGCGAAGCAGGCTCCGAGCGAAGGGGACGCGAGCGCGACGGAAGCCACCGCGGACGCGGTGACGCAGGCTCCGAGCGAAGGGGACGCGAACTCGACCGAAGCCACCGCAGACGCGGCGACACAGGCTCCGAGCGACGGGGACGCGAACTCGGCCGAGTCTTCGGAGCCCGTGGCGGCCAGTGACGCTGGATCCACCGAGACGGAAGCCGTGACGCAGGCTCCGGTCGGCGACGAGGCGACGGCGGCCAACGAGGCGACGGCGGCCAACGAAGCGACGGCGGCCAACGAAGCGGTCGCCGCCAACGAACCCGGCGACGGGTCGGCCTCCGACGACAGCTAGCCTGGCCCGCCCCGCGATGCGGACCGGGTCGGGACGACTTCGCTCGGTATCGCTCCCGGCCTCGCACGGTGTCGCGAGAGGACGCCGTTTTTTTGACTCGGCTCGAAGCGTCCTGCCACGGTTGGGGTCGCGCACGTGAAAGCCGCTCGGCTCCTCCTCACGCGACCACCACCGCGTTTGCTCTTCCCGCGGCAGCCGTAGCGTGCGCGAAACGCTTTTCCCCGCCCCGAGGCTTCGGGAGGCGCGGCTCAGTTTACCGCGTACGGCATGCTGAGACCGAAGGGCGCGATCTCGGCATCGAAGCGATCGTCGGACTCGGTGCGCATCTGATAGGTGCCGTGCATCGTGCCGAACGCGGTCGGCAGCGGACAGGCCGAGGTGTACTCGAAGGACTCGCCCGGCTCGAGCACGGGCTGCGCCCCGATGACCCCCGGGCCGCGCACCTCTTCGACGTTGCCGTCGGCGTTGGTGATGATCCAGTGACGGCTCAGGAGCTGGACGGTGACGTCCCCGTCGTTGGTGACCCGCACCGTGTAGGCGAAGAACCAAGCGTTCTTCTCGGGATTCGAGCGCTCGGGTACGTAGCGGGACTGAACCTCGACGCGGACACCACGGGTGCTTGCCTCGGACTTCGGCACGGGCTGGAGGGTACCCCAATGACGAGCGCGCCACCCGGAGGAGTGGCGCGCTCGAAAATAGCTCGGCGGGAGGCCGCTTTGGCCGGGCCTATCGCCAGCGACGGCGGGGCGGGGGCTCGGCGTAGCGACCGGGGAAGGGGTCGGCGTCGTGGCGGCGCTGGAGCTCCTGCCAGGGAACCCCTCCTCGCTCGTGGAAGAAGGCGAAGCCGACCACGCCGATGTTGCGGCCCTGACCCTTGCGCTCGGCGTAGCTGTCCTCCATGCCGCTGAAGCGGAACGCGGCGATGCTGCTGTCGCTGGTGCGCCAGCCGTCGATGGTGATCGTGCCCCAGGGCTCGATGATGTAGCCGCGCTTGTTGAAGCTGGCCGTCTGTCCGTCGATGACGTCGAGCCCGTCGACCGAGGCGACCACCTCGTAGCGGTAGCCGCTGTTGTTGGTGATCTGAAGCTTGTAGCGCTGGCCTTCCTCGCCGAGCACGTAGCGCTGGCCGCCGACCTGCGCGGCGGACATCGAGTAGCCGTACTCGTCGACCACCGAGGCGACGAAGACCCCGTCGGTGGTCGAGCTGCGCGAGAGCTGATCGAGGTGGTAGCCGTGGTTGCCCTGCGCCTGGGCGATGCCGTCGGCGTTGTTGTACCAGAGCGCCAAGGTGACGTCGGGGGACGTCGAGCCGCGCACGAAGGGGGCGGTGGTCACTCGGCTGTGGTGACGCTCGCCGTAGCTCGTGCCCAGGCCGGGGCGATGGCGACGCGCGGTCCGGGTCTGTCGGTTGGACGTCCGCTTGCGGGCGCGGGTCCGGGTGCTCTCGCTGGAGAGGGCGGGGCCGTCGTCGTAGTCGTAGGCCGCGGTCGACTCGGTCTCGGGCGCCTCGGCGGGATAGGCTCCTGCGGCATCGCCGTAGTCGTACTCGTAGTCGTGCGAGTCGCGGCTATCACCGCGGGTGGCGAGGCGATCGGAGCTGACCGTGTCGACCGAGCGCTCCGTCTCATAGCCGTAACCGGGCGGGGAGGTCGGGCTGCTCTTGGCCTTGCAGCCGAGCGAGGCCAGCGGCATCAACAACAGCAGCAGGGCGAGGAAACGAAACAGCGAGGGCAGGTGCATGGCGGTGGGTCTCCCGTGCGAGCATCCTCCGAACGTCGCCGACCCCCGCGGTCCTTACACCCGCCGTCGTTTCCGTCGATAGTCGTTTGAAACGGCGAATAAACGCCGTTCTAGGCATCCGAGAGCAGCACCGCGAGCGTCGAGTCCGCGCCGTCGACCGCCACGATGTCGAGGATTCCGTCCTCGTTGAGGTCACCGACGGCGATGGCCTGAGGCAGATCGCCGACCGGGAATTCCTGAGCGGGTTCGAACAAACCGTCCCCGGTCCCCAGCATCACCGTCACCCGATCGGCGCCCGCGTTGGCCATGGCCAGGTCGGTGTTGCCGTCACCGTCGAAGTCGGCCGCGTGCAGGGCGTGCGGATCGGCCGCCACGGGGAACGGGATGTCGCCGCCGAAACCACCCGTGCCGTCGCCGTAGCGCAGCCGGAGATCGTCGGTGGCCAGGTTGGCGGTGACGATGTCGAGGTTGTCGTCGCCATTGAAGTCGGCGACTTCGAGCGAGGACGGCGTGACCCCGGTGTTGATGGTGGTCTGCGACCCGAGCTGGGCGAGCCCGGTGCCGAGCAGCAGGCCGATGGTGTTCGAGTTGCGGTTGGTGACGACCACGTCGAGGTTGGCGTCGTCGGTGAGTCGCCCGACGAACAGGTCGCTGGGGTTGCTTCCCACGCCGAAGGGGATGCCGGGCGCGAACCCGAAGCCGGTGCCCTCGAGGTAGGTGACGGTGTTGTTGCCGCCGCTGGTCACGAGGACGTCGGGCGAGTCGTCGTCGTTGAAGTCGGTGACCGTCAGCGCGGTGGGCCCGGTGCCCACGGTGAACTCGAGCGGCGGCGCGAGGGAGCCCGCGCCGTCACCGATGAGCACCGCGATCGCGTTGCCCTGGTTTTGCGCCACGACCACGTCGAGGACCTCGTTGTCGTCGAACAAGCCGACGCCCAGCGCGATGGGGCTCTGGCCGGCCGGGAAGCTGCTGGCGGGGCCGAGGTCGCCCGTGCCGTCGCCGAGTCGCACGAGGAGCTCATCGTCCTGGGTCGCGGCGATCAGCAGATCGAGGTGCTCGTCTCCATCGAGATCGGCAAAGGTCGCGAACATGGCCTGCGTGGGCCCACCGAAGAACGACACGTCGCCGTAGCACAGCTCGCCGGGCTCGGCGATTCCGTTGCCGCAGGCGGCGGGCAGGTCCCCCGTCTCGTCGTCGGTGCCCTCGGTGTCCCCGGTGGTGGACGTGGTGTCGTCGCCTGGTTCGGGCACGCAGGTGCTGCCGTCGCAGACCAGGCCGGGGTCGCAGGCGTTGCCGTCGGTGCAGGGGCAGTCGAGCGTGCCTTCGGGGCAGCCGAGCTCGTCGCCGGTCATCGGCGTGGGGGCGTCCGTTCCCGGGGTGGCCGTGTCGTCACCGGTGGTGCTGGTGGCGACGCCCGTGCTGGCGACGGAGTCGTTGCCGCCGCCACCGTCGTCGCCGCAGGCGAAGGCAACGAGCGAGCAGGTCAGGCCGCCGAGGGCCACCGCGAGACGGGAATCGAAGCGCGAGCGCATCATGGGACCCTCCTCAGGGGCAGCTGATCGAAACGGGGGTGGGGGCGCCAGCATCGGTGGTGGTGCCGTCGCCGAGCTCGCCATCGTCGTTTTCGCCCCAGCACAGCGCCTGGCCGGCGGTGGTCAGGGCACAGCTGTGGGTCAGCCCGGTGGCGAACTGATCCACCGCGAAGTCGAGGTCGATGCGGACCGGGGTCAGCGAGAACGCGTCGATGCCCATCTCGTTGGTGGGCAGCAGCAGCTCGTCGTTTTGGTTGCCGCCCCAGCAGAACAGATCACCGTTGGCCGTGATCGCACAGGTCTGGTCCGCGCCTGCGACCACCGAGGTGATGGCGGCGGTGCCCGGCGGGAAGACGACCGGCGTCGGCGTGAAGGTGTCCGTCTGGGTGCCGTTGCCGACCTGGCCTTGGTCGTTGCGACCCCAGCACAGCACGTCGGAGCCCGCCCGCGCACAGGTGTGCTGGAAGCCCGCCACCACGTCGCCGATGGGCGTGATCGAGATGACGTTCGGGGTAGCGGTCGACGGGGTCACGGCCGGATCGAGGCCGAGCTGGCCCGCGCCGTTGTTGCCCCAGCAGACCAGCTCGCCGGTGAGCGCGGCGACACAGCTATGCGAGTCACCCAGCGCGACGGCGGAGGGCTCGAAGCCCATGGGCAGCGTGACGTTGTTGCGCCCCGGCATGCCCTTGCCCGAGATTTGGCCCAGCGCGTTGTCCCCCCAGCAGATCGCGGGAAGACCGGTACGCGCGACGCAGGTATGCCCGCCGCCGGCACCGATGCGGATCGCGGGGGCGGCCCAGGTGGCATCGGTGGGCGTGGTGATGAAGGGGATCGCGGCGCCGAAGTCGACCTGGTTGCTGCCGTTGTCGCCCCAGCACGAGGCGATGTCCCCGGTGCGAATGGCACAGGTATGGTTGCGCGCCGAGACGGCCTGCGCCTCGGCGCCCGGACCGAAGCCGGGGACCTCGACCGGGGTGGTCGACATCTCGGGCAGGCCGGAGGCGATCTGGCCGAGGTCGTTGGCGCCCCAGCACCACAGGCTGCCGTCGAGCTTCGTTGCGCAGCTGTGACGATCGCCGACCGAGACGGCGGTGACGCAGCCGCACAGGCCTTCGTTGCACGCGAGGCCGGCGTCGCAGGTGGTGCCGTCGCAGCACTCTTCGCCTGCGCCTCCGCACACGCCTCCGGTGGTGGTGTCGTCGTCTTCGGTGTCCGTGCTCGTGGCCGACGGGTCGCCCGTGGTGGAGCCGGTGGAATCGTCGTTGGTGTCGAGGTCGTCGACGTCGTCGCTGCCCGTGCTGGACAGGTCGGTGCCGCTGCCCCCCAGCGATACGCATTCGCCGCCCACGCCGTCTCCGGCATTGGATTCGAAGCGATAGCCGGTCTCGCACGAGGTGTCGGGATAGCTGCAATACCCGACCGCCTCGCAGCGCCCTTCCGCCTCGGAGTCACACTCCGTGTCGTCTTGGCAGCCGAAGGGGCTGAAGTTCAGGCATGCCGACAATGCGGCAGAAGTCGTGAAAACAACCGCCAGAGCCGCGTAGCGGCGTGCATGGTGGGGTTGAAGCCTCGGGGTCGTGGGCACCGATGTCGATCGGCTCATGGTAAATGCACCAAGCGTAGAGCGGCAGCCTAACACAGCGTACGGCCACGACTGCAGCCCGCCGCGTGTCCGCGTCTCGGCCCAGACTCGGCCGGCATTCGCGTATGGCCCGTTTCGTTGCGGTCGCACCGATGTCACCGACGATCGATCTCGCGCTCGTGTTGGGTACACAGGCCCCCGACTGGCTCGGTCTGGAGCCTGCGTTCGCGGCAAAGGACCCATTCCCAACGTCGGTGACCGCGGGCCGAGAGATCGCCGAGCGTGGCGTCGATCACCGCCTGCGACTCGGTTTGCGCGCCGTACTTCCTTGTCGCCGCGCTCGACCCCACGATAGGATTGTCGGACGATGCCTGAACCGGAAGTCGTTGAAGTCGCCCCCGACATGGTGGTGACCGATACGTTGGGGGGCTATGACCTGCTGCGGCGGCTAGGCTCTGGCGGTATGGCCTACGTGCACCTCGCGCGGGCCAACGGCATCGAAGGCTTCCAGAAGCTCGTCGTCCTCAAGCAGATTCTGCCGCACCTTTCGGCGGACGAGCACTTCGTCAAGATGTTCCTCGAGGAGGCGCGGCTGGCCGCGCTGCTCGACCATCCGAACATCGTCCAGGTCTTCGATCTGGGCAAAGAGGAGGGCGAGTACTTCTTCACGATGGAGTTCGTCTACGGCGAGAACCTCCAGGGCCTGCTCAAGGCGCTGCGCAAGGTCGAGCAGGTGCTCTCCATCGAGAACGTGGCCACCATCGGCCTCGGTGTGGCCGCTGGCCTGCAGTGCGCGCACGAGCGGGTGGGCTTCGACGGGCGCCCGCTGGGCATCGTCCACCGCGACGTCTCGCCCACCAACGTGATGATCACCTACGACGGCGGGGTCAAGGTGGCCGACTTCGGCATCGCCAAGGTGGTCACCCGCACCGACGTCACCCGGGCAGGTACGCGCAAGGGCAAGGTGCCCTATATGTCGCCCGAGCAGTGCCGGGCAGAGAAGATCGATCGCCGCAGCGACGTGTTCTCGCTCGGCATCGTGCTGTGGGAGGCGGTGACCGGCGAGCGCCTCTTCGAAGGCGACAACGAGTTCGGGGTCATGAACCTCATCGTGCACGGCGAGATCAAGCGGCCGAGCACGCTGCGTGCCGACATCCCGCCGCAGCTCGAGCACATCATCATGAAGGCGCTGACGGTCAACATCGACCAGCGCTACCAGAGTGCTCGCGAGCTCCAGGTCGACCTCGAGCGCTTCGTATGTGAGCACCGCCTGCGGGCCACGCCCAGTGCGCTCAGCGAGCTGATGCACTACCTGTTTCGCCCGCAGCCCTTCCCCTGGGGGGCGCTGCGGGGCAGCAGCGGCAAGGGGCAGATGTCGCCCGCGACCCTGGCGGAGATCAGCGCCATGGTCGGCTCGCAGCCCTCGATTCCGGGCACGGGCGTCTCGCGACACTCGCAGGTCACCGGGGCCACTGGGAGCTTCGGCAGTCAGATCCTGGGCGGCTCTTCGCTGACCGGGGCGTCGATCGGCACCTCGGCGGGCCGGGACGGCAGCAAGATCTTGGAGCCCGAGCCGCGGGGCAAGGCGCTGCGCAGCGTGGCCATCGCGTTGGGCTCCGTCGCGGCGCTCGCCTTGGTGCTGGTGCTGGGCTTGTGGCTCGGTGGGCGTGGCGCCAGCGACGACGAAGGATCCCAAGCGAAGGCCGACGCCGCCGCGTCTCAGCTCGAGAAGGCGGAGGCTGCCGCGGCTCGAGCAGCTGCGCCCAGCACGGCCAAAGCCGAGGCACCCGCCGAGCCCGCACAGCCGGTGGCGGCCGAGCCCGTGGCCGATGCCGCCGAACCCGAGGCCGACCCGGCCGAAGCCGATGCGGCCGAGCCCGACGCCGATGCGGCCGAGCCCGACGCCGACGCGGCCGAGCCCGCGGCCGATGAGGTCGATCCCGCTGCCGCCGATCCGGCGGTGGCCGACGCCGCCGTCATCGACGACTCCGAGGACGACGACCTCGTCATCGAAGACGACAGCCCGAGCAAGCCCAAGGCCAAGCGCAATCCCAAGGCGCGGCCCACGACGACGCCCCGCACCAAGAAGAAGAAAGAGCCCGATCTCGACGCATTCATGCCGGGCTTTGGTGGTTGAGCTTCATGTTCTCGCTCCTTCCCTTGTTGTTCGCCTTGGCTGGCCCCGGCCAGCTGCTGTCCAACCCCGAGGCCCAGGCCAAGTTCCAGGAGGCCCAGGACGCGTTCAAGGCCCAAGACTTCGCTGCCGCCGCGGCGGCGGTCGAGGCCGCCTATCTCATCGAGCCCAAGCCGATGCTCCTGTACCCGTGGGCGCAGGCCGAGCGTAGCCAGGGCAACTGCGAGGCGGCCGTACAGCTCTATCGCCGGTTCCTGGACTCGGAGCCCCCCGAGCAACTCGTGGGCCCCGCCACCGAGAACATGGACCGGTGCCAAGAAGAGATCGATGCGGCCGAAGAGGTCGAGATCATCGACGACGATGACGACGAGGTGATCGTCGACGACGACGAAGACGAGCTCGAGCCGGAACCCGAGCCCGAAGAAGAGGTCGTCCCGCCGCCCAAGGTCGAGGACGACGAGCCCAAGGCCAAGGCTTGGTATCTCGATCCGGTGGGCGGAGCGCTCAGCGGAGCCGGGGTCGTGGGCATCGGCGTGGGGATCGGGCTGCTCGCGGTGGCATCGTCATCGGCCCGGGGCGCCAGCGACCTGGGCTCGCACTCCGAGTACCTGGCCGAGCGCGACCGGGCGACCTCGCTACGCAACGGCGGGGCGGCGGCGCTGTCCATCGGCGTCGCGTTGGCGGCGGGCGGTGCCGTGCGCTACTTCCTGGTGGCGCGCAAGAACAAGCAAGACGAGACGGCGTGGCAGATGACGCCGCAGGTGGGTCGTCGCTGGACCGGCGTCACCATCGGCCGCCGCTTCTAGCCATCGCCCTGGAGCTGGCGGACCAAGGTGCGGTCGTGCCAGACCTCGCCGAACACGTACTGCACGCGCAGCTCAAGCTTGCCCGCGCGGGGTAGCTCGAAGTCGATGGTCACTGGCTCGTAGTCGGTGGGGGCCTGCTTGCGGCACGGCACCTCGACCTTGCTGATCTTCTCGCGGCCGGCGTTGATGTGGAGGATGGCCGCCGGTCGGTCGTTGGTGCCCGGGCAGTGCCACTGGAGCCAGAACTCGGCTTGGTAGTCGCCCCGCAAGAATCGTAGGCCCGGGCCGTGGCTGAGCAAGAAGGCCTTGTCTCGAATGCTGGCGTAGGGGACGAGCGCCTTGGCGGCCTCGCCCGAGGCCTGGGGATCGTGCACGAGCACGTCGTCGCGCGAGCTGGGCAGGTCCTCGGCCTCGAAGGTGACGGGGCCTTCCTTCAGCAGGTCGACCAGCGTGGAGTAGCGCCAGGGCGGTTCATCGAGGTTGCCGACCAAGGCCATCAGCCCCGGCACGCGGATCAGCTCGACGTCCGGCGGCGCCTCGTACTCCCGCGGCCAGATGGTGGCGGTGACGTAGGCATCGGCAGGCGGTTGGTTGCGACCCCAGGGCGGTCGCTTCACCAGCTGCGCCCGCGGACCGTAGTAGGTGCCCCACGAGTGCTCGCCCGCGGCCTTGGTGTTGAGATTGGCCTGCACCAACCCGATGCCGCGCCGGGCGAACTCCTCCATGAGCTGTTCGTGGCCCCCGGTGGCGGGGCGACGCTCGGGGCGGCGAAGGTCGCCCGCAAACAGGGCGAGGGCGGCGGCGGCGAGCAGGCCATGGCGGAGGTTTCGGCGCAGCCGAGGGTGGCGCTCGGCGTCGACCAGCAGCAGCGCGACGGTGGCCGCGGCGGCGAGCAGGGCCAGGTCGAGCTGCGGTGCGGTGGAGGCCAGCGCGGTCACGGCCCCCGCGGCGAGGACCAGCGCTCCCCCGGCACTTCGAATGATGGCGAGCGCGTCACCCTGGGTCGGCACCACCAGACCCGCCACCATGAACGCGATGCCCCCGGTCAGCGGCACCACGAGATCGAAGGCGTACCAGGGCAGCAGCGACTGCGATGCGTTGTCGTAGACGACGATCGCGACCACCAGCAACAGCGGGAGCAGCAGAGCGCCGTCGGCGTGCCGCGGCCGTGGACGTCGGGCCAGCAACAGCACCACCAGGCCGGCCAGGCCCAGCACCCAGGGAAAGGGCGCGCAGGCTTCGGCGACGACCCCGGTCAGCTCGTTGAGGGAGCGGGCGCTGTGGCCCGACGAAAACCCGCTGACCCGGCGCAGCACGCCCGTACGCAGGTAGATCTCGAAGGTGGATGCACCGTGACGGGCGAGCATCAGAGCCACCCAGGTGCCGCCCGCCAGCAGCGGGAGGCCGAGCACGACGGCGAGGCGCCGCAGAGCCGAGCGACCGTCGCGACGCCACAGCTCGAGCCCGAGGATCGGCGCGATGGCGATGGCGACGACGAGCTGCTTGGTGGCGACGGCCATCGCCAGCGCGAGCCCGGCCACGATCGCCCAGCGCAGGGCCTTGCGTCCGGGGGCGAGCAGGGCTTCGTGGTAGGCCCACAGGCCCATCGTGATCCACAACATCAGCATCGGCTCGATGCACGCCACGCGGCCCCAGCGAGTGGTGGCGGAGACCAGCAGTAGCGTGCCCGCCCACGTCACCGCCATCGGGATGCCCGCGATCCGTCGCCCCCACGCGAACGCGACCATGACCAGGCCGAGCATGGCGATCGCAAAGGGCAGCCGCAGGGCGAAGAGCGAGACGCCGAAGGTCTGAAACGAGCCGACCACCAGCGCGATGGTGAGCGGAGGCTTGGTGAAGCCGTCGTAGAGCTGACCCTCGGTGTCGACGGCGTGCAGCAGCACGTCGTACTCGAGGGCGTTGCGGGCGAGCTTGCCGTACAAGCCCTCGTCGTAGGGGCGCATGGTGCCGTCGCCGAGCCCCGGGATGATCAGCGCGGCGGCCACCACCGTGACGACCACCAGCCAGATCCACGCGGCGCGACTCCACGGCGGCGCTGGATCGGCGGCGGAGGGGGCCGTCGCGGTCATGGACGGAGGCTAACAACGATCGAGCGCGCATTCGACGTGCTACGCTGATTGTCAGTGGGCAAGCTCCGACCATGGCGACGGTTGCTCTTTGGAGTGGCGGCGGTTTTGGTGGGGGTGGGGGTCCATCTGAGCTTTGGCCTCCAGGGGCCCAATATCCGGCCCACGCCGAGCTTTGCGGCGCTGCCCTGGCTGTTGCTCGCGGTCTTTGCCGTCTTGGCCGTCGGCTCGGGATGGGCCTTCGTTCGCGGGGACCACCGTCGGTGGGTCAAGGTCGTCGTGGGCTTGGCCCATGTCGTGCTCGTGCTCGGTGGGGTCGCGGGGGTCGTGACCTCGGATCCCGAGTTCCTCTTCGGCTCCACCTACGCCGACTCGCTCCGCCTGCCCGGAGGTCGCGGCACCGCGTACCTCTACGAGGGGGGCCTGTTCTGCGAGCGAACCCTGTGGGTGGCCCCGTCCGGTAGCTTCTGGGCCCATCGCGTCCCGAGAGCCCCCGGCGTCACGTGCAAGCACGAAGCCGAGCTCGTCTGGGACACGAGCGCAGGCAAGCTCGTCGTGGTGGGCCCCAACGGCGAGCCGGTCCCGTCACCGCCCGACTGGAGCGGCTTGTTCGACTGGGCCCCGCACTGATGCCGTGGCCGAACCCGAGGGAGGGGTCGTCCTCGCCCGCGGGCAGCGTGTCATTGGTACTCGACGAAGATCGGCAGCACGTCGTTGCGCAGGTTGCCCAGGGCGGTGACCACGTAGACGTTGGCGGCCGGGTTGGGTCGCGGCTGCAGGCCAAAGGGGTCGAAGTCGAAGGTGTCCGTCGACTTCGAGACCATGGTCGAGTACGCGGTGCTCGAACTCCACCAGGCGAACTGTCGCATCTGGCGGTTGAAGGTCATGACGCTCAAGATCGGGCTCCCGGGGGCCGAGCCCACGGGGGGAGTCTGGAGCGCGCCCGGAGGCAGCGTGGCGTAGACCCGGTACGATGAACCCTTCGTGAACTCGAGATCGGTACGGATCTCGCCGTCTTTGGGGTTGGGGGAATGGCTGGAATCCTCGATGGTGACCAGCCCCTCCGATTTGACCTGGTTGAACGATGGATCGACCGCACGCCGGTTTTCATTGGCGGGGACCTGAACGGTGAGGATGGGGGTCACGAGGTCGTCGAGCCAGGCGAAGACCTGGTAGTACCCGGCCTCGGGCGGGAGGCTCAGGCGGGCGCCGAGATCCACGTTGAAGTAGCCGGCCGTGCCCGGGATATTGCGCGCGGGGCCGGCCGCGTTGGCTTTGGTGTCGGCGATGGCGGGGCCGATGGCGGTAGGCTGAATGCGAGGATCGTAGGCGTCCAGGTCGTTGGAGAACACCTCTCCCGTGGTCGTGGAGACCGCGACGATGAGGATCGGCTTGGGCAGCTGGTTGGGGTAGAGCTCGACGTAGGGCCACCCGAGCCGGTAGCTACCCAGCAGCGCGACGGTGGGGCCGGTGGGGCTTTGGGCCGGGGCGGAGGCGAGCTTCAGATCGGCGAAGGCCGTCGTCGAGAGCGTGGGGGACGACGGGGTCTGCGAGAACCAGACGACCGAAGGGATGTCGATGGGCGTGTCCGAGGGCATGGAGAAGCTCCTAGAAGTCAGCGGACCCCGCAACGTTCGACAGCGAGAGATCCCGGGCCTTGAGGGCGTCGATGCAGGTCGAGCAGTAGTTCAAGATCGGGGGATTCGTCAGCGCGTGAAACATGATGCACTTGGGCGTGTGGGGCTGAACGAGCGGGTTGTTGATCCACCACGGGCCGTAGTTCCAGCCCGTACTGTCGTTTCGGCAGTGGTCTCCGACGCCGATCGCGGCCCCGAAGAAGAACGTACCCATGGTGCTGGCGACGCTCTGGCTCATTTCATTGTAGTTGGTACCGGAACCCGAGATCCCCTGGTACCAGTAGACGTTGAGCTCCTTGCCGCCCGTGAGGCTCGCATTCGGGACCGGAACCTTCATCGCGGTCAGGCCCATGTAGTGCCCGACTTCGTGCCACATGGTGTTGTTGGCGGAGTCGGAGGTCGAGTTTCCGGGGGCCTCGGCCTGCTGACGCAGCCGGACGCCGATGCAGGTGACCGGGGCGGTGGCCGAGGCGCAGCCCGAGATCGCCGAGTACTCCTTGATCGGAACGTAGATGATGAGCTGGTCGGTGGGGACCCCAGAGACGTTGGCCGCTCCGGTGAGATCGACGCTGAGCTCGTATTTGCAGGGGCCTGAGTAGGCGAGTTTGACCTTCGTGTTGTCGATGTTCGACAGGAATGTTCCGTCTTTCTTCTGGACTCTCGCTGGCCCAGCCCCCCGCCAGTCGCTCAGGTCGTAGATGCCGTCGAGCTCGCTGGTGGCATTGGGGAACGCCGGGTTCTCGATCGTCTTTTCGACCGGGGCGACCCCGGTGGTGATGTTGTCGCAGAACAACAAGTTGAAGACCCGGTCGACGGAGGCCTGGCCGTTGGTGTTCCACCAGGAGCCCACCGCATCGTTGATGTCCAGGATGTTCTTGTGGGCGACCACGTGCTTGCCGCCCTTCTTGCTGATTTTGATCTTCGCCGCCTGGTATTGCGCAATGAAGTTGGGTTCGTTGGCGTAGTCGCCGTAGTCGTCCGTCCCGTTGCTCTGCTTCATCGCGGTGAGTGTGTACTCGAGCTTTTGCCACACCGTCAGCGCGGTCGTCTTGGTGTTGGCGGGCGCGTCGTTGCCCTTGGCTCCGTACTTGCTCATGCCCTCCTTGGCGTCGTCGGAGAGGAATGCCACCGCATAGAACTGGTCGCCGCCGTAGCGGGACAGCTTCAGTCGGGCGCTCGCTCGGCCGTTGACGTCGGTCGATGCCGCGACGTGCGTGGTCTGAGCCTTGAGGTCGTTGCCGACCAGCGGCGTGCGTGGATCCGTAGAGGCCGCAGCGCCGTTGCCATCGAAGCCCCACAGCACGAGGTCGACCGGAATGCCGGCTCGGGCGGGCTTGGTGGTGGCCGTCACCAGGATCTGGCGGCCGTTGTGGAACTCGGGGACCGACTCGTCGTTGAAGGTCTTGGCGCGATCGGGGGGTTGGTTGACGTACTGTTCCCAGCCGGCCGATTGGGGCGTGACCTTCTCGATCGCGACGGAGGTCATGGTGGCCCAGTCCGCATTTTCGAGCGGAGGTACCGTCAGCGGGTCGGCATCGGTGCGAAACAGCCCCAAGGACAGCCGCACGTCACGAATGGTGCCGCTGGCCTCCTTGCCTTGGGCCCACACGACCTTGTCTTCGGACGAGGCCTCTGCCTTGGAAAGCAGCAGAGAGGTCCCCGCTTGGGCGCAGACCTTGCCTCCGGTGGACTGGTCGTAGAGCTCGATGATGTTCTTCCCCGAGATGGCCGGCTCGACCGACAGCATGACCTGGTGGTCCTTGGCCGATGCCGGCCATGCGCTGACATCGACCTTCTCGATGACCACCTTCGCGCGCCCCAGCGGCTTGCTCGGGTCCTTCACGGTCACGAAGCGTCCGCGCAATCGCTGCTCGCGCGTGGACATCTTCGCCGATGCCTGCGTGCCGTCGTCTCGCCATACCTGCAGGGTCAGCTTGGTCACCGCGAGGTCTTTTTTGAGCTCGGCGGGCTGGACGGAAATGGCCGGGGGCGCGGGAAACTCGGCCTTGGGTGGCAGGGGCTGCAGCGTCAGCGAGCAGGCCCCCGCCGTCACGCCGCGCAGGTAGTAGACCTTCTTGGTGTCGACCAGCCACGCGTTGGGCACTCGCGCCTCGTTGGAGGCGTTGAAGCTCAGCTCGCAGGTGCACTCGGCATCGAGGAAGACCTGCAGGTTGGCGCTCGTGCGGGTGAGGATGCCGTCTTGCTCGTAGCGTACCGCCTCGGCGGTCTGCTCGACGTGGATGCGGGCCTTGATGGGGGCCGCCTTCTCGGCGCCTATTTGGGCGATGGACCACAGCGGGAGCACGTCGTAGTCCGTGTCGATGACGGGCTTGATGATGTTGGAGTGCTCGATGATCGGCGGCGAGAAGGTCGGCCGTGGCGGCGGTGGAGCGAGCTGCGTGCTCGGATCGGTGATGATCACGGCCGAGGACGCGGCCTGAAGCTCGAGGGAGGGGCGTACTCGCTTTGCGGGAGTTTGTTCCCCGTTCCACTGCGCGTAGTAGGTCGTGGTGCCCGTGATGTCGGGGACCACCGCCGTGGCCTCGGACCCGGAAAACAGCGGGTTGGTCCCCTTGCCGTCCGACTTCCCCGCGAAGAACTGGAGGTCCTGATTGTCGCGGACCAAGGTCGCCTTGCCTCGGTACGGGGCCTTCGCCTCGTCGGTCTGCGTGACGAAGATCCGTACGGGGGTGAGCTGGCTGCGGACGATCGGACCCTCGTACTCGATATGAGGAGTCACGATGTTGACGGCCTGGATCGGCACCGAGGCGCTGACGCTCGTTTCGGCGATTGCGATGGTGGAGAGCTTGGGGTCGTAGAGGCTCAAGGACAGTGTGACGTCGTCCGCCTTCGAGCCCACGAGGTATAGGGTGAGCGGGTCCTTCCCCGTGAGCACGGCATTTTCGAGCACGAGTTTGTCGTCATAGAACTCGATCGGGGCCTCGAGCCTTGCGTCCCAATACACGGTCAGCGCGCTCGAGCTTCGCGTGAGCAAGCCGTGCCCGAGATAGGGGGCGTGCTCCTGGTTGCTCTGGTCGATGTGCAAGGTCACCGTAGGCGGCGCGACGCTCTTGGGCCCGGGAAACCACAGGGCACCCTCCAGTTCGTCCGGGAACTGCACCCCGATCACGGGCTTCACCGTGTTTTGCTGCGCACTTCGGATGCGCTTGCACGCGGGACCCAGCGCCACGAGGCTGCTGGGATTGCTCTGCACGGGCAGGCTCAGGGTCAGATTGACGTCGGCAGTCTTGGCCTTCGGTCCGGCCGCGAGCCAGTAGGTCTTCGCCGCCATGAGTTCGGCGTTCGGGACTGTGATCTTCCCGTCCACGACGGGCACGGCCGTCTTGCCCTTTTCGTCGGCGAACACCAGGATGTCGGCGTCGGAGGGGCTCAGCTCCAATGTGGCGTCGTCCTCGTACTTCAGCGGCAGCGCGGGCTTGGGCCCGGCCGTGCACGAGATGGGGAGGTAGGGCTTGGCCGACAGCGCGCGGACCTCGGGGTCCACGGCGCTGCCGATCTTCAGCTCGGGGGCGATGAGCGCAGCCGTCTCGAGTTCGAGCTCTACGCTGGACCCCGGGTCGTTGGTCGCGACGGTGAAGCGGTCCTCCACGGTGCGGGTCGTGAAGTTCGTCTTCTTGAGTTCGGAGGTGTCGAGCGGATCGAGCTCGAGTGAGAGCTTGGTCTTCTGAACGCCGCTCTCCGCGGTCGCCGAGACGTACGCGGTGAAGGTCTTGGAGGTTCCGTTCCCGGCGAAGAGTTCGTCGTGGGTGACTCGAGCCCGGTTTTCGGCGAACACGATCTCGTCCTTGCGGTCGGCGTCGCGGTACAGCGAGATGTTGCCGGCACTTCGAACGATGGTGCCGCCCCCGGGGTATGGATCGGCTGGATCGTGTGCGCTCTGCGTGACGCTGAACTCGACTTTGGTCGGCTTGATCCGCTGGCCCGCTGGATCGAACCAGAGCTTCCCGGACGCAATCGTGACTTTGGGCGTGACGGTATTCGGCATGAGCGTCGTCCCTCGGACGATGGGCGTGCCGAACCCGAGGCGCGCGACGCTACGGCGCTCAGGTCGGTCCCCTTCGAAGGACGACCACGAGTCGAGAGTGTGAACCCTGGACTACGTTCGATGCTCGACTACGACGCCTGGCCGCGCCTCAGCACTCGCCGCGCTTGGCGTAGCGCTGGCCGGGGCAGCTGCCCGAGCCGTGGAAGGTAGTGCCGTCGCAGCCGCAGTAGGCCCGGTAGTCGCGGGTGCACATGCGCGAGTTCGAGGCGCAGGTGCCCGGCGTGTCGTCGCCGCAGCCTTCGCCCTCGCAGACACCCCCGGCACACTCGCTCGCCGCGAGACAGGACTCGCCGTCGGCCTTGCCTCCGCCCGTGGGGGGCTCGCCCTCGCACTTGCCTCGGCTGGCGAAGCGCCGCCCGGGGCAGCTGCCCGAGCTGGTGAACTCCTTGCCGTCGCAGCCGCAGTACGTCTGCGCGTCGCGGGTGCACATGCGCTCGGCGGGCGCACAGGTGCCCGGCGTGTCGTCGCCGCAGCCCTGACCTTCGCACACGCCCCCGTCGCAGTCGGAGTCGCTCAGGCACGCGGTCGCGTCGCCGCCGTCGCCCGGGCTGCCCGCGGGATCACCCGGGTCGACGGCTCCCCCCGGGACGCTGGCTCCGTCGCCGCCGGGCGGCTGCTCCTGGGGCTGTTCGGCGGGGCGAGGGCAAGCCACCGCCAACGCGGTGAGCACGAGCAGGGTTCCGATCGACGAGAGGCGAGACATGGCGCGGGCCCATGGTAGCGCAGCCGGCACGCACCCTGGCAACGGCAAGCTCGGCACAAGCTCGCGCGACGGGTGGACCTAGGCGTCGGTCAGGATCACGCTGACCCCACCCGCGCTGATGTTGGCGGTGACGATGTCGAGCATGCCGTCGTCGTTGAGGTCGGCGGCCACGATGTCGTCGGGCGTCTCGCCGACCGCGATGACGGCTTCCTCGGTGAGGTTGCCGGAGCCGTTGCCCACGAGCACGTGCACGTTGTTCTCGCTGGTCGAGACGGCGACGTCGGTGATGCCGTCGAGGTTGAAGTCGGCCGCGACCAAGGCGGTGGGCGAGCCCCCCGCGATGGGGAAGGGCAGCTGACCGCCAAAGCCCCCCAGGCCGTTGCCCAGGCGGATGGTGACCGTGCCCCCCGGGTTGGAGAGGATCGCGTCCAGGGTGTCGTCGCCGTTGAAATCGCCCGAGCTGGCGCCGTTGGGCGAAGTCCCCGCGGTGGCGCTGGTGGGCTCACCGAGCTGCCCCAGGCCGTTGCCCAGCAACAGGCTCACCGTGCCGCCGGCTCCGTTGGCGGTGATCACATCGGGCACCATGTTGCCCGAGAAGTCTGCGGCGTGGATGGCCGTGGGTCCGCCCCCGACGGGGTAGGTGTCGATCGGCAGGGCCGCGCCCTTCTCGAAGCGGATCACGTGGATGGCCGACCCGGTGCTCTCGGTGACCAAGATGTCCGCGTCCCCGTCGTCTTCGAGGTCGACGACCTCGAGATCGGTGGGGGTCAGCGGTGCAATGCCGAGGCTGATGTTGAGCGGGGCCTCGAAATCCTCGGTCGCCGTGCCGGCCAGGATGCTGACGTCGAGCGAGGTCAGGTTGAGGGTGACCACGTCGAGGTTCTCGTCGCCCACGAACTGACCCGAGCCAATGGCGATCGGTCCGGTCCCGGTGGGGTACTCGTCTTGGCTACCGAACTGGCCGTCGGCCTGGCCGAGCCGAATCGCCACCGAGTTCGCGTCGCGGTTGGCGGTGACGATGTCGAGGAAGGGGCTGGCGTCGAAGTTGGCGATGGTGATGCCGATGGTGCCCGCGGCCATGGCCTGGGGCATGGCGGTGCCGAAGCACAGCAGACCGGGCTCGGGCATATCGTTGCCGCACACGGGGTCGGGCCCGGTGGTCGTGGTGTCGTCCCCTTCGGTGGTGTCGCCGCCCTCGTCCTGGCAGGTGCCTGCATCGCACACGAGGCCGGGATCGCACTCCTCCTCGGGGAGACACTCGCAGCCGAGCTGGCCGGCGGTGCATCCGTTTCCGGTCGTGCTCGTTTCTTCGACGTCACCGCTCGAACTCGTACCCGGGTCGACGCTCGAGGACTCGGTGCCGCCGCTGTCCGTGCCGGTCGGCGTGCCGAAGCTCGTCGATGTGTCGTCCTCGTTCCCACCATCCGGGCAACCCGCGAGCAACAGGACGAGCCAAGCGCAACGATAAGGCAGACGCATGCGGACTACGTTAGGCCAGGGCCGAAGCGGGGGGAAGCCGAAGTCGACGCCGTCGTGCCCGCGCGTTCGCGCCCGCTGGAGCCGATCCTGACCAGATGAGTCGGTGGTTGCCTCCGCCCGAGGCCTCGGGCTAGCGTGGGCGGTCTGCTCGGGCTGGCCGCGCGTGCTGCGTAGGTCCCGCGTCGGGCGGTGCCCTTCGCCGTCATGTGCCGGATCTTCGGTTTTCGCTCCGTCATTCAGAGTCAGGTCCACCGCAGCTTGGTCAGCGCCGATAATGCGTTGGTCCAGCAGAGCGATCGGCACCCTGATGGCTGGGGCGTGGCGTACTACAACGCGGGCGCCCCCCACGTGATCAAGAGCGTCGCCCAGGCGCTGGATGATCAGTTGTTTCAGCGCGTCTCGGGCATCGTGGCCTCGGAGACGGTGCTGGCCCACCTGCGCAAGGCCACGCAGGGCAACCTGTCGATCATCAACACCCACCCCTTCCAGTACGGGCAGTGGGTGTTCGTGCACAACGGCAACCTCGCCGGCTTCGCCGAGATTCGCGAGGAGCTCGTGGCCCAGGTGCCGCCCGTGCTGCGACGCTTCATCCTCGGCGACAGCGACTCCGAGGTGCTCTTTTACTTGTTGCTCGGCTTCATGGCGCGGCGGCACGGCCTGCAGCAGGTGGGGTACCCCCTGGCCGATGTCGTGGCGGCGGTGCGCGAGACGGTGGAGGCGGTGGTGCGCCTCACCGGGCAGCCGTGCATGGACGACCGCGGTCCTCCCCACGAGACCTACCTGACCTTCGCGCTGACCAACGGACGCACCATGGTGGCGCACCAGGGCGGCAAGAACCTGTACTGGACCACGCACAAGAATCGCTGCCCGGAGCGCGACCGCTGCCCGAGCTTCGGGCCCGAGTGCGAGCAGGACAACCAGTCGGGCAGCTTCGTCAAACACCTGGTCGTCTCCAGCGAGCCGCTCCAGGGCGACAACGTGTGGACGCCGCTGGCTCCCTTCGAGATCGTCGGCGTCGACTGGTCGATGAAGCTGCAGCGCAGCGCCGCCTGATCCCCCCGTTTTCGGCCTCCAGTGGTTCGGCTCGCGTGGCCGGGGGCATCGCTGCTAGGTTCCCGGCCATGGCTGAACACGCCGAGGAACCCGACCGCTCCGCGGGGCCCGCCGCCGGGGGGGCACGCTGGTGGCCGGTCCTGCTTTCGGGGCTGGTGGCCGCCATCTTGGGCTGGGGTGCATCGGTCCTGCCGTGGCGGGACTGGACGACCTTTGCCGTGGTCACGTCCGTGGTCGCGGCCGCCCACGGTGTGCACTTCGTCGCGGGGCTGGTGGGGCATCGACTGCGAGGCAAGGCCTGGCGCCTGCAAGCCCTCGCGGCGCTGACCTACCTCGCCTATCTCACCTGGAACCTGGTCAGCGCGAGCACGTATATCGCCGCGCTCTACGGTGGCCTGGGCAAGGGCGTCGCGGCGGGCCTGGCTGCGGTGTGGGCCGTGGTCGCGCTGATCACCTTGCCGCTGTCGGTCTGGGGCTTGGCGGCGACGGGCGGGATTCGGTTCGGCGCGCGCGAACGCGGGGTCTCGGCCGTGGCCGTGCTGCTCGTCGCGGTCGGGCTGTGGCGCGCGAGTGCATCGGCCGAGGCGGACGCGGCACTCGACGTCGCGGTGGCCGACGACTCCGAGATGCGCAAGGCGATCAAGGCCGCGCTGCCCGTGCCGTCATCGTTGCCCGAGCCTCCCGCGGACGCGCCTTCGCTGATGGTGCGTCAGGCGGTCGAGTGCGAGCGGGCGCCCGGCCCCGGGGTGGTCACGGTGGTGGCGACCTCGCTGGTCGACTTCGCGGGCACACGGGCCGAGGCGCGCTCGCGCTGCGTGCAGGGCCCGACCCTGGCCGCCGCCCTCGAGTCCCTGGGGCAGCAGCTTCGCACCGAGGCCAAACGCGGCCCGATCAAGATCGACGTCATCACGGGGGTGCAGGCACTCCAGTCGGTGGTGCCGGTCGTCGATGCGATGCTGCTGCGCCCGGGAGTCGATGGGGTCTGCGAGGGCACGCGCTGCCTGATGCCTTGGCAGATGCTCGCGCTGGACCAGTTCAACGAGAACACGCCGATCCCGGTCATCCCCGATCTTCGCTTCGGCTTCGATCCCGCCCAGGCCCGCAAGGCGCTGGTGTGGCCCGAGCGACCGCAGCGCTACGATCCGCGGGTGGAGGGCCTGTCGCGCCTCGAGACGGCCAGCTACGTGCTCGATGTCGAGGGCACGCTGCATCGCCTCCGGCGCATGAAAAACCCCGGGCCCTCGCTCAGCGCGACCAGCCTGCGCAAGGCGCTGGACGGGGCCGAGCGCTACATTCTCGAGGCCCAGGGCCCCGACGGTCGCTTCGCCTACAAGGCCGACCCCTTCACCGGGCGCGTCACCTACCAGGGCTTCGCGCTCGCGCGGCAGGCCGGCACCACCCTGGTCATCTGCGAGCTGGGCCAAGACACACCCGAGGTCGACGAGGCCGCCCGCGATGCGCTGGCCATGCTGGTCGGCACCATGCGGACCTACGAGGACTTCGGCATGGTCATCCCTCCCCAGCGCCAGGACGCCAAGAAGGTCGGGCTGGGCAACACGGCGCTCACCACCATCGCGCTGCTCAGCTGTCGCCACCGGGTGGGCGACGAGTTCGACGACGCCATCAATCGCATGACCCGGTTCCTGCTGCGGATGCGGCGGGACAACGGCAGCTTCCACCCCGAGTTCGACCTCGAGACGGGCGAGCCGATCCCCGGCGCCGATCCGCTCTACGCGGTAGGCCAGGCCGTGTTCGCCCTGACCCTGCTCGAGCGGCTCACCATGGAGCAGGACCTGCCCCAGATGGCGGACACCGCCACGGTGAAACAGGTGGTGGAGGACGCGATGACCTACACCGCCGAGGTCTACTGGAACAACTTCGCCACCGACTTCTTCTGGATGGAGGAGAACTGGCACTGCCTGGCCGCTCGCGCGTCGCTGGGGCACCATCGCCACGACGGCTACGAGCGCTTCTGCATCGACTACACGCAGTACAAGATCCGGCTGATCCTCGCGGCCGAAGACGAGGTCGAGCCCGACCTCGTCGGCGGCTACGGCTTCGGCAACGTGCTGCTACCCCACAACACGGGATCCTCGGGCTTCGGCGAGGCGATGGGGGCGGCCCTGGCCCTCAAGAGCGCGCGCGGCGAGGACACCACCGTCGACGAGGAGGTCGTGAGCCGGGCGCTGGCGTTCCTCGTTCATCACCAGTGGGACGAGGTCGATTGCTTCGCCTGCTCCAAGCAGCCCAGCTCGATGATCGGGGCGTTCTCCGAGCACATGGGCTCGCCCGAGATCCGCATCGACTTCGTGCAGCACGCGATGGCGGGCATGGGTCATAGCGGACGCATGCTGGGCCTGGTCGAGGGCTCTTCGATCCCCGAGCCGGTGCAGCCGCGGTGAGCACGTCGATGACCGGGGCGCGACGGGCCTGGGCCTTCGTCTTCAGCGCGGGGCTCGTGCTGGCCATCGTGTGGCCGATCCTTCGGGACCCTCCCAAAGACGGCTTCCCGCTGTCCAACTACCCCATGTTCTCGAGCAGCCGCGACCGTACGCGCTCCGAGATTCCGCATGTGGTCGGGTACTCGAAAGAGGGGCGGCACCGCCCGCTGACGCCCGAGCAGCTGGGCTCGGCCGAGATCATGCAAGCGTACGTGACGGTCCGCCTGGCGATCCGCAAGGGGCACGCCCGCGACCTGTGCCAGCGCAGCGCCGAGCTGGTGGCGAGCCAGCCCGAGCACGCCGATCTCGAGCGCCTCGAGGTCCGCACCGACGTCTACGACTCGCTCGCGTACTTCTCCGGGGACAAAAAGCCCCGCAAGACGCGGGTGCATGCGCGCTGCGCCGTGCCCCACGGAGGCGCCCGATGAGCGAAGGCGGCGGCGTCCTGAGCCGGGTCGAGCGCTGGTGGTGGACCCCGGCCCCCGCCCGGCGCCTGGCGATGCTGCGGATCATGATCGGCGCCTACGCGCTGGCCTATCTGGCGGTTCGCTTCCCCCACTTCGTCAACGTCAGCAGCATGTCGCCGACGCAGTGGAAACCGGTGGGTCCGGTCATGCTGCTCGCCGATCCGTTGCCCTATGCCCTGGTCATCCTGGTGGCCGCGGTGGCGGTGCCCTTGGGGGTGGCGTTCGTGACGGGCTGGCGCTTCCGCCTCACCGGTCCCGCCTTCGCGCTCGCGCTGATGTGGGTGACGAGCTACCGCAACTCGTGGAGCATGGTCTTCCACACGGAAAACCTGATCGTGCTGCACGTGCTCGTGCTGGCCTTTGCGCCCGCGGCCGATGCGATCTCGGCCGACGCCCGGCGCCGCGGCGACCCGCCCGACGACACCCCGAGCTCCTGGTACGGCTGGGCGATCCGCCTCTTGTGCGCGGTGACGGTCACCACCTACTTCATCGCGGGCTGGTCCAAGCTGCACAACGCGGGCTGGGGCTGGGTGACCAGCGACACCCTGCGCATGTACGTGGCCTACGACAACCTGCGGAAGGTCGAGCTGGGCGCGGGCTACTCGTGGCTCGGTAGCATGCTCGCCCAGCAGGGGTGGCTCTTTCCCCCGCTGGCCGCGGTGTCGCTGGCGGTCGAGCTGGGGGCGCCCTTCGTGCTGCTACACCGCCGCGTCGCTCGCCTGTGGGCCGCGGTGGCGTGGGGCTTTCACGTCGGCGTCCTGGTGCTCATGGCCATCATGTTCCACTACCAGGTGGTCGGCTTCGCCTACGCGTCGTTCTTCGACGTCGAGACGCTGCACGACCGCTGGCTGAAGTGGCGAGCGCAGCGGGCGGGGTCCTCGGCCTGACGCATACCGAGGACCCGGGAGCCTCAGCTCTTGCGGCAGTCGGGGTACTCGCGGCCGATCTTGCTGAACACGAAGTGGTACAGCTGGCCGTCGCGCGAGCGCGAGGACCCGGCCGCGCCGAGCAGGTAGAACTTCCACATTCGGTAGAAGCGCTCGTCGTACTTGTGCTTGAGGTCGGGGTAGGCCGCGTCGAAACGGTCCCACCAGGCCATGAGGGTCGGGTCATAGTGCGGCCCGATGTTCTGCATGTCCTCGAGCACGAACAGGCCCTCGCTCGCCTTGGCGATCTGAGCCGCCGAGGGAGCCACCGCGTTGGGGAAGATGTACTTCTCGACCCAGGGCGTGCCGTGGGTGACGCTGCGGTTGTTGCCGATGGTGTGAATCAGCGCGACGCCCTCGTCGATCATCGTGCGGTTGATGACCTCCATGACGGTGCGGTGATTCTTGTGGCCGATGTGCTCCATCATGCCGATGGACACCACGCGATCGAAGGTGCCCTCGGCAGTGCGGTAGTCGGCGCAGCGGATGTCGACGGGCAGCCCGGACTCCTTGGCGCGCTTTTGGCCGATCTCGACCTGGGCCTTGGACACGGTGTAGCCGACGACCTCGCAGCCGTACTTCTCGGCCGCGAACATGGCGAAGCCACCCCAGCCGCAGCCGAGATCGAGCACGCGCATGCCGGGCTTCAGGCCGACCTTGCGACACACGAGGTCGAGCTTGGCCTCCTGGGCCTCCTCGAGGGTCTTGGCGTCCTTCCAGTAGGCGCAGGTGTAGATCATGCGCGGGTCGAGCATGCGCTCGTACAGGTCGTTGCCGATGTCGTAGTGGGCGTAGACGGAGTGCTTGGAGCGCTCCATGTTCTGGCGGTTGATGAGCATCGCCTCGGCGGCGTAGAGCTTCAGCCGCCAGTTGCCCGCGATCTTCCGCTTGAGGTCGGCGCGCATCATCTTGTCGATGAGCACGTCGAGCGCGTTGGTGTCCCACCAGCCGTCCATGTAGGACTCGCCCAGGCCGATCGACTTGTCCCGGAGCATGCGCTCGTAGAAGCGCTCGTCGTGGACGACGATGTCGCCGGGCTCGCTGTCGCCGAACCCGATGCCCGCGTGCTCGAAGAGCTCGCGCACCACCGACTCGGCTCGCTGCTTGCTGCCAGAGAAGCCCGTGTCCAGGACTCCTCGCATCATGTCTACCGCCTGCGCGCCACGTCTAAGCATTGGCGCTATTTGGCACGGCGGAGGCCGCGGTCGCAAGCCCGGTACGGCGCCGGGTTTCCCGAGCCGCAACGAAGGTATCGAGCATTCCCGAACCGGGGTCCCTCATTGGGAACGAGTGGCGTGCAACCATCTACACGTCGGCCTTCCTCACGCCTCACGTTCAACGACCCCGCGTTTTTGATGCATCCGTGGGACGCCGACGCGGACGCAGCTTCGTCGGGCCGATTCGATCAGGCCGAGAGTGCTTCGCCCGGTGCCGCCTGTCGGAACGGTGGCAGACCG
The DNA here is from genome assembly GCA_039028615.1 of Myxococcota bacterium. GTDB lineage: Bacteria > Myxococcota_A > Polyangia > Nannocystales > Nannocystaceae > Paraliomyxa. Next base: position 30,490 of record JBCCHT010000007.1, on the reverse strand, counting down.
CGTGTGCTCTGGAGCTCGTCGCGGCGCGCTCGGATTTCTTCGAGCACATCCTGCCAGCGCTCGAGCCCGTGCTCGACCTGAGGCGAGGCGGGCAGAGCCGAGGTCGCAGCGGCAGGCAGCGCTCGCGGCGATCGGTTGGCGCGACGAACCAAGCTCGCCATGCTCGCTCGCCACGCCGCGACGGCGGGCACCAACAAGAGCATCTGCCCCCAGCCGCTGAGGACTCCGCTCGCGCCGAGCAGCAGCGCGCCGAGCCCGACGCTCCCGAGGCCCCAGCCGGCCAGCGCCCATGTGACGACGCGGCGCTCCAGCGCTTCGGGATCGGACGCGTTGTGATCGCGTGAACCGGCCGATGCGATCACGCGCAGCTCGACCGAAGACCGAGTGCTGGTGGCGCCATGAGCTCGAGCGAAGCGTTGGATGCCGAGCTGGGCGACGAAGGGCCCGCGTGTGACTTGCCAGCAGATGCCGTCGATGGGACCGCCGAGCTTCGTGCACTGCAGCTCGTATCCTCGCGACGCGGGAAAGTGTCGCTGTATTTGCTCTCGCCCCAGCGTCACCAGCCCGTCGAAACCCTGCGCGGCGCGTTCGGGTGGCAAGCCGATCGACCAGGCGAGATGGTCGGTCACGGAAAACCTCACGGCAGACGATCAGCGTAGCCGACGAGGGGCCGACGTCCATCTCGAGCCCGCGTTTGCGATGCAGTGTCTCTGACTGGGACGCATGCATCGGGGCATCCCTGGGTCAAGGTGTCGATATGGGAAAACATGCCAGCACCTGCTAGCCCGACGTACATCGATCCCGCGCTATACTCGGCGCGGTTACGGTGCTCGTGCCCGATCACATCGAGTCGTCGGGAGGACCTCCTCGCAACGCCTTGGGGCGGCTGATTACGGCCGCCGTCGATCTGTTGTGCATCATCGATCGCTCCGGTTACCTGCGGTGGATCAACCCCGCGTGGGAGCGCTTGTTGGGCTGGCCCTCGTCGGAGCTCAAGAGCCACGACCTGCTGGACTTCGTGCACCCGGCCGACGTCCTCGACACCGCCAACGAGCTCGATGGCCTTCGTGAGCAAGAAGGCGACGCCCGCTTCGAGAACCGGATTCGCTGTCACGACGGTACCTACCGCTGGCTGCAATGGAGCGCGGTGCCCATGCGGCACGGGGCCATCTACGGCACCGCCCGCGACATCACCGAGCAAAAGCTCGCCGAGCGCGACAGCGAAGAGCAGACCCGCCTGTTGCTCATGGCCGAGGAGGTCGCCGGCTTCGGCCACTGGCGCATCGATCTCACCCGCGACTCGCTGACCTGGTCGCACGAGATGTATCGGATCCACGGGCTCGATCCCAACGTGTTCAAGCCCACCGTCGAGGCGGCGGTCGAGGCGTACCACCCCGAAGATCGGGGCTTGGTCTCCGACCACATTCGCGACGCGATTTTGCTGCGCAAGGACTTCGAGTTCGAGCTGCGGATCGTGCGACCCGACGGTACCGTCCGCAACGTGCTGAGCAAGGGCAAGTGCGAGGTCAGCGAAGACGGCCGTCCGCTCGCGGTGTTCGGCGTCTTCCAAGACGTCACCGAGGGCAAGCGGCTCCAGGAGCGGGTGGCGCACTCCGAGCGCATGGCGACGGTGGGTACCCTGGCCGCTGGCGTCGCGCACGAGATCAACAACCCGCTCACCTGGGTCATCGCCAACCTCGACGCCATCGATCGCGGGCTCGAGGAACTCGACGCGGGCGACCTCGAAGAGACCGAGATCTCCAAGATGATCGCCGAGGCGCAGCAGGGCGCCGACCAGGTCAAGCGCATCGTTCGGGACTTGCTGACCTACTCGCGCTCGCAGCCCGAGCGAGCCGAGAGCGTCGACGTCGAGGAGACGCTCGACATCGCGGTCAACATCGCCACCAACCAGTTCAAGTATCGCGCCCACCTCGTGCGCGACTACGGGCACGTCCGCCCGGTGGTGGCCGACCAGTCGCGGCTCACCCAGGTCTTCGTCAACCTCATCGTCAACGCGGCGCAGGCCATTCCCGAGCGGCGCAATTGCGACGGCGTCATCACGCTGCGCACCAGCGTCGAGCCCTCGGGCATGGTGCGCATCGAGGTCATCGACAACGGCCTGGGGATGCCCGAAGAGGTGCGCGCGCGGATCTTCGACCCCTTCTACACGACCAAGCCGGTCGGCGTGGGCACGGGCCTGGGCCTTTCGATCACGAGCAACATCATTCGCTCGTTCCACGGCGACATCCTGATCGACAGCACGGAAGGCGAGGGCACCCGGGTCAGCATCCTGCTGCCCGCCGCGCCCGAGATCGCCACCAGCTTCTCGCTCGACGAAGACGAAGACCGCCTGCGGGTCCTGGTCATCGACCGCGAGGGCCTCATGGGGCGGCCGCTGTCACGCATGCTCTCCACCGAGTACGACGTGGTCTCGCTGCGCAAGGGGCGGGACGCGCTGTCGCTCATCGACGGCGGCGAGTCGGTGCACGCCATCCTCTGCGAGGTCGAGGTCGCCGACATGAGCGGCATGGACTTCTATCGCAACGTGCAGCGCATCGCCCCCAACCTCTCCGACCGGGTCGCGTTCATCACCGGCGGCGAGTTCGACGACTCGCGCGAGTTCCTCGAGACCAGCGGGCTGCCCTATATCGACAAGCCCATCGATCCCTCGATGCTGCGCGAGCTCGTCGAGCGCCTCGCCGGCTAGGCACTTCAGGCCGCGGCGGTCGGGGTCGGCATCTGCACCGAGCGGAGGCGGATCACCACGACCAGCAGGCCGATGATGAGCAGGAGCCATTCCTCGGGTTCGGGGGTGGCGGCCAGCTCCAGGGCGCCCATCGGGGTGGTGGTGGACTCGACCCCGCTCTCGGCTTCACGCTCGAAGCGGTCCTCGGCTTCGGAAGCGCGCCGCAGCGCCTCACGCTGTGCGTCGTTGACCAGCACGATCATCGAGGACCACGGGGTCACGATGCTGGTCTCCACGGCGACGGCGTGAATCCAGTCGAGGCCTTCGAGGGTCTCGAGGTCCATACGACGGGCGAGGTGCCCGACCAGGGCCCGCGCGGCGACGGGAGCGAAGGGGTCGTGGCGGACATCGGCCGCGGGGGTCTCGTGGTCGATGGGCTGGAAGCTCCACTCGTAGCCATCGACGGGGCCATCGCCGAGCCGCGCGAACACGTCGTCCAGTTCCGTCGCGACGCCACCACGGGTGCGTTGCAGCAGGTCGCCCACCTCGTCGCGGTAGGCGTGGGGCAGCCCGCCCAGGTGCAGCAGCCAGACGGGCGCACCCGGTTGCATGTGGCTCACCCTCTCGGTGACCTGGGCCAGCTCGTGGACGTAGCGCTCGCGCGGGTTGGGCACGTCGTCGTCGAATCGACCGCGGAGGCGGAAGGGCGCGGGCTGTCCGTCTTGCAAGAAGGCGAACGAGCCCTCATCGCTCAGCACCAGCACCGCGTCGTACTCGGTGTCGCCGCGCAACGACTCGAACTGGTCGAGCACGCCGGCCAGCATGTGCCCGCCGTAGTAGTGGGGCTCGGCGTCGGAGATCGAGACCCGACGCGGTTGCTCGGCGCCGTAGGGCGAGGGGGCCAGGTACAGGTCGGCCGAGGGCGACGCGGCGGCGATGCGATCGAGGGTCTCCGTAATCTCCTCGGCGTGGGCCTGCATGCTTCGCGAGGTCTCCAGCACGACCGCCAGTCGTCCCGCGAAGCGGGGCGTCGTGGCCTTGGCCGGCGTGGCGCGGATGCGGAAGCCGGCCATGTCGATCTGATGCTCGCGGGGCGTCGAGCTGCCCTGAAAGCGCGCGGGCAGCCAGCCCTCGTGGTCGGAGGTCACGCCATCGATGGTTCGCTCGGTCTCGTCGGGCTCCCAGAACACGTTGCGGGCCTCGGCCAGCTGCGGCGCGGGCCAGCCGTCGCCATCACCGAGGACGGTCCACTCCATCCACAGGTGCAAGGACGCAGGCTCGCCGCCGTGGTTCCGATCGGGCGCGGGGATGGGAAAGGCCCGCAGCCGATACTGGCGCGGCCCCACTTGCTCGAGCAGCGCGGGGTCGACCATTCGTTGTCGTTGCTCCTTGTAGACCTGCTGAGCCGCACCGCGGGGAGCGACCACGTAGGGGAAGCGGCGCGCCAGGTTCTCGTCGTCGCCCAGCCACAGACCGGTGATGGCGGCGCGCTCGGGCAGGTTGAAGTAGTAGAAGACCTCCTGCTCGTCGGGGGTCTGGTTGAGGTAGACCTCGTGGAGGGTGAAACGGGCGAGGTCTCCGTGGGTCTCGACTTGGATGTCTTGCTGGGTCAGCAGCACCTTGCGCTGGCCGACGTCGAGCAGCCCGGCTTCGGCCTGGGTGCGATCGTAGGTGGCCGAGACCGCCTCCATCACCGCTTCGCGCTCCCCCTGCTGCAGCGGTCGGTCGAAGAACTGCTCGTAGCGAATCTCGGCCTCGGCTCGGTCGGCGTGCATGCTGCGACCGTCGTAGAGCAGCGGCGCGGCGAGGGCATTGAAGAGGTACTGAGGACCCATCACGTCTTCGTCGGTGTGAAAGGCGGTGCGATAGAGGCGAGCGAGCTGAATGTTGCGCTCGGTGGCACCCCAGTAGCGATGCGGCGACAGGTAGGCGTTGAGCAGCCCGTCGCGGATCTGCTCGGTGTGCTCGAGGTGGTCGGCTTGATCGGCCAGCGTGCGGGGCGGGGTTCGGAGCCGCTCGAAGGCTTCGTGTTGAGGCTGCTGGTTGAGCACGATGAACGCGGCGATCCATAGGCCGATGACCCCGCCCGTGATGGCCAGGCCCTGCGCGCGGGGGCGCTCGGTGCTCCACGCCGCTAGGCCTCGCCACCAGCCGCGCGTGTACAAGATGGCCACCGCGATGGGCAGGCCCAGCAGCAACGTGAAGCTGTACAGGACGAAGAGCAGGAACAGCAGCACGAAGGGCGCGGCCTTGAGCAGGTACCCGAACCCACCCCGACTCAGCGCGTCGAAGAAGCCCTGGAAGAACGCGGTCACGCTCGCGACGGTGGCCGGGATGGTGTACAGGCCCATCGTCACCCCCACGTACAGGCCGATGATGAGCAGCGCGCTGTAGCCCACCATGCGGACCACGGCGGCGGCTCGACTGACCTTGGGCAAGCCCCCGAACAGCTCCGCGGTATAGAACAGCGCCCCGAAGGCCAAGGTCGCGAGCAGCAGCTGCACGCCGGCCGTGGCCTGGCGGATGAAGAAGAGCCGGAAGAAGAGCAGGGTGAAGGCCACCCCACCGACGCCGTAGAACAGGCGCAGCAGCTTCCAGTGGTCGTGTCGCAGTCGCCAGCCGCCCAGCAAGGTGAGCGCGGGCAGCAAGGTCAACACGATGCAGCTCAGGGTGATGCCCCAGGGCACTTGCCCGTCGATGCTGTCGACGACCAGCGCAGGCAGGACATGGGGCGCGATGCCGAAGAGCACGCCGAGCACCCAGATCGCATGCCAAGACCAGAACACCAGGTGGATGATGCGCCGCGGCTCGAACACGCGGCGGACCAGGGAGCGATGGGGAAGAGTCGGGGATTCGGGGGCAGTCATGGTGAGGCCGGGGCGGAGGCGGTGAGCCGGGTATGGGCGTGTCGATGGGCGCGCCGGAGCAACGCGCGGAGTTTCGGGTCATCGAGGGAACGGGGGGCGTCGAACATCACCGAGACCATCACCCAGGGCTCGGCGTCACCATCGAAGGCCGCCCAGATCCGGGTGCCGTACTCGTTGGTGGTCTGCTCGGCGGATTGAAACCAGTAAAAGGCGACCGACACGTGCTCGGCGCTGCGCAGGCGGAGCTGGCGGATGGGAATGCCGGGCGCGAGCAGGACGGGGTCGTCCTGCTCGACGTGGCGACCGTTGGCTTCGTGGCAGATGTCGGGGCGGTGTTGCGAGCGCCAGGAGCGGCCCTCGACCATCAGCAGCTGTCCGCGGCCCGCGGGGTCGTCGAAGCTCCACTTGCCGGCCGCCGATGCGTGACGGGTGGCGAAGAGCGAGGCTTCATCGGGGCGCAGGGCCATGGCCGTGAGCGCGGGGTCGTCCAGCGTGATGGTCTGCGGCGTCGTGGGCGAGCGGGGCGTGGCGATGGGCAAGACGGACAGCAGCCATAGCCCCGCCGCGAGCCCCCAGGGCCAGCGCGGTCGGGGTCCCGGCGGTGGTGGGGCGGGGGTCGAGGGGCTCGCGGCGGGAAGTCGTTGCAGCAGCACGAAGCCCAGCGCACACGCGGTCGCAAAGGCACACAGACCCAGCGGCACATGCAGGATGTCCATCGCCATGGTCTGGCCGGTGCCGTGCAGCAGCACCAAGACGAGCACTCGGGCACCGTTGAAGGCCACGATGAGGCCCGCGAAGAGCAGACCGGCGAACACCCAGGGCAGGCCGACCCGTCGGCGCTCGATCCAGGTGGCGGCGGTCCACAGCACGGCCCCGCTCCACAGGCTGCGCACGCCGCTGCAGGGCAGGTCGACTTGGATCCCCGCGCCCTCCACCAGCACGATGGTCTCGGTGGTGGTGGGCTGAAGGCCCAGCGGTTGGAGCGTGGCGTGGACGAGCTCGGCCGTGGCCAGGCGCAGGGGAAAGCCCAAGTAGATGTCGAGCGCGGCTCCCATCGGGAGCACGCAGACGCCGGCCAGCGCCAGGGGCAGGGCTTGCCGCCAGCGCGTCGCCGACAAGTACAGGCCGGCCACGCCGTACGCCCCCATCACCATGCCGATGCACGAGAGCAGGTCGCTGTCCACGGCCCGACGCAGGACGACATGGGCCACCAGGCTCACCGCGATCACGGCCAGCGGGACGAGTCGTAGGCGGGGGACGGGAGACGATACGGAGGGTCGTTGCCTCGCCCGATAGAGCACCAGCGCGCCCAGAGCGAGGCCCAGCAGGGTGTTTTGTCGGAGCGTGCCCGGGGCCGCGGCGGCGAGAAGATCGTGGAGCGACGAGCGAAACAGCGCCACCCAGCCGCCCACCAGCAGCGCGAGCTGGAGCCACGGCCCGAGCTCACGGCGTGGCTCGGAGCCGTTCGCGGCGGGAGCCGACGGGATCGATCGAGAGCGCAGCATGACCAGGCGGGCCCGCGCAGCATGAACGAACTGAACCCCCGATGAAGGGGTCGATCGGTCGACCGGACCCGAACCGACGGTGAGTCGTCGGATCGGGCAGGTGGGCGGCGAGAGCCGAGGTCAGCCTGCGCGACGAATGTAAACGACCTGTGCAGAACCGGTGGAAGGCTCGGTGAACCTGCCGGTCTCGGGTCGTGGCGAAGGGGACACGGTTGCGTCCCCTAGGTTGAATTCGATGGCGAGGACCAGGCCCGCCGTCGCGCTACTCCGCGGCCGAGCTGACGTCCTCGGGTCGAGCCGCGGGGGGCGGGGACTTGTCCGGGTAGAACTGCCGATACCACTTGCGTAGCTTGTGGATCGGCCCGTCCCCCTTCACCAGCGAGGGCTTGGGCAGGTGGATCTTGTTCTCCCAGACGTCGATGTCGTTGCGCCACTGCGACACCCAGTTGCCGACGACGTAGTAGACCAGCCAGCGCGGCATGGTCTTGTCGGCAAACCAGGTGAAGCGCACCTGCTGCTCCATCGGCGCGACGGGCAGGTGGGTCTGGAACATCAAGATTTCACCCGCGTCGGGGATGAAGAAGTGGAAGGTCACCACCCCGGCCGGACCGACGAAGGTGGTCTTGGCGCTCGCCTTGGTCCGCTCGATCTCGCGGCCGAACATCTTCAAGATGGCTTTGTTCTTGAAATAGGCGATGTGCTCGCGCTCGGGGTCGGGCTCCCAGTCGGCGCGGTGGATCACCTTGATGCCGGGCACCACGATGTTGGTCCAGGGCACGAACATCTGGCCGTGCAGCGGCGAGAAGTGCTGGAAGTCGACGCTGTTCTCCGCGAACTCGAGGATGTGCATGTGCACGTTTCGCGGGGCATAGCGGCCGCGATAGACCATGCGACCGCTGTCGATCTCGGGGATGTCGGGAATCTCGTAGGGCGCGGGGGCGGGCTCGGAGCCTTCGCGTGCGCCGTCGTGATAGATGAAGATCTGGCCGTAGCGCTCGCGGGTGGGCCAGGTCTTCTGGCGGGTCCGCGGCGGCAGCTTGTCGGCGTAGGGGATGTCGGAGACCCGGCCGTCGTTGCTGAACTGCCACAGGTGGAAGGGGCACTCGACCTGCCCTTCCTTGATGCAGCCGGCGGAGAGGTTGGCCCCCATGTGCGGGCAGAAAGCGCCCATCGCATGCACCGAGTCGTCGACGTCGCTGCGGTACACGATGAGCTGCGTGCCCAGGCACTCGCGGTACAGAATCTTCCCCCGCTTCAGCTCGTGCGACGATGCGACGTGGTACCAGCCATCCGGGTAGGGTTCCGGGTAGGTTTGTTCACGCATGCTCGTCGAGGGTCGGGGATGAGCCATCCGCACGAGACTACCCATCGCGTGGCCGCGTTGTGATCTGAATCGCTTGCTTTTTGTGGAAGTCGCCCGTGAGCGACCCTGCAGGGCAGCCATCGGGGCCGCAGCGGAGGTCTGCGAGGGGTCGAAGCGCGGGGCGCCGAGGGATCCGCGCGGCCCCCTCCACGTGGGACCGCGAAGAGAGCGCCGGTTCGAGAACGGGGTTTCTCGGGCTTCCCTCGGCAGATCGGAAGAAATCGCAGCGACCCGTGATCCGATCGATGTGGAGGGAACTCTACCGACATGTCCCCGAGGGGTTGGGAGTACCGTGCGCACTCTCGGGGACGGGACGGAGCTTCTCGTTCGGCACCGTGTCTCTCGGTCGGCCGAGTATCGCCGGCTGCCCCGGGGGGCGCGGTGCCGAAGTGAGTCGCACGCCCAGTCGCCAGAACAGCAGCATGCCCACCGTGTCTGCCAGCAGATCGATCCAGTCGGCGGTGCGGTGAGGCGAGCTCGCCTGCGCGAGCTCTTCGAGCGCGGCCCCGGTCAGCGGTAGCAGCACGGCCAGCGGCAGCCGCCATCGCCCGACGGGGATCGTGCGGCCGCGCGTCTGCAGGTGCACCCCCAGCGCGAGCAGGCCGAAGAGCAGGCAGTGCAGCACCTTGTCCATGCCGGGCAGGGCGAGCCACCACAGCTGGCTTCGCGAGAACGCTCCGGTATAGGCGATCAGCGTGACCGCGAGCACGAGGCCGAGCTGCGGCCACAGAAGCCAGCGATGACGCCACGGATCGCGCGGCGCGGCGCGGGCCCAGGTCCATGCACCCACGCCGATGCCCAGCCCGAGCAACAGCCCGGCGAGCACGTCCGACGCGTGATGGTGGCCGACGTGCACCCGAGACAGGCCGACCGCCAGCGCGGCGGGGGCCAGCCACCATGCCGAGCGCGGGCGCCGGGCGAGCAGGGGCACGACGACGATGGCCACCAGCACCGCATGCCCGCTCGGGAACGAAGCCGAGGGGGGCAGGGGCAGCAGCGGATCGGCGACGATGGGCCGCGGCCGCTGGGTGAGCCACTGCAGCACCAAGGTCGAGGCGAGCCCGAAGACCTCCGCCGCGACGATGGCCCGGGCGAGGCGAGGCACCCGACGGCCGAGCCACCAGGGGCCGCCGACGACGAACGCGAGCAGCCCCACCGTAGTGGCGGCGATCATCGCGGCATCGAACACGGGCACGCTTCCACGGTCGGGCAACAGCTCGAGAACCCACGCATCCAGAGGCATCGCTGCCCATGATGCGCGGACCCAGCCGCTCTATTGCGGGGGAGCGGGCGGGCGGTTCGGGGGGACCCGCGAGCGGTCGCGGGAGCGAGGCCGACGGCGCGACGATGGCCGGTCTCACGCCGGCCCGGTTGACACTCGGTCGCGGTCGAAGTGCCATGCGCCCGGTGGGGAAGGGCGACTTTCGGGTGCTGTCGTGGAACGTCAATGGCCTCCGCGCGTGCGAGCGGGCGGGCTTCCGGGCGCAGCTTCGAAAACTCCGCCCCGACGTGATCGGCCTGCAGGAGGTCCGGGCGCTGCCCGAGCAGCTGAGCCCCAACCTCCGTCGCCCTCGCAACTGGACGACCTACTTCTCCCCCGCCGAGCGCAAGGGCTATAGCGGCGTGGGCTTGTTCTCGCGTCGCCCGGCCGATGCGGTGGTGACGAGCCTGGGTGAGCCTCGGTTCGACGCGGAGGGGCGCGTTCAGATCGCGCGTTTCGGCCGGCTCGTCGTCGCCAACGTGTACTTCCCCAACGGCAGCGGGCGCGATCGCGACCATAGCCGGGTGCCCTACAAGCTCGACTTTTATCGCCGGCTCTTCGACGTGCTGCAGGCCCGGCGTCGCGGCGGCTACCGGGTGCTGGCGATGGGCGACTTCAATACCGCGCTCGAGGAGATCGACTTGGCGCGGCCCCGCGACAACCACACCACCAGCGGCTTCTTGCCGGTCGAGCGCGCAGAGCTGCAACGATGGATCGACGCGGGGTGGATAGACACTTTTCGTGCCACTGAACCTCGCGGGGGCCACTACTCGTGGTGGAGTAATCGGCTGGGATGCCGCGAGCGCAACATCGGGTGGCGCATCGACTACGTGCTCGCGTCGCCGGCCGCCATGCGCTACGTGCGCGATGCGTTCATTCGGCCCGAGATCCTGGGCTCCGATCACTGCCCGGTGGGGGTGAGTCTGGACCCGGCCATCATCGGCTCGACCGCCTCGAGTTCGCCGTGATCACGTTCGACGTTCTGCTACCGTCGTAAGGGAGACGATGACGAGCGAGGGTGTACGGATCGACCGGTGGATGCCCGTGGCGAGCCGGGTTTTGAGCGTCGCGTTCGGGTGCCTGGCGCCGGGCTGCATCGGTGTGCCGCCTCCCCCGCCCGGGGCCGACACCGGCTCGGCGAGTGCATCGGCAGACGAGTCCTCTGGCAGCACGTCGACTCAGGGCGCGACGGGGACTTCCACCCTCACCGAGACCGCCGACGAGTCGGAGACCTCGGCGCCTCCGACCGACTGCGGCAACGGAGTGGTCGACGACGACGAGATCTGCGACGACGGCAACCTCGAGGACGGGGACTGGTGCAGCGCCGATTGCCTGCAAGCCCACTGCCTCGTGCCCTTGAGCCACGTCGGCGTGCAAGCGGGCATCGACGACAACACGTGCTCGACCCTGTGGGTCATGCCGGGGGTCTACAACGAGCGGGTCACGATCGGCCGCAACGTCGAGCTTCAGCCCATCGACGCGGGGGTGGTGATCGATGCCGATGGTCTCGGTCGTCCGCTCACCGTCGAGGCCGGCACGGTCACCGTGGGCGCCCTCGAGCTGACCGGCGGCCTCGCCATCGACGGCGGCGGAATCCACAACGCGGGCAACCTGATCCTCGAGGGCACCCTCGTCACCGGGAACCTGGCGAGTGTCGACGAGGGGACGGCACGGGGCGGCGGGGTGTTCAGCATCGGCCCCTCGCTCGCGCTGTTGGGGGCACAGATCCACGACAACCAAGCGCTGTCGGCCGGCGGTACCTCGACCGCGTTCGGCGGAGGCATCTTCGTCTCCGGCGGCACCGTGACGATGAGCGAAGGGGCACGGATCACTCAGAATCTCGCCGAGGCGATGGGCTCGGCGGCCAACGCTGGCGGCGGCGGAATTCATGCCGACGATGCCACGGTCGCGAGCAACGGCGAGACGCGCATCGAAGACAACACCGTGCGGTGCAGCGACGACGGGCTGGTCGCGCTGTCCGTGTGGGGCGGCGGGCTGTACCTGCGCGACAGCTCCCTCGACATGGCTGGAGGCATCATCCACGGCAACCGCGTCGAGAACCTCGGGCTGCTCACGGGCAGCGCGGGGCTCGTGGCCGACGGCGGCGGCCTCTACCTGACGAGCTCTTCGGCGAACTTCGATCGCACCGAGATCTCCGACAACCTGGCGATGGTCGACGGCTCCGGCACCGCCAGCTCGGTCCGGGGCGGAGGCCTCGCCGCGTTCGGGACCTCCGAGGTCGTGGGCAGCGAGATCGTGTTCGTCGGCAACAACGCCAGCTCGAACCTCGTCGACAACATGCAGGGCCTGTCTCCCGTGGCAGGGGCGTCGGGCGGCGGGGTCTACGGGCGAGCGGGAGGCGGTACCGACTCGGTCACCATCACGCTGAGCGACTGTCGGCTACAGAGCAATCGATCGATCGCGACGATCGTGGCCAACGCCGACGTGCCCGGCCGCGCCGCGACGGGCCTCGGCGGAGGCGCGCTCATCAACACGGGGGCCGGCGAAGGCCACGGGGGTCTGCGTCTGCATCGCTGTCTCGTCACCGCCAACCGAGCCGAAGGGACCACGCGTGGGCTCGGGGGCGGGGTCTATGCCCGGGCCGGCTCGGGCAGCTCCACCGTGTGGATGAGCGCCGACAACTCCACCTTCAGCGGCAACTCCACCGTGTCCTACGAAGTCGGCGGGATGGCCCAAGGGGGTGGCGTCTATGTCGGCGATGGGGCCCAACAAGCCGAGACTCGCGGCGGGCTGTACTTCTGCACCGTGACCGACAACGAGTGTTCCCTGGGGGGAACCGACGACGACGGTCGCGGAGGCGGCCTCTACTCCAGCGGCGATCCGTCCGCCTTCCAGGTCGCGCACACCATCGTCTCCGCCAACAGGGCATCGGTGCAGCCCAACGTCGGGTGCTTCGGAGGCAGCATCGACTCGGGGGGCTACAACCTGGCCGAGGGGTTGTCCGTCTGTGCCGACCCCGATTCCACCGACCTACTCAGCGTCGATCCTCTGTTGTTGCCCTTGGCCAACAACGGCGGGTTGAGCATGACCCACGCTTTGGCCGACGGAAGCCCGGCGCGCGACGGCGGCCACCCGGTCATCTGCACGGGGGCCGAGCTGGCAGAGCTGACGGACGACCAGCGCGGCGAACCACGACGACTCGGCCTGGCGTGCGACATCGGGGCCGTCGAAGAAGGCTGAGCCCGACGCGGCCGACGACCCAGTAAAAGGGCCCGAGCCGACCCCGAAGAGAGCGGGGACGGCCCGGGCCACGGAGGGACCTACTCAGGTAAAACGAGAGTGTCCGAGGTCTGCGGAGTCGGACGGCGAGGGCTCGGACCACTGGGTGCACCGCGGGGGGGCAGTGCAGGGGTCCTCGCCCGTGGTGTCGCAAACGTGGTGAAGCAGCCTCGGACCTCGAGAGCCAAATTACGCTTTAGCGTTCTTTTTGCAAGAGGGTTTGTCGACTCCCTCGCAACTCGTTCTTCGCGTGGTGAGCGCCAGGTGGGAGGTCCTGCGACTTGCGCCATAGCAACGAGTTATAGTGCGAATTTTCATGAAATCGTGTCATGGCGAGCAGGAGGTGTTCAGATTTTCGCTATGGCGTTGACGTTGAAAACACGGCATTCGATACTCGAAACGGTTGGATGTCTCGATGTCAGCTCTGCGAACGGTCCGCTATCGCCCCTTGTTCAACGCTAAAGTGGAAGGGGCACAGGCTGGACGGCGTCTGAAAGCTCGCGTCGTTCGAGGCTTGTTCGTAGGGCTGACGCAGCTGTCGCTGGCGGCCTGCAACTCGGCCGGAACCGACTCTTCACCGCTCGACGACATCGGAGGGACGGGCGAAGAGGCGACGAGCTCCGTTGCTCCCGAAGACTCCGGTGGACCGGTCGATCCCACCGAAGCGACCACTACGGGTGATGGTGCCTCGACCGAGCAGCCCGCGTCGGACATCCGCGTCGCGCTGGTCGAGGTCAACCAAGGCGTGGCGATCCCCATCGCTCGCGATCAGGCATGGGTCGGCCCCGCCGACCGCAACTCTCCGCTCGTCGGCGGGCGGGACACTCTGCTGCGGGTGTCGTGGGAACTCGACCCCAACGCGTGGACGCCTCGTCCCATCGAGGCGCGGCTGACCCTCACCGATGCGGCGGACGACACCATCGTGCGCAGCCAGGTCCTCGACATCGACGGCCCGGCCGAGCTCGGTCGCTTGGACGGAGCTTTCTACTTCGACATCGCGGCCGACCTCGCGCAGCCCGGGCTCGAGTTTCAGGTGGCGCTGTTCGAGGCCGAAGAACGGGCGGGGTACGAGCCGCCCGCGACACCCCCGGTCGCGCCCGCCGAGGGCCCGGCGCAGATCGGCTTCGAGTCCAACGAGATGCGCCTGCGCGTCCACGTCGTGCCGCTCGAGGCGGCGTGGTCCGGGTGCTCGGGCCTCCCCGATACCGGAGCGGAAGTCATGGGCGCGTTCGAGGAGTCCCTCATGCAGCGCAATCCCGCGACCGCGGTCGAGCTGACGGTGGCCACCAGTCCCATCGTGCTCACGGAGCGGCCGTCGACGTTGTGGAGTACTTTCTCGCCGCTGCAGCAGCGTCGCCTGGACGACGGAGCGAGTCCCAATCAGTACTACTACGGGTTCCTCTATGCCTGCGGGGCGACGGACATCGACGGTGCGGGCGGCATGGCCTTCGGGACGCCCCCGCCCACGGAGGACCTGGCCTACCAGCGAGTGGCCAGCGGCCTGTATCTGCCCTGGGACCTCCCGTGGTCGTACACCACCTTCGTCCACGAGATCGGCCACCTGCAGGGCTTGGCCCACGTCGCGTGCGAGCAGCCGGCTCCCAACGCGAACCCGCAGTACCCCTACGACAACGGGGCCATCGGGGTGTGGGGCTTCGGCATTCGCGACTTCGGTCTGCGCAATCCGAACTACGCGCGCGACTACATGAGCTACTGCTACGACGACAACTGGGTCTCGGACTGGACCTGGTGGCATACCTTCGATCAGATCCGCGAGCTCAGCAGCTGGGACGCGGAGGCACCGGTCGACACCGGTCGGGTGCTCGTCGGCGTGCGGCAGGGCGCGCACGAGCGTTGGTGGGTGACCGAAGGCTCGGTGCCGGGGCCGCGTCTGCGAGGCCTCACGCTCGAGGCGAATGCCGAAACGGGTCTGGTCGAGCTGCCCGTCACTCGCCATTCAATGTCCGATAGCGACGCACAGACGCTGCTCATCGGGCTTCCCGACGGGATCTCGCTGCAAGGACTCGTGCTCCGCGACGATACCGGCCGACGTCGTTCAGTGGTCCCCGAAGGCTTGGCCGACCTGACCACGCCTTGACCCTTCGTCCGTGCGTGGCGTAGACCACGCAACGCATGGACGATCCCGCGGGCGAGATTGGCAAGAACATTCGCGCGCGCCGTCGGGCCCTGTCGCTGAGCCTCGAGGCGCTCGCCAAGCGCAGCGGGGTCAGCCCCACCATGCTCTCGGAGGTCGAGCGGGCGGTGAAAAACCCCACCGTCAAGCTGGCCTACCAGATCGCGCGGGCCCTGGGCTGCACACTCACCGACCTGCTCTCCGAGAGCCCCATGCCCACCGTCACGGTGGTCCGGGCGGACGAGCGACGTCGCCTGGTCGAGCCCGACACGCGAGTCACCCGCTGGGGTATCCGCACCGCGCTGCTCGACGAGGGGCTCGAGGTGGCCTGGTACGAGCTGCCCCCCAAGTCCTCGAGCGGTGAGATGTCCGCGAACCGGGCGGGCGTGGTGGAGATGGTCAATGTGATCGACGGGGCGTTGACGCTGGTGCTCGGCGGTGACGAGCACGTCCTCGAGAAGGACGATAGCGCCATGTATGCCCCGAGCGCGGCGACCGAGTATCGCAACGATGCGCCGCGCAAGAAGTGCCGGTTCCTGTTGCTCAGCGACAGCTCCAAGGCCTCGCGCACATGAGCGACTCGCCGACCGAGCAACGATTCAGCTCGCGCTGGGGGCTCATCCTCAGCGTGCTGGGCATCGCGGTCGGCACGGGCAACATCTGGCGCTTCCCTCGAATCGCGGCCAACAACGCCAGCGACACGGGGGCGGGCGCATTCCTGGCCGCCTGGGTCGTGTTCTTGGTGGTGTGGAGCCTGCCGCTCATCATCGCCGAGTACGCGCTGGGGCGCTCGGCTCGGAAGGGCATCGTGGGGGCCTTTGCCCACCACGGCGGGCCCAAGCGGGCGTGGATGGGGGCCTTCGTCGGGCTCACCGCGACCGCGATCATGTTCTACTACTCGGTGGTCGCTGGCTGGTGCATCCACTACCTGGGTCAGACGATCTTCGTCGCGGCGCCCACCACCACCGCGGCCGCCACCGGGGCCTGGGAGAGCTTCCACGAAAGCGGGCTGCCCGTGGCCTTCCACGCGGTGGCGATGATCTTCGGGGTCCTGGCCGTCCGTCGCGGGGTGCAGTCGATCGAGAAGATCAACCGCATCCTGGTGCCCACGCTGCTCGTCATCGTGGTGGTGGCCATGCTGCGCGCCGTCACGCTCGACGGGGCGGGAGCCGGCATCGGCTACCTGCTCACGCCGGACTGGTCACAGCTCGCCGAGCCCCAGGTGTGGCTCGAGGCGCTGACCCAAAACGCCTGGGACACGGGCGCGGGCTGGGGCCTCATCCTCACCTACGCCGCGTACATGAGCCACCGCGACGGGGTGGTGAAGAACGCGATCATCACCGGGGTCGCCAACAACACCGTCTCGATGATCGCGGCCGTCACCATCTTCGGCACCGTGTTCGCGGTGCTGGGGGCGGAGATGAGCCGAGCCGAGGTGCTCGCGGTCATGAAGGACAGCGGCCCCGCGTCGACTGGCCTCACGTTCATCTGGATGCCCCAGCTCTTCGCTCGCATGCCGCTGGGGCGGCCGCTGGCGATCCTGTTCTTCCTTGGTCTGGCCTTCGCCGCCATCAGCTCGCTCATCTCCATGATCGAGCTGGCCACGCGCACGCTGGTCGACCTGGGCATGCGTCGCGGCAAGGCGCTCGGGGTCGTGTTCGGCGTCGGCTTCGCCCTGGGCGTGCCCTCGGCCCTGTACCTCGACGTGCTGAGCAACCAGGACTTCGTGTGGGGCGTGGCGCTGATGATCTCCGGCCTCTTCGTCGCGCTGGTGACGATGGCCGCCGACGCCGGGAAGTTCCGCCAGCAGTTCGCCGACGACCCGGCCGACCTGGATCCGGGCGCGGCGTGGGTCGTGGCCATTCGCTTCGTGGTGCCCGCCCTGGCGGTGCTGCTGCTCGGCTGGTGGCTATACCTGTCGGCCACCGCCTACGCGCCCGAGACCTGGTGGGACCCGCTCGACCCCTTCAGCGTGATGACCTGCGTGATGCAGTGGGGCATCGCGATCGTGGGGCTCATCGCCGTCAACCGCTGGGTCGCCGCGCGCCTCGGCTACGACGACGATTCGGACGCTAGCCCGCCGGACAAAACGTAATCTCGAGCCGATCCGAGGTACACGAGCGGAAGCCGCTCTGCTCGGCGTCGGTGGGATAATCGTCGTAGGGGAAGGCGTAGATGCCCGGGCAGACCTCGTGCACCCACTGCGCATAGGTGTTGAAGGGCTCGTTCTGGTAATACTGGGAGGCGTCGCGGCCGTCGGGGTCGTCGAGCATCCCGCGGTTGATGGCGGCGCACCACTTGTTGCCCTCGAAGTGGCAGGTCTCGGAGGCGGGGCTGCAGCCGTCATTGGGCTGGCTGTCGAAGTAGCCCGTGCAGGCGTAGACGTCCTGGGTGCCGTTGCCCAGCGTCATGGCCACGCCGCAGGTATCGGGGTTGTCGGTGGCGCACTGAGTGATCACGTCGTCGAAGACGTGGCAGTAGTCGTCGCCGCTGTTGGCCGCGATGGCGCAGTACTCCTTGGCCGAAAGGCAGCGCTCGCCATCGGAGAGCGCGTCGGGGCAGCTGTCGAGCAGCTGCTGGCGGGTCTGGAAGCAGCCGACGCGGGCGTCGCTGCAGTCGTCCCCGACCGCCTCGGCCGAAGAGGGCAGCGCGACGTAGTCGACGTAGGTGATGTTGTAGTTCATGACCCCGTCTTCGACCGTCATCTCGACCTTGTCGAAGGCGTTCGGGTTCTGCTCGGGATCGGCCCAGTAGGCGTTGACGCGGCCCGAGGGCCAATCCGCGGGCACGGCGTAGGTGAGCGAGTCCCCGGGCGCGAGCTGGTGCCGATGGGGGGTGAGGTCGTAGCGCAGCGAGGCATCGAGCGGGTTGTTCACGCCCTCGATCCACAGCGGGAACTCGCAGTTGTTGGTGACCAGGAACTCGTTGGGAAACGAGCTGGGGTCGGCGCCCGCCTCGGTGCCTTCGTCGCGACTACAGCTGCTCGCCGCGGCCAACGAAGTCACGAGTCCAATCAGCAGCAGGCGAGGCAGGGGCGGGGCAGACATGGTGATTCTCCGGGTCAATCCGAGGGCAGGGACATGGTGAAGTCGCGGCGGGCATTCCACGCGTCGATTCGAGAAGGGTCGATGGCACCGCCGAAGTCGAAGTCGTCGGGGCCGAGCCGCAGCATCTGAATGGTGCCCGCGGCGTTGAAGATCACGATGAACGTGGCCGCCTGCTCGGTGGGGCGCAGGAAGTAGTGGCCCCCGCCCGTGGTCCCGTCCGCCCCGATGGAGCCCTTGAACGAGTAGATCGTGCTGGTCGCGTGACCGGGGCGTCCGCCCATGAGCACCTCGGCCACGTCGAGTTCTCCGCAGCCACCCTCGGCCCCCGCTCCGCGACAGTTGCAGCCGTACTGCGCGGTGCGGACGACGGACGCGTTGAGAAACCACACCGCGGGCGCATCATCGTAGGCACCCACCGGGCTCGCGGTGGCGGTGGGCATGCGAAGGCGTACGGCAAAGAGCTTCTCCCCCGCGGCGCTACCCTCCCAGCCGTGCATGCTCACCGGGCGATGGACGCCACACTCGCTGTCGGGGCCTTCGCCTTCGCACGCGCGATCAGTGACGACGGTGACCTCGACCCCGTTGGCGAGCTCGCCCCCGAACCTCTGCGGCGCGGCGGCGGCCTGGCTGCCGTCGGGGGAGGCGTAGCTCTGACTGTTGCCGTTGCACGCGTCCCATTCCCCGGACAGCTCGCCCCCGAGGTTGTTCAGAAACGTGATGTCGCTCGACTCGCACCGGTTCCACGACGACACCCGCTCCCATGCACCCCCGCTGGGCACGTACACCGCGATGGCATCCAGCGACATCGGCCCCCGCAGCTGCAGCGACATCTCCTCGTCGAAGGGGGCGAGGGGCCCGCTGACGGCAACGGGGCTGCGTACGCAGCGTTGGTCCTCGGGCAGGTCGCAGCTCGTGCCTTCGCCTTTCCCCAGCGAGGTGACGCGATCGTAGCTGCCGTCGCCGCCCACCGACTCGATGGTGATGACCTCCACCGCCGTGCCCACGCCATCGGGTTGGTCCTCGCCGCCCGAGGCCAGCGGCGCGTCGCAGGCCCCGGGCGCGTCCTCGTCGTCACCGCAGGTCGCCGTCGCCAGCCCGGTGAGCAGCCCGAGCAGCAGGCCTACGCTTCGGCCTACGGCGCGCATGCATCCCCCGGAAGGCTCAGGTACTGCTCGCCCAAGTCGGTCAGCGCCCCGGACCCGGCCAAGATGTCGACATTGGCGAGCACCGTGGTGCGCCCGGAAAACCACGCATAGCGCTCGACGTTGGCATCCGCCTCGAGGATCTCCACCGCGTCTCGCATGTAGCTCAGCTGCGTGGCGGGCGAGACGTCGTCGCCATCGCCACACGAGAACTCGGTGAGCCAGATCGGCCGCCCATACTTCGCGAATCCCTCGAGATAGTTGCTCAGCGCCTCGCCCGTGCACGCGTACCAGTGGGCGGCGATCACATCCACTTGGCAGTCGGTGCACGCGGCGAAGAAGTCGTCGAGGTAGCTGAAGGGATCGGTGTCGTAGCACCCGCCCGCGCAGTAGTTCACCGCGGGGCTGGAGATGCGCAGGCCCTTCATGCTCGCGATCATCTCCAGCTCGGGCCAGCGCGAGGCGGCTTCCTGCGCGCTCATGTTGGCCTGGGCGAAGAAGTTGGGCTCGTTGAAGGCCAGCAGCATCTCGCTGCCGTCGGGGATCGCCGCCACCATGTCGTCGACGGTGAAGTCCGCCCCCCAGGCCATGGGCGCGAACTCGAGGCCGGCATCGACATACCCGGTGCGCACGCTGGCTTCCGGTTGAGGGCGCCAGTTGTAGCCCCACGTGGTGCCGCGGGCGATGGCTGCGAGATCCGCCTGCGCATCTGCGTCGGTGGCCGCGAGGTACTGGTAGGCCAATCCACGCTTGCACGAGGCCGCGGCGGAGCTGCCCTCGGGATCGCGACATGCACCCAGGAGCAAAGACAGACTGGCGGTGGCAATGACCGCGCGGACGGAGACGATCATGGTCAGCATCCCATCTTACGGCACGCAGGCTCCGCTCGGACTGCCCCAAATGGGGGGTTGTGGGGTCGTCACCAGCGCGACCCGGGGCCTGCTACCCTTCCGCCGCGGTGGAACGACGTCAACACCACGCTCGAGTGCGACCGCGCGCGTGGCTGCTGTTGGTGAGCGCATGTGTGTCGACGGCCTGCACCGAGCCCGAGGACGACCCGCTCGCGCCACCGCCGGGCTCGTTGCTCGTCGATTCGCTGGGGCCCTTACCCGACACCTTGCGCGAGACGGGCATGTATCCGCGCGCGCCCGAGCTTGAGTCGCAGCCCCGCGAGGCGCTCGCCTACGCGCCCGCGTGGCCGCTGTGGTCCAGCGGCAGCGACAAGGCTCGCTACGTGGTGCTGCCGCAAGGCGAGCCCATCGACAACTCGGTCTCCGATGCGTGGCGCGTGCCCGTGGGGACCTTGTTGTTCAAGACCTTCTCGTACCCCGACGCGCAGGGGCGGGATCGGCCGGTCGAGACTCGCTTGATGCGGCTCGATGCCGAGGGCGAGTGGGAGTTCGCGGCTTATCAGTGGGACGAAGCGGGCGAGGACGCGACGCTGCTCGAGATCGATCGGCCCACCGAAGTCACCGTCCCCGGCCAGCCCGAGCTGCGGCACACCATTCCCGCCCGGCTCGAGTGCCGCCAGTGCCACGAAGCGAGCCCCGACCCGGTGCTGGGCCTGAGCGAGGTGCAGCTGGTCGAGCAGCTCGACACGCTGGCCGACGCGGGCGCGTTCCTCGAGCCGCCGCCCTCGACCCCGGAGGGCATCACCCATGCCGATGCCACCACGCAGCAGGTGCTCGGTTGGTTCCACGGCAATTGCGTGCACTGCCACAACGGCACCGACGCCGAGAATGCGAGCTTCAGCCTGCTCGCCGCCGATGCGCTCGCCAACACCATCGGCCAGCCCACGCAGAGCAGCGCGTCGGCCGAGGGCATCCGCATCGAGCCCGGCGAGCCGGAGCAGAGCGTGCTGTGGCTGGTGGTCTCGGGCGAGGGCGACGACCCCGAGCTCGAGGACATGCCTCCGGTCGGCATCGACCGGCGTGACGATGCGGGCGTCGCCCTGCTCCGCACCTTCATCGAAGGACTTGCAGACGACGAATGAACGCCACCACGAACACCGCGAAGATCCTCGGGACGCTGATGCTCAGCGTCGTGGCCTGCCGTGGGTCGAGCTCGGGCAACGCCTCCACTGCCGAGTCGGGCAACCAGTCCAGCGAGCCCTCGCAGCCCACCCAAGGCGCGGAGAGCGGGCCTTTTCGCCTCGAGTTCGATGAGCTGGAGGTCGATGGCTCGCTCGGCTTGGTCACCGATCTGGCGTTCTTGCCCGGCTCGATGGAGCTCTTGGTCCTGAGCTTGGACGGCCGGGTCGGGCACTACGCCGTCGAGGGCGACCAGGTGAACCTGCAGGGCGAGTTTACCGTGCCCGGCGTCTACAACGACCTCGACTGCGGCCTCATCTCCATCGCGCTCGACCCCGGCTTTGCCGACAACGGGCTGTTCTACGTCGGCATGTGCGTGAGCCAGCAAGACAGCGCGATCCATCGGCTGCAGTTCGACGCGAGCGACTACGCGGGGATCGGGGCCTCGAGCGCCGAGATCATGGTCGCGGGTGACCCCGAGGCCCCTCGTCCCTGGCACAACATCGGGGCCATGGGCTTCGACGACACGGGTGCCCTGTGGGCGCTATTCGGGGACAAGCGCGTGTCCAGCCACGGCCAGGACGTGGAGTCGCCGCTGTCCGCGTTGGTGCGGATCATCCCCGCGCAGCAGGGCACGGGACACGAGCCGGCCCCCGACAATCCCTTCGTCGACGCCGACTCGGGTCATCCCGACGTCTACGCCTACGGTCTGCGCTCGCCCTGGCGCGGGGCGCTCGATGCCCAGGGGCGCTGGTTCGTCGGAGACGTGGGCGCCAACGGGTTCGAGGAGATCGACATGATCGACGCCCCCGCCCAGAACCTCGGCTGGGCGCTGCACGAGGGCCCTTGCGAGTCGGGCTGCGAAGACGTCGTCGATCCCTTGCGGTCGTGGTCCCACGACGAGATCACCGACTACATGCTCGACGACGAGGACGTGGTGGCCACCAACGCGCGCGTGGCCTGGACCGCGGGTCCCTATGTCGGCGGCGCGATGGACCAGTACGGCGGCAACCTCGACGACCGCATTCTCTTCGGCGACTACTGCCTGGGCTACGTGCGCTCGCTTCAGGTCGACGACCAGGGCGATGTGGTGGCGGACGAGCACCTCGGTCACCTCGCGCTTCCCGTGGCCTGGCGGCAGGGCAGCGACGGCTTCCTCTACACCGCGACCTTCGGCCGCTGCGAGACGCTGGGCCTCGACCCCGAGGATCCGCCCACGAGCCGCATCTATCGGGTGCGCGGCCACGGCGGGGGCGTGGCGGCGGCGGACGACTCGAGCTCGTAGCCGCGCCTACTGGGCGTAGAGCTTCACTTCGTTGGCGACCGCGTTGGCCATGGCGATCGCCGTGCTCCACTCGGGGTGGCGGAGGATCACGTAGCCATCGCTCACCAGGGTCTGCGTCCAGTCGCGTCGCGGGGTGCCGACGGGCAGCAGGTCGACGTCGCAGATCCACGGCCGAAAGCGAGCGAGCAGGGCCTCGAGCCCCTCGATGCGGGAGATTCGACCCTGCCCCTGGGCGCGCTTGAAGATGATCGCCACGTTGTGGTGCCGGGTGGTGTCCGCCTCGAAGGCGTGCCAGCACACTGCGCGCGCCCACTCTACGTAGAGGTCGCAGTCGGAGCTGTAGTTCATCTGGTCGACCAGGCGCGCGCCGCCGACCCGACAGCCCACCTCGCCGAAGACCACCTCGCCGTCGGACTTTCGGTACCACTCGAGGTGGGTGAACCCGGTGCTCATCGACAGTGCTCGCAGGACGCTGCGTCCCAGCTCGAGGCCGGCCTTCACCGCGGGCTGGCCGAGGTCGCGGACGGTGCAGATCACCGGGCTGAGGTCGTGCACCGAGCGAGCGATGAGCGGCCGCGGCAGGTACTGGGCCACGTTTTCGTAGACGGGCGTGCCCTCGATGCAGATGGTGTCGTGGGTGAACTCTTCGCCGTCGATGAACTCTTCGACGCTCACCTCGGGCACGCGCATCAGGCTGGGTAGCACGCGCTCGAGCTCGGCGCTCGACTCCAGCCGGTAGGTGTTGGCGCTGCCCGCCCCGTCGATGGGCTTGATGATGAGCGGGTACCCGATGCGCTCGGCGGCGACTCGGCACTCGCTGGTGGTGCGGCAGCGCGCCGAGTGGGGCACGCGGATCCCCGCCGCCGCGATGCGCTCCTTCATGAGCTGCTTGTCGCGGAACCCGGCGATGGTGTCGACGCTCATGCCCGGGATGCCGAACCGCTCCCGCATGCGCGCGGCGAGCAGCACGGTGGGCTCCCACAGCGACTCCACCCGGTCGACGTTGCGCCCCTTTAACCATGCGGTGGCCCGCTCGAGCACGTCCTGCTCGTTGAAGAGCGAGGGCACCTGCAGGTAGCTGGTCAGCGCCGAGCGGGCGGTGGCGCACAGACCCGACGCGGGGCCGCTGCCGATGCCGTGCACGCGGGCCCCGACGGCGGCCAGGCCCCGGGCGAACTGCGGCATCTCGGGGGGATACGCGGCCGCGATGAAGACGACATCCATGGCGAGGGCTCGGCCCGTGCATACCCCAAGCCACGACGACTGCAAGGGGGGCGCCGAAATGACACCCGGCGGGACACGGAAGGTTCGAGACCGCGCCCGTGCCGGCCGCCCCCGCCGGGCCTGCTACCATTGCGCCATGCGGTCGCGCTGGCTGCTCGCGTTCACTCTTGGCTGTACCTCGGCTCTCGCCTCCTGCGACGGCTCGATCCCCTCGCGCTCCACGGTGTCGCCGTGGCCCACCGGGGAGGCGATCGAGGCGGGGTCGTGTCGCTTCGTCCTGACGCGCGCCGACCTGTATCACTCGAGTTCCTGGAACCTCGAAGTCGAGATCACCGCGACCAACGAGGGCCCCGAGCGCACCAAGTGCGGGTTCTCGGCGCAGACGGCCACCTCGAGCGACACCGCGCTGACCAACGCCGCCTCGATCAGCGGCAGCCTCGGCCCCAACGAGTCGTGGACGCGCATGGCCTACTCCCGCGAGGCGAACCTGACCGGCATGTCCAGCGGCTCGGCCGACGGAGCCTGGGCGCTCATCGAGGTCTCCGAGGGGACCTGGCCGCTCGGAGAGACGACCACGGTCCGGGTCACGCCGCAGCGCACCCGTCCGCCCGACTGAGCGCGGCGGGACGCGAGCGCCTACTCCGGCGATTTCTCGGCCAGCCGCAGTGGCAGCGGGTTGCCTCGCTCGTCGACCTGCACGTACACGACCTCCGCCTCCGTCACCTCGCGCGGGGCGACGCCCCGGGCCCGCGCATTCGGGCTCTCGGCCACGACGCGCACGCAGGTGGTGATCGACGTCTTGCCGCAACGAATCACGCGGACGAAGCAAGACACCGCGTCGCCGACGTGGACGGGCGCCTTGAAGGTCACCTCTTTCATCGACACGGTCACGACCTTGCTGGCCCCGACCGAGAAGGCCGCGACGGCCCCCGCCTGGTCGATGAGGCCCAGCACGAAGCCGCCGAAGATCGTGCCGTGGGCGTTGGTGTCGGCCGGCATCGCCAGCACGCGAATGGCGAGGATCTCTTCCGAGTTCATGGTCCTGACTCGCAGACAGCATAGCCGCGCCGCCCGGCCCCGCCCATGCACCGGGTCGTGAGCTGAACCGTGAACGGAGCTAGTGTGGTGAGTCCGCAATCCGCTCCAAAAGAACACCGCCCCCGCGGCCCATGCCTGCGTTCCTCATCGGTTGCTCATGCCCAATGAACGCCCTCTTCGTGCCTTGGCATGGCCCGCGCTGACAGCGTTCTTTGAAACGGATTGCAGACTCACCACACTAGTCGTCCGAGGGCGGGCAGCAGGTCGACGACGGGGCGCAGGGATCGCGAGGCGAGTAGCCGATGAGGGCGCCGCGATGGTCGAGCTCGATGTGGCAGCAGCGCTCGAGGCGTTGCAGCAGCGCCGCTCGGCCGCGCCGCACCCGAGCCTTGACCGCGGGCAGGGACAGGCCGAGGCGGGCGGCGGCCTCGCGTTGGGTGAGCCCCTGCAGCTCGGTGAGGGTGAGCACCTCACGATGCTGGGGCTCGAGCTGGCCCACGGTGGCCGCGAGCCAGGAGGCGATGAGCGCCCGGTCGAGCGCCTCGGGTTCGTCGGCGGGGTCGGTGGGCGCGTGCAGCTCGGCGGGCAGCTCCTCCGTGTTGCGGGCGCGCCGATAGTGGTCGTGCACCACGTTGGCGGCGATGCGACGGATCCATCCCGCGAGGCGCTCGTCGTCTTGGACCTGGTCGCGACGGTCGTGGACCCGCAAGAAGACCTCCTGCACGAGGTCGTCCCGGGCGGCGGGGTCGTCGACGCGCGACTGCACGTAGCGACGAACCCCGCCCACGAAGCGCTCGAAGGCGACGGCACTGGCGTCGGGCGTGCTCATGAGCAGCACGAGGGAGCGCAGCAGGGCTCTTCGGCGACCTCGGGCTCGGCCTTCACCTCGGGCTCGGCCTGGGCCTTTGGAGCGCCCTTGGTCGAGGCGATGGGGGCACAGCAGGCATCGTCGACCTGGCGGCTCTTGGAGTGCACGGGCGAGTCGGCCTCGGTCACGATGAACAGCTCCCAGCGGTGGCCGTCGGGGTCGGTCATCCAGATCTTGTCCTGCACTGCGTAGCAGCAGGTGACCTGCTCCTCGACCTCGCCGAGGAAGCCGGCCGCCTTCATGCGATCGGCGATGGCGGTGATGGCCTCGGGCTGCTGCACCTGGATGCCGAAGTGCTGCGGTGCGGGCGGGGTGCTGGCGGTGGGCGTCTCGTTGAGCGCGAGGTTCAGCGGGGGATCGAAGACCTCGAACTTGGCGTACTCGGAGCGCTCCTTGGTCGGCTCCTGGCCGAACAGCGCGCGGTAGAAGGCCACCGCCCGCGGGGCGTCTTTCACGGCGAGAGCGACGTGGACCCGGGTCGGGGTGGGGAACTGAACGGCGGATTGAACGGTCATCGTTGGTTCACAAGACGCGGGGTCCGACAAAAGGATGCTCCTTTTTTCGCGAGAAGTCGGGGCCGAACGACCTCCACAGCGGTGTGGATCCCTCCCACCCGAGCCGGAATCGAGGGGAATGGCTGCGTCCGCAGGGGGGTTGGGGCTGGGCATGGCCGAGGCCGGGCGAGGGGATACGCCGATGACGGGGCTCGAAGAACTAGGGGCAACACTGCGCAGGACGGTGGCGAAGCACACGGCTGTTCGCCGCCGACGACCGGGGCCGCTGCCCACGGGACAGCTCCCCGGCGGGGGCGTCTACGGGCCGGTGGGCCCCGTGAGCGCGTCGCCGCGCCGGGCCACCCGTCGCCCCCCGAGTCGCCGACGGTGGCCATGGCGTCCGGGATCACCCCGTCGAAGCCTGCGTTTGTCCTCTCGTCGGCTCCCCTCGGACGCGGACGGTTCAACAACCTGCTAGGCTTGTGACGACGTGGGTGCTCTAGTCGTTCTAGCGGTCGTTCTCGGCGCAATCGGCGTGTGGTCGTGGAGCCTGGTCGACATCCTCCGGCGCCCCGAGCAGGAGTGGAAGGCGATCGGCCAAGATCGCACGCTGTGGCTGGTGCTCGTCCTGTTCGTCGGGCTCATGGGGTCGCTGGGCTACTTCCTGGCCATTCGCCCCAAGTTCGAGAAGCTCAAGGCGCTGGGGGGCCTGCCCGTCATGCCGATGCTCAACGCTGCGCCTGCGGGCTGGTATCCCGACCCGGCTGGCGCCCCGATGATGCGCTGGTTCGATGGTCGCCAGTGGACGGCGCAGACGGCCGCGATGGGCTCGGTGCCGGTTGGTGGTGCGCCCGTGGCCGCGCCGCCGGCCGGGTACGGCGGCTACGCTCAGGCGCCACACGCCCATGGCGTGGCTCCGGGACATCCCGCGGCCCATGCACCCGGCTATCCGCAGCCGGGCGCGCCCGCGCCCCACCCGGGTGCTCCCCAGGGTTATCCGGCCCCCGGGGGCGCGCCGCAGCCGGGGCCGCACCCGCCGACGGGCTACGGCCCCCGCTAGCGCGAGCTACTTGCCGCCCGGGGCGTCGCCCAGCGGAGTGTGGGTCAGCGTCTCGTATAGGTCGGTGCTCGAGACCCCGGAGGCCTTGGCCTTGGCGGCTCGGTCGAGTTCCTCTTCGATCATCAACCGAAAGACCAGCTCGGGCTGAGCCCCGTGCACGGGTCGCCCGTTGACGAAGTAGGCCGGCGTTCCGCTGACCCCGAGGTTCATCGCCAGCTTCTGGTCGACTTCGATCGCCCGATCGAGCTCGAGCCCGTTCATCGCCTTGCGGTACTTCTTGAGGTCGAGGCCGACCTCGCGGGCAATCTCGTCGAGGTCGTCCTCGTCGAAGCGAGCCTTCCGCTCGTACAGAGCGTCGTGATAGGCCCAGAACTTGCCCTGGGCATGCGCGGCCATCGAGGCCCGTGCGGCCAGGTACGCGTGGCTGTGGAAGGGCAGCGGGGTGTGCTTATAGACGATGCGGAGCTTGGACCCGTACTGCTCGCGCAGCGACTCGACGGTGTCGTTGCCCCGCACGCAGAAGGGGCACTCGAAGTCACCGAAGGCGACGATGGTGACGGGGGCGTCCGCGGGACCGAGCTGCGGCGAGTCGCCCAGCGGCACGGGGACCACCAGATCGGGGTCGGGCCGGCGATCGTCGGTGAATACGACCTTGCGGTAGCCATCGGCGATGGCGTGCTCGTAGGTCTGCGAGGCGTCGAGGCCCTGCTTGAGCCACTGCTCGACCCGCTGCATCTCGTCTTCGATGAGCACCTCGAAGTTCTCGAGGGGCTGCGCTCCGGTGAGCACGCGACCGTTGACGAAGAAGGTGGGGGTGCTGTGCACGCCCAGTCGCTTGCCGAGCCGAAGGTCGCGCGAGACCTCGGGGCCGTACTCGAGCCGCTCGAGGTCCTGGCGCAGCTGGCCGATGTCGAGGCCCGAAGCCTTCGCGTGCTCGAACAGCGTGTCGGTGTCGAGGCCCCGCTGACTGAAGAGCCGGTCGTGGAAATCCCAGAACTTGCCCTGCGCCTGTGCACTGCGGGCCGCCATCGCGGCGAGCAAGGCGTGCGGGTGCATGTCGAGGGGAAAGGCCTTGTAGGCGATGCGGACCGAG
Source organism: Myxococcota bacterium (assembly GCA_039028615.1). GTDB lineage: Bacteria > Myxococcota_A > Polyangia > Nannocystales > Nannocystaceae > Paraliomyxa. The sequence goes on along the minus strand of JBCCHT010000007.1, from coordinate 2,153 downwards.
CCGGGGTGGCGCTCGAGCAGCTTGCCCATGATCTCGTGCCCGCGGCCGCAGTAGGGGCACTCGAAGTCGCTGAACATCACCACCGTGATCGCGGCGTCTTTGGGTCCGCGGGCGGGGGCATCGTCGAGCGGCACGTAGTAGCGCTCGATGCCCTCCTCGCTTTCGCTGGCCGATGCGGTGGTCTCGAAGCCCGGCAGGCGCTGCGCGTCTTCGACGCCCTGATCGGCCTCGGTGGGCACGTCGGGCGGCTCGGTGAGGGGCTGGGACCGACAGGCGACAGCGGCCGCGAACGAGGCGAGCAAGGGCAACGAGGGCGAGAGACGGCGGCGGCGCATCGGGTTGAGTGGTTGTACGCTTCAAGCCCCGACAACGCTACGGCGCGCGGAACCTTTTTCGCCGCTCGTGCGTCCCACCTGCGACGAGCCACCCCGACGAGGCCGATTTTCCATGGAACAGGTCCAGTGCCGCGAGATCCGACACTCCTACGATGGCGTACGCGACGCCGTCTCCGAGCTGTCCTTGGCCGTGCGCCGGGGCGAGGTCCTTGCCCTCATCGGCCCCAACGGTGCCGGTAAGAGCACCACCCTGCGAGTCATGGCCACCCTGCAATGCCCCGACCAGGGGCGCGTGCTGTGGGATGGAATCGACGCCTGGAAAGACCGCTTCCAGATCCGCCAGCGCATCGGCTTTTTGGGGGATGGCACGGCCCTTTATCCCTCCATGAGCGCGGCCGCGTACCTGCGCTTTTTCGCCGAGTGCTACGGGCAAGACGACGCGACCGCGCGACGTCGAGTGGGTGAGGTGCTCACCATGTTCGACCTGGCGGGCAAGGCCGACGTGGCCATCAGCGAGCTATCCAAGGGCATGCGTCAGCGCCTGGCCATCGCGCGGACGCTGGTGCACGAGCCCGAGCTGCTGTTGCTCGACGAGCCGGCCGATGGCCTCGATCCGCTCGCCCGTCGGCAGCTCCGCGACATCCTGCGGGAGGTCGCGGGCAAGGGCGTGGGCATCGTGGTGTCCTCGCACATCCTGCGCGAGCTCGATGGCTTCTGCGACACGGTGGCGTTGATCCAAAAGGGCAAGCTCGAGGTGCACGGCACCGTCGACGAGGTCATCGACAACTACGAGGTCGGTCGCCGGCTCCACGAGGTGCACGTGACCCGCGGGCTGCAAAAGGCCCTCGAGATCTTGCGCAAGCACGAGGGGCTCATCGAGAGCATCGATCCGCTGCACAAGGGCGAGCCGGCCCCCGACCCCAAGACGGGCGACCGCGGGCTGGTGCGGGTGCGCATCCACGGCACCGAGGAAAAGGCCGCCCACCTGCTTCGCGATCTGGTGCTGGGCGACGTCGAGGTCATTGCGCTGTCCAAGGTGCGCAGCGACCTCGAGGACGTCTACCAGAGCATGGGGCGCGACGAAGTCAGCTGAGCGCCGGCCTCCGGTACGGGGCTACGCGGACCGAGGTGGGCCGCGGCCGATCGTTCCTGGGCGAGGGCTGGTACCGTGATCGCCGAATGGGTCGGAAACACGAGGACGAGCAGGGCGGACGCAAGGGCGATGGCGAGCGCGAGGTGGCACTCCGCGTCGATGGCGGGCGCGAGCCGGCCTTGAGCGCGGCCGACCTCGCGCGGCTGGGCACGCGAGACGGGCTCATCGAGCTGCTGCGCCGTCGCAAGGTCGACGTGCGCAAGGCGATCAAGGTCCTGCGCTACGAGGAAGAGCTGGCGCTGCTGCAGATCGAGCTCGTCAAGCTCCAGCGATGGATCGCCCGCAAGGGCAAGCGGGTGGCGATCTTGTTCGAGGGGCGCGATGCGGCGGGCAAGGGCGGCACGATTCGTCGCTTCACCGAGCACCTCAACCCTCGGGCGCTGCGGGTGGTCGCCTTGCCCAAGCCCACCGACGAAGAGCGCGGGCAGTGGTACTTCCAGCGCTACGCCCGACAGCTGCCCAACCCCGGCGAGATCGTGTTCTTCGATCGCAGCTGGTACAACCGCGCCGTCGTCGAGCCGGTCAACGGCTTTTGCTCCGACGAGCAGTACCAGGCCTTCAGCCGCCAGGTCCCCGAGTTCGAGCACATGCTGTACGAAGACGGGCTGCACATCATCAAGTTCTGGTTTTCCATCTCCAAGAAGGAGCAGGCGCGCCGCTTCGAG
>JBCCHT010000006.1:0-304984 GCA_039028615.1 Myxococcota bacterium | reverse complement strand
TCCGTGAGGGGTGCTTCGCATCGCGGTAGACCCGGTGCGTCGCGCTCACGAAGTCGTCGTCCTTGGCTTCGAAGATGTTGTCCACCCACTTCTGCGGGTTGCGATCGACGAGCGGGAACCACGTGCTCTGCACCTGGATCATCACGCGGTGCCCGGGCTCGAAGGTATGCAGCACGTCCTGCAGCGGTAGCTCGACCAGGGTAGGGCGCCCCGAGGCGAAGGGCTCGGGCTTCTCGTAGCTGTCGCGGTAGCGGCCGCGGATGATCTCGCTGCGGACCATCATCTGGTAGCCGCTCATGTGCTTGCCCCGGTCGAGGTGGGCGTGGTCCTCGGCGTCACCGGGGAACACGTCGATAATCTTGACCACCCAGTCCGCGTCGGCCTCGCTGGTGGAGACCCACAGCTTGGCGGTGACCGGTCCGGCTACGGTCAGCGCCTGTGTCAGCGGTTCGCTCGACCAGTGGAGGACGTCGGGGCGGCGCGAGGCGAAGCGCTGGTCGTCGGTCATGTACTCGCGGGTCATGCCCGTCGCCACCTCTTCGGTGAAGGGCACGGGCGTCGCGGGGTCGCTGATGAACTCGTCGAAGGCCTTGCGCTCGGTGGCCGCGGCGTCGCTCAGGCGATGGTCGGCGCCCATCCAAAAGGAGCGAGGCTTCCCGGCGGGCGGCCACTGATCGAAGCTGCGCCAGTGATTGGCGCCCGTCTCGAACACGTAGGCCTCGGGTAGCTCCACGGCGTCTTTCGGCTCGGACTCGAGGTAGTGGGAGAAGAAGCGGGTCTCGATCTCCGCCCGATAAAACAGCGACTGCTTGTCGCCGAACGACACGTTGCCCAGGTGGTCGCCATCGCTTCGCCGCCAGCCCCCGTGCATCCACGGGCCCATGACCAGCATGTTGAACGCCTCGGGGTTCTTGTCCTCCACGCTGCGATAGATGTGGAGCGGGCCGTAGAGGTCCTCGGCATCGAAGAGCCCGCCCACGGTCATCACCGCGGGGGCCACATTGTTCAGGTGCGGCAGCAGGTCCCGCGCCTGCCAGAACTCGTCGTAGTCGGGGTGGGCGACGATCTCGTTCCAGAAGGGCACCTCACCCTTCAGGTACTGCGCGTTCGCGTTGGCCAGCGAGCCCATCCGCAGGAAGAAGTCGTAACCATCTTGTGTGCCGTGGTCGAAGCGCTCGCGCCATTCCTTCTTCAGCTCGGGGCGCGGGTACCCGAACACCGCGAAGAAGTTGAAGGTATGCGGCAGGAAGAACGCGCCGTGGTGGTGGAAGTCGTCGAAGTACCAGTCGGCGATGGGGGCCTGCGGCGAGACGGCCTTCAGGGCCGGGTGCGCGTCGATCATGCCCGCGGCGGCGTAGAAGCCCGGATACGAGATGCCGTACATGCCCACGCGGCCGTTGTTGCCCTCGACGTTGTTCACCAGCCAGTCGATGGTGTCGTAGGTGTCGGTGCTCTCGTCGATCTCGGTGCCCGGCGTCGTGCTGCGATGCGGTCGCATGTTGACGAACTGCCCCTCGGACATGAATGCACCGCGGACGTCCTGGTAGACATAGATGTAGCCGCGCTCCATCAGCGCCTCGTTGGGGCCGAGGCTGGTGGGGAACTGGTCGTCGCCGTAGGGCTTGAGGCTATAAGGCGTGCGCTTGTAGAGGATGGGGTAGTCGCGGCTGCGATCGCGGGGGCGATAGATGGAGGTGAAGAGCTTGGCCCCGTCGCGCATCGGGATGCGTACTTCCTGCTTTTCGTAGTGTTCGCGGATCCACGCCTCGCCCTTGCCGGTATCGGTCGTCGGGGTCCCTGCGTCCGCATCGGTCGCGGTGGGGGCAATAGACACCGAGCCATTGGGGGCTTGTGTCAGATCTTTTTCGGATGGGCGGCAGGCCAATCCGAGGGCAACGAGGCCTGCGATCGCGAGAGTGCGCGGCATGCCGCGCACGATACCTGCGGATCCGGCCGATCAGGTCCGTCTGCGAGGGTCTTTCATAACTGCCCTCAGGCGCCCGTTTTTCGCTAAAAAGTGAGAAAATTATGTAACCAAGCTCTCTTTTTCAAAGAAACTTGGCCTGGTGTGAACAATTTTCAGTGAACGGCCGGAAAGCTAGACCCACATGTGTGTCTGAAGAGTTGCAGGTGCGAGGGGTGGGTGGTCCCGAGCGCACCTAAACAGGGGAAGCGGAAGCCATGAAGAGGACGGTTTTATGGAGTGCGGTCGCTGGGTTGATTCTCGCCGCACCGGCCTGCAAGGGCGACGACGAGACCAGCCCCATCGACTTCGGTGATGGCACGACCGGCGAAGGCGAGGACGATGCCGCGACCCCGGACGAGTCCACGGGCGAGCCCGCCGGCGACTCCGACGGTGGAGACGACGGCTGGGAGCTGACGCTGTGCGACGGCGTCGAGTTCGACAACGTCATCGACGAGGCCGCGTGCCCCTTCATCCAGGGCATGGGGGTCGACCCCGCGCCCGCCAACTCGGTCGAGTTCTGCCGCCGCGCCTATATCGACCTGCTGGGCGTGTCGCCCACGGACATCGAGTACGAGGCCGACTGCAAGTGGTCGGAGCCCGACGAGATCGTCGCGACCTTCATGGACCGCCCCGAGTACGTGCTCGTGTCGCAGCGGATGTGGGGCGACATCTTCCACTACACCAGCGAGATCGTTCACCACCAGTACATCGCCGACCTCGACGCGATGGTCGGTGAACTCTACCGCGGCATGATCACCTACGACGTGTTCGCGGAGCTGGCCGTCACCCATCCCGCCTTCCTGGGTCGCTGGGACGGCAACGACCTGGTGGGCTTCAACTTCCTCGCCTTCCTCGGCCGCGACGCCAACCCGGCCGAGCGCATCGCCCTGGAGCCGCTGTGGCACCAGTGGGAGGAGCGCGACGTCGCCCACCCGATGCAGAGCAACGCCCGCAACGTCGTGCTCAACACGCTGCGCTGCGCGGTGCCCAACGAGGCCAACTGCTACAGCGACTACTGGGGCGAGCACACGCTCATCATCCCGACCCCGGTGCCGGGCAACGTCGAAGAAGACGGCCCCAACGTCATCGACCAGTCCAGCCTGACCCCCGAGCAGTGGAACCAGCTGCGCCTGCCGGGGCGCCTGCTCACCGAGCAGCCCACGTTCTACGAGTCCTATGTCGACCGCGCGCTGCAGCGCTACCTCGGCTATGACGCGGGCGGCGAGCTGCCCACGGTGCGCCAGGCTCTGGTCGACATGCTCGAGGCCAACGGCGGTGACATCCGCGAGGTCGAGTACGAGATCCTGACCTCGGGCCTGTACACCGCGAGCCACGAGTTCGAGGAGGAGGACGCGCCCAACCCCGACGACTGGGCGCCGCCGTACTGGCACGGGCCGGTCAAGCAGATGGACGCCGAGGACTGGCTGCGCACCGCGGCCAAGCTCACCGGGCAGGACCTCGGTAGCTGCGACCATCGCTACCCGGTGGTGCAGTCGGGCTCCTCGGGCCCGCACCCGCACGCCTACCCCACCATGGGGGGCGGCAGCGCGCCGGACTACGAGTTCCGCGACCGGGCCCAGCTGCTCGGGGGCTGCCCCGACCACGTGACCCAGTTCCGTGAGGCACGAACCGGCCTCATCGCGGCGCTGACCCAGGCGACGCTCACCGCCGAGCTGTGCGCCGCGGCCGACGTCCAGGCGCCCATCTACCCGCTCCAGTTCATCGAGGACCCCACCGACAAGTCCGAGGCGGCGCTTCGCACCGCGGCCAACCAGGTCTACTCGGCGGCGATGGTCCGTCCCATTCCCGAGGTCTCCGACGAGGCCCTCATGGCCGGGGTCAGCGGTTGCCGCGACGACCTCGAGTGCACCCCGGCCGACTTTGCGGTCGAGACCTGTCGGCTGACGCTCAAGGCAGCGGACTTCTTGTTCTACTAGGAAACACGCGGACGAAAGGGAAAGGCGAAGACCATGTCGACCATCACCAAGCAAAACCGCCGCGGCTTCCTCAAGCTGGGCCTCGGTGCCGCTGCCACCGGAGCCGTGGCCCCCTGGGTCTGGACTCCTCGGATCAGCAAGGCGGGACTGGGAATCCCCGCCAGCCGGCACAACCACCTCATCGTCATCAACCTCGACGGTGGCGCGCGCTCGGTCCCCATGTTCAACGGCGCCGTGGACCCGCGCTGGAATCCCTACGGGACCCAGGTCGGAGCGCCCGGCACCGAGTGGGGCGTGGGCGGCGTCTTCGACGCGGCGCCCTACACCGACACGCAGGCGCTGTTCGGCGTGGCCATGCCCTCGCTGCCGATGATCAGCAACGAGATCTGCGTGCTGGGCACGGTCGACCACACCCCGGGAGCGGCGGCCGGCGTCGGTGCCCACGGCACCGCCCGCAACATCATCTCCAGCGGCTACGAAGAGGGCCGCGAGAGCTGGGTCAGCCGCATCTACGAGCTGCACGACAACTACAACCAGGGCACGGCGGGGCTCGTCTTCCCGCCCGTGGTCATCGGCACTGGCAACGCGACCACGCCCTTCGGCATCCCGTCGGGCTCGATCACTCCGGTGATGGTGCCGTCCTTCTCCGAGTTCGCCGAGCAGAGCGGTGACGACGGCGGCGGCCAGCCCGAGTGGGCGCGCGCCTTCGAGGCCGGGCTCGACGGCACGACCTCCGCGCGCCGCAGCGCCCGGGACCGCCAGCTCATCCAGCGCATGAGCAACGGCAAGCAGAACGTCGAGGCCTTCCGCCAGGTCTTCCTCGACCCCTCGCTGCGGGTGGCCACCGAGCCCACCGCGGGCGAGCAGCTCACCAACGCCGAGCTCGCGGCCATCTTCGGCACCGAGATGCTCGGTCGCAACATGGCCCTGGCCCTGCGCTTCATCCAGCACGGCTCCGCCGCGGTGATGGTGGGCGACAACGGCTGGGACACCCACTCCGCCGAGACCGCGGCCTACTCGGCCAGCGCCAACGGCATCGCCCGGATGTTCGCGGGCCTGAACTTCGCGCTCAAGCGCATGACCCACCCCGAGGGCGGCACCTACTGGGATCACACCCTCATCATGGTCACCAGCGAGTTCGGTCGCGACAACCTGATGTCGGGCGGCTTCAACTCGGGTGGTGGCTCCGACCACACCGGCGGCCCGGGCTCGCGCTATCAGGCGCTGCCCTTCAGCGGTGGCCTCGTCGCGGAGCAGGGCGGTCGCATGTTCGGCCTCACCGACCCCAACACCATGGAGCCGATGAAGGGCGAGCCCATCTTCGGCACGGTGGAGAAGCTGGCGATGGCCCTGGCCGTGCTCGGTGTGCCCACCGAAGAAGTCTGGCCCAGCGTCACGCCCCTGAACGCGATATTCTGAGCTGCCCCCCGCTCGTGCTCATCGAAGGAGTCTGAACCCGTGCTTCGTTTGTCCCACCTCGCCGTCCTCGCTTGCATCGCTCCCTTGGCCGCCTGCACCGTCGGCGAGGGGGGTGGAGGGAGCTTCGGCGATGGCGGAGCCGTGGGCGACGACGGGGATACCGAGGGTGCCACCGACGGGGCCACGGGCGAGGCCGAGACCGAAGGCGAGCCCGTCGATGCGCCCGACGACGGCACGCCCTTCGTCGAAGAGGCCAAGCGCGAGTTCCCGACCTATCTCGACCTGCACGAGAAGGTCATCACCCGCACGTGCACGCCCTTCGCCAACGTCTGCCACAACAACAAGGAGTATCCCGACCTGCGCACCCCGCAGTCGATGCTCACCGCGTTGGGGCGGCCCTGCAACTTCGACGTCGAAGATCCGCTGAACACCTACGGCGGCTGTGAGCCCGAGGCCGACGTCCTGCGCTTCACCACGGGCGGCAACCTCGGCTGGGAGACGAAGGTCGGACACGTCGAGTTCCCCACCGACGCCATGGGCGTGGTGAGCTCGGCCGTCCTGTATCTCGCCGACCCCATCCCCGCGGCCATGCTCGACGTGATGACCCCGGAGAGCTTCGAGGTCCTGCGCACCACCGACGCCGGCATGCTCACCGTGGGCATCGTCGAGAACGCGGTCACCTACGCCGCGGGCGTCAACGCGGTCCAGGTCGTCGGCTTCGACATGCTCGGCGACAACGTGCACACGCTGCTCGAGGACGACATCGTCGGGGGCGACCCCAACCAAGACGGCGTGCTCGGGGCGGAGACCGACGATCACTTCTTCGAGATCAAGCCGGGCGACCCCTGGGGCTCGTACTTGCTGCAGCGGCTGCAGGGCAACGTGCCCGGCAGCCCCATGCCGCTGGCCAACCAGCCCCTGTCCGCGGCCGAGGTCGTCGCCATCGCCTGCTGGATCGAAGGCACCGACGAGCCCGACGGCGACAGCCCCTACGCGGTCATCGACTACGAGGGGTGCGCGTACGCGGCCGAGTTCGGCGAGCCCGACCCCGACAGCGGCGCGACCTTTTCCGGTCACGTGCAGCCCATCCTCAGCGCGCGCTGTGCCACCGCGGGCTGCCACGGCGAGCTGGCCCCCGCTGCCGATCTCGACCTCACCGCGGGATTTGCGCGAGACAACCTGTTCAAGCAGTCCACCCAGAATCCCGAGATTCCGCTGGTGACCGCGGGCAATCCCACCAACAGCTACCTCATGACCAAGCTGACCAGCGATGGCTTCTCGGGCATGCGGATGCCGCTGGGGGCCAACCCGCTGAGCGAAGAAGAGCAAGACATCATCCGCCTTTGGATCTCCTACGGTGCGCCCGACGACTAGCGCACCCAGCTGGTACGCTCGGGCCTCGATGACGGGGATCGAAGGCGGGAGGATCGTGGGGCGAGGGTTGCTCGGAGCGCTGCTCCTGCTCGGCTGCAGCCCGGACGGGGGCGACGACGGCTTCGACTTCTCGACCGAGTCCAACGGCCCCGGCAGCCCTGGCGCCTCGTCGGGCACGGCCGATTCCAGCGGCGGGGGCACGACCGACCCGACCGGGGCCGTCACCACCAGCGGCAGCGGGACCGACACGGGAGGCGACGCCGACAGCTCGACCTCCGACGACCTGCCCCCCGCCGTGCCGTGCACGGGCGTCGACGTGCTGTTCGTCGTCGACAACTCCGAGCCGATGCTCGAGGAGCAGATTCGGCTCCGCGGCACCGCGCTCGCATTCATCCAGCAGATTCAGAGCACCATCCCCACGCTCACCGAGAACATCAACATCGGGGTCATCACCACCGACGAGGACCAGATGGTGCAGGCCAACGCCGAGCCCTGCGGTCCTTACGAGGGGGGGCTCAACTGGATGATCTCTTCGAGCATGGCGTTGTCCACGGAGCTCGAGTGCGCGCTGTCGGTGGGGATCGGCGGCTCGCCCAACGAGCGGCCCATGGACATGCTGCTCACCGCGCTCGACGACGACAACCTCGCGCCCGACGGCTTCCACAACGGCTTCCTGCGCGAGGACGCCTTGCTCGTGGTGGTCATCGTGACCAACGAGGAAGACGACGTCGAAGCCGACACCTCGTGGGGCTCGATGGGCGACCCGGCCACGTGGGTCACGACCCTGGCCGACAAGAAGGGCGGCTGGCTCAACGACATCGTCGTCTACTCGCTGGTCGGCATCGAAGAGCCCAACGCGTGCGTCGGGCCCTGGGACGGCGTGACCGGAGCTCAGCACTCGCCGCGGCTCATCGACTTCACCTGGGCCTTCCCGCAAGGCGCGGTCGGGGACGTGTGCGAGCAGGAGTACGCCAGCTTCCTGCTCGGGGTGGTCCCCGGCGTCGCCGCAGCGTGTGCTGGGTATATCCCGCCGTAGCGGTGGGCCGAGCCCCCCGAAAAAGGGGGCTCAGCCGGGCCTCCTTCAGCGCAGGCCCATGAAGCGCTCGGTCATCTCCCGCAGCCGCAGCACGGTGGGGAACCCGTCGTCGCTCTGGAACACCAGGGTGTCGTCGAACTGGATGTTCTCGGCGGCGACGTAGGCGACGTAGGCCCGGCCGGCGACGCTGTCGAGCAGCTCGTTGACTCGGGTCTCGTAGGCACCGCGGACCTGGGCGATGGTGGCGTCACCCTCGGCGGTGAGTCGGGCGGAGACACCATCGGCCTCGAGACGGACGCGCTGGTCGTACTCGAGGGTCTCGGCCTGGATGTTCTGGATGCCCAGCAGGTAGGAGTCGTCCAGGGCTTCGGGCTCCATGGCCAGGGCCTTGGTGGCCTCGGCCACGACGACCGACCGCTGCTCGGGGGTCATCTCGGTCAGCTTCTTTCGCGCCGCACCCGGAGCGGTGTCGCCTTCGACGTCGATGAACCCGACCTGGTAGGCGCGCTCGAGGATGGCGAGCTTGGCCTTCCACTGCTGCTCGCGCGAGGCGGACAGCGCGTTGGTGCCCTGGGCGTACTTGTCGAGGTCCTGCTGCTTGGTGGCGACGCGCTCGCGGGCGCCGTCGAGCAGCTTGTTCTGCTCGTTGAGCTGGATCTGCTGCAGCTGACGCTCGTACTCGTCGCGGAAGGTGACCGCGCGGACCAGCACTGCCTCGGCTTCGACGTGCAGGTCGCCGAGCGACTCGTTGAGGATGCCGAGGGCCGTCTGGGCGACCTCCAGGCGGCGCGCGCTGTCGTACCACTCGGCCGAGGTCAGCTCGGCCAGGTGCTCGCGCAGCACGCTGACGGTGGTCTCCTCGGCGAGCCGCTGGAAGCGGAGCAGGCCCTTGCGGTCCTCGACGTGGTTGCCCGCGCGCACCAGCTGATAGGCCTCGCCCGGCTTGACGTGATAGGGCACCGACACGTCGATGACGACGATGTTGTTGTCCTTGGTACGGATCTGCAGGGGCTCCTGCGGGCCCATGTCGTCGTTGGTGTAGTCGAGGAACTCGAAGCGCCGCGGCACCTCGATGATCTTGTGGGCGCCGGGGATCCGCAGCGCCCAGCCGGGCCCGAGGTCCTCCTCGTGCACGCCGGAGAAGTTGCTCTGGCGCACGCCGATGGTGTCGGGCTCGATGGTGGCGAAGCAGAACTTGGGGCCGATCCACAGGATGAACAGGCCGACCACGAAGATGCGGAGGATGCGAACGATGGCTTTCATCGGGCCGCTCCTGCCTGCTCCAGGCGGAGCCGTGAGGGGGTGGAGTCGTCGGCCCAGGGCTGGATGTCGATGGTGACGCCCTTGAGCTTCTCGCCCATGCGCTCCATGACGCGCTCGACCGGCTGGGTCTTGAACGCGTCGATGGCCGCCTTCTTGGCCTCGTAGTCGGCTTGCAGCTGACCCTCGAGTTCGGTGGCCTGGCGCTCGGCCGCGGACTTGGCCGCTTGACCCTTGGAGACGGTCTCGATGCGGTAGGTGTCGACCTGCCGGATCTTGTCGGCCTGGAGCGTGACCGCGGTGGCCAGGGCCGCCTCGAGGCTGGCGCGTCGCTCCTGGATGATCTTGTTCTGGTCGCGATCGACCTCGGCCAGGGTTCGCTCGCGCTCGGTCTCGGCGCGCAGCAGCTCGGACTCGATGACGGTGAGCTGGTTCTCCGCCTCGTTGCGAGCCTCGATCAGGTTCTCGTACTGCTCGTTGAAGCGAGGCCGCGGGGTGACGATCTTGGTGACCGATACGCCGTGCGGCTCGAGCAGGGCGTTGAGGCGGGCCCGCGCACGCTCGGTGGCCTCGCCGAACTTGGCCGGGTTGGACACGGAGATGGTGGACTCGCGACCGAACTCGTCGCGGAGGATGGCGCGGGCGTAGGGCCGCATCCATCGCTTGAAGTCGTCCTCGGGACCCGCGTCCCGAATCACCTCGCGCGCGCTCGAGCCGAGCACCTGGAAGATGATGGTGGTGTCCTTGAACAGGAAGTTCGAGCCGTCGCTGGCCCGGACGGTGAGCTCCTGGACGTGCAGGGCGTCCTTGGCCTTGTTGCCCTGCATGACGAAGGTCTGCGGGCTCGCGTCGATGATGTAGACGGAGTGGATCCCGAAGGGGGCCCGGAACACGAGCCCGGGTTGGGTGCGAGCTTCCTGCTCTCCGCTGATGTTGTTGACCCGCACTGCGACCTGGCCGGGCTCGATCGTGGTGAACGAGCTGAACATCAGGATCAGCACCATGATGAAGGCGAGCACGAACCACACGAGCGCGCCCGCTGGGCCGCTACCGCGTAGGCTCTTGAGCAAGCCGAGGACGTTCGACAATCGATCGCCCGATCCGTTGATGACTTCCATCGACGTGTTCTCCTTGTTCCGCGCAGGCTAACAGGCTCTGCGCGAGCGCATTCCCCGGGGAGGGCGGCAATGGGGCCGCATGCGGGACGGGTCGTGTCCGGGCGACCATGCGGCCTCTTGGCCCGGACACGACGGCCGGCTCGTCGCAGGAGCCCCCGTGGGCGTCCGATCGAGAGAGATTTGGCGGGAGGGGAGGCCGCTGGCTGGGCACCGAGCGATGTCGACGCCACCGAGGTCAGCGTCATCCCGAGTCCAGGGGTGCAACTCTCTCATTGGCCCGCGGCACGTGGGGCGGAGATCGGCACGGGCCAGGTCGCCTCTGCATGCGAGTCTCGCCGGGCGAAGTCCCAGCCATGGCCAAGCGCGACTAGGGGTGGGCGGCCGCGGGCAGATCGAGCGCTTCAGTGGCTTGCTGTACCGCGGCGGCGTAGCGCTCCGTGTCACCGATGCGTTGCAGATACGCGAGGTAGCCCTGCCACACCATGCGCTCCTTGGGCGTCTGCTCGAGCATCATCGGAAAAATCTCTTCCGCGAGGTCGTTGCCGGATCTCGCGGCCTGCAGCAGCATGCCGCGGGCGGGCCGGAACTGTGGCGCGGCCTTGTAGGCATCGGTGTACCAAGGCAGCGCGGCGACCAGCCCGGGGACGCTGCCTTCGGTGTCCAATCGTGCCGACTCGCCGCCGAGGTAGTGGGCCAGGGCATCGGCGAACTGGGTGCGCTGGGCGGCAAAGGCCTCGTCGCGCTCGGGGGTGCTCGCCTGCACGAAGCCCTCGGGTATCGGACTACGGGCGGCCATCAGCTCCATCAGGTTGTCGCGGCCGCGGGTCTTGCTCTCCTCGTACGCGCTGCGAGGGGCCTGCACCGTCAGTCGCGGCATGAGGTCGGAGCTGATGTCTCCGGGGCCCGCGAAGGCCAGCATCGCCTCGCGATCCATGAGGTAGGCGCCGAGCATGTCGCGGGGGTCCATCAGTAGCTCGCGATAGATGGGGGCGGCGAGGCGCTGCACCAGCGATTCCAGCTCGACGCCGAGGGGGCCGTCGGCGGACCGTCGTCCCACGAGCACGATGGCCGGGGTCTGCACGTTGTAGATGCCCAGCAGCACGTGCACTTCACCGAAAGCCTCTCCGAAGGTTCGCAGCAGCAGGCGCAGGGACTGCGGATCGAGCTGGTATAGCGGCAGCCACTGAGCGAAGAGCCCGCCCTCGGCGAGGTGCTCGCGGACATTGACGAAGTGCTCCAGGGCGTAGAGGTTGCCCGCACCATCGCGACCCGGATGGAACAGGTCGGCGACGACGACGTCGTAGGTCTGAGGGCTGGCCGCGGCGAAGCGCCGCGCATCGGCGGGATGCAGCTGCACGCGCTCGTCGTTGGTGATGTCGCCGTTGATGTCGCTGAAGTAGTGCAGCTGGTCGATCACGGCGGGGACCAGCTCGACCGCATCGACATGCTCGAGCGAGGCGTGGTCACGCACCGCGCCCAGCGTGGCCCCGGTGCCCACGCCCAAAAAGAGCGCCCGCTTGGGCTCGGGGTGGAGCAGCAGCGGGATCTGACCCATACGCCGCTCGCCGAAGGCCAGGGCGCCGCCCATGCGGAACTCCTCGCCGACCTGCAGGCGCCGCAGCGGCATGCCTTTTTGCTGCTCGCCGCCCGGTCGGTACTCGCTCACCACCACCGCGCCCAGCAGCGTCTCGCGGGTCTCGAGCACCTCCCAGTCCTCGTCTTCGGGCACGAGGATCAGCTGGGGCTGCGTGGCCGAGGTCAGGGCGACGGCGGCCACGATGCCGACGATGGTGGGGAGCGGCGGGAAGCGCCGGAACCAGGAGAACGCACCGAAGAGCAGCAGGTAGGTGTACGCGACCGCGAACAGGGCGTCGCGATACCCCAGTGTCTCGATCGCCCACAGCCCGTACACGAACGGCGCGATGGCCCCACCGAGCGTGTTGAGGGCGTAGGCGTGGCCGATGCCCCGCGGCGCGAGCAGGCTGGCCACGTGCGAGAAGGTGGCGCCCATCAGCAGGGTGGCGGGCCCGAGCACCAAGGTCGCGACGATGGCCTCGGCCAGCATCTCGGCCTCGAAGCTCGCGTCCTTGCCCGCGATCCCGGTGAGCCAGTCGTAGCCGTTGGACAGCGCGAAGGCGGCCCAGGTCACGGCCAAGGCGTGCGCGATGACGAGGGCGGCGGTGATGGTGGCAGGTCGGCCCGCGACTGCGGCCGCGGCATAGCGGACGTACAGCGCCGCTCCCAGCGCGGTACCCAGCAGGTAGACCGCGAGCACGTGGGCGAACGTGAAGATCGTGTTCTCGAGGACCTGCGACAGCACTTGGACCGCGACGACCTCGAGCCCGACGCCGGCCAGCCCGGTCCCCGCCAGCAGCGCGAGGAGGATCCACGGCTCCTTCGCCACGTCGGGGTCGGGATCCTTGCTGGCGTCGACCTTGGGTCCGCTGTCGTCGTCGCCGGTCTCGATCGGCGCAGTAGGCAGTGATGTCTGCCTGCCCCACCGGGTCGCGATGGCGGCCGCACCCGCGCCGAGACCCGCCAAGATGATCGCGCCGCCGATGACTCCGCCGAGGGGAAGCAGCACGTGCACCGTGAGCAGCACGCCGAAGGTGGCGCCCACGGTGTTGGCGGCATAGAGGCGACCGAGCCCGCGGCCGTCCGGGTCGTCGGGGCACGCGCGACGTCGGGCTTCCACCAGCGCGGGGAGGGTGGCGCCCAGGCAGAACGTGCCCGGCAGCAGCACGGCGGCCGCGATTGCGATCGACACGCCGATGGTCGTGCTGCCCTGCGCGCTCGCTTGCGGCCCGATCATCGCCGGCAGGGCGCTGGCCACCGCGTGCAACCACCAGGGGCTCAGCACGGCGAAGCCGGCCGCCGCAAGCTCCAAGCGGGCGAACATCCGAACGGGATCGGCCGAGGTACGAGCGCGGTTGTGCAGGGCGGCCGCGCCGAGGGCCATGCCGCCGAAGAACCCCGCCAGCGCTCCGAGCACCCCGAGGGTCTCGCTGCCCAGGCCCAAGGTCAGCAGCCGTGTCCAGAGGATCTCGTAGCCCAGCCCCGCGGCGCCCGACAGTACGAACGCGCCCAGTAACCAGCGATCACGAGCTCCGGTCATGCGCCGGGAGCATACCCTCACCGTGAAGCTTCTCACCGGAGTTGTCGCGCCCGCGTGAGGGGGCGCCGTTTTTGCCTCACCAGGCCCCGTCTACCATCACGCTGCGGACGGTCGTCTCGGCGAGCGCTCCGACACGAGGGAGTCGATATGAAGATCTCGGTCATCGGCGGCGGCCCAGGGGGCCTGTACTTCAGCCTGCTCATGAAGAGGGCCCGACCCGACTGGGAGATCGAGGTCCACGAGCGCAACCGAGCCGACGACACCTTTGGTTGGGGCGTCGTGTTCTCCGACGAGACGCTCTCGCACTTCCTCGACGCCGACGACGTCACCCACGAGCGGATCACCAAGGAGTTCGTGCACTGGGACGCGGTGGACGTGCACTACCGCGGCGAGATGATGCGCTCGGGCGGCCACGGGTTCTCCGGCTTCGCCCGGCGACGCCTTCTGCAGATCCTCCAAGGGCGCTGCGCCGAGCTGGGCGTGAAGCTCAACTTCTCCACCGAGGTCGAGGGCGTCGACGCCTTTGCCGACTCCGATCTCGTCGTCGCCGCGGACGGCATCAACAGCCGCACCCGCACCCAGCTCGCCGACCACTTCAAGCCCGACATCCGCGTCGGCGCGGCCAAGTTCATCTGGCTGGGGACGACCAAGGTCTTCGACGCCTTCAAGTTCTTCCTGTGCAGCAACGAGCACGGGTTCTTCCAGGTCCACGCCTATCCCTTCAACGACACCACCAGCACCTTCATCGTCGAGACCGACGAAGAGTCGTGGAAGGCGGCCGGGCTCGACAAGATGAGCGTGGACGAGGGCGTGGCCTACTGCGAGCGCATCTTCGCCGAGGAGCTCGAGGGGCACCGCCTGCTCACCAACAAGTCTTCGTGGATCAACTTCCGTCGGGTCCGCAA
Organism: Myxococcota bacterium; assembly: GCA_039028615.1. Classification (GTDB taxonomy): domain Bacteria; phylum Myxococcota_A; class Polyangia; order Nannocystales; family Nannocystaceae; genus Paraliomyxa. Next base: position 290,854 of record JBCCHT010000006.1, on the reverse strand, counting down.
CGAGACCTGGTTCCACGACAACGTCGTGCTGATCGGCGACGCGGCCCACACCGCGCACTTCTCCATCGGCTCGGGCACCAAGATGGCCATGGAAGACGCCATCACCCTGGTCAAGTCCCTGCAAGAGCACGAGGACGTTCGCACCGCGCTGCGGGCCTACGAAGAGGTGCGCTGGGTCGACGCGGCCAAGCTGCAGAAGACGGCGGAGACCAGCCAGTGGTGGTTCGAGGAGATGAAGCGCTACGCGGACGATCCGCTGCCGCAGCTGACCATGAGCCTGATGTCCCGCAGCAAGCGGGTCACCCACGACAACCTGAAGCTCCGCGACGAGGCCTTCATCGCCAAGGTCGACCGTTGGTTCGCCGACGCCAACGGCTGCGCCAAGCAAGACCCGCCCCCGCCGCCCATGTTCACCCCCTTCGAGCTACGGGGCATGCGCCTGGAGAACCGCGTCGTGGTGTCTCCCATGTGCATGTACTCGGCCGAGGACGGCATGCCCGACGATTGGCACCTCGTGCACCTGGGAAGCCGGGCCGTGGGCGGAGCCGGGCTCGTCATCACCGAGATGACCAATGTGACCACCGACGGACGCATCAGCCCAGGGTGCGCCGGTCTCTATGATGATCGGCACGTCGAGGGGTGGCGCCGGGTCACCGACTTCGTGCATCGCCACTCCAAGGCCAAGATCGCCGTCCAGCTCGGCCACGCCGGGCGCAAGGGCTCCACGGGCGTGCTGTGGGAGGATTACGACAAGCCGCTGCCCGAGGGGAACTGGGAGCTCATCGCGCCGTCGGCCGTGCCGCTGCACGAGGGCATCAGCCAGAGCCCCCGCCCCATGACCCGGGCCGACATGGACGAGGTCAAGGCCGCGTACGTCGACGCCACGCGTCGGGCCGAGGCCGCTGGTTTCGACATGGTCGAGGTCCACATGGCCCACGGCTATCTGCTGGCCACCTTCATCTCGCCGCTGACCAATCGCCGCGAAGACGAGTACGGCGGGAGCCTCGAGAATCGAATGCGCTTCCCCCTGGAGGTCTTCGACGCCGTGCGCGAAGCCTGGCCCGACGACAAGCCCATCTCCGTGCGGATCTCCGCCGTCGACTGGACGCCGGGAGGCATCGAGGCCGACGATGCGGTCGCGATCGCGCGGGCGCTGAAGGAGCACGGCGCCGACATCATCGACGTCTCGAGCGGGCAGACCGTGCCCGAGCAGAAGCCCCGCTACGGCCGGATGTATCAGACCCCGTTCTCCGACCGCATTCGGCATGAAGCCGGGATCCCGACGATCGCGGTCGGGGCCATCGCGGGGTGGGACCACATCAATACGGTCCTGGCCTCGGGGCGCGCGGATTTGTGTGCCCTCGCCCGACCGCACCTGGCCGACCCGTATCTGACGCTGCACGCCGCGGCCGAACAGGGGTACTACGGCGTCGAGTGGGCGCCGCAGTATCTGTCGGGGGCACCGCGCCCGCCCAACCCGAACGCGAACAAGCGGCGCCGCTAGTCGGGCCGCGTGCTCTCACCCTTCGCGGAGGAACGCGGACATCCGCGTCAGCCCCTCTCGCAGGATCTCGGTCGCGTTCGCGTACCCGATCCGCAGGTACCCCTCCATCTTCAAGGCCGACCCGGGCGTCAGCATCACCCCCGTCTCCTTCAACAGCGCGATGCACAAGTCGCGGGAGGGGATGTCTCGCTCGTACTTCAGCAGGGCCGTCGTCCCCGAGCGCGGCTCGTGCCAGCTGATGCCCGGTTCGGCGTCGACCCAGTCGGACAGGATCGCCACGTTGCGTCGCGTAATCGCCTGGCTGCGCCCGAGAATCCGATCGGCGTTCTCCAGGGCCATGGTGGCGAGGTGGTCGTCGATCATCCCCACCGAGATCGTGTCGTAGTCGCGGTGGATGATGATGTTCTCGATGAGCGACTTCGGCCCGGCCACCCAGCCCAAGCGCAGCCCGGCGAGCGAGAACGCCTTGGACATGCTGGCGGTGCTGATCCCCTGTTCGTACAGATCGGCGATGGACGGCGACGTGCCGTCACCGACCTGGTCGGTCCCCCGATAGACCTCGTCGCAGAGCAGCCACGCGCCGTGAGCCCGGGCGATCTCGGCGATGTCGAGCAGCATCTGCCGATCCATCAGCGAGCCGGTGGGGTTGTTGGGGTTGTTGATCGCGATGAGCCGCACCCCGGACTCCGTGAGCCCGCGCAGCTCGTCGAGGTCGGGCAAAAAACCGTTGTTCTCGCGGAGCCACAGCGGCACGACCTCCGCGCCGATGCTGGCGGGGATCGAGTAGTGCTGCTGGTAGGTGGGCACGACGGAGATGACTCGGTCTCCGCGGCTCACCAGGGTCTTGTGCACCAACATGTTGGCGCCGATCGTCCCGTGGGTGACGATGGTGTTGTCCACCGCCTGGCGCTCGTACAGCGCAGCAATGGCCTGGCGTAGCGGGGTGGAGCCCTCGATGGCGCCATAGGTGAGCTGCATGCCCAGCAACTCGGAGAGGGCGTCGCGGTCCTTGCCGCACAGCTCGAGCAGCTCGGCGACGGTCAGGCTATGCACGCAGGTCTCGGCGAGATTCCAGTCGCACTTGGTCTCCCACTCGTTCATCCATAGTTCGACGGCAAAGGGCTCGATGTACATGACGCGGCTCCTAGAAGTCGATGATCGAGGCTCGGCCGCGGGCGGTGGCTTCGCGGAGCACGGCGGCGGCGACGTGCAGATCTTGGGGGGCGACGCCCGAGCTGTCGAACACGGTGATCTCGTCGGGGGTGGTGCGGCCGGGGTGTTGACCGAGCAAGACGGCGCCGAGCGGGGTGATGTCGTCGGCGGTCAGCAGCTGGGCCGCGGCGGCGTGCTGGAACTCGCCGATGCGTACGGACTGCGCGGGCAGGTCGGCGAAGGCGGTGGCGCGCTCCATGAGCCGCGGGTCGAGCTCCTGCTTGCCGTCGGTGTCCGAGCCCATGGCGGAGATGTGCGTCCCGGGGCCGACCCAGCCCGCTTCCACGAGAATCGCTCGGGCGGGGGTGACGGTGGTGACGATGTCGCTTCCTTCCACGGCGGCGCGGGCCTGGTCGACGGCGGTGACTTCGAGGTCGAGGTCGCCGAGGCGCTGGCATAGATCGGCGGCGCTGGTGGGCGTGCGGCTCCAGACCTTCACTTGCCGCAGGGCGCGACGGGCCGCGACGGCGCGGACCTCGAACTCCGCCTGGTGCCCGGCGCCGATGACCCCCAGCACGCTGGCGTCTTCGCGGGCGAGTCGATCGACGGCCACCGCGTTGGCAGCCGCGGTGCGCAGGCCGTTGAGGTAGCCGGCGCTGACGATGGCGCGAGGCAGGCCGGTCTCACCGTCGAGCAGCAGGGTGGTCGAACCGTGATTGGGAATACCGCGGGCGTGGTTTTCGGGGAAGTAGCTGCCCACCTTCAGCCCGAGCAGGCCCGCGGACAGATGCGTGGCCGTCTTGACCCCGAACATCGCTCCGCCCGGGCCGCCCTCGGCGAGCACCACGGGCATGATGCTGGCGTGCCTGGTGGCGACGGATTTCAGCGCCTCACCGACGGCCTCGAAGGCGAGCTCGACGGTGATGATCTCGCGGACGACCGCCTCGGAGAGCACGGTGAGCTTCATGCGGCAGTCTTACCACCCCGCTCAGGAACCCGCCGCGATGGCGACCTGGACCAGCGTCGGTGACAGCACGCGCACGAGCTCGGCCGGAGCCATGGACACCAAAAAGCCCCGCTTGCCCCCGTTGATGTACAGCTCGGACAGGTCGGCGATGGTGGATTCCATGTAGATCGGCATGGCCTTGCGGGTACCGAAGGGGGAGGTGCCGCCGACTTGGTAGCCGCTGTTGCGATCGGCGACGGCGGGCTCGCAAGGACGGATCGTCTTGACGCCGAGGTGTCGCGCGAGTGCCTTGGTCGACACGGAGCAGTCCCCGTGCATGAGCACCACCAGCGGCTGGCGGGCGTCGTCTTCCATCACCAGGGTCTTGATGACCGCGTGCTCGTCGACGCCGAGGCAGGCTGCACTATGCTCGGTACCGCCGCGAGGCTCGTAGTCGTAGAGGCGGGGCGTGAACTTCACCCCATGCTTGCGGAGCACGCGAATGGCCGCGGTGACCGGGGTCTTGTCCTTTCCCATGGCCCGCACCATGCCCCAAGACTGCGCGAGAACGCGAATCGGCCGAAGCGGGAGTCGGAGGCGATCGACCCGCCATTGCTCCGGGAATTTGACCCGCGGCGCACAACGGCGAACGATGAAAGGGATGCCCACGCGCACCCTGGCCTGGTTGATGATGGTGGGTTTGGGTGCGAGCGCCTGTAGCCAGCCGGTCTCGCCCGATGCGGGCTCCACGCCCGTCGAGCCGGAGCCGGAGCCCGTCGCGGTCATCGAGGAGCCGCCGGTCGAACCCGAGCCGGAGCCGGAGCCGGAGCCCGCACCGTTACCGCCGGGACCGGTGCGCACGGTCGAGACGGCGGAGGCCCACGCTCGAGCGCAGGAGCGCCTGCTTCGCGGGGGCCACTTGCCGCTGCTGCATCCCGTGCCTTTGCCGGAGGAGGTTGGTGTCGAGACGACCGACGTGAGTGAGGCCGTCACCGAGGCCGAGGCCGAGGCCGAAGCGGAGACGGAAGCCGAGCCGAGCCCGGCGCCGATGCCCGGCTACTTCATTCCGGTCACCGACCCCGACTCCGGCCCCGCGCTGGCCCACTTCCATGCTGCCCTCCAGGCGCTCGTCGAGGGTCGAGACCCCGACGGCAAGGTGCGGGTGGCGATGTACGGGGCGTCGGGCACCGCGGCCGACCTCGGCGTCGGCTACATCCGAACCTACCTGCAGACCCGCTTCGGGGACGGTGGCCCCGGCTTCGTGCCCTTGGCTCCGCTGTCGCGCTGGTATCGACACAACGAGGTGAAGGTCCAGGCCTCCAAGGGCTGGCAAAAAGAGCACGCGCAGGTTCGCAGCGGTCGTCTCGACGGACACTACGGCCTGCTCGGGGCCTCGTTCACGGCGACCAAGAAGAAGCAGTGGTCGACGGTCGAGCCCAAGAAAAAATCGACGTCCAGCCAAGAGCTGGCGAAGGTCGAGCTTTTCTTCCTGCGCCACCCCGGCGGCGGCTCGTTTCGCTTCAGCCTCGACGATGGCCCCGCGGTGGTCGTCAGCACCGACGGCGAGGAACTCGGGCCGGGGTATCACGCGCTCGAGGTCGAGCCGGGGCCGCATCGGCTGCGCGTCGAGACGATCGACGAGGCCGAGGTCCGCGTGTTCGGGGTGGTGCTCGAGCGCAACGACCCGGGCGTCGTGGTCGACGTGCTCGGAATCGATGGTACCCGCGGCCCCAACCACCTGGCGTGGAACGAGCCGCTGTGGGCCGACAACCTGGCTCGCCGCGCGCCCGACCTGTACACGCTTTCGTACGGGACCAACGAGTCGGTCGACGAGGAAATGTCGATTCCGCTCTACGCCGAGGACCTGCGGGCGCAGCTGCATCGCTTCCAGCGGGCGCTGCCCGAGGCCAGCTGTCTCATCATCGGCCCGGTCGATTTCCCGATTCGGGAAGACGGCGAGCTGCGGACGCGGACCCAGCTCAACGAGATCATCGAGGTCCAGCGCCACATCGCGGCCCAGGAGGGCTGCGGCTTCTGGGACGGCGTGGCCTTCATGGGCGGCGAGTTTTCGATGGAGACGTGGGTGAACGCCGATCCTCCGCTCGCGCGGGGTGACTACCTGCACTTCAACGCTCGGGGGGCGGCCCGCAAGGGCATGGCGCTCAGTGATGCGCTGATGTATGGGTTCGACGCCCGGGCCATGCTGGCCGGCGGAGGCTGAGATGCTCCAGAAAATCGCCGTCATCGTCACCCTTGCGCTGCTGTTGCCCACCGGGTGCGACGACAAAAAACCCGCGACCGCCGAGGGCAAGGCCAAGTCGGAGTCGAAGGGGAAGACCGAAGACACGACCAAGGCGGATCCCGAGGCGCTCAAGCGCGAGGCTCGGCTGCTGCTGCGGGCCTACCTGGAGATCATGGCCCAGGTCGCCAAGAACGGCACGGCCGCGCCCATGCTCCCCGTGCTCGACGAACTCGCCGGACGAGCCGAGAAGCTCTCCACCGGGCTGCCCGCCACGGCCACCAGGATCGAGCGCCTGCTGGACGTGACCAAGGCGATCATCTCGCCCATGGAGCCGGGCAAAGAGGCCGAGGTGCAGGCGCTGCTGACCAAGTTCGTCCACGACACACTCGGCCCCGACACGGCCGTGCCCGCGGGCGGGGGCCTCGCGGCGATCATCCCCGCGATCAGCGAGGAGGTCATCTCGCTGTATCAGTCGCTCGATGGCACCAGCGATCGCGAGGCCACCATCGCTCGCTATCTCCGCCCGCTGGGCATCGACCCCGACCGTCGTTGAGGTCGATGCGACGGCCGCGACTCAGCCCTTGCCCTGGGCTTCGTCGCGGAGCACCCGCTTGAGGATCTTGCCCGTTGCGCCCTTGGGCAGGGCGTCGCGGAACTCGACGATGCGCGGGTACTTGTAGGCGGCGAGCCGCTGCTTGCAGTGCTCGATGATCCCCGCCTCGTCGACCGATTGCCCCGGCTTGAGCGCGACGATGGCCTTGACCTCCTCGCCGTGGCTCTCGTGGGGAATGCCGACCACGGCCGCCTCGGCCACCGCCGCGTGGGCGTAGAGGGCTTCTTCGATCTCCCGCGGGTACACGTTGAAGCCGCCGCGGATGATCATGTCCTTCTTGCGATCGACGATGAAGTAGTAGCCCTCGTCGTCGCGGGTGGCGATGTCGCCGGTCTTGAACCAGCCCGCCTCGTCGATGGAGGCCGCGGTGGCCTCGGGCTTGCCGTAGTAGCCCTTCATCACGTTGGGGCCGAAGATCCAGATCTCGCCCGGCTTGCCCGACTCGGTGATCACGTTGCCATCGTCGTCGGCGAGCCGGAACTCGACGCCCTGGATGGGCAGCCCGATGCTGCCCGCCTTCTTGGGCTTGTCGAGCACGTTGAAGCTGGCGACGGGCGAGGTCTCGGACAGGCCGTAGCCCTCGAGGATGTTGACGCCGTACTTCTCGTCGAAGGCGCTCATGACCTCGACCGGCATGGCCGAGCCCCCAGAGACGCACAGCTGCAGCGAGCTCAGATCGTACTTGTCGGCGTCGGGGTGGTTGAGCAGGGCGAAGTACATGGTGGGCACGCCCGCGAAGAGCGTGACCTTGTGTCCCTGCATGAGGGCGAAGGCGTCGTCGGGGGTGAAGCGCGGCAGCAACACGAGACAACCCCCCGCGCCCAGCACCGCGTTCTGCAGCACGGTCTGACCAAAGCTGTGGAACAAGGGCAGGGTGACCAGGCCCACCGTGCCCGTGTCCATGCCCATGAGCTTCGCCCGCGAGTACTCGGCGTTGTAAAACAGGTTGAAGTGGGTGAGCTCGGCGCCCTTGGGCTGACCGGTGGTGCCCGAGGTGTAGAGGATCACCGCCGTGTCGTCCGGCATGGTGGGCGGCAGGTCCTCCACCGGGGTCGCGCCGCCGACTTGGGCGCTGAAGTTGAGCGTGCCTTCGTCCGCGCTCAGGTCGGTGGGATCGGCCTTGGCGATGACGAGGTGCTTGCAACCCTCGACCTCGTCGAAGCCGGCCTTGGCGTGCTCGCCAAACCCCTCCCAGGCGACCAGCGCCACCGCGTCCGAGTCCCGCAGGTGATAGGCGACCTCGGGCCCGGTGAGCAGCACGTTCAGCGGTACGACCGGGCAGCCTGCATAGTGGGCCCCGAAGTAGGCGATGATGAACTGCGGCACGTTGGGCAGCATCAGCGCCACGTGTTGACCGCGCTGCAGCCCCAGGGCGCGCAGTGAGCCCGCGAAACGACGGGCCATCGTGTCCAGCTGGACGTACGTGAATTTTCGTTCGCCGATCGCGACCGCGGGCTGGTCGGGGTGCAGGAGGGCCGAACTGCGGAGGATGGAGGCGAGGTTGAGACTCATGGCGTGCGGTGGCGTGAGCATACGACGAGCCGCCGGATTCGCGGAGGGCCCCGGGGTGGCTACGCCCTGATAGAGTGCACCCACGTCTCGGCGCCTCGGCTCGTCGGCGGATCGCGGTGAGGAAGGCTCCGGACGCTCGTGCGCCCGTGTCTACCGACGACGCCAAGCCTCTGCTCCCCGAGTTCTCTCCCGTTGCCTTCGATCGTTGGCTCGACAAGGTCGACGACGGCCTCGAAACGCCGACCGTCGAAGGGCTCACCGTTCGGCCGCTCTATACCGCGCAGGACGGCGAAGCCGGACCTCGCCCTCCGGCGCGAACGCCCGGTTGGCGCATCGCTCAGCAGTACGGATGCGGCGACGTGAGCACGCTCGATGAAGTTCTGAAACGGGACGTGAGTCGAGGGCTCGAGGCGGCGTGGGTGACTCTGCATGGTGAGCTTCGAGCGGGTGCTGCCGTGTCGAGCGCCGCGACGGGCTCGGTGCTCACCGCGGCGTCGATTCCCACGCTCGTCGAGAGCCTGACGACGAGCACTGCGTTGCAGCTCGATGCGGGCCTGGCCGCGCCCGACCTGGCGCGGGCGTTGATCGACGCGCGCGGCAAAGAGGCGCCGCGCGACGCCGTGCTCTGCGATCCGCTGGCAGTGCTGGCGAGCGCGGGCGGACTCGGGGTCTCGCTCGACGATGCCTACGCCCAGCTGGCCCAGACCACGACGCTGGCGATCGAGGCGGGTACCGGCTTGGCCACCATTGCCATCGATGCGGTGCCGGCCCACGACGCGGGGGCGTCGGCGGAACAAGAGGTCGCGGTCGCGATCGCGACCGGGCTCGAGCACTTGCAGCGCCTGCAGGCAGCCGGTCTCGACGCGGCCACGGTGATGCCCCACATCGTGATGCAGATGGCGGTGGGCGGCGACCTGCTGGTCGAGGTGGCCAAGCTCCGTGCCGTCCGAAGGTTGTGGGCCAGGGTCCGTGCGCACGCAGGCGCGGCCGAGGGGGCACCCACGCCGCTGTGGGTACGGACTTCGTGGCGACACGCCACCGTTCGAGACCCGTGGGTCAACCTGTTGCGCGGCACGGTCGGCGCGTTCGCGGCGATTGTGGGCGGATGCTCGGTGCTCGCGGTGCAGCCCTTCACCGAGACCCTGGGCGCGCCCGAGGCCGATGCACGGCGCTGGGCCATCAACACGCAGCACATCTTGCGCGGCGAGTCGCACCTCGGGGCGGTCGACGATCCGGCGGCGGGCAGCTTTGCCTTCGAGTCGCTGACCGACGACCTGGCCAAGGGCGCCTGGGCGCGGGTCCGCGAGTGGCTCGGCGCGGGCGGCATGGGCGAGGTCCTCACCTCGGGACGGCTGCAGGGCGAGATCGCCGAGCGAGCGGCGGCACGCTCGACCGCGCTGGCCACGGGCAAGCTGGTGGCCACGGGCACGACCGCCTATCCCTCGCTCGACGAGCCGCAGCTGGAGGTACCGGCCCCGACCGCACCGAGCAGCGGCGTCACCCGGACCGCGGCCGTCACCGCGTTGCCGCTGTCGACCCGTCGATTGACCGAGCCCTTCGAGGCACTGCGAGATCGCGCCGACGAGGCCACCCAGGCCAGGGGTCGACGCCCCCGGGCGATGCTCGTACCCGTCGGCGATCCTCGACGCGCGCGCGGCCAGATCGACTTTGCCCGCGGCTTTGCCAACGTCGGTGGCTTCGAGGTCCTGCTGATGACCCCCGACGCCACGCTCTCCGAGAAGGTTCAGCTCGCCATCTTGTGCGGGCCGGCCGAGGCGCTCGAGGCCGAAGGCCCCGCGGGGGCGCGTCGCCTGATCGCCGGGGGCATCGCCCGGGTCCTGGTCGCTGGGCGCCCCACCGACGCGCTGCGTGAAGCCGGCGTCTACGACTTCATCCATCGCGGGCGAGACGTCGTCGCCGTGCTCGGCGCGCTGCAAGCCGACCTCTTCGCTTCCACCTCCGAGGCCGTTCGATGAGCCAGCTTCCCGATTTCTCCTCGCTCGACTACGACGCGCTCCTGGCCGGCCCCGCCGCGTCGGGATCGCAGCCCGAGGCCGCCGAGCCCTGGTCGACCCCCGAGGGCATCGACATCGCCGCTCGCTACGGCGCCGAGCAGCGTCCCACTGCGCTGCACGAGGGCGCGATGCCGGGCTTCCCCCCGTATCTGCGCGGGCCGTACCCCACGATGTACGTGCAGCGGCCGTGGACCGTCCGGCAGTACGCCGGCTTCTCCACCGCCGAGCAGAGCAACGCGTTCTACCAGCGCAACCTCGCCGCTGGCCAAAAGGGCCTCAGCGTCGCGTTCGACCTGGCCACCCACCGCGGCTACGACTCCGATCACCCGCGCGTGGTCGGTGACGTGGGCATGGCGGGCGTGGCCATCGACTCGATCCTCGACATGCGGATCCTGTTCGACTCGATTCCCCTCGATCGCATCAGCGTGTCGATGACCATGAACGGCGCCGTGCTGCCCGTGATGGCGTTGTTCATCCTCGCGGCCGAGGAACAGGGCGTCAGCCCCGACAAGCTCTCCGGGACCATCCAGAACGACATCCTCAAGGAGTTCATGGTCCGCAACACGTTCATCTATCCGCCGGAGCCCTCCATGCGGATCATCGGGGACATCTTCGCCTACACGGCGGAGCACATGCCCAAGTGGAACAGCATCAGCGTGTCCGGCTACCACATGCAGGAAGCCGGAGCGACGGCCGACATCGAGCTGGCCTACACGCTGGCGGATGGTCTCGAGTACGTGCGCACGGGCATCGCAGCGGGGCTGGAGGTCGACGCCTTCGTGCCGCGCATCTCGTTCTTCTTCGGCATCGGCATGCACTCCATGATGGAGGTGGCCAAGCTGCGGGCGGCACGAATCCTGTGGGCCAAGCTCATGAAGAGCGTGGGGGCCAAGCATCCCAAGTCGCTGGCGCTGCGGACCCACTGCCAGACCTCGGGCTGGAGCCTGGCCGCGGCCGACCCGTACAACAATGTGGCGCGGACCTGTGTGGAGGCCTTGGCGGCGGTGGGCGGGCACACGCAGTCGCTGCACACCAACGCCTTCGACGAGGCCCTGGCGCTGCCCACCGATTTCTCCGCCCGCATCGCTCGCAACACGCAGCTGTACCTGCAGCAGGAGGCGGGACTCACCCGCAGCATCGATCCGTGGGGCGGTAGCTACTCGTGGAGTGGCTCACCGACGCGCTGGCGCGGCGGGCCTGGGCGCGCATCGAGGAGATCGAGCAGATGGGCGGCATGGCCAAGGCCATCGAGCAAGGCCTGCCCAAGCGGCGCATCGAGGAGGCGGCCACCCGCACGCAGGCCCGGATCGACGCGGGGCAGCAGCCGCTGGTGGGGGTCAACTGCTGGCCCGTGGAAGACGAGCCCGAGCTCGACGTGCTCAAGATCGACAACCGGGCCGTCCGCGAAGCCCAGCTCGCGCGGCTCCGTCAGCTTCGGGCCGAGCGGGACGAGGTGGCGCTGAAGCAGCACCTCGACGCGCTCACGCGCTGCGCGGAGACGGGCGAAGGCAACGTGCTCGAGCTGTGCATCGATGCGGCCCGAGCCAAGGGCACGGTCGGGGAGATCTCGGACGCGCTCGAGAAACCATGGGGGCGATACATGCCGACGCAACGATCGATCGCAGGCGTCTATCACAAGGAACGAGCCAACGACGACGCGATGGCTGCGGTGCTGAAGCGAGTCGATGCGTTCGTGGAGGCCGAGGGACGCCGGCCGCGACTGCTCGTCGCCAAGATGGGCCAGGATGGACACGATCGCGGCGCCAAGGTGATCGCGACCGGTTTCGCCGACATGGGCTTCGATGTCGACATCGGTCCGCTATTTCAGACTCCCGCTGAAACGGCACGACAGGCGGTCGAAAATGACGTGCACGTGGTCGGCATGAGCTCACTGGCGGCCGGGCACCTGACCCTGGTCCCGGAGCTGCGTAAGGCGCTGGCCGACGAGGGGCGCGAAGACATCGTGGTCGTGGCCGGTGGCGTCATTCCTCCCCAAGATCACGATGCGTTGCGGCAGATGGGCGTCGCTGAAATCTTCGGGCCCGGCACCGAGCTCACCAATGCGGCGCTACGGGTGCTGGACGCGGTCGAATCGGTGAATTCGGAGGGCTGACGCTCCGATCGATATTTCACCTCTTCCCGTATCTTTCGCGTGCACTACTGGCATTTCAGCGGCAGCCATCGCGGGCTGAAGCTGCCAGTGGTGACGGGGTCTTCGCAGGGTCCAAATCTGGCCGGAAGTTTTTTCGGAGAAGGTGAGCACTATTGGGGCCGATCGGTACTCCCTTTGTAGAGAGTCTCGATGACTCGACGTTTGCGGCCGGGGATGGGACGCGAACTCGGGCCGCGGCTTTCGGCTTCTCACTCGAAAGAGCTGAAAGACTATGTGCCAGGATATTCCCACGTCGTCCGCCGTTGCTTCCCCCAGCGAGTGCCTCGCCGCGCCGCTGCCCGTGGGGCAACAGACCTCGCGACCCCCGGTCATCGTGGTGGGGGCGCTGCGGTCCGGCACCACGCTGTTCAACCTCATGCTCGGTCATCACCGCGACGTGGTCCACGTCGGCGAGTACGAGGAAGCGGTCGAGCTCCTCGACAACCGAGGCTTCCCCGAGGTCTCCGAGCTCCACGCTCACCTCGCGACGAGCCGCCAGTTCGAGGCCGCGCAGCTCGAGATTGATCCCGACCTGGACTACCCGGAGCTGGTCCGCGACCTGCTCGAGCAGCGGGTCGCCAATCACCCCGAGGCGGTCACGGGCATCACCATCCACTCCCGCTTCGATCGTTGTCCCGACCTGTGGCCCGACGCTCGCTTCATCCACGTCATCCGTGACCCGCGGGACGTGGCGCGCTCCTGCATCGGCATGGGCTGGGTCGGCAACGTCTATCGCGGCGCCGAGATCTGGCTCGAGGCCGAGAAGCGCTGGGAGCGACTGAAGGCCGAGATCCGTGACGACCAGTGGATGGAGGTCCGCTACGAGGCGCTGGTGCGCAACCCGGAGACCGTGCTGTCCGAGGTCTGCGAGTTCCTCGGCCTCGAGTACGACCCCGAGATGCTCGAGTTCTGGCGCGACAGCACCTACGACCCGCCCGATCCCTCGTTGGTCGAGCAGTGGCGCCGCCGCCTCACCCCGCGGGAGATTCAGAACGTCGAGTATCGCTGCGGCGACATGCTGACTGCACGCGACTACCTGCCCAGCGAGCACGGGCCCCGCACGCCGACCGTGGCCGAGCGGGTCGCCCTGGATCTGGACAACCGCTACAAGCGGGCCCAGGCGGCGTTGAAACGCTATGGCCTCGGCTTGTGGCTGGCCGACCGGCTGACCAAGCGAGTCGTGCCCGCGTCGGTGCGTACGGGGATCGAGCTGCGCAAGAACGACGCCGACCGCAGCTACGTACGCTGAGGGGGGCAGACCCATGGGATGTCCCATGGGCGCCGTGCGGCGACGGGGCACCGAATGGCCCGCAATGGGGGTGAATGCGCCACATTGCGGGCCGTGTCGTTGTTGGCCCGGGGCTTGCTCATAGGGAGGGCATGCCCCAATCCCCCCTCTTTCGCATGGGCCTCGTGCCCGCTTCGATTGCGCTGTTGTCTTGCCTTGCCTTCGCCTGCGACGCGACCGTCGAACAAGACCCGGTGGTCGACTCCGACGGTAGCGAAGACTCCGATGGTGCCGACGACGACAGCGAGTACCGCTGGACGACCGTGCTGCCCGACTTCCCCACGCTGGTCACTTCGATGAACGCGGCCACCTACGGCGGTGACAACGGCGGTTGCTGGGATACCTCGCCCAGCGGCTCCGTGCGCCCGTTCCAGCAGTACCAGTGTCACGGCAAGGACAACCAGCTGTGGCTGTTCCGTCCCGCGTCTGGAGGCGGCTTCACCATCCACTCCAAGGACGACGACGATCTGTGCCTCGACGTGCCCAGCTCGAACTACGTCACCGGCCAGGGGCTGCAGCTGTACCCCTGTCATGGCGGTAGCAACCAGGTGTTCCGTACCTTCGGGTTCGACAGCCAGTCGGCCACCATTCGGCCGCGCTCGGCCACGCACATGTGCCTCGACGTACGGGGGGCGGTGAAGACCAACCAGGCGGCGATCCAGCTCTACCCGTGTCACGGTGGTGCAAACCAGGCGTGGCGTTTCCACGACTACCGTGGTGAGGACAAGGGCATCGACTGCGACTGGAACCTGCGTTTCGGGCCGCTGGTGATGAGCCCGGGGAGCCGTCGCAGCTTCCACGCCACCGGTCATCACTTCAACACGCTGTGCTCGGAGAACCTGGAATCCGACAGCGTCAATTGCCCCTCGTATACCGACTGGTTCGTGGTCGACAGCCCCTGGGGGTCGGACGACTTCGACGTGCGTTGCTTCGATACGCAGTAGGGCACAGCCCCACGTACGCTGGCCCCTCACGGGGCGGGCGAGGCTCGTTTGGCCGCGCGCTCCGGTTTCCTCGGGGCGCGTGGCCCCCATGCGCGTGCAGCCGGGCCCATTCGCGGTACCATCGTCTCGGTGCGGCGCGGGGGAAACGGCGGGAGTCGTGGCGGGATGATTGCGGTCGTCCTCGCCATGCACGGGTGTGCGCTGGGAGAGGGCACCTTCGAGAGCGACTCTCCGGGCCTGGGCTCCGGGGGCGAAGTCGATGGCGCAGACACGCAAGGTAGCGGGACCGCGGCCGCGGTGAGCGATGGCGAGAGCGGCAACATCCCCGTGACCTGCGGTGATGGAGTGGTCGACCCTGGCGAGCAATGCGACGACGGCAACGACGACGACACCGATGCCTGCACGCGTCAGTGCCAGCCGCCCTCGTGCGACGACGGGCTGCTCAGCGGCGGCGAGACCGACGTGGATTGCGGGGGCAGCTGCCCCGGGTGTCCCTTCGAAGGTCAGTGCGTCGGGCCGGAGGACTGCGAGACCGGCTTTTGTCGCGACATGGCCTGCGACTACCCGACCAGCTGCCGCGAGCTGCTCGAGCACGACCCGAGCGCCCTCGACGGCGTGTTCATGATCGATCCCGACGGCCCCGGCGGCGTCGACCCCATGGGGGTCTCGTGTGACATGTCCACGGACGGCGGGGGCTGGATCCGCCTGTCGCTCCAGAACAGCGATGGCGTCGTCGTGGCCCAGGACAGCGCGGGTAACCCCTGGGACAAGTGTGCCGACGACGGCGCGGGCTACTTCGCGTGGATCGACGAGGGCACCATCTCCGCCGACATCAGCCCGGGCGGGAGCCTCGACGAGGAAGTCGCGCTGTCGTACCAAAACCCCGCCGACGGCACGATCTACAGCACCGTCCAGGTCGAGGCTCTCCGCAGCGTCGTCTCCGAGCTCAGCCCGAGCACCCGGATGGTGGCGATGACCGCAGACGACGACAACAACGACTGGCATACCGACATGATGGGCGGGCACGAGGTCTACGTGCGTGGCCCCTCGGGCGACCTGACCTTGCTGTCGCCGGGCACCAACGGGGAGTGCGGCGGGGCCGACGACTGGCCCGCCGCCGGTTCGATGTCCGCCTTCTATTTGTGGTCCCACGCCGCGGATTCGTCCGTGGTGGCGGGCACGACCGGGCTGACCGATGCCGATCTGACCGGGCTGCCGCCCGCCGTGGTGCTGCCGACCTCGGTTCGTCTCGTGGTGCAGACCGGGGGCGGGGTGGCCTTCGGCTGGGAGCAGCAGGTCTTCTTGGTCCGTTGAGCTTGGCGCTGCCCAGGCGGTCCGCTACCGTCGATCGGGTGGAGGCGGCACCCCGGCGATGGCTCGATCGAATGCCGATTCCCGCGCTCGCACTCGCCTACGTCGTGCTCTTCCAGTGGACCTACGTCCACGACATTCACCCGCGCTGGGCGTATCTCGGCCTCGAGCACCATGCCCCGGCGCCGTGGTTGCGGCTGGTCCTGAGCACGCTGGCGGTCGCTCCGTCGGCGCTGATGCCCCGTCGCTTGGCCCGACCGTCGCAGCTCGGTCTGTGGTTCATCTACCTGCTGGTCTATGTGCCCTCGCAGCTGGTGCCCATGGAGGCCCTGGGGGGCTCGCCCGTGCGGTGGCTGGAGTTCGGCTTCGTGCTGCTGGCGTGCATGGGCGGGCTGGTCTGGTCCTATGCCGTACCCCTCGACCCGCGGCCTCGTCGCGAGTCTCCGCAGGCGGAGCCCCGCTTTTGGCTGGGTCTCGCCGTCGTGGCGGCTGGGCTCTACGTCGTCGTGATCTCGAGCTTCGGTCTGCCGACCTCTTTGCCGTCGCTCTCCGAGATCTATGACGTCCGCGCCGAGTTTCGCGATCTGGCCCGCGAAGGCGGGCGGCTGTCGGCCTACGCGGTGCCCTGGGTGGCCAACGTCATCAACCCGCTGCTCATCGCCTGGGGAGCGACCCGCCGCCGCACGGTGGTCGTGGGCTTGGGCGTGGCCGGGCAGCTGCTGATCTTCGGCCTCACCGGGCTCAAGTCGGTGCTGCTGTCGGCCGTGCTCATCGTGCTGGTCATCGTGATCCTGCGCGACGGCGGGCGGCGCTTCGGGGCGTGGGTCTTGCTCGGTGCGCTCGGCGTGTTGGTGCTGGGCGTGCTCGAGTCCCAGTGGAGCGACGGCGGCTTAGCCTCGGGCGTGCTCGTGCGGCGGACCTTCATGGTGCCGGGGCAGCTGACCGGGCTCTATGTCGACTACTACGCGGTGCACGACAAGGCGTGGCTGGGGCACAGCGTACTCGGGGGCATCGTGCCGCACGCGTCCGGCCTCGCGCCGCCCAAGGTGGTGGGCGGGCAGTATTTCGTCGCAGTGACGAACGCCAACGCCAACGTGTGGGCCGACGGCTACGCCAACTTCGGCGAGCTGGGCATGGTGCTGGCCACTGGGCTGCTCGCCGCCGTCTTGCGCCTGTACGACTACGCCGCGGCTGGCTTGTCGCCGCGCCTGGCCACCGCATTGTTCGCGGTCCCGGCGGTCACCCTGACCAATTCCGCGCTGCTGACCTCGCTGTTGACCCATGGGGTGCTGCTAGTCATGGTGGTGGTGGCCTTGCTGCCGCGGGTGGATAATCGGTCGGGCATGCCGAGGTCGACATGACCGACCGTTCAGGTCGCCGCCGCCCGGAGCTGGCTCCGGTGCAGCCCGCTGCCCCGAGCGCTCCACCCCCGGTCGCTCCGGCCGAGGCGGCGGGCCTGCATGCGTTCGTGCTGGGGCGGCTCGGCGATCTGCGTCGGCACATCGTGCTCGTGGCCGTGGTCTGGTTGATGGTGGTGGGGGCGGCGGGGGCCTACGCGGTGTTGGCCGTGCCGACCTACGCCTCGGTCGGCGTGGTGCAGGTGGGCGGCTCGGCCGTGCCCAGCCTCCATCCTCTGGCCGACATGGCGGGCGTCGGCGGCAACGACCAGCTGGACACCGAGGTCCAGGTGCTCCAGCGCCGCGACTTCTTGCTCGAGGTGTTCAAGGGCCAGGGGCTGCACGTCGTCGATCCGACCGGGGCACGCTGGCTCAGCACCGATACTTCGATCACCCTCGAGGGCGAGCGCCCCACCGCGTCGGGCCTGCTGGCGCTGCGTCGGGAGCTGGTCGAGGCCACCCTGCCCGCGGGGCGCTTCAACCCGCTGACCGTCGAGCTGCGGGCCGAAGACGAGACCCACCTGGCGGTGCTCACCGATCCCCAGGGGGCGGCGGCCGAGCACACGCTGGTGGTCGGCGAGCCGCTCGAGACCGACGCGCTGCGTCTGCACCTGCGGGGGAACCCGCTGGCGGTGGGTGAGTCGGTGCGGGTCGAGGTCGTGCCCGACGGTGCCTTGCTCGAAGACCTGCTGCCGCGTCTGTCGGTGGGCAGCCTGGGTCGGGCCCGCGAGCGCACCAACTTGGTCGAGGTCCGCTTCTCCGACCCCGATCGCTATGTGGCGCAGGCGGTGGTCGAAGGGGTGATGACCCACTACGTCGAGCAGAGCCTGCGCTGGCAGACCCAAGGCGCCGGGCAGGCGGCGAGCTTCATTCGCGAGCGCCTCGAAGAAGCTCAGACGCGACTATCCGGCCAGGAAGAGGGCCTCCGCGATTTCGCGTCCGGGCAGCAGGCGGTGCAGCTCGATACCCAGGCCCGGGTCACCATCGAGAGCTCGGCCGAGATTCGGGCGGAGCAGCTGTCGCTCGACCTGCAGCTCCGCGTGCTCGACACGCTGTCGGCCGGGCTGGCGCGCAGCGGGAGCAAGGGCCGGGCGCACCTCACCGCCAACCTCGTCGAAGACCCCGTGCTGGGAGCGGCCATCGCCTCGCTGACCGAGGCCGAGACGCAGCATGCCGTGCTCGCGGCCACCCTGACCGCCGATCATCCGCGGGTCATCGAGCTCGCCGCCAAGATCGGCCTGCGCCAAAAAGAGGTGTCGCGGCTGGTCTCCAGCGCCAAGAAGAGCCTGCGCGCCCGTCGGGCGGAGCTCGGTCGTCGCCTCGAGCAGACCGACCAGGCGATGGCCGCCTATCCCGACAAGGAACTCCAGCTCGCTCGGCTCGTGCGCGACGTCGAGGTCAGCCAGCGCCTGTACGCGTTCTTGCTCGAGAAGTCGCAGGACGCCGAGATCCTCCAGGCCTCCAGCACGACCGACAAGCGGGTCGTCGACCGGGCGAGCCTGCCCCATCGCCAAGCCACGCCCAATCGACTCAAGCTCGTCGGCGGCGCGGGCCTGGGCGGCTTGCTGCTCGCCATGATCGCGGTGTCGTTGCGACAGCTGCTGCGCCGCCGAGTGGGCACGGCCGACGAGGTCCAGCGCCTCAGCGGCTTGGCCACCTACGGCACCGTGCCCAAGATCCGTCGTGGCCGGGGACAGCCGCCGCGGCTTCGCCCCACCGAGCTGTGGGACGACGCCACCCATCCCGCGGCCGAGGCCTTCCGCGCTCTGTGTGTCAGCGTGAGCCTGTCGCCGGGGCAAGCCGAGCGCGGTCGCGTGGTGCAGGTGTCCTCGAGCCAGGCGGGCGAGGGCAAGAGCACCGTCGCCGCCAACCTGGCGCACGCCCTCGCGGCCACCGGGCGCCGCGTGTTGCTGCTCGACCTCGATCTACGGCGACCGGTGCAGCATCGCCTGTGGGCGGCCCGTCGCGTGCCCGGCTACTCCGACGCGGTGGGGCAGGGCGGTACGCCCGACGTCGCCCGCTCCATGCTGCAACAGCCCGGTGACGATGGTCCTGCACTCCTTTCGGCCGGGACTCCGCTGCCCGATACCCTCGCGTCGCTCATGAGCCCGTCGTTGGGGCGTTTGCTCGACCACTGGGTCGAGCGCTACGACGACGTCATCGTCGACGGCCCGCCCGCGTTCGTCGCGGACGCAGCCATATTGGCGCAGCACGCCGACCTCGTGCTGCTCGTGGCCCGACCCGACATGGTCGAGCGAGCCGCGTTGCGCAACGCCGTCGCGGCCTTGCATCGGGTCGACGCCGCCAAGGGCTTGGTGCTCAACGGCGTCACGCGGCGCGACGCCGACTACTCGTACTACCACTCGCGCTACGACGACACGCCCTCGGGGGAGCACCGCGCCGCGAGCTGAGCCCGCGGGCGCGGCCGTGACCGGTCAGCCGCCGTTGATGTAGCGGTCGACGTTCTTGGCGAGCACGTCGAGCGGGGCGTTGCCCCCGAGGATCACCGCATCGTTGAACGCCTTGAGGTCGTAGCGGTCGCCCAGCTGCTGTTGCGCCCGGGCGCGCTGCCGGACGACCTCGCTGTGCCCGACCTTGTAGCCGCAGGCCTGCCCCGGCCACGCGCAGTAGCGGTCGACCTCGCTCTCGACCTCTTCACGTTTGCTGCCGTTGCGCTCCACGAAGAAGTTGACCGCCTGGTCTCGGTTCCAGCGTTTATGGTGCAGGCCGGTGTCCACGACCATGCGGCACGCCCGGAACGCCAGCGATTGCAGGTAGCCCAGGCGCCCCACCTTGAACTCGTCGTAGGCCCCGAGCTCGTCGGCGAGCTGCTCCCCGTACAGCGCCCAGCCCTCGGAGAAGGCATTGAACGCGAGCAGCGAGCGGATGAGCGGCAGGCGGTTGGAGTACTCGCCCTCCCACACGTGCCCGGGGATGGTCTCGTGGAAGGTGAGGTCGGGCAGGTCGTACTTGCGGTGCAGATCGGTGGTCCGCAGGTTGATCCACATGCGCCCGGGGATCGAGCCGTCCTTGCTGCCCGCCCCGCCGTAGGCCCCGGGGGCGCCCGCTTCCTCGGCCAGGGGCAGGCGCCGCACCTCGAGGTTGGGGTCGACCACCGTGTTGAAGGCCCGGGGCATCTGCGCGGTGATCCACTCGATGCGCTCCTGGATGAACGCCATGATCTCGGCCCGCCCCGGATCGCCTTCGGGGAACTTGTAGCGCGGGTCCTGGCTGAGCGCCTGCATGCGGGCGCCGACCGTGCCCTCCGTGTAGCCGATCTCGCGCAGGATCGGGTCCATGCGCGCATGCAAGGCGGCCAGTTCTTCGAGCCCGCCCTCGTGGACCTCGTCGGGGGTCCGCGTGGTCGTGGTGCTGGCCCGCAGCGCCCACGCGTACCACTCGTCGCCATGCGGTCGCGCCCACATCCCCGGGTCGCCCGAGGCCTTGGACTGCTGCCGTCGTAGTTCCTCGAGCTGGCGCTCCATGGCTTCGGCCACGAGCTCGCGCACGTGCATCTCGACGTCGTCGGCCCAGTTGTGTGGGATTTTGGCCGTCTTCAGGTTCTCGCGCAGCTGCGGCACGAACAGCTCGGCCTTCTTGGCGTCGGTGATGGTCCGCTCCAGCTGTGCGATCGCCTTGGTCAGCAAGAAGTCGGGCGGAACGACGCCCATGTCGGTGGCCGCCCGCATGCGCTCGAGCTCGCCGTCGAGCACCTTGGGGAAGGTCTGGATCCGAGCCAGATACGCGACCGCGTCGGCCTCGTCCCGAATCGGGTGCACCGAGTCCATGAACCGCGGCATGTCGAGATAGCTGCCGACGTTCTGAATCACCACGTAGGGGGCGTTGCGCCAGCTGCCCACCGCCACATCACCGTAGGGCAGGGCGAAGCCATCGAGAGCGGTCGCATAGGCGCTCGCCACCACCTCGTAGCTCGTGCGCGTGTCGGCATCGAACCCGGATGTGTCGGTGCTGCGAATCCGCTCGAGGTCCGCTCGCAGCGTGGCCGCGTAGGCGTCTTGTCCCGCTTGGCTCTGGTCTTCGAGCCAGGCCCGCAGATCGGCGTGGTCCCCCGTGTCGACACCGAGGTTCGTGGCGCGCTCCGGCTCGTGCTGCAGCAAGTGGTAGGCGACCTCGTCCAGCAGCGCCGACCCCGAGGCGTCCGCAGAGGTTGTTGCGTCCGTAGGCGAAGTGGTCCCGCTCCCCGAAGGCTTGCAGCCGAGAGCCAGGAGCGAAGCGCTCGCCCCGAGACCGCCGAGGAGCTGGCGACGAGAGAGCTCGAGCGAAGAGTCGGACGTGGGAGCCATCTGGCAGCAGGTGTCGCCCGATGCCGGCCACATGTCAAAGCGCGGCCCGGGGCGCACCCGGCTGCGCTCGTGGATGAGCGGTCGACGCCGATGAGTCGCCGAGTCGACGGCCCTCGCCCCCGTCACCGCGGGCGAGGGATGAGTCCCCGCTCGATCAGCCGAGCGAGGGCTTGAGCAGCGGCAGCGCCCGCGCGCTGCCCATGGTGGCCAGCAGCCCGCTGAGCTTGGGCCCGCGGTCGCGCCCGAGCAGCAGGTCGTAGACCAGCGGGTAGAACTCCTTGAGCGGGATCGACAGCTCGCCGGCCAGCCCCTTGAATGCGCTGCCCAGCGCGGCGTCGTCGGCCTCGGGATTGCCCTCGAGGATCTCGACCAGCCGAGTCAACGCGACCAGGTGCTCGCCCTCCACCGTGCGCACGACGGGCTCGGTGCGGATGCGGTAGCGGAAGTCCTCGGGCGCGTACTGCTCGATCCAGTTCCACACGCAGCGGGCCCGCTGCTCGAAGCGCCGCTTGGCCTCTGGCGCGTCGAGCTGACCCTGCGCCTCATAGTGCGCCCGCGTGCCTGCGATGTCCCCGTCGAAGATCTGGAGGATGACCGACAGGTGGCGGAACCCGGCGAGGAAGGTGGCCTCGCTGCCCGGCATAAAGCGGGTGTGATCGACGGAGGCCAGCTGCATGGTGCGGCGGGCCACCTGGCGCTTCTTGTCCTTGCGCCCGCCGTCGTCGGCGTCGTGGGCGAGCCGGTAGGCGCGGTCGTAGTCCTCGTAGATCTTGATGACGTCGAGGTCGAACGAGATCGCGAACTCGGTGTTGGGCCGGTAGCTAGCGAAGAGCCAGCGCAAGACCTCGGGCTCGTAGACCTCCAGGCAGTCGTTGACGGTGACGACACCGCCCCGGCTGCTGGAGAGCTTGCCGCCCTGGCCCTTGCACGACACGAAGTCGTAGCCGACGTATTGCGGCGCGGTCCAATCGTAGAGATCGGCCACGATGCCCTTGGCGGTGTCGTAGCTGCCACCCGCCGAGCTGTGGTCCTTGCCCCCGGGCTCGAAGGCGACGCTCTCGTGGGCCCAGCGCATGGGCCAGTCGACGCGCCAGGGTAGCTTGAGGTTGCCGCCCTTTTGCAGGTCGACGTCGTGCTCGTGACCGCAGTTGCTGCACTTGTAGTGCACGGTCCACTCGCCATCCCAGGTGAAGCTCAGCTCGTCCTTGCCGCAGGAGTCACAGAAGCCGGACAGGGGCAGCCAGTCGTCGGCCAGCATGGTGCGGGCGCCGTTTTGGCGGCGGGCGTCGTTGATGAGCCCGCGGATCCGGTCGGCGCCGGCCAGCGCCTTGCGAATGCCCTCGGCGTAGGTGCCCGCCCTGTACATGCGGTGCTGCCGGATGAACTCGGGCTCGATGCCCAGCGGGGTCAGGCTCTGCTCGAAAGCGGCGATGTGGTGCGAGGCATAGCTGTCGTGCTCGCCCCAGGGATCGGGCACGTCGGCGATGCTGCGCCCGAGCTGCTCCTGCAGCATCTCGGGCTGGGGCGCGTCCTTGGGCACCTTGCGGAAGACGTCGAAGTCGTCCCACGAGTAGATGAAGCGCACCGGGAGCCCGCGGTCCCGGAGTGCACGCGCGACGAGGTCGACGGTGATGACCTCGCGGAAGTTGCCGATGTGGACTTGGCCCGACGGAGTGATGCCGGCCGCCACCGCGACCGATTTGGCGCCGGGGTGCGCCCGTAGGGTTCGCTCGGCGGCCTGGTCGGCCCAGTGGTTGAGGTGCGGATCACGGTTGGACATGGTGCCCCGTTTTGGCCGAGATCACCCCGTGCTGGCAAGACCCGCCCGCGTGCGGACTATGCTCGTCGCTATTTCTTGTCGCACTTGGCGTCGCTGGCCAGGCGCGAGGGGCCGTCGACGAGGAAGGTCGAGGCCTTGGCGGCCTGGTAGTGCCCGACCGCCTCGACGGCGTTCTTGCACAGCGCTTCCTGGTCGCGCTTGATCTTGGCGACGGCGGCGAGGCCTTCTTTGGCCCGGCCCAGGAGGATCTCGGGGTCGGCCGAGCCACCCGCGGCCGCAGCGGCTGCCTCGTAGTGGACCTTGGCTTCGTCGAGGTCCGCGGGGTTTTCCAGCTGGGTGTTGGAGGCCTGCCCAAAGGCGGCGCCGATGAGCGCCTCGCCGTGCAGGACCTGGGCGTAGATGCCGGGCGCCGACTCGGGGGACGCGGTCGAAGCGGCCTGGAAGGCCTCTTTGGCGGCGGCGTAGTCCTCTTGCGCCAGCAGGAACGCACCGCGGCCGAGCTTGGCGACGGCGTCGACCTCGGGGTCCTGGAGCTTGTCGGCCATCTCGAGGGCCACGTTGGCGGGCCCCTCGGCGTTCTCGAACACGATCTGAGCGTGGGCCACGGCCAGCCAACCCCCGGCCAGGCCGCGGGCGCGGTACTGGCTGGGCTCGGTCATGCCGCTGTGGATGGGCTCGAGGATCGCGATGCCCTCCTCGTAGTGACCGGTCAGCACCTGGTGCACGCCCTCGGCGAGCTCGGCCGGATCGGGATCTTGGGGCGGCGCCGTCTCGGCGGGAGGATCGTCGGGCGAGGTGGCGGTGGGGTCACCGGTGGTGTCGCCCGCGGTCGCGTCCTCGGGGTTCGTGGTGTCGGGCTGTTTCTTGCCGCACGCGGGGGTCAGCAGGAGCAGGGCGAGCAGAGGAGAGAGAGTGCGGGTCATGGCTCGTCGTCGTCCGTGGTCTCGGGAGGAGTCTCGACGGGGGCGGGGCGCTCGAGCACGCGAATCTCCACCCGGCCGTCGGTGCCGAGCGTACCGTATACCAGCATCGCGGGATCCTCGTGCTCACCCACGCGGTCGGCCTCGAAGGTGCCGACGACCTCGATGCGGTCACCGACATAGAGCGCAACGCTCTCGTAGTGGGCTCCGGCTCGCTCCACTGGGGCATTGATCCGCGCCGCTTCGAACTCTTCGACCCCGCAGCGTCCGGTGGCGTCGGCCACGATCAGCAGATCGGCTCCCACGGCGGTCTGAGGGCCCGCTCCCGCCCGATTGCGCCAGACACACTCGCGCCCGGGGCTGCCCCCCAAATTGCCCGAGGCTCGCACGATCTCGGCCTCGATCCGCACCGGTCCCGGCGTGGCCTCGGCGATGGCGGTGGGCGGGCGTTCCTGGAGCCGCTCGACGGTCGCCCGCCACTGGGGTCCATGACCCTTCACCCGGCCGCCGACGAATCGGTCGCGGCCGCGCGGGATGATCGCGCCTGCGCCCATCTGCGATCGAAAGCGCTTGGAGCCGACGAAGAACACCACCACCGCGACCGGGACCAACAAGCCCAGCCACATCAGCGACGAGGCGTCCCAGTCGGCGAACATGGCAAAGGGGTTGTCGTCCCCCGCGGCCTGGCCCGGGGCCCACCACAGCTGGTGCAGCGCGGCGGCGATCACCAGTACGCCTCGACCAGACCCAGGGTGTAGTGACCCTTCGTGTCGGTCTTGCCCTCGACCAGCGAGCGACCGACCTTGCCGGGCGCAATCTCGGCCACGGTGGCGCCGCGCAGCGCGGGGCCGTCGGTGAACTTCACCACGGGGACGACGTCGGTGAGCGGCGCGGTGCCGCGGTTGCGGATGAGGACCATCCACCGCACGCGACCCAGCCACACCTCGGCCGCGCCCTCGACCTTGAGCTCGACGACCGGCTCGATGTCGTACGCCCGGTTGGGGCGCGCCTCGGCGATGCGCGGCAGCAGCTGCATGCGCTGGTTTTTGTAGTCCATCTGCACGAAGAACTCGCGCATGACGTTGAGGCCCAGCAGGCCCTCGGTGCGCTCGTTGACGCAGGCGTCACAGACGGAGACCAGCAGCCCGGGGATGCGAACCTGACCCAGCTGGACCGCGGGCAAGTGCACCATGCGGCTCTCTCGGGGGCCGCTGGCGGTATTGAAGGTCAGCGTGGGCGCGTCGGCAGGTACCGCGATGCCCAGCTTGGCCGCGGTGGCCGTGCTGATCGTGGTGTACGAGGCCCCGGTATCGAACAGGTAGGGAAGAGTCAGTTCCGCCGAGGGCCCGTGCAGCGTCGCGTCCATGAGGATCGCGGTGCCTTCCTCGGCGAAGGGCACCGACAGCACCTTGCTGCGGTCGACCTCGCCTTGGTTCCACAGCGGGAGCACCCCACGACCGGGATTCGTCCCGTCGGGGCTGGTATCGGGGGCCGTGACCTCGGCGACTTGGTGGCCCAGCGCGGACATGACCCGCGTGGCCGAGTGCGAGTCCCCGAAGCGGTCCTCGGCCACCCACGCGCCCTGACTGCGCAGCGCGGTGCCCATGAGGTCGGGCACGATCTGCATGGTGAGCAGCACCGCGCCCGCGTTCCACAGCATGGGCAGCCACGCCATGGTGAGGCTGATGCGACGCGCGTCGCCCTGGTGCTTCCACACCGCGATGCCGAAGGGCACGCCGAGCGTGATGCTCAGCGCGACGAACCAGATCCAGATGGAACTGGCGGTGAACCCGGCTCGAGCCGCCGCGGCGGCGCTGGCCATGGAGACCACGATCCACATCGCGACCACGAAGCTCGCCAAGGACCCCAGACCGAGCAGAACCCACGCCAGGGCCATGAGCACCGAATTGACGGTCGTTGTGGTCCGATGACCACGGCGCGAACGCTGCGGCCGCGGTTTGTTGGGCCGAGGGCGACGTCGGGGCCGAGGCGACGGATCCGGCCCGGGGGCGGAGCGGGGAGCCGCGGAACTCACGAATTCCGAATGGTAGCACCGTTCTCGAGGGGAGCATCCGGCGCCGATTCGAGTGATTTCGGCGCCGTAGGGCCCGCAATCACGGTCACCGACGCATCAAATTTTGGGATCACATCCGGTGATCGACCCAGTCCCGATGGAGAACACATGGAGGGCATTTCCGACCATAGAGGACCATTTCAGGCCGAATAAAGCGGAGGGCGAACTCCGTTTCCTTGGATCACTCGGAAGGAAATCTGTAGGATGGAGCACGGTTTTCCCCAGGCCCCATGGGTGTACCGACTTACAGCGTTCGCTTCGAGACTCAAGACGACTTCCTGGTCGAGTACACCGACCGGTTGCGGCATGGCCAAGCCCTGCTGCCGCTGGCCAAGCCGCTCCCCCCCGGAACTCCGGTGCGGCTGAAGGTCGAACTCCCCGATCGTCGAGTCCTCTACCTCTTGGGATCGGCCATCGCTCCGGCGCGCCGCGAGCACGGTGATACGGGGGCGACCCCGGTTCGCCTCGCGATGACCGACGAGCAGCGCGGGATCCTCGAATCCTGCGTGCAGGGCCTGATGCAGGTCGACGAGGTCGCCAAGGCGGAGCCCGCTGCCAGCGCGGATGACGGAGTCCTCGGCTTCAACGTCCTGCTGGTGGATGACTCGGTCAGCATGCGACTCGAGCTCGGCGACGCGCTGCGCGAGCGCGGGCTTCGGGTACGCGTCGCCGAAAACGGCCTCGTCGCGTTGTCGGCGGCGCTCAAGCGACTGCCCGACGTGATCCTCACCGACGTCGAGATGCCGGAGATGGACGGCTGGACCTTCGTCCGCACCGTCCGCGCTCGGCCCAGCCTGGCGACGGTGCCGATCGTGTTCCTCACCCGCCTGAGCGACGACCTGTCTCGGCTCAAGGGGTATCGGCTCGGCGTCGACGACTACCTGCCCAAGACCATGCCCGCCGACGAGATCATCGCTCGGCTCCAAGGGGTGCTGGCCCGACGTCGTCACGTCGAGCCGCAGAACGAAGGCACCATGGGAGCCGGCCAGGGGGGCCTACGGGGCCGGCTCGAGCACGTGCGCCTGGGCAGCTTGCTCGCGTTCCTCGAGTCCGAGCGCCGCAGCGGCGCCCTCGAGCTCATGGCCGGCAGCGACACCTGCAAGCTCTACCTCGACCAGGGTACGCTCGAGTTCGTCGAGGGGCTCGGCCACTACGACCATCCCCACGATCGGGTGTTCCAATTGCTAAGCTGGACGCAGGGCGACTTCGAGTTCGTCGCCGACGCCCCGCTGCCGCCCGGCTCGGAAGAGCACGCCACCACGCCGCTGACGTATCTGCTCATGGAGCACGCGCGGCGCGAGGACGAAGCCAAAGCGGTGATGTGAGCCGAGGCGGCGGGCCCCGGCTCACCGCTGGCTACTCTTCGGGCTGTCCGTCGTCGCGGGCGGCGCAGAAGCCGTCGAGCTTCCACAGGCCGCCGGCCTCGAAGGGCTCGGTATTGAGGATGAAGAAGTCGGCGCCGGCCTTGCCGCAGGCGTCCTGAGCGGTCTCCATCGCCTCTTCCACCGTGGGAGCGTGGCCGCGATAGATACCGACCTCGACCCATGGGGTGGTCAGGTGATCGGCCGAGAGCACCGGCTTGACCTGCTCCGCCGGGATGGGCGCGGGCTTCAGCTTGTGGTTGGTCTCTCGATAGAAGCTTCGGTACGGGGACGCGCAGGCGGACAGCAGGGTGGCGACACAGAGGCAGGTGAGCGGAATGAAGCTACGGCGCATCGGCGTTTTCCTCGGATGTAGCGGCTTGGACGGCGGCAGGGGGCGTCGCATTCTGCGGTGCCTCTTCGCCGGCCTTCGCGCGCGGGAGCGTGACGCGAAATACGGCTCCGGGCAAGGCATCGTCTCGCAGCGGCGGCCGGGCGCCTGACTCCAGGCAGTCGAGGCGACCGTTCATGCCCTCGACCAGGCCTCGCCCGATGGCCAAGCCCAGCCCGGTGCCTTCGCCGGCGGGCGCTGTGCTGACGAAGGGATCGAATAGGCGCGGGCGGAGCGTCTCGGCCACGCCCGGGCCTGTGTCCTGGAGCTCGATCGCGACGTGCTCGTCGTCTGCTGCCGCGGCGACTCGCAGCACCACCAGCGCGGGGCCCTCACCCTCGCGGGCGGCTCGGCAG
The DNA here is from genome assembly GCA_039028615.1 of Myxococcota bacterium. Classification (GTDB taxonomy): domain Bacteria; phylum Myxococcota_A; class Polyangia; order Nannocystales; family Nannocystaceae; genus Paraliomyxa. Next base: position 262,592 of record JBCCHT010000006.1, on the reverse strand, counting down.
GCGTTGACCAGCAGGTTGCGCAGGACTTGATCGAGGCGAGCCGGGTCGGCCCACGCCTGCAGCGACGCGTCGCCTTCGAGGCGCAGCTCGGTGTCTCGGCAGCGGGCGTCGTGCTTGAGCAGCGCGAGCATCTGCTCGATCGACGCGTGCAGGTCGACCGCTCGGACCTCGCCCTTGGGCGGCCGGCTGAAGTCGAGCAGCTGCCCCACCATGGCTTGGATGCGCTCGATTTGGGTGCGGCTGCGCTCGAGCAGCATGCGCTGCTCGTCGTCGAGGGCCGGCTCCGAGCGCGGGTCGAGCAGGAGCTCCACGTAGCCCAAGATCGCCGCGAGCGGGTTGCCGACTTCATGCGCGACCCCGGCCGAGATGCGCCCCACGGTGGCGAGCTGCTCGGCACGGGCCAGCGACTCGCGCTGGGCGGCGTTGCGCTCGATCTGCTGGCGCAGCGAGGCGGTCATGCGGTTGAAGGTGTCGGCGAGCGCGGAGAACTCGGCCGGGCCTTCATTGGGCACCTCCGTCTCGAGTTCACCGTCGGCCACCAGATCGGCGGCGCGTCGCACCGCTCGCAGAGGGCGGAGCACCTGGACCTCGAGCAGCACGCCGCCGAGCAACACCAACACCAAGCCCACGCCGCACGCGAGCAGCAGGGTGGTGCTCCAGTCCCCGAGGCGTGTCCACACCGAGGGGCGGGCGACGACGCGGAGCACCAGGGCCACGCGGGTGCGGTCGGGGCCGAACACGAGCAGGCTCTGGTCCAAGACCACGCGTCCCGGGTCGGCCTCGACGAGCTGGCCATCGGCTCCGGCGGCGGGCGGGGGCAGGTCGGTGGCCAGCCCCACCGCGACCAGGACCGACGGGCGGTCACGGGTGAGATCGATGCGGTGAACCTCGAGCGCCTCGATCCCCATGCTGCCCAGGCTGGGGCGCAGGACCTGCTCGATGGGTCCGCCGCGCAAGGTGGCGGGCGCACCGGGGTCGAGCAGGGGCTCGATGATCGCGGTGAGGCTGCGGGTGTGCTCGACCAGCCGCGTGTTCTGCTGCGCTTCGTAGCGCCAGCGTCCGAGCACCTCGGCCGCGAGCGACAGCGAGACCACGGCCATCATCAGCACCACGGTCAACGTGGCTACGAGCTCGAGCCGAAGGGACCGGGGCCGACGCGGCATGGCCACCCGATCTTGACGCGAAACGGGGCGCGAGGTCGAACCGCTCGCGGCCGCGCGTGTGAATGCCCGACTTCAGCGGTGGAACGCCGTGGCCGAGGGGCTCAGGGGAGTACGCGCAGCGACGCCGGGCGGACGGCCCGCGTCGGGGTTCGGCGCGTGGCCTTGGACCCGCAGCGCTCGCAGGCGCTGGCGCTGGCGCTGGCGCTGCGTTTGTTCCCCAGCCATCGCCGCAGCAGCCAGCCCGTGGCCACCGCGATGGCGGCGTAGACCACGAGCTGTTGCGCGAACGGAGACATGGGGGCGCCTAGTCGCGCTCTTTGGCGGCGCGGGCTTCGTCGCCGGGGCAGGAGCCGCCCTTGATCCCGCGGGCGCGTGGGCACAACCCGTACAGCTCGTGGCGGTGGCGGATGACGGTGAAGCCGAAGCTCCGCGCCACTCGCTCCTGCTCGCGCTCGATTTCCTCGTTGTGGAATTCGAGCACGTGGTTGCACTCGAGGCAGATGAGGTGATCGTGGTGCTCCAGATCACCCGCCGCCTCGTAGGTCGTCTGCCCTTCGCCAAAACGGCGCTCCGCGGCGAGGCCACACTCCGTCAGCAGCTTCAGCGTGCGATAGACGGTGGCGTAGCCCAGGCGCGGGTAGTCGTTGCGAGCCAGCGCCAACAAGTCCTCGATACTGAGGTGACCCGAATGAGAGAAGAAACTCTCGGCGATGATGTCGCGCTGCCGGGTGGACTTGAGGCCTTTCTTCGTGAGGTAGGCCCGAAACTGGCCCATCAGGCTCTCGACGTTGCTTTCTTCGCGCTCCTGTGGAGCCATCGTGCCGGTACCGTATATCGGGCCTTCGCTCCCCGCAAGCGGGGTGGCCGCAGAAGGTCCGTACCCGTTGGCACCCCGTTGAGGCCACCTCTATACTCCGGCCGCTCGTGGCGCGGACCAGTAAAGCATCGTCTTCGGCGGGGGGCCGGGGGAAAAAGGGCAAGGCCGCGCAGGAGCCGAGCCTCAGCATCGACGAGATCCTCGATGGACTCGAGTCGGTGGTGACTGAACTCGAAGCGGGCGATCTCCCCCTGGAAGACGCGCTCAAGCGCTTCGAGCAGGGGGTCGAGCTGGCGCGCAAGGGGAGCACCGTGCTCGATGCGGTCGAGGAGCGAGTCGAGGAGTTGCTCGCGGATCGCGACGAAGCGGTGCCGTTCGATGACGGGGAATGAGATGAACGAAGCTGAATTGATGGGGTACTTCGATGATCGTCGGGCCAAGGTCGACGGAGCGCTGGACGCTCTGCTGGCGATGCCCGAGGGGGACGATCCGCTGCGCCTGCACGAGGCCATGCGCTACGCGGTGCTCGGCGGCGGCAAGCGGATGCGTCCCTTGCTGACCATCGCCGCCTGCGAGGCGGCGGGCGGGACCGCGGAGGCAGCCATGCCCGCGGCCTGCGGGGTCGAGCTGGTGCACGCCTACTCGCTGGTGCACGACGATCTGCCCGCGATGGACGACGACACCGAGCGTCGCGGCAAGCCGACCGTGCACGTCGCCTTCGGCCAGCCGGCGGCGATCTTGGTGGGCGACGCGCTGCTGACCATGGCCTTCAGCGCCTTCGAAGGCGCCAAGGGAGGCCCCGGCCGACCGCTCGAAGCGGCGCTCGAACTCGCGCTGCGCTCGGGCGTCAAGGGCATGGTCGGCGGTCAGGGCATCGACCTCGAGGACGGCCAGGACATTCGCGACCTCGAGCGGCTCGAGCAGCTCCATGCGCTCAAGACCGGCGGTCTGTACCAGGCGGGCGGAGCCATGGGGGCGCTGCTGGCCGGAGCCGACGACGACCTCGTGGCCAAGCTGCGCCGCTTCGGCCTGGCGTTCGGCATCGCGTTCCAGCACGCCGACGACGTGCTCGACGACGACCAGCCCGCGCTCCGCCAAAAGGCGCTCGCGCGCGTCGAGGAGCTGGTCGCCGAGTGTGGCGAGCTGGTGGCCGACCTGGGCCCCGCCGCCGATCCTCTCCGCGGCATCGCGCACTGGGTCGGGGACCGAGCCAAGCGGGCGATGGCCGGCGAGATCGAGGACTGACCCGCAGCCGCTGCGGCCGCGTCGCCTACTGGGCGACGCGGTTGAGCGTGATCGTCTCGAGCACGGGCTCGCAGTCGTCGTCCACGCCGCGCTCGCACCCGAAGGGGATGGCGTAGAGCCCGTGGTTGATGTTGCGCAGCACGGCGGTCAGCGTGGCCGTGCCTTCGGACGAGCTGGGTAGCAGGCCCTCGGAGGCCACGGTGATGTCGTCGAAGGCGGGGAACACCGTGATGTACCCGCCGTCGCAGAGCGCATCGTCCACGCAGGCCGGGAACTCGTCCTCGTAGTAGATGTGCGAGTGCCCGCTGCCTTCGATCGCGGTGTCGCCCGGGACCACCTGGTCGAAGTTCAGGGTGGCGATGGTCACCTCGGTCGCGGTGGCGTCGAGGCCATAGGTCGTGCCGGGCCACGGGGTCTTGATCGCGACGAAGGGGCGCGGGCTCACGCTCGAGTCGCTCTCCAGCCAAAAGAGCCGAGTCGCGAGCGAGCCCTCGTTGTCGTAGTCGATCCCGTCGTTGCGCCGGGCCTGAACCGAGAGCCGATGCGGACCGGGGGTCGAGTCGACCTGCACGGTGATCGCCTGCGGTGCGCTGACGCCCCCCGAGTCGATGATCTGATTCTCGACGCCGTCGACGAACACGACGATGTGCCCTTCGCCGAAGACGTGGTCGGCACCCGAGGACGAGTCGACCAGGTTGAGCTGGCCTTGCACCGTCATCGTGATGTCGATGGTCTCCCCGCCGTTGTCGACGAAGTCGACGGCCGGAGTGGACAGCGGCTCTTCGTCTTCGGGGTTGGGGATGGCCAGGGAGGGCAGGTCCTCGATGGCCTCGCAGCGCTCGTTGACGCAGCTGAGGCCCGCGGGGCAGTCATCCTCGCCCTCGGTCACGGTGCAGGCGAACACGCCCCCGAGGTCGGGGTCGAGCTCGGTCGTGAAACAACCCGTGAGGAATAGGGATGCCAGCGCGGTGCTGGCTGCGGTCCCGATGGATCTGTTCATCGCGGTCTTCCGTCAAAACCTGCCGCGGAAGGACAGGCCGGCCATCGAAGGGCTGAGCCAGGCGCTCGGCTCTACGGCTGCTTTGCGCTTGCGGAGGCCGAGCGCGAGGAGGACGGTGCCGGTCACCGCCACCACGGCGCCGCCGGCCGCCATGCCGATCTGGATGGTCTCGAAGCGCTGGCCTTCGGACTCCAGAGTCTGGGCTTCGCTGAAAGTGAGCATGTCCGGGTTGCCGCCGGTCTGCACGTCGTTGAGGCTGTTGTTGCGCTGGCTGGCGAGCACGCCGAAGCCCACGCCACCGCCCAGCGCCACCGCTCCGCCCGCGGCGATGAGGGCCGCGCCCGCGATCACCAGACCCCGCCCCGGGTTCTCCGGGCCTTCGTCGACCGGCGGAGTGGGCTGGACCGGCTGGTTGCGGTTCTTCGCGTCCTGCTCGGCGCGAGCCTTGGCGTCGGCCTCTTCTTGCTTCTGCTTTTCGATCTCTTCGCGAAGCTCACGGATGCGGTTTTCGACGTTGGGTCGATCCTCGGCCCCGGGCTTGGTCTTGAGATAGGTGACGAAGGCCAAGATGGCTTCCTCGTACTTCTCGAGCTTCTCGTAGCAGAGCCCGATGTTGTACTGGAAGTCGGGCGAGGCGTAGAGGCTCGCCGCTTCCTGGAAGTCGGCCAGCGCGGCCTCGTACTGCGCCAGGTTGTAGTTTTGCTTGCCTCGGTTGTAGGCCCGCATCGCTTGATCGAGCTTGGCGTCTCGCTCCGGCTCCTCGGCAGAACCTGCCGACGAGGCATCGTCCGCGGGTTGCGCTTCGTCCGCGCCCTGGGCTCGAGCCGATAGCGGGATCTGAACGAGAGCAAGGGTCAGCGCGACCGCGAGGCCGCGAGCTATCCCGGTGTGGCCTGCCCCTGCAACGGGGGGGAGGCCACGGTGGTGATGATCTCGGAGAGAGGACTTCACGGGTCGGCCGATGCCGACTATACGCCGTGTTTGGCCGTCCTGGCCACTGCTACGGCCCGAAGGGGGGCGGGCGGCTCGCCACGACCCCGGTCCACCGACGGCGCGCCCGAGACCCGGGTGGCGGCGCCCGTAGCGACCCAAACGAAGGCCTGATAGCATCCTGCCCCGGATATGTCGAAGTCGACGATTCGCCTGGAGCCCGATGCCGTGGAGCGAATTCGTGGCGGCAAGAAGCGGGCCTTCGTGGTGGTGCTGTCTGGCGATCGAATGGGGGAGATGTTCCCCCTGAAGAACGACCGCACGACCATCGGTCGCGGGCTGCAGACCGACGTCAGAATCAACGACGAGGGAATATCTCGTACCCATGCCGTCGTCGAAAAAGAGGATGACGACTACTTGCTCAGCGACGCGGGGTCCACCAACGGGACCTTCGCCAACGGCAACAAGGTCGATCGCTACAAGCTCCAGGAGGGCGACAAGATCCAGATCGGTGCGTCGAGCGTGCTCAAGTTCACGTATCACGACGACATCGACGAGGACTTCCAGCGGAACCTCTACGAGTCGGCGCTGCGCGACCGCCTCACGGGCATTTTCAACCGCGGCTACTTCTCCAACCGCCTCGAGAGCGACGTCGCCTTCGCGCTGCGGCACGGCAAGCCGCTGTCGCTGGTCATCTTCGACATCGACAACTTCAAGAAGATCAACGACGAAAACGGGCACCCCGCGGGAGACCAGGTGCTGTCGTCGCTGGCGCACCGCGTGCTCGGCACGACCCGCAGCGAGGACATCTTCGCGCGCTACGGGGGCGAGGAGTTCGCGCTGATATGTCGGGACGTCGACGCGATTCGGGCGGCGCGAGCGGCCTATCGGATCAAAGACACGGTGGGCGGCAAGCCCTTCGACATCGAAGGCACGACCCTCCAAGTGACGGTTTCCGTCGGTGTGGCCGACCTGGGGATGTTGGTCGAGCCCAAGGCCGAGGCGTTGGTCGAAGCGGCCGACGCGGCGTTGTATCTCGCCAAGCGCAGCGGGAAGAACCGGGTCGAGATCTACGACCCCGAAAACGAACCCACTCGCCTGGTCTGACGCCGAGGAGGTCATGGTGAGCCCGCGCGCCCGACTCGCCCTGGTGCTGCTCGGAGTGCTTGCGGCGCCCGGTTGTCGAAACGATGGCAATCTCCCGGCGGCGCAGCTCCCGGCCGATACGCCGCCGCAGTCGCCGGATACCGCCGCCGAGCCCGAGCTGGAAGCCGAGGCGCCGAGCGACGCCGACAACGACGGCGGTGATCGTGAACTCTGGTTTGCCAGCGGGCCCGGCCGCAGCGCCATCGTGGCGCGGGAGCGACGGGACCACGACGCCGCCCGCGAGGCCTTGGATCGCCTGCTCGCCGACGAGAGCCTGAGCGCCGACGACCGCGGCGCGGCCGAGCTCCTTCGCGCCCTCGAGCATCAAAAGCAGGGGCAAGACGCCGAGGCGGCCGATCGGTTCGCGGCGGCTCGCAAGGCGCCCGGGCTCGAGTCGGTGGCGGTCTGGTTGGTTCGCTGGGAGGCCCAAGCACGGCTCGACGCTGGCCAGCCGGAGGTCGCACGGAGCTTGCTCGAAGGCCTCGACCGCAAGGTGTGGACGGCCTCCGCCGTCGGCGGCGATCTGCTGGTCATCGAAGGTGACGCGCATCGTCGCACCAAGGATCCCGACGGGGCGGAGAAGGCCTATCGCCAGTACCTCGCCGACCACAAAAAGGGAGACCGACGCTTCGAGGTGCGGGCCAAGCTCGCGCGCATGCTGGTCGAGGACGACGACGACGAGCGCCGTCGCGAAGGGCTGACCCTCTACGATGGTCTGCGCACCGCGGTGCCGCTGAGCGACTACGGCCAAGAAGCCAAGAAGACGATCCCCAAGCTGGAGCGGGAGCTCGGGCCCTTGCGCAAGGGCGGGGCGGCGGCCAGCCACAGGCGAGAGCTGTCGGTATTGCGGGCCGAGGCCCTGCTCGATCGCCATCGCTATGCCTCGGCGGTCAAGGCCGTCGACGGCGTGAAGTCCAAGTCCAAGCTCAGCGCGGCCCAGCGTTGTCGGCTCTGGTACGTGAAGGGGTCGTCGATCTTCAAGCAACGCAAGCGCGCCGAAGCACGGGATGCCTTCGACCGGGCCGATCGCGACTGCAAGGCCGCGGGCAAGAAGTTCGAGACCCTACGCGTCAAGTCGCGATACCAGGGCGCGCGCGGGTGGTATGCCGCGGGTCAGTACTCCAAGGCGGGTGAGCGCTTCGAGGCCTTGGCCTCCGATCACGGCGAGCACAGCTATGCCGATGATGCGCTGGTGCTCGCGGGCGAGTCGTGGGAGTCCCACGGCAACGAAGCGCGCGCGGCCAAGGCGTATGTGCGCGCCATCGAAAAGCACCCCGGCGACAAGCGCCACGAGGCCCGACGCCGGCTGCTCGTGATGCACTTCGCCGGGGGCAAGCACAAGCAGGCGCTCGCGCTGATCGATGCCGCGCTCAAAGGTTCGATCGCGCACCCGGCCGAGCGCGCCAAGCTGCTGTACTTCCGTGGGCGGGCGCTCGATCACCTCGGGCGCCCCGAGGACGCCGAGCAGGCCTGGCTCGAAGCGGTGGAGGCGGCTCCGCTCGACTACCCCTCGCTGCAGGCCCTGTCGCGGCTTCGCGAGCGCGGGCCCGAGCTGCTCACCCAGGGACTCGACCGCCTGCGGGGTGCACCCGCAGAGCCGTCCGCACCTGCGGCGGCGGGCGACGACGCGCTGCATCGCGCCGACGTGCTCGCGCGCTTGGGGCTGGGCACCGAGGCCCGCGCCGAGCTTCGGCACGCCGAGGTCAAGGGGTGGCCCGCGGTGGCGGTGCTCAACCAGGCGGGGCTGTATCCCGCCGCTCAGCGGGAGATCGCCAATCTCGGCGCGCGCTGGCGTGCCGACGCACCCGGGGCCGGCAACCTCGATCGCTGGCGTGGGGCCTATCCGCAGCCCTTCACCGAGATCATCGGCGTCGGCGAGACGACCCACGAGGTGCCCTCGCTGCTCACCTTCGCGATCATGCAGACCGAGAGTCGCTTCGATCCGGGCGTGACCTCGTTCGCAGGGGCGCGGGGCTTGGTGCAGCTGATGCCCGCCACCGCGCGCGGCCTGGCCAAGTCGGCGGGGGTCTCCATCGACAATGAGCGGGTGCTCTTCGATCCCGCGCTCAACCTCGATCTCGGCATGCGCTACCTCGGCCGCCTCACCGCGCGCTACGGCGGCGGCAACGGGGCGGTGGCCCTGGCGATCCCCAGCTACAACGCGGGGGCGGGCTCGGTCGATCGCTGGCTGGGCGAGCGGGGCAAGTGGGATCTCGACCTGTTCATCGAGTCGATTCCCTACGACGAGACGCGCAAGTACACGCAGTCCGTGCTCGGGCGCTGGCTCGCGTATCGGTGGCTATACGGCGAAGGCGATGCGGAGGAACGCGTGCCCTTCCTGCCGCTGACGACCCCCTCGAAGGTCTGAGCGACGCGCTCGCCTTCCGGGTCGCCGCTGGCCTGCGCGAGTGGGCCTGGGCGCCGTGGAAAATGGGGCGCGACTCCCGAAGGAGCCGCGCCCCAGACCGTCTCGCTCTCGGACTACATCGGTTCGCAGGCCTCGAGCAGCTCTTCGCAGACCCACGCGGGCTCGCCCGCCTCGAGACAGGCGACGAGTTCCTCTACGCAGTGCTCGCTTGCGGGTCCGCCATCGGGCTCCTCACCGCCCGGTTCCTCGCCTCCCGGGTCTTCGCCATCGGGCTCGCCCTCGCCATCGGGCTCCTCCCCGTCCGGTTCCTCGCCTCCCGGGTCCTCGCCGTCGGGCTCGCCCTCGCCGTCACCGTCGGGGTCCTCGCACTCGCCTTCGCCGTCGGGGTCGCATGCGTCGAGGATCTCCTCGCACAGCTCGATCGGGTGACCCTCTTCCAGGCACAGCTCGAACTCCCCCGCGCACGCGTCGATCGGGGGCTCCTCGCCACCGCCGTTGGCTTCGGCACCGCCCTCGTCCCAGCAGGCCTCGAGAACCTCGACACACGCTTCTTCGTCGGCGCCTTCGTCCAGGCAGGCCTCGAACACCGCATCACATGCTTCGAGGTCGCCGCCCTCGCCAGCTTCGTCACCGCCTCGTTCTCCCGTGTCCCCGCCAGGGAGATCGGGATGCGGGAACTCGAAATCGCATCCGCTCGCCATCGTCAGCGGCAAGAGGATGGTCATCAGACACGAAACAGACAGTAGTTTCTTCATGGCTCGTCGTTCCTTTGCTCGGTGCGACGCATCCGTGCGGCCGCGGCTCGTCGTCGAGCGACCGAGGTCCGAGGTCGAACCCGAAGCTTCGCGTCCACTCTATGGGTGGCGAACCGAAGCTCGGTCATCGTGGCCAGCGGATAGCGTCTCTACGACTTGCCCTTTCCGTGATCGGCTCGGGCATTACATCGCCGAGCCGACTTTTCTCGATGTCGAATCGTCGAGAAAAAGTCCCACGGATTCGCGGTGCTCGACGCATGAGCGTTGGTTGAGAGTCAGCAACTTCCTACCCACGGTGGATTTTCGGGCGGGGCGTTGGCGTGCGACGGGTCGTGCGCCTTCGACACCTCCGGTTGCTTCCCGTAGTGGCTACGCGCGGGCGACCAGCATTTGGGTCGCGCCCTTCTGGAACTCGTACTCCACGGTGACGAGGCGCGTATCGATGCCCGTGTCGTTCAGGATGCCGCGCAGCGGATCCACGTGCGGAGAAGGCTCGCCCGCGAGCGTGAGCAGCGGGTAGATGCGTGCTTCCTTGGCGACTCGACACAGCTCTCGCACCGACGCGAGGTGCTGCTCGAGCGAGACGCGTTCGCTGTACAGAAACAGGAAGTGAGAGCACAGCGCGAGATCGAAGCGCTCATCGGCGAAGGGCAGCTCGGGCAGGGCGCCTTCGATGTAGCGCTCCTGGGCCTTGCCTCGTTCATAGTCCCCGAGGAAGGTCTCCATCGCTCTCATGCGCACGCGCCCGAGCTCGTCCGGGTCACGGATGCTCTTCCACGAGTACTCGTCGGGCCGAGCGATGACCTGGGGCATGACCTCCTCGTACGCCGCTTCGATCCGCCCCCGCAGCTGCGTCGCATCGAAGCGATAGATCGGATCGACGGACACCACGCGGCCGCCCGACGCGGTGATCTCTGCGTTGAAGGACGCCGGACCATCACCGCAGCCGAGCAGCGTGCCGCCGAGGTCCGCATCCGAGAGGTTGAACATGCTGCGGTACTCGGTCTGCGACCGGCCCCACGGGACGATGTCTCGAAGCTTCATCTCACCCCAGTCCGATGGAAGCACGGGTTGAACGGCATCGCACTCCGAACGCCTCGCGGGACTTCGCGCCGAAGCGTTCGCTCCAGCAGTGAGCGGGATCAGGGCGTCGACGGCTTGGGCGGCAGCTGAGGAGGGGAGGGCGGCGGTGCCCCACCGCTTCCGAGCGCGGTCTCTTTGGCGAGCTTGCGCTCCATGCTGCGGATCTTCGCGGTGAAGAACGCCTCGGCGCCCGCGTACAGACACACGAAGGTCCAGACGGGCGACAGCTGGGTGATCCAGGCCAGGCTCCACACCGCGAACACGAGCGAGGCTCGGCCCACGTCGCCGTTGAGCAGCTGCCCCGTGCCCGGCAAGAACATGCTGAGCAAGCCCGCGGTGACGGGCAGGCGCGGCTCTTCGGCTTCGTCGTCGAGGGTGGCGAGGGCGTCGTCGGGCGACGCCTGCATCAACACCCCGTGCTCACCCAGCTCGCGCGCGCTCTCGACGAAGAGGTTCTCGAGGCGAGCCTTTTGCTCGGCGGGCAGCTGGTAGCGCTTGGGCACGCCGCCCGCTCGCTGGAGCTCGCCGGCCTGCACCATGGTGTCGAGGGTGTTCTCGATGTCGGTGGCCGGGAGCCCGAGGGTCTTGGCGGCCACCGACGCGGTGACGGAGCTCGTGCGTGGATCGGCGAGCAAGCTGAGCAACGCGGAGCGGAGTTCGTCGCTGCTCATGCCCGCGCTGGGCGACGAGGCGTCGGCGGTGCGGGCGGTGTGATCCCACCCGACGCCAGCCGGCACGGACTCGGGCGGAGGCCCTTCATCTTCGAGACCGAAACCAGTGCCGGGCGAAGGGCCCCGCTGGTTGTTGCTCCCGCCGGAGCCGACACGATTGCGCCGAACCCGCTCGAGCAGACGACGACCGCGAGGGCGACTCATGAGCGAGTCCCCCGAGGCGATGCGGACGGCTGATGAACGCGAGTCATCGACGGTGAGTTCATCGTAGCAGAGGGGACGCACCGCAGCCCGTGTCGTTGCGTGATGCGGCCCCCGTCCGCCCGCCCTGCGAGCGTTTTGCCCCGGTCGCTACACCTGGACGTCGAAGGTCCGCAGCGCATCGTTGAGGCTGGTGCGCTGATCGGTGCTCTCTTTGCGTCGTCCGATGATGAGGGCGCAGGCAACCTGGTACTCCCCCGCGGGGAACTTCTTGGGTCGGGTGCCCGGGATGACCACGCTTCGCGCGGGCACTCGGCCCTTGTACGTCACCGGCTCCTCGCCAGTGACGTCGATGATGGGCGTGGACGCGGTGATGACGACGTTGGCGCCGAGGACCACCTCACGCTCGAGGCGGACGCCCTCGACCACGATGGCGCGGGAGCCCACGAAACAGCCGTCCTCGATGATGACCGGGGTGGCTCCGGGGGGCTCGAGCACACCACCGATGCCCACGCCGCCCGACAGGTGCACGTTGCGACCGATCTGGGCGCAGCTGCCCACCGTGGCCCAGGTGTCGACCATCGTGCCCGTACCAATATAGGCACCGACGTTGACGTAGCTGGGCATGAGCACGCAGCCCGACTCGATGAACGCGCCATACCGCGCCGTCGCGGGAGGCACCACGCGGACGCCGGCTTGCGCCCAGTCTCGTCCCAGCGGGATCTTGTCGTAGTACTCGAAGGGGCCGACGTTATCGGTCCGCAGCTTCTGAGTAATGAAGTAGAGAACGATCGCCTGCTTGATCCAGATGTGCACCGCCCAGTCGCCACCGTCTTCGGCGGGAGGGGACGCGACCCGGATCGAGCCGGCGTCGAGCAGGGCGATCGTCCGTCGCACAGCGGCTCGGTGATCGTCGTCCTCGAGCAAGGCTCGGTCTTCCCACGCGGCATTGACGCGGGTGCGCAAAGTGCTCAGCTCGGCTTCGTCGGCCTTCGACATGACGCACCTTTTGCCGGGTCCCTGCTCCTGGCGCAAGCGATCGATCCGTGCCGGCGCCAGCCGCGTGGTCGGGATCTCAATGCGGGACGATCTCGATCCGAAAGCGGACCGTCAGAGTCCCGTGGCTCGAACGGGAACTCGGGTGCCAAACCCCTGACGATTTTTTGTCCGACATTGGGCCTTGGGTGGTCGTTGGTGGCCCAAGCCGCCATCATCATGACGGTTTTACTAAGGGTAAACACTACTTTGACACTAGACAAAGTCGCGCATCGCCGGCAAATCGTTGAAAATACGGATCTTCGGCGTTCCTAGTGGCATCTCGCATGCCGGTTGCAGGAAACCCCTCGCGAGAGCGGAAGCCCCCGATGCAAATCGCCGATCATTTCTCCCCATCGTTCTCCGACAACATTGCCGAGGCGCGGATTCGTACTCCGCCTCCGGTGTTCGTAGGCCACGCGCCTGCGTCTCGCCGTGTGCAGGCGTTGGTGCATCGCGCCGTTCGGAGCAACCTCCCTGTTTTGTTGGTCGGAGCCACGGGCACCGGTCGAGAGACCATCGCCCGGGTCCTTCACCACTTTAGTGGAGGTGAGTCCCCCGCGCTCGAGGTCATCCGCGCCTGCGACCAGCAGTCGCGCCTCGTTGGTCTCGGTGGGTTCACCTACCTCGGCGATCTCGAAGACCTCCCCCTCGAAGAGCAAGCTCGCCTTCCCGCGCTGACCGGCCTCGGCCGCATCGTCATCGGCACTCAGCTTCGCCCCGAGAGCGAGGAAGGCCGCAACCGCCTTCACCCGCAGATCGTTCGCTGGGCCAGCGGAGTTCGCATCGACGTGCCGACCTTGGCCGAGCGCATCGAAGACCTCGAGCTGCTGGCCATGGACATCATCCGGCGCACGCCCACCCGACGCCCCATCGGTGGCATCGCCGACAACGCCCTCGACTGCCTGCGCAGCTACCCCTGGCCCGGCAACGTCGACGAGCTCGAAGAGGTCATGGTCCACGCCATCGCAGCCGGTGCGTCGGAGCAGATCGAGCTTCGCGACCTTCCGGCCAAGCTTCGCGTTCGCGACGTGCACCAGACTCGCGCCGAGTCGCCCGAGCGTCAGCTCTGCCTCGAAGAGGCCGAGAAGCAAGCCATCCGTCGCGCGCTGAGCTACGCCCGCGGCAACAAGCGCAAGGCCGCTCGACTGCTGCACATCGGCAAGACCACTCTGTACCGCAAGCTCAAGCAGTACGACCTCGAGTAGTCCGCCGGGGTCGGGCAGGCTCCGCCTTCCCCTACTTCCCCCGCCCCCGGTTCCCCTCCGGGGCGCGTGAGCCGCCCGACCCCAAGTCTTCCCCACTTCGTCCGACTCGGGTTCTCCCCGGTTCCCGAGTTCGACCCCGGCCTCCTCCCTCTCCCCCGAGTTCGGAGGCCATCCCCGAAGAGACCTCGTATCTCCCCCGACGCGAGGCTCAATCCCCACCTGGGCTCGTCTCTCCCCCGAGACGGGCCCAGTCCCTTTTCGAAGGCAACGTCAATTCCGTGGTGCTTCCGCGAGTCCGGGGGGGCTCGCGGATGACGACGTCGCGGGGTTGTGAGATACGCTCAGCCCCCTGTGCCGCCCTCCGCTGACGCAGCCACCCTCGAGCAGTACCTCCCGACCGAAGGCACGCTCGACGGAGACGAAATCCTCGAGCGCTTCCTCGAGTGGGTAGGCCAGCGGGGGATCGACCTTTATGACGCCCAGGAAGAGGCGATCTTGGAGCTCATGGGCGGGCAGCACTTGGTGCTCGCCACTCCGACCGGGTCGGGCAAGTCGATGGTCGCCCTGGCGCTGCACTTCAAGGCGCTGTGCCAAGGCAAGCGCAGCGCCTACACCAGCCCCATCAAGGCGCTGGTGAGCGAGAAGTTCTTCGACTTGTGCCGACAGCTCGGGGCGCAAAACGTCGGAATGATGACGGGTGACGCGTCGATCAACCCGCGCGCGCCCGTGCAGTGCTGCACCGCCGAGATTTTGGCGAACCAGGCCCTCCGCGACGGGGCGTACACCTCGACCGACATCGTGGTGATGGATGAGTTCCACTACTACAGCGACGCAGATCGGGGCATGGCGTGGCAGCTGCCGCTATTGACCATGCCTCACGCGACCTTCTTGTTGATGTCGGCGACGCTGGGCAACGTCGGGGAGTTCGAACGGCAGATCGAGGCGTTCACGGGCAAGCCGGTCACGGTGGTGCGCTCGCGCCAGCGCCCGGTGCCGCTCGAGTTCGAGTACCGCGAGACGCCGCTCCACGAGACCATCGGGGACTTGGCCGCAGCCGGTCGAGCCCCCGTGTACGTGGTGAACTTCACCCAGCGCGAGGCGGCCGAGCAGGCGCAGAACCTCACCAGCGTGAACCTGTGCACCAAGGAAGAGAAGCGGGCGATCGCCAAGGTGATCGGCAACTTTCGCTTCGATACCCACTACGGCAAGGACATCAAGCGCTTCCTCCACCACGGGATCGGCCTGCACCACGCGGGCCTGCTGCCCAAGTACCGCACCTTGGTCGAGCGCCTGTCGCAGCAGGGATTGCTCAAGATCATCTCGGGCACCGACACGCTCGGCGTGGGCGTCAACGTGCCCATTCGCTCCGTGCTGTTCACCAAGCTGTGCAAGTTCGACGGCGAGAAGGTGCGCATCTTGGCGGTGCGGGACTTCAAGCAGATCGCGGGTCGAGCCGGTCGCAAGGGCTTCGACGATCACGGCTGGGTGCTGGCTCAGGCGCCCGAGCACGTCATCGAGAACAAGAAGCTCGAGGCCAAGGCGGCGGCGGGCAAGGGCAACAAGAAGCGCTTCGTGCGAAAGAAGCCGCCCGAGCGCGGCTACGTGCCCTGGGACGAGCACACCTTCCAAAAGCTGATCGAGTCCGACCCGGAGGCGCTCGAGTCCCGGTTCTCGGTCACGCACGGCATGCTGATGACGGTGCTCGATCGCGAGTTCAACGTCGATCAGCCCCACGGCGGGTACAAGACGATCATCGAGATCATCGGGCGGTCCTACGAGCGCTCGGGGGCCCGCAAGCGGCATCGTCGACAGGCGGCGATGCTGTTTCGACACCTGCGGGAGGCCGAGATCATCGAGGTCGAGCGCCCCGAGGGCTGGCCGCGACGCTGCGTGCGGGTGAGCCCGGGCCTGCAGCGCGACTTCTCGCTCCACCACACGCTGTCGCTGTACCTGCTCGAGGCGCTGGCGCAGCTCGACGCCGAGTCGGAGGGCTTCGGGCTCGACGTGCTCAGCCTGGTCGAGTCGATCCTCGAGAACCCGCGGGCGGTGCTCATGCGCCAGCTCGACTACGTCAAGGGCGAGCTCGTGGCGCGCCTCAAGCAAGAAGGCGTCGAGTACGAAGACCGCATGACCGAGCTCGAGAAGGCGGACTACCCCAAGCCGCTGGCCGACCTCATCTATCGGACCTTCGACGAGTTTCGGACCGGGCACCCGTGGGTACGGGGCGAGAACGTCGCCCCCAAGTCGGTCGCCCGCGACATGCAGGAGCGCTTCGCCAGCTTCAACGAGTACGTCAAGGAGTACGGGCTCGGCCGTATCGAAGGCGTGCTGCTGCGCTACCTGAGCCAGACCTACAAGACCCTGCTGCAGAACGTCCCCGTCAGTTATCACAACCAAGAGGTCGAGGACGTGATCGCGTTCTTGCGGGCCATGCTCGCGCGGGTGGACTCGAGCCTGGTCAGCGAGTGGGAGCGGATCTTGAAGGGCGGCCCGGAGCCCGGCGAGTCGGACGCCGAGGTGGAAGAAGAGGCCGAGCCCGAGCCCTACGACCTGGCCAAGGACAAAAAGGCGTTGACGGCCCGCGTTCGCGCCGAGCTGCACGCGGTGGCCAAGGCGATGGCGATGGGCGACCACGAAGAAGCGCTGGTCGGTCTGGCCGTCGATCCCGACGACGCGTGGACGGTGGAGCGCCTCGAAAAAGCGCTGGAACCGGTGTTCGAGGAAGAAGGAACGCTGCATTTCGGGGCCGAGGCCCGGGCCCCTGCGCTGACCAAGATCGAGTCGGCGGGCGAGCGACGGTGGTCGGTCGAGCACACGCTGGTGGGCCCCCAAGGGCCCTCGCCGTGGCGCGTGCAGGCGGAGGTCGACCTGCGCGAGCCCGATGCGGTCGACGAGCCCTTACTCCGGTTGCGGGCCATCGTCGGCTGATTCGGCCGCCGGTTCGGGGTACGCTACGCCCAACGCATGGTGGGCGAGCTCGAAACGGCCGTAGAAACCCTGACCGAGGCGGTCACTCGTTCGCCCCAGCTCGAAGAGGAGGTGCGCGCGTGGTGGCGTACCGCATCGCCGCGCCCGGGAGCGCTGAGCGGTGACCTGGCCAAGGCGGCGACGGTGTTGTCGCAACAGATCCCCGAGCGGAGTCAGACCGACGATGGCATTGCGGGCCTACTGCCGCTTTTGGCCGGGCCGGGCGGGTCGACGATCTTGGCGTGGTGCTCGGCGAGCGCATGGCGGGCTCAGCCTCGCATCGCGCCCTTGCTCGAGCGGGCGGCCGAGCACCCCGAGCTGGCGCCGCGGGTCGCCGCGGCGGCAGGCGATCGCGTGGTGGCCGGGCCGTTGCTCGATGCGCTGCGGTGCGCTCCGCTCTTCGGCGACGGAGCGCAGATCGACCGGGACGAGCACGCCCAAGTTCGTGCCCGGCTCGAGATCCTGGTGTGGGAGGCCGGGGCCACCGCGCTGCATGTGCCGGAGCTCGGCCCGTGGATGTGGGGCTCGCCGTCGACCTTCGACACGATGATCTCGCGCCCGGCCTTCGGCTCGCTGCGGGGACGCGTGCTCGCGGCGCGCGGGCTGGAGATCAGCGTGAGCGGCATGCCCACGTCGGGCCCGAGCGATCCGCTCGCGCCCACGCTCGCCGCCCTCCAGCCCCTGTTGCTGCATCCCGAGCCGATGGTCTGGGTGCACGCCGCTCGGGCGCTCGGGCGCTTGCTCGGGCCGATGGAGCAGCTCCAAGGCATGCTGCTCGACTGGGTCAACGGCGAGACCAAGGTGCTGCGGCAGCGGGCCATCACCGCGCTGGCCTCGGTGCCCGCCGAGCGCCTGGGGTTCATGGCGGGGCAGCTGCGCGCCATCGTGTCGTCGCCCGACGAAGATCCCTGGGTCCTGGCGGCCGCGGCCGCGGCCACGCCGTATCTGTTCCACGAGCGCAACGACATCTGGACGCGGCTGTGCACGCGCATCCTCGACGGCGACGGCGGCCCGCTGGCGGCGGCTTCGTTGGCCCGCGGTCTGGCGGCGCTGTGGCGGGGCGGCAACACCAACGACCCCGTGGCGAGCCCGCTGCGGGCGCTTCGCGACATCGCTCGCTTCCCGCCCTCGTCGAGCCCCGAGGACCTGCGAGGCTGGATCGAGGTCATCGCGATCACCGACGTGCTCGACGGAGCCGAGCGCGACCCGCTGGATCTCGAGCGCGGCATGGACAACCTGGTGCGCATCGCGGCGCAGTACGACGACGAGGAGGCGGACGCCCGGGCGGCTCGTTTCGCCGCCGCGCTCGGCCCCGCGATCGTCGAGACCCATCGCATCTCGATGAGCACCGACCGGCCGCGGCATCGCGCCGCCGCCATGAACTCGTTGGTCGCCTGTACGCGGGCCTTCGCGCTCGGGCTGTGGGCGCCGCTGTTGGCCACCAACCCCCGCGGCGAGGCGGTCGAGGTGCAGCAGCCCGAGGACGCCCGCACGGCCATCTTGCAGATGCCGGCCGAGATCCTCGAGGTCGTACGGCAGCGTCGGCGCGACGACGGAGCCGAGCTGCACGTCGACGTTCCGCTCGAAGTACTGGCGCTGACCCTCGGCGGCTATGCCCTCGACGCGGGGTCCAACCCCTGCACCACCGACCATCGCACCGACGGCAAGACGGCGCACCACACCTGTCGGTGGCTCCGTAAGCTCGAGGGGCTGTCCGATGGCTCGCGGACCTTCCCGCCCGTGCTCGAGCGAGCGCTCAGCGACGTGTTCTGGCGGCTGGTCGACACCACCCGCGGCACGACCCGCGGCATCGATGACGACGACGAAGAGTGGCTGGGGCCCTTTGCCGCTTGGTGGGCGCTGGTCGTCGATCGCCCCGCCGTGCTGCGGCGACTGGCCAACGCGCTGCCCATGGTCGACGACGATGCGCTGGCCTCGTGCTGCGATCGGGCCGAGGTGCTGCGCACGGCCGTGTCGGCGGGGGCGGCCAATCCCGACTGGATCCTGCAAGCCGAGGCCGCGTTGCACTCGTTGCACGCCGCCGAGACCGAGCTCGCGCAGGCCTTGGTGGGCCTGTCGCGCGCCATCGGAGGCTTCTCCGGGGCGGTGGGGCGAAGCGCGGGCCTCGAGGGGCTGTGCGTCGAGCTGGTGCTCGCCTCCGATCGCCTGGTCCGTGCCCTGGCCGACCCCGTCAAGGCGCTGCACACGGCCGAGCCCGGCGGCGAGATGCCGGACTCGTTGACCCGCGACGCGGCCCCCAACGCGCCGCGTGTCGCCAGCTTGGTGGCGCGGGCCATCTCCGCCCGCGATCCCTCCATCGTCGAGGTGTGGCTGGCCTCGCTCGGCCCGGTGGTCTCGGCCCTGGTCGATGCGGCGATTCGCGGCGCCATCTCGCGTACGCCTCCGCCCCCGCCCAAGGCGAAAAAAGAGATCACCGTCATCGAGGGGTACGAGCTGGTCAAGTCGCTCGGCGAAGGCGGCGTGGGCACGGTGTGGCTCGTCCGCAAGCCCGGCGCCGATCGGCTCTTCGTGCTCAAGATCCCCAAGGTCGAGGCGCTCGAGGCCGCCTCGGACTTCGAACGCGAGGGCATCTTGGCTTCGTTCGTGGAAGAGGCGGCCGCGCTGGCGGGCCTTTATCACCCCAACGTCGCCAACATCATCGATCGCGGGGTCTCCAACGGCTCCCCCTATCTCGTGCTCGAGTACCTCATCGGGGCCGACCTCAAGCAGTACGCGGCGGCGCGCAAGATGTCGCTATTCGAGCTGCGCAAGGTGGTGCTCGACACCTGCGCGGGGCTGTCGGCGCTGCACACCGCGGGGCTCATCCATCGCGACATCAAGCCGGCCAACCTGTGGCTGCGGCTGCCGCTGCAAGGCGGTGAGCGCTTCGACCCGGCCAAGCACCGCGACCCAGCCGTGGCCGCGCCGCTGTCCACGGTGGTCATCGACTTCGGCATGGTGCGGGCGGCCAAGGTCGCGCCCGATGTCGGCGGCCGCTTCGTGGCGGGCACCGTGGGCTATATCGCTCCCGAGCAGGTGCTCGATCCCGTCGAGCTCGACCCGCGCGCCGACGTCTACGCGCTGGCGGGGACCATCTTCAACGTCACCACCGGGCGCTCGTTCTTCGAGGACGTCGAGAACTACCGCGATCGCATCCTCGCCCACATGCAGCGCGACCCCTTCGAGGACGACAGCCCGCTGCGGGTCTACCCGACCGAGGTCGCCAAGCTGCTGCGCGCGGCGACGGCCATGAACCCCGCCGATCGACCCTACCCGATGGAGTTCGCGCGAGCGTTCGCGGAAGCGCTCTAGTCGGCCTCGAGGGCTCTAGACGTCGGGGGGGCGCTCGCCGTACGCGACGGACACGATGGTGTAGTAGGCCTCGCCGCGCGGGCGTCGGACCTCCACCTCGTCGTCGATGTGCTTGCCCAGCAGGGCGGCACCGACCGGCGAGCGGATGCTGATGTGCCCGTTGTCGGGATCGGGCTCGTCGGGTCCGACCAGCCGATAGCAGAACCGAGCCCCGTCGTCGTCTTCGATGGTCACCCAGGCGCCGAAGCCCGCCTTGTCCGTGCCCGCGGCGGCTTGAGCCGCGGGATGGATGACCTTGAGCTTCTCCATGCGGCGCTTGAGAAAGAGCATCCGGCTGTCGATCTCTCGGAGCCGCCGCTTTCCGTACTTGTATTCCGCGTTCTCGGAGCGATCGCCCAGGGCGGCCGCGGCCTCGACTTCACGTGTGACCTTGGGCCGCTCCACCTTCCACAGGTGGTCCGCCTCGGCTTGGAGCTTGGCGTACCCCTCGGGGGTGATGAAGACGGGGAGCTGGGCCTTGGCCATGGGCGTGCCTCGGGGCGAACCTCAATGATGACGCGTTCGCGCCACGGGGGCGAGCCGGGATGCGCGCGGTCAGCGGAATCGCGCGGGCCAAACCCCCGGGAAACCGCAGTAGAACGCCTTTTAGGGGCAGTCGTCGGTCCGGGAGCCGGGCTCTTCGTCCGTGGCGCGGCCCTCGGGCTCGTCGTCGTCCTCGTCCCAGGCCCAGGCGTTACCGAGCAGCTCGTCGATGTGTCGGAGGGTGGGCATGCGGCCACCGTGCCGTAGCCCCCCGTGGAGGGGCCAGTTTTTGGCGATTTTTCCCGACCAGGGGGCCTGTGCCATACTCGGCGCCCGACGAGGGACTCATGGCTCAGCACTGGGGATTGGGAATCATAGAGGCCCGAGGCGAGCTCAAGATGCCGAAGCTCGAGAAGGCCATGGACAAGGCCCTCACGCATCTGGGCTACGCCAAGACCTACTCCGGCAAAGCGCCGCCGGAGGAAGAAGACCCGGAAGAGAAGCTCACCGCGCTCGAGCTACTCGACAACGGCGAAGGCGTGCTCGCGATCCGCGTGCACGACGACCAGATCGTTCGCGATCTGGCGCGTCTGGTCCAAGGCGAGGCGAAAGTGCCGCTGCTCGTGCTCAAGACGGTGGCGTCGCTCTTCCATCGGCGCCGGGTTCAGGTCGAGTGCCGAAAGTGGGCCGTCGACAACGGTGAGCTCGAGGAGCAAACGGTGATGGGGCATCACGATGCCGACATCAGCGACCTCGAGCACAACGAGCTGCGTCAGCAGAACAACGCGATGAACTCGCGGCTCAACGACGTGGTCGACTCGTTCACCCGCGCCGAGGGCACGCAGGGCTTCAAGGTGAAGAAGGTCTTCCGCTACAAGCGGGAGATCAAGGCGCACAAGTTCAAGTCGCCACGCATGGGGCGGCTGATGACGAGCATCGAGCGCTGCGAGTCCTTCGAGACCGTGGTCGAGGGCGAGCAGCACATCGTGAAGCTCTACCTGGCCGGCGCGACGAGCCTGAGCTACGTGAAGCCCGAAGAGGTGGCCGAGCTCAACAAGGCGCTCGAAGGCCGTCCCGAGCTGCTGCGTCGTCGCAAGACCTGAGCGTTCGCGTCGCGCGGTCGGGCGGTAGGCCCAGGTGGGAGCGCGCGACCGCGAGCCTGGAGTGATCGGTACGTACCGGGGGAATCGCCCCACGGGGATCGACCCCCCGCGGGGTCCCTCGGTGGGCGACAACCCCTACGAATCGCCGGTTTTTGTTGCGAATTTCAGGCTTCCTTGCATCCTGAAGCCAGCCTTACCGTCCAAACAGACGGCGTAGTTCGATGACCATATCCAAACTTTCCTTTCGTCCTCTGGTCGGCGCCGTCGGGCTCTGCCTGCTGTCGACCGCCTGCATCATCAACACCACCGACGACGACGACGGCTCGCTCGAGGCGACCGACGACGGCACGCCGCCGGCCACCGGTGAGCAGACGCCGGGGACGACCGGTGGCGATCCCGACACCGACGGTAACGACGACGACACCGATCCCACGACCGGCGGCCCGGTGGGGGATTGCGGCGACAACATCATCATCGACCCGGGCTTCGAGGCGGGCACACCCAACAACGACTGGGACGAGGTGTCCGACGTGTTCGGCACGCCCATCTGCGACTCGACCTGCACCGATGAAGAGGGCGCCGAGCCCTACATGGGTGAGCACTGGGTCTGGCTGGGTGGCGTCGAGGACGAGCCCGAGATGGCCAGCGTGACGCAGCGAGTCACCATCGAGCCCGACACCGCGTTCCTCTCGTTCTGGTTCCAGATCCGCAGCGGCGCGGGCACGGGCGACGACATGTTCACGGTGAGCCTCGACGGCGACGCGCTGTTCATGGTCACCGACATGGACATGCCCGAGTACAGCGACTACACGCAGGTCGACATCGACGTCACGCCGTGGGCCGACGGCGGGACCTACGAGCTGTCCTTCGCCTCCGACCACGCGGGCACGGGGCTCACCAGCTTCTTCGTCGACGAGGTCAGCTTGGTGTCGTGCTCGGAGACCATGGACACCGGGGACAGCGGCTCGGAGACCGTGGGTCAGGACGAGACCGCGGGCGACTCGACCGGCGACACCGGAGGCACCACGGGGGGTGAATCGTCCTCCGGCACCGACGGGGGCAGCAGCACGGGCGAGGCCGACGCGGGCGAGTAGCCCTCAGTCGCGACCGTAGTGGAGATCCACCAGGATCTCCTCGAGGGCGGGGGAAAGTGGCCGAGGGCCGCGTTCCCCCGCTTTTTGTGCGGTCTCGAGCAAGAAGCTGGCGGCGCGGGTCCACAGCGTCGGCGCCGAGCGGGTGCGGAAGAAGCCGAAGTGGCCGACGCGGGGCAGGCCGAGCTGCTCGGGGCTGAGGTGCAGGTGGTCGATGTGTGCTCCGCCGAGGCGATCGAGCAGCCAGTGCACGTTGGCCGCAGGCGCGAGCTCGTCGTCGGTGAAGCTCAGCGCGAGGATGCGGCCGTCGTAGGCGGCCAGGCGTGTGCGCAGGTGCGGCAGCTCGGACAGGAAGTAGTTGGGGGAGCGACACCAGCGGCCCCACTGCTGGGCGACGCCCGCGGGCAGGTCCTCGCCGAGGCCGGTCCACCCCGGCACGTAGCCGAAGGAGCGGGTCACGACCGGCAGCAGCACGGACCAGGTCAGCCACATGCGCGCGAGTGAGGTCGGAGGGAAGGCGCGCCACCAGCCGCTCTGGGCTCCGACCAAGATGAGTCCGTCGGGGCGGCGGCCAGCATCGATGGAAGCGGCGACCTGGCCCCCGAAGCTGTGGCCGACGGTGAGCAGCGGCAGGGAGGGGGCTCGGCCGACCAACCAGCGCTGCGCGGCCTCGGCGTCTTCGATCCAGCCCTCCATGGTGACCGGGTCCTCGGCGATCGGCTCGACGCGAGACTGTCCGATGCCACGGTAGTCGTAGGTCAGCACGCGGAAGCCCTGCTGCGCGAGGTGCAGCGCGAAGGCGTCGTAGAAGCGCTGGGGCACCGCGGTGGCGCCGTGGATCACGACCTGCGCGACCGCTTCGCGACCGGGTTCGTACAGGCGCGCTCCGAGGGTCCTCAGGTCGCCGGTGGGGATCTCGATATCGTTGTGGAGCGCCATGACTTCAGCCTGAGACGTCCGAAGACGTGAGGCCGCCCCCAAGCGTGCAGAACGCGCCTGCATAATCACCGGTTGCGATGCCGCCATAGCCTGCAAGAATGCAGGGGTGTTCAACTGGGACGACGTGCGCTTCTTCTTGGCGGTGTCTCGCGAAGGCAACCTGGCGCGCGCGGGAACAGCGCTGTCCCTGGATGCGACCACGGTGGGGCGGCGCCTCGGCAACCTCGAGCGGCAGCTGGGCGCGCGGCTGTTCGATCGCACGCCACGGGGCTACGCGCTCACCGCGGCCGGGCACCGCTTGCTGCCGCGCGCCGAGGGCATCGAGCGCGAGGCGCTGGCGCTCGGCCTCGACCTGGCCGGAGAAGACCAGAAGCTCGAAGGGCGCGTGCGCCTGACCTGCACCGAGATGACCGCGACCCGGGTCATCACCCCGTACCTCGCCCGCTTCCACGAGGACTATCCCGGCATCCAGCTCGAGCTGTGGTGCACCAACCAAGAGGTCGACCTCGGGCGCCGCGAGGCGGACATCGCCTTGCGCCTGTCTCGGCCGCGGCAAGAGGACATCGTGGTCAAGAAGCTGCTGTCGATCGAGCTGGGCCTGTACGCGTCGGAGGCCTACGTCGCCGAGAAGGGCATGCCGACGCCCGGGCAGCTCGCGGGGCATCGCTTCATCTTGTTCGCCGACACCCGGCCCTTCCGTCGCGAGAACTCGTGGCTGCAAGAGCACGTGGGCGACGGACAAGTCGTGCTCCGCTCGGACAGCGTGTCGTCGGTGATGTCGGCGGCGCTGGGCGGGCTGGGCATTGCGCTGCTGCCCTGCTACGTCGCCGAGCGGGACGCGGGGCTCATCCGCACCCCGCTCGAGGGCTGCCCCGAACCTCGCGTGGTGTGGCAGGCGGTGCATCGAGACCTGGTCGGGGCGGCACGGATCCGGGCCGTCGTCGATTTTCTCGGGCGGCTGTTCTCGCCCGCGGCCGCGGCCGGAGGGGCGCACAACAAACGACCGCAGCGGGTCGCTACGGGCTGAGCTCGTCCGCGGCGCCATCGAGGCGACGCACGGCCGCGGAATCGACGGGGCGTATCACTTCATCGAGACCGTGCAGCGCCAGGGCATCGAGCGTGGTGCCCCGGGGCAGCGCGGCCGCGATGTCGATGGTGTGCCCGTGCGGGCGCTGCGAGATCAACACGGGCACGTCGTGGTCTCGGCCGTCGACCCGAGCCCGGAGTCGGAGGCTCGGGTCGACGACCGCGGCTCCGAGGTCTCCGCTCGTCGTCCACCAGTCGGAGCGCCCGTCGCCGTAGATGGCGGCGTGGACGACCATGCCGGGGGACGAGCCCGGGTCGGGGGCCTGCCCGTCCCAACCGCTGAGCGTGCGGATGACGTCGAAGGTCTTGCGCCACGTGAACCCGGACACCCAGTAGCCGGCGCAGTAGGTCATGTAGTCGCGCGAGGTGCCGGGAGCGTGCAGCGACTCGTCGTGAATGCCGAAGCCCCAGGTGTTGGTGATGCCGCCCGGCCAGGGATAGCTGGGATCGGGGGCGCCCTCGGTGCCCGCGCACGCGACGTGCCGCAGACCCTGGGTGTGTCCCAGCTCGTGGATCATGGTGATGACGGTGGTGGCCGCGTTGCCGCCCCACCAGCCCACGGCCACGCGTTGGTAGCCGAGCTCGGGCAGCGGCGACGGGATGGTGTTGAAGGCTTGGCCCACGATGCCGCCGCCGGGCAGGCCATCGCACGACGCGACGATGCCGTAGTAGTAGACGTTGGGCGCGGCGCCGTCTTGGCTGCGGAGCTGACTGAGGCCCGTGAGTAGGTCGGAGAAGTCCGAGGCGCCGCCCAGGCTGGCCTCGTAGAGCACCGCGTCGCGGACCTGGAGGTCGAGCTGCGCGACGGGGTTGAGTTGATCGAGAGTGCGGCTGAAGATCTCGGCCTCGGACGGGCCGATGGGCGGGACCTGAGCGCAGCCTCCGAGCTGGTGCACGATGGGCACGACCACGACGCGCAGCTGGGTCGGACTGGCCTCCACGCCGAAGGCGGTCACGCCGGACACGGGGAGTCGAGCCGCGCTCGTGTCGGTATCGACCGGGGCCTCGGAGGGCTCGGCGTCGCTGAGTTCCACGGAGTACTCGAGGCCGGGCACCACGTCGTCCGGCTCGAGGATCCACCAGAAGTAGGGCCCCTCGGGGTGGTCTTCGGCGTCTCGGTCGATCGTCTGCGTGTAGGTCAGCGAGTGCTCTTCGGCGGGGGAGCGCAGGGTGAGCCGGGCTCGGATCTCTCGCGCTTCGAAATCGTCGTCGAGGGTCCAGAACGCGCGGACGAGCGTGCGACGGCCCGCGACGAGCGGGGCCTGGCGCTCGGCCGGGCCCACGCCGAACCCGTCGCGGCCGATGTCGACCTGCACGCCCTGGTTGGCGGTAACCCGGGTGACGGTGATGCCCGCGGCGAGCCCGGCCGGGGGCGGATCGGTGGGGGCATCCCCGGTCGATTCATCCGTCGAGCCGTCAGCGGTGCCGTCCGTGTCCGCCGATGCATCGTCGTCCGCGGCAGGCGTGGGCACGTCGTCGAAGGGGTTGTGCCCTTCGGGCGGGGGCATGGTGCAGGCCATCAACCACGCCAAGGGCAGCGCGACCAACAATCGCAGGACGGAGGGGTCCATACCGAACAAGTCGGGGCCCGGCGGCGATCGGTTCACACGAGGCGAAAAAAACGTGACAGGCTGAATTGGGGCGGAGCAGGTTTGAACCATCCTGGTGACGACGGCACCCGGCGGCTGACCCCGCGGGAACGAGAGGGGCTGGCCGAGCTGCAATCACGGCTCTTCGGTCGACCGCGGCCGGCGATGCACCTCGATCGCTACCTGCTGCTGTCGCGGATCGGCGCGGGCGGGGCCGGTGTCGTCTATCACGCGTTCGACCCGAGCCTCGATCGCAAGGTCGCGGTGAAGCTGCTGCACGGCGGTGGCCTGGGCGAGGGCTCGAAGAGCGGCTCCGAGGAGATTCTGCGCGAGGCCAAGGCCATCGCTCAGCTGTCGCATCCCAACGTGGTGGCGATCCACGACGTGGGTACCTACGACTGGGGCGAGGAACCCTCGGCGGAGCCGACCGACCCTCGCGCGGGCTCCGACGCCCTGCGCCGCGGCGTGTACTTGGTGATGGAGCTGGTCGACGGCCAGCGCTTGTCGGAGTGGATCGAGACGCCGCGATCGTGGCGGGCGGTGGTCGAGGTCTTCCTCCAGGCCGGCCGCGGGCTGGTCGCGGCGCACGCCCGCCAGCTGGTGCACCGCGACTTCAAGCCGGGCAACGTGATGGTGGGCGCCGATGGGCGGGTGCGGGTGCTGGACTTCGGCCTGGCCCGCCGCAGTCACTCCAAGGGTGCCCCCTCACCGGCCACGGCGGGGCGCAAGACCGACTTCGATCAGACGACCTCGGTGGCGGGCACGCCTTCGTATATGGCGCCCGAGCAGTACCGCGGCGAGCCGGTCGACGCGCGGGCGGACCAGTTCAGCTTCTGTGTGGCGCTCTACCAGTGCTTGCACGGCACGGTGCCGTTTCGCGGGGAGAACATCGGGCAGATGCAGGCGGCCAAAGAAGCCGGCCGCTTCGCGACGCCCACCAAAGACAGCGCCGTGCCCCGCTCCATCGGTCGAGCGCTGCGGCGGGGCTTGGCCGCGGATCCGGCGGAACGATTCCCCTCGATGGAGGCGCTGCTGCGGGCGCTGGCCGTACCCACGCGGCGTCGCTGGGCCCTCGCGCTCACGGCCGTGCTCACGGGCGCGAGCGTGGCGGGGCTGTTGTCGGGGCGAGAGTCGGGGGCCTCCGCGGTCGAGCAGGCGTGTGAACTCGGCTCGTTCGAGGCCCATCTGGACGACGCCTGGGGCTCCCAGACCCGCGAGCGCGTGCAGCAGGGAGTGGAACGCGGGCCGCTGGGGGCGTCGACTTGGGCGTTGGTGAAGCAGGGCCTCGATGCCCGGGCGCAGCGGTGGACCGAGCAGCGGGCCGAGGCCTGTCGCATGAAGGTCGAGCAAGCGCAGGGGAGCCCGGTCGCCAATCGTCGTATCGAGTGCCTGGAGCTGGCCCGCCGCGAGACCGAGGCGCTGACCGAGGTCTTGGCCGAGGCCGACGATGCGGCGGTGGCCCGAGCGGTGCGTTCGGTCTCCGCCCTGACGCCGCTGTCCTCCTGTGAAGACGACGAGAGCCTGGCGTCGGCGCTGCCCGTGCCGGCCCACGAGCGCGACCAGGTCACGGAGGTCCAGCGGGTGCGACTGCGGGCGCAGGCGCTGCAGCAGGCGGGGCGGCTGGCGGAGGCAGGAGCGAAGGCGCGAGAGGCCGTGGACGCGGCCTCGTCGCTCGACCATGCGTCCACGCGGGCCCATGCCCGACTGACCTTGGCGCGGGTCAGCGGAGCGCGTGACGACCATGCCGAAGCCCAGCGGGCGTACGAGCAAGCCTGGGTCGAGGCGGAGCGCACGGGAGACTCCGCCCTGGCGGTGGAGGCAGTGTTGGGGCTGGTGACGACGACGGGGCTGCACCTGGCGCGAACCGAGCGGGCCGAGCACTTGGGCCGCCTGGCCCGGGCCAAGATCTCGGGGTTCGGTGAGCGGCCGCTACTGGGGGCTCGGCTGTCGTTCGCGACGGCTCAGCTACGGCAAGCAGCGAGTCGCTACCCGGAGTCGGCGGCCGACTATCGCGAGGCGTTGGCCGTGTTCGACGCGCAGCTCGGGCCGCAGTCGCTTCCGAGCGCCGACTGCCACAACGGCCTCGGGGTGGTGGCGCTGCTGTCCGGGCGGGCCCACGACGCGCGGGGGCATTTCGAGCAGGCCCGCACCATCCTGGAAGCGAAGCTCGGACCGGGGCATCCCGACGTGGGGCGGGTCCAGTCCAATCTCGGCAACCAGGCGTTCGAGGTCGGTGCCTTCGACGAGGCCGTCGCGTTTTACGAGGATGCACTCGCCGGGTTCGAGCAGACGCTGGGGCCCCGGGCGTATCAAGTGGGCGCGACGCGGGGGAACCTCGCCAACGTGTATCTGGCCTCGGGGCAGCTCGAGCGGGCGCTGCGGGCCCACGAGCAGTCGCTGCCGATCTACCGCGAGACGGTGGGCGAGACCCATCCCGACTATGCGCGAGCGCTGGGTAACGTAGGGGCCGCGCTGGACATGCTGGGTCGGCACGAGGAGGCGCTCGAGCAACACCTGCGGGTGCTGGAGCTGCGCAAGTCCACGCTCGACCCCTCGCACGGGGACTTCGCGCCCAGCTACTCCAACCTGGGCTTTTCGCTGCTCGAGCTGTCCCGAGACGACGAAGCCTACCCGTGGTTCGAGCGGGCGCTGGAGGTGTGGGAGCGGGTGCACGGGCCTCGGCACCCGGCCATGGTCGAGACCTTGTGGGGGCTCGCGGTCATCGAGACGCAGCGAGGGGAGCACGACCAAGCGGTGGCGCGGCTGCGACGGGCCATCGAGTTGGTGGAGGCGGTCAGCGGCAATCGTCGTGAGCTCGCCCGGCTGCGCGTGGCGCTGGCCCGCGCGCTGTGGCCCCGAGACCCAGTGCAGGCCCGCGCCTTGGCCGAGCGTGGGGCCGCCGACCTCGGCACGCCGCGGCTGCGTCGTCATCATGCGGATGCGGTCGCGCAGTGGCTCGAGGACCACGTCGTGCCCTCGTGAACGCGCCTCGGGCCCGCGCCGGTTTCTCCCCGACCGGGTCGCGCACTACACTGCGGTCCTTGGTCGAGCCCGCCACAGACCTCGCGCTGCTCGATGCCTGGCGGGCCGGGGACGCGGACGCGGGCAATCGGCTCGTGACGCGCCACTTTCGCTCGGTGTTTCGGTTCTTCGCGGGCAAGGTCGACGACGGGGTCGACGACCTGGTGCAGCAGACCTTCTTGGCCTGCGTCGAGTCGGAGGCGGGCCGCGGATTTCGGGGCGAAGGCAGCTTCGTGGCCTACCTGCTGGGCATCGCTCGCTTCAAGCTGCTCGATCGCTTGCGCACCCGAGTGCCCGACCAGGCCTCGCTGGGCGCTCTGGAGCGCGGCGAGCTTTCGCTGCACGAGATTCAGGCCTCGCCGAGCGTGGTCGCGGTGCGGGGGGAGGAGCAGCGGGTCCTGCTGGTCGCGCTGCGCCGGCTCCCGCTCGACCTCCAGATCGCCCTGGAGCTGCACTACTGGGAGGACCTGTCCACGGCCGAGATCGCCACGGTGCTCGATGTACCTCAGGGCACGATCAAGACGCGGCTCATGCGGGGGCGGACCAAGCTCCGGGAAGCCATTGCCCTGGTGACCCCCTCGGAGGCGCTGCGCGAGTCCACCTTGCGCGATCTGGAGGGCTGGGCGCGGGCCGTTCGAGATTTCGAACAACCGGAGTGAACCGCTCGGCTCCCGCTCCCGACTCTGGAGACATGGGAGCAGTCACGAGGGGATTGGCCGCGTGCATCATCGCGGCCGGGTGCGGGGGCAATGACGGAACGCGAACGACCGCGGCGAGCGCGGGCGGAGGCCTCGGCGGTTTCGGCACCGACGGCGGCGACGGCAGCACGGGCGGGGTGAGCCCCGATGGCGACGACACGGGCGACAAGCTCGACGTGGCCGGCACGGCGGGCGCCGAGGGCAACGCGGGCGACGGCCACGAAGATCCCTGCCAGGAAGTCGCGGAGGCGGCATCGAACCAGGGCTGCGAGTTCTGGGCGGTCGATCTGCCCAACGTCTGGGCCAGCACCCACGGCAACCCTCCGCCCGAAGACCAGCAATTCGCGGTCGTGGTCGCGAATACGGCGGGTGACGTGGAGGCGCAGGTGCACATCTTCGCGGGGGCGAGCGACCAGCCCGTGGATGCGGCCACCGTCTCGGTGGGAGGGGTGCACGAGTTCCGGCTGCCCGCGGCCAGCGTGCCTTCGCAGGGCAACAGCGTGGGCATGGCCTATCGCATCGAGGCCGACGTGCCGATCACCGCGTACCAGTTCCAGCCGCTGGACAACACGACGCCCGTGTTCTCGAACGATGCCTCGCTGCTCTTTCCCTCCCACGTGCTCGGCGAGGCCTATACGGCGGTGACTGGCGACAGCCTGATGCTGACCACCGACGCGGGCACGAGCAACGCGGGGGCCTTCGTCTCGGTGGTCGCGACCGAGGACGGCACCACCGTCGATCTGTACGCGACGGCGTCGCTGTATCCCGGCTCGACCCAGGTGACCCTCGATCGCGGCGAGGTGGCGACCTTCTTGTCTTCGGGCTCCGTGCCGGGGCAGGTGGGCGACGGCAACCTGTCGGGCAGTCGAGTCACGGCCGATGCTCCGGTGGCGGTGTTCTCGGGCAACGTGGCCGCGCTCGAGCCTCAGCCGGGCCAGTGCTGCGCCGACCACCTCGAGCACCAGATGCTCCCCATGGTGGCCTGGGGCACCGCGTACCTGGCCGCCCCCGCGGCGGCGCCTTCGGGTGCAGGCACGGGGGATCGCAGCGCGTTTCGGATCACCGGGGTCTACGACGGCACCCTACTCGAGTACTCCCCCGCTGCGCCCGCGGGCGCGCCGATGACCATCGACGCGGGGCAGACCCTACGCTTCGAGTCGAGCACGCCCTTTTCGGTGCGGAGCCTCGACCCGGACAAGCCCATCTCGCTCACGCAGTTCCTGCTGAGCAACGTGTTCCTCGCGGGGCCGGCAGGGCAGCCCGGAGACCCGGCCATGATCGCCCTGCCGGCCGCGGCCCAGTTCCGCGACCGGTATGTGTTCCTCGTGCCGGCCGGCTACGAGGCGAACTACGTGACCGTGTATCGCCCGCAGGGCGAGCCCATCCTGCTCGACGAGCAGGTCGTCGGTGGTGTCACCTGGCACCCGGGGCCGCTGCTCGAGGGCGCGGGCTGGGAATACGCCCACGTCCCCGTCGGCGTCGGCTCGCACGTGATCCGCACCGAGACCGAGGACGTCGGGTTCGGCATCGTGTCGGTGGGCTACTCCGAGGACGTGAGCTACGGCTATCCCGGGGGCAGCGGGGTCTCGGTCATCGCCGAGCCACCGCCGCCGCCCGCCGGCTGAGCGCGCTACTCGGCGCAGGCGAAGGAAATCTCGGGCCAGCCCGATCCGTCGTAGAAGAAGCGCGAGACGTAGTCGAAGGGGCCGCCCCGCACGGTGAAGTCGATGTTGCCGTTGAGGGCGCCCACGCCATCGTCGTACTCGATGCCCCACACATCGACGGTGAGCTCCTGGTCGAGCGGGATGCCGGTACCGCTGGCGTTGACCATGTTCAGCGCCATCGGGCTGCCGGTCAGGAAGGACTGCGCGAGCATGCGCGGCGAGTCGACCGAGTACTCGATGGTGGAGGAGCCGGGGCGATCGGTGAAGAAGATGATCGACTCGACCTCGATGTCGCGGAGGTTGGCCTGCGCCTCGTTGAGGGTGCTGTTCCCGACCACGATGGGGTTGGGCGGCTCGGCACCCAGCCCGAGCAGCTCGACCAAGGGCCCCGGGCCGTCGTGGCTGATCTCGATGCGGACCTCGGGGAAGTTGGAGACGTCGACCGTGGTCTGCGGCGACCGGAGGTAGCTCGACATCACGAACAGGTTGTCGGTGATGAGCTCGCCCCGCGCCCCGACCTCGTAGTCGCGGCCGAAGTAGAAGCGGTTCTCCATGCGGAGGTCGTCGAAGGTCGCGGGCTGGACGAAGTAGGTGCCCTCGCCATCGAACTCGACGCCATCGGGGAGCGTGGACGCGTTGGGGTTCTCGGCCAGCTCGATGATGCCCTCGACCAACGCGCCGACGATGCCGAAGACCAGGCCACCGCAGGCGATCATCTCGTGGGCGCTGATCTCGAAATCGAAGGTGATCGCGAGGGATTGGTCGATGTCCTCCCGATCCGCGCACTGGAGCAGATCTTCGGTGGAGATGGAGTCGGACGAGTGCGGGTCGACGACTTCGTCGTTGTCGATGGGGTCACCGTCGTCGAGCTCGAAGTCGTCGTCGTCGGCGTTGCTGGACGACCAACAGCCGCTAGCCGCCATCGAAACGAACGCTGCTGTCGAGAGGGAGAGTAAGGAACTAACAAAGCTAAATCGGGTCTGCATCAAGGCGCACCTCTGCCACGGTAGTGCCGAGAAGCGACGGAACGATCACCTCTCGAGCAACCATCGTATCAGTAAGAACGCACCGATGAGGCCGACGAACACGACACCCCCATAGATCCACAGCGGCCCCGTGTGTCCATGTTGGGCCAGGCGCCAGGCTTGCCACGACAATACGTCGGGCGGCAGCGAGAAGAACCCGAGCAACGGGCTGGCGGTGGGGTCCCAGTGCGAGCGATCGAGGTAGTCGAGCGAAGCGTCCGTCTGGGCCAGCAGGCGGAGCATCCATTCGAAGATGCTGTGTAGGGCCAAGTGCAGCTGCACCAGCCCACATGCGACCAGAGCGATGGCGACCGCCACCTTCTTGCGTCGCGAGGCGTCGGTGAGCCCTTCGAGCAGGGGCGCCAGCGGCAACAGCAACAGCGGAAGCATGGGCACGAGGTAGCGCGGCCCGATGCCCCAGCCGCCCCACCAGTCGCTGCGCGTCGCGGTGAACAGCCAGCGAATGACGAACACCGCGAGCACCATGATGGCCACGTCGCGGTGACGCACCCAGGCGCGCTTCCAGCCGAGCGCGGCGACGAGCAGCGCGGGCGAGTACCACAGGATGCTGCGACCCGGCCCCACCAGCTGTCCGATGGCACCCGGCAGCGGGTTCACCCAGTAGCCGTAGTGATCGTAGCGACCCGTCTGCCAGGGATCGCCGAAGCGCAGGTACTGGGTCAGGCCGAGCAGCAGCGGGCCCAGGGCGCCCAACACGACGGCGCCGATCCACGCGCTTCGTTCCCGTCGCCATGCGCCGTCGCGATGGATGGGCACCAGCGCGTAGGCGAGCAGGGGAGGGACCGCGAGCAGGTTCAGCACATGGGCATGCACGGACAGCCCGGCGACGAGTCCCGCCATCCACAACCAACGGCGTGCGATCGGGTCGTCGGGGTCGTCGCGTCTTCGCCGATGGAACTTCGCGATGCCCCACGCGGTGGCCAGCAACATCGCGCTCGACAGCGGCTCCGACAGGAAGGTGCCGCTATACGCCCAGGCGGTCGTGCCGAAGGCGTAGACCAAGCCCACGAGCACCGCGATGCGGTCGCGATAGCCGAGCGCACGCAGCCACTCCACCAGCAGCAGCACCGCGAACGCGGTGATGAACGCGTTGGTGAGGCTGACGGTGAGCCGGGGCCAGTCCGCCTGCGGTGAGCGGCGGTGCATGAAGTAGTGATCCGAGCGGATCACGTGGCGCCAGGCAGGCGGGGTGCTCGTGATCGCGGCCCGGCCTACGCCATAAAGGGGCAGAGCGACGATGGACTGGGCGTGGCCGAAGAACCCATAGCGGCGCCCGTCGACGCCGTGGGCCCAGCCGAACGTGCCGTCGGGTCGGCCTTTGTTTTCCCCGGTTCGTTTGGGGATCCCCTCAATTGCGAGATCGCCTCTCTCCCACAGCGAGCGCGTGGTCTGAAAGACGATCTCGTCGTCCGGGTAGAGGATCCGGCCCGGGGCGAAGCAAAGATAGACGGCCGCGCACAACAGCCACAGGGCGATGCGCGGTCTCGAACCCACGGCGAGCGAGCCGGCTAGCCGGGGAACAGGAGGCTCAGCCCGAGGTGCCGGGGCCGGCGTTGCACATCGAAGTATCGAACGTGCACATCATCGGGTCGCAGGCCAGGGTGCCGCCGCTGAGGCCAAGGGCCGCGCAGTCGAAGCCCTGCAGGTCCATGCCGTCGCACTGCTCACCCGCGTCGATGGCCCCGTTCCCGCAGTTGCCGTTGCCGCCGCCGCCGGTCGAGGTGTTCATGCCGCCGCCGCCACTCGAGTCGGCCGCGTCGCCGGTCGTCGACGTCATTCCGTTGCCGTTGTCGTCGACCGAGGTGTTGCCGGGGTCGGTGGTCGACGAAGTCTGAGCACTGACCTCGCCAGTGGTGCTGGCGCCCGCAGTGTTACCAGCCGTAAAGGTGGCGGGGTCGTCGACGTCCTGCGTGCAGGCGACGAGTCCAATGACGAGAAAAGCTAAGAGCCCCTGCCGAACCATGGGGCCACTTTGGCCCGGTTGTGCGCGGGTGGTCAAGTGTCTGCACACGCGGGCGCTCACGATTGCGCATGCCGGTTCAGCGCTGATTGCCTAATGGGATCAACGTTCTGCGGCATACGGGATGCGCGCCAGGCCCGAGATTTTCGCACTGCCCGTGGGGCGAATGCGCATTTTCGACCTCTGGACCCAGGAAGTGATCAATCCCGGTTGGCCATGCTGCGGATCTGCCAGACGGCGAGCCCGCCGCCGAACAGCACACCGAGGCACCCGCCCACGATGGGACCCCAGCCGGACGAGCCGGACTCGGCCGCGGCTTCGTCGTTGACCAGGACGTCTTCGGTCGATGCGTGCGCGGGCGTGGCGTCGGCCCACGCCAACACGCCCACCATCAACAGGCCCATCAGCGCGGCTCGGACGACACGGGGGTGCGACATCGCGGGGAGGATAGCGCATCGAAAACGGGGCGCGCCGACGGCCGTCGCGCCCGTTCGGGTCTGGGGGCTCGCGCCACCGAACGCCGTTCATTCCGCAACGGTGCGCGCCGGGCGTTTGATCCGCCGCGAAAGCTCACGATAGAGTCGGTGCGCGGTGAAGGGGGGCTTAGGAGTCGACCCGGTTCTAGGCGGAGCCGGAGCCATGCTGGGCAAGTACCAGCTGATCCAGCGCCTCGCGACGGGGGGCATGGCCGAGATTTTCTTGGCCCGTGCGACCGCAATTCACGGGTTCGAGAAGATCGTCGTCCTCAAGAAGATTCTGCCCCAGCACGCGCAGAGCGACGACTTCATCCGCATGTTCCTGGCCGAGGCTCGGCTCGCCGCGACCTTGCACCACCCCAACATCGTCCAGGTCTACGACATCGGGGAGCACGGCGAGTCGTACTTCTTCACGATGGAGTACGTCGCGGGTCAGGACCTGCGCAACTTGGTTCGGGCGGCTCGGCGGGCACAACAACCGCTCCCGCTCGAGCACATCCTCCACATCATCATGGGGGTCGCGGCCGGCCTCAACCACGCCCACGAGAAGATTGGCCTGGACGGGCAACCGCTGGGCATCGTGCACCGCGACGTCTCGCCGTCGAACGTGCTGGTCACCTACGACGGCGGGGTGAAGATCGTGGACTTCGGCATCGCGAAGGCAGCGACGGCGCAGTCGAACACGGTGGCGGGCACGCTCAAGGGCAAGATCCCTTACATGTCGCCCGAGCAGTGTCGGGGTGAGCTGGTCGACCGCCGCAGCGACATCTTCTCCATCGGTACGCTGATGTGGGAGCTGACCACCGGGGCGCGGCTGTTCGCGGGCGACAACGAGTTCGCGGTGATCAACAAGGTCGCCAAGGGCGAGGTGCCTCTGCCCACGACCATTCGCGGCGACTATCCGCCCGAGCTCGAAGCCATCGTGATGCGGGCGCTGCAGGCCGATCGCGACCACCGCTATCGCTCGGCGCTCGACCTGCAAGTCGACCTCGAGGACTTCGCCCGAGAGGCTCGCCTGCCCGTGTCCTCCGCTCGCATGGCGAAGTTCATGCGCGGGCTGTTCGAGGACGAGATTCGCGAGAGCCAGCAGCGACTGGCCTTCGACCGGCTCGAGGAGCAACCGACGACGCCGCGGCCCGCGTTGTCGCGCGAGATGCTGGGCGCCGGAGCGCCGCCCCCGATGCAGGATGCCGTCGCGGACCTCACCCCCAGCGAGGTTCGCCACAGCCAGATGCAAGGCACGCCCGCGCCCGGGGGTCTCGGCCACGCGGCGGCGTCGGCCACCGACATTCGGCTCGGTGAGCAGCAGCGCAAGACCAGCCCCGCGGTGTTCGCGTTGGCTCTGGTGGCGGCGATCGGTTTGATCGGTGGAATCGTGGCCACCGTCTACCTCAGCTTCTTTGCGGGCAGCGAGTCTCCGACCGGCGAAGAACGACTCGTGCCGAGCACGATCGTCGAGTCGCCCGCTCCGGCCGAGCCGGTCGCCGAGCCTCAACCCGAGCCCGAGCCCGAGCCCGAGCCCGAAATCGTCCCGGTGGAACCGGAGCCCGAACCCGAGCCGGAAATCGTGGTCGACGAGCCTGCGTCCGAGGAGGGGACGGCGGAGCCCGAATCCTCGGACGAGTCGAAAGATGATAAGACGGACTCGCCCGCCGAGGCCCCGGCCAAGCGGACGAAGAAGCGGACCAAGCGACCCACCTCCAGCGGCTCGTCTGGCTCCAAGCCCAAACAATGGGATCCCGACTCTCCTTTTCCGATCTGACCCGAAGCTCCCGTCGCCGGGTGGGCCTGGCGTTTGCGCTGGGAGCCGCCCTGAGTCTCGCGGCGACCACGGCCGAAGCGGCGCCCTCCAAGCCCAAGAACGCCAAGGCACGGGCGCACTTCGATCGCGCGGTCGAGTTCTATACCGCCAAGGATTTCGACGGGGCCATTCGGGAGGCCGAGGCCGGCTACGAGCTCGAGCCCAACGAGGGCTTGCTGTTTCTGTGGGCCCAGGCCGAGCGCCAGAACGGCAACTGCGTCGAGGCGGTGCCGCTGTTCAACTCGTTCATCGAGATGACGACGAACGAGGACATGAAACAAAACGCGCTGCAGGCCAAGGGAATCTGCGCCGAGGAACTCGCCGCGAGCGCTCGGGCCACCGACGACGGTACGGGTGAAGACATCGGGCCCGCGCCCGGCGATGACGACCTGGATATCCAGCCGGTTACGCCCGAGCCCACCCCACGGGATGACAACCCCTGGTATCGCGATCCGCTCGGCGGAGCGCTGGTGGGCGTGGGTGGAACCTCGGTGTTGGTCGGCGCGGCGCTGCTCATCTCGGCCGGCGTGCTCTCGCCCGATCGCGCGCCCGACTACGGGACCTTCGTCGATCGCCTGGAGCTGCAGCCCAAGCTGCTGCTGGGCGGCGGCATCCTGACCGGGGTCGGCCTCGCGGTGGGGGCGGCCGGCGGCGTGCGCTGGTGGATGCTGTCGCGCAAGTCGTCGAGCGACTCGCAGGCGCGGGTCTTCGTGGTGCCCTACGCCGGCCGTACGGGCTCGGGCGTGGGCGTCACGGGTCGTTTTTGAGAGCGGCCGGGGCGGCCCACAGCCACGGGCCGAGCAACGGGATCAGGCTGAGCAGGCCGGGGAGGCCGAGCAGCAGCCCCACGTTGGTGGCTCGCCCGGGGACCGCGGCCACGGCCCCCTGGGTCCGGGGCCAGGCGTACTCCCACAGGGGGTTGCCGAACTGGGGCGCCTCGGGGGTGGCGGCCGCGCCCAGCACCATGTGGATCACGCTGACCACCGCGAGCACGGCGAAGAGTCGGGGCGCGACCTGGTAGGCCGGCAGGGCGCCGAGCATGAGCAGGCCGAGCAAGGGCACGAGGTGACGCGGTCCAAAGGCCGCGCCGCCGTCCCACATGTAGTAGCCGGAGTTGAGCAGGAGGAAGAACGCCGCGATGGCGATGGCGGCGACGACCGAGGCCCGCGGCAGTGACCCCGGGTCGCGGATCACGGGGACCAAGCCCCACAGCGCCAGCATGAGCACCGGGCACAGGTAGAGCAGCCCGCGATAGCTCCCCCACAGCAGCGACCACGCCACCTCGGGCCGAGGCACGCCGATGCCGTAGTTGACGCGCATGCCCTCGGCGAACTCTTCGAGGTACACGAAGTCGTAGCCGGTCTTGAAGGGCGAGCCGAACGCAGCCACGTGATAGCCGGCCAGCGCCGCCGCCCAAGGCAGGCCGCCGAGCGCGACGTACACCGTGAAGCGCCAGCCCAGTCGCCACGCGGCGAGCCCCATGAGGATCAGCGTGGGTACGGCGGCGGGATACTCGGTGCACACCGCCACGCCGAGCAAGGTGCCCACCACCACCCCCGTGCGCGGGCCGGCCTCCTCCTCGGGCGTCAGCGTGACGAGGGTGAAGGCCCACAGCAGCAGGCTGGCGCACAGCGGGTGCCCGTAGAACACCGTGGCGTAGGGGAGGGCGGGGGTGGCCAGCGCAAAGGTGAGGGCGACGATGAGCGCGGGTCGAAGGCGACCGGCGCTCTGCCGCAGCGCGAGCAGGAACATCGCGATCGCGGCTGCGACCGTGGGCAAGACCCCGGTGAAGAGCCCACACAGATAGAGCGCGACCCGGTGCGCGAGGTTGTAGACGAGCACGTCGCCGGGCTGGCGATCGTCGGGCTCGGGCACGGGCGCGCGGGGGTCGAGCGGGCGGACCCGGGCGCCCGGCAGCTCACCTCCCGTGAGCCGACGAATCCCCACGAAGGCGGCGTAGGGAAGCACGGCGGCCCACGAAGCCCCGGGCGCCTTGTCGCAGTAGAAGTGGCCGTCGCGGTAGCTCTTGTCGCCCGTGGTGACGTGGTAGTCGTCGATGATCGTGCTGCCGTGCTCGACCAGCGCGCGGGTCAGAGCCAGGCGCGAGTTCTGGTTCCACGCGGGCTCGCCCACGAAGTACGCGTAGGTGACCAACAGCGCGATGCCCAGGGGCAGGACGCGGCGTTTGTGCTCCCACAACGGAGCGAGGACGGACGGCGGCTTCACTGGCTCGCGGACAGGGCCTCGGTCACCAGCTCGGCCAGGGCCTGCCGCGATTGCTCGGCGACCTTGGCTTCGGGGGCCTGGGCCAGGCGCTGCAGCATCTGGTAGGCGCCGGTGTAGCGCCGGGCGGGATCGCGGTCGAGGTTCTTGCGGACGATCTCGCTGAGCTTGGGCGACAAGCCGGGGACCCTACGGCTGGGCTGGCTGATGTCGAAGCGCTCGATGGCCTCGCGGGTGGCGGCATCGGTGGCGCCCTGGAACAGCCGCTGGCCTCGCAGGCACTCCCACAGGATGGAGGCCATGCCGAACAGGTCGGTCTTTTCGTTGGCGTGGGCCCCGGGGGCCAGCCGCTCGGGAGCCATGTACGCCAGGTTGCCGGCCCCGGGATCGTCGTGCGCCTCGGGCAGCCACGCGCTCGAGGTCACGGAGAAGTCGTAGAGGATGACGTCGCCCGAGCGAGAGACCCACACGTTGTGCGGGCCGAGGTCGCGATGGATGACCGACAGCGGGGCGGGCTCGCCCTCGTCGAGGTACTCGAGCGAGTGCACGTGTCGCACCGCGTCGACCAGCTGCCCCATGACGTAGACCGCGATTTCCTTGGTGAGCGGGCGCGGCGTGTCGGTGTGGTGATGCAGCAGGCGAGCCAGGCTCACCCCGTCGACCCGGTCGAGCACCATGTACGCGACGCCGTCTTGGTCGCCAGAGGCGTGCAGGGTCGGAATGCAGGGGTGATTGAAGCTCTTGAGCAGGCGCGTCTCGTGCTCGAACTGGCCGCGACGACGCTGGCCGTCTTCGCCGCGGCCCGGGCTCAATAGCTTGGCCACGTAGCCCGGAG
The DNA here is from genome assembly GCA_039028615.1 of Myxococcota bacterium. GTDB lineage: Bacteria > Myxococcota_A > Polyangia > Nannocystales > Nannocystaceae > Paraliomyxa. The sequence continues at coordinate 222,637 of JBCCHT010000006.1, read as the reverse complement.
TGTCGTCGCCGGGCTCGTCTTCGTGCCGAGCATGATGGTAGCGGGCGTGCGGGCTGGGGCCCGAAAACTCGTCCGCCAGTCGGTATCGGCCCAGTCCTCGCAGCTCCATGGTGATGCAGTGTGCATGCCGCGGATCCGACTGTCCAGGCCGACGCTCGCCCCGCAGGGCCGAGCGTGGTGCGGCGCAGCACGGCTCTACGCGCCCGTGAGCGGGCACTCAGACGCGGTTTTTCTTCCCTCGGCGAACGCGGGTATGGTCCCGGACGTGACGTCGCCCGAAGGTCTGCCCGTAGTGATCCTGGGTGCAGGTCTGACCGGGCTATCCACTGCGCTGCACCTGCGAAACGCCCCGTTCCGCCTCGTGGAGCGCGAGCAACGCGTGGGCGGCAAGGCCCGCAGCGAGCGACGCGATGGCTACACCTTCGATGTGACCGGTCACTGGCTGCACTTGCGAGACTCGCGGGTCAAGGCGCTGGTCGACGAGCTCTTCGAGCCGGGTCAGCTGGTGGAGATCGAGCGGCGCACGGGCGTCTACACCCACGGGGTCATGTTGCCGTACCCGTTTCAGGCGAACTTGCACGGCTTGCCGCTGCCCGTGGTGCAGGAGGCCCTGGTCGACTTCGTGAAGGCGCAGATCGAGTCGGCGCGCCCCGATGCCCCGGCCCCGAAGACCTTTCGCGAGTTCGTCGAGCGTCGCTTCGGCCGAGGCATGGCCGAGCTGTTCTTCGTCCCCTACAACACCAAGCTATGGGGCGTGGGCCCCGAGGAGCTGACCCCCAACTGGGGCTCGCGCTTCATCCCGCTGCCCGAGATCGACCAGGTCATCGGCGGTGCGCTGGGCGTCCGCCAGGACGGGCTCGGCTACAACGTCCGCTTCTCGTACCCGCGGGCGGGAGGCATCGATCACCTGCCCGAGGCCATGGCGGCGCGTCTACGGGGTCGCAACCCGGAGGCGATCGAGCTGGGCCGCTCGCTCGAGGAGGTCGACGTGCAGGGCCGTCGGGTCAAGCTCCGCGGGGAGCCCGACTGGATCGACTACCGCGCCCTGGTCTCCAGCATCCCCTTGCCGCAGCTGGTCGCCCGGATCCCCGACGCCCCGGCCGAGGTCCGCGACGCGGCGGCGGCTCTGCGCTGGACCTCGTGGCGCTACCTCGACATCGCCACCCGCACCGCGCCGCCGATCGACGAGCACTGGGTCTACGTGCCCGAGCCCCACATCCCCTTCTTCCGGGTGGGGGTGTACAGCAACGCCCTGCCGGCCATGGCCCCGCCCGGCCGCGGGTCGCTCTACGTCGAGCTGGCCGATCGGACTGGCACGCCCGACATGCCACAGATCGTCAAACACCTCGTAGCGATGGGCGCCCTGGCTTCGGCCGACGACATCGAGTTCAGCCTCCTGCGCGAGATCGAGTACGCCTATGTGCTCTTCGACGATGCGTGCGAAGAAGCCAAGCGCACCATCCACGGCTGGCTCGAGCAGGTAGGCGGGCTACGCTCCTGTGGACGCTACGGAGCTTGGATTTACAATTCGATGGAAGACAGCATCATTCAAGGCATGGAGGCGGCGGCGTGGGCGGAGAGCTGAACGAGGCGGAGGCCCACGACAAGCCCGAGCTGTCGTTGGTCATCCCCGTCTACAACGAGGAGCAGATCCTCGAGGACAGCCTGAACCAGCTGTGCGACAAGCTCGATGCCGCGGACCTGCGCTACGAGGTGGTGCTGGCGGAAAACGGCAGCAAGGACCGCACGGTGGAGATCGGCGAGCGGGTCGCGGCGCAGCGACCCCAGGTCCGCATGATCTCGTATCCCGAGCCGAACTACGGCGGGGCGCTGCGCGAGGGCATCTATCGGGCCCAGGGGCGCTTCGTCATCTGCGAAGAAATCGACCTGTGCGACGTGGGCTTTCACCTGCGGGCGCTCGAGCTGCTGCGCACGGGCACCGTCGACGTGGTCATCGGCTCCAAGGCGATGCGCGGGGCGGAAGACACCCGGCCGCTGCCTCGCCGCGCCGCGACCAAGTTCTACAACGCGGTGCTGCGGGTGACGCTGGGCTTCTCCGGCACGGATACCCACGGCCTCAAGGCGCTGCGGCGCGAGGCGGTGCTGCCGGTCGTGGCGCGCTGCGTGGTCGAGCACGACGTGTTCGCCAGCGAGCTGGTGATCCGGGCCGAGCGCAATGGACTGCGGGTCAGCGAGATTCCGGTCACCATCGAGGAGAAGCGCGCGCCGTCGATCCACCTGGCGCGTCGCGTGCCCCGAGTGCTGCGCAACTTGGCCCGCCTGATGGTCTCGATTCACCTTTCGTCGGGGGTGAACTCCGACGTGCCCGAGTCCTGAGCGCCCCGGAGTCGCGATGGCAGCCGTGCCGACCACGTTGGTGAGCGTCGACCTCGACGACGCGGCCTGCTACCACGGCATCCACGGCTTGCCGCCGCCCACCGCCGAGCAGGAGGAGGCCGGCCTCGAGCGCTGGCTCCCGCGCTTCCTCGAGCTGTTCGCACGCACGGGGACCCGGGCCACCTTCTTCGTCATCGGTCGCGACCTCGAGCGAGACATGCAGCGGGCGGGACGAGGCGCGGCGCTGCTTCGGCAGGCGCTGGCCGAGGGACACGAGCTGGGCAACCACAGCTTTGCCCATGCCTACGACCTGGTGCGATGGCCCGCCTCGCAGCAAGCGGCCGATCTCGAGGCCTGCGACGCGCGACTTCGCGAGCTGGGCGCGACGGTGCAGGGCTTCCGGGCGCCGGGCTACACCCACGACGCAGGCCTGATGGCTCGGGTCGCGGCGCTCGGCTACGACTACGACAGTTCGGTGCTGCCTTCGCCGCCGTACTACGCGGCCAAGCTGGCGGTCATGGGGCACATGGCCCTCCGCGGTCGACGGTCGCAGTCGCTGGCCACGGGCGGTCGCTCCTTCTTCGGTCGCGCGCGGCCCTATCGTCGCGACGACGCGCCGCTGTGGGAGCTGCCCATGTCCGTCTCGCCGCTGCTGCGACTGCCGCTCATCGGGACGTCGTTGCTCTCGCTGTCCGGTCCGCTGGCCGCCGGACTACGTCGTGCCGCCCTGGCGCGCGCGCACTTTCATCTCGAGCTGCACGGCATCGACCTGGCCGACCCCGATCGCGATCCGGTGGCGGCGGCTCTGCGGCGATTGCAGCCCGAGCTCCGCGTGCCGTGGCGCATGCGACACGATCGGTTATGGGAGTTGTTGTCGCGCCGCGGAGGTGCCGTTCCTCTCCGCGACGCGGTCGCGTAAGGGCGAGGTCACGGCGCCGCGTGAAGGGACGACCCGATGGCGCGCGCGGCCCCTATGGCCTCAATCGGAACGAATGCGCTCGCGTCCTCGCGCACGGCGGAGATCGTGCGCGAGAATAATTCGGGACGCCCCGCTGGGGTTTGCCTTACGGCTGTCCGGCTGGCCCGACGAGGGACGCTTCAGCTCACCCGGCGGCGTCGAACTCGAGGCTCCGACGACGCTTCACGGCGGGTCGCTTGCGTGGCGAGACGGTCGGCTTCTTCGTTGCCGGGATGCCCGGCGTGGCCGCGAACCTTGAGCAACTCCAAGCGCGGCAGCGTGTCCATCTCCGCTTTGATCTTGTCGATGAGGTCCGTGTTCGTCTTGGCCTTCCACCCGCCGATGAGCACGCCGAGCGACCATGCACTATCGGTATAGAGGTGGATGAGACCCTCACGTTCGTCGTCGCGTAGGGTCTGTAGACCCCGCAAAATCGCACTCAGTTCGGCGATGTTGTTGGTGCCGCTACCGAGGAACTCCGAGATTTCGACGGATTGCCCGGGGCGCTCGAAGTACACGCCAATGCCCGCTGGGCCCGGATTTCCCGAGCACGCACCGTCGGTGTAGATGACGATCGTATCGGCGTCGGCGGGTGTCGTTGGGGTCTCTTTGAGGGCGGCCGTCGTCGCGGCTGCACCTGCGTTGCCGCTCATCTCGCTGTCTTCGATCATGTCGCCTTCCATGGCTTCGAGGCCATCGGGCGACGCGCGATAAGATTTGCGAGCACCGAGCTTGTAACGAAGCTCGACGCGACCATGGCGAACGATGGGTTTACCGGTGGGAAGCACCCGTACGTACACCGTTTGTCCCTTGAATTCGTACTGTTTCCAGGGCATCGGTTCTTAATCGACACTACCGTCCGCAACCGAGCGCGCCAAGGTCCGTCTGTAGCGGTGCTGGTCGACACCAGTGAGTGCCCCACCGCCGCGTTCAGGAAAACCGACATGACCCCACTTTCGCCTTGCACCCCCCGTACCCGTCGTGTAGAGAAGCCCGCTATGAAACGGACGTTTGCCACCTCCACCTTCGCCGTTGCCCTCCTGGGCGTGGCCGCCTGCAAGGGTGGCGGCGGCGACGCTGCCAAGTTCATCCCTGAAGCTGCCACCGTCGTCGGCGGTGCCGACCTGGCCGGCCTTCAGAAGACCAAGCTCTGGACCGACAACCTCAAGGGCATGGTCGAGTCCAACGGTAAAGAGCAGCTTGCCGCCATGGGCGAGTGCAAGCTCGGCCTCGACAAGTTCAAGAGCGTGACCTTCGGCGTCGACCCCAACGGTGGTGACGACAAGATGGCCGTGGTCATCGCTGCCGACGGCATTGGCGTGAAGGCGAACCTCGACTGCGCCCACGACAAGATCAAAGAGAAAGAGGGCAAGGAGCCCTGGACCGCCGAAGAAGACGGCAAGGTCCTCAAGATGGCCAACGGCGGCGCCGTGGCCTACGTCGTCGACGACAACACCCTCGTGGTGTCCGGCAAGGACTGGGCCGAGGACGTCAAGAAGCTCACCAAGGGTGAGGGCAAGTCCGCGTTCGACGGCTCGCTCAAGGACGTCCTGGGCAAGACCGACACCGGCAAGCACGTCTGGTTCGCCGGCAAGGTCCCCGAGAAAGAGGGCAAGGGCGCGGCCGAGCAGCTCGGTGCTGCCCCCGCTTCGTTCGCCGGCTACGCCGACCTGAGCAGCGGCGTCGAGACCAAGATCCTGGTCGGGTTCGCCAGCGGCGACGAGGCCGAGTCGGTCAAGACCAAGGTCCAGGGGATGTGGGACGGCATGTTCAAGGACATGGCCAAGGCCCAGACCTCCGAGGAGGTCATCAACAGCGTCAAGTTCGGCACCAGCGGTGAGTTCTTCACCGTCGAGGCCAAGGCTTCCGACGCCGACCTCGCCAAGAGCATGGAGGGCCTCAAAGCCTTCATGTAAGGCTTTGGCTCCGGGACCCGGCGGTTTCGCCAAATCCCGAAATGGGGAAGGTCGTAGGGCCTTCCCCATTTTCAATTGGTTCGCCGAATGAAAGTGGCACCATGGGTCGGCATGCGTAGCGCGAACCGAGTGCGACGGCGGTGGGGAGCGAGCCTGGTCGGAGCCGGGCTGCTGCTGCTCGTCGGGTGCAAGAAAGACCCGCCCGCGGCGGCGAACGAAAAAGCCAGCGCGCAGACGGCCGCGGCTAAGCAGCTCGATGCGGCCAAGCGGTCCATCCCCGATGTGGCGACGGTGGTGGGGGGTGTCGATCTGGCCGGGCTGCAGAGTACGGGGCTGTGGCGCAAGCACTCGGACGAGGTCCTGCGCGAAGGCAAGACCACCCTCGACGCCCTGCAGCGCTGCAAGCTCGGCCTCGAGCACTGGCGCAGCGTCACCTTCGGTCTCGATCCCGAGGGCGAGCTCCGCTTCGCCGCGGCCATCGTGGCCGAGGGGCTGGGCAAGGCCTCGACCCTCGAGTGTGCCGTCCGCGAGGTCGCCCAGAGCAGCGGCGACAAACCGTGGGTCATTCGCGAAGGAGGCAAGGTCGTCGAGCTCGACCGCGGCACGCTGGCCTACGTGATCGATGACGACACGGTGCTGGTGGTGGGCATGCCGTGGATCCCCGATGTCGAGCGCCTGCGCGATGGCAAGGGACGCTCGGCCTTCGACGGTGAGCTCGGCCGGGCGCTGCAGCGCACCGACACGAGCAAGCACGTATGGTTTGCCGGGGTCGTGCCCGCGGCCGCGGGCAAGCAGCTGGCCGCCGCCGACCCGGACTCGCCGAAGCCCAAGGACATCGCGGCCTGGCTCGACCTCAGCGATGGCGTGCAGTTCTACGCCGCCGTGAACGTGGGCTCCGAGGACGGCGCCAAGAAGACCCAGCAGACGATGGAGCAGCAGTTCAGCGTGCTGAAGGGCATGGCGACCTCTTTCGGGGTTCCCGCGAAGGTCATGGAGAGCGTGAAGTTCGACACATCGGGACCCGCGGTCACCGCCACCGCCAAGGCGTCCGAGCAGGACCTAGAGACCATCGTCACGCGGCTGCAAGGGGCCCGTGGGGGCGGCTCCTGAGCGTTTTACGGCCTCACTTGCGGTCGTCGCCCAGGCACGCCATAGTCCGCGGCCCGGCGGGAACTTCCCCCCGGAACCGGGTCGCATCCGCGGCACGGAGCTCGTAGCTGCTCATGGCGGCGAACATCGAGGAAGACACGGAAAATGGCCAAGAAAACCCCGCTCCAAATCGTCAAGGAAAAGTACGAGTCCAAGGACAAGCTCGTCGAGAAGGTCGCGGCCCTCATCGACAACCTGGACGGCGAGAGCGACGACGAGCAGAAGAAGCGCCTCAAGTACGCCTCCAACGCGAAGCTGCTGCACCTGGTGGCCCTGGCCGAGAAGGTCGAGGCGCTCGGCGGCCGCGACGGCATGGTGAAGGCGATCCTCGAGCTCAAGGGGCAGACCAAGGACCACGAGTTCGCCGACAGCCTCAAGACGCTCTCGCTCGGACGCCTGGTCGACATGACCCAGAGCCTCCAGCGCGCGGCCAAGAAGGCCGGCTGAGCGCACCGGGCACCTACGGCGCCCCCACCAAAGAAGGCCGCGGCTCCCCTTGAGGACCGCGGCCTTCGTGCATTCGAAACGAAGAGGCCGCGGTCCCCGAGGGGCGCCGCGGCCTTCGTCGTCGAGGCTTCGACGGCTACTCGACGCGGGCGATGATCGCCTCGGTCTCGATGTTGCCGAAGGAGTCGCGGGCCCGGACCACCACGCGGTGGGTGCCCGGCTGCAGGTCGGTGAGCGCGACGGAGATGACCTCGTCCGGCTCGTCGTAGAGCCCGTCGCGGGCGGCGACCCGCTGGAAGGGCATGTCGTCGACCCGAATGGCGACGTCGTGCACGTAGCCGCCGTCGTCGTGGACGGTGGCGCTCAGGGTGCCGGCGCCGAAGCGAAGGTCCTCGATGCGAGGCCGCTGGCGATCGACCACGAAGGGCGCCGAGGTCAGCTCGTCGGTGCGAGCATTCCCGGCCCCGTTGCTGGGCTCGTCGCTCGCCACCACCTCGATCTCGTAGACGCCGTCGGGCACGGTGCTGAGGTCCCACGACAGCTCGCGCTTGGTGACGCGCTCGTCGTCTTTGTGCAGCGGGATCCACTGGGTCTCGCCCGTGCCTTCGGGGCGGGCCCGGACGTCGTAGATGAGGTCGTCGTCATCGCGGGCGTCGACCTTCCAGCGAATGGTGACCTTGGTGCTCGGCTCGGAGACCGAATCGGTGTCGAAGCTGGGCCGGCTGACGTCGACGCGCTCGAGCAGCGGGGCGAGGTTCTCCGGGGCGTAGAACTGCCGCAGCTCGCGGAGCTCGGCGTCGGGGGAGCCCAGGCCGATCTCGAGCTGCATGTAGCGGCGGCGCTTCGCCTTCGACAGGTCGCCGCGGTACTGCGCCCCGGGGGCGGACTTCAGCTCGACCTTGGTCCACTCCGACCACCGCTCGCCCGGCTCGATGCTGGGGCCGGTACGCACGCGGGCGGTGAGCGGGCCCTTGCCGCGCAGCACCAGCGCCCCGTAGTCGGCGGGATGCTTGGCGTCGAAGACCCGGGTTCGGTAGCGAGCCTTGTCCGCGGGGCTGGCCTGCAGGTGATAGGCGGCGGCGCCCTGACCCACGGTGGCGAAGATCGGGCCCTTGTCGGCGCGGCACAGCGCGGTGCTCTGGCGCTCCTCGAAGTCGGCCACGGTGGCGGCGTCGCGGGGGCCTCGGAGCCGGTAGACCTTGCCCTCCGACGAGCTGGACAGCAGCACGGTGCCCGTGTCGTCGAGGGCCAGCATCGAGGTGAAGTACTGACCGTCGCGCGAGAACCATCGATCCCAGGGGGCCTCCATGGCGCGGTCGAGGTCGCGGCCCTTGCCGAGGTCGACGTGGTAGACGGTCGCGTCGGCCTTGGCCGGGCGGGTCTGGGCGAGGTCGCCCGCGGGCGGCGTGCCGGTCAGGCTGGTCCGCGCCAGGTTCTGGGCCAGCGCGTCCACCGAGCCGAGGTTGCGATCTTCGAAGGTGTTGACCGCGACCATCAGCCCCTGGCGGGTGGTGACCATGTCCTTGAGCTCGTCGCCGTTGAAGTCCTCGAGCAGGACGCCCTCGGTCTCGTCGCCCACGCGCAGCAGCCGGGCCCCGGGGGCGGTGCCCACGAGCAGGGCGTCGCCGACGGGCAGCAGGCTCATGATGTGCTTGTCGGAGTCGTCGAGCACGACCTTGGGGTCCTTGCCCGAGGTGCTCATCTCGAACAGCTCGCCCTTGGGACCGGTGCCCGCGTAGACCTTGCCCTTGTGGACCTCGAGCGCCCACACGTGATCGACGGGGAGCTCGGCAAAGTCGGAGAGCTTGCCCCGCTTGTCCATGCGCATGAGCTTGCCGCCGGGCAGGGTGGCCACGACGATGTCGCCGCCGGGCAGCTCGGCCATCGCGGTGACCACGACGCCGGACAGCTCGGCCAGGCGCTCGACCTGGACCTTGCCCTTGTTCTTGCCGCGGGTACCCACGCTGACGCGGTGCACGGCGGCCTTGTCGGCGGTGCCCACCAGCACCTCGCCCTTGCGGCCGAGGCAGGAGAACGCGGAGGTGGCATCGACCGGCTCGCCGCGCTCGGGGGTGAAGCCCACCGTGACGCGGCCGCTGGCCTCGATGGCGGCGCCTTCGGTCTCGCCGCGGTCGAAGTCACCGTGGTCGGACAGCTCGAGGCTACGGGTGCCGCCCGCGGAAGACGGGGTCGGGGCAGTGGCAACCAGAGCCGCGGCGAGCGTGGCACTGGCGTAGGAGATGGTGCGAATGCGGCGGGCCATCATGGTGTGTCGTCGAAAGCTTTGCGGGGAAGGACGTCGAGCTTGAGGGTGTGCTTGCCCTCGATGAGCGTCTCGGTGGGGATCACGCGACGGGCGAGCCGCTTGAAGCGGACCGCGTCGTTGGTGCTGCCACGGTCCACCAGGGACTCGAGCACGCTGTCGGGCAGGTCTTCGATGAGCCCGTGCTTGGTGGACAGGCCCTCGGACTGCCGATAGACGCTGGCCACGATCGAGCGCGGCGAGTAGGTCTGGGCGATGGTGTCGAGCAGGGTGTCGAGCGAGTCCGCGATGGGGCGATAGGGCACGGCCGCGTCGCCGCCGGTCAGCACGATCTTGATCTCCTCGCCGCCCGCGTCGTCGGGGATGCGGATGGGGATCTCGAGCTCTCGGGTGTCGCCCTTGTAGGCGCGCATGGTCAGGGCCAGGCGAACGACGTCGCCCTCGCGGACCTCGTGGTCGACCAGGCGCACCTTCTCGATGGCCTCGATCGGCGACCCGTACTGCATGCGGATCTCGTGCTTGACCCCGCGGATCTTGGCGACCTCGAAGTCGTTGTCGAGCATGGCCGCGATGGCGATGACGCCCCGGCTGCGGGACAGGATGCGCCCGATGAGGCCCTGCGGGAAGAAGACCTCTTCGTCGATCTCGAGGGTGCGCGGCCCGTTGGTCGTCTCGACTGCGATCTCGTGGTGCAGCTGAATGACGACCGCGGTGGCGTCACGCCCCGCTTCGTCGACCGCCTCGGCCAGGATGCCCCCCACGAGGTTGGGCGTGAGATCGACGCCGAAGGCCACCTCGTTGTCGTAGGTGCGCGGGGCCAGGTCGGGGTCGGGCCCGGTCATCGTGGTCGAGACCGGAATCATCGGGGTTCGCAGGTCGGTGCGCAGGGCGATGGCCGGCTGGCGATCTTGGACCATCACGCCCTGGATCGTCTGCGGACTCGACATCTTCACCGAGCGATCGACGCTGTTGAGGATGGTGTGTACGTGCGCGTCGGCGATGGGCAGGTTGCTGGGGCCGTCCTCGAACATCGAGTGCCCGAAGGCCAGCAGGCGCTTGCCCTTGGGGCCCACCCACGTGATGGTGCCGTTGCTGGCGGCCGAGCTGTCGCCGCGGATCAGGACCACCGAGACCGAGTCGCCGGGCTTCCAGTTGCGGGGCTTGGCTTCCTCGGTTTGCTGCCCGGTGGGGCCACCACCGCCGCGCACGGGTACCATGCCGAAGGTGTCGCCGAGCATGCGCGCGGTCGAGGGGCCGAGCCCGGAGATGGTGAGCGGCAAGGGCAGGGGGTCGAGCCCCATGCTGCCGTCCGCCTCGCCCGGCCGCTGGCGGGCGGGCAGGGGCGAGGTCTGCAGGCCGAGCATCTGGTCGGCCCAGGCCTTGGAGCCGTCGCGCGTGCGGCCGCGGCCGACGGTGGGGCGGGGCAGCACGTCGGGGCGGTAGGGCAGCTCGCCCACCTCCAGCATGTTGGAGATCGGGGTCAGGGCGCCCAGCGGGTCCTTGTTGAAGCGCCAGCCGTAGGACAGCGCGCCGACCAGCTTGTCGTCGACGAAGATCGGCGAGCCGCTCATGCCCCCGACGATGCCCGAGTGCTCGAGCCGCGGGTCGCTGGAGCGGAACAGCACCGCGTCCTGCTTGGGCAGGTAGTTGCGCATCGTGTCGACGACCTCGATCTCGAAGCGATCGCTCTTGTCGCCAAAGAACACGGTGACCGCATGGCCGCGCATGCCCGGCTTGACCTCGGAGACCGGCATGGTCTCGGGAGGGCGAGCGGCCTCGGCCTTCGAGGATTCGAATGTCGCGAGCCCGGCGGACAGCACGGCGAGCCCGGCCAGGCCCGCCCATGCCAGTTTAGCTCTTGGTCTTGTTGCCATGGCGCTCGAGGGCCTTCTCCATGATGGCCACCAAGTCGTCCTTGGGGCCGTAGTAGTACAGGTTGCGGCTCCGATCGGGGTTCAGCAGGTCGGGGTCCAGCTCGCCGGTCTGCGGATCGAAGAACAGCACCCGGGGGACATAGCTGCCGTCGGGCACGTACTGGTGAACGGCCGGCACCAGGTCTTGGTCGGAGTTCACCATCACGAATTTGTTGGAGACCTCGGCCAGCCGGGCGTCTTGGAACTTGGGCTTGAGCCGCTTGCAGCTGCCACACCAGCTGGCGTGCACCACCAACATCAGCGGCATGCTGGTGTTCGCGGACTCGGCCAAGCCGTCTTCGAGCGAGCGCCAGGCGATCGCGTCGTTGAAGCCGTTGCTCGGGGCGGTGGCGACTCGAGGCGCGGGCGGTCCGCTCGCGTCGGGAGCCTGTTTACCGGGTGACCCTCCGCCGACCCCGGGGGATCCACTGTCGACGCAGTGGGTCCCGGCCAGGAGCGCGAATACGGCGCTCCAGCGGGCGATGACGCGAGGGTGCAACCACGGCCGAAGGCGATTGGGCGGTGCTCGCACTGGCCCGCAACGATAGCACGCGTCTGACGCAATGCGGCAGCGGGGCTGGCCCGCCCGTTGGCCACCCTGGGCCACGAAATGACCCACGTGTGGGCCAGGGCCCCACGCCAGGGATGAGGTTTCGCGAACTTGCCCGCGGCACGCCCCTTGAAACGACGAGGGTCGATGATGACGTCCGTTCCCCAAGAGCGCCCTCGCGAGCGCATGATGCTCTTTGGCCGCGAGCACCTCGCCGATGTCGAGCTGTTGGCTCTCATCCTCGGCGGAGGTCGTGCCGTGACCCGAGGCATGGCCTTGTTCCAGGAGGCCGGAGGCCTGGTGGGCCTGCAAGGGGCAGGGCCCCGTCAGCTGTGCCGGACCCCCGGCATCGGTATGGCCGGGGCGACCGCCGTTTGCGCCGCGTTCGAGCTCGGTCGTCGCGTCGCGCGACTATGCCTGCCCTTCGCCCAGACCATCTCGGGTCCCGAGGACGTGGCCGACTTTCTCCGGGCCTCGCTCGGCAGCGCCGCCCAGGAGACCTTCCTCATTCTCGGCCTCGACGTCCGGCAGCGGCTCCAGCTGGTCCGCACGGTGGCGGTGGGCTCGGCTGCGGCGGTGCACGTCCATCCCCGCGAGGTGTTTCGCCCGCTGGTGCAGGCCGGGCTGCACTCGGTGATCTTGGTCCACAACCACCCCAGCGGCGAGCCGGATCCGAGCGACGCCGACCTGCTGCTCACCCATCGCTTCGCCAGCATCGGGGTCATGCTGGACATCCCGGTCATCGATCACCTGGTGGTCACGCGAACCGAAGTCGTATCTCTCGCGGAGCGTGGGCTGCTCAACGTACGGGACTTCCCGGCCTGAAGGCCGACCTCTTCCCTCCATGCGCGGATGGCGGTGTCATCGGGGCTCGATGCCCCAGGTTCGGGCCGTCGTCCCGGGGTGGGAATAGGCCTGCAACCATCGGACTTGTGCCCCCGTCCGCTCTATACTCTCGGCTCCTCGATGAACCGCACGCGCATCATCGCCATCGCGAAACTGGCCATCCTGTTCGGGGGGCCGCTGTCTCTGATCTTCGGGCTGTTCAGTTGCGGGGTGTACTGCGGGGTCGAAAATCGAGCCGGGATCCTCGGCTTCGAGCGTGACTGGCTCGGCATCGACGTCGAGGTGCCGGGCGAAGAGTCCAAGAGCGAGTCGAAGTCCGACGAGTCCAAGAGTGAGTCGAAGTCCGACGCGCCCGAGAGCGACGCGGACACCAAGTCGGAGCCCGACACCAAGTCGGAGCCCGACACCAAGCCCGAGGTGGTCGCCAAGGTCGAGCCCCAACCTCAACCGGCGAAGCCTCCCGTGCAGCCGCCTCAGCCCGCGCCGACCAGCCCCGCCGTGCCGCCGACCAACAACGGCGCCGTCGCGGGGGTGCCCGCTCCACTGCCGCCGCCGCGGACCAAGGTCGATCCCCTCGAGGGTCCCGCCGCCGAGGCCCGTGGAGTCGAGAAAGTGGTCCAAGTCAAGGTGCTGGTCGATCGCTCCTTCATCGACGCGCGTCCCGACTGGATCGACGTCGTGCAGCGCACGGTGAGCCGGGCCTCCCATATCTACGAGGAGCAGTTCGGCATCCGCCTCCAGCTGTGGGCGGTCGGTCGCTGGTCCGTGCCCTCCGAGGGCATGAACGCTGCCGCCCTGCTCGACGACCTCCGCACGCGCCCCCGGGAGGGGTCGCAGATCTTGCTCGGGTTCACCGATCGTCGTTTCGACGGCACCAGCCCCGAGCGCGCGGGCCCGCCCACCGAGGACGATCCCTTCAACGGGGCCTACGGGGTCGTCTATGGCACCAATGGCCACCGAGAGACCCATCTGCGGACCCTGCTGCACCGGCTCAGTCGGCTCATGGGGGCCGTGGACATCAACGAGCCGGAGGATCCCGCGTGGAAGGCCGGCAGCTGGATGAGCTACGCGGCCGTGCCCGAGACCCAAGACCCGTGGATCGACGAGGCCAACCGCAAACGGGTGTTGGAACGCAAACAGTGGCCGTTCGAGCCCGAGCCCACCCCGGCCGAGGCCCAGCCCTGAGCGGACCGTCGCTGGCCCCTAGGAGATTTCCGCACGATGTCGGATCCTCAAAGTAAGCAACCGAGCACGAGCGAGGCCACCGAGGCCGGCTCCGGCGATTCCGAGCCCGAAGGCAAAAAGAGCTGGGCATCGTGGGCCGTGGGCTGGGTTCTGTTGCCCAGCACGGTGATCGGGGTCCTTTTTGGTAGTGGGGCCCTGCTGGGCGCCCATTGGCCCGAGTCATGGTTTTCGCGTTTGATCGTCTGGTTCGTCGAGCTTTGGTCTTGACTCGCTGAGCCGGGCGGACCGGTTCGCGAACATTCGATCCGACGCGGTCGAGAATCTGTGCGCAGCGAGTTGCGCGAGACCGCCGCCATTTGTGACACTCCGGGAGCCCACGCACCCCAGGAGCCACATGGCGCTATACACCCTGTACGTCCAGTACTCGGGACGTCCCCCGGAAACTAAGCCGTTCGACAAGGAGTCGATCGTCATCGGCCGCGATGTCGGTGACATCGCCCTCATGGATGCTCAAGTGTCCGGTCGGCACGCCGAGCTTCGATTCACTAACGGCAAGCTCGTCTTTCAAGATCTCGGTTCGACGAACGGATCGTTTCTTCCCAGCGGTGAGCGAATCACCGGTCCCGTCGAGATGGGGATCGGCAACGCGGTGCGACTGGGTCAGTCGACGATCACCGTCCAGCACATCGACTTTCCGGGGGCCGCCGCACAGCCGGCGAGCCGCACCATGTTCGCGCCCGGTGGCGCGCCGCCGGCTGCCGGAGCAGCGCCCGGCGCCGCGCCGGGTGGAGGACCTCCGCCGCCGATCCCCGGCGTGAACCCGCCGATGTCGGCCGGGCCCCGTCCGGGCTATCCTCCTTCCGCCGGCACCCTCGGCGCACCGGGCCAGCCGCCCGGCGCCCCCGCGCAACCGCCGGGCATGGGCGCACCGGGGCAACCCCCGGGGCAGCCGGGCATGCCAGGTCAGCCGCCGGGTGCCATGGGGCAACCGCCGGGCATGGGCGCACCGGGTCAGCCTCCCGGACAGCCGGGCATGCCCGGCCAACCTCCCGCGCCTGGGATGGGCGCACCGGGTCAGCCCCCCGGACAGCCAGGGATGCCGGGTCAACCGGGGATGCCCGGTGCACCGGGTCAACCGCCGGGCATGGCCGCTCCCGGGCAGCCGCCGGGTCAACCGGGGATGCCGGGCGCACCGGGTCAACCGCCAGGCATGGGTGCTCCCGGGCAGCCGCCGGGTCAACCCGGGATGCCGGGTGCTCCAGGCCAACCGCCGGGCATGGGTGCTCCCGGGCAGCCGCCGGGCCAGCCGGGGATGCCGGGCCAGCCCGGGCAGCCGCCCCAAGGACAGTTCGGTCAAGCCGGGCAGCAGTTCAACCAGGGCATGCAGCAAGTCGGTCAGGGCATGAACCAAGCCTTCGCGGCGGCCGAGACCAGCAGCGGCGGGTTCATGGACGACATCAAGGCCGGCATCTCGCTGGTGATGGCCAACCTGATCCAGTCCGTGTTGGTCGTGGGTGCCCCGCTGATCCTCGCGGGCTTGATCATGCTGCTGTTCGCGCTGGTCACCATTCCCGCGGTCGGCGTGATCATCGGTGGTCTGCTGAACCTGGCCGGGATCATCACCTTCCCGGCGGTGTTCTACTTCATCGCGCAGGCGCACTTCGGCACGCCGGTCAGCTTCATCGACGCCTATAAGGCGGTGCTGGGGCGCGGCGGCATGAGCATCGTCAGCTTCATCGTCGCCAGCATCATCGGCGGCCTCGTCGGTCCGTTCACCTTCTTCCCGCTCGGCTTCTTCGTCGGCGCGATCTGGTTGTTCGAGACGGACAAGAAGTTCATCGACCTCAATATGCGCAGCCTCGAGCTGTGGAAGCCGGTCATCGGCCGGACCATCATCGGCGCGCTGATCCTGTTCGTCACGGCCGGTGTGGCGATCGCCATCGTCGGTGTGATCTTCGGGCTGCTCGCTGGAATCGGCGAGTACATGGCCGGAGTGGCGGGGGCCCTCAGCTCCTTGGTCACCAACGTGGTGACCGCTGCGATCACGCCGATCTTTGCCGCGATGACCCTGCGGATCTACTTCGAGGTTCGCGAGCAGATGGAGGGGGCCGATCCCCGTCCCGCCGCCAAGCAAGCCCTCGAGGCGATGGCTGCGGGGGCCCCGGACATCCCGGGTGTTCCCGCCAACGCGGGCCAGTTCGGCCAGCAGCCGGGTCAGCCCGGACAGCCGCAGCCGGGCATGGCTCACGCCCCGGGTCAGCCGGCGCCGGGTGGATACCCGGGTCAGCCGGGTCAGCCGCAGCCGGGCATGGCTCCCGCACCGGGGCAGCCGGGGATGCCTCCGGGTCAGCCGGGGATGCCTCCCGGGCAGCCGGGAATGCCTCAGCCGGGCATGGCACCGCCTCCGGGTCAGCCGGGGATGCCTCAGCCGGGGATGGCTCCGCCCCCGGGTCAGCCGGGAATGCCGCAGCCGGGTGGCTACCCGCCGCAGCCGGGTCAGCCGCAGCCGGGGATGGCTCCGCCCCCGGGTCAGCCGGGAATGCCGCAGCCGGGCGGCTACCCGCCGCAGCCGGGACAGCCGCAGCCGGGGATGGCGCAGCCCCAACCGGGGTACCCGCCGCAGCCGGGACAGCCCCAACCGGGGTACCCGCCGCAGCCGGGACAGCCGCAGCCGGGGTATCCGCCGCAGCCGGGCCAACCGCCCGGACCGGGGGGCTACAACCCGTACGGTCAATAAAAAGGCCAAGCGAAATTCCTCAACGAAAATCGAAGCGTAAGCACACACCGCGGGGGCCCTTGCAGGCCCCCGTGGTCGTTGAGAGGCACGGTTTGATCGAATAGGCTCGGCGCGAGTCGACGGCGACCGTGGGGGTCGGCGGTCGACCCATAAGGAGCAACCGTCGCCATGCCCGAAGGATCCTCGCCGGTTCGGACGCTCAAGTATGACCTGGCTCGCCTGGATGAATTTCCGGAGCTGACCACCGAGCGATTGCAGCTCGCGTACCACGAAGCGTGTTTGGCGCGCCTCCATGTGGAGCGCGTGGTGCAGGAGTGCCTCAAGGGCAAGGTGAAGTTCGCCATCTGGGGCCCAGGCGAGGAGATCCACGGCACCGCGACCGCGCTGGCGCTGCACGAGGTCGCCAACCCCGAGGCCTTCGCCATCGCCGGTCACTACCGTTCCGCTTCATTGCTCGCGCTGTGGAGCCGGCTGCAGGGGCACGAGGACTTCCACCTCAACCACATGCGGCAGCAGCTGTCCCGCGCCACCGACCCGTGGAGCGGCGGCCGCCAGATGACGGCCCACTTCAACGACCTGGCCCACAACACCCTGCCGATCCAGTCGGCGCTGGGCATGCAGGTCTCCAAGTCCATCGGCTACACGCAGGGCTTGGTGCACAAGGGCCATACCGACGCGCTGTGCCAGTGCATCATCGGTGACGGAACCTGCGCCGAGGGCGATGTCCACGAGGGCATGACCGGGGCGTCCATCCTCCAGCTGCCCTGGCTGCTGACCGTCACCGACAACAACGTCGCCATCAGCGTCAAGCCCGAGGACGGCCGCGGGATCCGAGACTTCGAGTCCTACGCCAAGGCGTTCGGCTTCAAGTACTTCACCTGCGACGGCAACGACTTCCTCGACGTCTACGAGACCACCCGCGACGCCGCGCTGTACTGCCGCAACGAGCAGAAGCCGGCCCTGATGTGGGTTCGCAACCTCTCGCGGCTCAATGACCACAGCTCGGCCGCCGACGTCACCTTCAAGTTCCACGAGTACGACCCGCTCATCGACTTCGGTCAGGCCCTGGTCGATCGCGGGATCCTGGCGCCGGACGACATCATTCGGCGCAAGGACGGCGAGTCCAAGGACTACTACGCCCGCCACGAGCTCGGCCGCCTCGGAGCCCACGCCGACGCCCACATCGTGCACACGATGGAGCAGGCCGAGTCGGAGCCGCACCCCAGCTACGACCGGATCTACGACAACATTCGCGATCCCTTCCCCGAGGTCGAGGAGGCGCCGGCCACCGGTCGCCGCACCATCATCTCGATCAACGGCGCGGTGCGGGCGGCCATGGGGGCCATCCTGCGCGACAACCCCATGACCTGGATCTACGGCCAGGACGTGGGGGCCAAGGGCGGCGTCATGCAGGCCACCAAGGGTCTGCACGAGTCGTTCCCCAACCAGGTCCGCGACGCACCGATCAACGAGCCCTTCATCCTGGGCGCGGCGCTGGGCTTCGCCCTGCACGAGGGCTCGACCGCGCTGCCGGAGATCCAGTTCTCGGACTACAGCCTCAATACCCTGCACTGGCTGGTGCACATGGGGAACCTGCTGTGGACCTCGGACTCGAGCGTGCGGGCCAACGTCATCGTGCGCCTGCCCGTCGAGCCGCTGCACGGCGGCGCCGTGTACCACTCGATGTGCATGGAGGGCTTTTACGGGGCGATCCCGGGCCTGACCATCGTGGCGCCCTCGACCTCGCGCGACATGTACGGCCTTTTGCGAACGGCGGCCGAGTACAGCGGACCCGTGCTCTTCTTCGAGTCGAAGGGCCTGTACCGCATGACGCTCGGCGACGCGTTCCCAGGCGAGCCCACCGATCCCGAAGAGGTCCGCAAGCTCAAGCGCGCCATCGCCTTCGAGGGTCATGCGCCCCCGCTGCCCGAGGACTTCCGCGTCCCGCTGGGCAAGGCGGCGCACCTGCAGCGCGGCGACGATCTCACCATCGTGACCTGGGGTCGCTGCACCTTGTTCTGCCAGGAGGCGGTCAAGACCCTCGCCGCCGACGGCGTCTCCGTCGACCTCATCGACCTGCGGACCATCGTGCCGCCCGACCTCGAGACCATCTACGAGAGCGTCGGCCGGACTGGCCGGTTGCTGGTCGTGCACGAGGACCGCGTGTTCTCGAGCATCGGCCGGGAGCTCCAGGGGTCGGTGCACGAGCACTTCGGTGAGCGTCACGTGGCCACGCGCGTGCTGGGTCAGGACGCGGTGCCGGGCGTGCCCCAGAGCGTCGTGCTCGAGGACCAGATCGTCGTGTCGCCCGCCAAGGTGCTGGTCGCGGCCAAGGCGGTGCTCGAGACTCGGGTCAGCAGTGGCCAGGCCGCAGCTGCGCCCGCGGCCGCTCCGGCCCAGGTCCTGTGGACCCCGAACCGCAACTTCGTCAGCTGATGGCGACGACGAGCGCCCGCAAGTCGGGCGCTCGAGCCGGGGCCTACCGCGCATGAGACTCGGTCACGATGAGCTGAAGGTCGCCGGACTGACCCTCCGCGGGGTGGCCCTGGGCGGCGTGCGCACGTGCCTGATGGTCCCCGAGCTGGGCCTGATGTTCGATGCCGCGCCCATGGTGCCGGGCCAGATGCGCTTCGACACCATCCTCGTCTCGCACGGGCACCAGGATCACCTGGGCGGGCTGCCGTACATGGTCTCGCAGCGGCACATGGTGCGGGGCGGGGCGCCGGCCGTGCACGTCCCCGAGGAAATCCTCGACCCGCTGCAGCGCATCTTCGCCGCCTGGGAAGAGATCGAGGACTTCGACATCGAGGTCGACCTGCACGGGCACGCGCCGGGCAGCACCGTGCCGCTACGCCAGGGACACGCCCGCTGCTTGCGTTCGGTGCATCGTGTGCCATCACTGGCGTGGATGTTCGAGCGACGGAGCGAGCGCTTGCTGGAGTCGCTCAAGGGCCTGCCCGGCGAAGAGCTGGGCGCCCGTCGTCGTCGCGGCGAGACGATCACCGAGACGCACATCGAGCCGCTGATCTGCGTCACCGGTGACACGCAGATCGAGCTGTTCGATCGGGAGCCCGACTTGCGGCGGTGCCGGGTGCTGGTGCACGAGGTGACCGGCTGGGACGAGCGTCGCACTCCCGAGCAGGTGCGGCAGTGGGGCCATACCCACGTCGAAGAGATGATCGAGCGGGCCGAGCAGTTCGAGGGAGAGGCCCTGGTGTTGGTGCACCGGAGCGCGCGCCATACCAAGGCCGATGCCGAGCGCATCGTCCAAGAGCGCTTCCCCGCCTCGGTCCGGGACAAGGTGCATGTCTTCGGCACCTGAGCGCACCGACTTATTGGTGCTGGGGGCGAGCTTCGCCGGCATCGAGGTCGTGCTCCAGATCCAGCGCCGCCTGTCCAAACCGCTGAAGATCACCGTCGTCGATCGGCAGCGCAGTCATGGCTACATCCCCTTGGTGCACGAGCGGCTGTGCGGCGTGCTCACGGACGAGCAGAGCATCCTGCCCACCGAGGACTTCGTGCGCTCGCTGCCGGGCACCGACTTCGTCTGCGACGAGGTCGTGTCCTTCGATCCCGAGCGCAAGGTCGTCGAGCTGGGGTCGGGGCGACGGATCGCGGCGCGCTTCGTGGTCGTGGCCTTGGGTTCCGTGGTCACGCCCCCGCCGGGGATGCCCGGGGCCGAGCACATGCTCGGGCACAAGTTCGAGGCGGAGATCGACGAGGCGCGGCCGCGACTGGCGGAGACGCTGGGGTCCGAGGGGGATGCATCGGCCGAGCCGCGGATGGTGGTGGTGGGCGGTGGCATCTCTGGCGTGGAGCTGGCGGGCGAGCTGGCCTTGCTGCGGCGGCGGCGACCCGAGGGGTGGCGGGCGCCGGCGGTCACGTTGGTGAGTGCTGGGGCCCGGCTACTGCCCGAGCTCGCGGCCGGGGTGGGGCGGAAGGCGGCCTCGGCGTTGGTGGGGCAGGGGGTCGATCTGCGCTTGGAGACGCGACTGGTCGAAGCCGGGCCGTCGTCGGTGCAACTGCGTCACGAGGAGACGGTGGAATCGCTCGATGCGGCGTTGACCTTCTGGGCGGGGGGGATTCGGCCGGCGCCGATTCTCGAGCACTTGGGGCTGCCGCGGACCGACGATGGTTGGCTGGCGGTGGGGCCGACGTTGCAGTGCTTTCCTACGCCGGAGCCTACGCATCCGGAGATCTTCGCGTGCGGGGATGCGGTGCGAGTGGTGGGCGGAGATGGGGTCTGGCCGACGATGCAGCGGGCCATCGAGTGCCTTTGGCAGGCGAAGGTGGTGGCGCGCAATGTTGCGATCTTGGCTGAGCATGCGCCGAAGAATCGGGGGGAGGTGCCGGTGTTGCGGCCTCATGTGTTGCGGCCTCGGTTTGCGTATGGGGTTAGTTTGGGGGGGCGGTCGTTGGTGGTCTATGGGGCTTTGAAGATCGACTTTCCGGCGATCAATGTTTGGTTTCGGCGGTGGCTCATGCGGCAGTACTTTGCTCGGTATTCGCCGCGGGTGGGGTGAATTCGTCTCGGCGGGAGGCTGGGGGGACGGCGCACCTTGGGAGCTGCCGAGGGGGCTTTGGCGTTGGTCGGGAGTGCTTGGAGGGGGCTGGCGGAATGTTCGAGCGAAGGGCTCGCCTGTTGACGGCTGGATCCCTCCCCGGACGTGCTCGTCGGTAGTTGCAGCGGGGTGCTTCGCGACCGCTTTGGGGAACGACTCCGCGCGACCGGGCCCCCTCCATCCTACGCGGCTTCGCTTCAGCCCTCCCCGTGCGTCGTCTCCCGTGCGTACCGCCAGTGGGCCCTGCTCTATCGATGGGGGGGAGTGCTTCGAGGTGGCTTACCGAGTGTTCGAACGAAGGGCTCGCCTGTTGACGGCTGGATCCCTCCCCGGACGTGCTCGTCGGTAGTTATACCCGGCTGCTTCGCGACCACATTGGGGAACGACTCCGCGCGACCGGGCCCCCTCCATCCTACGCGGCTTCGCTTCAGCCCTCCCCGCGCATCATCTCCCGTGCGCGCATACAGCAGGCCCCGCTCTATCGATGGGGGGGGGAGTGCTTCGAGGTGAAGCGTAGTTTGGGGCTGGGCGAGAAGGTCTGTGTAACGAGTTGTGACAGGGGAGTTCTTACCATGAGGAACGATGTGGTCCTGTCCAGCTGATGTTCACGCTTGGGGCTTTGGCGGGTGTCGGTGGCCGTCGAAGTACTCCAGCCTGCATTCTCCGGCCGCGAGTGCTTGCTCGACTTCTTCCCAGCTCGCCATTTTCCAACCGATGCCTTCGGGGTCGTCGCGGATCATTTCGTCCTCGTAGTGACTCCACCCGTAGAACAGCTCGCCCGGGGAACGGTGGCCCCACGGCAGCGTCTGCCAGCGCTCGGAGTCCAGCACGACCTCGATGCGAAGGACTACGTAGTTGTCGTGGTCCCCCGAACCATCGCTCCACAAGTACACCTCCGAGAGGTGGTGGGCCGTGCACTCGGCCAGTGCCATGCCCTCGAGAACGACGAGATAACGGGTGCCGTCGTTCACATGAGCGGATTTCTCGTAGGGATCGTTCGCCTCGTCTTCGGTCAACCAGATCTGCCAGTCGAAACTCCCGGGCTCCAGAGGTGGCACGAGGTAGAGCTTGGAGGTCGACGAACTCATCGAGAGACAACTCTGCGGCCACAGGATACGACCCACCATGCGGCCGAGGAAACACTGGCCAAAACTCCGGGATCAACGTGACTCGGCCTGATGCCAGGGAAATCACTTTCGCCGCAGTAGCCGTAGACGGAACGCCCAAACGTTCCAAACCGCCAGGCTGCAGAACGGGCTACGAACAGCTGGAGAGTGGCTGCAAGCCACAGCCTCTGCCGACCGCCGGCGCCAACGCGAAGGGCTCCTGGCCTTCGACAGAGCTGGGTTCGTTGTGTGCTCGCACGGGAGACGACGCGGGGGGAGGGCTGAAGCGAAGCCGCGTAGGATCGAGGGGGCCCGGTCGCGCGGAGTCGTTCCCCAAGTGGCCGCGAAGCAGCCGAGTGCAACGACCGACGAGCACGTCCGGGGAGGGGTCCAGCCGTCAACAGGCGAGCCCTTCGCTCGAACACTCCGCGAGCCAATGCGAAGCACTCCTGGCCATCGATAGAGCAGGAACTGCTGAGTGCACGCACGGGAGGTGCTGCAGGGGGAGGGCTGAAGCGAAGCCGCGTAGGATGGAGGGGGCCCGGTCGCGCGGAGTCGTTCCCCAGTACCGCCGCGAAGCACCCGGGTGCAACGACCGACGAGCACGTCCGGGGAGGGGTCCAGCCGTCAACAGGCGAGCCCTTCGCTCGAACATTCGCAAGCCAATGCGGAGCATTCCTAGCAATCGATAGAGCAGGAACTGATCGCTGTACGGACGGGAGACGACGCGGGGGGAGGGCTGAAGCGAAGCCGCGTAGGATGGAGGGGGCCCGGTCGCGCGGAGTCGTTCCCCAATGTGGTCGCGAAACAGCCGGGTGCAACGACCGACGAGCACGTCCGGGGAGGGATCCAGCCGTCAACAGGCGAGCCCTTCGCTCGAAACACGTGCAGGCGGCCTCGAAGCACTCCCAGCCATCGATAGAGCAGAGCCTACCGGATGTACGCACGCGAGATGACGCGGACTAAACTCGATCACCGAACACTAAAGCGAGCGCCCTGCGTAGGCATGCCCGACCGCGATCGACGAGGCCGCGCCACCACCCGGTGATCCCCAGGCCCCAACTCCACCAACGCCCGATACGGCCAAGCACTCCGAGCCACCACCTCACCATCGGCCACAAACTCGACCTCCGAAACAACCGTGTCCGGCTCCCGAGTCGTCCCCTGAAGCTCCGCCCGCAACTCGACCACATCACCATCGCGCCCCGACCACACCACCGCCCCATTCACGGGCTCCACGATCGCCATCGTCGGACGATCGGTCTGCTCGGCGCAGCCCGGAACCCGCGCACGAGCCAGCCACGGCGTGCCGTTGGCATCCTCGCCCGGCGCCCCGACCGGCCGCTCGTCGAGCCAGCCGTTGTACTCCTCGGGCAGCACCGCGATGGAGGCATGCCCTTCGGGGTCGCAGGTGAAAGGCCGCGAGGTCGAGGGGCGAGGCGTCGCGTGCACATGCATCGTGCACGCCTCATGGGGAATGTGCTCATGCGCAAGCTTGCGCTGAACCGCATGCGGACAGGCGGGCCCCGGGCGCTGGCCGGAGAACGGGCAGACCTCCACCGTCGTCAGCAGCGAAGAGTCCCACAGCGGCTCGCGAGTGGGCACGGTCTCCATGGCGCGCCGCATGACGTCGGCGAACAAAGGACCCGCTCCGCCCGCTCCCGTGACCTCGTTCATGGCCGTGGCATCGGCGTTGCCGATCCACACCGCCACGGTACGCTCGTGGGTGAAGCCGACCGTCCAGGCGTCGCGGTAGCCCGAGCTGGTGCCGGTCTTGAGCGCGACGGGAAAGCCGATGTCGAAGGGGCGATGGCCGGCGGGCAACAGGCGAATGCGGGCCATCGGGTCCGACAGCGCCTCGGTGATGGCCGCGGCGGCGTAGGGCTCGAAGACCTGCGTGCGGGGGCCTTCCGAGGCGTCGAGGATGGTGCGCAGGGGTCGATGTTCACCGCCATGCGCCAGCGCGACATAGGCCTCGGTCAGCTCGCGGAGGCCGACTTCGCCGCTGCCCAAGGCCAATGCGAGGCCGTAGTGCTCGGCGGGCTCGGTCAGGCTGTGCAGACCCAGACTCTGGAGCGTCTCGAGCAGCTCGCCGTGGGGTAGATCGGCGGCGAGGCGCACGGCGGGCACGTTGAGGCTGGTCGCCAAGGCCACGCGAGCGGAGACGGGACCGGTGAATTGGCCGTGGTAGTTGCGGGGGGCGTAGACGTGCCCCGGCCCCTCGCGGAAGGTGGTGGGGACGTCGGCCAAAAGCTCGACGGGCGAGTGGCCCTGCTCGAAGGCCAGCGCGTAGACGAAGGGCTTGAGCGTGGAGCCGGGCTGGCGCGGGGCGACGACCATGTCGACCTGGCCGGCGATGGTGGGATCATGGAAGTCGGCTGAGCCGACGTAGGCGAGCACTTCGGCGGTGGCGTTGTCGACGACCAGCACGGCGGCATCGCCCGCGCCGTGCTCGACCATGCGGGCCATGTGGGTCCGAACGAGCCCCTCGACGTCCTGCTGCAACGGCAGGTCGAGGGTCGTGCGCGTGGTGGTGCCCGAGCTCAGCTGACCGCGCTGGCGCAGGGTCTCCACCAGGTGCGGAGCGGAAAAAG
The DNA here is from genome assembly GCA_039028615.1 of Myxococcota bacterium. Lineage (GTDB taxonomy): Bacteria > Myxococcota_A > Polyangia > Nannocystales > Nannocystaceae > Paraliomyxa. The sequence goes on along the minus strand of JBCCHT010000006.1, from coordinate 198,074 downwards.
GACGCTCGAGCTCACGCGGTTTGACGGCCTCCGCCAGAGCACGGTGCAGCTGCGGCTCATCGATTTCACCGGCGTTGTGCAGAGCGTGCAGCAGGGCGTGCTGCCGCAAGGTGACGCGGTCGTGGTGACGATAGGGATCGAGGAACGAGGGGGCGCGCGGCAGCACGGCGAGGAACGCAGCCTGACTCCACGACAGGTCGCGGGCGGCCACGCCGAAGTAGCCTCGTGCGGCAGCCTCGGGCCCCACGAGCCCATGGCCGTAGGGAAGGCGATTGAGATAGGCTTCGAGGATTTCTTCTTTGGCGAGCGCCTCGTCGAGGTTGGCAGCCCGGGCCGCCTCGCGCAGCTTGACCCACGGATCGCGGACGCCGGGCTGACCGCGGGTATCCAGGAGTTTGACGAGCTGCTGGGTGATGGTGCTCGCGCCCGAGACGACGCGCCGATGCCGAAGGTTCTGTCCCACCGCCCGCACGATGGCCCCGCCGTCGACGCCCTCGTGCTCGAAGAAGCGCGCGTCCTCGCTGACCACGGTGGCGGCGATGAGTCGCGGTCCGACCTCGTCGAGCGCGAGCGGCTGCCCGCGTCGACCCTCTTCACCGGGCAGCTCGCGGAGCAGCCGGCCCTCGCGGTCGAGGACCCGGTGCCCGGAGTACCAGTCGTCGTTCAGCGACTCGCGCGGGCGGTCGACCTCGCTGCGGAGCCACGACCACATGGCCGCCCAGGAGATCCACGCCACGGTCACCAGCAGGCCGAGCGCGACGACGACGATCCGACGGCGGCGGCGAGGTCGAGTGCGCTTCGGGGGGGTCGGGGATCGGCGGTCCATGACGTGGTCTCCGGTTTTTGGTCGAGCGGGGCTTACTGGACGACGGTGAAGTTGCGAGCGTCGGTGTAGCCAGCGCTGTCCGGCTCGTACATCAGCTCCGCCATGGCCGGCGGCGTGGCGAAGATGCCCGGCGTGGTCGCGCGGATGAGGTAGGTGGCATGCGCCCACTGTCCCCAGACACGGTCGAAGTAGAAGTGGGCTCGGTCGTCCCGCAGCTCGAGGTGGTCCGCTGAGCCTCCGCGCCACCGCAGGTGGTCGTACAGCGGGTGCGAGTCGTCGAGCTCGGGCACGGTGGCCACCGTCCACAGGTCGGGTTGCATGGCTTCGAATCCGGCGGGGATCCGATCGGTCAGGGCCAGGTAGCCGCGTCGCTCACTCGGCAGGTCCCGCGGCATGCGGGCGAGCAACACCACCCGCAGGACCTGTCCCGGCTCGATGGCGGTGGGGTCGATGGAGCGCCCCTTGGCATCGGTGTACACGCGGTACAGGTCGGGGCCGTGCTCGCTGGTGGTCTCGGCGAGCGTCTCCGTACCCGCGCCGGCTCGGCGCCAGCGGGCCGAGACCATGAAGGCCTGGGCACGGGTGGACTCGCTCTGCAGGGTCAGGGTCATCGAGCGCCCGCGCAGCTTCGACAGCGGGATCCGATAGCGACGGATGTTGGGGCCCAGCGCCATGGCGCCCGAGACCTCGGGGGTGAGCACCTCGCCGTCGAGCAGGGCCCGCTGACGAGACGCGGTGCCGTCCTCGTCCTGGATCTTCTCGGCCAGGGCGAGCAGCGAGTACGCGGTGCTCTGGGTGGTGTAGCCCGGCGTCATGCGGACGAGGTTGCCCACGAGGTGGGGCACGACCCGCGACTGCGGGCGCAGGCGGTGCAAGGCGATCAAGGCCTGCGCCGTGGTGCGACGATCGGAACCGAAGTAGAGGAAGTCGTCGTCCTTGCGCTCGGAGCGGAGGGTCCCGTCGTCACCGAACGAGGCCTCGAGCTGGTCGAGCAGGCTCTCGACGCGGTCCTCTTGTCCGGGCAGCGTCGACAGGGCGAGGGCCAGGGTGCCGACGCCGAAGGCTCCTTGCGCGGGCACGGTGTCCCACAGCGAGTCGGCGCGCTCGGGCGGCAGGGCCTCGAGCTCGGCGAGCGCCAGCGCCAAGGAGGCACGGACCTCGACCCCGTAGCCATGGGGCAACGAGTCGCTCTCGAGCATGCTCAGCATGTAGTCGCGCATGCCGTCGACCATGCCCTCGGGGGCCTCGATGCCCAGCTCCTGGGCGCGGGCGATGGCCAGGGTGGCGTAGGCGGTGCCGAAGGGGTTGGGCTCGTGTCCGCCCGGCCAGTAGGCGAGGCCGCCCGCGCTGGTCCGCATGGTGGACAGTCGCACGACGCCCGCTTCGATCATCTTGCGCAGCTCGTCGTCGTCGTAGGGGGTCATGCCCAGGCGCGGCAGAATCTCGCGCGCGGCCAGCAGCGGCAGCGTGCTCGAGGTGGTCTGCTCGACGCAGCCGTGGGGGTAGCCGAGCAGGTACTGCAGGCGAGTGCCCAGCTCCGGCCACAGGTTCTCGCCCATGGTGACGGTGACGAAGTCGTCCCCGGTCGCGTCGGCGAAGACCTTCTCGGGGACCCGGAGGGTGACCTCCTGGCTCCCGAGGAAGGTGCCGTGCAGATTGGGGCGCTCGTCGATGCCGGGGGCCTGGACGGGCACCTTCACCTGGACGGCGTCGCGGACCGTGCCCTCGGCGTCGGCGACGGTGAAGTGCAGGAGCTTCGTGCCGCCCTTGGAGAAGGACAGCTCGAAGGGCACGCGCGCCCGGCCGCCCGCGGCGATCTCGACGGTCTTGGTCATCCCGCCCTCGGACACCGCCGCGGTCTGGGTCGTCTCCTGGTTGTTGTGCACCAGCACGGCGGCCTCGAACTTGTCGCCGATGAGGGCGAAGCGCGGCACGGCGGGGATGGCCATGAGGGGCTTTTGGACCTCGAAGTCGTCCTCGTCGACGCCACCGCGACCCTCGGTGTCGACCACCACCGCCATCATGCGGAAGCGGGTGAGGTTGTCGGGCAAGGTGAAGCGAGCGTGGGCCCGGCCGTCCGCGTCGGTCCGCAGCTGCGGCTTCCACAGGGCGGTCTTGACGAAGTTCTTGCGGGTGGAGACCACGCTGTGGCTTCCGGCTCCGCTGCCGTCACCCGCGACATGGCTGCGGCCGAGCTGCTCGGCGAGCAGGCGACGGCTGTCGTCCACGCGGAAGTTGAGGCCCTGCCCCGGGTAGAGGGCGGAGACGGGATCGGGCGCGTGGAAGTTGGTCATGCGCAGGACGCCTTCGTCCACCACGGCCAGCGCGACCTCGGCCCCCTCGATGGCGGTGCCGGACTGGCTGACGTCGATCACGATGTCTACCGAGTCACCGGGGGCGTAGCGGTCTTGGTCGCTGGCGATGGTGACGTCGAGCCGGTTGTCGCTCAGGTCGACGGGCAACCGCACCGCGCCGATCTTCCAGTCGACGCGGGCGTCGTCCTTGGCGTCTCGCGGCAGCAGGGTCACGGTGGCGTGGGCGTGCGGGGCATGCTCGTTGCCCAGCTTCACGTCGAAGCGCACCGCGGACTCGGTCACCTGCCGCGTCTCGTGGTGCAGGATGCCGCCCTGCTCCACGGTGAGGATCGCGGTGGCCGCGGGGAAGGGGTTGCGGACCATCAGCTCGGCCGTGTCGCCGGGCTCGTAGCCGCTGCGGTCGGCGATGATCTCGAGCCGCCGCCCGGGGGACGGCGCGGCGGTGGTGGAGCCGCGGCCCCAGGCCCAGACGCGCATCGAGCCGCCTCGGCGCCCGTCGAGCCACGCGCTGACGCGGTAGGTGCCCGAGCGCTTGGGCACCAGCGAGCACGCCGAGGTGTCGGCGCCCTTGGTGGTGCAGCGCGCGACCTCTTCGGAGACCTGGTGCCAGCGCTGGCTGGCGGCGCCGCCGGGGCCGGGCTTGCGCACGCGCTTCCACTCGAGGTGCTCGAGCCTCAGCTCCACGGGCACGCCGCTCACCGTGGCGCCGCTCTGGTCGACGACGCCGGCTTCCATGGGAATCGCAGTGCCGACGTCGAGCCAGCGCTCGGCGAGCTTGATGCCGGCGTAGCGCTCGGAGGGGTGCATGACCACCGAGCTGCGGCTGGCGATGGCACGGTGAGACTCGTCGGTGACCTCGGCCTCGAGCACGAAGCGCTGCGGGCCCTGGTCGGCGGGCAGCTCCACGGCGGGGGTCACCGCGAGCAGGCCGCGAGCGTCGAGCTGGCCTTCACCCACGCGGACCCACGCCTCGGTGTCGTCGTCCTCCCAGTAGCTGCGGACGGGGCGGAACACGAAGCCCTTGCTCGGCAGCGGACCCTTGGGCATGGCGGCGGGGCTGCGGCGGAGCGTCCAGGTCACGGGCGCGTCTTCCATCACCGCGCCGAACAGGTAGCGGCCGTTGACGGTGCCCTCGAGCTTTTTGCCGCTCTCGGCCGCCTTGGTCTCCACGTCGACGGTGAAGCGCGGGGGCTCGAACTCGGCGACCTGTATGCCGTAGCGGGCGATGACCGCGTTGGCGCGGAGCGGGGCGACCAGCTCGACGCGGTAGCGGCCGATCTCGGCGTTGGCGGGGACCGAGAAGCTGTCCACCGTGCTGCCCATGGTCGAGGTCACGCTGGCTTCGGCGAAGACCTCCTTGCCCGTGGGGGAGTGGATGCGCATCCCGACCGGCATGGCGGGGGCGGGGTGGAGGCGGCCCTTCTTGCGGAACTGGACGATGCCCTTGAGCTCCACGGTGGCGCCGGGGCGGTACACGCCGCGGTCGCTGAACAGCAGGGCGCGGATATCCTCGAGCGGGGCGGGCGTGCCGGCCAGCTCCGGGGCGAGCTCACGCTCGTCGAGCGAGCCGACACCCAGGGCCAGCACGGCGCGGCGATCGTCGGACTCGACCTCGACCACGTGCACGCGTCGAGCGGTGTCCGCGTCGAGCGGTCGCTTCAGCACGGCGACACCATCGGCGTTGGTCTTGATCCCCGGCTGCCGGGTCCCGTCGACCAGCACCTGCGCGCCGCGGACCGGACTGCCGTCGCCGAGCCGCGCGACCTGGATTAGCGTCTTGTCGGTGCCTTCGTGCACGTGCACGGCCAGCGCTCGGTCGTCGTGGGGGGTGATGAGAGCGGTCGAGGGCCGAGCCGCCATCGCCCACTCGGGATAGGCGGGCGGCGGTGCTCCGAATGCGGCGTGGCCGAGCTCGAGGCGCGCGAGGTAGGTCTTGCCGGGCGCCAACGAGTCGAGCAGGTCGAGGCGGGTGGTGACCGGCTTGTCGCGTCGGCTTCGAGGGCGCACGGGGATGCTCAGGTCCGGGGCGGAGATGGGGCGCTCGCGGGCGCTGACGCGCTGACGCGCCTCGGTCCACGCCCGTGCGTTGGGCTCGACCTCCCACAGGTCGAGGCGGGCTTCCTTCACGTTGCGGGTGGTGATGGCAAAGGTGCGGCTGGCGGCCTCGTCGAGGACCTGCTGACCCTCGGGCATCGAGACGCTCGACGCCATGGGGGCCACGTCGACCTCGAACTTCAGCGGCGCGGCGCTGCGCGAGCCGAAGCGGTCTTTGACCCGGCCGAGCTCGACCCGGTAGGTGGTCGAGGGCTTGAAGCGACCCGAGATCCAGACCGTGCCGTCGCTGGCCCAGGGGTCGCGCTGGATCCGTAGCTCGTCGACCCGAGGGCTCACCTTCAGCTTGCGCCCGAGGGCCTTGTCGCTGGTGCCGATGGGGTTGTTGAAGCGAACCTTGACGCGCTCGCCTTGCGTGGACAGGACCTGGTCCTTCCACGTGCAGGTGTCGTCGCGCCAGTAGTCCTCCTCGCACTCGATCTTCTCGAAGGCGAGGGGCTCGGCGACCTCGTACGCGAACTCGACATCGTCGGAGCCGTCGGGCTCGCTCACGCGCAGCACCAGCGACGAGCCGGCATCGAGCGCCTTGGCGGGGCGGGCGATCACCACGTGCTCCCGGTCGACGGCGGCGCCGTCGAAGAGGTCCTTTTCCGGGTGAGCCAGGGTGATTTCGCAGGGCTTGCCGTCGACCTCGCCTTCGAGCTGGGTCTTGGCCTGCGCCAAGGTCACCGGCTGATCGAAGAGCACCTCGGGCGCCACTGCGGGGCCGACCTGCGGGCCCTCGTGCGGTCGGACCGTCACCATTTGGGGGGCGCCGGCCTCGGGCAGGTAGCTGATGACCTTGCCCGCGATGTGCACTCGCGGTTCCGCCGTGAACACGCCCGTCCACCCTTCCGCCGCCGGCTCGCCTTCGACGTCGTGGAGGTCGCCCAGCGCCACCGTATATTCGGTCTCCGGATCAAACGGAGCCTCGGCGCGAAAGGCCAGGACCCAGGGATTCGACCACGAGATCTCGCCGTCGACGGCCGGCTCGATGGTGAGAGCGGGCTCGTCTTTGGGCGGCGGCTTAATCGAGCGATTGAAGTGGATGTACAGCGTCTGACCGACGATTTCGAACTTGCCGGCGCCGTCGAGCTCGGGCCACTCGACGCGGGTGCTCCGGTCGCTGGCCTCGGCTTCGGCCTTGGCGATGCCGCGAGGCAGCTTCCGGCGAGGGTTGGCCTCCGAGGCGGGCGGGAAGACCAGACCTTCACTACGGCCGGGTGAGGCGACGAAGGGCGTGTCGGGGGAGGCGGGTTCTGCCCCCCCGCCCGACGTCTGTACCGGTTGGCACGCGAGGGCTTGGGTCAGGAGCAGGGCGACGGCGCTGCGACGGCGAAGCATGGCGAGCCGCCTGTACTGCATGGTCCTTGCCACCTTCGCGATCGTCGCCACTTGGAGCGCAACCGACTGCTCGGTTGCGGCAATCGATGTCGTCGATGACATCGAGCGTTGCGTCTGAAAATTGTCGGGCGAACCGGGAATGTGCGTTCCCTTTGGGGCGTAAGGGCGGGTTTGCGGACGACATGAGAGAATTCGCAGTCGTCCCGCGCTTTCCTCCAAGGGCCCCAGGACGCAAAGTAGAGCCGATGGCCGAGCGCCCCTCCGAGCGTCTGTTCAACCCCACCGAAGAGCATGCCCTGTTGCGGCAAACCGTGGCCGAGTTCGCCCGACGCGAGGTCGAGCCGCAGGCCGCCGAGTTCGACGAGAAGGGTCATCTCAACGTCGAGCTGTTCCAGAAGCTGGGGGAACTCGGGGTCCTGGGTGTCACGGTGCCCATCGACGATGGCGGCGCGGGCATGGACGCGGTGGCCGCGGTCATCGTCCACCACGAGCTGGCCAAGTACGACCCCGGCTTCACGCTGGCGTACCTCGCCCACTCGATGCTGTTCGTGAACAACTTCTACAACTGCTCCAACGAGGAGCAGCGCGAGCGCTACCTCGACAAGGTCCTGTCGGGCGAGTGGGTCGCGGGCATGGGCATGACCGAGCCCGGGGCCGGCACCGACGTGCTCGGCATGAGCACCACCGCGGTTCGTGACGGCGACCACTACGTGCTCAACGGCACCAAGACGTACATCACCAACGGCTGCGAGGGGTACTGCTTCCTCGTGTACGCCAAGGTCGATGGCCGGGTGACGGCCTTCGTGGTCGACCGCGACTGCCCGGGCTTTTCCAGCAGCAACCACATCGACAAGCTCGGGATGCGGGGCTCGACGATGTCCGAGCTGATCTTCGAGGACTGCCGCGTGCCCGCGAACAACCTGCTGGGCAAAGAGGGCGACGGCCTCACCCACATGATGCGGAACCTCGAGATCGAGCGCCTGACCCTCGCCGCCATGAGCGTGGGGATCGCCGATCGCTGCGTGGAGCTGATGGTCAGCTACGCCAACGAGCGCACCGCGTTCGGTCAGCCCATCGCCAACTTCGGTCAGATCCAGCGCTACCTCGCCGAGGGCTACGCGCGCACCGAGGCGGCCAAGGCCCTGACCTACAACGTGGCGGGCAACGTCGGCCCCGACGTGAACAACCGCGTGGGCACCGACGCCGCCAAGCTGGTGGCGGCACCCGTGGGTAAAGAGGTCGCCGACTGGGCCATGCAGGTCATGGGCGGCGCGGGCTACTGCCGCGAGTACCCCATCGAGCGACTGTGGCGAGACGCCAAGCTGCTCGAGATCGGTGGCGGCACGCTCGAGGCCCACCAAAAGAACCTGGCCAAGGACCTCAGCCGGCTCTACGCCGCGCGCTGACGGCGAGCGGCGATGGCCGAGACGGCACCGCAGCAGGTCCGCGTGCCCGAGGTCGACAGCCTCGAGCACGGCGATGCGCGCACCTTTGCGTTCGCCGATGGCGAGGACGAGGCCCAGGGCTTCGTCATGATGCTGCGCGATGCCCAGGGTCAGGGATCGCTCGTCGCCTATCGCAACCGTTGTGCCCATGTCCCCCTGGACCTCGACATGGGCACGGGGCGATTTTGGGCACCGAAGGTCGACCGCATCATCTGCCGCACGCACGGCGCCTGCTACGTGCCCGCGACCGGGCTGTGTGATCGCGGTCCTTGCGTGGGCGGCCGTTTGGAGGCATTCGCCGTGCGCCAGGACGGTTCGGACGCCGTCGTGACCATCCCGGCGAGCCCCGCCGATTCGTAGTTTGGCCCCAGCCCGACCGGGCCCGAGGGTGGCCCACTCATAGGTCCGGCCTCAGCATGCACCGATCGTTACTGGCGTTGCGTGCGCCAAAGCAGTGGTCCTAGGAATGGTGGATCTGGCGGGACCCCACGAAAAGGCGCTGGACGAACCGCGCCCTCATCCGCCAGGATGCCCCGAACGTTGATCGGTTTGAGCCGCGCCTGCCTGCGGCAAAAGGGAGTCTTTTGACATGATGAACAAGCTTCAGCTTCTTACTGGCGCCTCGCTGGTCCTGGCCCTCGGATTCACCACCGCCTGCGGCGACGACAGCAGCAGCAACGACGACACCACCGGCGGTGCCACGGATGCCGCGACCTCGGATTCCTCCGGGCCGGGCGCGACCACCATGCCGGCCACCACCGACGCCGACAGCGGCGCGACCACGGATCCCGGTACCACGGCCACCACCGACGAGGCCACCACCGACCCGGCCACCACCGCCGAGTGCACCATGGAGGGCGAGCTCGGAGCTGCCTGTGCCGACGCCGAGTGCGACTGCATGTCCGGCAACTGCTTCGTGGTCGGCCCCTTGGGCGGCGTCTGCTCCGAGTGTGACGAGGACGCGGACTGTGCCGAGACCACCGGCTTCGGCTGCAACTTCGGCAACCCGCTGACCGGCGTCCCCGCCGTGTGCTCCACCACCGGTGAGATCGGCGAGAGCTGCGAGACCACCGACGCCTGCGGCAAGGGTCTCGAGTGCGGCACCCTCATCTCGGTCCCGGGCATCCTCGAGGCCAGCACCTGTGGCGAGTGCACCGACGACAGCGCCTGCGACGGCCAAGAGTGCGCCCCGACCTACGACATCACCAACATCGGCGGCTTCTTCAGCTGCGTCGATGCGATGACCGTCGACAACGACCAGGGCTGTGACCTCATGGGCATGGGCGAAGAGTGCGTGTCGGGCAACTGTGCCCCCGCCGCCATCATGGGCATCCCCGTCCTGGGCGTGTGCTCGCCCTGCAACGAGGACATGGACTGCGCCATGGGCGAGACCTGCCAGCTGCCCGAGATCGGCATCGACGGCACCGCGCTGGCCCTCGTGCCCGGCGCCTGCGTCGGCGGCTGATACGACCCACGCGAAGGCATGACAAAGGCCGCGCCCACTTCGGTGGGGGCGGCCTTTTTTCATTCGCGGCTCGGCGCTGTTCCGACGCCGCTCAGTCGGGCGGACGAATCTGCGACAGGAAGGCCGACGCGATGTCGTCGATGGCCGAGACGGACAGCTCTTCCTCTTTTTGGATGTTGTACAGCGCGACGGTGTCGTCCTCGGGCAGCTCCTCGAGGAAGCGACTGGGCGGTCGAGGAATCTCTTTGCCCCGGTCGATGCGCCCGGCGGCCCGGCACAGCCACAGGCGCTCGCGGGCCCGGGTGATGCCCACATAAAAGAGCCGACGCTCTTCCTCGATGTCTCCCGCGATGGCATCGCTGGCCCGCGGGGCGGCGACGCGACGGTGGGGCATGGTGCCTTCCTCGACGCCGATGATGAACACCTGGTCCCACTCGAGGCCCTTGGCGCTGTGCAGCGTTGCCAGGGTGACCTTGCCGCGGATGGCGTTGTTCTCTTCTTCCTCGTCGGTGGTGCTGCTCTTGTCGAGGGCCACCGTGCCCAGGTACTCGGACCATCGCGGGGGCTTGCCCTTGCCCCGCATGCGTTGCTCATAGCGATCGATGCTGCCCATCAGCCAGTTGACCCCGTTCCATCGCTGGTCGGCGGCGGTGTCGGAGCCGATTTCCTTGCGCACGTGCTCCTTGAGGTTGATGGCCTCGAGGATCTCGCCCAGGGCGGTGGCCACCCCGGCCTCGCGGGCGCGCCTCTGGTGGCGGCGGACGAGCCCGGAGAAGAACTTCAGCGACTCCGTCGCCCGGAAGGGGAGGTTGGGAATCTCGGCGTATTGATGGACGGCCTCGATGAGCGGGGCCTTGTTGGCCTGACTCCAGGCGGCCATCCGCTGCATGCTCTTGGCTCCGATGCCGCGGGGCGGGGTCTCGAGCGCGCGCCGTAGGGCGAGCTCGTCACGCGGGCTCACCAGCACCTTGAGGTAGGCCTGCGCGTCCTTGACCTCTTTTTTGTCGTACATCGACTGGCCGCCCAGCACCCGGTAGGGCACGCCGTGCTGCTGCAGCTCTTCCTCGATGCGCTTGGCCTGCAGGGCGGAGCGGTAGAGCACCGCGACCTCGTCGGCGGGGATGCCCTCGTCCACGACCAGGCGACGGATCTTCTTGCCGACCCAGCCCGCCTCTTGGGCGCCGTCGTCGGCCACCACGAGCTGGACGGGCTCGCCCTTGCCCCGGGTGATGACCAGCTCCTTGTCGTGGCGGGTCTTGTTGTTCTGCACCACCGAGTTGGCGGCGGTGAGGATCTGCGCCCGCGAGCGGTAGTTCTCCTGGAGCTTGATGACCTTGGCGCCGGGATAGTGCTCGTCGAAGCGCAGGATGTTCTCGACCTTGGCCCCGCGCCAGCCGTAGATGGCCTGGTCGTCGTCACCGACCACCCCGAGGTTGTAGGGCGGGCGCACCAGCTGGCGGAGCAGCTCGAGCTGGGCGCCGTTGGTGTCCTGGTACTCGTCGACCATCACGAAGTCGAAGCGGCCCTGCCAGCGGTTGCGGGCCTCCTCGCTGTGCTTGAGCACGAAGGCGATGCGACACACCAGGTCGTCGAAGTCCACCGCGCCCAGGGTCTGGAGCTTGTCGTCGTACGCCTCGTAGATCGAAGCGGCGACCACGTCGTACTCGTCGACGATCTGCTGCTCGACGTTCTCGGCCGTGACGAAGTCGTTCTTCCACAGGCTGATGCGCTGGACGATGGCGCCCAGGTCGAAGCGTCGGTCGCCGCCCGCCCCGTGGTGCCCGTGCTCGCGCAGCAGGCCTCGCACCACGCCGTAGACGTCACCCTGGTCGAGGATGGAGAAGCGGGACCCGGGCAGCCCGAAGGGCTCCGGATCCTGGCGCATCATGTTGGCCCCCAGGCTGTGGAAGGTGCCCATCGTCAGCTCGCTGGCGATGCCGGTGCCGACCATCTTGCCGAGCCGCTCGCGCATCTCGCCCGCCGCCTTGTTCGTGAACGACAGCGCCACGATGCGCGAGGGCACGATGCCGAGCTCGAGCAGTCGGGCGACGCGGTGGGTGATGACGCGCGTCTTGCCCGAGCCCGCTCCGGCGAGGACGAGCAAGGGCCCGTCGACATGTTCTACCGCGGCTCGTTGGCTGGGGTTGAGATGCTGGAGATCCATGCGGGGGCCGCCGCTTTTACGGCAGGCCCACGCGTGAGGGCAACGCCATACGCTGCCCCTGTCGCGACAATTGCCGACGAGCGTAGTTCGTCCGTCGTTCGATCCCCCCTCGTGCGTCGCCGCCGCGAGTCGAGACCGTGTCGGGGGTTACCGCCAGGCGTCCCAGGCCAGCGAGACGCCGAGCTGGAAGGTGGTCAGTACTCGCTCGTCGGGGAGCTGCTGAGGCACTTGACGGATCGATTTCGGCCCGAACATCACGCCGCCCCACAGCTCGATCGAAAGGTGGTGCGGCAGGGGTTGACGAAAGCCCACCGCCACCATCCCGGCGTGGTTGCCCCAGTCGTCGGTGGCCACGTCGCCGTCGAAGAAGGGCGGCTCGAAGGCGTTGTCGCCCAGCGCTTGCACGAACATGTACTCGGCGCGGCCGAAGATGCGGCGACCGTATAGACCCAGGCCCGACGCGCCCCCGACCATGCCCCCGTAGATGGGGTCGTTGGGCGAGACGTTGCGGACCGCGATGCCGCGGACGTGCAGGTACAGCGGGCGCCACAGTCGACCGCGAAGCTCGACCTGACCGCCCAAGCCGAAGAACGAGCCCTTGGTCTCGCAGCGCGCCTCTTCGGACTTGCACTCCTCGTTGCCGATCGCGTGCGGGCCGATGAGGGGGCCGCCCGCGATCACCAGCCGTGGGTAGGTCCGAGCGGCGCGGCCCTCGGTGGCACTGCTGGGCTCGTCCTGCGCTTCGGTCTCGGGCTCGGGCGTCGTCGCCTCCTCGGTGGGGGCGGGTGAGGAAGGCGTCGCCGGGCTGGCAGTACGTTCCTTCGCCGGGCTCGGGCTCGGGCTCGCAGCGGGCGTGGTGTCCGGGGGCTCGGCCTTCGCTTCTGCGATCGCGGCCGGGGCCTGCACGGCCGGCGGCGCGGGTTCGCTGCCGGGCGCCGCGATTTCGGTGGGCGCCGCTTCGGCGGGTCCGGACGACAGGAGCGTCACGACGGCGAAGCACGCGGAGGGGAGCATCCCGTTCAGAATGCCCGTCGGATGAACGGAGGCCAAGGCGGGGAGACCAACGGGGGATGAACGGTCCCCTTACACGCCACTTGTTACGATGCGGGGGACGGTGCCGGACGGCGCCACTCTCGCCATGACCCAACATCCCCACCACGACTTTCTCGCCGCGCTGTGGCGCCATCGGCTCACGGCCATCCTGCGGACTCGCGACGAGGGACTTGCCTCCGAGGCCATGGATGCGGCCGTACGGGGCGGGATTCGGCTCATCGAGTTCACCATGACCACGCCGAACGCGTTGGGGCTGATCTCCCGGTTCTCGACGCGCGCGGGGCAGGTGACCCTGGGCGGTCTCGAGCGACTGGTGGTCGGTGCCGGCACGGTGATGACCCCCGACCAGGCCCGCGCCGCGGTCGATGCGGGGGCGAGCTTCTTGGTCTCGCCGATCACCGACCTGGAGGTGATCGCGACCGCGAACGAGCTGGGCGTGCCGATCTTGCCGGGCGTGCACACCCCCACCGAGATGGTCACCGCGCATCGAGCCGGGGCGCCGCTGGTCAAGCTCTTCCCCATGCCCGCGGGCGGCCCGACGTGGCTACGCTCCGCGTTGGCGCCGCTGCCCTTCGTGCGGGTCGTGCCCACCAACGGGGTGTTCCTCGACAACATCGCCGAGTGGTTCGAGGCCGGGGCGTGGTCGGTGGGGATGACGACCGGGCTATTCGAGCCGGCCGATATGGCGGCCGGCAACTTCGCCGCCATCGAGAGCCGAGCGGCGGCGCTGCGAAAGGCCGCGGCGGCGGTGGAGCGCGGGCCAATGCCGGAGGCGGCCGACCCCTTCGCGTAGCGAGTCTGGTCGCGGCATCCCGGTCGCCAACGAACTGCGTTCGCGTGCCGCGTCCGCCGAGTCTCGGCTCGTTCGGGGCGGCGATGACGAGGGCCGTCGCATGACCGAGTCGTCAATGGTCCGTCCGAGGCGTAGTGTGAACGGGATGAAGGTGTTCGACGCGATCGCTGTGGGGCTCGTCGTTGCGGTCGTTTCGGGCTGCGGGGATTGTCGGGATTGCCAAGACGCGATCGACCACCTCGCAGGGAGGCTGCGCACGCAAGGCTGTGATCCGTCCACGACTCAGAACGCAGTCAATCGCATCGTCGACGATTGCGAGAATGCCGGCGAGGACGGTGTCGATCCGAACCTCGTGGTCGGCGCGCTCGTGGAGCAGTGCCAATCCGGTGTGGAGTCGGTGCTCGGGCAGACGTGCAGCGCCCCGGGGACAGACGTGCGCATGGCGGTGGAGTTCGTCAACGAGGCCCCCGCGGGGGTCGGTGAGGTCGAGTTCGAGATCTCGTTCACGGGCGGGGGAAGTGGCCTGCCGCAGCTGACCGGGCTCATTCAGCCCGGTGCGACGAACGAGGTCTCGTTCGTCCTCGACCATGGCAATGCCATCAGTACCCTCGATGTCGTCGACGGCACCGGACAATTCCTGTTCTCCGCGCCCACGAATTCCAAGCCGACGATGTTCGTGAAGACCGACCCTGCCGACTGGAGCCCGTATCGGAGGCGTCGCATCGTGTTCGACGGCGCCAGCCTTCGCTACGACAATTTCCCGGAGTTGTAGCGAGGTCGGATCAGCGGCCGACGCCGGGGTTGACCGTGTGGGGCAGGGGTCGACCGGCGAGCCCGGCGAGCACGTTGTCGGCGGCGAGCTGGGCCATGCGACGTCGGGTGCCGTGGGTGGCCGAGCCGATGTGCGGCAGCACGAGCAGCCCGGGGCACGAGTACAGCGAGTGCGAGGCGGGCAGGGGCTCGGGGTCGGTCACGTCGATGGCGGCCCCGGCAATCTGGCCCGCACGCAAGGCCTGCTCGAGCGCGGCCGAGTCCACGATGGGTCCTCGCGCGGTGTTGACGAGCAGCGCCGACGACCTCATGCGGGACAGTGCGTCGGCGTCGATGAGCCCGCGGGTCTGCTCCGACAGCGGCACGTGGAGCGAGACGATGTCGCACGCGGCGAGCAGCTCGGGCAGGGCCATGCGCTGCACCCCGAGCTCTGCCTCCGCCTGCGGCTTGGCGCTGGGGCTGGCGTAGCGAAGGGTCATGCCGAAGCCCCGGGCTCGACGCGCGACGGCCTGCCCGATCTTGCCCAGGCCCACGATGCCCAAGGTCGCTCCGTGCAGGTCGAGTCCGAGCCAGCCCGTGGGAGACCAGGTCGACCATCGGCCTTCGCGGGCATCCTGGGCCGCGGTGGGGAGCTGGCGTGCCGCGCTGAGCAGCAGGGCCATCGTGAGGTCGGCGGTGGCCTCGGTGAGCACCCCCGGCGTATTGCCGACCGGAATGCCTCGCCGTGTGCACGCCTGTACGTCGATGTTGTCGACCCCGACCGCCATGTTGCTCACCACGCGCAGCTGCGGCGCTCGAGCGAGCAGGGCATCGTCGACGCGCTCGGTGAGCAGGCACAGCAGGCCCTGGGCTTGGGGGAGGGCCTCGAGCAGGTGCGGCTCGAAGCCCGGCGTGTCGGCGTCGCCCACCAGCAGGCGGCACGAGCCTTCGAGGCGATCGAGCCAACCGGGCGGCAAGGCCCGGCTCACGATGACGAGGGGGAGTTCATCGGTCATGGTCGAGCGAGGCCGAGGACGAGGTCACAGACATTGGTCCCGGTCGGACCGATTCGTAGCAGATCACCCGTGCCCTCGAATACCGGGTAGGCATCGTTGTCGTCGAGCCGCGCGGCGACGTCGAAGCCCCGGGCCCGAGCATCGGCCGCGGTTCGGCCCCGCACGACGGCGCCCGCGGCATCGGTGGGCCCGTCTTCGCCGTCGGTGGCCAGGGTGATCAGCGTTCGATGGGCATGACCGTCGAGAGGCTCGACGGCGGCGAGGGCCAGCTCTTGGTTGCGACCGCCACGGCCTCGGCCGTGCACGGTCACGGTCGTCTCGCCGCCGGCCACGAACACGGTGGGAGTGGTGACCTTCGCGTCGCGGAGCCGTTGCGCGAGCTGCTGGCCGACCACCCGCGCTTCTCCGCGCAGGGCGGGCCAGCGCTCGGTGGCCCAGCCCTCGGCTCGGGCGGCGGCCAGGGCAGCGTGCACGGCCGCATCGTTGTCGGCGATGGCGACCATGGGCCCGGGCATCGTCGGTCCCGAGCCCACCACCGAGAGCGGGGCATCCACGACATCGCAGAGCACCAGGCTCAGCACGCGAGTCGGGGCCGCCAGTCGCAGCAGGCCGCCGCCCTTGAGTCGATCGAGTTGGGTCCGGGCTGCGTTGATCTGTTCGATGGGGGCCCCGCTGCGTAGCAGCGCGTCACCTCGGGCCGCGATGTCTTCGAGACTCGTGCCGGGGAGCGGCGCGACCATCAACGACGACGCACCCCCGGACAACAACATCACCACGAGGTCCTGCTCGCCCGCCCGCTGCACGAAATCGATGACCGCCTGCCCGGCGGCGAGGCTGCGTTCATCGGGGACCGGGTGTGCCCCCACCACCGTCGTGATGCGCCCCCGCGAGTCGAGAACTTCGTCGGACGGGTGCTTGGCCACGACCAGCCCCTCCGCGAGCCGTGCACCCAGCGGGGGCACGGCCGCCCGCGTCATGGCCTCGGCCGCTTTGCCCACCGCGATCAGCCACACCCGAGCATCATCGCGCAGCGCCATGCGGTGCCGTCCTGATTCGATCGCGTCGGCCTCCACCCGCAACGCCCGACGCACGCACGCGCCCGGATCGACCGCCGCCAACGCAGCCTCCAGGACCCGTGCCGCCACCTGCGTGTCCGGGCTTCGCTGAAGCGGACCCGAGGCGAACACGGACGGGGCCACCACCGATGTGCTCCTACTGCGGCAGCGGGCCGAAGAGCATTCGCCCCAGGGCGACCCCGGCCGCCGCGAGCACGACCCCGAGCACCAGGTGCAGCCCGATCTGCAGCGCCATCACGCCGAGCTGCTGGTCGCGGATGAGGTCGTGGGAAAACAGCGCGAACGCGCTGTAGGTGGTGAAGCCGCCCAGGAGTCCGCCGAGTACCGCCGTGCGAGCCGTGCCCGGTGGAATCGCGGCCGCGGCCAGCCCGATGGCGAAGCACCCGATGAGGTTCACCACCAAGGTCCCCACGTAGGGCAGTCGGTCGGACCAGCGCTCGTCGATGAGGCCGCCCAGCACCACGCGCAGGGTGGCGCCCGTGCCCCCGGCAACAAAGACCCAAACGAGGGGCGGAACGACGCCACTGGCCATTGCTTCGGCAATATCTCAGCCCGACCGCGACCGGCAAGTCGATCGCGCCAAGGCGCCGAGATCCCAAACAAAAGAGGCCGACCCCGTGGGGCCGACCTCCGTTTTTCACGAACCGAGCCGGAGCGATGCTCAGGCGTAGAACGCCTCGATCATGTCGGCGTACTTCTGGTTCACGATCTTGCGCTTGACCTTCATGGTCGGCGTCAGCTCGCCACCCTCGATGCTGAGGTCGGCGGGGAGCATCTTGATCTTCTTGATCGTCTGCACCCGGGCGAGGTCCTTGTTGACCTGCTCGACCTGCGACATGAGCCACTGCTGGACCTTGTCGTCCTTCGAGGCCTCTTCCATGGTCTTGGCGCTGCTGCCCGACTCGCGGATGGTCTCGTCGAGCTTGGTCTCGTCCACGGTGAGCAGCGCGGACAGGTGCTTGCGGCGGTCGCCGACCACCACCGCCTGGCTGACCACGGCGATGCTCTTGAGCTTGCCCTCGATGACCTGCGGCGCGATGTTCTCGCCGCCCGCGGTGATGATGAGGTCCTTCTTGCGATCGGTGATGCGCAAGAAGCCGTTGTCGAGCTCGCCGATGTCACCGGAGTGCAGCCAGCCGTCGTCGTCGAGCGCCTCTTGGGTGGCCGCTTCGTTCTTGTAGTAGCCCTTGAAGACGTGGCGGCCGCGCATGCAAATCTCGCCGTCCTCGGCGATCTTGACCTCGGCCCCGGGCAGCACCTTGCCTACCCAGCCCGTGCGGTACGAGTCGGGCAGCGAGACGGTGGCCGGCCCGGTGCACTCCGACATGCCGTAGACCTCCATGATGGGCACGCCCAAGCTCAAGAAGAACTCGAGGGTCGACTTGGAGATTGGGGCGGCGGAGGTCACCGCGATGCGGCACTGGTCCAGGCCCAGCGCGTCGCGAACCTTGGAGAACACGAGCTTGTCGGCGACGCCCCAGAACAGCGGCAGGGGCTTGTTTTCCTGGGTGGCGTAGCCGCCCTTGATGCCGATGCCCCGCGCCCAGGCGCCGATCTTCTTCTTGAGACCGCTGTTGCCCGCGGCCGTGGCCACCATCTTGGCCTGGATCTTCTCCCACACGCGCGGCACGGCGAGGAAGATGGTCGGTCGCACCTCTTTGAGGTTGTCACCCAGCGCGTCGATGCTCTCGGCGAACGAGGTGCACGAACCGTTGACGATGGGGCCATGCAGCGAAACGATCTGCTCGGCGATGTGCGACAGCGGCAGGTAGCTGATCATGCGGTCGCCATCGGCGGCGCCCAACGAGTTCAGTGCAGCCTCGGCGGTCCACGTGATGTTGTCGTGGCTGATCATCACCGCCTTCGGGTCACCCGTGGTGCCCGAGGTGTAGATGTACGTGCACGCGTCGTCCGGCTTCTGGGCGTCGATGCGCTCCTGCAGCACGGAGTCGTCGAGGTCCTTGCCCTTGGCGAGGAAGTCCTCCCACGAGTAGACGTTCTCGTCGTCGTGGTCGCCTTCCATCATCACGATGGCCTGGAGGTCCTCGAGGCGGTCTCGGATCTGGAGGAACTTGTCGAGCTGCGCCGCGTTCTCGACCACCGCCACCTGAGCCTCGGCGTGGCTGGCGATGTAGTGGCACTGATCGGGCGCGTTGGTGGTGTAGATGCCCGCCGGGCAACCACCGGCATAGATCGCTCCCACGTCGGAGATGACCCACTCGGGACTGTTGAACCCGATGATCGACACGCCTTTGCCGGGCTGTAGACCCAGAGCGATGAAGCTCTTGGCCGCGGCTCGGACCTGATCGTGGTACTCCCGCCAGGTCGTCGTCACCCACTTGCCGTTTCGCTTGACCTTGAGCGCGGGACGTTGGGCGTGCTTCTCGGCGGTCTTGTCGAAGACCTCCATCACGGTGGCTTTCATCGTCATCTCCTGGAATCGCGCGCGAATGGGCCAATGGGGCCTCCGCGGGGCGCCGACTGTAGCAGCGGCACACACGGACCGACCATGCTTACCTGCTGCCACTTTGACCTCCCGCGGAGTTGACGCGGACCTTCGGCGGAACGCGGTGTCCCAAAACGGGAAACGGCGGGATCGAGCTGGTGCTCGATGCCGCCGTCGCCTGCTTTGCTCCTGGTGGTCCCGTCAGCGACGTCGTCGCTTGATCTTGCGCTCGGGGAGGGTGCCGCGATGCTTCTTGCCCGCGCTGTCGCGGCAGGTCACTTCGAGCCCCTTGAGCCCCATGGGGATCCCCATCACCCGTCGCACGAGCAGCTTGGCCGACTCGGCCTCGCAGCGCTTGACCACGGTGCCGCCGCGGGTGGTGATGTCGGCGAGCGCGATGGCCTTGCCGTCGTCACCGAGCTCGACGTCGAAGGACCACTGACGCCGCTCGCCCTTGAGGATGACCGCGAAGCTCCGGGGGCCCCGACGTTCGTAGTCGAGGTTGACGAAGCGGCGCACGCCTTTGCCGAACGGGCTGCGCTCGTCGTTCTCTTTGCTGTGCAGCCACCACATGCGCACCTCGGAGATGGTCTCCGGGTTGTCGGCCAGCGTCCACGAGTCCACCACGATGTCGTGATGGTTCTTGCCGAAGTCCGGGTCGATGCGGAGGACTTCCTGGTGCGACAAGCCCTGGGGTGACAGATCGGCGACGTCCGTTTCGACCCACGGCACGTGGGGTGCAAAGGACATCATCATGGCGGCGGCGACTAGCTGGGTGATCACGGGGTTGCCTTCAGCCTAGGAGACGCGGGTGAATGTGCGAGCGATCCTCGTCACGCAGTTGGTGAGACGAACCGCAGCGACGATCATTGCAACGAACCGTGCAGTAGGTGAGTGTGATCACGGAGCGCGAAGGGACCACGTGGAGTGGTCACTCAGTGGCTCGTATCCGATGCGGGCGTAGATCGCGTTGGCGGTGGGATTGGCTAAGTTGGTGAATAGTACGCAGAAGCGCTTGCCCCGCGAAAGCAGGAGTCGACTGACATGGGCGGCGAGCGCGGTGGCATAGCCGCGGCCGCGATGCGCTGGCGGCGTGTACACGAGGCTGATCGACGCGCCGTTGGGTGTGTCGCGCGACCACCCCACCATGCAGCGCGCCTGCCCGTCCTCCCACAGGTACAGCGTGCCGTTGTCGAGATAGGGGGCGAGCACTTCCGCGCCGGGCCGCGGGTCGTCGGAGCCGCTGTCTTTGGTGAAGCCCTGGGCCCATGGGGCGAGCGCGTCGGCGTCGGCGGGGGTGGCCAGGCGTACCTGGCCCGGGGGCACGGGCGGCTCGATCAACCGCTCGAGCTTGTGCAGCCGCATGTGCACGGTGGCGTGGGCCTGCGGCCATCCCGTGCGGAGCGCGTCGACGGTCGCCATGGGTCCCGTCATGCTCGGCAGGTCGGGGACGAGCTCGAGCAAGGTCGTGCGCAGGGCGGCTCGATCCTCGGGGGCGACGTCGGTGACGAGCAGACTATGGGGCGCGATGTGGAGGGCGACCGCTCGCACCTCGTCGTCGCGTTCGACCGTGAGCAGCAGCGGTCCCGGTCGGTCGGGCGCGAGGTTCTGGGCGACCCCGAGGATCAGCGAGGTCTCGGGTTCGTCGCGAAGCAGGAACGGCCGGGCCCGCCGTAGCAGCGCGGCGGGGTCGTCGTGTCGAACGACCGTGAGGGTCATGACTCGTACCGTAGTGCGCCGCCGGGCTCGATTCCACCCCGGGTGTACTCCGCTTGCTCCGGGCCGTATCGTCTCCGCTGTCCCGCGCTCTCGCCATGCAACCTCGTCCGCTCGGTTCCTCTGGTCTGCACGTCTCTCCCATCGTCTACGGGACCCAGGCCTTTGCGCGCCGTGACCCCGGCGAGCGTGTCCGTACCCTGCACGCGGCCATCGACATCGGCATCACCAGCATCGACACGGCGCCGCTGTACGAGTTCGGCGAGTCGGAGCGCATGGTGGGGCGGGCGATCGCCGACCGGCGCGACCGGGTGCAGGTGCTGAGCAAGGTCGGCCTGCGCTGGGACGACGACCACGGCGAGGTGCTGTTCACCTCCAACGACGAGTCGGGGACGCCGCGGGTCGTCCGTCGCGATGGCCGGCCAGCCACGGTGCGTCGCGACGTGGAGAGCAGCCTGCAGCGCATGGGCATCGAGTCGCTCGACCTGTGCCAGGTGCATCATCCCGATACCTCGGTCCCGCTGGCGGAGACCATGGGCGAGCTGGGGCGGCTGTGCGACGAGGGCAAGGTGAAGGCCGTCGGCGTCTGCAACTTCTCCGCCGCGCAGGTGGACGAGGCCCGGCAGGAACTCGGCGATCGGCCGCTGGCGAGTCTCCAGTCCGAGTACAGCCTGCTGCGCCGCGAGATCGAGCGCGGGGCCATGGACGCGGTGCACGAGCACGGCTGCGGCTTCTTGGCCTACTCTCCGCTGCTGCACGGGCTTTTGGCCGGGCGCATGACCAAGGGGCGACGGCTGGGCCTGGACGACTACCGTCGCTACAACCCGCTGTTTCATCCCACCAACGTGGCGCGGGTCGAGGCGGCGCGGGTCAGCGGCCTGCAGCCGCTGGCGCGGCGGCATCGGGTGGCCGAGGCCCAGATCGCGCTGGCGTGGGTCCTCGAGCGGCCCGGGGTGACGGCGGTCATCGCCGGAGGCAGCACCGCGGCTCAGGTCCGGGCCAATGCCACCGCGGCCGAGCTGCGCCTGCTGCCGGGCGAGCGAGCGGGGCTCGAAGCCGAGTTCGCACGGGTGAAGCTCGATCCCAAGGTCCGCCCTCGCAAGCGCGATCGGCTGCGTGAGCGGGGCGAGCGGATCGCGGGCAAGGTGATGTCGCGGGTGTCTCGGCGCTTTCCCTGGCTATGACGCTGGCCGGCGGCGCCATCCCAGCACCAGCAGCAGCCACGCCAGCGTGACTGGCCCCTCTCCGCCGGGTTGGTGGCAGCTGCAGCCGCCATCGCCCGCATCCGCTGCGCCTGCGTCGTCGGTCGCCCCCGTGGGCAGCTCGCCGCCCGTGGTCAGGCCGCCCGCCGTGCCGCTGTCGTCGCCATCGCCCGTGCCATCGAGGCCGGTCGTGATGATGCCCACCGGGACGCAGACCATCGCCTCGAGGTCACACAGCTCGTCGACCGTGCAGTCGAAGTCCTCGTCGCAGCAGTTGGCGATGGTCTCGTGCATGCAGCCCCGGCTCGCTTCGCAGCTGTCTTCGGTGCAGGCGTCTCCGTCGTCGCACGACAGCGGTTGCTCGGGCGGCAGGCAGCGATTGTCCACGCACTGCTCCATGCCGTTGCAGGCATCGCCATCGGAGCAGTCGGCATCGGCCGAGCAGATGTGCTCCAGCATGCCCACGAACCCGCGCTCCCCCGTCTGCAGTCCCGTGGCGAAGGGCGTCGCCATGGTCAGGTCGCCACCCGCACCGACCTCGTAGATCTCGTTGCCGGTCACCGCGTAGGTCTCCCCGCTGAGGGTGGTGAGCAGGCCGTCGATGTGACCGGCGCCCACCGTGGGCAGCACGGCCACCGGCTCGGCCATGGTCAGGTCGCCGCCGGGCGTGAGGTCGTAGATGGCCGGGAGCGCGGAGTGGCCCCCCCACAGCGCCTCGCCCGTCCACGTCATCGTCAGGACCGACTGCCCCGTGGCGAAGGGCTCGGCCATCGCAAAGTCGCCGGGGGTGGTGACGTCGAAGATGCCCGCGCCGTTGGCCGAGAACAGGTTGCCCTCGCCGTCGCGGGTCATGCCGATCGGGGCGGGCAGCCCCGTGGCATAAAGCTCGATGCTCAGCAGCAAGTCGCCGCCCTGGGTGATGTCGGCGATGACGGGCAACGGCGGGATCGGAGTCGAGACCAGGATCTGGGTCTCGGTGCACCACAGGTCGACGGGCGTGAACGTAGCGAACGCAAAGGGCATGGCGTCGGTGAAGTCGCCGCCCTCGGTGATCACCGTGATCTCGCCGGTCGCCGACTCGGCCACGTAGATGTCTCCGCCTGGACCCACGCAGAGGCCGTAGGGATCGGAGAGCCCGGTGGCGAAGCGCTCCGCCGTGCTGAGGTCGCCGCCCTCGCCGAAGCGCAGCACTGCGCCCGCATCGTGTTCGACCACCAGCAGCCCGAGCGGCTCGGCCTGGGCCGAGCCGGATGCGGCGAGCGAGAGCCCGAAGGCCACGGCTCCGCTCGCGAGGTGACGTGCAGGACTCCGGTTCATCCGACCAGCCCGGGCAGAGGTCCGCTGCCGTCGTCGAAGCCGCCGAACTCGGTGATCGGCAGGCCCATGGCATTGGCCACGGAGACCAGCAGCTGGCAGTGGTTTCGCCCCGGATAGCTCAAGAAGCGCCCGCCCGGGACTGCCCCGCCCGCGCCTCCCAGCAGCACGAAGGGCATGTTCGTCCACTCGTGGGTGTTGCCCTTGGCGACCTCGCTGCCCCACACGATCAGGGTGTTGTCGAGCATCGTGCTGCCGTCCGGCTCGACGATGGAGTCGAGGCGCTGGGCGAGGTACGCGAGCTCTTCCGCGTAGAACCGATAGATGTCGGTGAGCAGCGCGTGCGCCTCGGTGTCCGAGTCGCCCGCGTGGCTTGTTTGATGGTGGCTGTCGGCGATGCCCAGGTGCGGGTAGGGGAAGTTGTCGTTCTCGCCCCGCCGATACATCAGGCTGGCGACGTTGGTGACCTGACAGGCGAAGGAGTCGACCAGCAGATCGATCTGCTGGCGCGAGATGGTCCCCATTTCCTCGTAGTTGCTGTTGGGCAGCTCCACCGCTTCGCCCAGCGTGGGGGCCTGGCACACGTACTCGGCGCTCAGGGCCTGCTCGATCTGCCGGATCCCGGTGAGGTGGGCGTCGATCTTGATCTGGTCGAAGCTCGAGACCTGGCCCTGCAGCGTCTCCAGTTGCGGCAGGATGGTGTCGATGACGCTGAGCCGCTCCGCCTTGAGCTTGGCCGCGGTCTCCGTGTCGACGCCGATGCTGCCGAAGATCGACTCGAACATCGCGTGCGGGTTGGGCTCGGGGGCGAGGGGGAAGCCCGCGTCGAGGTAGCTCATGCGGCTGCCGGGGTGGTTGCCCCCGACCTGGACCCCGAGCTCGAGCGAGCGGAAGGGCGTGGTCGTGCCGATGACGTCGGCCACCGCTTGCTCGATGGACTGCGAGCTACCCCACCCGTGCGGCCCGCCGCTGCTGGGGTGCATGAAGTCGTCGCCCGCGAGCATGGGCGAGCCGGTGAACAGGTACGCGGGGCCCACCGTATGCGGCCCGCCCGGAGGACCGCTGGGCACGATCTGCAGGCCGTCGAGCACCACCATGCGATCTTGGAAGGGCGCCAGCGGCTCGAGCATGGTGGGCAGCGTGAAGTCGGTCTCCGTGCCTTGGGGCAGCCAGGTGTCCCGGATGACGCCGTGCGGATGGAAGAACAGCAGCAGGCGCTTGGGCGGGGCTTCGGGCTCCCCCGCCGCGCTCTCGAGCAGCGGCAGGAAGGGCGCGGCGGCGGCACCGAGGCCCAGCGAGCGCAGCAGGTGACGGCGGGAGAATCGAGGTCGAACGATGGTCGGCATGGTCGGTTCCCGTTGTCTTCCTATTGCGTCACCCGGTAGCGGAACGCGTCGGTCTGCACGAGCGCGATCAGCAGCTGGCGAATGTCGTGGTTGGAGGCCTCGAAGTGCTCGTCGAGGCTCTCGATGGAGCACGTGTCTTCGTCGGTCTCGATGCGGCCGAAGGCGTAGCGGAACCACTGGCGGGTCACGCACTGGCGGACGTCTTGGCTATTGGCGAGCATCCCGGCCAGCTCCACCACGCCATCGAATTCGCCATCGACGTCCGTGCCCACCAGCGAGCCGGACTGGTCGACGTCGAAGCCGTTTTCCTCCGTTCGGAACGCGCCCAGGCCGTCGTAGCCCTCGAAGCCGAGGCCGATGCCATCGATGAGCACATGGCAGCCGGAGCACGCGGGGTCGGCCGTGTGCTGCTCGAACAGCTCCCGGGTCGTCGCGTTGGGATCGGGGTCGGGCGGGATGACGTTGAGGTCTGGCGGGGGCGGCGGCGGCTGCGTGCACAACAGGTTGGCCCGCACCGTGACGCCGCGCTGGATGGGCCCGCTCTGGTTGGAGTGGGCGTGCACGGCCAAGAAGCTCGCCTGGGTCAGCAGGCCCGCGCGTTCGCCCGCGGGCAGCTCGACCGGCTCGCCCACGCTGGCCCCGGTCGGCTCCACCCCATAAAGCTCGTACAGCGGCCCCTCGAGGTACGAGTAGGGCGCGGTCAGCAAGGTCTCGAGCCGACCATCCCCCGACAGCACCACCGAGGACGAAAAACGCCGCGTCTCGTGGCGCATCGCGTCGCGGAGTTCGTGGCTGTAGTCGGGATAGACCGAGGGATCCTTGGTGATGATCTCGAGCTCGTCGATGCCCAGCCACTGCTCGTGGAACGCGGCCACGGCCTCGCGGGCGCGGGGGTCCTCGAGCATGCGCTCGGCCTGGGCCAGCAGCTGCTCCGGCGTGCTCAGCTCGTCGATGGCCGCCGCATCGAGCAAGACGTCGTCGGGCACCGAATCCCACAGGAAGAACGACAGGCGACTGGCCAGCTCGTACTGACCGAGCGCGACCACCGAATCGGGGCCGGTCGCCGGATCGGGCAGGCTCAGCTCGAGGTGATACAGGAAGTAGGGCGACTGCAGCATGGCCTGAATGGCCAGCCGAGCGTGGTCCTCGAGGGGATCGGAGCCGCCGAGCTCGGCGTACATGCTCACCTCGGCGTCGGTGAGCGGTCGACGGAAGGCACGACGCCCGAAGCTGTCCACGAACTGCTCGAGGCAGCCGTCCGACTCGGGCGCGCAGGGCAACAAGGCGTCGAGGTCCTCGACCGCGCTTTGGGCCACCGACTCGGCCAGCATGCGGTATTGCGAGACCTGCACGGGCGAGACCGGGGCCGAGAAATTGCTGTCGAAGGGGCCGACCTTCTCGTCCCCGTCGAGCGAGGACACGTCGATGTCCAGCCCGATCAAGTCTCGGACCGCGTTGGCGTACTGCTGCCGAGTCATGCGACGCAGCGGGGTCGGGCCCACCGAGGCCTCGCCGCACGACGGGGTGCCGTCATCTCCCGTCTCGTCGGCGCTCGCCGAGCCGCTGCTGCCGTCCCCTTGGGTCGTGGAGGTCCCTTCGGTGGTCGCCGCCGTGCCCCCGTCGTCCCCGCATGCGGTGGCGAACGCGGCCAGCACCACGGCCGGGCCCCAGGTTCTGTACCCTCGTTGCATTCGAATACGCCCTCCGGCGCGAGCAGGCCTAGCCCGCACCTCACCCCCAGATTGTCCCCCCAACCGAGATTCCATCGCCAAAAAGAAATGCCACCGGTCGATTTTTCGTCGCGGGTGCGCCAGTGGCCGAGAAACGATGTCACATGGCTGCTGACCCTTGGTCGATCGCGAGCGTCCCGTCGGGCGGAGAACACGCCCGGGCACCCGTGGGCGTCGAGGTGCAGATCGGAGTCCGATCGTCGAAATACCTCGTCGCGCCCGCGGTTGCCCCCGCGTGGACATCTACATCGCGATTGGCGTGGCGTCGTTTCTGGCGCTCGTCTTGCTGGCATCGAGCGTCTTCGTCGTTGGTCAGCAGACCTTGGGCCTGATCGAGCGCTTCGGTCGTTTCGTTCGAGTGGCGCAGCCGGGCTTGAACATCAAGATTCCGTTCATCGAGCGCGTGGCCGGGCGCACCAACCTTCGGGTGCAGCAGCTCGACGTCGAGGTCGAGACCAAGACCAAGGACGACGTATTCGTCCACGTGGTCGTCTCCGTGCAGTACTTCATCATCCCGGAGGCGGTCTACCAGGCCTTCTACCGCCTAGATGACGCCGCCACGCAGATCCGCAGCTTCGTGTTCGACGTGGTCCGGGCCCGGGTGCCCTCCATCGAGATCGACGACGTGTTCAGCAAGAAGGACGAGATCGCCGACGCGGTCAAGAACGAGCTGGCCCTGGTCATGGGCGACTTCGGCTACGGCATCGTCAAGGCGCTGGTCACCGACATCGAGCCCGACGCCAAGGTCAAAGCCGCCATGAACGAGATCAACGCGGCGCAGCGCATGCGCTTGGCCGCCGCCGAGAAGGGCGAGGCCGACAAGATCATCCGGGTGAAGGCCGCCGAGGCCGACGCCGACAGCAAGGCCCTGGCCGGTCGCGGCATCGCCGAGCAGCGCAAGGCCATCGTCGACGGCCTGCGCGAGTCGGTCGACGAGTTCCAGCGCAGCATCCCCGGCGCGTCGCCGCAGGACGTCATGAACTTGGTGCTGATGACCCAGTACTTCGACACCCTCAAGGACGTCGGCGCCTCGTCGGCCACCAACACCATCCTCATCCCGCACTCGCCGGGGGCCATGAAGGACCTCGGGGCGCAGCTGCGCGACGCGATGATCACCGCGCAGCAGGTGAGCACGCCGCACGACGAAGGATTCGCTGCCGCCAGTGCACGCATGAACGCCGGCTAGTCCGGTCGGGTGCTCGACGCGAGGGCGGGGAGGCTCACTGCCTCCTCGCCCTTTAGAATTTAACCTTCACCGTCAGTCGCCGGGTCGCTCCCGAAGGGAACTTCGCCCGGGCGGCTTCGCTGGTCATGCACTGCTGACGATCGCCGCTGGCTCCACGGACGCTCTTGCTCAGCACCTTGCCCCCCGAGCCCACCAGCAGATCGAGCTCGGCCGTGCCGCTGCCACCTCCGGCCTTGCACTTGCGCTTGAGCTTGCGGGCGAGGCGGGACTCCACCTGGGCGTCGGTGAGCGGGGCACGGGGCTTGGACGAGGACTTCGCCGCGCTGCTCGACTGGCTGGGCGTCGGCGCTGGCTCGGGCTCCTCCGTTGCCGCGGGTGGCGGCTCGTCCTCGTCGTCGATCACCAGCACCTCATCGTCTTCGTCCGCGTCCGCGTCCGATGGGGTCGGCGGATCGGGGTCGGGCTCGGACGGCGGTTCCGCGGCGGGGGGGGGCGGTGGTTCGTCCTCCGAGGCGGGCTCGGGCGTCTCGACGACATTGGCCGGGGCTGCGGCCACCGTCGGGCTCGGCGGATCGTCGGAGTCGAACACCCCCGACGCGAACACCAGCCCGCCCACGACGACCGCGGCGGCACCCACTAGGACGGCGACCAGGCCCCCCCGCGAGCGCTTCAGTGCGAGTGCGGCGACTTGTTCGGTCTCGCTGGTGGGGTCACCCGTGGACGCGAGCGCGACCGGTCCCGTCGGAGACGCCGTCGGTCCGCTCTGGTCTTGAATGGGCGTGGTGTAGCTGCCGACGCCGGAATCGTCGCCGACCCCCGACGGGGCCCGGGCGGCCGGCGGAATGGGAGCGGAGCCTGAGCCCGCCGGACGCGGGAAGGACCCCGAAGAGACGCTGGTCGAGGCCTCCGTCGGAACGGGAGCCGCCTGCGACGTCGACGGGGACGGGTAGCTGGGGGCGGTGGCGACCGACTGGGCCGCGCCCGGGGCCGCGGGGTAGGTGCTGGCCGCTTGCGTGGCCGGAGCCGGCGAGGGGACGGCGGTGCTCAGCACCGTCCCGGGTGCTGGGACCGGTGCGGCGCCGTTGGGCAGGCTGGTGCCCGGGGTCGGAGCCCCCGCGGGAGGAGGCGCGGTGATCGAGACCGAAGGACCGGAGCCTGGCTGCCATCCCGAGCCCGCCAGCTCGAACGCACGGTGCAGCTGCTCCATGGTGGCGAAGCGCTCCTCGGGCTTCTTGGCCATGGCCTGCAGCACCACGCGCTCGACGTCGGCCGGGATCGAAGGCACGCGCTCTCGCAGCGGCACCGGGGGCTCGTTGACGTGCCGCGTGATGATCTCGAACGCCGTGGCGCCGTCGAAGGGAATGCTCCCCGTGAGGACCTCGTAGGCGACGACCCCCACCGAGTACACGTCCACCCGTGGATCGTCGGAAGAGCCGAAGGCCTGCTCGGGCGCCATGTACTTGGCGGTGCCGAAGACCTGGCCCGTGCCGGTCAGGCTCTGCGCCGAGTCGTCCCCCGTCGAGGTGGCGATCTTGGCGATGCCGAAGTCGAGCACCTTGATGAAGTCGGACACGCCTCGTTCTTCGAGGACGTAGAAGTTGGCCGGCTTCAGGTCGCGGTGGATGATCTTCTTGTCGTGCGCGTCGGTGAGGGCGGCGGTGATCTGCAGCAGCAGAGGCCTGGCCCGGGGCCACGCCAGCGGCCCTTCGTAGTGCAACAGCGTGCGGAGGTCCTGCCCCTCGAGGAACTCCATCACGAAGTAGACCGAGTCGTTGGGCGTGTCTCCGAAATCGAGAATCTGGACGACGTTCGGGTGGCGAACCTTGGAGGCGGCCCGGGCTTCGCGCAAAAAGCGCTCGCGGAAGCGCTCGTCGTGGGCGTAGCGGGGCAGCAGCACCTTGACCGCGACCTTGCGGTCCAGGGTGTCGTGCATGCCCGCGTAGACCTGCCCCATGCCGCCCTGGCCGATCTTCTCGACGAGCCGATAGCGGCCGTCGAGGACCACTCCGGTCAGATCTGTGTTCTTGTCCCCCACGGTGCGGCCGCGCGCTCGATTGTCGGGCAGATCGTCCCGCCTACACAACATTCGAACGCAACGGGGGCTTTTGGGTTGACGCTGTCCCTGCGTGCGGGATGATGCGAGCGAAGCGGCTGCCGATGCTCGAACGACGACACAACGCCCCTGGGAGGCTGGTGACGAGCCTCGCGCTGGCGTTTGCGCTGGTGGGAGCCCCTCCGGTCGTGCAGGCGGCCCCGAGCGGTGACTTCGAGCAGCTCATCGCCGAGGCCGACGAGCACGCGGTGGCGGGCCGGCACGCCGAGGCGCTCGAGTCCTACGCGGCGGCCTACGAGGCCATGCCCACCGACCTGCGGGTGTCCACCGTCGGGGAGTTCGTGGCCCTCGAGGCGGGGCAGGCCGCGGTCGAGGACTTCCGGGCTCGGGGCGACAAAGCCTCGTTGGTCCGCGGGCAGACCGTGCTGCGGATGTTCCTCGCCGACCTCGAGGTCGCCAACTCCAGCTCGACGCCTGCGCCCGACACGGCGCTGGTGAGGCTCGAGGCCATCGAGACCCTGATGCCCGCGCCCGAGCCTGAGCCCGAGGCGGAACCCGAGCCTGAGCCCGAACCCGAACCCGAGCCTGAGCCCGAACCCGAGCCGGAGCCCGCCAAGTCCCGACGCCCGCTGGCGATCGGCCTAATGGTCGCGGGCGGTGCCTCGATCTTGGGTGGTGTGGGCTTGTTCGTCGCGGGCGCTCGCCAGGTTCCCTGGTACGAAGAACAGCTGGTCGCGGCCGGCTGGGACCCGAACATTCCCGAGTACGCCACCGAGGTCTCGAGGGCCGAGCGCGTGCGCAACATCGACTATGGCGTCGGCGCGGCGCTGGTCGGCGTCGGCGTGGGGCTCGGGGTGGTCGGCGGCGTGCTGCTGGCCCGCGACAAGAAGCGAGAGCCCAAAGACGTGACGGTGTCGGTCGGCGTTTCGAAGCGCGAGGCGTCGCTCGGCTTGCGCTGGCGCTTCTAGGCGTGGTCACAGGCTCGATCCCCGGCGCGCTCGTCGTCGATCGCCGCGGTCGCCGATCGAGGTCGTACTTACCCCTACCGATCCCGCGCCAATGCTCCCGTGGTGGGAGAACTCATGGGCTCGGGCCGGGTCATCGCGTACACGACAGTCGTGGGGATCGATCGACGAAGAGGGGTCATGTCGTGGGCGACGCTGGTCGCATTGTCGTGGGCCGGGCTGTCCAGCTCGTCTGCGGCGGCAGCACGCGACCCGCTGACGGTGCAGGGGCTCGAGCTGGCCAGCGGTGCCGTGATGGCGCCTGCGCCCGGCGTGGTCTGGGGCTCGGTCCAAGCACAGCCGGGGCCGGCCGAGCGTCGATTGGTGTCGCTGCGTCACGAGGTCCCCGGGGCGTGGATCGCATGGGATCGCGCCCGGGAGGCGCCCGGCGGGATCATCACGGCGGGGCTGCCGACGCCGGGTGTGATGGAGTCGGCCGCGGTGGCCGAGACCTGGGCACGCGACTGGCTCGCTCGGCATGTCGACGTGTTGGCCCCGGGGAGCGACGCCGACGACTTCGAGCTGGTGAGCAACACGGTGTCGGCGGGGATCCGCAGCGTCGGGTTCGTCCAGCGGCACGACGGAATCGTCGTGCTGGGCGGACAGCTCAGCCTGCGCTTCAAGGCGGACTCGCTGGTGTACGCGGCCTCGCAGGCGTTGCCGCGCGTCGAGCTGGCCCCCGCGACCGGCCCGGTCATCTCCACCGAAGAGGCCGTGACTCGGGCCCGTGCGTGGATCGATGACGACTTCGCTCCGGCCACGCTCGACTCGACCCCCGGCGATCGTGTCGTCCTGCCGGTCTGGGATGGCGTCCGCTTTCGCTATCACGAGGTCGTCACCGTCGTCGTCGACGCGACGCAGCCGCTCGGTTCCTGGACGGTCTATCTCGACGCGCACACGGGCGAGCCCGTCGCTCGGCAGCAGCGGATGAGCACCGCGGGCACGGTGCAGTTCGATGTCCCCACCCGCTATCCGGGCGTGCCGCGCTACAACGCGGTGGCGCCCGACTTGTTCGTGACCGAGGGCGGCAACCCGACGGTCACCAATGGGGCGGGCGAGTTCACCCTCTCCGCCGATCCCACGACCCTCGGGACCAGCGTCCAGGGCAGCTTCGTCGATGTCGACAATGGTCCGGGCGCGGAGGTCACGGCGAGCTTCCCCATCGCCGACGGCGAGACGGTGGTGTGGAGCGAAGCGGGCAACGGTGAGTTCGCGGACGCTCAGCTGACCGCCTATATCCACGCCAACATCGCCAAGGAGTACGTCCGGGGCATCGACCCCACCTTCGGGTGGCTCGACGACTCGATGGACGTGTCGGTCAACCTCGAGGGCAGCTGCAACGCCGCCTCCGACGGCGACTCGCTGTACTTCTTGCGGGCCAGCGGCGATTGCCAGAACACGGCCCGACTCGCCGACGTCGTCTATCACGAGGCGGGGCACTCGGTGCATCACCAGTCGCTCATCCCCGGGGTGGGGACCTTCAACTCCCCGCTCTCCGAGGGCGTCAGCGACTACCTCGCGGCGACCATCGTCGAGGACTCGGGCATGGGGCGCGGCTTCTTCTACAACGACGATGCCCTGCGCGAGCTCGATCCGCCCGACTATGAGTGGCACTGGCCCGAAGACATCGGCACGGTGCACGAGACGGGGCGCATCATCGGCGGCACGCTGTGGGACCTGCGGACCTCACTCATGGCCATCATGGGCGACGAGGCGGGGCGTGATCATGTCGATCACATCTACTACGAGGCGACGCGGCGCGCGGTGGACATCCCCTCGATGTACGCCGAGACGCTGATCTACGACGACGACGACGGCAACTTGCTCAATGGCACGCCCAACGGCTGCGAGATCAATGCCGCCTTCGAGGCGCACGGCTTGCTCGACCCGGGGCAGCTCGGAGGGTCGACGGTCGAGCTCGTGCCCGTCGATGGCGGTCGCGAAGTTCGGCTGAACCTCGAGGCGATTTCGTTCCCCGGCTGCCCGGTGGGCATCGACACCGCCGAGCTGAGCTGGCGGCAGCGCGGGTCCGAGGAGATCAACGCCGCGCCGATGACCGACATGGCCGGCACCTGGGTGGCGCTCATCCCCTCGCAGGAGGCGGGGGTCGTGGTCGAGTATCAGGTCTCGTTCGGCTACACGAACGGCTTCCAGAGCTTGCTGCCCTCCAATCCTGCCGACCCCTGGTACCAGACCTTCTTCGGGGTGGCGCTGCCCATCTACTGCCTGGATGCGGAAGCCGACCAGAGCGAGTGGACCTTCGAAGACCCGAGCGGCAGCTGGGACTTCGGTCCGCTCATGGGCGGGGGAGTCGACCCCACCGAGCCCTACGACGACGACGGGGTGCTGCTGTCTCAAGACGGACTCTACGCGCCCGACTCGAATACCCGCGCCATCGGCCCGACGATCGACGTGGCCGGCTTCGACGACGTGCGGCTTCACTATCGCCGCTGGCTCACGGTGGAGGACGCGTTCTTCGACCAGGCCACCCTGTACGCCAACGGCCAGGAGCTGTGGCAGAACCTCGAGACCGAGAGCCACACCACGCACCACCTGGATGCCGAGTGGCGGTTCCACGACCTTCCGCTGCAAGACTTCATCGTCGACGACCAGATCCAGCTGGCCTTCGAACTCGACAGCGACGCGGGCCTGCACTTCGGCGGCTGGACGGTGGATGCGCTGTGCGTGGTGCAGGTGGCCGAGCCGGCGTGTGGCGACGGCATCGTCTCCGACGGCGAAGAGTGTGACGACGGCAATACCGAGGACGGCGACGGTTGCGATGCCGAGTGCACGAGCGAGTCCGAGCCTCCGCCGGGCGGCACGGGAGAAGAAGGCGGCGACACGTCCGAGGGCGGCGGCGAAGAAGGAGCCGCCGACGAGACGGCCGGGCCCCTGACCTCGGGCGGTGACGCGGGCGATGGTTCGGGCACGGGCGGCAGCACGGGCGAGGGCCCCGCGTCGGCGGACGGAGGCGTCGGGGGTTGCGGCTGCACCTCGGGTTCGGGCGGCGGACCCCTGGGCGTCGGCTGGTTCTCGCTGCTGGTCCTCGGTTGGCTCCATCGACGCCGCTGACGAGGCGCTGCGAGTTTCGCCGCTTTCGCTTCGAGGATCCTCGGGTAGAATGAAGCCCGAGGATCCTCTGTGGCAAAGCCGACCGTCGACGATACCGAGCTGCTGCTGGTGCATGCCGACGAGCTCGAGCCCGTACTGGAAACCCCGGTCTCCTCCGAGGGCGCGGGCGAGGGCGAGGGCGGCGGTTCGGGCTACGAGGACCCCGAGCACCTGTGGGACGAGTCGCGCGACGCCAATGATCTGGCCAGCCAGCGCTGGGGGGTCATCGCGCCCGAGGGCGAAAGCGGCGACGAGCTGCTCGGTCGCATCGAGCGACTGATCGCCCGGCGACGCGAGCAGCAGGGCGGCCACGAGGTGAAGATCTATCGGGTGCCGCCCAAGCAGTCCGCGGCCGAGGCTTCGCGCTGGCGCAAGCAGGAGTTCGAGGGGCCGCACGTGCGGCGTCGCGACATCCCCCGCTACCTGCTCATCCTGGGCGATCTCGATCAGGTCTCGGCCGAGCTCCAGGTCATCTTGGGCTCCGATGGCTACGTGGGGCGGCTGGCGTTCGCCGAGCCCCGCGACTACGAGACCTACGCCGACAAGGTCCTGCGCTGGGAGGACTCTCCCGCCACCATTCCGCAGGCGCGCGCCGTGTTCCACACCGTGCGCGATCGGACCTCGGCCACCACCGTCGGGCATCGCAGCTTGATGCAGCCCGGCCTCACCCTCGCCCGGCGCTACCACGGGGAGGGAGACTTTCTCGCCTCCGAGCTCATCGAGGTCGACCACGGCTACACGCCCAAGCCGGGGCCGCTGCTGGAAGAGGCGATCAAGGCCGAGCCGGGCCTCTTGTTCACCATCAGCCACGGCGCGGGGGCCCCTCGCGGAGGCTGGGGCTCGGCGGAAAAACAGCGCCTGTTCCAGGGCGGCATGAGCTTCGGTCGCTCGGGCGGGCTGCTCACGGGCGAAGCCCTCGACGGCCAAGCATTCATGCCCGGCGGGCTATGGTTCATGATGGCCTGCTTCGGGGCGGGCACGCCGGGCACCAGCAAGTACGAGCCGTGGCTGCGCAACCTCCAGTCGGCGGGGCACTTCCAGGGCTCGCTCGAGGCGGTGCCCGCCAGCCTTCCCGTCGACGGTCGGCCCTTCACCGCGGCCGTGCCCAAGGCGGTGCTGGCCAGCCCCGACGGGCCCTTGGCGTTCATCGGTCACGTCGACTTGGCGTGGACCTACAGCTTCCGCGAGCTCGACACGAGCAAGCCCGTCAATCGCCCCGATCGCTTCGTCGACGTGCTGTCGGGGCTGTTGCGGCACGACCGGGTGGGCGTGGCCTTCCGCGAGCTGCTGCGACACTACGGCCAGACCAACACCGAGCTCACCGCGCTCATCGAGAGCCACGTCGACGATGCCGAGCGGCGCGGCCACCTGTGGATGCTGCGCAACGACTTGGCGGGGTACGTGCTGCTCGGTGATCCGGCGGCTCGATTGCCCATTCAGCCGGTCGTGCAGCGGGCCGAAGCGGCGCTCGATCCTTACGCCGCGCTGGGGCTGTCGCCCTCGCCCGCGGTGTCGCCATCATCCGTGACCCCCGGCGCCGTGCCGCAGGTCGCTCCCGTGGTTCTCGCCCCGGATGTCGATGCCGAGTCGCTCGAGCGAGCGATTGGCCTGTACCTGGCGGGCGAGATGGGGGCCAACAAGATCCTGCGCGAGTGCGACCTGAACCTGGGCCGCAAAGAGTTCCAGGACCTCGTCGATCGCTACTCCGCCGCAGGCCGAGACGCGCTGGGTCTCGACCTCGGCTGAGCCGCGTTACAGGTCGAGCTGGGCGACCCACAGGTCGCCCGTGAACGCGAAGAACACGAGGTCGATGTCGCTCATGCCGAGCACGAGCACGTGTCCCTGAGTATCCAGAGCCAGAGCCAGGCCCTGGTCTTCGATCATTCCGAAGCCGATCGAGCGCTGCCACACCTGATTGCCTTCGGTGTCGAAGCGCATGGCAAAGGCCTCTCGCATCTCTTGCTCGCCATTGATGAACCGGGTGCCCACGAGCACGACATAGCCCTGCGCGTCGAAGGCGATGTCGGCCACCGCAAAGGTCGAGCCCCCGCGGGCCTCGAGGGTGTAGTCCTCGATGGTCGTGCCACTGTCGTCGCGCAGCACGATGCGGATGCCCTGGCCCATGGCGGTCGAGAGCCCCTGGGCGGTGATGACCTGACCATCCGGGCCGGGAGCGGAGCCTCCTGCGTGCAGGAAGACGTTGTCCGGATCGGCGGGGATGGCCTCGTTCCACTGCTCGACGCCATCGAAGCCGCGGATCTTGCTGGTCCGCAGATCACAGATGCTCGCTGAGAAGTCGCAGTCCATCTGGTCGAAGATGATGTCGCCTTCCGAGTCGGTCCGCAGTCGCATGCCGCCGAGATCGGTGAGGTCCCAGACCGCGCCGACGGGGGCCTGCCAGACGATGGTGTCGGTGGCGGGGTCGAGCTTGGTGAGCGCGTCGTCGGGCCCGTGCATGATCACGTTGCCCGAGGGATCTTGGGCCAGACCGCCCACGTTGAGGAACTCGCCCTCCGGGTCCGCCATGAGCTCGAAGAAGGGCAGCGCGCCGCTGCCGTCGGTGGCCACGCGCGTGAGCACGAGGTTGGGATCGACGACACCTTCGACGCCGAGGTTGTTGGCCCCCATCACCACCTGGGAGCCATCGGGGCTCAGCCATGGTTGCCCCATCATGAGCCATTGGTTTTCGCCCTCCACGAGCGACGTGGGCACCGAGATCTGCCAGTTGGTGCGCGACAGATCAGGGGAGAGGCTCAG
Organism: Myxococcota bacterium; assembly: GCA_039028615.1. Lineage (GTDB taxonomy): Bacteria > Myxococcota_A > Polyangia > Nannocystales > Nannocystaceae > Paraliomyxa. Next base: position 161,871 of record JBCCHT010000006.1, on the reverse strand, counting down.
CGAGCCCAGGCCGGTCACCTCGAAGTCGGCGGTGGACAGCGAGGACTGGACGATAACGTTGCCGTCGTTGTCGACGACGAGGCCTCCGCCGGGCTGGAAGATGAGGCCGCCGGACTGGAACAGGCCGTTGGCCACCGCGGCCACGCCACCTCCGTCGATGTCGACGGTGAGCGACACCGGGTCGCTCTCGGTCTGCTGAGACGCATCGTCGGTCGCGGTCGCGGTGAACTCGTAGTCGCCCGCGTCGATGCTGGTCATCAGCACCTCGAAGGTGAAGGGGGCCGAGTCGTCGGTGCCCAGCAGGACGCCGTCTTGGTGGAAGTCGACGGACGTCACCGTGCCGTCGTCGGTGACGTCGGCCTGCAGCGGGACCAGGGCCGAGCTGGTCAGGGGGCCCGGGGACGCGGAGCCGCCCACCATCAGCTCGATGGTGGGAGGCAGGTCGCCCGCCGTCGTCGTCTCGGGGGTCTCGGTGGTGTCCGGGTCCGTCGTGGTGGCGGGGTCGGTGGTGGCGACGGGGTCCGTCGCGGTCGACGGGGTGTCGGTCTCGCCCGCCGTGCCGGTCGCGGCTTCGGTCTCGCTGTCGGCGGGGGCGTCGGGGGGATCGAAACAAGCGCCAAGGAGTAGGGCGGAGCAGGTCATCAAGGGGCGCAAGCGCATGACATTGACATTGGACCAAGGCCCTCGGGGGAACAAGAGCCGGGGAGCATCTCGTGAGCGCCGCCTGTTTGGACCGTCGGCGCGGTGGTGAGCGTCGGTGAAATCCGAGGGCAAAAACCGCGTCAGGGAACGCCCGAATTCGCGTCTGCGGCCGTCGTAACGGCTCCGGGGCGGTGCCGCCCGATCGGCGCCGGCTCCAGCGGCCCTCGGTGGGTCGATCGGCGCGATGTAGGTGCAGTGATAGGATGTCCTCCCACGCGCATGAACGCACCGACCTCCACTGCCTCGTCGGACGAGCCCGTTTGCATCGAACTCGAGTTCGTCCGCGCCCAGGAAGCCGAGGACGCGTTCGCCTTCCGCTTCACTCGCCAAAAGTACCTCGTGCGCAGTCGCCAGGGGGCGTACGAGACGGCCGAGATGCCGTGGAATCGCGAGCTGCTGCGCGACCTCGACGAGATTCGCGATCCCGACCGTGACCCGGCGACGGTGGCTTCGGTCGGCAGCCTGCTCCGCGAGTTCCTCGAGCCGGCGGGGTGGGGCGGACACGAAGCGGCGATCGTCGAAGCGCGGAGCGCCCGGCGACGCGTGCACCTGACCATTCGCTCCGCGGCGGCCGAGCTGTACGCTTTGCCCTGGGAGTTGCTGACGCTGCGCGCGGACGGGCAGCACCTCGGCGCGCTCGATCACGTGCTGCTGCGCTACGCGTGGCCGGGCACGTCCACCGTCGAGGCCAGCGCTCGCGCCACCGAAGGCCTGGGGCGCTTGTTGGTGGTGTGGTCGGCGGCCGGAGGAGGCGTGCCCGCGGCCGAGCAGACCAAGGCGATCGAAGCCGCGGTGGACAAGGCCGGGCAGGGCGAAGTGGACGTGGTGAGCAACGCGTCGTACGGGGCGATCGCCGATCGCCTCGATGCCGCCGACGCGGAGGGGCGGCCGTTTCGTGCGATGCATCTGCTGTGTCACGGGGCGGTGGCCGGCTCGACCTTCGGCCTGAGCTTCGATGCCGAGGGCGACGACGGGCGCCCGGTGGTGGTCGATCCCGGTCGACTCCAGCAGCTGCTGGCCCCGTATGCGCACGACCTGCGCCTGGTCGTGGTGTCGGCGTGCGACGGCGGCAACATGGGCGAGCCGGGCAATCGCATCGGTAGCGTGGCCCAGCGCCTGCACCGAGCCGGGATCCAGAGCGTGGTCGCCTCGCGCTACCCCTTGTCGTCGCGAGGCTCGACCCGCATGACCACGGCGCTCTACGCCGGGCTGTGGCGTGGTGACCCGATCGAGCGCGCCTTCGTCGATGCCCGATCCGCGGCCTCGCGCGAGGTGACCCAGCTCGATTGGGCGAGCCTGCAGCTGTACGCGCGGCCCGAGGACGGCGACGCCAGCCTGCTCCTCGTGCCCCCGGTGGCCGCGCCCGCGGTCGAGGCTCTTGTCTCGACGTCTGCCGGCCCCGCCGCCCCGGAGCGCAAGGGCGGCACGAGCATCGGGCTCATCATCGCGGTCGTGCTGCTGCTGCTCGGAGGTGCGGCGGGGGCCCTGTCGCTGCTGATGTCCGACGACCCGACCGAGAGCGCAGCGGGTCCAGCTCCGACTCCCGAGGCTCCAGTCGTGGCCACGACCGCGTCCGAGCCCGCGAAGCCGACCCCCGCCGCCGAGTCGGGGAGCACGGGCGGTGGCTCGGGCGAGCCGGACGAGACCTCCTCGACCGGAAGCGCTGCGGGCACGACCGGAGGGGAGACGGGCGAGGCCGCCGACGCAGGGGCGGACAGCACGGGCGCACCCGCGAACACGCCGCGGAGCCGCCGTCCGCGACGACCGGTGAAGACCGAGCCCGAGCCCGAGGCGGTGGTGGTGACCACGGGCCGCCCGGGGGCTCGATGTCCCGGCGACTTGTCGGAGATGGTCGGCGACAAGCTCAAGTCGCCGGACCAGGGGCGCTACTCGGTCGAGGTCTGGGTCCGTGAGGACGGCAGCTCCAAGCTCGGCTCGTGCAAGGACTGCGGCGACGCCAAGAAGACCGCGAGCGGTCGCTTGTCGGGCCTGAAGAAGAGCCGGATCGTGTCCAACTGGTCGGACAAACTTCCATGCAGGGTGAAGGTCGAATGGCAATGACGACCATCGTGAGTTGGCTGGGGAGCCTGGCGCTCCTGCTCAGCCTTGGTGGCACCGCGCACGCGAGCGCGCTCGCGGAGCCGACCTCGGCAACCTCGGCGACCTCGGCGTCTGGGGCCGGGTGCGACGTGGTGCACAGCCTCACCACGTTGGGGCGAGCGCAGCGAGATTTGCTGCACCGCGCCTGCATCGAAGGCCCGCGGGAGGACGGGAGCACCTACGCCGCCCTGTTTCGTCTCGTGTCGTCGTCGGGCTGGCATGCCGGGGTCGTGAGCACGATCTTGCGTCGCCACGAGCGGCGCTCGGTCACCGCGTGGGCCGACGGTGGTTTTCACAGCACCCCGCCCGCGCTCGTCGCCCAGGAGCGGCTCGAGTCGGTCTTGCCCAAGTTTGCCCGGGGTGAGCGTTGCCCCGAGCTGCGGAACTCCGAAGATCTCGCCGAGTTCCTCGATGCGGTAGGCGCCGACGAGGAGCCGGAGGAGCTGCCCTTCACCTCGCGCTTTGCGTCGTGCGTGGGGGTGCCGCTCAAGGCGATGGAGGGGACGCGGCTGCTCACCATCCGCGCCGACGGCCTCGTGGACGTCACAGTGGTCATGGGCACCCGCGACTTCGTGCACGCGCGACGGTTTCGCCGCGAAGAAGCGGTGCAGCTCGGGGGCCACCGGTTCTTGATCGTGGCCGTGCCCGAGGCCTCGCCGGTGGCGGTGTTCGCCAACCACGAAAACCAAGAACTCCCGCTGGCCTGGCGCGGGCTCATGGGGCGCAACTCGGTGATCTGGGCGGCGCCGCCTCGCCGCTCGTGCCTGGACATGTCGGTGCACATGAACGCGGGCACGCACCTGTTCATCGATGGGGTGCGCGTCGACGGTGGTCCCCCGGCGGATGTCTGCGACACGCCCAAGGGCGGTCATGGGCCCGATCCCACGGTGGATCGAACGGTCGCCATCACCCTCGATCGCCGAGGCTCGGGCGTGCCCGACCACGAAGTCGCGGCGCTCGTGTGTGAAAACGACAGGCCGGTCGTGCGACATCTGTCCGGCGTGGCCGCGACCGCGCCGTCCGAACAGCTGCGGCCGGCCGGCGAGTGCGACACCCTGCGGCTCGATCTCAGCACCCCCGACCAGCAGCGAGTGGCGGTGCTCGGCGTCTCCAAGCTGCCCGGCTGCGAGACGTCGCCGATGTGGGCGACCGACGTGCAGGAGCGGGCCCGACACATTCTCGAGCGCGACCCGGCGCACCGGGGCGAGCGCGACTACGCCAACTTCTCCGCCTACGCCGAGGCCTCGGAGGCGCTGGCCAGCCTCGAGACCCAGATGGGAGGTCGGTCCGAAGCCGACAGCGAACGAGGCGCCGATACCAACGCGCTGCTCGGTTCCGCCGCTCAGGAAGCGTGGCGCCAGGGTATCGACACCCTGCTGTCCTTCGCCGTGCAGTGCACGCCCGGAGAGCCTTCGGGCAAGGACCAGGGGCGATGGGCGTACTCCATTCGCGCCACCTCGATCCACGTCAGCGACCTGTTCGCGCGCGGCTACTACAGCCGTGACGGCCTCGACCTCGAGGACTTCATCGACGTGCAGAGCGTGGGCTTCGGCGGGGTCGACCAACAAGACGCCGCCCTCGGTGCGCTGCTCGACCGGATCTTCGAGGTCCAGAGCCCGCGCATCGTCCGGCCCCCCGTCGACACGCACTATCGTCGGTCTCAGCCGATTCGTGTCAGTCGCGTCTTCGAGGCCCCCGAGGAAAAAGACGTCGACCTGTCGACGCCCGACTCGATCGTCGCCCGCTTCCGGCCCATCGCTCGCGACAGGTGGACCTGGAACGAGGTCCGGCGGGGCGCTCGGCGGGAGGTTCGGCCGCGGGCCTGTGAAGAGCTGGCGCATCGCGGGGCTCGATCGAAAGAAGCGATCGATGCGGTCCGCGAGACCTTCGCGGAGCCGAGCAACAAGGAGAATACCCTGACGCTGATGCGCAGCCGCGACCGGCTCGACATCAGCTCCGACCCGGGCGCGCTGGTGTACGAGGGCGAGCTGTTCCCGCCCCGGCCCGGCTGGTACATGGTCGTGGTCGGCGACACGGACGAGGAGGGGGTCGAAGACGCCGTGTGCGTCAACGCCACGGCCCACAACCTCGACCTGTGGGGCGAGATGATCATCTCGGGGGGCCCGCTGGCCTATGCCCCCAACGGTTCCCGGGCGCTGCTCTATCTCCGTCCTCGGCTCGGGGCCACCTGGTACCTGCCCAACCATTGGCTGGGTTTCGGCTTCAGCCTGGGCTACGGGCGCACAATCTACTCGGGCACCCGCGGCGACTGGGTCGACCTCGATGTCTCCCAGCAGGAGAACCTGCAGTGGATCCGAAACGCGCTGCTGCTCGCGCCGCACGTCGAGGCACGGAGTCGCGCGACGAAGCTCCCCGTCGAGCTTCGGGCGCGGCTGGGCGTCGCGATCAACTCCGGTCTCGTGGACATCTCGCGGGTCGATCCCGCGCTGGTCGAGTTCCGGCTGGGCAACGACGAGGACATCGTGCTGGACCTCGATACCGACGTGAACCTGGACTTGGGGATCGGCGTGCCGCTCGGTCCCGTCATGCTCAACATCATGGGCGTGGCCAGCCTGAGCGCGGTAGATGATTCACTGCTGCGCTCGGCGACCTCGGTGACCCAAGATGCGAACGTCTACGTCGGCTTCGGCCTGGGCATCAGCGGAGGGCGACAATGAAACACTCCTGGTCGATCATTGGTGTGACCATCGGCATGGGCGTGGTGTTCTCGGCCGTGTCCTGCGCCCGGCTCACGCCGACCTTCCAACAGTGCGAGGACGCCTGCTCGGCGGCGAGTCGCTGCGGGCTGCTGCCCTCGGCGCTCGGGGGCAGCCCCGGCCTTAGCCGCGAAGACAACGAAGACGATTGCGTCGCGCGGTGTCTGGCGAGCGACCGCGACAAGTTCCAGGTCGAAGGCTTGCTCGAGGTGCTCGGTGAAGCCGGCATCGCGACCCAGGCTCCGCTCTGTGATTTCCAGGGCACCATGGCCTGCGAGGAGCTGGTCGAAACCCTCGACGGGACGCGGTCCACCAGCGAGCTCGAGGTCACCGCCACTCTCACGGTGCGGATGATCAGCGCGCTCAGTGAAGCGAGCAATTTCTCGGCCGAGTCGTGGTGCTGCTTCGACTACGACCGTGAAATCGATGAAACGCAGGACGGCAATCGCGGCATGCGCCTGACGGCCGATGATCTCGAGGGCCCGCGCAACGAGATCAACGCCGTCCACGACATGTTCGAGCCGACCCATCGGTGTCTGGACTATCTCCAGACCCAGGCGGACGCGGCCATCATGGTCTTCCCGACGGACATGAAGAAGGGGGCCGAGCCCGAGCCGACGCCGGATGAGGCCGTGATGGCGTGCGGCAACATCCGGCTCGCCTGGGACCCGCCGCCCGACCCCGACGTGGATCCGGCGGACGATCCCGACCTGGTTGCCGACCCCTGCTACTTCGCGCGCATGAGCACGCGCCTGAGCGACCTGGGCGTCCTGACGGCGGTCGACACCTGCTCTCTCGAGTCGATGCAGGCCTTGAGCATGGATGCCGGTGACTACGAGCAGGAATGGGGACTGCGACCCGGCGGCCTCCTCATCAACGACGACGGCACGGCCCGTTCGGCGGAAGAGATCAAGCGATCCATCCACGAAGAGATTCGCGACGAAGTCACGCGACCGATGGGCTTCCTTCACGAGGCCTGCGAAGAGCTCGACGACGAAGCGGGCGGCTCGGCGGAAGCGGGCTGCGTGCTCGTCGACGAGACCGGGGTCGCCGACGAGAACCCGTGCCGGACGGGACCGGCGTGCAGCGCGGCCGATTGCCTGGACGAGACGCTCGCCTGCGATACGACGCTCTGTGATGCCGACGTGTCTCCTCCGGGACGAGACTGTGGCTTCTTCGGCATCACCGAGGTGACCCTCGGCTATCGCACGGACACCGGTCTGGAGGTGTTCGGTGAGCCCGTCAGCGGATGTTCGACACTGACCTCCCTGGAGACGACGTTCGACGACGTCAGGATCGGCTCCATCACTCCCATCGCCATCGTGTCGGGGACTCTCCCCACGTCGTTCAACGTGGAAGGCGACCAGCGCCTCGGGGACGGCTCCTATAGTTGGTATGTCGAAGGCGGGTCGCGCTGGGTCACGGCCGGCACGGTCGCGATGCAGCTGCCGTCGCCACTGCTGGAGTATGTCTCGACGGGCTACGAAAACCCGCTCGAATACCTAGGTTGGGTCAATCGCCGCATGCCCACGGGGCAGGAGTGTGACAATCAACCTGCGCTTTGTGAGGGATTCTTCAACGGCAACTGTGACGACGGCATCGACAACGATGGCGACGGACAGATCGATGGGGAGAGCGCCTGGTGCGATTTGCTCTTTGGTGAGTTGGCCGATCGCTGCGTCGTCAGCGAACCCGGGCGTGAAGCTTTCCCTGACTGTATCGACCGAGACTGAGAAGCTCCCCCGGGACGACAATGTAGGACTATACTGAGTTCGTGGCCTACCCAACACTCACTGGGATGTCCTCGCGGGAGAAGATCTGGGATCACGACACGCTCGATCAGATGCGTTGTGAGGGTGATCCCCCGGCGGACGATGCCGTCCACGAGATGCTTCGCGTCTCGGGTGACTCACCCGAAGTCACCGCCAAGATCCTGCTGCGACGCCTGCTGGGCGGGGGCAGTCCCAACGCCCTGGTCTCGGTCCCGGGCTCGGATCTGTTGGTCGAGTTTCTCCACGAGTATCGACACCTGCCTCCCTGGGCCGATCGCAATCTCCTCGAGCAGGGGCAGCACCTGACTCGCAACAATCTCGTCGCCGGCTCGGTGCTCTTGGCGGTGGCGAGCTTGCCCGAGTGTTACCTCGATGCGCGCGGGGCCTCCGTGCTGGTGTCGACCGGTCAGCTCAACGAGCAGCCTGCCCGCCGCCTGCGGCACACGGCACACATGGTGTTCTCCATCTGTGCGCCCGGTGGCTTGGTCCACCAGCCCTGGGAGGACCGCTCGGTCGTGCCCGTCGGCATCGAGAAGGCGCTCACCGTGCGGCTATTGCACGCGCTGATCCGTCGGCTCACCATCGATGGCTATCGCTTGCCCGAGTCGGTCTACCGCGAGGCCGAGGAAGAGGCGGGGCTGCCCGGCGATCCGCTGTCCTTCGGCGAGCCCGAGATGAATCCCGTGCCCATCAACCAGGAGGACCAGGCCTTCGTCCTGCTGACCTTCTCCTACGTGGTGGTGCGCGGCCTCGAGAAGATGGGCGTCAAGCTGACCCCGCAAGATCGCGACGCCTACGTGCACCTATGGAACGTGGTGGGGCACACCATGGGCATTCGCCGCGAGCTGATGCCCGATGGCTACGACGAGGCGGCGTCGCTCTTCCACGCGCTCAAGCAGCGACTGGCCGGGCCTTGCCCCGATGGCCGGGCGCTCACCGAGTCGATGATGGGCTGGATCAACCGGCTCGTGCCCAAGCCGCTGCGGGCCTTCAACCCCGCGGCCGAGCTCATCACCTACTTCATCGGCACCGAGAGCGCCAAGATGCTGGGCATCGAGCAGCGCGGCCTGCGTTGGCTTCGCCACCGCGCCTTCAACTTGCCGCTCGAGCTGCTCGAGGCGACCAAGCCCAAGCACGTGGACATGAACCCGCTCAACCTGCTGGTGCAGTACCTGGCCGGCCCGATGGTGCGGCAGTTCATGACCGAGGTCGACGGCCAGCGCAAGCCGACGCCGCCCGAGTACTTCAAGCGTCAGCAAGAGGCGGAGCGCGCCCGGAGCAACGGCGCATCGGCGCCCTCGGCCGCTCGACCCTCGATGCCGCCGGCCGTCACGTGGCCCGACTACGTGCTCGATTCCTACGGCGGCCGCGCCATGCACTGAGCTCGTCGCGTCGGCGGCGTGGAGATTTGCCACGGAGTCTCCCCACACCGGGGCTCCGCGGCAGGTCACCCCGCGGCCGCGCGCAGTGGCTATAGTCCATCCCCGTCATGGGCTCCGCGAGCATTCCGACGGTGAGCTTCGAGGACTTCGAGGCGGGTGGGCAGCGACGCGATCGATTCGTCGCCGTGCTGGGCCAGGGGCTCGAGGAGTTCGGCTTCGTGTTCGTGCGCGACCACGGCGTCGACGAGGCGCTGCTACGACGGGGCTACGAGGCGGCGCAGGCATTCTTCGCGCTGCCCGACGACGTCAAGCGACGCTACGAGCGGCCCGAGCAGGGGCGCCAGCGCGGCTACACCTCGTTCGGGGTCGAGCACGCCAAGGATCGCAGCGTCGCCGACCTCAAGGAGTTCTGGCACGCCGGGCGTCGCCTGTCCGACGAGCACCCCCTGACCCAGAGCGGCGACATCCCGCGCAACAGCGAGGTCGGCGAAGTGCCCGACTTCGACGAGCACGCGGCCGCGCTCTTCGACGCGCTGGACCGGTTCTCGATGAGCCTGCTGCGGGCGATCGAGCTGCACCTCGGGTTCGAGCCGGGGTACTTCGCCCGCCTGACCGCGGACGGCAACTCGGTGCTGCGGATGATCCACTACCCGCCCCTGCCCGCCGAGGTGCCGCCCGGGGCCGTGCGAGCGGCCGAGCACGAGGACATCAACCTGCTCACGATCTTGCCCGCCTCCAACGAGCCGGGTCTCGAGCTGCGCACGCGCTCCGGGCAGTGGCTGAGCATCGACCCGCCCCCGGGCACCATGGTCTGCGACACCGGGGACATGATGCAGCTGCTCACGGGAGGGCGCCTGCCGGCCACCACCCATCGGGTCGTCAATCCCCCCGAGGATCGCGGACGGTCGCGCTACTCGATGCCGCTGTTCTGCCATCCGCACCCCGATGGCGTGCTCCAGCCGGCCACCGACGAGACCCCGGCGGTGACCGGTCGCTCGTTCCTCATGGAGCGATTGCGCGACAACGGCGTGGCCTGAGAGCTGGCTCACGCATTCGCGTGAATGAGTCCGCGAGGCTCGGGCATTCCTGCTTCGTGAGGCTCGCGTCGTCGGCGGCACGAATCGGCTGTGTACTCGGCATGTGCGCCGGGATCGTGGCGTGTTCTTCGGGCCCCGAGCCCGAGCCGCCGCCCTCCGAGCCGAGCGAGGCCGAGTCGACGCTCGACGTCGAGGACCGGGTGTTCTTGTCGATCCGCATCCTCGAAGACGGCACGCCCTCGCCAATGATGGAGGGAGTCCAGCTGCGCCTGGAGTTCGAGGACTCCGAGTTCACCACCGCGGGAGCCTGCAGCGTCGTCGTTGGACGCTATCTCATCGAAGACGGCAACCTGCGTGTCCGGGCGGACCAGTCTCGGGTGCCGTGCTCGTGGCACGAAGCCGCGCAGGACGACTGGTACTTCGACTTCCTCGAGTCCAAGCCCCGCATCGAGGCGCGCCCCGGTGGGCTCACCCTGATTCAGGGGGCGACTCGCATCGATTTTCGGGATCAGCGGGCGATGCCCAGCAATCCCTTCGTTCGGTCTTCGTGGCAGGTAGTCGCGGCCCGGCACGGCGAGCAGGACGTGCGGACCGACCTCGAGAAGCGGGCGGCGCTGTCCTTCGACGACGAGGGCCGGGTCGAGGTCTTCAACGGATGCACACCGAGCCACGGTGACTACAGCGTCCAAGGCCAGCGGCTGTCGTTGTCTCGGGTGAGGGGCGCCGACGGGCGCTGCGAGGGCGACGAGGCTCGACTCGATGCGGTCGTACGTGCGGTGATCTTCGCCGACGACCTGCGGTGGCGACACACGGGAGACCGACTGACTCTGGTCGGGGAGGGGTCGACCCTGGTGTTGACCGAGAGGGCACGGGAGCAGTGATGCGCGACGGGTACGGGCGACGACTCGCAACGATGGTGCTACTGGGGGGCTCGGTGGTGGGGACGGCCTGCGCGGCCAAGCCCGGCTCGGGTTCCGCCGAGGGCGAGGCGGCGGCCTCTTCGGTGAGCGACCGAGCGCGGACAAAAGAGCCGGTCAGCTACTTGGTCTGGAACCAGTGGCCCAAGCGAGACGGGGGCTTCAACTACGAGACGATCTGGGTCACGGAGGACGAGCTCGGTCAGGGCGAGCTGGGCGAGGTGGACGCGCTGGTGTTCGCGGCGGGGGACCAGGTGCTCACCTGGGAGGCCGAGCCCGTGGAGTTCGAATCGGGCGATTGCGAAGGGGGTACGCGTCGTCTCTCCGACTGGTCGGGTCGCCTGGTGCCTCCCGGCGGCGGTTCGACCGTGGCCGTGTACGAGCCCATTCGCGGGCGTTCGGAGCAGGACTACGGGCAGTTCCAGCGCTCGCTCCTGGTCACGGGCAACATCGGCCCCTACCTGTTCACGCGACAGAGCCTCGAGCACCAGCCGTGCGACGAAGACCGTCCCTCGGTCAGCCGTGAGGCCCGGGTCTTCGACTTGCGAACCGGCGCGGCGGTGGACATGCAGCCGAAACCGGCGTCCAAGGTCCTCGACGAGATCGTCGGTGTCGCGGGGCGATCGATCCGCACCAAGCCCGCGCTCGCGCCCTACGCTCCCGACAGCCCCGGGGACATTCACATCATCGAGTTGGTGCCCGACTTCGGTCCCGAGGGCATGGAGGTCGAGCTGCTCGTCGGCGTCGAGACCTGCCACGCCTGCTCCAAGTCGGAAGCGGGCTCGGGCACCTGGTCGATGCGGCTGCCCCACGACGTTCCGCCCTTGCTTCGCAACCACCTCGACGTGCCCGACATGGTGGGCGACCGGTTCAAGGCCTTCGGTCGCGACTGGCAGTTCGGCTTCACCACGGTGACCTCCGACAAGGCCGACGCGAAGCTGCGCGAGGTGTTCTCGAACCCGTCGGGGGAGCCGCGCTCGATCCGGCGCGGCGGCATGGTGTTGGATCGACGCGCCGACGCGAAGCGAGCCGAGCCCAAGCGTTCGGCCGACACCAAGATGGCCGAGCCTCGCTGAGCGAGCGACGACCGGCCGCCGCGCTCAGAGCTTGGGCTTGGGTCGCTGCAGGACCCGGTCGGTCGTGATCCAGTACACCGACTCTTCGTCGACCAGGATCTGTCGCCCCACGTTCTGCAGGTCGGCGAGCAAGACCTCGTCTCCGCCCGCCCGAGGGTACGCTTTGACCTCGATGAAGTCGGTCCAGTAGACGAAGTCGTCGTCGACGTCGATGCCCCACGGAGCGGTCTGCTGCACGACGAGGCTGCTCGGGGGGCCGCCGTTGAGCACGTTGAGCCCCAGCACGCGTCGCGGCAGGTCCTGTGGGTTGCCGACGCCGTTGATCCAGTACAGCGTGCCGCCGCGCTGGGTAATCCCCCAGGGCTCGGCTTGCTCGATGGCCACCGCCTCCAGGTCGGCCTCTTCAGTGGGGAAGTGGGCCGACGCGGTGTACACGATGCCCTGGGGAGCGAGGCCCGGCGCGGTGGGGGGCAGGTGAGCGGTGAAGTAGACGACATCGTTGACGACCACGAGGTCCGCGACCCCGCTGCCCACCGACACGAGCGTCTCGGGGGACTCTCCCACGCCATCGGCCGGCACCCGGCGGACGCGGCCGAGGACGTCGTCGAAGCTGCACCAGTAGACCCAGCCGTCGACCACCTGCATGAAGCGCGGGAAGGCATCGGCGGCCAGCGCAAAGGTGATGCCGCCCTCGATGACCTGGCGCTGGACGGTGCCTTCCTCGTTGAAGGAGGTCCAGTAGACGTACTCGTCGTTGACGCCCACGCCGTAGGGGGAGTCTTGCCCGTCGTCGATGACCTCGCGGGGGCCCCCGCCCTTGGGCACACGCTCCACCGTGCCTGCGGCCTGGTCGGTGAAGTAGACGTACTCGTCGTCGAGGGCGATCCCGCGGCCGCCTTGCAGGCCGTGGGCGAGCACGGTGCACTCGGGGCAGCCCATGTCCTCGATCGCGGGACCGGTGGTGGTGCCGGAACTATCGCGGCCGCCCTCGTCGGTCGTGCCGTCGTCGCTCGTGGTATCGGCGATGCCGCTGCTGCTGCTCGCCGCGCCGCTGCTGCTCGACGCGTCGGGCGTGGCCTGTCCCGTCGTCGTCCCACTGGTCATGGCCGTGTCCATCCCGGTGGTGATGACCCCCGAGTTGTCGCCACAGCCGAGCGTGGGAAGCCAGAGGGTGGCGAGGAGCCAAGAGCGAGGTCGTGCGTACGCAAGCATCAGGTCGAGTCCAAGGTTTCCCATAGTGTCGCGTACTTGATGGCGTTCGGGGATCACGATGCATCCCTCGAACGCGCGCGAAAACGGCGGCTTCCCGGTAAATTCAGCGGCGAGCTGAGCGGCCGGCGCAGCTGTGGTACAGCCTGCGGCGCGATGATCCAGGTCTTGCGAACCCCACAGGAGGTCCGAGTTTGGCGCAGTCGGCAGCCAGCGGGGAAGCAGGTCGCAATGGTGCCTACCATGGGCTATCTGCACGAAGGCCACCTGTCGCTGGTCCAGGAGGCACGACGCCGGGTGCCGGCCTCGGAGGGCACGGTGATGCTCACGATCTTCGTCAATCCGACCCAGTTCGGGCCGAATGAGGATCTGGATCGCTACCCCCGGGACGAGGCGGGGGACCTGGCCAAGGCGGAGGCGGCCGGGGCCGACATCGCGTTCTGCCCGCTGGATCCCGACATCATGTACCCGTCGCGGTCGACCTGGGTCGAGGTCCACGGCCTGTCCAACGGCCTGTGCGGAGCGAGTCGTCCCGGTCACTTCCGGGGGGTCTGCACCATCGTCACCAAGCTGTGGACCCTGGTGCAGCCCGACGTGGCGGTCTTTGGTCAGAAGGACTACCAGCAGCTGGCGATTCTCCGTCGCATGCACGCCGACCTCATGCTCGGCGGCGAAGTGGTCGGCATGCCCATCGTGCGCGAGCCCGACGGCGTGGCCATGTCGAGCCGCAACGCCAACCTGGGCCCCGAGCTTCGGCCCCATGCGGTGGTGCTGTCGAAGTTCCTCGCCACCGTCCGCGAGCGCTTCGAGGCCGGAGAGCGCGACGTGAAGACGCTGCTGGCCGACGCGGAGGAGCGCCTGGCTCCGGGGAAGGTCGACTACGCCGAGCTGGTGGACGCCGACGACCTGCAGCCGCTGATCACCATCGAGCGACCGGCCTTGTGTGCGCTCGCCGTGTTCCTGGGCGGCGTGCGACTCATCTACAACACGGTGCTGACGCCTTAGGAGAGGGCCCTAACCTCTCACGCGCCATACCGCACTGCACTAGGCCTCGACGGTTGTGTCTTCAGAGTGCGGCACTATCCTTGGTCTTTGGTTGATGCTGTTTCCAACATGTCTGCACGTTGTGGGTCGTATTGAGTGCTCAATGGCATCATGGGCTGCGTATGGAGCGATACTCATCGTCCAGTACGACGAGACGGGGCTATGCAGATTGAGAACCTGCGGTCCAGGGCGTGAGCTTAGTAGGCTTGCTGATCCACTTGGCCACCGTTTTTTCGGCGGGGGCGCTTCGGTGTTGAAGTCCAGAAGGCGTTGAGAGCCAGCATGTGCCCGCGTGGCTTGAGAACCGTGTGCAGGAAGATGGCCCAGTGGGGTCACTCTCGACTCACCGCTCTCGCGGGTCAGCGCCCCCCCCCCCCGAAACGGCCAGCGCCGGGCGCGTAAAGACTCAGCGACGAAGCCTATTACATGAGAGCAATCTACATGCTGGATGTCTCAGATTTGGGATACCGTTCCATTGTTGGAGCATTGACGTGTCATCCTCGGTTGACTGGCTTCATTTCTCGCATTTACAGTAGATGGCGCTTTCGTGTCATGCTGGGAATCCTCTTTCGTAGCGGACAAAAAAAACGTCGCTCAAGTCTTAAATGTCGGGTCTTGGAGGGGGATTCGTTCTATTATGGGTGCTCTGCGATTGGTCTCTACGAGTAGATGAATTGCGCACTTTGTCTCGGGCCACAATGTGAAATGCCTCGTTTGTGGAGCGAGGCGAGATCCCCCCCATACACGAAACACGAGAAGACAATGCCAGTTGAACCATTCTCCTTTGCGTCCCTGTCCGCCGCTGATCGCCAGGATGCAGTGACGCTCGCGCGAACATCCCTCAAAGTACTCATGTCCGCAATGCTCAATCGTGCCCGGCCATCCGCCGTTGAGCTGTCGGACGATCCCGCATCGTTGGAGAGGCAGGCCGCTTCGATCGTATCAGCTTTGGATGACGAAGTGTTCGATGATCTTCGCCCACGGTTAGATCGAATCTTGAACGACAACGAACTGAAGGAGAGTTTCATGCCCAGCGATCTGGTGGTTGTCTCTCCGTCACCGACTGTGGCGGGTTTTGTTCGCCCTTCAGTGAGCGGCCTTACTGGCCGGGCGACGACTCAGCCAAGTCCCTCAAGGTATAAGAACCTTCATATGAACCTGCGAGCGATTCACTGTATTGATGAGGCGAATTGGGGAGGTTTTGAATACAATCGGAAGATGTATCTCGTGTCATCCTGGATTGGGGCAAGTGGAAATATTGACTCTCATAAGGCAATCTACCTAGGGAAACACATCGACGATGGAGATTACATGAGCTATGGCGAACGGCATCTGGGTAAGTTTAGCCTTTCGACCACGAATTCCTATCCGAAGACATTTTACTGGCACTTTATGCTGCTGGATTCCAATGCTTCCACGATGAGGAGTATTAGTCGGATTACAGATACGGTCACTGCTGGTATCCAGGCTGTGGGGAGTGCTGCCGGCGCGAAATCTGTGGCTGCTATCGCGGGTGCCCTTGGCCCTGCGCTCAATAGCCTCCTCGATGCACTGATCTTCGAGCGAGCATGGCCAGTTTATGGTGTCCGAATCAAGGTCTACAGCGAAAATGACTTCGGTTCGGATGGCGTGATCAACCGCCACACGCGCAGTCTCACCGCCTACAATGGGAAGTACCGCATCGGTTATCAACTTGCGTTCGTCTGAGTTGAGTTGCGGGGGGCCTTGCGTGACTTGCCTCAGTCGTGGCTTACTAAAGTGGCCGGGCCCCAGATCGCACAGAACCGAAGAACGGCGTGTACGCCGCGAGCTAGACCGTTTCGACGAAACGGCGCTCACCGGTCTTCGCAGCTGACCCCGAAGGGCGCGTCGAGATCGCAGCGCACCTTCACCGCGGTGCCCGAGGGCACGGGGATGCCCTCGCGCCGCTGTACGACCAGCTCGAGGTTGGAGCCCAGGGTCACGCACTGCGGGGACATGTCGTCGATGGCCGTTTCGGTCGAGGCATCGGCGTCGACCAGGGCCCGGTAGCAGACATGAGTGGCCGGGTTGGGGAAGTCCCAGCCCGCCTCGGTGGTGACGCAGGCGCTGACCGATTGGTCCGGGGCGCCATCGGCATAGGTCTCGACGAGCTGGCAGTCGGGCTGGAGCTGCGGGATGTCGTAGCGCAGATCGTGCACGCAGCCGGCCACGCAGGCCCGGCTGTTGATCTCCCCGATGGCATCGGCGATGTCCTGCAGTGCGATGCCGTACTCGTCGGCACAAATGGAGAACATGTTGCGACGCTCGGAGGCGAAGGCCTCGGCGAACTCCCGCAGGCGCACGGGCGGAATGCCGGGCGGGTCGTCGATCTGCTCCGTGCCGTGACCGCAGCCGGGGCCGATGCCGTACTCCTCGTTGAACTGAATGTCGGGCGAGTCGGCGTAGACGATCTCACCCGTCTCCGGGTAGTCGAGAGGCACGCCAGCCAGCACGGCGATGAGCACCTCGCTCTGGCCCCCCTGCGCCTGTTTCTCCGCGGCCAGCTCGGTCAGCGCGTCGACGTAGCGATCGATGGGGTAGAGCACCGCGTCGCTGGGGTCGCTGGTGGGCTCGGCATTGCGGTCCTTGTCGGCCGTCTCGCAGGAGTCGAAGACCCCGGGACCGCCCTCGCACTGCACCCCCGCGCTCCAGCAGGCGCCCGAGGACAGGCGCTCGGGTGAGGTCCAGAAGGGCTCGCCGAACGCGGACAGCCACACGAGGTTGTCGTCGGACATCGAGCAGTCGGCCTCGTCGGTGACGAAGATGACGGCGAGCAGGGCATCGGTGCGCAAGAAGCCCTGCGGGTCCTCGGAGACCAGGCGGCGCATGGACTCGAGCGGCATCTCGAAGCCGGACCCGGTGATGCCCTGGGGCCCGATGCACTGCAGGGCCTCGGCCATGGTCACGCCCGGCGGGAGGTTGGTGGTGCCGTTGCTCTTTTCGACCCACGGGTTGGCCAGGCCGATGGACTCGTGCTGGCAGTGGTCGAGGCAGCCGCGCTGGCGCTCGTCTTTGTCGCCGTAGATGGTGCTGCTGCTGACGAAGTCGTCGAGCCGTGAGCGGCAGCTGCTGGCGTGGATGAAGCCGTCGCCCTCGGTCGTGGCCACGCCGATGCGATAGTTGGCGCCGACCTGCTGGGCCTCGAGCACGTCGACGAAGGTGCCGAAGCTCCGGGCCAACGTGCCCTGATCGCCGCCCATCGATCCCGAGTTGTCGATGACGAACAAGATGTCGACGGCGCGTCGCAGGGACAGCTCGGCGATGCAGGCCTCGGGCGAGTCGACGCAGTTGAGTTCCCCGGTGGACTCACCGGTATCGGTGGTGTCGCCCGAGTCCTGGGTGCCGCCCGCGTCGTCCTGGAGAGGAAACGCAGGCGGAGTGCGGCCGCATGCCAAAAGCGGCGCGACGGCGGCGAACGCGACAAACCAAGGACGACAAACCACGGGGACCCGTCCATGGTAGCGCGAAGCGAGGCCGACGCCCGTCTTCGTCGACGATGCGCCCGGTGTATCGTGGCCCGACCGATGGTCGAGGATCCCCGGCTCGTACTCGCCGCGTTGGCACTGTGCGTGGTGGTCTCGGAGTGTTTGGCCCGCTACACCGCGTTGCGGCACGCGGGCAGCTCGCTGCTCGTCATCGTGGTCGGGGCGCTGGGGTCCAATTTCGGGCTCATCCCCGCCGCGTCGACGGCCGAAAATCCCGTCGTCGTCTACGACCTGGTGTTCGGCTACGGGGCTCCGCTGGCGATCTTCTGGCTGGTGCTGCGGGTCGACCTGCGCCGGACCCTCTCCGCCGGTTTGCCCTTGTTGCTGCTGTTCGGCATCGGTGCGGTGGGCACGGTGCTGGGGGTCGTGGCCGGCCTGGCCCTGGTGGGCGAAGGTGCGTTCGGGCCCTCGACGGCGGCGTTGGGCGGCATGTTTGCCGCGACGTATATCGGGGGCAGCGCCAACTTCAACGCGTGGGCGCTGCACTACGACGTGGTGCATCAAGGGGCGATCTACGTGGGCACGATGGCGGTCGATGCCGGTCTCACCGCGGTGTGGATGATCGCGACCATCGCCATCCCGCGCCTGTGGTCGCGTCCCGGCGCTTCGCCGAAGGTCGACGCTCCGAGCGAGCCCGAGTCCGCATCGGACGAGGACATCGACCTCGATGCGGCACGCGTCGATCCGCTCGACCTGGCGTTGCTGCTCACCCTGGGTCTCGGGGGGCTGTGGCTCACCGACGAGGTCGTGGCCGCGCTGGCCGGGGTCGGGGTGGAGCTACCGAGCATGCTGGTGCTGACGACGCTGGCGTTGCTGCTGGCGCAGGTGCCCGCGGTCGCTCGCATGTCGGGCGCGAACCTGCTGGGCATGCTCGCCGTGCAAGTGTTCCTGGCCACCATTGGTGCGTACTGTGATCTCGCGGCGGTGGTGGAGCTCGGTGCGCTGGGCGGTCGCCTGGTGGTGCTGGCCAGCGTGGTGATCGGCGTGCACGGCGTGGTGCTCTTCGGAGCGACCTTCGTCATGCGCGGCGATCCGGCCCTGGCCGCGGTGGCGTCGCAGGCGAACATCGGCGGCGGGACGACGGCGCTGGCGCTGGCGCGAGGCATCGGCCGTCGCGATCTCGTGGTGCCGGCGATCTTGGTCGGCTCGCTCGGCACGGCGCTGGGGACCTTCGTCGGCTTCGCCGTCGTGGAAATCCTCCTCTAACGAGTTCCACCGGGCGACGTTACGTCGCCATGGATCGATGAATTTCTTCGTCGCCAAGTTGCGAAGAGCGTGTTGCGACATCGGTCATGATCGGTCGATCGAACGACCTCGATCGTGAGCCATGCAATTGGCCCGAATGTCGGCTGAAACCCTACGCTGCTCCGGGTTCTCGGCGACGGGCCAGGTCGAGCGCCCAACGATGTTCTACGGCCACCTGTCGGGAGTTGGGCGCCTTTTCGCGCAACGTCGGGGTCATGCGAGTCCACGCACCATTGCCGTTCGATTCCGACTCGTCCATTCCTGCCGCCGTAGAGCCTCGGGGGCTCGTGAACAGGACAGTTTCACTCATGCGTATTCGCGTAACGACGACTACTCGCTTGATCACTACATGCCTCGGTACAGCGCTGATCTTCGGATGTGGCGCCGATGAAGCCGACGACGAGACCATGGCCGCGGACGAGGGCCACAGCCACGACAGCGACGCGGGCGAGCCCGCGACCGAATCCGGGGTCGACTCCGAAGACGACGGGGCAGACGGACCCACCGACGGCTCGGGCGGCGAGGATGCTCCGCCTCCGTTCGGCGGCAGCGACGACGTGGAGCGAGCGGCTCAGCTGTGGCAGGACGTCCAGGGCTACACCGAGTGGTCCACGCTGCCCGGCCTCGATGGCATCCGCCCCGGCGGCATGCCCCACGGCGCCTTCGTGCGGGTCTTCAGCAACGACGTGGCCGCGGCCGACCTCGTCACGCTCGAGCCGGGCTCGGTCCTGCTCAAGGAGAACTTCGCCGAGGACAGCGAGGACAGCCTGGCCGCGATCACGGTGATGGCTCGCGTGGAGGGCTACGAGCCCGAGGCCGGCGACTGGTTCTGGGTGAAATACCTGCCCGACGGCTCCATCGACCAGAACCCGGCTGGGGTGCCGCTGGCGGGTCGCGTCGGGCTGGGCGCGGACATGGGCTGCATTGCGTGCCACTCCGCGGCCGACGGCGACGATTTCGTCTGGGAGAACTGACGCCGTCGCTCGCCTCGGGCACTCCAGGGCGACGAGCACCTCAGCGCCGCCGTAGATGACGGGTGCCTCGGGGCGACAGCAGCAGCGTGCGTAGGGCCGCGACGGCGGGCGGCAGGCGGTCGACGCCGCGGTGCGCCAGCATCAGCGGACGTTCGATCGGCGTCCGCCGGTCTCGAATGCGGACCAACCGGCGCTGACGCAGGTCTTCGGCGACGGCATACCGGCTGATGAGCGCGATGCCGATGCCCGCGCGCACGTTGCCTTTGACCGCGGAGAGACTACCGAGCTCCATCACGATCTCCGCCTCGGGGAAGTGCTTCTCGAGCAGGCTGCGGGTGTTGGTGCCGGGCCGCAAGGTGACGAACGAGTTGGTGCGACCGCGTCGCCCGGGCGCGCCGACCAGGATCATCTCGTCGGTGAACCACGGCTCGTGCCCCTCTGCGGTCAGCACCGCCATGTCCAGGGTGCCGCGCTCGACTTCGTCGATGCCGTCCTCGATGGTCGTCTCCCGTAGCAGGTAGCGAATCTTCGGGTGTTGGGCCCGAAACTGCGCGAGCGGATCGGGCAGAAGGTAGGTCGTGGCGGTGGTGCCCGCGCCCAGACGGACCTCGCCCGCCCGCAAGCCCATGACCTCGGCCACGGCGCGGCGGCCATCGTCGAGCGCGGCCAGGCTCGCGCGTGCGCGCGGCAGCAGAGCTTCGCCCGCCGCGGTCAGGCGCGCTCCGTCCCGCCCGCGATGAAGCAAGCGAGCCCCGATGAAGTCCTCGAGTCGACGCACCGACGCCGAGAGCGCGGGCTGACTCAGGTGGGCGTGACGAGCGGCCTCCGTGAAGGTGCCGTGCTCCACGATGAGCAACAGGTGCTGGAGCTCGTCGTACACGCCTCGAGCATTCCATCGGTTTCATTTATGGTAAACATAAAATAGTTTCGTTGGACCGATACACGCCTTCGGCTCAAGCTCGGGTCCGTGGATGTCATGGCGATCATCGTGCCGCTGGGGATCGCGGCGGGGCTGTTGTCGACCGTCGCGGGTATCGGCGGCGGTCTGTTGATCACGGTGGTCCTGGCGGCGCTGTTGGATCCGCATACCGCCCTGGCCGTCACCGCGCCCGCGCTGCTGCTGGGCACGGGCCACCGCATGTGGCTGTTTCGGCGTCACCTGGTGCCTGCGGCCGCGCGGCGCATGGTCTTGGGCGCGGTGGTGGGCGCAGCCGTCGGTGGGCTCATCAGCGCCGCGCTGCCCGAGCCGTTGATCCGATGGCTGCTGCTGGGCGTCACCGTGGTGGCGGTGGCCCGAGAGCAGGGCTGGGTGCGAATTCCCCTGGGGCGATCATGGCTGACCGGAGGCGGGGCCGTCGTCGGGTTCGTGACCGCGACGACCGGAGGCGGCGGCTTGATCTTGGCCCCGCTGATGCTCGCGGCCGGGTTGCGGGGCAAGACCCTGGTGGCGACCGGAGCGATGGTCGCCTGCTCGATTCACGTCGCCCGCATCATGGGCTACGCCGGCACGGGCATGCTCGGCCCCGCCGACCTGCCCACCGCGCTGGTGCTGGGCGTGGGCATCTTGGCGGGCAACCTGCTGGGGCGGTGGGTCCGGCCCCGCCTGGGAGAGGCCGCATGCCATGCGGCGACCTGGGTCGCGCTGGTCGGGGGCCTGCTCGTCGCGGCAGTCGGCCTCGGGCGCTGAGCCGCTGGCGCCGGGCTAGGGGTGCTCGTACGTGATGTGGTCGTGGAACCACGCGAGCGCCTCGGTGATCTCCCGCGAGAACCCGGCGCGGTTGACCTCGTAGCAAAGCTCCGGCACCCGCATGATGGCGGTCACCTGCCGTCCCGTGCGGCGCCCGACGGTGCGGTGATACCCGCGGGTGTGGGCCAAGATCGTGATGTGATCCAGGTTGGTCCCGATGTAGATCGCCTCGTTGAGCTTGGCCTTGACGTTGTATTTCCACTGGCCCCAGTACTGCCAATCGTTCTCCATCAAGCACATGTACATGTCGTAGTAGGGCTGCTGCATCGTCCGTGATCAAAAAGAGACGCCCCGGGACCGAGCGGTCCACGGGGCGGCGTCGTTTCGTCGAATTTTGTGGCGGAGCGGAGAACTACGGCTTCGACGTGTCGGGGGCGGTGGGGGCGAGGCACGTCCACCAGGTCCACGCCGCGAACACCAGCTGGAAGGGCAGCCGAACCCACAGCGCCGCTTGGGGGATGTCGGGCCACTGTTCGGGGTGCAGGGCCATCTGGAGGTTGGCGGGGAACACCGCCACCAGCAGGGCCAAGATGCCGAACCCGGCGAGGCGACGAAACCGCGGCACGAACACCAGCGCGCCCAAGAGGATCTCGGCGACGCCGCTGAGCTGCACGAGCAGCAACGGCTCGGGCAGGTACGCGGGGATCATCTTCACCATGAAGTCCACGCTGATGAAGTGGTTGATGCCCTGCAGGACGAGCAGCACTCCCAGCACGGTGCGGGCGATTGTCCGGAGTTTCGATTCGGTAGCCATCGGCGTCGTCCGTTCGATGTTCGCGACGGAGTCTCGATCCAACCGGGCCCGATCTGCAACTGTGGCTGGTCGTTGGTTCGGGCGCAGGGCACCATGGAGCGGTCGTGGCCATCGAAATCTCGTCGTCGATGACCACCACCGTGCTCGGTGGCCATGATCACGGGGGCGAGGCGGCGATGGGGCTCGATCCGGGCGTCCGCGAGCTCGGGCGTTACGTGGTGCTGGAGGCCATTGGAGCCGGCGGCATGGGCGTGGTGGTGCGGGCCTACGACCCCAAGCTCCAGCGCGAGGTCGCCATCAAGCAGCTGCGGGCCGATGCTCTCGATGCGCGGGCCTCCGACCGCATGGTGCGGGAAGCCCAGGTCATGGCTCAGCTCGCGCACCCCAACGTCGTCACCGTGCACGACGTCGAGGTGCTGGAGTCCACCGTGTTGCTCGTCATGGAGCTGGTCGAGGGGCGGACCCTGCGACGCTGGCTGAGCGAAGAGCAGCCGGCCTTGCCGCGGGTGCTGGAGGCGTTCGTGCAGGCGGGGCGCGGCCTGGTGGTGGCGCATGATGCCGACCTGGTGCATCGCGACTTCAAGCCCGACAACGTGCTGGTGGGGCGAGACGGTCGCGTTCGCGTGACCGACTTCGGCCTGGCGCGGGCGTTGCGGGAGCCCAGCGAGCCTCGGCCCGCGGCGACCAGGCAACGCTCGTCCACCGACAGTCACGCCAGCCTGCGCGTGCCGATGACCGTGGAAGGCACGGTCGTGGGCACGCCGCTGTACATGGCGCCCGAGCAGCACTTCGAAGAGGACGCCGACGCTCGCGCCGATCAGTTCTCGTTTTGTGTCGCATTGTGGGAGGCGCTGGTCGGCTCGCGCCCCTACCCGGCGAGCGACGACCGAATCCTGGCGCAGGCCAAGCTCACCGGGCCGCCCAAGTGGACGGGGGATGCCGCGGTGCCGAAGGAGGTGGTCGACGCGATCGAGCGGGGGCTCGCGCCGCGGCCGGAAGATCGATGGCCATCGATGCTGCCGCTGCTGGCGGTGCTCGATCGCGATCGCACCCGCAACCGCACGCGCGGCGTGGCCATGGCCGCGGTCGGGGTCGCGGCGGTCGCTACGATGAGTGCGGTCTACGGCTGGCAGGACTCGCGCCCCGAGCTGTGTCGTGGAGCCCGGGAGCACCTGGTGGGGGTCTGGGACGAGCCGCGACGGGAGGCGGTGGCGGAGTCGTTTCGCGCCAGCGGAGTCCAGTACGCCGAGGCGGCGGCGTCGCAAGTGCGGCGTCGACTCGATCCCTACGCCGACACATGGGTGCAGATGCACACCGAGGCGTGCGAGGCGACGTCGGTCCGTGGAGAGCAGAGCGCCGAAGTCCTGGACCTGCGCATGGCCTGTCTGTCGGGGGCGCGGGTGCGGCTCG
Source organism: Myxococcota bacterium (assembly GCA_039028615.1). GTDB lineage: Bacteria > Myxococcota_A > Polyangia > Nannocystales > Nannocystaceae > Paraliomyxa. The sequence goes on along the minus strand of JBCCHT010000006.1, from coordinate 138,279 downwards.
ACGCGGTGGCCGAGGTCCTGAGCGACGCGGATGCCGGGGTGGTGGAGCGGGCGGTGGCCCTGGCCGAGAGCGTGCCGCCGCTGGCTCGGTGCGCCGAGCTGTCCCGTCTGCAGGCGGCGGTCGATCCTCCCGAGTCGTTGCAGCAGCAGCAGCGGGTCGAGCAGGCGCGGCGGACCCTGGCGCGGGCCGCCGCGCAGCACGACGTCGGGCGTCATCGGGAAGCGTTGGCGATGGTCGACGACATCGAACCGGACGCGCTGGCCTACCCGCCCTTGGCCATCGAGGCCGCGGCGGCCAAGGGTCGAGGACTGCTGGCGCTGGGTCGCTACGACGATGCCGAGCGGGTCTTGTCCGAGTCCTATCCGCTCGCGATCGGTTGGCCTCGACACCCGGCGTCCGCGCGCAGCCTCGGCCTGCTCGCGTTCGTGGTGGGGGCCCGACAGATGCGCGAGGACGAGTCACGGTGGCTGGCCACTGCCGCCGTCGCCATGGCAGAGACGCTCGACGACGATCGGAGCATGGCCGTCGTGCTGAACGACCGCGGCGCAGTGGAGGCCGCCCACGCGCACTACGAAGAGGCGGCGGAGTCTTTCACGCGTTCGCTGGAGATCCGTACCCGCGGCGATGCCGGTACGCCGAGCCTGGGCGTCGCCGATACGCTGTCGAACCTCGAGATCGGGGCGCGGCGCCGAGGTGAGTTCGACGAGGCGCTGCGCCTGCGGCACGAGTCCCTGGCCATCGAACGGGAGCTGTTGGGTCGCGAGCATCCCGACATCGCCCGCTCGCTCCAGGCGCTGGGAAACTTGCATCACCTGCGCGGCGAGTATGAAGAATCGGTCCAGGTTCTGAAGCAGGCGCTCGTCCTTCGCGAGCGCCTGCTCGGCGTGGGGCACCGCGACACCGCCCACACCATGGCGAGCCTGGGGACGTCGTTGTCCGCGCTGGGCCAGCACGCGGACGCGGAGCAGAACATCCGTCGCGCCCACGAGATTCTCGAGCGCGAGGTGGGGGCCGACGCGGTCGAGGTCACCGATCTGCTCAACAACCTGGCCATCGCCGTCGAGGCGCAGGGGCGCTACGAGGAGTCGCTGGAGCTGCATCGGCAGTCGCTGGCGGCCATCGAGCGCATGATGGGCAGCGAGCACCCGCGTACCGCGGTCGCGCTCAACAACGTCGGAGGGGCTCTGGTCGCGCTGCGGCGGGAAGAGGAGGCGCTGCCGCTGCTGCTGCGCTCGGTGGAGCTGATGGCACGGCGGCCGGGACCCGAACATCCCAACCTGGGAATCTTCGAGTTCAACGCGGGCGATGCTCTGCTGCGGCTGGGCCGCCACGACGAAGCGCTTCCTTTGCTGCGGCAGTCGTTGGCGCGGATCGAGTCCATGTTCGGCCCCGAGCATGTGTACGCCAGCTATGCGTTGGTGGGCCTGGGCCGGGTCTTGTTGGCACGAGGCGACCCCGGCGGTGAAGCGCTCGGGCTGCTGGAGCGCGGCTACGAGCTTCGGCTCGGCGAGCACGCCCCCGCGGCCCAGCGGGCCGAGGCGGCCTTCGCCTTGGCGCAGGCGCTCTGGCCCCAGACCGACCAGCGCGCGCGAGCGCGAGACCTGGCCGAGCTCGCGCAGCGGTGGTGGTCGGAGCTCCCGGAGCGTCACGAGATCGAGAGCGCCGAGGTCTCCGCGTGGCTGGCCGAGCACGCCGCCGACGCGGCGACGGCCCGGCGCCCCCGTTGAGCGCTCGCGGTCAGCCCGGTCGTCCCAGCAGCCAACGACCGATATGGACATCGCCTTCTTCGCCGAGCGGATCGGGCGAGCGCTCGGTGGTGGAACGCTCGATCAGCGCCCGATACTCGCCGAGGTTGGTCGCCGTACCGTCGTACGACTGCAGCTGCTGTCCCGCGCCCACGCCGATGGTGGCCATGGTGCGCAGCCCCGGAGTCGGGGTGGCGCCGCTGCAGGGCTCGCCGCCGTTCGAGCCAGAGAGCGGCGACGGCCAGGCGGTACTCATGAACGCATTGATCGCGGCATAGCGCCCATCGATCCCCGCGAGCACTACGCCCTCGTCGTTCGAAACGACGAACGAGTTGGCGATGGTGTCGGGGTTGGCCTCGAGCATGTCGCCGATGTGCTCGGCCATGTACCAAAAGTGCACCGCGGCCGTGCCGACATTGGTGGACAGCGCCTCCGAGCCCATGAGGTCGATCGAGATGCTGCGCTGGATCCCCGTGGTGTCGTCGCACTCGAGCCCCAGCGTGGTAGTGGTCATCTCGGTGAGCACGCAGGTCGAGTCGATTTCCGGCTCGGAGTCACGGATGTTCCACGCCAGGGGTACGAAGGGCGCGGGTGCGGAGTGCTCGGAATAGTCGATGACGACGGGCTCGCGGTCGATGGACACGACGAAGCCCGCGGTGACCGAGCCATCGGGGGCGGGGCACTCGGGCAGAGGCTCGTCGTCCCCCGTATCGGTCTCGAATCCCCCGTCGGTGTCTCCTGAATCACCATCGTTGCCCCCGCTGGCCCCCTCGGCCTGTGCGTCGCCATCGGTCCCGGGCTCGGAGTCCATCGCATCGCCGGACTCCGCCGCGGGGGTGGTCGAATCGAAAGAAAATGGCCTGCCCGAATCGGTACCCGCCGCGCATGCGAGCGTCGAACCCACGTAGAGCAGAGCCAAACAACGAACCCGTATCCCATCCATACGAGGTCAACATAGGGGGGCGTCGTAGGGGCGGCAACTCGATCCAAAGCGAAAAGATTTATCGCCCAATCGGTGATCCGCGGGCCTCGGTGAGGGACCTTCCATCAGGCAATGACACCGGCAGATGAACGAGCGGCGATGCTCCTTCGAGCATCGCCGCGTGGCAGGAATCGACGGTTGGCGCCGAGTCGAGCTGGCGTCAGTTCAGCGGGTTGCCGGAGTGCGGCGACGCGAGATAGGGCATGGCGTCGAGGAAGGGCAGGTCGTTGCCATCCACACCATCACCCAGCGGCGCACCGTTGTTGCAGACCACGGTCAGCAGGGTGTCGGTGACGTCGTCGGAGAGCGTACGGCCGTTGGGGAAGCCGCTGTTCTCAAAGGTCTGCCCCTCGGTGATGTTGATGCGTAGCAGATCGGCGGGGGTGGTGCCGTTGGGCGACAGCAGCCCCACGATGTCGGTACGACCTCCTTCGGGGGTGGGGGCACAGCCGGCTCCGAGCACACCGTTGAGCAGGCCGGGCAGCTCCGGGTCGAGGATATAGGCGCCGAAGTTGGCGACGTCATCGGCGGGGTGCGTGCGGTTGTACAGGTCCTTGTCCTGCAAGGGCACGACGACCTCGTTGATCAGCGGCCAGGCCAAGCGAGAGACCTGCTGGAAGCCACCCCCGTTGATGTCGAAGGCGTAGGGGGTACGCACGGTGACCTTGGGGCGCTTGGATCGAGCGTAGATTCCGACGACCGAGTCGGGACCATCGGAGCCCGCCGCGGGGCGTTCGCCACCGGTCAGCTCGGTGATCGGGATCTCGAGCACGAGCGACATGACATTGACGCCATCGGTGGTCGGCGCTCCACCGACACCGAGCAGGTCGAACACGTGCAGGTCCACGAAGAAGGGCTCGTCGCGCGGCCCTGCGAACACCATGCCGCCGTCGGCGGTGGGAGTGATGGCCTCTTGGGCGACCCCTTCATAGTCGGAGAAGCTGCGGTCGCCGACATGCCAGGGGGCGACGGGGGCATCCTCGACGACCTTGGTGACCTCCTTGGATCCGCCGGGGCCGATGACCGCCTTGTACAGGTCGTAGGTCTGGCGGACGTTGAGGTTGGCGTCGGTCAGCGAGTTGATGGGGCCGGTGTTGTACAGGAAGGTCTGGCCGTTGCTGGTCGTGGTGTGAAAGACCCAGTGATACACGGTGTCCGCGTAGGCATCACCGTCGCTGTCGATCAGGATCTCGTACCGCACGTTGTCGGAGAAGCGGTAGAAGTTGGGCCCCGAGTGGGGGATGAGCAGCGGCACGTAGTTGGCCACCATCACCAGGTTGTCGGGGTCGGTGGGGCTGATGAAGGCGTAGACGTCGGTGTTGTCGGCGAATTGATCTTCGGCGATCGAGGGGGCCTCGCGGTGGCTGGAGGCCTCGGCCAGCGAGGGGAGACCGGCGAAGGCCGCGAGGGCGACACAGGAGGAAACGAGGGTACGGCTGAAGATGGACATGATGGCTCCTAGGGCTCGAAGGTGGCGATGCTGATGGACTGCTCTCCGGCGACGACCATCACCGGAGCGTTGCGGGCAGAGGCGACACCCGTGGGATGGGTGATGTCGGGCGTGGGCAAGGAGCTGACCTCGCCCGTGGCCGTGTTGGCGGTCAGCAGCTGCGACTGACCACGCTCGTCGCGAACGGGGATGACGGCGGTGGTGCCTCCGGGAACGAGGGAGACGCCGCCATGACGACCCATGCCCAGGCCTCCCACCACCTCGCCGACCTCGCCATCGAGGCTGATGGAAAAGAGCAGGCCTTCGCCTTGCTCGTTGCGGGCGCCGTGGTCCATGACCCAGGCGATCTGGTCCGCGTCGACGTGCAGACCGGTGGGGGAGACCAGGGGCGCGCCTTCGTGCACGATGGTGGCCGAGCCTCCGCCCACGGGGACGGTGAACAGCGCGGGGCGGAACATCTCGGTGTCGCCCGTGATGTAGAGCGTCTCGCACTCGGGATCGAGCACGACTCCCGCGGCCCGGGAGATGCCGTGGGCGGCCAGCGTGGCAATGGAGCCGCCCGCCGTGCTGAGGGTGTGGATGCCTCCCGTCGTGTCGGTGGGCGTGGTGGGGTCGCCGAACTCGGTGTCCGAGCTGCCGATGCCCTGGTCGGACACATAAAGGGTGCCGCCGTCGCAGGAGAGGGTCAGATCGGTGGGATAGAGCAGCGGCTCGCCCACGTGCAGGGCGGTCACGCTCCCGCTCTCGGCATCGATGGCGAAGATGCCGGGCCGATCGTCGTCGTCGTAGGCGGTCGTGTAGAAGGTCTGCCCGTCGGGGCTCGCCGCCACGGCGCCCGCGTGGCGAAAGCCGCTGTCGGCGACGAGCTCGACGTGGGTCGGGGGGGTGGTGGGCAACGCGGTGTCGCCCTCCGTGGTACAGCCGGCGATCGTGACGAGCACGAGAGCGCAGGGCAGGATGCATGTTCGTTGTTGCATGGGGATTGCTCCGTGGCGATGCGCCGCGGTGAGACGGATCGCCGGACTCGAGGGGGTTATGGAGGCCGCGAGGGCCTAGGACACAAACAGACCGAGGCTGCGCTCGATGACCCACAGACCACCGCAGGCCGCGATCGCCAGGGATGCACCCTGGAGCACGAAGCGTTGGTAGGCGGCAGAGCGCGCCGCGACGGACAGCGGCATCAACACGATGGCGACGAAGGCCAGCTGCGCGAGCTCGATGCCGACGTTGAACGACAGCAAGGCGAGGACCCGATGGGTGGGGGGCAGACCCAGCTCCATCAGGACCGAGGAGAAGCCGAAGCCGTGCAGCAGGCCGAAGGCGCCGGCCAGCCAGGAATTGGCGGCGGCCTTGGGGCGCACGACATTGCTCATCGCGACGAGCACGATGGATCCGGCGATCGCGAGCTCGACCGCACGCTCGGGTAGCACGACGAGGCCGAGGGCCGCGGCGCCGAGGCTCAGGCTGTGGCCGAGGGTGAAGGCGGTGACGACCCTGGCGACGTCGACCAGTGCCCGCCGGAGGCCCTCGCGCTCGACGAGCAGTCCCGCGCCGAGGATCAGCGAGATCAGAAAGAGCAGGTGGTCGTAGCCGGCGACGAGGTGCCGGGCGCCCTCGCCCACGAAGGTGGCGGCGGTCTCGGAGGCACGAGGCGGGCGACCGAGGCTGACGCTGGAGGCGTCGCGACGCAGCACATGCGCGCTGACCCGGTCACCCTGGCGAACGGAGACGAAGGTCTCGTGGGTGGGGCCTTCGTCGGCGAAACCATCGTCGTGCAGCACGACCGCGCCGGAGCTCTCCGGGCAGAGGTAGTCGACGTCGAGGCTCACCACCGCGTCGATGTCTTCACCGCGGAGCACGGGCGCTTGGGGGCGGGCGCGGCAAGGGCCGGCTTCGTCATCCACCCGGAGGCCCTGCGCGAGCCAGCGGCGAACGAGCGGGGCGTGGGTGCTCAGCTCGTCGGGCTCGATCGACGTGCCCAGACCCAGCGCGACCGCGGCATCGACCGCGTCGACCTCGACCCGCACCGATGCGCCGGTCTCGGTGGACTCGGCGTGGACTCGGGCGCGGGGGCTGGCGTGACCGGAGGCGAGCGCGGGAACCAGGCCCACGCCGGCGACGGCGAGGGTGGCGAAGGCCCGCGAACGGGCGCTCCGAGGCAGCAGCGAGGCAAATGAAGGCATGGCGGTCGGCGTCGGGGAAGGTGGGAGGTGTCGGTGTTCCCGGCTGGCAAGGTCCCTTACGGCGCGCGCCCGGGCTCGGATCGAAGGCAAAATGCCAGCGTGAACTCCGCCGAGTAACCTCGCGCGGATTCGGTACGCTTCCGACTCGAGCCCTGCCGCCCATGACCCGACCCAATGCGATCCCTGGTCTGTTGCTGAGCGTCTTCGGCCTCGCCTGTGGCGGGACCTCGTCCTCGAGCCCGGGGGAGTCCGAGGCTCCCTCCGCGCCGCCCACCGCCGCGGAGCAGGCCGAGCCCGAGGGGCCGCCCCCGCCGATGTACAAGCCGAGCAGTCGCAGCAAGGCCCCGATGGCGATCACCGATCCGGCCTACGGAGCCTATGGCGATGCCCCCGGTGCCCCGGGCATGGGCGCCAAGCTCCCCGACTTCGAGGTGGCGCTGGCCGACGGCGGCTCGTTCTCACTCGCCCAGGCGCGCAAGGCCGGCCCCGTGCTGGTGATGTTCTACCGGGGCTTTTGGTGACCCGCCTGCAACACGCAGATAGGTGATCTGCAAGAACACATGGCGGACTTCGACGAGCGCGGCGTGACCGTGTTCGCGGTGAGCGTGGACGTCCCCGAAAACAGCCTGCCCTGGGCGGAGAAGAAGGGGCTGACCATGCCGCTGGGCAGCGACCCCGACATGAAGCTCATCCGCGAGTTCGGCCTGGTGAACCCGGACGTGCCCGAGCTGGCCCTGCATGCGGTGTACATCGTCGATACCGAGGGCGAGGTCTTCTACCGGAAGATCGCCCGCCGTCGCGCCTACTCGCGCGAGTTCCTCGACGCCATCGACTACCACTACGGGCGCTGGCCTCGGACCAGCGAGGGCTGAGGCCGACTCTTCCGCACGCAAAAGGGCCCGCGATGGTCGACCATCGCGAGCCCTCGTCGTGGGTGCCTTCGTTCAGCCCGGGTTGAGCACGAAGGGGTAGGTCACCACGACCTTGCCGCTCCCCTCGGCGGGCGTGGGGAACTTCCAGGTCTTGACCGCCTTGGCGATGCAGTTGCCCACCTTCTTGTTCTTGAGGGTGGTCTCGTTGACCATCGCCGCCTCGACCTTGCCGTTGGCGCCGATGACGAACTGGATCGCGACGCGCCCGGAGAGGTTCGGGTCCTGGACCAGCCCCTGGTTGTAGCAGCGCCGGACCTCGTTGATGTGGGCCCGCACGATGCGGCGGATGATGGAGCGGTCGATGGAGCCCATGACCCGGGCCTTGGCCTGGCGCACGCGGGGCACTCGCTTGCCGCGACCCCCGAAGCCCGTGCCCGATCCGCGACCGTAGCCGCTGCCCGTGCCTCCGCCGCCGCCCTTGCCGATGAGGCCGGTGTTGGAGCTCGGCGGGAGCCCGACGTGACCCCAGCTGGACTCATGGGCGACGCCGGCCGCCATCTCGACGCCCTGCACGAGGGTCTTGCCCCGGCTGCGGCCATCGACCACGCGGGTGCGATCGACGGTGACGAACGCGGTGTACTCGGTGAGCACCCGGTGCTCGAGCGACAGGGCGATGACCTGCTTTTTCACCGCGCCCTTGCGGGGCTCGCCGGCCCACGCCAGCGTGGGGTCGAGCAGCAGATCGTCGATGCTCTCGCGGGCCCACATGGAACGCACGCCCTCGGAGTCTTCGTCTCGGACCGCCCGCAGGGGCACGGGGAGCTCGAGGCGCTCGCTGCCCTGGCGGCCACGCACGGTGACTTCACCGTCCAGCGTGCCCTCGTAGCGGCCGAAGAGGACCACGGGCTCACCGACGAAGAGGTCGGGGACGACGCTGGGCACCATGGTGCGGACATCGAGGCCTTCGACGTCGACCTCGAGGTCGACCAGCGCGGGCTGACGTAGCTTGTCGTAGATGCGCTCGACGACCGGTGCGGTGGGCTGATCGAGGTCGACGTAGGTGACGCTGCCCCGCCCCATGCGAGCCATGCCATCGAGGAGGTAGCGGTTGACCGAGGAGCCGACGCCCAACGAGAACAGGCGTGCCTCCCCGATCTGCTCGGAGATGAGCTCGAAGATCTCGGACTCGTTGCCGATGTAGCCGTCGGTCAGGAACACGACGTAGCGCAGGCGATCGCTGCGGTGCGGCAGGCCGAGCGAGGCGCGGATGCCCTCGGTCATGCGGGTACCACCGCCGCCCGACAGGGCTTCGACGTACTCCAGGGCTCGTGTGACGTTGTCGGGGGTGACCTCGAGCATCTCTTCACCGAGCCCGGAGGCGGACTCGGAGAAGCGGACGACCTGGAACGCGTCGTCGGGGCCGAGGCCGCCGATGAAGCGCCGCATGGTGGCCTTGGCCATGTCCATCGGGGCGCCCGACATCGAGCCCGAGGTGTCGAGCACGAACACGATCTCGCGGCCGGGGACCTGGTCGGGGTCGATGGTGCGCGGCGGCTGAACGGTGAGCGTGAAGTAGCCGCCGTCACCATCGGCATCGGGCTGCGCCTGCAGGGTGGCCTTGGGCTCGCTGCCCTCGCGACGCCACGAGAGAACGAAGTCGCGGTTGAGCAGGGCGTAGCGCTCGTCGAGCCGGATCTGGGCGCCCAGATCGTCGACCTCGGCCTCGATGCGGTGCGACGTGGTCGCCAGCGCGGTGATGGGCCCGCCCGCGTCGATGGAGACCTCGATCTCCAGGTCGCCGCAGCTGCGGAAGCCCTTCGGCAAGATCGGGGGGGTGATGCGCGAGGCATCGGGCACCGCGTCGGTATCCGCGAGCATGCCCGAGCCCGACGGCGCGCCACCGGTGGGGTTGCCAGGGATGAAGCGAGGACCGACCACGGTGGGCAGGACCAGCTCGTAGCGCCCTTCGTCGGGGCGCAGCGGCTGCACGACATGCATGCTGACCGCGATCGACTCTCCGGGCCGGATGTTGGCGACGTGTTGGGTGAAGATGTTGGGCCGCTCTTGGGTCAGCAGACCGGCACGCTGCCCCTTCTCTTTGGCCTCCTCGTAGATCTTCTCGGCGTCCTTGCGACGGTGGATCTCGCCCGCGATCCGACGCTTGCCCACCTGCATCCAGTAGTCGTCGACCGCTCCGTCGTGCGGCAGCGGGAAGGTGTACAGGACGTCGACCGACTCCTCGAGCGGGTTGTCGAATTGCTGCGTCACCGTGGTCTCGGCCACGGTGCCGACCACGATGGTCTCGAAGCTGGTGTGCCGCAGGGGCAGCGCCATGACCTTGCCGTTGGGCAGCTCGGTGAGCAGCCGCCCTGCGCCGGGCTCTTGCGGATCATCGACCTCGACCGCTTCCCCGGTGCCTGCACGGCCTGCGCACAGATCGTCGGGAAGCTCGGCGACGGGCTCGGGGTCGACCTCGGCCTCGTCGTCGGCGTCTTCGACCTCTTGCTCGGGTACGAGCTCGTCGTGGTCGACGAAGTCATCGTCCTCGGGGTACTCGAGATCCAGGGGTGGGGCGCCGACCGGGGTGCACGCGACCGCGAACACCCCGAATGCGAGCCCCCAAACGGGCGCGAAACGGGACATCGAAACAATCCTCCGGGTCTGTGCCACCAGTGACAGCACGCCGAAGCAAAGGTTCCCGAGCTGCGCAATACGATGCGCGACGACCCTCTGGGCGCCGCGATTCGGCCCTACGGCGGTGGCCGGGGACGACCGCGATCAGCTGTTGCTGGGCGAGTGCCGGCGGAGGCCTTCGTCGAGCGCCTCGGCGAAGGCGCGGGTCGAAGGCCAGCGCGCGGCCCCGACCAGGGCGAGCCCGCGGTTGACGATCTGGTGCAGCCACGCCGGGACGCCGGAGCGAACCGGCTTGGGTCGACGCTCGCCTCGCATGACGTGATACGCGAGCTCGGCCGGGGTGCGACCGGGGAAGGGGCGCTCGTTGAACAGCGCCTCGTATAGCGTCACGCAGCAGGCGAACTGATCGGAGTTGGGCCCCGCGGGGCGACCGGCGAGCTGCTCGGGTGCCATATAGGCCGGGGTGCCGATCGGCTTGTGTCGCGACACGCCGTGGCGATCGACCGCGACTCGACCGATGGATGGGTCGGGGGCCAACACGGAGCGAGCGAGCCCGAAGTCCATGACGCGCACGCGACCGTCGTGACCGACCATGACGTTGTCGGGCTTGAAGTCGCCGTGGATGAGGCCGGCATCGTGCACCGCGGCCAGCCCTCGGGCGGCATCGCGAATGACGGGCACGATCTCCCACCACGCCCGCTCCGACTCGAGCCACGCCGACAGCGTCGTGCCCTCGACCAGCTCCATCGCCAAGAAGGGGCGGTCATCGAAGGTGCCGACCCCGAGCACCGAGACCACGTTGGGGTGACTCAGTCGAGCCAGCGCACCCGCTTCGTTGGCCAGCCATCGCTCTTCGGGAGAGCTGCCCGTGTCGTCGGGTCGCACGTGATGCAGCAGCTTGATCGCGACCGACTCGCGGCGGCCGGGATCGACGGCTCGATACACCACGCCCATTGCCCCTGCGCCCAGCGTGCCCTCGACGACATACGGCCCGAGGTAGTCGCCCTGCTCGGGCAGGGCCACCATTGGTACGCGACCCACCGAAGTGGAATCGCCGGCCGCCGTCGTCTCCATCAAGGCGACGTCGTCGTCCGACCAGTCGTTGTCGTTAGGCAGTTGGACTCCCGCCATGGCGAGGGGGCGTTCGCGTGTTTGCGGAGACGTCGTTCGAGTATGTGCAAGTCGGCCTGATCTGGTACTGACGCCGCCGGCCTCGAACGCATGGACGCCAATGGCGTCGCCCTAGTTTCCCGCTCCGAAGCCAAATGATCCACAATCGGCCGATCGGTCTGTCCCGAAAGGGTGGAAATCCCGACGGTCTCTGCGCCGATGCCGTCGCAGATATCACGCGCTTTCGAGCAGGTGCGCAGCCATCGCGGGTGAGCGGATGCGAAACGGCCCGTTGGGCCATCAGGGATCCCTGGAAACGCTGTCAGGGAGTGTCCTACGCGTGACTGTAGGTGAGTTGCTGAAATTCATGAGGCCGCGTCATGTAGTTCGTCGGCGGCCGTGGCCAGAGATCTTCGTCCCGCGGAATCGAATCGACTGACGATGATCCCCACCACCATCGATGCTGCAAAGGCGGGCGGCAGCTCGGAGAGCTTGGCGAATGCATCACCCATTTGTGGCAATGCCGGGGCTCCGAACTTGAACAACGGAACGCTGACGAAGCCGGTGACCATGCCGGCCAAGGCTCCGCGCCCCGTCATGCCCGACCACCACAACGACAGGATCATGGTCGGACAAAATGTGGCGGCGATGCCCGACCACCCGAAGATGACGAACCAGAACACGGTGCGACCGGGCGTCGCGAACGAGACCCCGAGGGCAATGGCCAGCGCGACCGCGGCCAGGGCCATGGTGGCGATGCGGCTGTGCCCGACCAGGGCGTCGTCGGGAGTCTGGGGGGCGCGAACCTTCTGGTACCAGTCGCGAACGACGGCGCTGCTGGCCACGACCAGCAGCGAGTCCACCGTGGACATGATCGCCGAGAGCACGATGGCGATGAACAGGCCGATGATGATCGCGGGCATCAGGTGCTCGACCAACAAGGGCAAGACTGCCTCGCCGCCCGAGCCCAGCGCGCCCACGTCCGTGCCGGGGCCGACGAGCAGGTGCCGGCCGAGCATGCCCGTGAGCACCGCGCCCGTGTCGGCCAGCAGCGTCCAGAGGATCGCGACCGCGGCACCTCGGCCGATCTCGTCTTCGGAGCGCAGGGCGATGAAGCGGACGAAGATCTGGGGCGAGCCCAAAAAACCGAGCCCGATGAGCAACAGCGCCAGCGTGGCCAGGACCTCGGTGCCTTCGCCCAGGGAAAACTGCAGCAGCGAGGGGTCCTGCGCGTTCAGGCCATCGGCGACCGCTCCCGGCCCGCCTGCGTAGATCACGGCGACGACGGGCAAGGCCACGAGCCCCAGGCCCATGAGCGCGCCCTGGAAGACGTCGGACCACACCACGGCCACGAACCCACCGCTCACCACATAGGCCAGCACCACGAGGAAGCCGACCGCGATGCCCACGTAGTAGTTCCAGTCGAGGAAGCTCTCGAAGGCCTTGCCCGTGGCGTCGATCTGGGCGCTGACGTAGATGGTGACGAACACCACCAGCGCGCCGGCCGAGGCGATGCGCAGCACGTGCCCGTGGTCGCGGAAGCGGGACTCGAGGTAGTCGGGAATGGTCAGGGAGTCGTAGCGATCGGTCAGCCGCTTGAAGCGACGACTCATCAGCAGCCACGCTCCGCCGACGCCCACGACCTCGCCGGCCACGACCCACATCGATTGCAGGCCGACGGTGGCGCCCATCCCGGTGAGGCCCAGCAGCAGCCAGGCCGATTCCCCGGTGGCGCGGGCCGAGAAGGCCACCGCCCAAAAGCCCATGGTCTTACCGCCCGCGAAGTAGTCGCGCACGTCCTTCATGCGCCGTGACGCCAACACGCCGATGACCACGAGGATCGCCAGGTAGACGACGATCCCGATCAGCTTGTAGGCGGCCGTGGGCACCCGATCAGCCCTCGAGCTTCTCGATGACCAGCGCGATGAACTCCTGCGACTGAAGCTCGCGGTATCGATGAGCGTCCTCGAACCACTCCACGATCGGATCGGAGGCGCCTTCCTTCACCCGGCGGGGAATCTGCGGATAGGTGCTGCAGATCTCGACCAGGCGCCCCACGACCCCCTGCGACGCGGGATGACTGGGTGGGTAGTGCGCCCTCAGCCAGGTGAAGATGAAGTGCAGCAGCGCCGGGTCGGCGTCCACGAGCAGGCCGTAGGCCTGCGAGGTGCTCAAGGTGCCTTGCTCGATGCCTTGGAGGATGCGGAGGGCCTGGGTTTGCTCGTGCTCGAAAGCCATGGTCAACGATCGATGCGAACGCTAACAGATCGGGTAGGCTGCTGTCCGTGGCGACTCACCTGGCGACGCTCAAGCGGGTTCTCGACGGCAACTACGACGATGCGAGCGAGGCGGAGAAGGCCCGGGCCGTTCGCGAGCTCGTGCAGGTCTGTAGTGTCTCGGCCGGAGCCATGACGGTGCAGCCCATTCCGCTGCTCGACACGGCGCTCATCACTCCGGTCCAAATTGGATTGGTGCAGGGGATTGGGAAGATCCACGGCCACAAGCTCGACCACAAGTCGATCGTGGAGATCCTGAGCACGTTCGGGGCCAGCGTGGTCGCGCAGAACCTGATCATGGCCGCGGCCAAGCTCATCCCATTCTTCGGCTGGGTGGTCACCATCTCCATGGCTTACGCCCTGACCTGGGCCATCGGCGAGGTCAGTGACCACTACTTCCGCAACGGTCGCAACGTGGACGAGGCCGAACTCAAGGCGATGTTCGAGCGCATCTACGCCTCCAAGAAGGAGGAGAAGTCCAAAGAGCACAAGCGGGACTCCACGCTCAAGGCGAAGCTCGAGCAGCTCAAGGAGGCACGCAAGTCGGGGCTGCTGACCGACGAGGAGTTCGAGGCCAAGAAGGCGGCGGTTCTGGCCGACTTCTAGGGCGGGCGGTTCCCCTCGCGGGCCGCCCTGCCGCGCGGGCTGGGTTCCGGCTGCGACACTGGGTCGCGCGCGCACGGGGGCGCGGTTGGGGGCCCTGGAGCGCTTGGGGTACATTGCCGGCTCGTGATGCTCCTGCCCCTCGGCTCGAAGGTTGCTCTCGGCGTGGCGCTGATGCAGCCGGCGTCGCCGCAGGAGCCGGACTCCGCGGTGCCAGAACTCGACGTCCCGCCGGAGCCCGCGCCGCCCGAGCTGGCGGGGTCGCCCGCTCCGGCCGCGACCACGAGTGCTCCGCCTGCCTCGCCCTCACCATCCGAGAGCGCCGAGCCGACCGAGGCCGAAGCCGAGCCCGAGGAAAAGCCCCGTCGTCGTCGCACGCTCTTCGTCCGGCAGCCGCTCGAGGACCGAGAGCCCGCGGGCTCCCATGCGGGCTCCTTCTTCGATCCCGGAGACCCGCACCCGGCCGGCCGCGACCGCGGGCTGCTGCAGATCCGCGGCTACGTGGCGACCAACTTCTTCGTCACCCAGCGGAGCAACATCGCCGAGCGCGACGCAGAGGGCAACTTCGAGACGCTGGCCCCGATGCCCTCGTTCGACGTCAACTCGGCCGAGCTGTACGTCGGGGCGCCGATCGTGCCCGACGCGGTCCATGCCCTCATCGCGATGGAGTTCCTGTCGCTGCCGCAGTCCCAGGTCACCGCGTCGCAGCCCGATATCCTGTCGCAGGCCCGTCGCGTGTTGCTCTTCGAGTCGGTGGCCATCGAGGCCAACCCCTTCGTGTGGGCCAAACAGACCGCGCCCTGGTTTCGCCGCGGGTTCAAGCTCTCGGCCGGTGTGTTCATCGTGCCCTTCGGTCTCGAAGACGAGGTCCACGCCTCGCCGGTCAACATGTTCGTCACGCGGCCGCGCTCGATGACCACCGCGCGGGTCTATCCCGGCACGTGGTCCGACGTCGGCGTGTCGCTCAAGTGGAAGCCGACCTTCGAGAAACTCTCGTCGCCGCGCCCGATCGAGATCGACGTCGGCGTGTTCAACTCGGACCCGTGCACCCAGACGCGGTTTCTGTCGAGCCTGCTCGAGCCCGCCGTATTGGCCCCGACCTGCTCGCGTCGGCGACGGCCGGGTGAGCTCGATGGCGATGCGGCCGAGCTCGAGCCGGTGCCGATCAACTCCGGGTTCTTCGGCATTGCGCCGGACAACAACACCAACAAGGCCTTCGTGACGCGCGTGCGGGGTTTCCCCGTGCCCGCGCTGATGATCGGGGGCTCGTTCGTCTACGCGAAGCATCCCGCGCCCGTGCTGCCCGAGGTCGGAGACTCGACGGCCGAGCTGGGTCAAGCGCCTTCATGGCGAGCGGGCGCTCACGTGAAGATCGACTTCGACGACATGTTCGATACCCGCTACCCGCTGCCGAATCTGCGCGGCGAGGTGGTCTACGGGGTCGACCGCGCGGTCGATCAGGTCGAGTTCGCCGACCGCGCGATGCTCGGTGGCTACGCCCAGGTCTCTCAGATGCTCTTTCGGCGCAAGAACGGGCGCCCGGGCGTGTCCGTTCAGTATCGCTTCGATCACGCCGACCCCGACCTGGTGGTGCCGGGCATCGTCGCCGGGGTGCCGCTGCGCTCCGATCTGGCGAGCTTCGACTATCGGAGCGAGACGGCGCGCCAGGGGCATGCCGTCGGCCTGAACTTCGCGGTCACGCCCCGGGTCATCCTCAAGGCGGAGTACCTCGTACAGCGGGAGGACGGAGGCCGGGCCAATCAGCTCGCCGACGACCTGTTCGCGCTCGAAGCGGTCGTCGATTTTTGACCTCGCGGGGGCATGCGTCCGATGGTCGCACCCCGGTCCGAAGCCGGTGTCCCCCGCGGCGGAACTGCTAGCGTCCTGGGGTGCGGCGCAATGACGCAATCCGGCGACTGCTCGTGGCGGTGGCCGGCGCATCGATCGGGCTGGGCTGCTTGCCAGACAACCCGGCGCTGCTGCCCGAGGAGGAGCCCCCGCCCAGGCCGACCGGTCCGATGCCCGCCATCGAAGGCGAGATCCTGGGCTGTGGCGACGACTCGTGCCTGCTCGTGCTGGTCAGCCAGACCCTCGACGACCGGCTCGAGATCTTTGCGCCCCGGGACCCCGACGGCGAGGTCTATCGCGGTGCCATCGGCCTCGATCTGGTGCCCAACGAGTGCCCCGGGTGCGGCCTGGGTGACAACGGTGAAGGGCGACTCGACGAGCCCTTCGGTCTCGCGCTGACGCCCGCGGGCCTGCATGTAGTGACCGGGCACTATCCCACGCCCGAGCTGGGTTCGTTGCTCACCTTCCCGCGGGAGTGGTTTGCCGACCGCCCTGCCGGTCAGCTCGTGCCCGAGTCGGAGTACTTCGCCGCCGGAGCCTTCTCGGGCGTCGACGCGCTGAGCCTCGACCAGCTCGAGCCCATCTTCGTGCGCCCGGTCGCCGACAAGCTGGTCATCGGCACCTTCAACAACAGCCTCATCGCGCCCGAGGAGACGTGGTCGCGTCCGGGCAAGCTGCTCATCGTGGACCCGGCCGATCCCGAGGCGGCCCCCGGCGTGGTGGACCTCGACGATCTCGACGGTCAGGCCTGCAACGGCACGGCGCAGGTGGTGGAGCTTTCGGGGGACCGGCTCGCGATGGCATGCGACGGCAACGAGGCGATCGCGGTCGTCGACATCCCCGACCTGAGCGCGCATGCCCCCGACGACGCGGCGTCGCAGGTCGGGGGGTGGATCTGCCCCATTCCGGGGGCCACGCCTGGTCGTCGGGTGCGCTATCTGGCGGCGGACGACGACGGCGGGCTGATGGTGGCCGATGGTCCTCCCGTCAACGACCATCAGGCCACGGCCAAGCTGTGGCGGCTCGATCCCGAGTCCTGCGAGGTCAGTGCGCCGGCTGTCTTTGGTGGCGGTGGCGAAGGGCGCTTGGGCGAAGTGGTGGCACTGCCTGGGGGCGACGACGAATCCCGCCATTGGCTCGTGGCGTCTGGTTCCAATCATCCGGGCGGTGAGCGAGGGGTGCTCGTCGTCGAAGATGCCGGAGAGGGCCCGCAGGTATGCGGCTCGATCGGAGGCCTCGACGACATGCTCGACGCGGGCGGTGAGCCCCTCGAGCCCTACGCGTTGGCGGTGGCGCCCGATGGCGAGGGGCTGGCGATCGGCGCGGGGCCGCACATCGCCCCGACGGCGGGTCCGGGCTACGGCCGGGTGCTGTGGGGCGAGCTCGAAGGGCGCGACGATCCGTGCACCATGACCGCCACCGTGGTCGACCTGACGGGCGGCGCTCCGGCGGGGCCCGCCGTCGACCCGCTCGATCCGCGGACCTTTCGGCGCGCGCCGAACGTGGTCGAAGTGGTCGAGGTCGCGGGCTGAAGCCGGCGCAGCGTCAGCCCTCTGCAGACAGCGGCGACGGATCGATGAGGAAGGTCGGTGCCTCACGGTCGCGAGCCAGGAGCACCAGCTCGAGCATGGTCTCCGACACGCTCGAGCAGCGCAGGGGGTCGTCGTTCCAGCGCATGCAGGCGAGCCCGCCGTCGGGCAGCTCGATCCCCGGCCACGTACCCTCGCAGTCCGGCACGGGCCATGGCGCGGCGTCGGGGCGCTCGAGGCTCACCTGCACGCGGGGAGCGAGCGCGCTGGGGATGCACAGGGGTTCACGCGACAGGGCGCGGATGAACGTGTCGTCGTAGTTCGGGGCGCAGGCCGAGGCCATTTCTGAGGCAACGTCCCGCAAGCGCACGGGCGGACGCGCCACGATCTCGTCATCGGTACATCCGGGGTCGATCCCGTACTCGAGGAGGTGCTCGGGGTCTCCGACGGCCGAGTACGGGGGGGTCCACGGTGTGCCCTCCGGGACCCCGACGATCGCGTGCACGGTGTAGTTGCTGAAATCGAACAGCTCGACGTAGTGGTGCAGGAAGCTCAATACGGAGGCGTCGTTGTCGGCGGTGAGGGTGCCGTCGAGGGCTCGATCGACCGCTCGGCACTCGCGGAAGCCATCGGCGAGGCCGCTGCAGTCGACCCCGGCGTTGAAGCACACGGCCGCGGTCGGCTCCTCGGCATCGGGATCGGACCACAGTGCACGCAATCCCTCGGGGTCGAACGCGGGCGCGCTGATGGAGGACAACGAGCAGTCGACGTCATCGGTGACGACCACGAACTCCCCCGTGCCCGGCTTGCGAAAGAACCCGAAGGAGAGCTCTTCTTCCGCGTTGGAGCGAGCAATGGCCAGTCGCATCGACTCGAGCGGAGCGGCGAGGGGGCAGCCGGAGATCCCCTGGGGGAGCAGGCACCCGAGGGCTTCATCCGGCTCGATGCCCTCGGGGAGGGCGCGGAGATCCAGCCAAGGGCGTCGGGGCGAGAGCCCGAGCTGCTCGCTGGTCCACGCGCAGTGGCCCGTGCACAGCGAGCGAGCGTCGGTTCCGTCGGCACCGATGAAGTCGTCGAGGCGGTCGAGGCAGCTGAGCCCGGTGAGCACGCCTCGGCTGGCCGCAGGGGCGGGGCCACAGGGCGATCGTTCGATGTTCGCGGTCGTGGCTGCGATGCGTAGGTCGTCGTCGAAGCGAGACGCGTGGTCGATGATGGCGTCGATACTCGCGAGCAGGCGGCGTTGCAGGGGGGCGCTGTCCGGGCCGTCGTCGATGACCAGCACGAGGTCGGTCTGGGGGGGAGTGGCGCGCCAACGCATCGCGGGGGCCGGGTCGGTGCGGCCGGGAGTGGCGATGCAGCGGCCTTCGCCTCGGGCGTGGTCGACGAGGCAGTGCTCGTCGCGACTGCAATCGGCTTCGGTTCGGCAGGGTTCTGCGACGTGTGGATCGCACGCCCCGAGCCAGAGCGGAAACAACCAGGCGCGGCGTGGCGTCATGACGGCACGTCCAGGTATAGGACGAACGAGTCTCGGCAGCCTTGGCGCCCGTAGACCGACACCGAGCCGTCGGGGTGGCCGTCCAGGCCCAGCGCGATCGAGCCGTACCACGGCACGGCAGTCGGCCGAGGGCACTGCACACTGGCCACACCTTCGACGTGTTCCGAGAACATCGACGGCTCGGGCTCGAAGCTGCGGCGCATCGTGTTCAGCGGTACGCCCCGAGGCCCGCGGCGTTGCACGAGCATGCGCCGATGGATCGGGTCGGCGGAGTCGTGGCGGATCTGCTCCTCGTTGGTCGTCAACCAGATCTCGGACTCGCGATGGAACACGTGGATGTGGGTGGTTCGCCACTGGCCGGGAGCGTCGGAGAACGGAAGCTCGGTGAGCGGTCGAGACCAGCGCTCTTCGCCGTTCGGCGCCAGCGAGAACAGCTCTGCGTCGTAGAGCCGCGGAGGCACGCCCTCCACACTCACTCCGAGCAGCCCGTCGGGGGTGACGACCCATGTGTCGAAGAAGTTCGGTGAGCGATCGAGGGCGATCTCGGTCTCGTGGCCATCGTTCAGGGCGTAGCGCCAGGCCCGAGGCGGCGCATCGAACGAGGACGACGCGGTATTGGTGATCCAGATCGAGCCTGCGCCTAGCCGCGGTGCACCGTGGTTGCGCTCGGGCACAGGGCGTCGCCACTGCGGCTCACCGTCGAGGTCGAACACTTCGATCGTGTCGTCGATGCGGACGACCACCGCCCCATCGCTCACGCGGATGGGCCAGACGCATCGCGTCGTCTCCCAGGCCTTCGTCCAGCGCACGCGGTCGTCGAGGTCGAACGCTCGCAGCTCGCACGGAAAGACGGCGGACTCCCCGGGGGCGTCGTTCGGCAGCTCCAGCATCGCGTAGGTTCGACCGAGGCCGTCCACCGCGACGGCGATCGTACGGCCCTCGAATCCGGCCCACTGGGTTGCCAGATCGCCTCCCGCCTCGAAGCGCGTCAGCGTCGGCCGCGGCACGAAGAGTCCAGGGGAACCCTCCACGCGTTCGTCTCCGAAGCTATGACCCGCGACGACGATGGCCCCGGCGGGATCCACCGCGGTGTCGGTGATGTGCTCGTGCGAGAGCCATCGAACCCAGTTCACCTGCATCGCGGGCGAAGGTGCGCCGCAACCGAGGATGAACAATGTAGGCCACAGTCGCAGGGGAGATTCGTGCCCGGGCACTGCCCCCGTACAAGCAAGGGACGGGCCATGGGCAGGTTAGGGGCGCGACATCGTTCCGTGGCCACTGCGGGGCGATTCGAGCAAGAGTGCGCCTATTCGGTTGGCACGAGGGCATGTCTCATCGCCAACCTCGTCGGTACACTGAGTCGGAATCGGAACTCATCATGAGCCGTATCGGGCGAGCATGAGCACGGCAGGGACCCTCGACGAGCACCTGACCGGGGTCCCCACCGAGACCCTGGGCGAGGATTCGATCTGGCCGCAGCAATCGCAGCCGGGCGGCCACGTCGGTCGCTATCGCATCGGGACCAAGCGCGGCGCGGGAGCCATGGGCACCGTGTACGAGGCGTGGGACGAGCAGCTGTGTCGCAACGTCGCGATCAAGGTGCTGCACCCGTCGCGAGCGGGCCGGGCCCAGGACCGTCGTCGGGTGCGTCGCGAAGCGCGGGCGATGGCCACCGTGTCCCACCCGAGCGTCGTGCCCGTGTACGACGTGGGCGAACACGACGGCGGCCTGTTCGTGGTGATGGAGCTGGTCGATGCTCCGTCGCTCGCCCACTGGTTGCGCTCGCCTCGAACCCTCGAAGAGCGCTGGGAGGTGCTGCGGACCTCGGCCCAGGGCTTGCTCGCGGCGCACCGGGCCGGGGTGATTCATCGCGACGTGAAGCCGGCCAACATCCTGGTCAGCCCCCGCGGCGTGGGGCGGGTGACCGACTTCGGGTTGGCGGTCGGCACCGCGTTGGTGACCGCGGACGAGAGTGTCTCCTGGATGGTGGGGACGCCGGCCTATATGGCGCCCGAGCAGCACGACGGCCTGAGCGTGGACGCCCGCGCCGACCAGTTCGCGTTCTGTGTGACCGCCTGGGAAGTGCTGACCGGGCGGCGCCCCTTCGAGGCCAAGGGCGTGTGGGCGCTGGCCCAGGCCAAGCTCGAGCGGCGGCCGCAGGGGGTCAACACGGCCGGGGTGCCGCGACGCATGCTGCGGGTGCTCGAGCGAGGCATGGCTCCGGCCCCGCAAGATCGCTGGCCCGACCTCGAAGCCCTCCTGGTGGCCATGGAAGGCCGCTCGTGGGGGCGCATGGCGAAGTTTGGTGCGGTCGGGGCGGTGGCGTTGACCCTGGGGTTCATCGGGGCTCCCGAAGATCGGTGCGGCCCGGGGCTGGCGATCATGCAGGACGCTTGGTCGGCGCCGCGGCGCAACGGGCTCGAGGCGCAGCTGGCCGAAGACCTCGGTCGCACGCGCGCCCGGGGGGTCATGGAGGACCTCGATGCGCGGGTCGACGAGTGGTCGCAGGCCTACGAGAAGACCTGCCGCGCGCAGGACGTGCCCATGGCCGAGCAGGTCGATCCCCGGCGCCGATGCTTGGCTCGGGTGCGACGGCAGCATCTGGCGTGGATCGATGTGGCCGAGCAGTCCGCCCGCCGCGGGCTCGAGGCTCTCGCGTCGCTCGACCGCGCCTCCGATTGCGCCCGGGTCGACGGGGACCCGCTGAAGGTCGACGACCCGCGTCGCTACGAGGAAATCGACGCGGCGATTTCCGAGGGCTGGAGTCACAGGGTGCAGGGGCGCTTCGAGGAGGCCGAGTCGCGCCTCGCCGAAGCGGTCGCGCTGGCGCACGAGGCCGGCCACCTCGAGCAGCGGGTCTATGCTCTGTTCCGCCTCGCTTCCGTGCAGGACACCCGCGGTCGGCCTCTCGATGCCGTCGTCACGCTGCAGCGCGCGGCCGAGGCGGCCCAGGAGCTCCAGTCCGACAAACGCAGCGCCGAGATCTGGATCGAGCTGACGTGGGTGCACCACCAGCTCGGTGAACTCGACGATGCCGAGCGCAGCTATCGTTCGGCCAAGGCGGCGATCGAGCGCATGGGGGGCAACCACCGGTTCGAGGCGGGCCTGCTGACCAACCTCGCGGCGATTCACCATGCACGCGGTCGCAACACCGAGGGGGTGCAGGCGCTCCAGGACGCGCTGGTGCTGTGGGACAAGGAGGTCGAGCGGCCCTACCTGCGCGATCGAGCGGTGGCGTCCATCGAGAACAACCTGGCCGCGTTCGCGTTCCAGCGCGGAGACCCCCGCGAGGCGGTCGAGCTGCTGCACCTGGCCCAAAACCGCCTCGAGCGGCTCTTCGGTGCGATGCACCCCGAGGTGGCCGACTACCACCTCGATCTGTCGGCCACCTACGACGCCATGGGCGACATGGTGGCCGCCCGCAAGCACGTGGAGGAAGGTCGTCGGGTTCTGCGGTTGCAGCTCGAGGCCGACCATCCCTCGCTGGCCCGCGCCGAGGAACTGCTTTCGTATGTCGCTTACGGTGAGGGCGACGAGCGCAAGGCGGCCGAGCACCTGGGCCTCGCGGCTCAGATGCGCATGCGTCGATTCGGCGAGCGCGATCAGGTGGCGTGGAGCTACGAGGTCAATCGCGCTCGGATGCTCTTCGACCTCGGTGAACACGAACAGGCTCATGCTCTGGTCCAGCAGGCCAAGGCCGCGGTCGGGGACATCGATCCACCCACGCCACGGACCTTCGCCACGCTGCTGAGCGCGGGCGAGCTGGGGATGTGGACCGGGCACAAAGAGCTGGCCGTCGCCGACTTCGAGCGCGCGCTGGAGATGCTCCCCCTCGTGCACGCTCCCGACACGCCGCCGCGGCTTCAGGCTCTCGAGATCATCGCCGAGACCCTCGACGAAGCCGGCTATCGCGAGCGTGCGGCCGAGGTCATGGCGATGATTCCCGTGGCTCAGCGGTCGTCGATGCGAAGCGGGGCGTCGGGCGAGATGGAATAACCACCGTCGCCGCGGGCCACCAGCTCGCGGAGGCCGAGCTTGCGCAGGTTCGTGAGCGCCACGTAGACCCGGTTGGCGCCCGCCTTGGGCATCAATCGCTCGTCGGGCCACGCCGCGGCCAGCAGCTCTTTGACGGTGACGCGGTCCCCGGGGCGCTTTTCGTGAGCGGCGATGAGCTTGGCGAGCACCCGGGCCAGCACCTTGCGCGACGCGAGATCGTGGGTGGTGCCGTCGGGGCAACGAAACCAGGCCCCGTCCCGCGCGACCACGAAGGGGGCGCTGCTCATCGTCTCCCCGTGGGTGCTGATGAGGCGGGGCTGGATGGGTGCCTGCAAGATCGCATCGAGCTCGGGGAACGAGCCGATGATCCCCGTGGCTCGGGCCTCGACGGCGGCTCGCTCCACGATGGCCTCCAGCTCGCGTACGTTGCCCGGCCACGAGTGTTGCAGCAGGCGGATCACCAGGGCGGGATCGACTTGAGCCTCGGGCCCCGCGTAGCGCCGCATGAACAGGGCGAGCAGGCGCGCGGCATGGGACACGTGCAGGCGCAGCGGAGGCAGCTCCACGCTGAACGGTGCCAAGCGGCCGCGCAGGGTGGTGAACGACGGGCCCGGCTTCGACAGGGGTGGCGGCGGGGTGCGGCTGGTGAACAGCAGCACGCCCGGTCGATCCGCGTCGCTGGCATCGAGCAGGTCGACCAACTGCTTGGCCTGGGCATCGTTGGCGCGATCGAGGCGACACACCACCAGCGAGCCCGTGCGCAGGCTCTGCGGCGGAGGGAGGGCCAGGGGCGTGTCGGGCTGGACCTCGACCCGCTCGTGGGGGCCATGGCAGCGGCTGTGGTGCAGGGCGGCTGCGGTCCAACGCTTGCCCGCCCCCGACTCGCCGATGAGGTGCACCGGTCGGCCGCGGTCGACCAGAGCCGTCGCGGTGTCGAGTACGCGACCGGAGACCGGCTCGGGAGGGCGTGCGGGCTCCGTCCACAGCACGATGCGCCCCACCGACAGCAGGCTCGAGCCCAGCAGCTGTTGCCCTTCCACCCGCGCCCCGCCCACGAAGGTGCCGTTGCGGCTCCCCCGATCGATGACGGTCAGCTCCCCGCGGCCGTTCACCTCGAGGCGCGCGTGGTCTCGCGAGATGTGCGTGTGATCCAAGACCCCCGGACCGAGTGCCTCGCTGTTGCGACCGAGCCTGACCGGAGCGTCCGTAGAGACCTCGGCTTGGCGACCCACCTTGGTCAGGTCGGGATGCGCCACGATCGTCACCTGCCACGCGCGGTGGGCTTCGTTCGGACGGGCGTCGAAGGTCTCCGTGATGTCGTCGGGCGGTACGGTCATCGGCGGGGGCGAGGCCATCATAGCAGTCGCGGACCATGCGCAACGGCCTCGTACGGCCCTGGGCGCCACGAAAGGCGCATTTAAGATCTTTCGCGACGCGCGGTGGGCTTCGCCCATTGGCTCTCGAGACGCCACGGTCCGATCTTTCCTCGGTCTTAAGTCGTGCCCGCGCCCATGGAATCGCGGTGTCCGAGCCCTAGCGTGGTGTGCATGCAGATCACGCGACACGCCGTGGCCCTGACCGCGCTGATGGCCAGCACCGGATGCCCGGGGCTCGACCCCGACCCGAGCGAAAACGAGACCACCGGGGCCGAGTCGACCGGATCGGTGAGCCCGGGCACGACCGAGGCCGGCACCACGGGCGGCTCCAGCACGGCCTCCGAGTCGAGCGACACGGGCACGGGGGCTGGCGCGAGCGAGAGCACGGGCTCCGGGTCCGACACGATGGCGGTCGACGACACCAGCTCCGACGGCACGACCGGCGAGCGGCCCTGCCTTGCCCCCAGCGAGCTCGGCGTGTTCGTCCCCGAGCAGGGCGCCGCGGAAGGTTTCGACATCGACGGCTCCACGCTCTACCTCGCCTCGACTTCGGCCGGCGTACTGGCGATCGACATCAGCGACCCCTCCATGCCCATGCAGATCGGGCAGTACGATTTCGGCAGCGGCACCCTGGCCCACCGGGTGGCCTACGCCGCGGGGACCGTTTACGTGGGCCTGCGCGGCTCGGGCTACGCCATCGTCGACGCCACCGACCCTACCGCGCTGGACCTGCTGGCCGAGGACGACACCATCGAGGCCCGCGACGTGGCGGTGGCCGGCTCGACCCTGCTCGTGGCCGACAACGACGGTCTGCTCTCCTATGACGTCAGCAACCCGGCCATGCCCATGCCGCTGACGACCGACTTGGTCCTACCGGGCGCGACCGAGAGCGTCGAGGTCTCGGGTGACGTCGCCTTCGTGGCGTCCACCGGGCACGGACTCTCGGCCGTCGACATCTCCGACCCGGGCGCGCTGGCCGAGCTGTCCTCGCTGTCCATCGGCAACGGCTCCTCGCACCTCGCCGTCGAGGGCTCCATCGTCTACGTCTCGTACGCGGATGGGCTCAGCATCGTCGATGCCTCCAACCCCGCGATGATGGTCGAGATCGGCCTGTACGAGCGAGAGCGGGCCTGGGCGGTCGATACCGATCTGTCCACCGTGTTCCTGACCGGGCGCGACACCGTCTCGACCCAGGTGCCCTTCCTGGCGGTGCTCGATGCCAGCGACCCCGGGGCGGTGCTCGAGCTCGACACGACCAACGATGCCTTCGACGATCCGGTGTGGCTGCGCTTTTCCGATGGCCTGCTCTACGCGAGCGTCGAAGACGACGACGGCCTGCACGTGCTCGATGCCTGCCCGACCGAGTAGTCGGGCGTTGGGCACAAAAAAGGCGGGGCGACATCATCGTCGCCCCGCCTGGCGGAGATCAAAAGCCCGGGCTCAGTCCTTGAACTGCGAGGCCTCGGTGCTGTTCTCGAGGGCGAGGGTCGAGCCCTTGCCCGCGGTGATGGTGGTCGACACGGCGTCGAAGTAGCCCGTGCCCACCTCGCGCTGGTGGCGAGTCGCGGTATAGCCCGCGTCCTCGGACGCGAACTCGGCCTGCTGGAGGCGCGAGTAGGCGGCCATGCCCTCGTCGCGGTAGGCCCCCGCGAGCTGGAACATGGAGTGGTTGAGGGCGTGGAAGCCGGCCAGGGTCACGAACTGGTACTTGTAGCCCATCGCGCCCAGCTCGCGCTGGAACTTGGCGATGGTGGCGTCGTCCAGGTTCTTCTTCCAGTTGAAGGAGGGCGAGCAGTTGTAGGCCAACAGCTTGCCGGGGAACTCCTTGTGGATCGCCTCGGCGAAGGTCTTGGCCTCGCCGAGATCCGGGGTCGAGGTCTCGCACCACACGAGGTCGGCGTAGCGAGCGTAGGACAGGCCGCGAGCGATGGCGTGCTGCAGGCCGCCCTTGATGCGGAAGAAGCCCTCGGGCGTGCGCTCGCCCGTGATGAAGGGCGCGTCGATCTCGTCGAGGTTCGAGGTCAGCAGGCGCGCGCTGTAGGCATCGGTCCGCGCGATGATGACGCTGGGCACACCCTCGACGTCGGCCGCGAGGCGAGCGGCGATGAGCGAGCGGTTGAACTGGCTGGCGGGGACCAGCACCTTGCCGCCGAGGTGGCCGCACTTCTTCTCCGAGGACAGCTGGTCCTCGAAGTGAACGCCGGAGGCACCGGCCTCGATCATGGCCTTCATCATCTCGAAGGCGTTGAGCGGGCCGCCGAAGCCGGCCTCGGCGTCGGCGACGATCGGCGCGAGCCAGTGGCGCTTGGCTCCGCCCTCGCTGTGCTCGACCTGGTCGGCCCGGCGAAGCGCGTTGTTGATGCGCTTGACCATGCGGGGCACGCTGTCGGCGGGGTAGAGGCTCTGGTCGGGGTACATCTGCCCGGCGTTGTTGCCGTCGGCCGCGACCTGCCAGCCACTGCAGTAGATCGCCTTGAGACCGGCGCGGACCTGCTGCATCGCTTGGTTACCGGTGATGGCACCCAGCGAGTGGACGTAGTCCTCGGTGTGCATCAGCTCCCACAGCCGCTCGGCACCGAGGCGGGCGATGGTGTGCTCGACGGCGACCGAGCCCCGCAAACGCAGGACGTCCTCGGTCGAGTAAGGGCGCTCGACGCCCTTCCATCGCTCGTCGTTGAAGGTCAGCGCGGAGCTGGTCTTGGCCTGGTAGTTGCTCATCGTCGTGTTCATTCCTGGCGCGAAGCCGGTAGCAATTGAGAGGCGGATCTCAAAGAGTGGTGATCTGCTCGTAAGCAGGCAGAGTGAGGAAGTCTTCCAGGGTGGGCGCGGTGGCGATCTTCTCGAAGAGCTGTCGCGCTTGGGCGTAGCGCCCGGCGGCGAAGCGCTCGGAGCCGACCTCGGCTTCGATCGTCTTCAGCTCTTCGTCGATGATCGTGGTCAGCCGCTCGGCGGTGACGGCCTGGCCGTCGTCGAGGGTGGCGCCGTGCTTGATCCACTGCCACACCTGCGAGCGGGAGATCTCGGCCGTGGCCGCGTCCTCCATGAGGTTGTACAGGGGCACGCAGCCGTTGCCGCCGAGCCATGCCTCGACGTACTGGATGCCGACGCGCACGTTGTGCCGCAGCCCGGCCACGGTGCGGGTGCCCTGGGGCACGGCGACCAGAGCCGCTGCGTCGGCCTGCACATCGTCGCGGGCCTTGTCGATCTGATTCGGCTTGGGCATGTGCGTGTTGAAGATCTCGCGCGCGGTGGGGATGAGCCCGGGGTGGGCGACCCAGGTGCCGTCGTGGCCGGCCTGGACCTCGCGCTGCTTGTCGGTGCGTACCTTGTCGAACGCGGCCTCGTTGGCCTTCTCGTCGTTCTTGATGGGAATCTGCGCCGCCATGCCGCCCATGGCGTGGATGCCCCGGCGGTGACAGGTCTTGATGACGAGGTCCGCGTAGGCCTTCATGAAGGGCTGGGTCATGCCGACCTGGCCGCGATCGGGGAGCACGAACTCGGGCCGGTTACGGAAGGTCTTGATGAACGAGAAGATGTAGTCCCAGCGACCGCAGTTGAGCCCGGCCGAGTGGTCCCGCAGCTCGTAGAGGATCTCGTTCATCTCGAACGCGGCGGGCATGGTCTCGATGAGCACCGTGGCGCGGACGCTGCCCTGCGGGATGTCGATCTTGTCCTGCGCCCAGACGAACACGTCGTTCCACAGCCGGGCCTCGAGGTGGCTCTGCAGCTTCGGCAGGTAGAAGTAGGGTCCCGACTTGCGGGCGAGCAGCTCGGCCGCGTTGTGGAAGAAGTACAGGCCGAAGTCGAAGAGGCAGCCGGGGATGGGCTCGCCGCCGACGGTGACGTGGCGCTCGGGCAAGTGCAGGCCGCGGGGGCGCACGAGCAGCGTGGCGAGGCCGACGGTGTTGAGCTCGTAGTGCTTGCCGCGGGCCTTGTCGTCGAAGGTCAGCGTGCGACGAACGGCGCGGTAGAGGTTGAGCTGGCCGCCGACCTCGTTGTCCCACGTGGGCGCGCACGAGTCTTCGCAGTCGGCCATGAACATGTTGGCCCCCGAGTTGAGGGCGTTGATGATCATCTTGGCGTCGACGGGCCCGGTGATCTCGACGCGACGATTGTGGAGGTCGGCCGGAATGGGAGCGACCGTCCAGTCGCCGTCCCGGATCTCCGCCGTCTCGGGAAGGAAGCCCGGAAGCTCTCCGGCGTCGTACCGAGCTTGGACCTCGGCGCGCCGTTTCAGCAGACCTTGGATGCGTGGGCGGAACTCTTTGACCAGCTCGGCGAGGAAGTCGAGCGCCGCCGGGGTCAGGATCATTTCGTAGCCGTCGGTACTTCCGAGAACTTCGAGGTCTGCCGTCATGGGTGCACCAAAAGCCGGGGAGAGCTCGCGCGATTGACGCGAAAGAACTGGTTGAAAAACCCTCCGCGGGAGCGCAAATTTTTACTACTCTGAGGGGCGAGTCAATCTAAAATGATTCCGGTAACTTGATTTTTCACTTATTGACCTGAGCAACGCGGTTCACTGTAAAGTTTGTAAAAGGCCATGGCGGCGACCAAGAAATCCAGGCGTTTGGGCAGTCGAGTGCGGGCCCTGCGCCAAAAAGAAGGGCTCACCCAGGTGGAGTTCGCGCGGCGGCTGGGAATCTCCGCGAGCTACCTCAACCTCATCGAGCACAACCAGCGATCGCTCACGGCTCCGCTGCTGCTCAAGATCGTCGAAGAGCTTCAGGTCGATCTGCAGGACTTCAACGAAGGCCGGGATGACCACCTCGCCACCGCACTGGCCGAGGTCTTTGCCGACGGGCTGCTGCTCGAGCACGAGGTGTCCCCCGGCGAGATGCAGGAGCTCATCGGGGCTTCGCCGTCCATCGCCCGCTCCATCGTCACGCTGTATCGCGCGTTTCGGAGCGCCCGGGAGTCGGCCGATACGCTCGCCGGCCAGCTCTACGACTCGCAGCAGATCCCCGAGACCACGCGCTCACAGCTTCCGTCGGAAGAGGTCAGCGACTTCATCCAGCGCCACGGCAACTACTTCCCCGAGCTCGAGGAGGCCGCGGAAGCGCTGTGGCAAGACGCCAGGCTCGACGCGGACGAGCTGTACCACGGGCTCATTCGCCACGTGACCGAAGACCTCAAGATGCAGCACGAGGTCACCCGGCTCGGCGGGGCGGGAGGAGCCCTGCGGCACTTCGATCCCCAGCGACGTCGCCTGCGGCTTTCGAACATGCTGTCGCCCGCCAGTCGTGCCTTCCAGCTCGCGGCTCAGATCGCCCTGGCCACGCTGGGGGACATGCTCGATCGGCTCGCCACCGATCCCGAGCTGACCTCCGAGCCGTCGCGTCGCCTCGCGCGGGTGGTGCTGGCCAACTACTTCGCGGGCGCGGTGGCCATGCCCTACGAGCGCATCCTCGAGGCGGCCCAGGCCGAGCGCTACGACCTCGAGCTGCTCGGGCACCGCTTCAGCGCCAGCTTCGAGCAGGTCTGCCATCGCCTGACCTCGCTGCGCCGACCCGGGGCCGAGGGCATCGCCCTGCACATGATCCGCGTGGACATGGCGGGCAACATATCCAAGCGCTTCACCGCCTCGGGCATCCGCTTCGCTCGCTTCTCCGGGGCGTGCCCGCGGTGGAACGTGTTCGGCGCGTTCCAGAGCCCGGGGCAGATGCGGGTGCAGCTGTCCGTCATGCCCGACGGCGAGCCCTACTTCTGTGTCGCGCGTACCGTGCCCAAAAGTCGCGGTGGCTACCACGAGCCTTCGACCATCCAGGCGATCGGGCTCGGCTGTCAGCTCCAGGACGCGCGCGGCATGGTCTACTCCGAGGGCGTCGACCTCGATGATCTCGACGGCGGCGTGCCGGTCGGGGTGACCTGTCGGCTCTGCCCGCGTCGCGACTGCGGGCAGCGGGCGTTCCCCTCGATCAAGGACCCGCTGATCATCGACGAGAACGTCCGCGGGCCGTCCTTCTATACGCACCCGGGCGATGTCGACGCTGACTCCAATGGTTCGCGTCGCGGCCGGGGGCGCAACGGCGATCGATCGCGACGCAGCTGAGCGGAGCCAGCGGGCGTCACGAGGCCAGGCCGAGCGAGCGACGAGTTCGCGGTGCCTGGCCTAAAGCTCATCTCAAAAACCCTCGCGAGGCGATAACGCGGCCCCCGTCGACGAGGGCCGCGTTGCCAATCCTCGGAGGACGCCCGGTACGCCTGCGAATTGGCGCCTTGCCATCGCCGACGCTGACCACGTTCTCACCCCACGAGGGTTTTTGAGATGAGCTTTAGTCCGTTCAGCGTGGCGGCGGGGCCGTGCCGCCGCCGCTGAACTTGGCCGACATCGAGATATGGGTGAGGCCCGCCTCTTTGGCCAGGTCCATGACCTCCACCATGCGCGCGTGGGGAACGTCGGGCTCGGCGAGCATCACGAGGCGAGGCGGCGGCTGCTGACGCCCGGCCTCGCGGAAGCGCTTCACCGCATCCTCTTGGGTGAGTATCTTACCGTCGACGGAGATCCCCGACGCTCGCACGTTGACATGGAGCGAAGGGGCGACGGCCTGTCGTGGGGGCGGCCCGGGAGGCAGTCGCGGAGGGAAGCTCGAGGGGCCCCCTGGCTCGAGCCCGGGAGGACGCGCGGGGGCGGCTGCGGCCCGGGCCTCGGCCGCGTCTTCGAGCTCGTCGATGCGCCGCTCCATCGCGTCGAGACGCTGGAGCAAGCCGTCGAGTTCCGCCGCACTCGGGCTTTCGGGTGTGCCGCAGCTGGGTCCAAGTGTGGCCAGAAACACGAAGCCAATGCGTCGCACGTGGCCAGTGTAGTCGGTTTGGAATGTCGGAACCGGTCGGGGAGTCTGGTGCGTTATGCTCGCCACGTCCCAGGCCACCATGATTACGACAAAGACGATTGGAACCGCTCTCGGCCTGGTGTTGGCCGCGGGCTGTACGACCACCGAGTTGCAGCCCGCGCCCGCGTCGTGGTCCGTCGAGGCGAGCGTGTACACGGCCGCGCCGCGCTGCGAGCCGCTCACGGCCAAGTCGTTGGTGGATGTTCTGCCCGACCACAAGATCGACGGGGCGGTGATGCTCGACGTCAAGAACCTGCGGCGGGGCAAGCTTTTCAAGTCGGTCGAACCCTTCCTGGAGGCAGAGGCCCGCGACGTGCTCGACACCATGAAGGAGTGCGGCGTGCCGCTGTCGAAGGTCAACCGGGTCGTGGCCGGCTTCAACGAGGATGAGGACGTGGTGTTCGGGCTCGAGGCGACCGGCGTGGGCAAGGACAAGACCCTCGACTGCTTATCCTCGAAGATCGAAGCGGCGACCGGCGAGAAGCCGTGGTCGCGAGTGAAGCGGGGCTGTCACACTCGGCTCGAGACGAGCGATGCCGACACCACCGGGTTCGTGGTCGGCCCCAACATGGTGGTCTTCGCGAGCAAGTCGCTCGAGGCCAAGCTCGAGACCCGCCTGACCGGCAAGAGCCGCTCCGCCCTCGATGGCCGGCTCTCGTGGATTCCTCGCGAGATCGACACGGGGCGCACCGCGTGGGCGGCCAGCCGCCTGCCGCCCGGGGCGATGGCCGAGCTGGGCAGTGGCATGGCCGGGGCCAACCGCGTCGGGGTCAGCATCGACGCGACCAAGGGCCTCGACGTGGGCATCGGCGCCGGATTCAAGACG
Organism: Myxococcota bacterium; assembly: GCA_039028615.1. Classification (GTDB taxonomy): domain Bacteria; phylum Myxococcota_A; class Polyangia; order Nannocystales; family Nannocystaceae; genus Paraliomyxa. The sequence continues at coordinate 106,524 of JBCCHT010000006.1, read as the reverse complement.
GCAGCCGACGCCAAGTCGGCCGCGGGCGAGGTCGAGGGCCAGCTGGCTCAGCTACGCGCCATCCTGCCGCTCGCCGGGTTGCCGTCCTCGGTCGGCGACTCATTCAAGGTCACCTCCAAGGGTGACGTCATGAAGTTCACCGGCTTCCTCTCGCCCAGCGACATCGAGGCCGTTCGTCGCACCGTCGAAGGACTCTCGGGCGGTGGCTCCGAGCCTGCGCCCCCGTCGCGCGGCATGTAGTCGCCGCGGTTCGGACCTTCGAAAACAAAGAGCCACGCTCCCTTCGGGAAGCGTGGCTCTTTGTCGTCTCCGGGTTATCGAGTCGCGGTCAGCAACGTCGAGGACGGAGGCTCGACTCAGGCCTCGATCAGCGAGCGAAGCTCGGTGACGGCGCGGTCGCGCTCGGGCACCTTGGTCGCGTTGACCGCCTTGCGGATGACGGTGTCCCATTTGTGCTCGGGCAGGTCCTCTTGCATGTTCTCGAGGCACTCGAGGACATCCTCGTCGTCGAGCGTGTTGTAGATGACCTGTTCGTCGTGTCGCAGGAGGCCCCGGAGTTCCTTGATGTAGGCTCCGACCGTCTGTGGGGCGCGCTCCGAGTCGCGTTTCTCACCGATTCGCGCGCGCTTCTGGACACGCTTGAGCTCCCGTTCGATCCGTTCCTGGTCCGTGCGCTTCATTTGGGATCTCCTCCACTTAGGGGTTTGGAGAGGCAGCGGATTCCTCGTTGTCGACTGTGCAGGCCACGATCGACGCGAACGGATTGCCGTCCCTCTTCGGGGCCGGGTAGGTAGCACACCGAAGGGTAGGAAATCACCCTTCGGTCACCGTTCCATGGGCCTACAAAGGTACTTGTCTCACGTGCGACTCTGGCGCGTTTTCGGAAAATGCCGCTACGGGCCGCTTCGGTGGGATTTGCACCTGCGCGGGTCTCGCGGCGACCAGTAGCGGATTTTTTTGTGTGCTGGCTCGCTCTCTAGGTCGAGATCGGTCCCGCGACGGGACTGCGCCTTGTCCGCCAACCGCGCCTGTGCGGCAAAAATTACCGAGTTGGAGGGATCCTGCCGACCCCCTCGTGCGACTACCACCACGGTGGTGCGTTGCGGCACCGCTGGCTCTAGAAAACTCATCGGCTCCTCGAAGCGAACCTACGTGCTTCGGGAGGCTGGTCAGTGATGTTGGCTTGAACGTGTTGGGTGGTGCGAGATGGAAAGCAAGGACGGGCCCGTGGGGCCGCGACGCGGGTGGCGTGTCGCATGCGTGACGTTGATGGCGACGGGGCTCATGGCATGTGCCACGACCCCGACTTTGGACCCATGCCCTAGAGGACAACAACGCCACGAGGGGCAGTGCATGCCGACCTCGAGCCTGGTGTTCGAGCGTTGCCTCGAGTCGTTTCGAAAGACGCGGGTCGAGCAGACCCACGGGGTCGAGACCGATGTGAAGGCGCAGGTCAAAGGGCAGGGCGGGTCGCTGCATCGCGAGCGCACGGACCACGAAGAAGCGGAGTACGACGAGGTCCCCGACGATCTGATGTCGGATGCGCTCGAGGAGTGTCGGCGCCAAGAACAACAGCAGCGGGGTCTCGAGCTCGAGCGCGCCTGGACGGCGGCCGATCAGGCGGACGACCGGGCTCGCCAGGCGCTCGACCAGGCGCACGATGCCCAGCGAGCCCTGCGGCGAGCCGAGGCCGAGCAGCGACGCCACGAAGAGACGGCGCTGCTGCTACAAGAAGAGCTCGACGGGGCGCGGGCACAGCAGCGGGAGGTCGAGCTCGAGCTGGGTGAGCTGCGAGCGACGATCCTCGAGCGCCATCCCTGCACGGCAGAGGACTGGGATCGCTGCGGAGAGCAGGCCCTGCTCGCCAAGCGCCAGGGGGACTACGCGCGGGCGCATGCCATCTATGTCGAGGCGTGCGGCGGCGGCAGTGCGGACGCGTGCGGCAACTGGGGCGTGATGTTCGAGCATGGCTTGGGCGTGGAGCCGGACGTGCTCGAGGCACGTCGGCTCTACGCGGACGCTTGCGAAGCGGACAGCGCCCACGCGTGTGCGAACCTGGGAGCGCTGTACGAGCACGGACGCGGGACCGACCGGGAGCCCCGCAAAGCGGCGAAGTTCTACGATCGAGCCTGCGACGGAGGCCAGATGCAGGGCTGCGCTCGCCTGGGGCAGCTGCTGGCCACGGGCGCGATTCGAGCCGAGGGCTGGCCATCGGCGGGTGAGCTGCTCGATCGGGCGTGCTCGGGCGATTTTCCCCGGGCCTGCCTGTGGAAGGGTGCCCGCGAGCTCGAGGGACTCGAGGGCGAGCGGAGGGCGACCCGGGCCGCGGAGAGCTTCGCTCGCGGCTGCGAGCACGAGGTGTTCGAGGCCTGCGTTCAGCTCGGTCGCCTGCACGAGCTGGGCGATGGCGTCGCCGAAGACTCCACGCGGGCGGCCAAGCTCTATCGGCGGGCCTGCGAGGGCGGAGAGTCGCGAGGATGCGCCGCCGTGGAGCGGCTGTCGCGGGCGGGCGAGCAGAGCTACGAGCCGATCGAGCTGAGCGCCCGTCGCTGACGTCTCATCCTCCCTTCGAAACGAAAAACCCCCGTGAGCCCGGTGAGGGCCACGGGGGTCTTTTGCGTCGCGGACGAGGCTCAGGGGATGTTGATTCGCTCGGACTTCATGCCGCCGGGATAGGCGTACGAGGTCAGGCAGACCATGTTGCCGTTCTTGAGCTCGTTCTCGCACTCGCGGCTGGGATCGGCGCCGGACAGGCCGAACTGCACGATGCCGAAGGTGGCCCCGCTCTCGATGATGTGGGCGCCGGCCTCGATGGGCACGTCGGCGACCTCGTAGGTCTCGGTGACCGGGTAGAAGCCGGAGACGCTCTGGTTGTCGAGGAAGACCGACGGACCGCCGCCCTGGCGGATGACCTGCACGTAGTGCTCGTCGAAGCCCACGCCGGTGGAGAACACGTAGCGGCTCAGGAACTGCTCGACGGGGACCATCTGGTACATGGCCGGGTCGCCGACCAAGGCCGCCTCGACCGGGGCCTCGTCGGAGACGCTACCGCTTTGCAGGTACTGGACCGGCATGAAGGCGCCGGTCATGTTGCTGTCGAGGAAGAAGCTGCACTCGTTGTTGACGTCGACCTGAATCCAGGAGCCGCGCGCTGCGAACGTGCACCCCTCACCGTCGAAGGTGTTGGGGGCGGTGCAGTTTTCCTCGGTGAGGACGGGGCCGTCGCAGCCCAGGTTGCCCTCGGCCGTGATTCGAACGTCGGGGTTGCCGGAGTAGATCCGCCACCAGTGCCGCTCTTGGTCGCGGTCGGGGGAGTGGGCGGCCACGTAGCGCTCACCCCAGTAGTCGAGCGGGATGAGGACCTCTTGCAGGGGGTCGCAGCGGCCGCGCGCGGGCTCTTCGCGCACGGGCACCCGCGAGCAGCGGCTGGCGCCCACCACCCAGATCGGCTTGTTGGAGTGGATGACGGTGCCCGAGACGTCGCGCAGGTCGGCGTTCTCCTGGACGTTGGCCGAGGCCGCGATCCGCACCGTGTCGAAGCGGTTCATGTTGAGCACCGGGCTGGTGTCACCCGCCGACACGAAGTTGATGTTGATGCCCGTGCCCGCGGTGTCGACGGGCGGCGTCCAGGTGACCTCGGTGAAGTCCTCGGTCGCCACGATCTCGAAGTAGCTGGGCTCGCCCTGGCCTTCGGCCTGCTCCTCGTGGGGCGAGAACGACGTGACCACGTAGTCGCGGCGGAGCGTGGTCTCGGGCAGCAGCAGCGACGAGTCGTTGCCGCGGGCGTTGGCCAGCGGCGAGTGCAGGTACGCGTTGATGGGCACGTTGCTCTCGGCCCGGAAGGTGCCGCCCGTGCGGAACATCGACGAGTTGCCGAGCACGAAGTCGGAGGTGAGCTCGAAGACGTGGTCTTCGCCTGGCTGCAGCGTGATGGGCACGCCGACCGGCTCCTCGAAGCGCGTGCCCTCGGGCGTGCGGTAAAGCTGAACGATGGCCTCGAGGCCTTCGTTGGGGTTGGCGACGACCAGCCCGTCGGGGGCGGCCTCGTTGAGGTGCAGCTGGCGGTTGGCGATGAACGAGCAGCCCGCCGAAGACGGCAGCTCGGCCTCGACCTCGCAGGGCCCCACGCAGCGGTCCTGGGTGCAGGTATCGGTGGCCTCGCAGGGCTCGCAGACCTCGAGCTCGCCGCAGGCCTCGGAGAGCCACTCGAGCCCAGTGGGTGCGCAGGTCTCGAGGAACTGCTGGCCCTGACACCGAACCTCGCCGGGGGTGCACTCGAGCTGGAGCCCGGTCTCGTCGGCGGAGTTTTGTCCGCTGTCGGTGACGGGGCTGGCGGTGCCGCCGTTGGAGCTGCTACCGGGGTCGGTGGGCGGGCACCCCGTGGCGCAGAGCAGGCCCGCCGCGGCGGCGAGCATCGGCAGGGGGCGCAGGCAAACGCTACTCATCAGTTGCATCCTGTACGACGATGAAGTCCAAGTAACTATTGACGCTCAGGGGGTCGACGGCGACGTCCTGAACCGCAAAGACGATGGTGCTGCCGTCGAGGTCCAGCGCATCGTAGTTGACCGTGGTGCCGATGGCGTCGGCCAGGTCGGATCGGAAGTTGTCCACCAGGTGCTGGTTGTTGTCGACCAGCTCGGGGTCTTGAAGCGCACCCTGGCCGTAGCCTTCGCCGTCGATGACGGTGGCCGTACCCGGGGTGATGTTGATGCCCGTGTTGGTGCTGTTGACCTCGACGTTGAGAGGCATCACCGCCTCGGCGAAGCCGCAGTAGCCCTCGGCGGTCCGCCACACGCGGAAGGTGGAGTCGAGCTGGGGGCTGTTCATCTCGTTGCCCACCATGTCGCTGAGGGTCACCGCGAACAGGCCGTCGTCGTCGGGGTTGCCGTCCTCGTCGTAGCGGCGCGCGATCTCGCCTTCCTCGAACATCCGGTGGCTCATGGTCAGGAACAGCCGGGTGTCCATCTTGACCGCCATCGGGGAGCCCGGCGGGAGCTCGCCCTCGAGGTCGATGCCGACGTCGGCGGCCAGCGGCAGGTTGGTCTGCATGCCGAGGATGAGCTTGTCGTCCTCGGGGCGCACGATGAGCCGACGCGCGATGAGCCGGACGTCGCCCTGCCCGATCTGCCAGGAGCCGATCTGGAGCAGCTCGACCTCGTCGAAGGACTCTTGCACCCGCTCGGTGAGGAGGATCTTGAGGGCGCCCGTGAGGGTCGCGTGCTCTTCGGAGTTGATGCCGTAGACGACCAGCTGCAGGTCTCGGACCTCGGCGCGCGAGTAGTCGGCGACGAGCGTGCTGACCCCGGCCTCCTCGTCGGAGTCGAGGCGCATCGGGATCGACAGGCTCACGTTGCCCACACCGCTGGAGATGGGGCTGTTGCCGGTCGCGAGGTTGATGCCGAACTGGAGCGAGAACAGGATGCAGCTGTTGCAGCCGGGCAGATCGACGAACTCGATGACTGGATCGCTCTCGGGACGGAAGTCGGCGTTGGCCGGGCCGAGCGGGAGGTTGCCGGTGAAGGGCACGTCCTGATCCGCCACCGCGCCCCCGAGGAGACGGTTGATGCCGTCTTCGGTGAGCTCGAGCGTGACCGGGAAGGGGCTACGGTTGGGGACCGGGGCCAGCAGTGGCGTGGCTTCGTTCTGGGCGGTTTGGATGTACGCTTGCCCCTGCAGCTCGCAGTCGTTGGAGATGTCGTCACCGCGGCATCCGGTGGTCATCAACGCGAGCGAGGCCGCCATTCCAACTAGAGCCGCGGCGCCCTTGAACGTAGTCGTGCAATGCATCATGTCGATCCCTGCGGGGGCGTACGGCCAGTACCGGCAAGCCTGGCTGGGCTCCCGTGCTCATTGTGTCCGGGCCCCGAGGCGGTGACAACCCAGGGGCGAGACCGTTATGCAACGGTGTCGCGAATTGCGCTAGTCAGCCTCCGATGGGGCTCGATGGGGCGCTGGGATGACTCCAGGAGCCGTTGAAAGCCGCGGCGCGGGGCTTCGTCTCCATCGGTTTTGCTGCTACCGTGACGCCGATGTTTTCGGGCTCGTCCGCCGGCTCGGCCAAGTCGCCTCGAATCGCTTCCATCGCTCCCGCGATGCTCGCCGCGTTCGCTCTGTTCGTCGCGTGCTTCGATTCCGACGAAAAGCCGGTTCCTCTGGTGTTCTCCACCAGCACTTCGGGGGCGGTGATTCCCCCCGGGACCACGAGCACCACGACGGGCGTGGAGAGCACCAGCTCTGGTGAGCCGGAGGTCACGTGCCGCGACGCCATCGATTGCGTCGTCGGCTGCGCCACCGAGCTTCAGATCTCGATGCTCCCCGAGCCGGACCTGACCTGCTTTTTGACCTGCGAGGAGCGGCTCACCGTCGGCGAGGCGCTGCACCTGTTCCGGCTCACCGAGTGCGTCACCAACCGGTGCATCGATCTGGGCGTCTGTGACAAGTTGGTCCCCTCCGAGAGCAGTAGCTCCGACGGCGGCTCCAGCTCCAGCGGTGGCTCGAGCTCGGGCACGACCGGCGGCGGCGGAGACGAGGGCGACGGCACGGAGTGCATCGACTGCATCCTCGCCAACATGCTCGACCCGGCTCCTCCGGGCTGCATCGACCTGGCCAACGCCTGCGTCTAGGCGTTCGGGACGCGGAATCCACGAAAAAGAGCCGGCTCCAGGCCGGCTCTCTCGTTCGCGTGTCGTTTGGCTCTTGGGCCTTCCTGCGCGGCGAAGCGGCGCGCAGGGGGCGGCTTTAGAGGCAGGTAATGTCGACCAACGTGATGTGCTCGCCCAGCGTGGGGAAGTCGGGGAAGAGCACTTCGCAATCGCGCGTGGGGTGCGTGGCCTCGAACGAGATGTCGCCGGGGTCCGACGCATCCACGTTGAAGTACACCACCACGGGCAGGGCCCCGAACGTGATGTCGTTTTCGTTCAGGATGGCAGCCCCCGTCTCGTCGGGGGCGTAGAAGGTGCCCGGGGCGGGGGCGGGGGTCATGTCGATGGTGGTTGCACCCTCCATGACCGCGGCGTTGTTGATGAGCCGAACGATGATGATCGACTGCGTCAGGTCGGGCGGCTCCGGCATCATGCCCTCGAGCAGCATCAGCTGGATGTCGACGAAGGCTCGCGGAATCTGCGACAGCTGCTGGTCTTCCTGGAGCTCGTCGGACTCGATCGCGGCCGGAACGATCGCGCCGAGGTAGGTCTCGTTGGGGGCCAGGACGAAGTGCGCGGTGGTGTCGGGCTCGAATGTGCCGATGCTGAACAAGCCTTCCGCGTCCGAGGTGGCCGTGGGCCCCGGGTTGCCGAATACCGAGATCTCGGCCCCGGCGATGGGGGTGGCCATGGCCACGAAGTCGACGACTTCGCCCTCGACGGTGACCTCGACCGGAGGCGGTTCGCCAGTGGAATCGGCGGTGGAAGTGGAGCCATCGCCCTCGTTGGACGCCACGCCGGTCGATTCGGCGCCGGTCGAGTCGGCGCCCGTGGTGGTGGCCGGGGTCGCCACATCGCCCGTGGTGGAGCCTCCGGTACCGTCTGCTCCTCCGCTCCCCGTACCGCTGTCGTCACCACACCCTACGGCGGGGATGCACAGGGCCAAGGCCATTGCCACTAGGTTGCTAGTCTTCACTCCATACCTCATCGTAGGTCCAAGGTTCATCGAAGGGCTGCCGGAGCGTACCGGCCGCAGGCGCGCATTCTAGCAGGCGCTGCGGCGGCTCTCCACGCCGTGACAGTGGGGAATTTCGACCCGAGGCGGGACCCCTCTATCCCTTGGGTGCGAACCTGCGATAAATCATTGTCCATGAAGCGCACCGTCGCTGCACTCGCTGCCGGTCTGCTCCCGTGTCTCGTGGCGACGTCGGCCGGAGCGGTCGAGCATTCGTCGCACCTCGCGATCGAGCCGGCGCAAGCCGAAGCGACACAACCGGCGGATGCCGTACCCGAGGCCACGCCCGAGGCTGATGCGGCGCCGGCCGAGGCCGAGCCGCAGCCCTCCGCTCCCTCGGCACCCGAGCCCCCCAAGGCGGAGGCCGGGGCCAGCGGCAGCGTGAAGGTGGGCAAGGGCAAGCCCAAGACTCGCCTGCGGACCCGCAAGGAAGAAAAGCAGGCCGAGCCGGATCCGAACGATCCGAAGGTCTACGAGAAGATGAAGGCCAAGGAGCGCCCGTGGATCCGCCGCTGGGAGCCCGCGCGCAACCTGTTCGAACTGGGCCTGTACGGCGGCTTGTTCCGGCCGTCGGACGAGCACGACCTCTACGATCCGATCACGCGCCCTCAAGATCCGCTGTGGACCCTGGGCGCCGACGTCGGTGCACGAGCGGCCTTCTTCCCGCTCAAGGCGTTGGGCGTCGAGGCGGAGTTCTCCGCCAACCCCACGCGGGTGCGTACGCAGACCAACGACTTCGCGTTCGTCTACGGCTTCCGCGGGCACGTGATCTTGCAGGTGCCGCGCTATCGCATCACGCCCTTCCTGCTCGGTGGTTACGGGCTGTTGGGGGTCCGCAGTAACATCCTCATCTTGGGCAATGACATCGATCCCGCGTTCCACTACGGCGGCGGCGTGAAGATGTACATCACCAAGCGGCTCGCGGCGCGGGTCGAGGTGCGGCAGATCGTCAGCGCCAGCGCGACGCTGCAGGACAGTGGCACCTCGCACTTCCAGGCGCTGGGCGGGCTGAGCCTCGTGCTCGGGCGCAAGCGCCCCGTGCCGCCGCCGAAGGTCGAGCCGGTCGATCCCGATCGCGACAAGGACGGCATCCTCAACGCCGACGACCAGTGCCCCGACCAGCCCGGGCCTGGACCCAGCGGCTGCCCCGATACCGACGGCGATGGCTTCATCGACAAGGTCGATGCCTGCATCGAGGTCCCGGGTGTCGAGCCCGACGGGTGCCCGCTCAAGGACACCGACGGCGACATGATCCTCGACGTCGAAGACGACTGCGTCTTCCAGAAGGAGAACTACAACGGCGTCGACGACGACGACGGCTGTCCCGACGAGCTGCCGCCGGAGCTGCTCATCTTCAAGGGCGAGCTCAAGGGCATCGAGTTCGAGTTCGGCAAGGCCACCATCCGGCCCGACTCCGAGCCGGTGCTCGACGACGTCGCGGCCAAGCTCAAGAAGTTCCCGGGTGTCCGGGTGCTCATCGTCGGCCACACCGACAACGTCGGCGACGCCGAGACCAACCTGCAGCTGTCGAAGCGTCGTGCCGAGGCGGTCAAGCAGTACCTGGTCGACAAGGAGGTCGACGCCAGCCGTATCGAGACCGACGGCAAGGGCGACACCGCTCCGGTCGCGACCAACGATACCGAAGACGGTCGGGCGCAGAACCGCCGCATCGTCTTCGACATCATCGCGAACGAGCCCACCGAGGTTCGCCCGCTGCACGGCGACGAGGGAGAGCTCGACCCCGACGCCGAGCTGGTCGAGCCGAAGGCGGACGAGCCCAAGGCCGACCCGGCGCCCTCCGGCGAAGAGGGCTAGGCCTCCGGGCCATCACCGACCCCGTGCTCGCCACCCGGCGACCACGGGGTCGCTTCGTTTCGAAGGGCGCCCGAATTGAAGAGGGCGGCGCGGACTGCTTCGAGTCCGGCCGCCCCTTGTTGCCCGCGAAGGGCGCGGCGTTCAGCCCTCGGGCTGAGTGCCCACCGCCACCGTGCCGCCGTCGGCGATCCAGCGGAAGTTGTCGATGAGCACCGTGGAGTCCCACTGCTGGTCTCCGGTATCCCAGATGGTGAAGCGGATGGTGACCTCCGAGCCCGGATCGACGGGAGCGGTGGTCGCCAGCCAGCTCGTGGCTCCGGCGCTACCGATGGGTGGGTTGGAGAAGTCGGCCGTGTCCCAGATGTCGAAGCCGGTGCCCAGCAGTTCGCCGGTACCCAGCGGGCAGCCCGAGCAGACCTCGAAGAACGCCACGTTGACGCTCACCGGGTTGGTCATGGCGTCGAACGAGATGTTGCCGTCGATGGAGCCCGGCGGCGGGGGGTCGACCAGCGCGATGAACTGGTCGTTCCATGCCGTGCACACGTACTCTGGATACTCGAAGGAGTAAAAGTCGAAGCTGAAGGCGTAGCCGGTGGCGTTGGTGGGGGCCCGCAGCGTGAGCTCGAGGGCCATGTCGTCGAAGATGGCCGTGCCACCGCTGCAGCCGACCACGTCCTGCGGGAACCCGGCCGGAGCGGTGCTCGCTCCCGACTCGATGCACGTGTAGTTGTTGCACGCGTCGGCCTGGCCCGTGGTGCGGGCGCGACCCGACGACAGCACCAGCAGGCTGTCGCCCTCGAGCGAGTTGATGTTGGTGCCGAAGCTCGGCATCAGGCCGTGCTGAAGCGGCGCGTTGAGAGCACTGCCGTCGGCGCGGACATACTCGGCGTTCACGATGCCCCAGTCGCCCGGCCCCGACGAGGTCTTGCACAGGCCGATCGCGGCGGCACCCGACATGGGGTCGGTGTCGCCGATGGCCAGGCCCGCATCACAGGGCGGCAGGACGTTGTCGATTATCCCGTCGCAGTTTTCATCGGCCGCCTCCGGGACCATGCCCATCTCGTCGGGCTCGGTGACCTCGACCTCGATGGCGCCCGGGTTGACGTTGGCGTCGCAGTCGTTGCAATCGCCTTCGTTGACCGAGAATCCGTCGTTGTCTTCGTCTGCGTTCGGATCCGTGTCACAGGTGTTCTCGGGGCCGCTCAGATCCGGGAAGGGCGGAATGTCGAACTTGGTGTCGACGCTGTTGTCGCCGTTGTCGTCGTCTTCGCCGCTGCCACTATCGAGCCCGCCGGTCATGACTCCGGTCTCCGCCGGAGGCAGGCCCGTGGTCACGTTGTTGCCGGTGCCACCCGAGCTACCGCCCGGCGGCAATGGGCCGATGCCATCGTCGGCTCCAGCCCCGCCCGAATCATCACCGGGGCAGGCCGAGAGGCCGAGTGCGAGCATTGCGGATATCGTCGCTATCTTCGTCGTACGGGTAAGGCTCATTGTCCGTTTCCCCCCAATCGAGCCAAGTGTTAGTTCGTCCCATTTCGTTTTCGCACACGGCAATACGCGCGTCTACAGACGTTTAGGGCCTCATGGCGTCCGATTGAGGGGCACTCCCATGATCGCCGCTCGAGGTGAGGCGATCTTCGACATGTGTGCCAGTGTGCCGACTCTACGGAGGTGTAGTCGTTAGAGTCGGGAAAGTCCTCACAAGTGTGGTGTCGTGTGGAAGTCGTCCACTCCCCACAAGTCGTTCGAATAGCCGGTCTCGACGGGTCGCCACTGTTGACCGGCATCCTCGGTGAGCAGCACGACCCCGCCCATGCCTACCGCCTGACCCAAGCCATCGGCACGCAGATGCAGGTCGTACAGCGCTTGGCCTGGTCCGAGGGTCTGTTGAACGCGGGCCCCGCTGGGGTCGATGCGCACGACGACTCCGGCTTCGCCCACCGCCACGAGGGTCTCGCGATCCTGGGCCAGGTGCACCGCATGCAGGTCGAGCGCGGTCGCAGCTTCGAGCGCCGCGAACCGAGCGCCACCGTCGTGGCTCAGCCAGATGTGGCCTGCTTCCCCCACCACCACGACCGTGTCGCCGTGGTGGCTGAGCGCGACGTCGTACAGCGCATGATCTCCGGGGCTCAATGCCTCGGTCATGGGATCCCCGTGGGCACTTCGCCACACGCTGCCATCGAGCGCGGTGAAGAACGCGATGTCGCCGGTCTCCTGGGTCGCGACCGCGCTGAAGTCGAGGGCAGGGCCGGGCACGCGATTCCACGTGCGGCCGCCGTCGGTGGTGCGTAGGGCAGCCCCGTCGTCCCCAGTGACCCACACCGTCTCCTGGCCGGGCAGGCTCTCGCTCACCGCGATCGAGCGCAGGTCCGCCGTGGTGCCGATGTCGATGGTGGTCCAGGCTTCGCCCGCGTCGTGACTGACCAGCACCGTGCCGCGTTCACCTGCCACCCAAGCGGTGGCCTGACCCATGCACGCGATCCCGGTGAGGTCGGTGGCGATCTCGAGGGGGTAGGTGCTCACCTCGCCCTCGTCGGAGGTCAGGCGGAGCATCTCGCCCTGGTCGCCCACCAGCCATGAACTCGGTGAGGGATTGTTGGGCCCCTGTTCGTCGTCGGTGTCGTCGTCGCTTTGACAGGCGGGCAGCGCGAGGGCGGAGCACAACAGGACCCAGGAACATCGTCGGGCGAGCATGGCTCCAAGATATAGGGCGGAGCCTCGGTCTCCAGCTCGGATTCGGCCCTTTAAGCGGGATTAAGGGGCGGGCGCGGCGGTCAGGCTCCATGCTCTGCTCGTGACCAACAAACGCACCATCGAGCGACGCCCGCTGTCTCACCGGGGTTGGTCCGGTTTCCGGGTTCCCTGGCGAGATCGCGTCTGGGCGTGGCACGGCGGTGGTGGTCGCACCTGCACCGATCGACTGCGCCGGCCCGAGCGGGCTCATGCGCAGCTCCGACCGACCTACGAGTGAGTGACCGAGTGATGCGATGGTGAGTCCCGGCTTGGGGCTTGGTCGGGACTTACCATCGCACTTTTTGTGTCGTCGCTCGCGCCGAGTTCAGCCCGGTCAGGGCCAACGGGCCACGCACAGCGCCCGCGGACCCGAGCGCTTGGCGTCGCGGGACTTCATCGCCTTGGACGGCGCGGCCATGGTCTTGGCCTTGCCTTGCCACAACGCCGAGGTCCAGTAGCGGCCCTTCTTCACCACGCCCGCCACCTTCTTGGCCACGGTGGGATTGGCGAGCTTCCACTCGGTGACGCCGACGAACGCGTGGGTGCCGAGGTTGCGGCAGTACGCCCGCGCCTCGCCGTGGTCTCCGCTGGGCCCGGGCTTCTTGAGGGTGAGATAGGGGCCGACGCGAATAGTGCCGGGCGGCGTGGTCGGGGGCAGGCCGGGCTCGGCGGGCTTGGGCTCCGTCTTGGCGGGCGCGGCCTTGGTCGCGGCGGGATCGGGTGCAGCGGGATCGGGTGCAGCGGGTTCAGGCTCGGGCTCGGCCGGGGCAGGCTCGACGAGCTCGGGGTCGGCCGCGGTCGGATCGGGAGCCTCGGGTGGTGCGTCCGTGGGCTCGGCTGCCCCCGTCGCTCCGGTCGCAAGGTCTTCGGTCGGGGTCGCGGTGGCTTCGTCCGACGGTGGTGGATCGGAAGGAGCAGCCGTCGCGGCGTCCACCGTTTCTTCGGCGGTGGGTACGTGGCTCGCGGCCGAGCGCGGCTCCGAGTCGGGCGGGTCGCTGTCGTCGGCCGCGACCGCGTCGTGTCGTCGCTCGTGCTCGGGATCGCTGGCCAGCATGTACAGCACCGACACCACGGCCAGCGTCACCACGATGATTACCCCCCAGGCCCGGAACTCCGGTCGTGCCCAGCCGCGAGGGCTGGTGCGACGCTGCTGCGTGGTGGCTTGTTCGGTGTCGCGCTGGGCGGCGGGCAGGGGCCGCGAATGGGACCGCTTGGAGACGCTGCTGATCTCGTCGGCGACGAGCGTGGGCGACGAGATCTCGGGCTCCTCGTCTTCGGGGTCCCACACCACGAGCCCCGCGAGCGTGTCGATGTCGAAGGGCATCAGCGCGTCGCACAGCTCGGCCGCGCTTTCGAAGCGCTCGGTCGGGTCCTTGTTGAGGCAGCGCTCGACGATCTCCACCAGCTCCTTGGGCACCCCGCGCACGAGGTCGGGAATGGGCTCGGGAGGATCGGTGGTGACCATCAGCAAGGTGGCCGCCACGCTGGGCCCCGCGAAGGCGGTCTTGCCGGTCAGCGCCTTGTACAAGATGGCGCCCATGGCCCAGATGTCCGTGCGTACGTCGGCCGTGGCCGCGCCCTTGAACTGCTCGGGCGACATGTACTCGGGGGTCCCGAGCAGGGCACCGTGCTGGGTTCGCACGCTCGAGCTGCCGTCGAGGAGCTTGGACACCCCGAAGTCCATCAGCTTGACGACCGGGGGTCCGGTCTCGGGCTGGTGAACGAAGATGTTCTCCGGCTTCAGATCGCGATGGATGATGTTGCGGGTGTGGGCCGCTTCGAGCCCGAGCAAGGCCTGGCGCACCAAGGCCACCGCGATCGCCGGATCGAGCCGGGTCTCGTAGTGGATGAGCTCGCCGAGGCTCTGGCCTCGTAGTCGCTCCATCACGATATAGGGACCACGCGGGCCGACCCCGTAGTCGAGGATCTCGCAGACGTTCGGGTGTCCGATCCGACCGGCGGCCTTGGCTTCGGCGCGGAAGCGAGCGACCGTGTCCTCGTCGGATCCGGCCTCGGCTCGAATTAGCTTGATGGCGACGGGGCGCTCGACGAGCGTGTTCATGGCCGCCCAGACCGACGCCATGCCGCCCTTGCCTATCTGGCGGATGAAGCGGAACTTCGCGTGCAACACCCGGCCCTCGAGGGACAAGGGCATGTCCGTCTTGGGGCACTTGAGCAGATGGGGCGGGTGGTCGTCGCCGCAGTGGCTACAGCGCGGTAGCGCTGGGCCTATGGGGCGCGCGGCCTCCTCGCTCACGCTTCGGAAGGTACCATGTCCGGTGAAGGCTTCACTCGCTGCGACCGAGGGTCGAAGTCGCACGGTCGCGGGCATCGCATCGGCGAGTTTCGCCACCCGCGTCGGCCCGGCTCGAAACAGGATCTCCTCGGTTCAAACGTTTGATTTCGTTGTGAAAATAAAGTCGCTCCATCGACCACGGACATGGCGGTGCGCGGGGGGAGCGACGCTCGTACGATTGAACACCTGAAGGACATGCCGGCAGTGCTCACGTGGAGAGTTTCGTCGTCGTTGCTGCTCGTGATGGTCGCGTGTGGTCCTACACCGGGGGCGACCGGCGACGACACGAGCACGGGCGTACAGACCGATGCTTCGGGTACGGCGTCGGGCGAGACGCCGCGGCCGATGACGACGATGGTGGACGACTCCGGGCCGTCGCTCGGCACCGACACCACGGCGGCGGCCACCGGAGACTCGAGCTCGGGCGCGGACGCATGCGGCGACGATCGAGAGCCCGCGCTCGAGTGCGAATCGTGGCTGCAGGACTGCTGCCCGGGGCAAAAGTGCGTGCCGCATGCCGACGACGGCGGCCCCGTGTGGAATGCGGTGCGCTGCGTCGAGATCGACCGCGATCCGCAGTCGGTGGGCGAGGCGTGCACGGCCCCCATGGGCGGCACCGCGGGCTTCGACGATTGCGACGGCGGCTCGATGTGCTGGGGCGTCGACCCGCGCACGAACGAGGGCGAGTGCGTGGCGCTGTGTACCGGCACGCCCAAGGACCCGCAGTGCGACGACGGCACGGCCTGCGTCATCACGAACGACGGCGCGTTACACCTGTGCCTTCAGTCCTGCGATCCGCTCGACCCGCAGTGCGACGAAGGGGAGGGGTGCTTCCCCGTGGGCGAGGAGCACGTGTGCGCGCCCGATCCCGGCGGTGGCATCGGTCCCGGCGACTCGTGCGAGGACATTGCCGTCTGCCCGCCGGGGCTGTCGTGCATCTCGGGCGGTGCCTATCCCGGCTGCGAAGCGGCGGGCTGCTGCTCTCCCGACTGCGACCCGACGACCCCCGAAGGGCAGGCCGTGTGTGATGCCCTCGATCCGTCGCTCGATTGCATCCCGTGGTTTCGGCCCGGCGAGGGGCCCGAAGACCAGGGCGTGTGTGCGCTCCCAGGGGCCTGAATCGACGAGGAACGACCATGCTTCCCTCCTAGGGAATGGCGCGGCCCCAGCCGGCGGCGCACACCCAATGCATGGACACCCACGGCGATCGCAAGGCTCTCGTCACCCCGCTCGAGTTGCTCTACCTCGGTCTGGCCGTGGTCGGCCTGGTGTGGCCGCTGGTGCACTTCATCCCCGCCGTCGGTGACTCCGGGGCGGCCGCGTTCGGCGAGCTCGGCCTGATGTTCCAGACCGACGCGCTGGCGGGGACTTCGGCCGACCTGTTCATCATCGCGGCCGCGGCCATCGTGTGGCTCTTCGTCGAGGCCTTGCGCCTACGCATGCGCTGGGGGGCGTACCTGGTGCTGACCATGACCACCCCCTTCGCGTTCGTGTTCGCGACCTTCTTGTGGCAGCGAAGCCGTCGGCTCCGCCTGGCGTAGCTCGACGACGCGCTACTCGAGGTTGTGGAAGACCTGCTGGACGTCGTCGTCTTCCTCGAGCCGCTCGATGAGCGCGAGGACCTCGTCGACCTGCTCGTCGCTCAGCTCGACGGTGTTCTTCGGGATCCATACGAAGCCCGACGACACCACGGCCAGGCCCTTGCCCTCGAGGCCCGCCTGGAGCTCACCGAAGGACTCGCGAGCGCATCGCAGGATGACCTGCGGCTTGCCGTCGTCGTCCTGGCCATCGGTCATGTCCTCGAGGCCGTGGTCGATGAGCTCCAGCTCGAGCTCTTCGCGGTCGAGGCCATCGGGGCCGAGGCGGAACTCGCCCAGCTTGTCGAACATGAACGCCACGCTGCCCGCGTTGCCCAGGTTGCCGTTGCCCTTCTTGAACGCGAAGCGAACGTTGGCCACGGTGCGGGTGGGGTTGTCGGTGGCGGTCTCCACCATCAGCGCGCTGCCGTGCGGGCCATAGCCCTCGTAGACCACCTCTTGATACTCGGCCGTGTCGCCGACCCCCAGCGCCTTGTCGATCGCCGCCTGGATCTTGTCCTTCGGCATGTTGACCGAGCGCGCGTTCTGAACGGCGCGGCGCAACGCGGGGTTGCCATCGGGATCCCCACCCCCGGCCTTCACCGCCATGTTGATCTGCTTGCCGGCTCGGCTGAACGCCTTGGCGTCGCGGTCCGACCGCTTGGCCATGGCGTGCTTTCGGTTCTCGAAGGTGCGGCCCATATGCTTTGCTTCTACACAGCCCAGGGTGGTCTCGGTCAAGCCCAATCGGCGGAGCTTACGCATCCGTCGGGCGGGCGGCGTCGGGCGTGCGAGGTCCGAGGCCCACGGCCAATGTCCCGAGATCGTTTGGGAACTCCGCCAAGGACAATGAGGCGGGACGCGGGTCGATCCGCCGTGCCGCGGGGTGGCCCGTCACCTCGTCACGAGCGGCCAGGGCGAAGTGACGAGGCCGGATTCGAAGGGGCGCAGGCGCGTGCTCACCGGGATACGGCAGGGGGCGAGCGGAGGGCAGGGGAGACCAGCGGTCGCTCGTTCCCATGGCGGCGCCGCGCCTCGTTTCAGGGAGCACCCGACGGTCCCGCATTGGTGCCGCCGTCGTTGGATCTGAAACGGGGTTAGGTCGTGCTCGGCCGGGGCGCGTGAGGCAAGATGCTCGCGCATGACCGCAGATGGTGGGCCTACGCTCCTCGGCGAGACCGCCACGGGAGACCCGAGCAGCCCCGGTGCTGGGGCTCGACCGGAGGCGCCCGACCTCACCGGTCATCATATCGGTCGCTATGTCTTGCTGGGTCGCATCGGGGCGGGAGGCATGGGGGTCGTGCATGCCGCCTACGATCCCGAACTCGATCGCAAGGTCGCGCTGAAGCTGCTGCGACCAGGGCCTCGCGACGACGCAAAGACGTCCACCGGGCGGGCTCGCTTGCTCCGCGAAGCGCAGTCGATGGCGCAGCTCCAGCACCCGAACGTGGTGGCGGTGCACGACGTCGGGCAGCACGAGCGGCGGGTCTACCTGGCCATGGAGTTCGTGGACGGGAGCACGCTGGCGGAGTGGATGCAGCAGCCGCACCCGTGGCGCGAGACGCTGGAGATGTTCCGCGCCGCGGGGCGGGGGCTCGAGGCGGCCCACGCCCAGGGCTTGGTCCACCGCGACTTCAAGCCCGACAACGTGATGGTCGACGACTCGGGGCGGCCGCGGGTCATGGACTTCGGGCTCGCGCGGCGCGACGACCCCTCCTCCGATGGAGGATCCGGTGCCGACGCGGTCGTGGTCGAGTCGGACACGAGATCCAACCCCGCGCTGACGATGGCCGGCGCGGTGATGGGCACGCCCGCGTACATGGCCCCGGAGCAGTTCCTGGGAGGCCTGGCCGACGCTCGCTCGGACCAGTTCGCGTTTGCGGCCGCGCTGTACGAAGCGCTCTACGGCGAGCGCCCCTTTCCGGGCAACGACATGGCGACGCTGGCCTACAGCGTGTGTCAGGGCGAGCTACGGCCCCCCAGCCCCAACGCGACCGTGCCCCGATGGCTGCGCGCCGTCGTCGTTCGCGGGCTGTCGGTCGCGCCCGAAGACCGCTGGGAAGACATGAGCGCCATGCTCACCGCGCTGGGCCAGGACCCGACCCGCAAGCGTCGGCGGTGGGCGGTGCTGGGCGGCGTGGCGGTAGTGGGGGCCACGGCGTTCGGGGCGATTCGTCTGCAGCAGGCGCGGGCCGAGCACGCCTGTCGCGATGCGGCGGAAGAGATCGGCTCGGCGTGGAGCACTGCGAACGAGTCGGCCCTGGGAGAGCGTTTTGCGGACGAGGGCGTCCAGGAGGCATGGGACGAGACGCGGGGGTGGATCGAGGGCTACACCACCGAGTGGTCGGAGGCGCGGCAGGCCAGCTGCGAGGCGACCACGATCGCGGGCACCCGCTCCGCGGAGCTGCATGCGCTCACCGAGCAGTGCCTGGCCGAACGCCGCATTTCGTTGCAGGGCGTGTTGGAGGTGAGCGCGACGCTCGAAGGCCCGGCGCTGTACGGGGTGCTCGAGTCGGTGGCCCGCCTGCCCCCGATCCGCCAGTGCTCGGACGACGGCTGGCTGCGACGACGCCCGCCCTTGCCCGATGCCGAACGCTCGCGTCAGGCGGCCAACGAGGTGCAGACCCTCATGGCTCGCGCGACCGCGCTGAAGAACGCGGGCCGCTACGACGAGGGTTTCGCGGCGGCGACCGATGCCGTGGTCGCGGCCGATGTCCTCGGGTGGGGCCCGCTGCGGGCCCGAGCCCGGCAATCGCAGGGGGCGGCCCACGAAAACCGCGGCGAGTACCGAAAGGCCGCCGAGGATCAGGAGCACGCCTTTCATCTCGCGCTGCAGGCGGGCGACGAGGAGACGGCCGCCCATGCGGCGATCCGACTGAGCGCGATCGTGGGCTACGAGCTGCGCGACGTGGAGGGCGGCCTCCGGTGGTCGGCCATCGCGGAGTCGCTGCTGATCCACCTGAACGCCGAAGACGGGTTCTTGCACGCCACCTTGTTCAACGTGCGCGGCATGGTGCATCGCCGTGGCACGGACTACGACGCGGCCCTGGCCGACTACCAGCGGGCGCTCGAAGTTCGCACCTCGTTGCTCGGTGAAGACCACCCCGACGTGGCGCAGATCCTCAACAACATGGGGGTCGTCCATCGCAACAACGAGGACTATGCCGAGGCGGAGAAGGCCTACCTGCGTTCGCTGGCCACGCGGGAGCGGGTGCTGGGGCCCAACCATCCCAACGTGGCGGACACCCTCAACAACCTCGCGGTGCTCAACTATGTCTGGGATCGCAACGACGAGGCCATCGCGCTCAACGAGCGGACGCTCGAGATCCGCGAGCGAACCCTGGGCCCCGATCATCCTCGGCTGGCGCGGACCCTGAACAACCTCGGCATCATCTACCGCAAGCGGGGGGACTTCGAGCGGGCGCTCGCGACCTACGAGCGGGCGCTCGCGATCCAGGTCGACGCGATGGGGCCGGACGACTTGGCGGTCGCGGAGACCCTGTCCAACATCTGCCGGGCCCACCAGTGGGCGGAGAGCCTGGAGGCCGGGGCGCCGCGGTGCCGTCGGGCGCTGGAGATCCGGCGGTCCCACCACGATCGTGGTCACGCGTTGGTCACGGGGGCGATGGTGCAGGTCGTGCGGAACCTGGAGGGCCGAGGGCGATGGGCGGAAGCCGTGGAGCTACAGCAGGAACTGGTGGACACGCTGGCGGCGTCCAAGGGCCCCGAGGACGCCGCGGTCGCCAATGCGCGGGTGTTTCTCGGTCGGCTCCACGTCTCGTCGGGCGCGCACGAGCGGGGGCTGTCGGAGCTTCAGCGAGCGTTGGCGATGGTGGAGGGGCGCGACGAGGCGGCCATCGTCACTGCGGCGCACTGGTGGCAGGCCCAGGGGTTGTGGGAGTCGGGTTCCGATCGCGAGCGCGCGCTCGAGCTGGCCCGGCAGGCGAAGGAGTTCTATGCGCCCGGGTCCGACTCCGCTCGGCCCGAGCGGTATGCCGAGATCGAGGCCTGGCTGACCGAGCGTGAGGGCTGAGTCGCGGCCGCCTGCGCGGCCGAGGAGCGCCGGCAAAGTCCCCAGCCGAGCACCGTCAGCACGAGCGCGAGGGGGAAGCCGCCGCCGCGTTCCCGACCGATCGTGCAGCCCGCGGGAGCGCCGACGGTCTCGTCTTCGCCTTCGACCGCGCATGGCTCGAGACACTGCGCGCTCGCGCCCATCGTCACACATTGCCCGGACGCGCAGTCGTCGGGGCTCGTGCACGGACCGGCGAGGTTCCCCGGCTCCAGCCCTCGTACGACGCAGAGCCCGTCGTCGGTGCAGACCAGATCACCGGGGCACTCGGCGTCTTCGACACAGCCCTGCTCGCAGATCGCCTCGGGCTCGACCGGCCACTGCGGGGCCTCGGGCTCGGCCGCGAGCAGCTCGATGACCTGGTCGTCGATCTGCGCGGCCACTCCCCAGGCTTCGCAGGCCCGATCCCCGGCCGACGTGATCCCCCATAGCCGCATCTCGCCATCGATGGTCGTCAACACCGGGCCCCCGCTGTCGCCCCCGCAGGTCATGTCGGGCCCCGGGACGTAGGTGAGCGTGTGCTCGTCGACTTCGCTGAGCACGACGGTGCCCGCTCGTTGCTCGCCGCTCCCGAAGCCGACGACCGCCAGCGAATCGCCCACGAGGTCGATGTTTGGCGCGCCCTCGTGCCGCGGGATCGGAGCCCGGGTGACAGGCTCGTCGAGCCACAGGACCGCGAGGTCGAAGGCGCTGTCGGTGGTCGAGTACCGGGGGTGCAGCACGATCTCGCGGATGAGTCGGACCTCGTCGGGGTCGGCGGGGTCCGGGCCGAACGCCAGCTCCAGGGTGCCCCGCGCCTCGTCGTCGACACAGTGCCCCGCGGTGAGCAGGGCGCGGTCGGAGACCAGCGCCGCCGTGCACAACACCTGTGACGAGGCTTCGTCGACCGTGCCGCGGCGGGGCACCACGGCCGCGACCCCGTGCTCGGGCACCGACAGCTCGCTCGAGGACCCGAGCGCGAGCACGAGGGCCAGGCTCATCACGGCTCGGTGCCGTCCTCGTCCTGCTGGTCGAAGGCCTCGGCGTGCTGGGTCAAGGTGGCGGCGCGGGTGTCGAGCCGGACGAGGATCCGCTGCTGACGTGCGGCCTCTTCCGCGTCACCGTCGGCCTCGGCCTGCTCGATTCGCTCGCGGACGTTGTCGGCTCGGGTCTCGAGCGCACTGGCCAAGCGCCGGGCCTGGTGTGCTTTTTCCGCGCCCGGCAGCTCGAGCTCGGCGTCGGACTGCGTCGCCTCCAGCTCGACCTCGGACTCGGGACGAGGTCCTTCGTGGTCGAGGGCGGCCGGGACCGGTTGGTCCTTCGTTCGCGAGGCTTCGAGTTCGCGGTGTTTTTCATCGGCAACCGTCGGTGCGGGGGCTCGCACGTCGCGAGCCGAGGCCACCCGACGGGGCTGGTGCCGCTCGCCGCCCGCGGTGACCAGTTTGGCGCGTCGTATCGGTGGGGTCTTCGCCGAAGAGGCGGTGCGCGAGTCGGAGGCAGAGGTCATCGACAGGGCCGCGCCGCTGAGACCGAGCGCGGCGACGACGGAGACGACGATGAGACAACGTTGGATGGTGGCTTCGCTCATGAGGTCCTCACATGGCAACGACGCGCAGGGCGTCGGCTTCTCGGCCTACTCGAATCACGATGGGGCGCTCGCGCCCGGACTGGACGATGGACGCGGTGACCAACATCGCGTTGGGGTCACGGCCATCGACCTCGACACGGTGAACCGCCTTCAGCTCGGCGTTGGTGAGCGGCTCGTGGGCGAGGAACTCGTCGCACGGCTTGGCGCTCATTGGGGTGCGGAGGGACTCCCCCAGGGTGCGGGAGAGAGCGTCGCAGTCCTTGCGGGCGAAGGCATCGAAGACGCGGACGACGAGCGCGTCGGCGGCCCGTTGCTCGCTCGCCTGGGTGTCGGCGGCCGACATCGTGGCCGGGTCGTCATCGACGCTGCACGCGGCGGTCTGGAGCAGGGCCGCGACGACGGCGGCAGGCCACGCGAGACGCTGGAGCTTCATCGGAAGCAGTCTCCGTCGATGAATTGGCAGCCGTGGTCACAGCCGTCGTTGGTGTCCTTCCAGCTCGTGGGGCACGAGTTCTCGCGGCTGGTGCCCGCCCAGTTGTAGTCGACGGTGAAGTGCGCGCCCGAGCAGTGGCTGGCGTTGATGACGTCCCAGCCGGTCGCGGCGAACTCGTCGTTGCACCAAATCGAGGTGATGGAGTGGCCGAAACGGACGCACAGGTCGTGGTCGACACACGCGCGGGTGAACTGGGTGCCCGAGCCGCATCCCGCCCCGCAGCGCCCGAAGCAGCCGCCGTAGGCGTACTCCTTGCCGCCCGGGTGATCCGGCCCCTGGCACGAGAAGCCGGTGCTGGAGTCGCCGAAGTAGGTGTCGCTGCCGCAGCTGCCATCGGGGTGCATGCTCATGAACACGTGGTCGACGGTCGAGTTGTCGTCCCAACGGTCGCAGCCCCACCAGTTGCTGCAGTCGCCCGCGGTGTCGTTGCAGTCGTGCGTGGCGTTGGTCCAGCGCTTGGTGTTGACGCCCTGGCCGGGTCGATTGACCGAGCCGCAGAGGTTGGAGCTGCGATCGAGGCGGCCATAAAACGCCCGCTGCAGCGGCAGAGAGCTGGCATAGTCGCCGAAGAGCGTCGCGGCGCGCACGAGCAAGTCGACGGCCGGGTCGCCCTCGCCTTCTTCCAGCTCGAGCGCCCCGAGGGCCTGGTCGAAGGCGGCGATGAGCTGCTTGTCCTCGGGCAGGATCTGAGTGTCGAGCCCGTTGTCGGCCGAGAAACCGTCGACGTCGAAGGCTCCGGTCTCGCGATCGATGGTGAGCAGCAGCATCATGCCGCGCAGCTCCAGGGTGACCTCTTCCGTGTCCTCGTCGATGGCGGCCTCGAAGCGGACCTCGGCGTCGGCGTGAAAGTAGTGCCCGCGGGCGCCGTCATCGGTGAGCTCGAGCTCCACCGTCCCATCGCCCACGTCTTCGACGACCAGGGCGTCCTTGTCGAGATCGGCGTCGTCCAGCGCTTCGGTGCAGCCTCCCATACCGAGGCTCAGACCGAGCATGACCGTGGATAAGGCGAGAACATGAGAGTTGGTTCGTCCGCGTTCGTTCATCGTTGGACCTTCGTCATTGCGGCGGCCGCCTCCGTGCACCCATCCATCCCCGTGCACTGCTTCGAGGCCCGCCATTCATAGTCGTGAATGTGACACCCCCAATACGGTGCTCACTTCACGTCGGCCTTCCCGTGGGAGCGGCCGTCGAAGGGGGAGTTCCGTCCGACCGCCAGGACTTTCAAATCAACGCGAGATTTCCTCGATTTCATCGCATCGAGGCGCAGGGAGGGTGGATACAACCGTTGCCTCCGTTCGCGATCGGGACGGAAATCACCGCCCCCAACGTGGGGGCCACGGGCCACCCGTCAGGGCGAGGGCATGCGGACTTCGATGCCGAGCCACACGCGACCGGCGACCGACGAAGGCTCGAACAACTCGACGGCGGGCTCGTCGTCGAGCTGAAAGCCGGGGCGCACGATGGGCACGGCCGTGGCGACGCCGCCCGACAGAGCCCACTGCGGACGGAACCACCACGACAGGCCGATGCTCGCCTCGAGGGCGAACCACAGCCCGACGCCGGTCCGAGCGCCGGGGGTCGAGTCGCCATCGCCTCGCATGCCGCCGAGCTGCACGCCGCCGCAGAGCGGAGCTTCGATGCGCTCGTGGGCCAGCTGCCCGCACCCGCGCACGGTGGCGGTGCCGAGCTGGACGTTCACGCTCGCGCCGTCGACGGGGGTGCTGCCACGCGGGACAAAGTAGTGACCTTCGAGCTCGATGCGGGCTCGTTGCCAGCGTAGGCCGGCGGCGAGAGCCGGACCACCGCTGACGGCGGGCAGTGCCCCCAGCCCGAGGTTGGCGGCGAGCCGGAGCATGCCGCCCTGCAGGCGTCGCGAGGGCTCGTTGGCGGGAGGCGTGGTGCCGGCGGGCTCGGTGGGGTGCGCTCGTTCGTTGACAGCGGGGGCGGAGGTCGGCGGATCGGCCTCGGGCTCGCTCGGCTCCCAGGGTTCGATTGCACTGGCGACCGCCACCGGGTCGATCGCCAGCGCGATCATCAGCGCGGTGGCGTCGGCCAGGGCCACGCAGTCGTTCGCGCTCAAGGTGCGCTCCTCGGAGAAGCCCGAGGTCGTGGTTCGTAGCGTCAGGTGATAGCCCTGCGCGTCTTCGGTGATCTCGGCCCGGGCCTCGACCTCGCGCTCGAGCAATCGCCGACCGAGGCGCTGCTCGATGCCTCGTTGTACGGCGTCGGGCGACGGACAGCTGACGGGCGCGGACCAGCGCAGCGGAGGAGCGGGGGCCGGCTCGGGCTCGGTGGGCGGCGGCTCGGGCAGGACCGGCGGCGTGGGGACTGTGGAGGGGTCGCCAGGGGCCGACGGCGTCTCCGTGGTCCCTTGGTCGGGGGCCACGGGCACGGGAGCCGGCGATGCGGGCTCGGCAGCGAGGACGGCGAGCAGCGGAAACACGAGCACGGGGACAAGCATGCGTACCGCGAAACCGTGGAGGGGTCCAAGCCCAGGTGGCCATCTCGGCGGCGATGGGCGAGATTTCGGCGAGGAGCGGGCTGGCCTCGGGTCAGTCGGGCCGCCCTACGGGGGCCGAGCCGGAAAATCGCACGCGCTCGGTAGACTCGGGCAGCTGGGCCCGCAGCACGCGGTAGAGCTGTGTGGCCGCGGCCGGCCGTCGGAGCGGGTGCCCGAACATCCACAAGTCGTGGGGGGACCAACGCAGCCGCCGGGGAGCGTGATTCCACACCCGCATGCGGCCGGCGAAGCATAGTGCGCTCACCCCGAGCTCCCCTCGCATCAGGCCGAGCAGGTCGGCGCCCCAGCACTCGAGACCGGAGGCAAACTCTTCGATCGCGTCGGTGCTTGGTTGACGAGTGAAGCCGCAGGCTTCGGGTTCGTAGCGCAGCACGTAGGGCGGGCCATCGGCGCGGCGCAGGGCGATGGCCAGGGCGCACCGTCGACCGTGGAGGTCGTCTTCGGTCAGCGATTGCAGGGCCCGAAACACCGCACCGCCGTAGAGGTAGCGGGCAAAGTCGCCGAGCTCATCGATGAGCGTCTGCAGCTGTGCCTCGCCGAAGGCACGGCCGCTCAGCACAGGCGCGTGGTCGCGGACGGGGACGGTCGGGTCATGGGTCCGCGTCGGCCACTGGGAGCGAGGAGGAACCGCGATGAACGGGGCCCGGGGGCGCTCGGCGAGCAGTCGGCCCTCGTGCTGCACGAAGGTCTCACCGGGGACGGGAGCGGTGAACGAAGCGGACGGGCACGCCCGGGCGAGCGCCTCGCACAGCCGGTTCGGATCGATGGGAAATGCGTGGTGGTTGATCCACGCGCGGTCTCCTTCGAAGGCCCAACCCGCACCACCGACGAGCGTGGCCAAGGGGTGCCCCCATGCCTGCTCGATCTGCGCGTGACGCCGCGCGACCACCCGTGCCAGCAGGGGAGTGTCGTCGGTCGGGGGCGCGGCCGAGGGCCCGCGCAGAGCGTCTTGGAAGCGGCTGTCGGTCGTGTTGTTCGCGTAGCACCACAGCCCCGGGGGCGCGAGGCGACCGAGCTGCGCCAGCCCGTCGTCGCGGGGCTCGACGTCGATCGCCGACAGCACGCTGCCGTGCCCGCCCGTGTCGTAGAGCAGGAACGGAAACACGCCCCACTCGTCTTCGACCGGCCCGCGCACGTGGTCGGCCACGAAGCTGCGGTAGCGCAGGTCGCCGACGGCCAGCGTGGCGTTGGGGCGCAGCGGATGCACCGTAAACCCCATGTCGCGCAGCAGCGCTCGCGAGGCGTTCGACGCTCGGCTCGACAGGTGGATCGGGATCCGGCGGTCGAGGCGATGGATCGAGGGCACGTCGAAGTGGTCGTCGTGCTCGTGGCTGAGGATGACCGCATCGACGGGCGGGAACGCGGACAGGTCGATTCGCCGCGGGGGATGAACGACGCCGACCCCCCCGCCGTGACCGAAGCGGTCGGTGAGCAAGGGGTCGACGAGTACTCGCGTCGACGCGCTGGACAGCAACCAGCCCTGATGGCCGAGAAAGCAGGCCTCGAGCATGGCGGCCCCGTCCGCGGGTGCGGGGACTCAGGCCCCGCCGAATCCGCCGAAGCCCTCGTCCCCTGACTCTTGTTCTTCCTCGACCGGGGCGGCGTACTCTTCGGCGTCGAACTGCGTCATGTCCGGGGCGGTGGGCGGCACGTTGGCGCTGCTGCCCGACTCCGCTCCGCTCTTGCCCTTCTTCTTCTTGCGGTTCTTGCCCAGCAGCTCCGCGAACCGGATCTCGAGGCCGACGTTGAGGAGGTTGAGGGTGGAGGTGATGCGGCCCGCGTTGGCCGGCACGCCGCTGAGGCCGTTGCAGTTGTCCGGGCAGGGCCGCAAGGGCCGCTGCTGAAGCACCAGGGCGTTGAGCTCGTCGTTTTCCTGCGGGGCTTGGCGCACGTGCTGGAAGCCGACGGTGCCGTAGATGCCGCGCCCGCCCGCGGTGATGCCTCCGCCGAAGCCGCCCCGCATGAACGAGGGGAAGTCGAGGTGGGCGAACTGCTCGGGCACGGCCGCGGTCTCGAAGAAGCCACCCGCGCGCAAGGTGAGGTGGTTGGGGATGACGTGCACGTCACCACCCAGGCGCACCGACACCGTGTCCTGCCAGTTCTTGGTCAGGCTCAGGTTCTGGAGCTCCTGCCCGGAGATCATGCCGTCGAGCTCCACGTCGTAGGACTCGATGACCGACCAGTTTTCCCACTGTGCGGCCAGCTCGAGGTCGAACCACTCGCGCTCGCCGTTGTCGTGGATGTAGCGAACACCGCCGCGGACCATGGCGGGCAGGGTGAGCGGCATGCTCACCTGAACCTCGTCGGTCACCAGCGTCGGCTTGTCCGTGCTCATGGTGCCTTCGGGGTTGAGGAAGATCGGCACCACGCGTCCGGCCAGGCCGAGCTCGACGCGCTTGTGCGGGCGGTACCACATGCCGAGCAGGGCCGTGCCCGCGGTGCGATCCTTGAGGTTCAAGGTCGCCTCGAGCTGGGTGCTGTCTGCGTCGGGGATGGGGTTGAGCTCGGGAGTGAACGCGCTGTCGGTGACCAGCGAGTACTCCATCTTCATCAGGTCGACGTACTGCGCGGTGACGCCGATGCCGAAGACGTCGCGCCACTTCCACGCTGCGGCCAGCGAGTAGTAGACCAGCAGCACGTCCATGTCCGTGAGCATGAACGATTGGGAGCCGTAGGCGGGGTAGCTGTGCTTACCGACCGAGTTGGGTCCGTACACGCCGGCTGCAAAGGTCCAGTTGTCGAGGCCGAAGTCGGAGCTGACGACCAGCATCCCGCCGAGCGCAAAGAGTCCTTCGTTATTGCTCGCTTCGTCGAAGCTCGTGCCCTCGAACTCACCGAAGGAGATGGGCGCGCGAGCAAAACGAGTGTCGTGGAACACCAGCGAATGGTTGTACGTGACGCGGGTTCCCCGCTGCTTTGCGAGCGAACCGGGGTTGTAGTGCAACGCCGTGCCATCCACGGCACCGACGACGTTTGCACCGCCGCGACCGAGTCCACGTGCGCCGACCCCGGGGATGTCGAAGCCACCCGCCGACGCCGCGGTGGGAGCGAGCAGAGCGACACCCAAGGAAAACGCGGCAGTTATCGCACCTCGCATGCTTCGCGAAGTGGAACGACCACGAGTCGGTGATGGACCACGGAGCATCGACACTCGGGCATTGAGACACGGCGACCCCCGCTGGGGCAAGGGTTTCGACCATGAGTTCGCGTGTTACCCTCCGCGCCATGGCTTCGATGACGACCATGCGGAAGGTCTGTGGGGGTTTGTTGTTCTCTGTGCCCCTGGCGGTCGGATGTGGCGACGACGGCGGTGGTACCGGAGGCGTGAACAACCTCGGCGACAGCAGCACTGGAACGGACGAGAGCGCGACCTCGGCTGCGACCACCGAACAGGCCACCACGGCGTCCAGCGCCGATGAGACGGCCGGAACGGGGGAGTTGATGTTCCCCGCGACCTACCGCTTCGACTGCATGGACATCCTGGCCATGGGCGACAGCAACGGCGACGGGCTCCCCGATGCCGAAGCCATTCAGGCGACGCTGCTCGAGAACACCTGGGGCAGCGACATCACCAACTTCAAGCTCAACGTCTTGCTCACCGTGCGCGAGCGCGATGACGAGGCCGGCACGGCGACCATCGCCATCGGCTCGGGTGTCGGCACCATGCCCAACGACCAATGCGTCGAGGGCACGACCGCCTCGCCGGACTACGCGGCGACCTTCGATCCCGATGCCACGATGTGGCAGCCCAGCGGCGCCTCCGACCAGTGCGTCGAGGCGGGCAGCGGCACGTCGGGCGGAACCTACGGCCTCGAGCTGGGGCCCGACGACGTGGTCTACATCTACGCCGAGGACGACGACGGCACTGCGTTCAACTGCGTGCCGGGCGGGGCGGCTCCCAGCGCGGTGCCGCTGCACGCCATCCGGGCCACCGTCACCGTCGACGAGGCGGGCCAGATCGCGGGTGGCGAGATGACGGGCTGCCTCGTCGAGTCCGAGGCGCGGAACCTGTGCTCGTGCCTGGGTGCGTGCGGTGGCGCGGCGCATCCCGACTGCGGTGGCTGCCCCGACGGCGGCGTGCCCCTGGCCGAGCTGCTCGGCAGCGTCGGCCCCACCGACGACTGCACCGAGCGCATGGGGGAGACCGCCTTCGACTTCACGGCAGGCTTCACCACGCAGCTGCTCACCGAGGTGCCGAACAGCTGCGGCTAGTCGCCCGTCCTGTGCGACGCTCGACGACGCCCGAGCCCGTGTACCCCTCTTCGGGGCCGGGATCGGGCGTTTTCACGGACTCCGCCCGATACGGTACCTTTGCCCGCGACGATGCTGGCCGCCGCCATCGTGGCCGTGGGAACGAGCCTCGCTACCGCTCCCGCGCCCTCTTCGGCCGCTCCGCTCCGAGTCGCCTGGGATGCGCCGTCCTCGTGTCCTTCGGCCTCGGTAGTCCGCGGGCGGATCGATGCCTTGCTCGCCGGTTCGGATGCCGGAGCCGGGCTCGAGGTCCAGGCGCGCGCCCATCGGCTCGAGGATCAGACCTGGACCGTCGAGGTCGAGATCTCGGGCGAAGACGGCCAGCGGCGTCGCACGATTCCCGGTGGTCTCGATTGCACCGAGGCTGCCGAAGCGGCGGCGGTGGTGATCGCGATCTCCATCGATCCGCAGGCGGGGGCGGGCCGGATTCCGCCGCCACCGAGCCAAGCCGTGCCTGCGCCACCCCCCGAGGCCGAGCCGGAACCCGAACCCGAGCCGGCCGCCGCACAAACCGAGCCCGAGCCCGCTCCGAGCCTCGTGCCGTCGGAGCTGCCGGAGGCGGACCCCGGGGGCAGCGACTCCGGGGGATTGTCGGGCTCCGCCGACGCGGCGCGACGCGATCCGCCGGGTCCGCCCCTTCGTGGGTTGGTGGGGGTCTTCGGTGGCTTCGGCTTCGGCAACCTGCCGACGGTGGCCGGGACCTCGGGTCTCGAGGCGGGCCTGGCTCTGCCGCGGGTACGGGTGACGGCCGCGGGTCAGTACTGGTTTCGCAGCGCCGCCATCGTCCCCGGGGCGACGGTCGACTTCCGCCAGTGGTCGGTCGCGCTGCGGGCGTGTCCCGTGTTCCCGGTGGCGGCTCGCTTCGAGCTGCTCGCGTGTGCCGGGGTGGAGGCGGGTCAGACGGTGGTGCGGGCCGAGGGCACGGACCAGGCGGCGCCGCCCAACCAGCCGTGGATCGCGTGGCTCGTTCAACCCGGCGTCGTGCTGTTGCCCGTGCCATGGCTGGGGCTGCGGGCGTCGACCGAGCTTTATGGCCCCTTCATTCTCGCGAGTTACCGGCTGGCGCCCGCGGGTGAAGTGTTTGCCCCGAGCCCGGTGGGGGTCCGCGCAGTGTTCGCGATCGAGGTTCGGTTTCCCTAAGTACCTAAAATGACGAAGGTTTAGAGTTTGTCTGAAAAATCGTGATGGATTCGTGGGGCCCGCGGCACGGACGGATGTGAGCTTCTCTGCCGCGGTATCGTTCGTCGAGGGCAACCTCCCGACGAAGCTGAGCTCCCGCGTGGGCTCGGGCCCGGGCTCACGACGACGCGCGCCGGCCATGACGCGACAGCTCGAGAAGGTCTACCGCGAACACCACCGCTTCGTGTGGCGTTCCTTGGTGCGGCTGGGCGTGCCCGATCACCGCGTCGACGATGCGATGCACGACACCTTCTTGGTGGTGGCGCGTCGGCTCGAAGAGTTCGAGGGGCGAGCGAACCTGCGAACCTGGCTCTTTGCCATCGCGATGCGGGTGGCCCAGGGGATCCGGCGCGATGCGGCCCGCGAGCGAAAGCGGCGTAGTCGGGTGGCCCGCGAACAAGTGGAAGCCCACGAGCCCCACGCGCGCGCCGACGCGGCGCGAACCCTCAGAGAGATCCTCTCCGTACTCGACGACGACCAGCGGGCGGTGTTCATCATGGCGGAGCTCGAAGGCATGACCGCGCCCGAGATCGCGGCGGTGGTGGGGGTCAAGGTCGCCACCGTGTACTCCCGCCTTCGCCTCGCCCGCGAAAAACTCTCGCGGGTGCTGGCCCGGAGCGAAGCTCGTAGTCGGAGGAACGCACGATGAAACGCTCGGCGCTCGATTCCTTGATCGCGGCAGAGCGCGAAGAGCCGCCCGCGCCCGCGCCTGGTGTTGCCAAGCAGAACTGGCAGCGACTGAAGCGGAGCATGGCCGCGGGTGCGGTGGCGCCCTTCGACGTGCCGCCGCCTCCCACGCCCTCGGGCGGAGCCGCGCTGCTGAAGACCGTCGTCAGCAAGGCGCTGATGGGGGCGACCTTTGCCGGGGCTGCAATCGCGCTGGTGCTGGTGCTCGATCCGGCGGACGACCAAGCCGGGTCTGGTGCGGTCGCATCCGATGCAGAACAGGGCGAGACCGCTCGCCCCGAGGCTCGCGCCTCGGCATCACCCTCGAGCGACGTCGACGAGGTTCCCGCGCCCGCGGTGGCCCCCGCGAACACGGACGCGGTGACGCCCGAGCCGGCGCCCATGGACGACGCCCCCGAGGCCGAGGCCGAAGCCGGGACCGCCGCCGTGCCCGAGCCGCGTGCGCCCGGTCGCGCTCGCAAGGAACGACGCCCGGAGGCCTCTGCGAGCGAGGGCAAGCGCCCGACCGGCATCGCTCGCGAGATCGAGCTCATCAAGTGGGCGGGGCAGGCGGTCAATCGCGGTGAACATCGCAACGCGTTGTCCATCGTCGCGACCCATCGCCGCGAGTTTCCCCGTGGGGCGCTCACCGAAGATCGCGAGGCTCTACATGCCATCGCGAAGTGTGGCCTCGATGTGAAATCCGGGGCTCGGACCGCGGCGTCCTTTTCTTCTCGATTCCCCCGTTCGGTCCATGAACAACGAGTGGCAGAAGCCTGTTCGATAGAGTGAAAGCAAAGCAATGAGAACAATGCATGGTTGGAGTATGGTCGCGGCCCTGGCTGCGGCGGCTGGGTGCGGTGTGCAGGTCGATCTCGGGAACGTCGATACCGATGAACTCGGTGCGACGGAAGGGAACGACGAGGCGGGGGCCTCTGGCGACGGGCCGGGCGCGACCTCGATGAACGATGGCATGACCGATGGCGAAGACGGCTCGGACGGAAATCCGCCGGACGACCCCACCGATCCGCCTCCGCCTCCCGAGGGCTCGGATGCGGTCGACATCCTCTTTGTCGTCGACAACTCCGGCTTCATGGGAGCCGAGCAGGCGAAACTGGCACAGTCCATCGGCGAGCTGACGGAGCCGCTGCGCAACGCGGGCATTCGTTTCCGGCTGGGTATCACCACCACGGACGTCGGCAACCCCTGGTGTCAGGGCAGCACGCCCGAGGCGGGCAATTTCGTGCTCTCGAGCTGTCGGGAGCGCCAATCGGACTTCGTCTTTGACGGGGCGATGCAGATCGACGCCACCCAGGAGGCGTGCCTCGACGTCTGTGCGCTGGATTCCTTCGATATCGACCCATCGACGGTCGACGGACAGCCGGCCCCCGCCGTGCGCCCGTGGCTCGAGTGGACCTCGGCCGCCGACAACAACACCCCGGGCCAGGCTCCGTCCGCGCTGCTGTCGTGCGCGTTGCCGATGGGGATTGCCGGCTGCGGCTTCGAGCAGCCGCTCGAGGCGATGCACCGCGCGATTCAGCGGTCGTCGACGGTGGGCGAGGAGCAAAACGGCTTCATTCGCGATGACGCGAACCTGCTGGTCATCTTCGTGACCGACGAGGCGGACTGCTCCTACAACCCCGAGCAGGAGACCATCTTCCTGCCCGATGGCGATCGTGTGTTCTGGTCCGACCAGGACGCGCCTGCGCCGACCTCGGCCGTGTGCTGGAACGCGGGGGTCGAGTGCACCGGGGCGGGGGCGGATCTCGAGTGCAACCCCGTCGACCTCGCGGCCGACGGATCACCGACCACGCCAGACGCAGCAGCAATGCTGCCCGTGTCGCGGTACATCGATCAGCTGCAGGCGATCCAAGACGCCAAGATCGCCGGGCGCGTCGCGGTGATGGGGCTGGTCGGTCGCGCGATCGATGGCGGCTTCGAGTATGGCAACACGGGGACCCCCGAGTTCCACCACGACTTCGGCGTGGGTCCGGGCTGTGACTTCGACGACCAGCGGGCGGTGCCCCCGGTCCGCATGCGAGCGGTCGCCAACGCGTTCGCCTCCGCGCCCGACGACGGGCTCTACTCCGTTTGCAATGGTGACTACGGTCCGAGCTTGGGAGCCGTGGCCGCAACGATCATCAGCTGGAATGACTAGAGCCTGCTTGGCCCGGGCCGCGGTTGGGCCAGTGGGCCTTTGTGGGACGCATCGAGCATGAGAGCCCGACGACGGCGTTTCGCGTCGTCGCGGGCGCTGCGGGGGCCACCCGCGGGGGTGGGGCGCGGGGGAGACTTTGCCCTGCCCCCGTGGGGTGTGCCACCGTCCATGGCGATGTCTGTCCGCCGTCATCGTGTCGTCGTGCTCGCGAGCCTCGCGAGCCTCACGTTGTTCGCTCCCGCCTGTGATCGGCTGACCGGTGGCGGCGACGAAGCCAAGGACGAGGCCAAAGCCGACGAGTCCAAGGACGAAGCGAAGGCCGACGAGAGCAAGGCCGACGCCAAGGCGGACGAGGGCAAGGCCGAAGACGCCAAAGACGGGGCGGAGGCCAAAGCGGCAGGAGACGAGGCGGCCGCCGAAGCCGAAGCCGCCGCAGCTGCGCCCGCCATCGACTGCCCCGACGGTGGGGTGGCCAAGGGGGCAACGCCCCCGGCCGGGCACGAGGCATGGTGCGAGCGCGAAAAGGACGGTCGCACCGTGCGGCACGGTCGCTGGTCACGCTGGCACGACGGCACCTCCGAGCGCTGGCACGAGACCGAGTACCGGGACGGCCACAAGCACGGCAAATCGACCAGTTGGTACGAAAACGGTCAAAAGCAGGAAGAAGGCGAGTACCAGGACGACGTCAAGCACGGGCGCTGGGTGACCTTCTCCGAGGATGGCCAAAAGCGCAGCGACGGCGAGTACCGCAAGGGCAAGCGCAACGGGCAGTGGGTGCACTTCTTCGACAACGGCCAAAAGCGCGACGAGAGCAACTACAAGGACGACACCGAAGAGGGCACCCATCGCGCGTGGCATGACAACGGCCAGCTCGCGGCCGAGGGCGCCTACGTCGATGGTCGCAAGAACGGCAAGTGGGTCGAGTTCGACCGAGACGGCAAGAAGGTCGCCGAGGACGAGTGGAAGGACGGCGCCAAGGTCGAGGCTGGCCACTGCGGCGATGACCTGGTGAGCAAGGGCGCCGCGCCCCCCGATGGCAAAGAGCAGTGGTGCGAAAAAGAGGGCGGCATCAAGCACGGCACCTGGACCCAGTGGCAGAGCGCTGACGCCGACGCGGGGGTCAAGCTCGAGGGCGAGTTCCTCGAGGGCAAGAAGGAAGGCCGCTGGACCGAGTTCCACAACAACTCGCGGGTCAAGGAGGAGATCGACTACCTCGACGGCAAGCGGGAAGGGGAGTTCCTCGCCTACTGGAACAACGGCCAGAAGCGGGTCGAGGGCGAGTACTGGAAGAACCGCCGCCAGGGCATCTGGATGTGGTGGTTCCGCGACGGTCAGAAGAAGACCGAGGGCGAGTACAAGACCGGCGACAAGCAGGGCGAGTGGGAAGGCTTCTACAAAAACGGCGAGCGCGAGTACCGGGAGCATTACAAGGACGACGAGCGCCACGGCAAGGGCGAGTACTGGTACGACGACGGCAGCCTCAAGGCCTCGGGCAAGTACGAAGAGGGCAAGAAGCAGGGCCGCTGGGTCGAAGTCGACGAGAACGGCAAGCGCGAGACGGTCGTCTACAAGGACGACGAACCCACGACCAAGAAGCCCGGTCGGCGCATGATCTTCAAGAAGCCGTCCGAGGAGTGAGCCGAGGACGGCGGGATTTTCCCGCATCCGGCCGAAAATCGCGGTAGCATTCCGGTCATGAGCCAGCTGGTCGAGTGCCCGGGGTGCACGCGTCACGTGCGAATCGAAGACGAGCACTGCCCGTTTTGTGGGCGGTCCTCGACCACGTCGGCCCCCGTGCTGGCGCGAGCGCTGGTGCTGGCCCTGCCGCTGATGCTGCTGTCGGCCTGTGACGACGGCAAGGCCAAAGCAGACGGCAAGGCCGACGACAAGGCCAAGGTCGAGACGCCGGCCAAGGCCGATGGCGGAGCCAAGCCCGAGGCGAAGCCCGAGCCCGACAAGCCCGAGGAGCCGGCCACGCCCGACGCGGTGGCGCCCGAGCAACCCAAGCAGCCGAGCGAGCCTGCCGATGGAGGAGAGGTCGCCGACAAGCCGCCCGCCGAGGTCGAAGAGCGGCCCATCGCCACCAAGTACGGTGGTCCGCCCCGAAAGGTCGACGTGCCCGGCAAAGAAGAGCGGCCTCGCCCCGCGCCCAAGTACGGCGGTGCGCCGCGGCCGAAGCCCAAACCCGAGCCGAAGCCCAAACCCGGCGCGGGTGGCTGACCGGTGAGTGAACTCGGTCCTCGGCCGCGGTCTCTGCCCATCGCTCCGCGCGCCAAGCCATCGCGGACCCACCTACCGCTCGCCGACGAGGTGCGGCCCATCGACTCGGTGCGGCCGATCTACGCGGTCTGGGAGATCACCCTGCGTTGCGATCTCGCGTGCCGTCACTGCGGGTCGCGGGCGGGTCACGCTCGGCCCGACGAGCTGAGTACGGACGAAGCCCTCGACATGGTGCGGCAGATGGCCGATCTGGGGGTCCGCGAGGTCTCGCTCATCGGAGGCGAGGCCTACCTGCGCGACGACTGGGATCGGATCGCGGCGGCCTTGGTCGGCGCGGGCATCGAGTGCGGCATGACGACGGGAGGGCGGGGGATCACCCGCGAGCGGGCTCAGCGGGCCAAAGATGCCGGCATCGGTACGGTCTCCGTCTCCATCGATGGTCTCGAACACACCCACGACCAGCTGCGAGCGGTCGAGGGCAGCCATCGCGCGGCCGTCGGCGCGCTCGAGCACCTTCATGCGGTGGGCATGCCGATCTCGGTCAACACCCAGATCTGTCAGCCCAACCGCAAGCAGATCGAGCCGCTCTTCGAGCTGTTGCACCCGCTGGGGATCCACTCGTGGCAGGTGCAGATCACGGTGGCCATGGGGCGCGCCGCCGACGAGCCGGACCTGCTGCTGCAGCCCTATCAGATGGTCGAGGTCATGCCGATGGTGATGCGCCTGCAGGAGCGCACCGAACAGGTCGGCGTGCGGCTATGGCCGGGCACCAACGTCGGCTACTTCGGGCCCTACGAGGGGCGTTTTCGTCGGCACATGCCGCGGGGGCACGGTACGGGCTGCGGGGCGGGGCGCGACACGCTGGGCCTCGAGGCCAACGGCGACATCAAGGGCTGCCCGTCCTTGCCCACCGATGCCTATGTCGGCGGCAACGTCCGCGAGCACGGTCTGCAGGCGGTGTGGGAGCGGTCGAAGGCGCTGCGCTTCACTCGAGGGCGCAAGACCGAGGACCTGTGGGGCTACTGCGCGAGCTGCTACTACGCCGACGTCTGCAAGGCCGGCTGCACGTGGACGAGTCACGTGTTGTCGGGGCGGCGGGGCAACAACCCCGTGTGTCACCACCGTGCGCTCGATCTGATGACCCGCGGCCGGCGTGAGCGACTGGTGCGAGTGCAGCCGGCGACGGGCGAGCCCTTCGACCATGCCCGCTTCGAGATCGTCGAAGAAGACTGGCCCGAGTCGTTGCTCCCGTGGGCGCGCACGATCGCCGAGACGGGGCAGGGGTGGCTCGACGAGCCACCCCCGGGTTGAGCTACTCGGTGCGGATGCAGGGCGTGTTGATCCCGGTGAGGGTCTCCGCGACCACGTTGACTCCGTCGGTC
This sequence comes from Myxococcota bacterium, assembly GCA_039028615.1. GTDB lineage: Bacteria > Myxococcota_A > Polyangia > Nannocystales > Nannocystaceae > Paraliomyxa. The sequence goes on along the minus strand of JBCCHT010000006.1, from coordinate 69,941 downwards.
TTGCCGATATCCGATGTCTTGTAGTTCGTCGCGTCGCGATCGGCCATGAGCTCGAGCCGGGCGAAGACTTGGTCGTGGAGATCGCCGCCCGTCGGCCACACCGCGGAGAAGAACGAGCGCGCATCGTTGGCAAGCTCGGCGAAGTTGCGGTCGCTGCTCAGCCCGGTCAGGTGTATGTCTTCGTCGTCGGGGCCGGGCTCGTCGAGGGGATCGGGCACTTCTTCGAGGTCGATGAAGAGGTTGGGGTGAGAGGGCTTGGTGCCCGCCACGAAGAAGGCTGCCTCCTCCGTGCCCGGGACGCGGTAGGCGTGGTTCGAATCCTCGAAACCGACCACGCCCGCCAACAAGAAGTCGTCGATTACTTGCACCCCGGCGTGGGCGTGCTGACGAGAGTGCCTCGGCCACCCCGCGGCCTTGTGATGGGTCTTGGCGTTCGTCTCGATGCTGTACTCCGAGTGCATCGTGACGATGTAGGTCTTGCCGATGGCCAGCGGCTGCCCCGAGTCGTCGAGAACTCGGCCGAGTTCCTTCTCCGCGAACAGGTCGGTGGTCTTGTGAAAGTTGGACTGACTCTGGTCCTGGACGATGCCGTTGAGGAAGGTCTTCGCAGCGCTCGCCGCATCGGCAATGATGGTGTCGGCATCGGCCGTGCCGTTTTTCGCGACTTTCTTGGGACCGAAGGCGGTGACGGCCTCTTCGCTCGTATCGACGGTGATTTTGGCGTAGTCGCGAGCGATGTCCACGATCTCGAGCAGTAGCTCCTGCTGCCAATCTTGTGACTGGGCCTTGCTCGAAGACTGAAGTTGGAGGGAGTTGGCGGCCAGTACCGTGAGCACATCGCCGCTGTCGAACTCGGTGACGCGGGTAGCAGTGACGCCCTGGAGTCGTGCGGTGGCCTCGGCCGAGCCGGCGAAGCGGGTCGACGCGGAGCTGCGCACGGACACTCGCCCGAAGTACGACGAGTGCAGCGCGAGCTTGGGCACGATGTTCGCGGTTTCGTCCGGACACTCGGTGAAGATCTCGAACTTGACCTTGTTCTGGGCGCCGAACGAGTCGATGACGGTGTCGTCGTCGGAGACGTTGTCGTAGTCGAGGTTGACGTCGGCCATGAACGAGACTCCCTCGCTCCAGGCCCGCCAGTTGTCGTTGGACTGATCGTCGATGCGGTGCACGCCGCTGAAATCGGGTTCGGAGATGAACGCGGTGCAGGTGTCCGGGGCCGACAGGGCGCTCACGGCCGCGGTCAGCGAGGCATCGGTGGTCGTTCGAAAGCGGGCCTTGGCCTCGAGGTGCTCGGCCAGGGTCATATCCCGGTCGCTCAGCTCCCACTCCTTGATCGCGGTCATGACGTCCGAGGACACGACCAGGGCATTCGCCGTCGTTTTTGCCCGGAAGGTGCCGTCGACGTCCGTCTCGATCGGAGCGACACCGGGGTCACAGGCGCCGACGAGGGCGCATAGCGTGGCGCCGAAGCCGACTCGGATCTTCCAGGACGTCGATCCTGGGCGGCGGTTGTTCCCAATGGCGGTCGTTTCATTCATCTGGTTCATCGCTCCTCGTCCCTTCGCTCGTGCATCACGGGTCGTCGCCGTCCGACGTCTGTCACGTGATGAATGACGGACGTCCGCGGACACCCATGCCTGCCGACAATTGGGAGTCACCCGAGTCGGCCGACCTTGTTCAGACTCTCGTCTCGACGGCGAAGGGCGAGCAGCGGTTGCGGTGCGACTCGTTACCGCGGATACAGATCGAGTTCAGCCGGCTTCATCGGCGCCGAGCACAAAGGCCTCGCCGACCCCGAGCTCCACCGACGAGGCGACGCCAGGGGCTCGGCCCACGCGTTCGATCGCCCGTCGGCCCGTGCAGTGGGCTCCCGCGAATACGTCGAGGCCCGCTTCACGCAACGCGGCGGCCGTCCACCGCAGGTGCTCGGGCTTGGCCCGATGCAGGTGGAAGCCGCCGACGGCCGCGTGCAGCGGGGCGGACGAGACGGCGTCTCGCGCATGGGTCACGGTGTTGACGATCCCCGCATGCCCGCACCCCGAAAGCAACACCAGGCCCTCGGTGGTCTCGATGACCAGCGACTGGCTCTCGGGCAGCGTGTCTTCGATCCAACCATCACCGCCCGGGAGCCGGCGAGCACCGCTGTAGTTGCGCTCCGGGTGCACGCGCGGCACGGGCCCCGTGACCCACACGCCGGGCACGAGCATCGCGGGCTCGGCGTGCTCGACGAAGCGGCCGCCCGTGGCCTCGAACGCGGGCCGAATGGTGAGCATGTCGTTGACTTCGTGGGTCTTGGCGCCGTAACGCCGCGGCTCGAAGATCCCCCGGCCGACATGCACCGTGGCCAGCGCGTCGGGATGCGTGGGCAGGACCGACTGCCGCAGCGTCAACAAGCCACCCACGTGATCGTCATGATGATGGCTGAGCACGACGGTGGGCACGGTGGCCAGGTCGATGCCGAGCGTCTTCGCATTGCGCTTCACCGTGTCTGGGCGCGCACCCGTGTCGAACAGGATGCGATGGCCATCCGCCTCCACCAGCGCGGCGAATCCCCACTCCGAGACGCCCTGCGGGGCGACCGAGGTCGACAGCACCACGATCTGCAACGACTGCACTCGGTGAGGCTCGGCGGGCGGCGAGGTTGCGGATGGTGAGGTCGGTGTCGTCACCATCGCAGGCTCGGGGGCGGGCGCAGCCCGAGGCGTCTCCCCGACAGGCGTCGTCGTTCGAGAGCCGCAGCCGAGCAGCAGGAGCGTCACCAGCTGCCAGCACGCCCGATTCGAGGTCCAGCCCGGCACTTCATCGATGGTAGCGCGGCCAGGCGCCGTCTTCGTCGGTATCATCGGGTGTGCCCGCGCCCGAGCCCTCGGCGCCCCTGCCCACGCTCGAGACCCATGGTCCCGAGGCGATCGACCGCGCGTGGAGGCAGCGGGTGTATCAGGGCGACCGGGTCCCGCAGCTCACCGCGCGGGCCCTGGCCATGGGCGCGGTGCTGGGGGCGGTGACCGGGCTGTCCAACCTGTACGTGGGGCTCAAGATCGGCTGGAGCCTCGGCGTGGTCATCACCGCGAGCATCGTGGGCTGGGCCGCGTGGCGACTCGCGGTGCGAACGGGGATCTCGCGGCGCGAGGCGACGGTGCTCGAGACCAACGCCATGGCCTCGACCGCCTCGGCGGCGGGCTACTCCACCGGCACCACGCTGGTCTCGGCCATGGCCGCCCACCTCATGATCACGGGGCACCACCTGCCGCTGTGGCAGCTCATGGCGTGGATCCTGTCGATCAGCATGTTGGGCTTGTTCATTGCGGTGCCGCTCAAGCGCATGCTGATCAACGCCGAGCAGCTGCCCTTCCCGTCGGGGGCGGCCGCGGCCGAGACCCTGCGAACGCTGCATTCGGACGGAGGCGAGGGCCGTCGGCAGGCGCGGGCGTTGATGATCGCCCTGGCCATCGGCGTGGGCCTGCAGGGGCTGACCTCGGTCCTGCCGCTGCTGTCCGGCTCGCTCGGGACGCCGTCGTGGCTCGCGTTGCCGTCGAGCCTACCCACCGAGGCGATGGTCGAGGCCGTGCCTGCGCTGGGAGCCCTCGTCGCCTACGGCTGGGCCCTCGAGGTGTCTCTGCTCTTGCCCGCGGCGGGCATCTTGGTGGGGTGGCGTGTCGGCTGGAGCATCGGGCTGGGGGCCCTGGTCTGCTTCGGGTTGATCGCGCCGCGGCTGCTCGAAGAGGGCCTCGTCGCGGGCCCTGGCTATCGCAATGTCGTCGCCTGGAGCGTGTGGCCCGGGGCCACCCTCATGATGATCGCCGGGCTGTCCGCGCTCGCGCCCCGGTGGCGCAGCGTCGCGCGAGGCCTGGGCATTTTTCGCCGGGCGACGCCCGAGCGCGATCGCGAGGCCGATCCGGTGGCCGACCTCGAGGTGCCGCCCTCGTGGGTCGGCTACGGGGGCGGGGCCGCGGCGCTCGGCTGCATCGTGCTGCAGGTGGTGCTGTTCGACATTCCCGTGGTGGTGGCCGTGCTGGCGGTGGTGCTGGCGGTGGTGCTGGCCACGGTGGCCGCCCGCGTGACGGGGGAGACCGACATCACTCCCATGGGCCCGCTGGGCAAGGTGGCTCAGCTCGCGGGCGGCGTGATGATCCCCGGCCGCCCCGCGCCCAACCTCATGATCGCCACCGTCAGCGCGGGGGCAGCCGCGAGCGCGGCCGATCTGCTGACCGATCTCAAGAGCGGATCGTTGCTGGGCGCTCACCCGCGCCGTCAGTTCCTCGCCCAGGCGGTCGGCGTGGTGGTGGGCGTGGCGGTGGTGGTGCCGATCTATCGCTACGTGCTGGTGCCCGATGCGTCTGCCCTGGGGAGCGCAGCGTGGCCCGCCCCCGCGGCTCGGGTGTGGGCGTCGGTGAGCACGGTGGTCGGGCAGGGCCTGTCGAGCATCCCGGCGTCTGCGCTGTGGGCCGCCGTGATCGCAGCCGCGGTCGCGGTGATCTTGGCCCTGCTCGAGCACGGGCGGCCTGCCTGGCGCCCGTGGCTGCCCAGCGCGACCGGCCTGGGCTTGGCCTTCGTGCTGCCCGCCTCCAATGCCCTGTCGTTCTTCGTGGGGGGCCTGGTGGCCTGGGCGATCGCCCGACGTCGACCGCAGGCCTTGGCTGCGCTGGCCGTTCCCGTGGCTGCGGGCCTCATCGCGGGCGAATCCCTCATGGGAATCGTGGCCGCCCTATTGAACAGCAGCACCGGTTGAACGATCAGCCGGGCTCGGGTCTACACTGTGCGCCTCGATGACGACCTCCCTCCGTCGCGTGCTCATGCTGCTGGCCGCCCTGCCGGGCGTGCTGGTGGTGTTGGCCCTGCTCTACATGCTGGGCATGGAGCACCTCGAGGGGCAGCAGCGATCGTTCGCGCACGCGTTCGCGTGGGCGGCGGAGACCCTGACCTCCACCGGGTACGGCGGCGACAACCACTGGGAGCACCCGGTGATGATCGCGTTCGTCGTGGTGTGCCAGTTCATGGGCATGTCGCTGGCGTTCTTGGTCTTCCCACTGCTGGTCATGCCCTACTTCGAGCATCGCTTCGAGGGGCGGCTGCCGCGGGGCGTGCCCGAAGAGCGTGACTACGTGCTCGTGTATCGCTGGAGCCCGGCCGTCGACTCGCTGCTCGGTGAGCTCGACCGCGCCAAGGTCCCGGTCGTGGTCTACGAAGAAGACGAGGCGCTCGCTCGCCGACTCCGAGACCGCGGCCGAGTGGTGATCTACGGCGTGGTCGAGGACGACGAGCTCGAGCCCGAGCTGTTCCATCGCGCGCGGGCGGTCATCGCCAACGGCACCGACCCCGCCAACGGGGCGCTGGTGCTCGCCGCGGTTCAGCTGGGCTTCAAGGGCGAACTCATCGCGCTCGTCGACGAGCCCCTGCATCGTCGTCCCATGCTGCTGCAGGGGGCGACGGCCGTGTACACGCCGCGGCACGTGCAGGCGGCCGCGCTCGCGGGCCTCGCCCACGGTCGGGTCGCGGGGCGCCTCACCGGCATCCAGCACCTCGGGGGGCGGCTGCGCACGGGCGAGGTCCGGGTCCACCGCGACAGCGCGCTCGAGGGGCTGACCATCGCGCAGGCGGACATCCGTCGTCGCACGGGCGTGTCGATCATCGGGCGCTGGCACGGCGGGGAGTTCAAGGCCCACGTCCCCGGCTCCGTTCCTCTGCAGGCGGGGGCGATCCTCATGGGCGTCGGCAGCGAAGAAGCCCTGGCGCGGCTCGGCGAGCTGGCCAAGCCCATCGCCGCCGAAGGTCCGTTCCTGGTCGCCGGCTACGGCGAGGTCGGTCGCAAGGTCGTCGAGTTCCTGCACGACGCCGGCGAAAAGACGGTGGTGGTCGATCGCCGCGACGTCGCGGGGGTCGACGTGGTGGGGGATGCGCTCGATCCGGCCGTGCTCCGCAAGGCGGGCTTGACCGAGGCCCGGGCCGCGATCTTGGCCGTGGCCGACGACAGCACCAACCTCTTTGCCGCCGCGGTGGCTCGCGACCTGGCCCCGGAGATTCCGATCATTGCCCGGGTCGCGCGGGTCGATCACGTCGAGCGCTTTCACCGGGCGGGGGCCGACTTTGCCGTCTCGCTGGGCGAGGTCGCGGGCGAGATCCTGGCCCACAAGCTGCTGGGCGACGAGTGGATCTCCCTCGAGGCTCGCCTCAAGCTCGTCGGCGTACGGCCCACCGGGCTCATCGGTCGCAAGCTCAGCGAGTCCAAGGTCGGGGCCAAGACGGGCTGCTCGGTGGTCGCCGTCGAGCGCGACGACCAGGTCATCGTCGACTTCTCCGAGGACTTCGTGCCGGCCGAGGGCGACCGCGTCCACCTGTGCGGCACCGAGGACGCCATCGCTCGCTACGACGGGGTGTTCCCGGGCGCACTCGATGGCTGAGCCGGTCCGTCGAGCACGCCCGGGTCGGCCGGCCAGCGCTTGAGCAGCTTGCCGCTGGGCCCCAGCTCGTCGTGGCTCATCGCGTAGGCGCGGCGGTGCTGCATGGTGCGACCGGCGTTGGCATTGGCGATGAAGCGGCTCTCACCGCGTTGCCAGGGTTCGTCGAAGGCCTCGCAGCGCTGGTCGACCCCGCGGAAGTAGCTCCGGGCATCAGCGGCACCCAGGCTCTTGCGCACGGCTCGGGTCGCCAGTCCCTGCACCATGTCGAGCTCCGGCTCGGGGAGCCGGCCCTGGGCATCGAGCTGCTCGCACCACGGGGCGAGCTCTTCACGGCTTCGGAGCTGCGGCGGGAGCTCGCGCAGCATCGAGTAGAGCGTGGCGGGGAAGGGGGCGACCGCGGTGGCGATGGTGCGCGCTACCGGCTGGTGCGGGCAGCGAATCTCCACCACGCGCGGCTTGGTGGGGCCGGAGCAGCCGTCGTGGTGATAGTACTCGCCCTGGCTCAGGCGCCCGCGGCTCGAACGGCCTCGGACGTCGCGGTAGCGGCTCGGATCGGCCGCGACCCCTCGCACCACGACCAGGCCGACCTCGTCGACCACACTGAAGAACGCCTCGCGATGTTCGGGGCGCAGCAGGTCCTGGTGGAGGAAGTCTCGCTCGGTGGGCTCCCGGGGCTGGAGCACCGCGCAGAAGGGGCGCGGTCGCGAGACCTCGAACCCACCCGCGTTCTCGACCAGCGAGAGCAGTCGCTCGGCTCCGAGGTCCATGATCGTGTCCTTTGTATCGATGAATGCGGGCCGGGCCTAGGCGCTGGCGATGCGCTCGATCTCCGCGTCGTCGAGCCCGGTCGCGGCCGCCAGCTCCCGCCAGCGGGTCTTGGCTTCGTCACCGCGGGAGGCGGCTTCGGCCGCGGCGTGGAGCCGCTGCAGGGCATCGCGGCGCTGGGCCGTGCCTGCGGCGCGAAGGCCGGCGGCGGCTTTGTCTCCGTCGTGTCCGGCGCGGGCGACCCCTTCGAGCTGCTCGCGGTGCTCGTGGGTCGTGGGCAGCTCACCCACCGTGTCGCGAATCGTGCCCGCGTCGTCGGGGCCGGCGGGTTCGCCCCCGCCCAGCACCCAGGCCAACGCGATGCTCACGTGCTCGGCGTAGGCCTGCTGGGCCTCGGTCCATGCCTCGCGCCAGAACTCGAGCTGAAGGGGCTCCACCCCGATGTGCTCCGCGATGCGCTCCAGGGCCTCGATTTCTTCGTCCGCGCGCTCGCCATCGACCACCGCCATCAGCCACGCGTCCTCGAGGATCTGGCGATGATCCTCGGCCGGGGGCGGAGGCAGGCTCTTCAGTCGTTGTTCGAGCTGCGGCCCGTCGCTGATGATGGCCATCCACTGCGCGTACTCGTCCTCGTCGACCTGCGCATCCACCATCGCCATGAGCCGCTCGCACTCTTCACCCGTGAGCACGTGATCGGCATGTGCCACGAGTCCCGAGGCGACGATGGTCCACTGGGTCTTCAGCGACAGGCTCATGGGCGACAGCGTACTGCATACTGGCGTTCGCATGACCGCTTGAAATCGTTCGCGGATGCGCTCTAGGCTCGTCATAGATGGGTGAGCGCACATGATCGAGCGGGTGTGGCTCGGCCTGCCGATCTGGAATCGGGTCGACTGGAACGGGGAGCTCTACCCGCCCAAGACGCCGGCCGATCGCCGCTTGGAAGCCTACGCGCGCTACTTCAACGCGGTCGAAGGCAACACCACCTTCTACGCGACGCCGCCGGCGGAGACCGTGCTGCGTTGGCTCGACCAGGCGCCGCCCGGTTTTCGGTTCTGCTTCAAGCTGCCGCGCACCGTGACCCACGATCGCATGCTGGTGAACGCCGAGCGCGAGGCCGTCTCGTTCATGGAGGTGATGCGCCCGCTCGCCGACCGGATCGGCCCGGTGTTGGTCCAGCTCCCGCCGCGCTTTGGCCCCGAACGCCTACCGCAGCTGGAGGATTTCCTGCTCGCGTTGCCGCCCTTGGCCTCGTATGCGGTCGAGGTCCGTCACCCGGCGTACTTCGAGGCCCGCATCGCCGAAGAACTCGACTCCATGTTGGCCGAGCTGGGGGTGGACCGGGTCATCCTCGATACCCGAGGGGTGCACGAGGCCACGGGGGACGATCCCGCGCTGGTGCAGGCCCACGAGCGCAAGCCCAAGCTCCCCGCGCCCGTCGTGGCGACGGCGGGCCGCCCCGTCTTGCGCTTCATCGCCAACCCCGATCTGGAGGCCAACGACGAGCGCTTGGCGAGCTGGTCCGACGTCGTGGTGCAGTGGCTGGAGCAGGGGCGGGAGCCCCACGTGTTCATGCACGTGCCCAACGACTTCCACGCGCCGCGCCTGGCTCGACGCTTCTTCGACATCTTGTCTACGCGCACGAAAGTGGGCCACTTGCCCGGCTTCGTCGGCGAGCGACGCGAGCCCGAGCAGGTGGCCCTGTTCTAGACGGGAGCGAGGCTTCGCCTAATAGCGTCCGCCACCGCGGCCGCCTCGGCCACCGCCACGGTCGTTGAAGCCACCGCCACCGTATCCGCCGCCGCCGCGGCCACCACCGTAGCCGCCGCCACCGCCACCGCCACCGCCGTAGCCACCACCGCCACCGCGGCCACCGCCACCGCCACGCGAGCGCTCTTGGGCCTCGTTCACACGGATCTGCCGACCGTCGAGTTCCGACCCGTCGAGCTCCTCCATCGCTTTGAGGGCGTCTTTGTCATCTTGCATGGTCACGAAGCCGAAGCCCCGGGACCGTCCGGTCTCGCGGTCGAGGATGACCTTCGCATCTTCCACCGGGCCGTAGGACTCAAAAGCAGCGCGCAGTGAACCGTCATCCGTGGCCCATGCCAAGCCGCCTACGAAGATTTTCTTGGACAACTTCTCGTCTCGTTTTTCCTAGTTGAGGTCCCCTCCGTGGAATTCGAGCCAGGGAGAGTGCCCTCAGTCTGGCGCAACCGTAACGCATGATTTCCGGCAGAACCAGGGCCCGCTCGTGGGACTCACCAAGGCCGCTGCAGGCCTTCGCCCGAGGGGGCGGTTCAATTCGGGGCATCTCGGCGAGGCGTCGAGGCCTCGCCGAGCGGAGGTCGAAACTACCGCGGGTCACTTGGTCGGTGCACACGCGGTCAGCCGCCGGACTGGGCACGGCCGGTCATCTCCGACGTGCCCCAGCCCCAGAATTTCTTGATCTTCGGGCTCGCCCGCGCAAGCTCTTCGACGCGGCGAAAGCCGTCGCCGTAGCCCGGGAAGATGTCGATGAGCGCGACGTCGGCGGAGAGCTTCGGAATGAGCTCGTAGGCGTCACCCACGTGGACATCGAGCCTCGTTTTCATATGAGGCCGGATGCGAGGGAGGATCCAGTCGACCAGCTCTTGGTCGAGCTCCACCAGGATCACGCGCTTGACCTGCACGCGCTTGCTGACCTCGATGAGCTGGTGCCCGAGCCCGAGCCCTGCGACCAGCGTGCGACCTTTGGCCATGCGCGTGCCTGGCCGCAGCGTCATCAGCTCGGCCGGCGTCAGCGACATCCACGGCGTCGCGGACCAGTGCCCATCGCCGGGCTCGTCGGGCCCGCGCACCTGGTACAGGGCGGGAATGATCACGTCTTTGTCGAACAGGACGGTGCCGACTTGATTGCCCCACCACGTCAGTAGGGTTTGCCCTGCTCGGTGCAGCCGCACGCAGTACCGGAACTTACCGGTGGGCGAGTCGACGAACTGCCCGGGCTCGAGTCGGTCGACCGGCGCATCGGAAGCGACGATCCCCGGCCACAGCTCGAGCACCCGGTAGGTGTCCCCCTGAATCTGGAGCTCGTGCTTCCAGGGCATGCCCGCTGACCAGGGCTCGCAGTTTTGGAGGCGCTGGCGGTGGCGCTCGGCCATGGCGCGCTGTTGGGCGGCGGTGAGCCGAATGGGCGGGGCCATCGCCGTGCATCATAGCAGCCTCGCGGCGCTGGCCTGCCCGCGATCGGGCGCTACCCTGAGCGCATGTCGGAGCCCGCCGACGACCGCCCGCCCGCCGAGTCCATGCGGACCTTTGGCCCCGAATACGCCGAGGATCTCACGCTGCGCAACGGCAGCTGCGCCCGCCTTCGTCTGGTGCGCCCGTCCGACAAACAACACCTCGTGGCCGGGCTCGCGCGCCTCTCGCCCCATTCCCGCTATCTGCGGTTTTTCACCGACAAAGAGGACCTCAGCGACGCCGAGCTCCGCTACTTCACCGAGGTCGACGGGGAGAGCCACTTCGCCATGGGGGTGGTCGCGCTCGACGAGGACGGCCGCGAAGGCGAAGGCCTCGGCATCGGCCGCTTCATTTGTCTGCCCACCGAGCCCGAGGTGGCCGAGCCCGCGCTCGCCATCCTCGACAGCATGCAGGGGCAGGGCCTCGGCGGACGCCTGATGCTGCGCCTCATCGCCGCCGCCACCGAGCGGGGCGTGCAGCGCTTTCGCTGTGACTTCCTGGCCGTCAATCGCTCCATGGCCGAGCTGCTCCGCGACGTCGCTCCCGAGGTCGAGTTCGTCACCGACGGCCCCATCGTCACCGCCGAGTTTCCGCTGCCTACGCTACGCGCGGACGAGCCGATGGAGTCCGCGCCCACGATGGAGCCGCTGTCTCGATGGTTCGAACTCGCGGCCGTGCAGGTGGGGGAGCTGCGACGGAAGATCGAGGAGCAGGGTGAAGAGCTGCTCGAAGGTTGGCGTGAGCTCCAGCAGCAGGTCCGCGCCCGCGTCCTCGACGGGGGCGACGATTCGTGAGCCCGTTTCGGTGGCCCTGATGCTCAGGGCATGACGCAGGGCGGCGGGAAGTCGGCGCAGCTGAGGCCCGCTGCGACGATGGTGCCCTCGCAGCAGTTGTCGCCGCCGCCGGGGAACCCGCTGCAGCCGGCGCCTCCGCAGGCGCCACACGACGCGGGGCAACACGCCGCGCCGCTACCCGACAGGATTCCCGTGCACACCACGGGATCCTCGGGGGTCGCATCCGCCAGACGACCTTCGCCCGCCCAGCCGTTGAGCAGCGACCAGATGTCGCCCTCGAGCTGCTCGGGGATGGTGACGTTGGCCACGGCCTCGGGGCCGAGGCGGTCTTCGAGCTGCGCGAGGTAGAGACTGCGCGGGGTCACGGTGCTCTGCCACGACTCCCACCAACCGTCGGGCTCGTCGGGGGTGAAGCCGCTGTCGGATCGGGTGCCGTCACCGCCCACCACCCAGTTCATGGCGCCCTGCGGTGCATCGTTGACCACGGTGGCGGTGGCGAGGATGTTCCAGAAGAGGATCTGCGCTCCCGCCCAACCGTGCCCTGAGCCCGAGTCAGCCCGGTTCTGCGCGTTGAAGAGCTGGGAGGCGGTGTTGTCGAAGAGCAAGCCCGTGGCCCAGCGGTGGTGCGGCCCCTCGTCGCTGTTGTTCTGGACCGAAAGCGAGTCGAGCCACACGTGGGGCCCCGGGACTCGCGAGCTCGTGACGAAGTTGTGGCGACCTTCGCGGGCGAAGCAGCGGCTGAACAGGTTGCCCGTGCCGCGGCCCGCGATGTTGAACGAGTAGCGCCGACCGCCCGCGATCTGCGAGACGGGGTCGAGCTGGGCGACCTCTTCGACGGTGTTGAAGCTCGAGTCGACCAGGGTGACGGCGGCGTAGCCGAAGTGCAGGGCGGTGACGCGGCGCACCCAGGAGTTGGCTGCGCCCCGCAGCGCGACGGCGTTCCAGCCGTGGGCTTCGTCGTCGGGCGCCTGGAAGGCCGATTGCAGCCGGAGATCTTCGACGCCGACCTGCTCGATCCGATCGGAGACATCGACCCGGGCGACCGCCCCGCCGCCGTACTGCGACTCGATGGCGTCGACGATGGGGATGTCGACAGTCAGCGTATCGCCATCGACCTCGGTGACGACCCGCTCGAATCCGATGTCGTAGGCCTCGGGCGTCCAGCCCCACTGGCCCATCTCGAGGTCATCGATCCAGGTCTGGTTGGGGATGCGGACCACGGTGACGGTGTCGCCGACGGAGAAGCCGCGGCCGTCGGCGACCTCGAGCGACCGCGCCCCCACGGGCACGAGCTCGCTGGTGATCGCCACGCGGGTGTCGGCGACCTCGGTCGGCCCCGTGCTCCCGCTGGAGACGACGACGAGGTCGTGTTGCTCGGGACGGGTCGCGACGAGGGTGGTGCCCGCGCTGCCCTGGCCTTCGCCGCGGAGCACCACGCCGCTGGTGTGGAGCAGCACGGAATCGCCGACCTCGTAGGTGCCCGCGGTCAGCAACACGGCCCCTCGAAGACCGTCGGCGTCCGGCTCCATGGCGCTCACCTCGTCGATGGCGGCCTGGATCGCGGCCCGGTTGTCGCCGGCCTCGGGATTGAGCGTCACCACCGTGGGCACGTCGGGCAGCGCGACACCCCCTCGCATGTATCCGGCGAACGAGAAGTCGGGCAGCACGTGCACGGCGTCGGCCTGGCCCTGATTGGCGTACTGCCCGTAGGTCAGCCGACCGCAGGATGGATCGACATCGACGAGCGGTGAGGCGGGTCCGTGCACGAGGCGGCCGTCCACGGCCGGCGTGGTGCAGGGAGGCAGCTCGTCGCCCGTGGACTCGTCGCTGGTGGTGCTGTCGTCGCCCGAGCTGCCGCCGCTGGTCGTGTCGGCAGCACCGGTCGTGTCGGCGGCACCCGTCGTCGTCGTTTCCGGTCCGTCGGCCCCCGTGGCCGACGGTGTCGAGGTGCTCGTGGCGTCGCCGCGGGTCGCATCGCCATCGGCCGGCGGCTCTGTGTTCGTGCAGCTCGCCAGCAACGCCGATGCAAGCACTGCCCCCAATCTCGCCCCATCCATCGCGACGAATTTACCACCGAACACGCCTGCAACGGCCGCAACGCGGCGGGCCTCGATTACTCTCGCGTACGAAGACGATCGATGGTCAGCGCTCCCACGAACATCAGGAGGATGAGCCCGGGGATGAGAGCGGCAATGGCCTTTCCGCTCGCGGGCCGCCCGTTGAAGGTCCAGCCGAGCAGGTCCATCGTGCCCGCGTCGACCGAGCTGGTCAGCAAGTAGAAGGGCCCGCGGGGCAGGGCCTTGGTCATTTCTCCCCGAATCAGCGTCACCGAGACTTCGTCGCCGGGCGATAACCGCTCGTGGTCGCGGGCCAGCACGAGGTGATCGATGCGCACGGTTCGCCCGCTGTCCAGCTCGACGTCGACGGTGAGCACCTCGTAGGTTCGGGTTCCCCCGTGCTGGCCGCCCGCCTCGTAGCTCCGGGAGCCAGCGCCCGTCGAGACCACGGTGGCCATCTGTTGCTCGCCGCCGTCGCGGAAGGGCTGCTGGATCTCGTAGGCCTCGGAGGGGGCCAGGTACACGCCCAGCGCGACCAAGCCGAAGCCGAGCGCCGCGGCCATGAGCCGATTGCGGAGCGAGCGAGAGGACATCCCAGCAACCATGCCACGGTCTGGTGCCGAATGTCGGTCGACCCGGGCCTGACGCCGCCCCGACCGATTCGTCGGCGCCAGGCCGTGGGTCGACCGGAGCGACTCACTGACGCTCGAAGGAACCGATGTCGCAGACGGCCCCGCCCGGGCGGGGCTCGCCGCGTTGGTCCACGCCTCGACAGGTCGCCGCATCGCCGGCCTCCAGCGCGGCGCTGGTGGGCAGCAGCTCGTGGGTCGGCGAGCGACCGCCGTTCATGGACAGCGGCCCCAGATCGGGAGCGGTGGCGTAGATGTCGTTGGTCGCGGGCCCGGTGATCGTGCAGGCAGCGGTGTCCTCGATGAGGTTGTGACCGTTGGAGACGATGGGGCCGCTGCAGTCCGAGGGCAGGCCGCCCCCGTCCACGTTGCCCGCCACCAGGGTATTGATGAACTCGGCCGACGCTCCGGCCCACGCCTGGAGGCCTCCGCCGAGCCCGGTGTTGTTGGTGACGGTGACGTTGTTGAAGCGAGCGGTGGAGTTCGAGCCCAGCCACAGGCCGCCGCCGGTTCCCGTCGCGTCGTTGCCACTGAAGGTGGTGTTGAGCGCGGTCAGGTCGGCGTCGAAGAAGTAGTTGTACAGCCCCGCACCCGCGGCGGCGTCGTTGTTGAACACGGCGCTGCGGCGCATGATCAGCGGGCCCTGATTGTAGATGCCGCCGCCGGCCGTGGTCGCGGTGTTGAACACTACGTTGACGCGCCGCAGGGCGGTGTCGCCTCGGTTGTTGTAGAGCCCGCCGCCGTTGTCGGCGGCATTGCCCACGAGGTCCGACTTGAACACGTCGACCACCGCGTCGCCGAAGTAGGCATAGATGCCGCCACCGAAGTCATCGGCGGAGTTGGCCTCGATGCGGGTTCCGAGGATGTCGACGGGCCTCGAGGTCCAGATGCCGCCGCCCTGAGAGGTCGCGTCGTTGGTGCCGATGAAGCTGCCGGTAATCGAGGCCGCCGGAGCCCCGGTATGCGTCAGGTACAGGCCGGCGCCGTAGGTCGCGACGTTGAGGTCGATGGTGCTGTCGACGATCTCGAGGTCGCCCGCCGAGTACACGCCGCCGCCTCGGGTGCTGGAGTTCTCGGTGATGCGGCAGCCCTCGAGCACGGTGGAGCTCCCCGCGATGCTCTCGATGCCTCCGCCCTCGCCCGTGCTGGTGTTGAAGATCAGCGTCGAGTCGATGAGCGTGAGGTCGGCCTGGTTGTAGATGGCGCCGCCCGAGGTGTCGCCCCAACCATTTTGCAACGTGAGCTCGGAGGCGGTGAGG
The DNA here is from genome assembly GCA_039028615.1 of Myxococcota bacterium. GTDB lineage: Bacteria > Myxococcota_A > Polyangia > Nannocystales > Nannocystaceae > Paraliomyxa. The sequence goes on along the minus strand of JBCCHT010000006.1, from coordinate 54,817 downwards.
CTGGCGCCGATCAGCACGTGGAAGATGCGGTCGGTGCCGTTGCCGTCGATGATGTTCCCGTCGCCGACGATGGTGATGTCGCCGTCGATGTCGAGGTCGCCCCAGGCGGCGTCGTTGTTGGGAACGCCGGTCTGCGTGATGACGATGGTGCCCACGACCCCGGGGATGTCGATGGTGTGCGCCTCGGTGTCGATGGCATTGGCCTGCTCGATGGCGGCGCGCAGGGTGCAGGTGCCCGAGGCGGTGATGCACAGATCGTCGGTGAGGTCGTCGTCGTTTTCGTCGGCGTTGCTGGTGACGATGAACGCCGCGGCGGAGGCCTCGGAGGCGAACGAGCACAGCATGAGGCCGCCGAGCACGGGGGCGACGAGGGACAGGGCGCGCGTGGAAGACTTCATGGGGATCCCCTTCGAGGCACGGACGGAGCGCCCGCCAGGCCAAAAATCCCGGCGCAGCGTTCCGTGTCTCGGCGGGGATAGAGTCCCGCGGGCACGCTTCGGATCACGGCCCGCGCGAAGTTTCTCGGGCCGCGCAGTCTCGCAACCACGACCAAGCACCACCACCCCGAAGGGTGGTGGTGCTCGTGGGTCCGGTCGGACTAGCGGGTGGCGGTGGCTTCGCGAAGGACTCCACCCGCCGCGGGGCTGTTGGCGGTGGGCCGAGCGTCGGCCTGCAGCACGGCGCGGAACGAGTCGCGGTAGGCCCACGCGAGGTACAGCTCGAGCGCGAGCAGCACGAAGACCATCGCCATGTTGGCGGGCGCGAGCACCACGTGGAAGAGCACGATGTTCACGAGGATGGGGGCCAGCAGCACCAGCGCCAGCGGGACGAAGCGTCCGCCGAGCAGCAGCAGGCCGGCCACGACCTCGGTGCCCTTGATGAGCGGGAACATGTATCCGGTCGCGGCCAGCGCGCCCATGAAGGCCCCCGCCTCTTCGGGCATGGGGGGATTGGGCGCGAACTGCAGGAAGCCGTTGAGGCCGAAGACGAAGAAAGCGAGCCCCAGCAGGATGCGGGCGGCGGTGGGGAGCTTGGAGCGGATTGCGTCGGACATTTCTCGTTCTCCTTGGGCTGCTTCGAGCATGCGACCAGGCGATGGGGGCCGGTAGGGCGCCATCCGACAACTCGTCGTTCTATGATCCGCAACAATGGACGAACCCCCCGATCTCCAGGATGTGACCGCGTTTTTGGCCGTGGTCGACACGGGCAGCTTCACCGCGGCCGCCGATCGGCTGGGGCTGGCCAAGTCCAACGTGTCGCGGCGGGTGGCTCGACTCGAAGATCAGCTGGGGGCGCGCTTGCTCGAGCGTTCGACGCGGCGGCAACGGCTGACCGACGTGGGCGAGAGCTATCACGCCCAGGTCACGGGGGCGGTGGCGCAGCTGGCCGACGCCGCGCGCTCGGTGGCCGAGCTGATGGGCGAGCCGAAAGGGCGACTACGGATCACGGCGCCGTCGGACTGGAACGAGGGCGTGGGGCAGATCGTGGCCGAGTTCTGTGCGCGGTACCCCAAGGTCCAGCTCGAGGTGGAGCTGACTCAGCGCCGCGTCGACCTCATCGCCGAGGGCTTCGACGTCGCGCTGCGTGCGGGCAAGCTCGAGGACTCCAGCCTGATCGCGCGGGCGGTGGGCATGAGCCAGGCGCACCTGTTCGCGTCTCCGCAGTACCTGGAGCAGCACGGTGAGCCCCAGACGATCGCGGAGCTCGCCGACCACGACTGCATCCTGTTTCGTGCGCGGCATGGCCAGATGGAGTGGACGCTGGAGGGGCCCGACGGGCGCTCGGAATCGGTGACCGTCCGCGGACGCATCTCCACCCAGGATTTTGGCTTCGTGCGCGTGGCCCTGATGCACGGGGCGGGCATCGCCTTTCTGCCCGACTCACTCGGGGTGGAGCCGGTCCGCCAAGCGCAGCTGAAGATGATCCTCCCCGACTACAAGTCGATGTCCTCGCCCTTCCACCTGGTGTACCCGAGCAGCCGCTACGTGGCGCCCAACGTGCGCGCCTTCGTCGACTTCTGCGTCCAGTGGTTCGAGCGGCTGGCCTTCGCGGTGCCGGGCCCGACCGTGGCTCAGAAATCGTAGGACAGCCCGTAGTTGGCGCAGACCGGGGCCTCGGAGGTGACGGAGATCCACACGAAGACATCGTCGTTGGTGAGCGACGAGCATCCGTAGTCCTCCATGCCCGCCGAGTCCGTGCCGCAGCAGCCGGGCCGACCCTCGGGCGACATCTCCGTCGTGTTTCCGCCGTCGCACTCGATGCTCTGGCGGTTGCCGCTGTCGCAGCTGATGAACACGCAGACCTCCAGTGGAACATCGGAATCGACGGCGGCGCCCGGGCGCTCGTTGCAGCCGATGAACTCGTGGTTGCCGTAGAAGGTGTACCAGTCGGTCTCGGTCCCATCGATGGTGCCGATGAGGCCGAGGTCCGAGGTGTTGCCGCAGTCGAGCTCGGTCAGCGGGGTGGCGGTGGCCTCGTCGTCGTGAATCTCGGCGTCGATGGACATGCACGGCGGCGGGGTCTCGCAGGTGCCCGCGTCGCTGCACTCGAGGCCCTCGTCGCAACCCTCTTCGTCGTCGCAGGAGCAGCCTTCGGTGCCGAGCGGGCAATCCTCGGTGGTGGTGTCGGTGGGCGGCTCGCCCGTGGAGCTCGACGTCGAATCCGTGCCCATGGCGGAGTCGGCCGAGGTGCCGTCGGCGGACATCCCCGTGTCGCTCGCGCTGGGGTTGGCGGGCACGGAGGGCTCGGAATCGTCACTCGCGGTCCCGCTGCCGTCTTCGGTGCCCGAGCTTCCCCCGGTGACCTCGGGCTCGATGGGGCTACAGCCCAAGCCCATACTCAACACCCAACCCCCCAAGATCATCGACTTCCGCAAGTCCATGGGCCCAGCGTATCGCGAACGAGGCGCCTGCGCTGCTACGATGAGCGCCGTGGCCGAGCGCAGTTTTCGTATCGCCGTAGACGCCATGGGAGGCGACCATGCGCCGCGAGAGGTCGTCCGCGCAGCCGCGCAGGTGTCCCTCGATACCGAGATCAACATTGCGCTGACGGGCAACCTCGACGCCATCAAGGCCGAGCTGGCCGAGGTGGAGCACGAACCGCGGCGCATCGATCTGGTCGAGGCGACGCAGGTGGTGGGGCAGGACGAGAAGCCTCGCCCCGCGCTGGAGGCCAAGCCCGACGCGTCGATCCTGGTGGCATCGAAGATGGTCGCCGCCAAGGAGGCGGATGCCCTGGTGTCGGCCGGGTCCACCGGAGCCCTGGTGCTCGCGTCGGCGATGAAGGTGCCGATGATCCCCGGAGTGAAGCGCTCGGCCTTGGCCGCGGTGTATCCGACCCAGCAGCGCGCCAACAATCCCGATCGCTTCGCCTTGCTGCTCGACGTGGGGGCGACCGTGCGCTGCCGCGCGACGGACCTGCTCTTTTTCGGCTACATGGGCCACGCCTACGCCAGCCGAATCTCCAAGGTCACCCGCCCGACGGTGGCGTTGCTCAACATGGGCACCGAGGAGACCAAGGGCGACCAGACCCTCCAGGATGCCCACCGCTACATGAAGGGCGACCCGCTGCTCAACTTCATCGGCAACGTCGAGGGCGGCGACATCCCCAAGGGGGCGGCCGACGTCATCGTGTGCGAGGGCTTCACGGGCAACGTGACCCTCAAGATGGCCGAGGGCGTCAACGAGGTGTTCAAGAACCTGGGCCAGTGGGCGTTCAAGCAGAGCTTCTTGTGGCGCATGGGCTTGGTGCTGCTGTCCGGGGGGCTTCGTCGGCTCAAGGACGTCACCGACTACCGCGAGTACGGCGGCGCGCCGCTGCTGGGCTTCTCCGCTCCGATCATCAAGGCGCACGGGCGGAGCGGGGCGCAGGCCATCGCCAACGCGATCAAGGTCGCCGCCAAGGCGGCCCGCGACGACGTGTGCGGCGAGATCGAGAGCGCGGTGGCGGCCTTCGAGGCACGAGGCGAGACCGATGCCGACCTGGCCGGTTGACGACGCCCAAGACCCTCGCCTCGAGCCCTTTACGGCCCTCACCACGCGCAAGCGGGGGCCGAAGGTGGTGGTGGAAGGCGAGATCGCGGTCGCGCGGGCGCTGGCCAGCGACCATCCGGTCGACGCGGTGCTGGTGACCGAGGCCCATCGCGAGCGGCTGGGTGATGCGATCGACGAGCAGGTGCCCGCCTTCGTGGCCGGGGCCGCCCTGGTGCGCGAGGTGGTCGGCTTCGACTTTCATCGCGGCTGCCTCGCGGTCATGCCTCGACCCTCGTCGCCATCGATCGCGTCGCTGTGTGCGGGGTGGGGCGGGGGCCCGCGTCGGGTGCTGGTGGCGGAGTCGCTGGCTGATCCCGCCAACCTCGGGGCGGTCGTCCGCAACGCGCGGGCTTTCGGGGTGGATGCGCTGGTGCACGGACGGGGAGCGGACCCGTTCACGCGGCGAGCGATCCGAGCGGCGATGGGCCTGTGCTTCTCGCTGCCGATCGTGGAGAGCCGCCAGCTGCCCGAGACGATCGACGAGCTCCGCGAAAGCATGGGCTCGGACACCCGGGTGGTGGCGGCGGTGGTCGGGCCCGGGAGCGTGGACGTGGCCGACTACCGGGCGCCCGAGCGCGCGATCGTGCTGGTGGGCAACGAGGGGGGCGGGCTCTCGGCGCCGGTTCGGGCACGGGCCGATGATGCGCTCACGATCCCGCTGGCCCCCGGGGTCGACTCGCTCAACGTGGCGGCGGCGACCGCCGTGATGCTCTGGGCACTCCGACCGGGCCAATGAGCGTATGCTGCGGCGGGAGCCCCTTTTCGTGCGCATCGCAGCCCTCTCGGATCTCCACATCGGCGCTCGTGACCACACCGATGGTTTCGGTCACGACCTGGGGACCTTCTCGCGGTTCCTCGATCAGCTCGAGGCGGACCACGATCGGATCGTGTTGCTCGGCGACATCTACCAGACCGATCACTCCGCGGTGCCGAGCCGCGCCGCGGCCCGTCGCATGCTCGAGCAGGTGCGTCGCCGGGTGCCGAGCCTCAGCGAGCGCTTCGACCAGCCGCCCTACGTGCACGTGTTCGGCAACCACGACGAGGTCGCGGGCGAGGCCCTGGATGCACCCGAGCACCTGCGCATGCCCGGCCGCTTTCCCACGCTGTTCATCCATGGCCACCAGTTCGATCCCGTCGCGGTGAAGGCCTCGTGGGCGGCCGACTTCGGCACCTGGGGCACCGGTCGGCTACGCGCATGGGGGCTACGACCGTTGGCGTGGTGGTTCGAGCAGCGCGACGTGGAGATCAAGGACCGCAAGTTTCGCGGAGCGCAGGGCCCCTACGCTCGAGGGGCGCAGGGGCTGAGCCGCGAGCACGACGTTTCCATCGTGGTCATGGGCCACACCCACGTGCCGGGCATCACCCCGTTCGAGGGGGGCGTCATGGTCAACACGGGAACCTGCAGCGGGGCGCGAACGATGTGGGTCTCGCTCGATACCGAAGCGGGGACCATCGAAGTGCATCACCCCTCGGGGGTCGACCGGCATCGAATCGACGCGGGCGCGACTGCGCGCCCCTCGGGTGTCGACTGACTAGCGGTGAGCGCCGTCGGTGAGTTCCCCACGATCGATCGACGGCGTGCATGAACCCGAACGCAGCGCGGCACCGAGGATGAACGCCGTCCATCGGGCTCTCGGACTCTTGCGCCTCGCGTGAGGCATTCACTTCTGCCGATCGCGCATTCACGCGGGAGTCCTGATGCGCGCGATTTCGGGGCTAGAATCGAACCCCGTGGGGGCACGATATCGGGGGAGTCAGCTGATCGCGAAACTACGGGCACTCGACGAGGAGCCCGAGTCCGACCAGATACTGGAGGCACTACCAGAGCAGACGCGCACGATGATGCGGGGCGTCGGGCGGGGCGAGTGGTTGCCCGTGTCCGTCGACATCGATCTCAACACTGCGATGTGGGACGTGCTCGGCGAAGTGGGGATTCGCCGGGTGTGCGCGCGCTCCATCCTCGACAGCCTCAACGGACCGCTGCTCGGCCCGTTGGCGCAGGGGACCATTCGACTCTTCGGAGTGTCGCCACGGCACTTCTTCAAGATGGTGCCGCGCGGGTGGAGTCAGGTCTATCGCAACGCGGGCTCGGCGAGCTTCGACGACTGCGAGCTGGGGCGCAGCGTTCGACTCTCGTACGAGGAACTGCCGCCCGAGTTCTTCGCGCGTGGCTATCTCGAAGGCATCGCGGGCGGTCTCGAGGGGTTGCTTCGCTTTTGTGAGCTGCCCGGGGAGTCGATCATTCGCATGCGGGATCCGAGCGGCGGTCGACTCCACGTCGACGTGTCATGGGCCGAGCGCGCGTGAGCCGAAGCGGGGCTGCGCGGCCGTTGATGGGCCGATGCGCGCGACTTCGCGACTGCGTGGGGCGAGGACGTGAGCGCCGACGGACGCTGGCCTTCGAGATCTGCTAGGACTCCGGCCATGCGCCGTCTCGTCTTCGCGGTCACGATGGGTCTGTCGGGGGGCTGTGCCGTCGGCAGCAGCGGCTCCGTCGAGTCGGCGCCGGCCGTGAGCGCAGCACCAGCCCCGGCCGTGGCGGAGCCCGAGCCGGCACCTGCCCCCGCGGTCGAGCCGGAGCCGGAGCCCGAGCCGGCGCCTGCCCCCGTGGTCGAGCCGGAGCCGGAACCAGAGCCGGAGCCCGAGAAGATGTGGCGACCCTCGGACGAGGCTCGGATCCTGGCGATCCAGCCGATCGTCGCGGCGGCCGCCGCCGAGTATGGCGTGGATCCCTACCTGGTCAACGGCGTCATCTGGGTCGAGAGCAAGTTCAATCGCAAGGCTCGCAACCGCAGCGGTGCGCGTGGGCTGATGCAGCTGATGCCCAAGACGGCCAAGTCGATCGGCAAGCGCATCGGTCGGCCGACCAAGGTCTACGACGCCGAGTTCAACGTGCACGCCGGGACCTGGTACCTGTCGCGCTTGCTCGCGAAGTTCGATGGCGATCAGCGCCTCGCGCTGGCGTCCTACGTTCGAGGGCCGACCCGCATTCGCTCGTGGGTCGAAGAGGGGCGCACCGACTTCCCCGACTCGGTGGAGGGCTTCGTCGGCAAGGTGCAGCGTGCGCGGGCGGTGTTCGAGTGGCTGGGCTGGCCCGAAGGCAGCGACGAGCCCGGGGACCCGGAGGCGAGCGACGACCCCAGCCCCTCGGCCGAGGCCAAGACCAGCCCGGAGTCATAGACCGGTCGTCGGCAGGGGCACCCGATAGACGCGCCGTGGAGGCCCGTTGCAGGCCCTCGCGCGCTTCGTTGCCCCCGTGGTCGTCGCGTTCCGGTATCAAGGAGAGGATGGTGAGCCCGTCCGTGTCCGAGCGTGTTGTGGCTGCATGTGAGGCGGGCGAGACCACCAGCGCGCTCGGTCCCGGGGACGAACCGGACCTGCTGGTGGCCGTGGCCGCGGAGGGCTCCGGCCTGGACTCGCTCGACGCGGCCTTCGAACAGCTGCGACGGCAAAGCGCCCGCGAGGCGGTGCGACGGCTCGGCCGCGACGAGGGCTATCGACTCGAGGACACGGCCGTGTTCGCGGTGCGTGTCGCCCCCGAGGCGGACGGCGATGCCATCGAAGCCTGGCTCCGTCGACGCCTGGGCTCGACGTGCACGCTCACGGTGCTCCGCGGACCGGGGCCGATGACGCTGGCGGCGGGCATCCGACCGCGCGCCGGCTTTTCCCCGGATCGTCAGCGCTACGTGCGGGACGAGCAGGGCCGCGTGCGGGTCGAGGCGTTCGAGATCCACATCGCCGAGCACTGCAACCTGCGCTGCGCCAACTGCTGCAACATGTCGCCCTTCGTGGCGCGGCACAGCCTCGGGGTCGCCGAGGTCGAGGCGATCTGCGAGCGCATGCGGTCGGTCCTCCACGCCGACGTCATCAAGATCATGGGAGGCGAGCCGCTGCTGCACCCCGAGATCGTGGAGATCATCGGGGTCCTGCGGCGCTCGGGGGTGGCGGACCGGGTGCGGCTGTTCACCAATGGCCTGCGCCTCAAGGCGATGCCCGACGCGTTTTGGCCCGCGCTCGACGAGATGACCATCTCCAACTACGTCAGCGCTCCGGTTCGCCCCGCGTTGCTCGAGCTGGCGCGCCAGCGGTCGCGGGAGCACGGCTTCGTCCTCAACATCAAAGAGGTCCAGGAGTTCAGCCAGGTGCTGTCGCCTCGCTTCGTGGACGAGGAGACCGCGGCGACCACCTTCGAGCGGTGTTGGCTGCGGCATCGCTGCCTCATCGTGCGGGACGGTCGCTTCTACATGTGTACCCGCGCCGCCTATGCGCCCGACTTCCTCGCCCGCGTCGAGCACGAGCCGGTCCCGGCCGGCGTCGAGGTGGTCCGAGGCGACGACGGGGTCGACCTCGAGTCCGAGGACCTGGCCGAGCGACTCGAGCGCTACCTCAACCGCAGCGAGCCGCTCGGGGCGTGCCACTACTGTCGCGGCGGCGACGGCCCGACCTTGCCCCATCATCAGCTGACGAGGGACGAGGTCGCGGCCGGCCGTATGAGCCGCTGAAGCGCGCCCGAAGGGCCGCTACTGTGCGAGGGCTTGGCCCTGCTGATACGCGGCGACGATCTGCTGAGCGAAGTTCTGCAGCGCCTCTTGCTGGTCGCCGGCCAGCTCGTCTTCGCCGGTATCGAAGGTGACGGTCAGCGTGAGCTGCTCGGTGCCCTCGAGGCGGAAGGGGCTTTGGATCTGGCGCGACTCTTCGCGGGACTCCCAGCGCTCGGGTGAACAGCGGGGGCCCGGCGGATCGCCGATGACGTTCCAGGCACCCCAGTTGACCCCCGCGTCCGCGCCGAAGGTGCCCATGTTGAAGTCGCCGATCCACATCGGTGACACCCCCAGAGTCGGGAACCCGAGCCAGGCCACGGACACCCCGAAGATCGCGATGCCGACGCTGGCGGAGATGAGGACCGCGTCGGTGACGTCGAAGTCCTCGAAGGTGCAGCCGTAGGCGGTGGTGAAGTTCGTCCAGTCGCCCCAGCCCGGGTCGGCCCCCGGCGAGGCCAGGCCGATGCCGGGGCCGCCCCCGGTGAAGGCCCCTTGCGCGGTTTGGCCGGTGAGGCGGTTTTTGAGCTTGCCCAAGGCGAAGGCTCCGCCGATTCCGGCATGGCCCGCTCCGCCCGACACCGAGATCGCCACCGCCCAACGGCGCGTCTCGTTGGGCTCGCACTCCTCGGGAATGCGGTAGCGAACCGTCTCGGTGTAGTCGAGCGTCTGCTGGGTCGCGACCTGATGGGTCACGACCACCGAGATCTCGGCCCGACGCATCGACTCGGCGTCGGCATTCTCGTCGCCGCCCGCCTCGACGCGCGTGACCTGGTCTCCGAGCGCGACGAGGGCCATCCCCGAGGTCTCGTCACCATCGCTGCCCACGGGAGGGATGTAGCAGGCGTTGACGAGGTCGCAGACGAGCGTGTCCCCGTGCCCCGCCGCGTTGATCAGCTCTTGCAGCATGGCCGACACGTGGTCGGCACGGCGACGCGACAGGGCGAGGTTGAGCTGCTGGGGGTCTTCGTCGCGGCGATGATGATCCCAGCGCGGGCTCGCGTGCCCCACCACGAAGCCCGAGACGTAGGTGGTGACTGGGGTCAGCTCGCGGGTATGGGGCGGCACGAAGCCGTCCTCGGCGTAGAAGAACGAGATGTCGTAGTAGTCGGCCGTGTTGCCGGGGACGTCGACGCCCACGCTGTGCACGATCTCGACGTGGTCGATGCGGTCGCCCTCGAACGAGAACTGGAGGTAGACCTCTCGGAAGGCGACCGTGGCGGGGCGCGCGGTGCCCAAAAACCAGTGCTGGGGGGCCACGATGCGCGCGTAGGCACAGTCGTCGCGCAGCTGGACCTCGAGCAGGTTGCGGTCGAGATAGTCGCTGGTGAGCTCATCGGCGCTGGTGCCGGTAGAGCCGCTCTCCCACCGCGAGTAGTAGTTGCCTTCCCAGGTGAAGGTGAACCAGTTGGTCATCAGCTCGAAGAACTGATCGCGATCGCCCAAGACCTCGAGCCCGTCGGGGACCGCGGTGTGGGTGAATACGTTCTGGGACAGCGTGCCCGACGAGGCGGCGCCGTGGATGGCCGCCGCGGCCTGAGCCGCCCACTCTTCGCTGCGCTGGGCCGCCAGCGAGCCGTGGAAGAGCCCGCTCAGGAGGGTCTGGCGGATCTCCTCTTCGGAGTCTTGGATCGGGTCGGCCACGCGCCGCACGAAGAACAGCGGGGTGCTGACGGGGTCGACGCCCAAGGTCGCGTCGGCCGTGACCGGGAACCCGGCTTGCCGGGGGATGGGGTCACGGGACAGCCGCAGGTGGAAGTTGGGCGTGAGCCGACGGCCGGCCACCGCATCGATGGGACCCCCGGTGTATTTCGAGTAGACCCCCCACTGATACAGGGTGTGGGGGCTGTCCACGAGGGCTTGGCGCTGCTCGGCGGTTACCCACTCGTCGAGGAAGAACCGAACGGCTTCGTTGGTCTTGTCGCGGGACATGGACTGATACTCCAGTTACTCCACCGAGGGCGGGATCAAGAACAGCAAGGGGTCGTTGGTTTCGTGGGGGCCGTCGACGATGCGCTGGCCCGCGTTGGTCACCCAGGTGGCCGTCCAGGAGTAGGGGCCGGGGTCGTCGCGAGTCAGCGGGACTCGCCAGCTCGCGGGGTTGGCATCGCGAAGCACCATGGTGGTCATGCGATTGGCCCACGGGGTGACGTCGGGGTGTTGCAGCATCAGCAGCACCGACTGGAAGCCGGCCGACCCGAGGTCGCCGATGCCCATCATGATGGGCAGCTGCAGGACCTTGGCCGCGACGTGCCCGACGAGCTGCCGGCCGTCGCCGCTCGGCTGCCAGGGCGATTCGTCGACGGAGCCGTCCTTGCTGAAGCGGGTGGTGCGGAAACGGTACTGCGGGGCTTTTTCGTCGTCCTCGGTACCCGTGGGCGTGCGCGTGAAGGACCACGTCGCCCGAGCCGCGCCCGCGTTCAGCTCGAAGCTGCCGCGCTGGGCATCGCCGCCGCCGGGCGGGGTGTGCTCGAGTTCGACGAGGACCTTGTCGAGCTGCTCGAGGGGGTCGACGAAGTAAAGCTCGACCATGCCCAGCAGCGAAAGCGGGGGGCTGAGCAGGACCGTCGATGCCCCGGTGAACACGCGCTCCACCGGACCCAGGGTGCCGGCGTCGGTGTGATAGGTCGTGGTGAGCTTGACCTGGCGATCCTGCGAGGACGCGGAGCGCACCATGAAGGCCTTGCCCTCGTTGCCCTCGCGGAGCAGCAGCGAGCGGGCGCGGCTATTGTCGGTGCCGGGCAGGTCCAGACGGACCTCGACCATGCCCACCCGCTGCCAGTCGATGACGCCGGGCTCGACCCGGACCTGGAAGGCGTCGCCGGCCACCCGGGGATCGATGGTGAGGTTGCGGTCGGTGGTGCGAATCCACTCGCTGGCCTGGCGCAGCGCGCCGCCGTCGAGCACCGCTTCGTCGCGGTAGTTCGCGATGACCTGGTACTCCATCTCGTGGCCGCCCTCTTCGTCGCGGTAAAACGCGTAGTCGAAGGACTCGCTGGAAGCACGGAGCACGAACTCGGCGGTGTTCTCCGCGTTGCCGCCCGAGTCTTGGCCGTAGCGGATCTTGAGGCCCATGGAGGTGACGCCCGCGACGTCGAAGTCGGTGGCGGTGGTCACCGAGCCCGCGATGCGCTCGAAGAACTCGTTGTTGAGGTCGATTCGCTTGATGCGATCGGCCAGGGCGCTGCCGCGAGCGGCCACGGAGATGGAGCCCTGCGGAGCGATGGTGCGCTGCACCGCGGACGCTTGCCGCAGCTCGTAGGTCACCTCTTGGCGCTCTTCTTGGGTCAGGGAGCGCAGCAGGTAGCCCGCTTGGGGTCGCCCTGCTTCGTTCCAGCGTGCGACCGCCTCGGGCACGGTGCCGTCGGTGGTGGGGGCCACGGTGCCCGGCGTGTCCGAGTCTCCGCCCGCCGCCGCGTCGCCACCGTCGGCCGCGGCATCGTCGGCCGCGGCATCACCGGCCGCGCCTTCGGTGGGCAGCTCGTCCCCGTTGGCGCGGGTCGTGACCACCGTGCCGGTCGTACCGGTATGGGTGGGCCCGGGGTTGTCGAGGGATTGCCCGTAGCCGAGCCCGGCCACGCTTCGTGACTGGCCGACCCACGGCATGGCGAGCGCCTGCGCGGTGGGATCGTGCACGTTCAGGGAGCCTCGATCGGTGGCCAGCACGGCCCCGGGATTGAGGCTCGGCGAGAACAGGGTCCACTGGGCGAGCTCGCGGGCGAGGTTCTGCAGCTCTACCGCCCGCGCGGCCTTGGCCGCCGCATCGAGGTTGGTGAAGTCCTTGTCGTCGATGTCGATCGAACCCTCGGTGCGCAGTCGCTCCACCTCGCGGTCGATATCGGACTTGAGCCACAGCGTGTTGGAGGTGGCCTTCTCGCGGAGGTAGGTGTAGCTCCGGTCGTAGTTGATCTTGATCGTGCAGTGCCGCGCGGGCAGGAGCCCGGTGAAGCGCAGGTCGTACACGACCGCGATCTGGGTGGCTCCGGGGTCGCGGAGCGAGGCCTCCATGAGCTGGGCGCCCTTGCGGGTCAGGCTCATCGAGAACACGGCCCGGTTGTCACCGTAGGAGCTGGGTTTGGCCGAACCGAGGATGTCCTCGACCAGGGCCGCAGACGGACCTCCGTCTCCGGCGGCTTCGTCGGCGGGCGCCGTGGAAGCCGACAGCGCCGAGATCCGCACCGTGCCCGCATCGATGGGCAAGGCCGCCAGCGTGACGTCGCGCTGCGTCTGACGCTTCAGCTCGTCGCGGATGCGGTTTTTCGCCGTCTCGGTGATGCCGAGGTCGACGGTCATGGTGAGGAACCCGCCGGCGTCTTCGGCTGCCGCATCGCCGCGGTAGACGAGCAGTTCGAACAGGGGCCACCCGTTGCGGTCGCGGGCGATCCTCGGCACCCCGGGCAGGTAGTAGTAGTGGCCGGGCCGAGCGTGGTCCCCGTAGAGGGTGACTCCGTTCAGTTCCAGAGCAGTATCGAGATCGAGCATCGTGGCCTCGGTCGCGTCATGACGATCGCGTTGGGAAGTCGAAGAGAGAGTGCGGGTCGGAGCGCGTCAGCGGCCGCTACCAGTGGTCTCGGATGTTCTTGGGGTATCCGCTGTCGAGCTCGTCGTCGATGTCCCAACGCCAGTAGCGGTCGCCCGCGAATGCGTAGACTCGGTGCAGCCCGGTACGGATGCCGGCATCGATCGAGGGGAGCCCGCTGGGCCACTCGTCGGCGATCAACTTGGGGTACCCACTGTCGGCGCTCTCGGAGCCCTTGGTCCAGCGCCAGTACTGGTTGCCCTTGAAGAAGTACACGCGACCATCGTTGTGATCGAAGATCGCGTCGATGTCGTTGGGAATCCCCGGCCACTCGTCGGCGATCAACTTGGGGTACCCGCTGTCCAGGCCCTCGTCCTTGGTCCAGCGCCAGTACTGGCTGCCCTTGAAGAAGTAGGTCTTGCCGTTATCCCAATCGATGGCGGCGTCGAGGTCGTCGGGCAGGCCCGGCCAGTGCCGCGAGATGCTCTTGGGGTAGTTCCAGTCGGTATGGTCGTTGTTGAGGTCGTACCGCCAGTACCGGGAGCCCTTGAAGAAGTAGGTACGACCGCGGCTCCAGCACAGCGCGGCATCGACGGGAGCCTGGACCGGGCGCGGGAACTGCATCTCGAGGCCGGGGTGCAGGTCGAGCATCTCGGCCGTCCACGCCTTGTTCCGAACGTCTCGCCACCCGTCGAACGACTCCCAGGTATGGACCACCCCTTCACTGCCCAGCGGCACCCAGTCGGGCGAGGGGGCGGTGAGGTTGATCTGGCTGGTGGGCACCACCGAGATGCTGCTGCCCTTGAAGTCGAGATAGTTCTCGAGGAGGTTCTTCCACACGATGTCGATGGCGGAGCGCATGTCTCCGCCCGGCGCCATGAGGCCCGCGAGCGTGGCCGTGGGCCACACGTGGTAAAACCAGGTCGAGAAGCGCTCGACGGCACCCGTCTCGAGGTAGAAGACTTGGCCGTGGGCGGTGGGGGGCTCTTCGAGGTACTCCCCGGCCGCGTCGTCGTAGGCATCGCCGATGACCCACGAGCGTCGACCCGCGAGGAAGTGCGAGAGCATCAGCTCTTCGTCGGCTTCGTCGAGGACCAAGGTACCCAGCACCGCCCCGGGGATGCCCCCGAGCAGGCCGCCCAGGGTGATTCCCATGACGGCGACGCCCACCTGACGGCCCGTGCTCTGCTCGAGCTGGAGGGTCTGCGCGGCGAAGCCTCGGCCTGCTTCCTTCCACGTGATGCCCACCCAGTCGTCACGGACGTCGGGGACATCGATGGCGTCCGCGAACACGGCATCCAGCGTGAACTGCAGCGGGGCTTCACCCTCCCAGCTCAGGTCGCCACGTCGCGTCACTTCGGCCACATTGGTCGTGCCACCGGAGACACTGCCATTGAAGATGGACGTGAACGACCGCATGAACTCGTTGTTGAGATCGGCGACCGTCATGCCCTGTTGGTTGGGCCGGAAGTAAACGCGATAGCGATTCGCGTGATATTCACCTGACCCCGAGGGCAGGATGTACAGCGCATTGAACCTAGCCATGACCCCCCTATGAGTGGTTGTCGGGTTGATTGACTAACATGGATCCAATACGGCAGGCGACAACGAAATCGATGCCGTCCCGACAATTTTTCGGACGTCGACGAGTGTCCGCAACCCGGCCTACGGGCCTCGAAAATTTCCGAATCAGGGCTGTCGAAGTTGGTCGTGTTCGCCCGTATGGATCGAGCCCGAAGAACGGCCTTCGGTGACGCGAGCGACCGACATTGCGGTATGTCGACGACGCGTCTCGATGCGTTGGGGGCTGCGTGACCCACCGCGAGTGTTGCCGGGCGTAGCTCGATTCGGCTCGCCGCACGTTCGCGTGATCGAGAGTTGAACGACATGCGCTCGAATGCCGTACTCGCCCTCCTGGGCTCGCTTTGTGTCAGTGCCGTGGCCTGCGAGCGCAATGCGACCGAGGTCCCCGGAGCCTCCGGACCAACGTTTGCCGAGGTCGAGACTCCCAAGCTCGAACAGGAGCGAGTGCCCGAAGAGCCGGAGCCCGAGGACGAAGAAGACGAGGAGGAGTACGACGACGAGTACGAGGAGGACGACTTCCTCGATCGCGATCCGCCCGATCACGAGCGGCTTCGAACGTCGACGATCGCGGTGGGCCCCGACGGTCTTCCCATTCCCATCGATGAAGACACGCAGCTGTCCTACCTCGTGACGCACGACCTCGGCTCCGGCAACCTCGGTTTCCGTATGTATGCGTACGAGGCCCAAGAACTCGTCGTGATCGACGAGCGCCACTCCATCGTCTCCTTCTCGCCCAAGAGGCTCGACGAGCTGCGCGGGATGGTCGAGTCCATCGAACTCGCTCCGCCCGAAGCGAAGATCAGCGAGACGGTGACCGACGAGTCGGCGATGATCGCCGTCGATTTCGCCGACCCGTACTTCTCGTCGAGCGAAGCCTGGGACGTCGTGTGGGGCTGCATCCGGCAGGACTTCGATCGGGCGCAGCTCCCGTACCGAGTCGTGAGCGCAGGCCGAGGGACGCTGGTGTTGGGGGTCCGGGGATGGGCGCCAGCGGCCGCGAAGTACATCGCGCGCCATCCCGAGGTCGGCATCATTCGCCACTACGTTCAGCCGGTGACCACGAGAGGCTAGAATGCCGCGCGAACGTGTCGGCATCACGGCAGGGGCTCTGCGCAACGCGACTCGCTCGCCGGGTCGAGCCCGAGGGCGCGCGGGCCTGGCACGGGATCGGCTGGTCCTACCTGCGGGTCGCCGATGGGGCCCGGGCTTCGCGGTTGTCGGCCCTGACCGGCTCGGACTCGCAGCTCGACCCGAGAGGCGTCGACGAAGCGTGGGGACTCTCCCCGACCGGTCACCGTCGCACGGTGGTGCAGGGGATCGAGCGCGTCGCCGTGCCCGGGCCTGCGGCGGCTGAAGCCGTCGAGCCCTCGGTGAGCTTCGAACACGCGGTCGCGGCCATCGCCCAGTCTTCGCGCTCGCCCGTCCTCGCCCTGGGCGGCGGGCTCGATGCCGCGGCGGTCTTGGTCGCGTGGCGGAGGCAGCTGGGTACTGCACCCACGGTGGTGACCCTCGAGACGGGTATCGACCGCTACGACGAGGTCGACGCCGCGCAGTCGATCTGCGATTGGCTGGAGGTCCCGCTCGCGCGCGTGACGGTGAACCCCCGCGAGCTGGTGGAGCAGCTGGGCTCGGTCATCACATGCATCGAGACGCCGCTCTATGGCCTGCACCCGGTGGGGCGATGGTTGCTGGCCCGAGACCTCGCCCGCCGTGGACACGACGTGGTGGTGACGGGGGACGGAGCCGACGCCGTCTTTCGAGGCCGACCCGACTATGATTACATTCCGATCGTGGCGGCGCTGACCGATGCGGCAGGCCTCGGGCTTCGATCCCCGTTCTTCGACGACCAGGTCCTGGGCTCGTGGCTCCACCGCGGTCCCGACCCGGACAAGGCGTGGGTGCGAGACTATCTGGCGCAGCGGGGCGCACCCCGGTGGCTGACCTCGGGCCCCAAGGTCCCGCGTATGCTTCCCTGCGACGCCTCGGCGCTTCCCCTGCCGCGCCACGAGCTGGAGGGGCTGGCGGGGGAGCTGGGTCGGCCGCTGTCGCTGGATACCACTCGACGACGGGTGCAGTGGTCCACCCTGCACATGTTGATGGACGTGCTCCGGGGTCGCGGCTGATGTGCGGCATCGCGGGCATCATCGACTTCGATCGATCCTCCGAGGCTTCGCGCGCAGGGCTCGAGTGGATGCAGGCTCAGCTGCGTCATCGCGGCCCCGACGGTGAAGGCTCGGTGTTCGTGGAGCACGCTGCCCTGGCGCACACCCGTCTGGCCATGGTCGACGTGTCCGGGGGACAGCAGCCGCTGGTGAGCCCCGATGGTCGCTATCACCTGATCTACAACGGAGAGCTGTACAACGACGCCGAGCTGCGGGCGCAGCTGGGCGGTCCGTGGCGGAGCCGCTGCGATGCGGAGACGGTGCTCGCGGCGTGGGCCCGCTGGGGCACCCAGACGCCGCATCACCTCGACGGCATGTTCTCGTTCTTCCTCTGGGACGCGCAGCGCGGCGAGGGCCATGGTGTTCGCGATCGCCTCGGGGTCAAGCCCTTCGTCTTTCGCCGCACGCCCAATGGTCTGAGCTTTGCGTCCGAGGCCAAGGCTCTGTTGGGTCCGGGGACGGGCGCGGTGCGGGCCGACCTCGAGGCCATCGTGGAGTATCTGGTCGCACCTGCGTTCAGCGGGGTGGAGCGGGCGATGTTCGAGGGGCTCGAGATTCTGCCCCCGGGACATCGGCTGCAGGTGAGCCGAGACGGCATCACGCAACTGGCGTATTGGCGGTGGTCTCCGGGGGCCGATCCCGCGGTCGGCGCGTCGGAGCTCGGTGAGGCGCTGCACGATGCCATCGGGGCGGCGTGCATCGCCGATGCTCCCTTGGGCGTTTTTTTGAGCGGAGGCCTGGATTCCACGCTCATCGCCGCCCGAGCGCGGGCGCAGGTGCCCGACCTGGTGGCGCTGACGGTGGCCTTCGACGGCCAGGAGCGCTGGACGAGCCGCGACTCGGCGATCGTGGTCTCCGACGACACGCCCTTCGCCCGGATGGCCGCCCGGGAGCTCGAGCTCGAGGCGTACTTCGTACCCTTCGAGCGCACCACCATGGACGCCGAGCTCCGAGGGCTGGTGCGCAGCAACGATGCTCTGCCCGCCTGGGAGCAAGAGCTGTCGCAGCGCACGTTGGCGAAGGCCGCGGCCCAGCGCGGTCTCAAAGGGATCTTGGTCGGCGACGCGGCCGACGAGACGCACTACGGCTATCACTTCCTGCTCGACGACGTCGCGACTCGCCGCCCAAGGAACATCCTCGAGCGGCTGGGTGCCGTGGCGATTCGTCCCGAGGTCGACGCGGACCCGCTGGAGACGCTCGACCGTCGCTACCGTGAACGACTCGAACGACAGGGCGAGCGCTTCTCTGATCCTGCCTCGCGGGTGGCCGCGACCACGCGGCTGGTGGTGGAGCGGTGGCTCCCTCGACTGTTGCACAACGGCGACGTGCACTGCATGGCCTTCGGGGTCGAGCCGCGCGTGCCCTTTGCCGCCAACGCGGTGCTGGCCTGTGCCCAGGCGATCGAGCCGACGCGCGCCCTGGCCGAAGGAGTCGAGAAGACGGTGCTGCGCGAGGCGGTCCGTGGATGGGTACCCGAGCCCATTCGCGTCCGTCGCAAGTCCGCCCTGCCCAAGGACCAAGACGTCGGTCGCATCTACCAGGGGCTCATCCACGAGCTGGCGCAGGCGCCTCATCCCCTCGTGGAGGCGGTGGTCGATCTCTCGCGGCTTCGAGAGCCGGCACCGCTCGACGAGCCGCGTCGGGCTGCGATGTTCCGGGTCGCCTGCCTCCAGCGGTGGGCGGAGGCCTACGGAGTCGCGGCGCCATGAAGCGCGCGATGGTGTTCACCATCCCCGAGCGCGGTCACTACCACCCGTTGCTCGGGCCTGCGCTGGAGCTGGAGCGCCGCGGCTTCGAGGTCGTATGGGGCACGCCGGCGGACATCCGGTCGGAGCTACGAGCGGCGGGGGTGAAGCAGGTCGCGTTGCCGCCCGATGCTCCGCCCCCCGACGCGGCGCTGCGGGGCAAGGCGCTGACCGAGTTGCTCACCGATCCGGCCGCCCTGGCGGGGTGGATTCGGGCCATGCTCATCGACGCTCAAGCCGAGCTGGTCGAGCCGTTCCGGGAGATGATCCGCCGGGTGAAGCCGGGCGTGGTGGCCATCGACTCGATGGTCTACGCCGCCGCGATCGCAGCCGAGCGGGAGGGCGTGCCCTGGGTGGGGTGGTCGACCTCGCTCAACCCGGTGGTGCCGGACACGACGCGCAGCACGTTGATCGAGACGCTCGAGGCGCTCGACCCCATGCGTCATGCGTTGTTCGAGCGACATGGGCTCGAGGCACGGTTTCGGGTCAGCGACGTGCTGTCGCCCCACGGCACCGCGGTGTTCACCACCTCCGCGGTGGCCTCCGCACCCGCCGATCCCACGATTCGATTGGTGGGGCCTTCGCGGGGCGGAGACCGCACGGGCGTACGGCCCGAGATTCCCGACCGAGGTTCACGGCGGCTGGCCTACGCGAGCTTCGGGAGCCAGGCCTGGTACCAGCCCGAGCGTTTCGAACGCATCATCGCCGCCGCCACCCGGCGCGGCCTGGCGATGATCGCCAGCATGGGTGACCTGGACGCCGAGTTTCGAGCCCGCGGGTTGCCGCCTACGATTCGCTGCGAGGCGGATGTCGACCAGCTGGCGGTGCTCGAGCAGGCGGACGTCATCGTCACCCACGGTGGCGCCAACTCGGTGATGGAGTCGTTGGCGGCAGGCGTGCCGCTGTTGCTCGCGCCGATCTGCAACGATCAGCCCCACAACCTGGCCATGGTCGAGCATTGCGGGGCAGGGCAGGGCATCGACCTCGAGACCGCGTCGGTCGAGCTCATCGGTGAAGCCTTGGCGCGCCTCGCTGGACCCGGCCCTCATCGCGACGCATCGCAGCGCATCGCCGACAGCTACCGCGCCCAGGACGGCAGCCGAGGTGCGGCCGACCTCGCCGAGGAGGCGATGAGGTGACCACCATCCCCATCACCGTGGTGGCCAAGAACGAGGCGCGAGCCCTGGCCCGGTGCCTCGAGTCGCTGTCGCAGGCGTGCGAGCACGCGACCGCGGAGCTGGGCCTCGCGTTCGACCGCCTGGTCGTGGCGGACGACTGCCGCGACGACACCGTGGGTATCGCTCGTTCCTGCGGCTGGCCGGTGGTGACGAGCACGGGCGGCAAGGTCTCCGCCCAGCTGCGCGGCGTTCGACCCGGGCCCTTCGTGCTGTTCTCCGATGCCGACCTCCGTGTGGAGCCCGACACGGTGACTGCCCTGTGCGAGGCGATGCTGCGCGATCCGAGCCTCCAGGTCGCGATGCCGCCCAAGGTGCCCGTGCCACCGCGCCGACGCACCGTGCTGGCCCACGCCCTTCATCTGTACAACCTGCGTCGTGGTCACTCGTCTCAGCGCACATGGTTTTCGGGCAAGCTCTTCGCGATTCGTCGCTACGAGATGCCCAGCGTGCGACAGATGAAGGCCCGTGCAGAGGCGCTGCCCGACGATCGCTTCTACGACTACGCGGCGGGCATGCGCATCGACGACATCTACCTCAGCCGAGTGATCGTGCGAGACCACGGCCTGGGCTCGATCGTCGAGACGAGTCGCGGCCAGATCTGGTTTCGGGCCCCCGAGACCTTCGTCGGGATGTATCGCTACTACCGACGCATGCGGATGGAGCTCGAGCGCCTCGATCGGCTCTTCCCCGAGACCCGCGCGGTCCACCGCCGACACGGCCGTCGAAGACCCGACTTGCTGGCTTCGGCTCCGGCCCGAGAGCGCATGGCGTGGCAGGTCTTCGAGTTCGCGCTGCGGCTGTGCAAGGTCCTGTACTTCGTCGAGCGGCACTACTATCAGCGCATCAGCCGTCGACCCTGTGACCCATGGCCGGTCGTAGAAGAGACGAAGGAGCCGCCGTGGACCGTGCACCCTCGGTGACTCCGCTGGAGCTGTGGGACATGCCCGTCGAGGGCCGGCCTCTGCAGCACTACCGGCAGCGGCCTTCGTTTGCCCGCCAGCTGGCCGCGGTGGTGGCAGGGCTGCGCACGGGCGCGCTCGGGCGAGACATCGTGGCGCACGCGGTCGAGCTGGCGCGGGACATCGACACCGTCGTGCTCGCGGGAGGAGGCGTGGAGCCTGCGATCGAGGCGTCGTTGGCCGAGCTGGGCCTGACGGTGCACGTCGCGGACGACCCGAGTTTCGCCGCGGTACGAGCGGGTTGGACGACGGCGTCACCGTCCGTCGACCTGTGCGCCGACCTTGGCCAGACCTCGCTCAAGCTCTTCGACGGCCGACATGCCTGGCGAGTGGAGCGGGACGAACGACTCGCCCCCATGGCCCGCGCCGCCGGGGACGAGACTTCACGGAGCACGACGCTCGACTTCATTGCCGAAGCGCTGGGCACCCACGCGGCTTCGGGCCGGGTGCTGCTGGCGCTGCCGTGCGAGGTGGGCTCGGACCAAGCCCCGACGGTCTGCACCTATTGCTGGCGTGACCCCGATCCGACCTGGCGCGCCGAGCTGGCGGAGCGCATGGGCATCGAGCTCGAGCACCTGCGATTGGTCAACGACGCCGAACTGGCCGCGACCGCGGCCTTCGTGCAGCTCGGTCCTCGCCCCACGCCCACGCTGGTGCTGACCATCGGGTTCGGCGTGGGTGCAGCCATCGTGGAGCCGAGCTCGTGACGCGGGTCTATGTCTCACCCCATCTCGATGACGCCGTGTTCTCCTGCGCGGCCGGGATCGTGGCGTGTCGAGCCGCGGGCCGTCGGGTGGTGGTGATCACCGTGTTCGGTGCAGACCAACCGCAGCGACGAGCCGAGGACCGGGCGGCGCTGGCCTCGGTGGGCGCGGAGTGCATGCACCTCGACTTCGCCGATGCTCCGGTTCGGCGCGGGCTCGTGCCGAGTTTTCACTCCCTGGTCGTGCAGCCGCGGCTTCAGTCGACCGAGGTCGAACGCATCGCCCATGCCTTGCGGCGATACCTCGCAGTCATCGAACCCCGCGAGAGTTGGTGGCCGCTGGGGATCGGCGGGCACCTCGATCACCGCACCCTCTTTGCCGCGTCCCGTCTCATCGAGCGCCCGGCGAGCTACTACGACGATCGTCCCTATGCCTTCGTGCCCGCGTGGGCCGAGCTGCGACGGCTCGAGCTCGAGGGCGGTCGCATGTCCACGCCGCCGCGTCCGACCGAGCTTGGGGCCCAGGTCGACGCGGGGGGCGTGGCCGCCATGTTCGGCGCCGACGAACGAGCGCAGGCCCTCGAAGCCCTCGCGTCACGATGCGCCGCCGAGCACCCCGGCCAGGGGCTGCAGCTGCGGTCGACGCTCCATCGTCATCCCGACCACGGCGTGGCTGCGCTGCAATTGCTGTCGCGATATCGAAGCCAGCTCGCGTGGATCTCGGGGGGCGGATCCGAACCGTGGCCCTGGATCGAGCACGCCGGTCTCGGCGGAGCCGTGCCCACCGAGCGCGAGACCACGTTGTCCGCACGCTAACGGCAATTTCGACGACCCTTGGCCCCGAACATCCCGGCGAGCCCGTGGGCCGAATGTGCAACGATTGCCTACAATTCTCTCATCGTCGCACATTAGATTTATGGGTTGTACCTAGCTCAGGTGTTTGGAATGGAGGTTTCGGAAGACTTCGTTTCGTGTATCCTCCCAGGATGCGACGTGGTCGGATGAACTCTGTGCTCAGCGCTAGCGCCTCTCTGGCCGGCGCGTTTGGATTGCTTTTGGCGATTGGTTGCGGAACCCAGGACAACGCGGGAGCCGAAGACGGCAACGTGGATGGGGGCGCGACTCCGGCCGAAGAAACCAACGGTGACGACACCCTGCCGATGAACGGCACGGCGGAAGACACCGGTGGCAACGACGATACCCCGGTGGGCACCAGCGGCGGCGCCGATGAGGGTTCGGACGACGGTCCGAGCAACTTCATCATGGAGCCCGATGGCGGCGGCCCCAACAACGAGTGTGACATCTGGGCGCAGGACTGCCCCGAGGGCGAAAAGTGCATGCCGTGGGACAACTCCGGCGGCAGCAGCTGGAACGCGACCCGCTGCTCGCCCATCGAGGACAACCCCGGTCAGCCCGGCGATACCTGCACGGTCGAGGGCAGTGGCGTCAGCGGCATCGACAGCTGCGACCTGGCCTCCATGTGCTGGGACGTCGACGGCGAGACCAACATGGGCACCTGCGTCGGGTTCTGCGAGGGCAGCCCCGAAGCGCCCCTGTGCTCCGACCCCGACGAGGCCTGCTCGATCACCAACGACGGTGTCCTCATTCTCTGCCTCCCGCTGTGCGATCCCCTCCTGCAGGACTGCGCCGAGGGCCAGGCTTGCTACCCCGAGGAGAACGGCTTCATCTGCTCGCCCGACGCCTCCGGCCCCGACCTGGGCGCCATCGGTGATCCCTGCGAGTTCATCAACGTCTGCGATCCGGGCGGCTGGTGTGCCGCGGCCGACGTGGTCCCGGGCTGCGTGGGCTCCATCGGTTGCTGTGCCGCGTACTGCGACATCACCGATCCCAACGCCACCGAGAACTGCATGCCGGACATGACCGAGTGCACCCCGTGGCACGACGAGGGCACGGCCCCTCCGGGAGAAGAGGACATCGGCGTCTGCATCCTTCCGCAGAACTAAACGCTGAACCCGTCGGCCGC
The DNA here is from genome assembly GCA_039028615.1 of Myxococcota bacterium. Classification (GTDB taxonomy): domain Bacteria; phylum Myxococcota_A; class Polyangia; order Nannocystales; family Nannocystaceae; genus Paraliomyxa. Next base: position 31,414 of record JBCCHT010000006.1, on the reverse strand, counting down.
AGGCCGACGTGAACGAAAAGGCCCGGCCCCCGCCCACGCGGAGACCGGGCCTTTTCACGTCCTGGTGCTAGGCTGCCCAGCATCGCCATGACGAACACGAGCGTGCTGGCCACCGATGCGTACAAGTTCTCGATGGGCCAGGCGGGCTTCCCCCTGCGGCGCGAGACGTTCTACTTTTCGTTTCGGTTCGGCGGCTTTCACTACATCCCCTTCGATCTGGCCGAGATCCTCAGCTCGATGATGGCCGGCCTGCAGGCCACCGCCGAGGACCTCGCGTTCGCTCGCGAGCACGGCTATGGCCTCAGCGCGGCCATGGAATCGGCGCTCGAGCAGGGTGAAGCGCTCCAGATCGAGGCGGTGCCGGCCGGATCGTGGGTCTTCGAGCGCGAGCCGATCCTCACCGTCACCGGTCCCAGCTTCCTCGTCTCGTGGCTCGAGCCCACGCTGTTGTGGCTCAATTTCCCCATCCAGCTGGCCACCGCGCTCAAGCAAGGGGCGGGCCTGACCCCCGAGATGACCACCGCCACGTGTGCCGAGCACGAGGCCCTCATCGCCAAGGTCGTCGATTCGCTGGGCATGACGGGCAAGATCGAGATCACCCGCGAGGACGATGCCTATCGTCAGGGCGTTCGCGACCGCGCCCGCGCGCTGGTCGAGGCGGTGGGCGGAGACGCATCGCGGATCTTCGAGGTCGGCATGCGCTCGGCGGTGTGCATGGAGCAGCACCGCATCGCGCTCGAGGCGTGCAAGGCCGAGGGCATCACGCGCACCAGCAATGTCCTGCTGGCGCGCGAGCTCGGCATGACCCCGGTAGGCACAATGGGGCACGAGCACGTGCAGCGCTGGCGCGCCGACCTGCCCGCGTTCCGTGCCATGCGGGACATGCGGAGCGCAGCCCCGAGCTACCTGCTCGACACTTTCGACACCATGGGCGAGGGCATTCGGGCGGCGACGCAGGTCATGCGCGAGCAAGAGCACGCGTGCTCGATCCGCTACGACTCCGGCAACAAGTTCATCCAGTATCTGCACGCCTGCGAGCTGCTGCGCGAGCAAGGCCTCGCCCCCGCGCACGTGCTCGAAGACGGCCTCGACGACGAGGCCACCCTCCACTTCGAGCGCCTCCGCGAGTTCACCGGGCTTTCCGCGCAGTCCCAGCACTACGGCTACGGCGGCTTCATCGTGGCCAAGCCCATGAGCAATCCGCTGTCTCGGGATCGGGTCAGCGCCGTGTACAAGCTGAGCGAGACGGTGGGCGAGCCCTGTATGAAGTTCGGCGACGCGGCGGGCCGCGGCAAGCGGAGCGTGCCCGGGCGTCCCGTGGTGTGGCGTCGCCTTCGGGGCGACGGCCCGCTGGGCATCATCGGCCAAGCCGGCGAGCGCGTGCCCGAGGACTACGTGTGCCTGTCCAACAATCCCGATGCCATCGAGCAGCTGCGCATCTGCAACGTGCTCGATCTGTCCCGCGCCATGACCATCCCGCAGCCCCAGCGGCGGGTCGAGCTCAGCGAAGCCACCGCGAGCCTGGTCGAGCGCCTGACCCACGACCCCTGAGGCCGAGCCATGCGACGCATCCTCGTTGACGTTGACACCCAGTTCGATTTCGTCGATTCCAAAGGGGCGCTGTACGTCGAGGCGGTTGCGTCCGTGCACGAGGCCATCGAGTCCGAGCTGGCCGCGGCCGAGGCCGCGGGCGATCCCATCATCGGCTCCGTCGACTCGCACGCCTACGACGCCTGGGAGTTCAACGCCAACGGGGGCCCGTTCCCGCCGCACTGCATCAAGGGCACCCCCGGCTGGCTGAGGGTCTTTGTCGGCAAGCCGGCGCGGACCCGCTTCGTGCCCATGCAGGTGGTGGCGGGCGGGGTGCAGAACCTGGTGGGCGAGGACCGGCAAGGCGAGGGCACGCGCGTGCTCGATGCCGCCGCGCTGGCCCAGGAGGCACGCAGCGGCGTCGGCGTGTTCTTCGAAAAAGAGGTCTACTCGCTGTTCTCCAATCCCGCGGCCGAGCCGGTCATCGCCCGGCTCGTCGACGATCTGGGGGGTCCCTCGCAGGTGCGCTTCGACGTACTCGGCTACTGCACGGGGGGCTACTGCGTCGACGCGGCCGCCCAGGGGCTGGTCGATCGCGGCTATCGGGTTCGAGTCATCGCGCCGGCCACCGCGGCCATCGGCGGTGACGCGGGCCAGGCCACGTCTCGCGACACGCTGCAGGCGGCGGGCATCGAGTGGTCAGTCGACACGCCGTAGCACCCAGTCGAAGTGCAAGGGGTCCTCGCAGTCGTTGGTGACGCGGGACTGGAGGTTCGAGAACTCGTACGTCGCTTGACCGAAGCTGAGGGGGAGCACTTCGCCCTGCTCGACGACGCCTTGCTCACCGTCGGGCGGAATGTCGAGGGCCAGGCCATAGGGGCCGGCGGGGGTCGAGGGCTCGCAGCACAGCTCGGGCCCCGCCGCGCAATCGCAGGCGCCGTCGAGAGGTGTCGCCTGCACCGCGATGTTGTCGGTGAGCGGGCTGCCGGCCACGGTCGCCGCGACGTAGATGAGCGGCCCCTCTCCCGCCTCGCGAATGATGACGTAGGTCAGCGAGCAGTCTTCTTCGTCGACCTTGAACACGAAGTCGACGCAGCGCGCCTCGCCCTCGGACAGCACGGGTCCGATGGGCTGGAAGTACAGGCGGATCGAGGGGTTACCGTCGCTCTCGCATCCGCCCGGGGTGAGCCAATAGTCGCCGTTGCGCTCGAGGAGGCCGCTGGCGCCGATGCCCCCCGTGCACAGCATCGGTCGAAACTCGACGTCGACGTCGAACAGGAGCTCCACCCCCTCCTCGGGGTCGAAGCATGCATCGACTCCGCTGTCGGAGCCCGGTCCATCGCCGGGCGTCCCGTCGTCTTCGGTGGCGGGCGGGACCGGGTCGGTCGCCATGCCCTCGTCGTCGCCGGGCGTGACACCCGTCGTACTCGCCGAGGCGCTGGCGTCCGGCTCGCTCGCGCTGTCGTTGGCCTCGAACCGAGGGTTGTCGGCCGTGCAGGCAAGGGCCAGCGTCGAGGCGAAAACCCAGACGCTGGCGGCAATCCCATCGGGGCCGCGCATCGACTCAATCGTAGGCGATCGCAACGCCTACAGGGAGTCGGGCCGGACCGTAGGGGGCAAGGTGGTCAGCCGCAGGTGCCTTCACCACATTTTTCTTCGGCCGCGTTCTTCTTGCTCTTTCGCTTGGCCGGCTTCTTGTTCTTGGTCTTCTTGGGCTTGGCTTTGGGCTTGGGCTCGGGCTGAGCTTCGGCCTGTGCCGCCTCGGCAGGCGGAGCTTGAGCGGCGAGGCTCTCGGGCTCGGGCTCGGCGGTGGGCGCTTCCGCGTCGGAAGCCTCGGCGGCCTCGGCCGAGTCGGCGGGGTCCGCTTCATTGTTCGCGCCGCAGCGGCCCTCGCCGCCGCAGCTCGCTTCGGCTTCCTTGGCGTGCGCTTCGGCGTCTGCGTCGGAGGCAGCGGCGGCGGGCGGATTCACCTCGGTGGCGTCGGCGGTCTTGGAGGCACAGGCGGTGAGGCTCAGACCGCCGGCCAACAGGGTCAGGGCGGCGGGTATCGACTTGAGGTCCATCGGAATCGTCCTTCTCGGCGTGGCCCCGTTCGCGGTGACGAGCGCGACGAGGGCGGCTTCGAGTCTATCAGGCAACGGCGAGGACGCGCCGTTTTGGCCTGGGCTCCAAGGAAGACGCGATGGCGACGGCGATCGTTACGTGGCGGGACTTGCGTCGAGCTCCAGCCGATAGCCCACGCCCCGGACCGCCCGAACCGCGTATCCGCAGCCCTTGCGCCAGCCGAGCTTGCGCTTGAGGCTGGACACGAAGTTGTCCACCGTCCGTGGATCCACGATGACGCCATCGCCCCAGACCTGGTCCAGGATGCGCTCGCGGGTGAGCGCGGTGCCCGGGTTGTCCAGCAGGAACACCAGGAGGTCGAATTCGGTCCGGGTCAGCTCGATGCCTTGGCCGTCGTTTCGCGCCACGGTCCGCGCCGCCCGGTCGATGTCGAAACCGGGCAGGTCACGAGTGGTGGGGGCGGGGGCCGTGGCCCCCCGACGCAGCAGAGCGCGGATGCGGGCCAGCAGCTCACGCAGGCGATAGGGCTTGGCGAGGTAGTCGTCCGCGCCCACGTCGAAGCCTTGCACCACGTCGTCCTCCAACGTCCGGGCGGTGAGCATCAAGATCTTGGCGGTGCTGCCGTACTGCCGCAGGGCCTTGCACACCGCATAGCCGTCGAGATCAGGCAGCATGATGTCGAGCACCACCAGCGCGGGGGGGCGCTGCTGGGCGGCCTCGAGCGCGGCTCGGCCCCCGTCGACGGCCACGACCGCGTAGCCTTCGTCTTGGAGGTTGTCGACCAGGGCGATGCGGAGGTTCTCGTCGTCTTCCACGACGAGGACGAGTTCGGGGTGGGCTTGGGCGCTCATGGTTCCGCCACCACCATCGTAGCGGGAAAGTCGAGGTCGAAGCGGGTGCCCTGGGGCGTCGACGAGCCGATGGTGATCCGTCCCCCGTGGGCATCCATGGTCTTGCGACAGATGCTCAGGCCGAGGCCGCTGCCGCGCGCTCGAGTCCCGGCCACCCGGCGAAAGTCCTCGAAGATCCGCCCCTGCTCGGCGGCAGGGATGCCCACGCCGTTGTCGTGGACCCGCAGCCGGAAGCGGCTGCCTTCACGTCGACCCTCGAAGCGCAGGGTGATGGGATCGCGCTCGTTGTAGGTGCAGGCATTGATCGCGAGGTTGCGCAGCAGCAGCGCCATCAGCTCGCGATCCGCCCGCAAGACCACCCCGCGGACGCCCTCGAGCTGCGGGTGCACGCTTCGACCCCCGGGGGCATCGAGGTCATCGAGGATCTCGTCGAGCAGGGGTCCCAGCGCGACCTCGGTGAGCCGCGGCTGCCAGCGCCCCTTGTCGAGTCGATTGAAGGACAGGATGTTCTCCACGAGGAACGACAGCCCGTCGATGTCGCGGATGATGCGGGCGGGGTAGTCCTTGGCGGCGGGCAGGTCTTTGGTGCGGCGCTCGAGGGTCTCGGCCATCAAGCGGACCGAGGCCAGCGGGGTGCGCAGCTCGTGGGACACGGTGGCCACGAAGTCGCTCTTGAGCTCCACGAAGCGATGGCGGCGGCGCTGCAGGAGCATCGCGAGCACGGCGATGATCAGCACCAAGAGCCCGGTGCCCACCACGAAGGCGGTCTTGAGCCAGAACCGGTCGTCGGCCTCGCGTCGGGCCCGGGACAGGCGCGGGGCGTCGATCTCGATGGGCATCGACGCGAGCGTGGTGGGGCGGGGCAGGGCGGGCAGGGACACGCGGTCCTCTTCGCGCAGCAGCCCGCGATGGTGCATCTCGTCGCTCAGGCTCTGGGTCAGGGGCCCCAGCGCGACCGAGACCCCGCGCAGCTGCGACGACGAGTGCGGGGCGAGATACCAGCGTCCCTCGTCGATGAAGGTCGCGTCCTGGATCTCGGCCGGGCGGGGGATCGGCGTGCCCGTGGGGGCCTCGGCGGCGTGCTCGAAGTCTTTGAAGTCCACGCTGGCACCGCGGGACAGGGCGGCGATGCGCTCGGACAAGAACTCGAAGTCACCCGTCGAGAACCGCCCGCGTCGCTTGAGCAGCAGGTGCTGCAAGGACTCGAGCCGGGCCCCGGGGGCCTCGCCGAAGCCGTGCCGCAGCAGGCCATCCATCAGCTCGGGGGCGGGCGGCGAGAAGGCGGCGAGCTCGTCGAGCACGGCCACCATCAGCGGCAGGTCGAAGCCGGAGTCGAGCACGAAGCGGGTGCGGTGCTGGAGGATGGCCCGCATCGTGGATGCGATCTCGGCCCGCTGCTGGCGATCGATGGCATCGAACAGCTCGAGGGCCAGCTCGGAGCGACGCATCGGCGGGGAGCCACGCTCGAGGTCCTCGGGTCGCTCGCGTCGGCGCAGGCGCTGGTAGAGCGCCTTGGCCGGGGTCTGCTCGCCGGGCGCGGGCTGGCTCACCCGCGGCAGCCGCTGGCGATCGCCGTCGATGAGCAGCAGGTCCTCGTCCGAGGCGAAGGGGTCGGCGAGGGCCCGGTCGTAGTCTTCACCGCGCCCGTGGATCTTCGCCTGCAGGCGCAGCTCGAGGGTCCTTCGCGCGTGCTCGGCCAGGGTCGTGCGCTGCTCGTCGATGGAGGCGTGGGCCTGCTCTCGCTCGTCGATGACGATGCGCTCGAGCATCACCAGCCCCCACAGCAGGATCAGCAGACCCACGCCGAGGGACAGAGCAAAGGGCAGGAGCCTGCGCATCGAGGCCATGAGGGCTCACCGAAGCACGGGGACGCGGTCGAAGTCCATGGCGGCGACGGGGAGGTCGCGCTCGAACTTGTCGGGGCGCTGGTCGAGCCGCGTCGCCGCATCGATGAGCTCGCCCAGCTCGCGCACCGTGTCCTGGCTGCGCAGGGCGGGGTCGATCTCGGCGTAGAGGCCCTGCAGCTGCTCCCAGCTGAGGTTTCGGGCCCAGTACGAGCCCCGCAGCTTCTCCGCGTAGCCGGCCGCGACCACCGACAGCTGGGTGGGGGCTGCGGCCTCTGACCACGTCGAGCGGACGAGGCTCATGGGGAGGTCGCGCTCGAGCTTGGAGGAGGTCTCGGCGCGCGGCGCCTTGTAGCGGACCCGCAGCGTGCCCAGCTTGGCGTGGTCGCCGGGCTGGATCTTCACCTCGTATAGCGCGGTCACCGTGTGGCCCGCCCCGAGCTCGCCCGCGTCCTTGCGGTCGTCGTCGAAGTCCTGGCGGGAGAGGCTGCGGTTTTCGTAGCCGAGCAGGCGGTAGCGAGCGACCGCGGCTGGATCGAACTCGAGCTGGAGCTTCACGTCCTTGGCGATGACCTGGAGCGTACCCGTGAGGTGGTCGACGAAGATCCGCTCCGCCTCGTCCTCGTCGTCGACATAGGCGTAGTTGCCGTTGCCCTCGTCGGCGAGCTGCTCCATGAACGCATCGTTGTAGTCGCCCATGCCCACGCCGATGGTGGTGATGGTGATGCCCTTTTCGGCATGCTCGGCGACCCTCCGCAAGATGGCCTGAGCGCTGGTGGCCCCGGTATTGGCGACGCCATCGGAGCACAGCACGACGCGGTTGATGCCCGCCCCGCGGGCCTGGTTCTCCGCGAGCTGGTAGCCCAGCCGCAGGCCCGCCTCGACGTTGGTCGAGCCCTCGGTCTGCAGCTGGTCGATGGCGGCCATGATCGCCTGGCGCTGCGAGCCGGGGGTGGAGGGCAGCAGCGTGCGGGCCGTGCTGCCGTAGACCACCACGGCCACGCGGTCGCTGGCCCGCAGCTGATTGACCAGCAGGCGCAGCGAGTCCTGCACCATCGTCAGGCGCCCTTCGCTGCCCATCGAGCCGGACACGTCGATCACGAACACCAGGTTGGCGTCGGGGCGCTCGGCGGCCGCGATCTCCTTGCCTTTGAGGCCCAGGTGCAGCAGGTGGTAGCCCTGGCGCTGGGGGGAGGGAACGACCTCGGCGTGCATGCTGAAGTCCTCCGTGGTGGGCGGCGCGTAGTCGTAGTCGAAGTAGTTGACCACCTCTTCGACCCGGACGGCGGCCTCGGGTGGCAGCTGCTGGCGTTCGAGGTAGGAGCGCGCCACCGAGTACGACGCGGTATCCACATCGACGGCGAAGGTCGAGAAGGGAGCCTCGCGGGTGTCGATGGTGGGGCCGACCCCGTAGTGCGTGAAGAACTCGGTGGTTCGTTGCGCCTGGTCGATCCCCTTGCCGTCCTCGTTCACTTCGTCCGGGGGCGGGGTCCGGGTGGCCTCGGGCTCCTTGTCGGCGAAGATCGGCATCGGGCTGTCGGCGGCCGCGGCCGGCTCGGCCTTGGCGTCGTCGGCCTTGCGGTCGTCTTTGCTCGCGACTTTTTCCTGGCGGCCGCCTCGGTCGTCGACCGAAGCGGTGGCGGGCGTGGCCTCGTCCTGGTCGGCGCAGCTCGACAGAGCCAGCGCAGTCACCATGGCGATGCGGGCGGTGGGCAGGAGGGATCGGCGGAGTCGAATGAGCTTCATGGCGGCGTCTTCGGTCGGGGCTTGGTTCAATGAAACGCACCGAAGGGGTGCCGAGGAGCACGGGACGGTCATGCGATTGTCATCGATTGGTCATGAATTCGAAGGCCGAGATCGGGGCTACGAGAACGCTGTTTGCTCTGGGAATCGGGGGTCCATCGACTGTGTGCCCGGGCCGCGTGAAGGGCGCTCGTCGTCGCGGGCTCGGGTCCGCTCGGTCCAACGCACGATGGGTTCCGATCGCGTCTTTGCTTCGGGTCGGGGCGGTGACGAACTCGGCCGATCGACGTGGCGCAGCGTGTCCCACCGTGGTTGGTCGCTGTTCCGGCTCATGTAGGATCTTCGCTGATGACGGTGCCCCTCGGCCTCCTGCTGTTGGTTTCCGACATCGCCTGGGAGGCGCCTCCCTCCTGCCCGTCCGCGGCGGCGGTGCAACAGCGGCTGGCGAAGTACGTCGGGGATCGGACGTTGCCCTCCGACGTCTCGGCCACGGCCACCGTGCGCGCTTCGGAGACGCAGTGGTCGCTGAAGCTCGTGTTGCACGCCCAGGAGGAGACCCGCGTGCGGCGGATGGTCTCCGACGATTGCGAGACGCTCGCCGACGCGACGGCGCTGGTGGTGGCCACCTTCGTGGACCCGCTGCAGGTGGAGACCACCGTCGGAGTCGTACCGTCGAACGAAGTCGGTCCGGCCGAAGATGCGGTACCGAGTCCCACCCCCGCGGCGGATTCCGAGACCGCGCGTACGCGCGAGCCGGTCATCGCGGAGCAGGGCTCGGACGCGCGCGAGTCGAGCCCCGCACCCGAGACCTACTACGGGCTACGAGCGGGTGCCCTCGCGGGTCGTGCGACGCAGGCCGAGCTGGATCTGGGACCGGAGCTGGCGTTTTCGTGGCAGCGAGGCGTCGCTCGTCTCGAGGTGGGCGTCTTTGCGTTGGTGCCTCGGCTGCGCCCCGTGCCCGATCGCGATGCGGTGACCCTTCGCCAGTGGGCGCTCGGTGGGCGAGCGCGGGTGGGCCTCGTGATGCCGCTCCATCGGCGGCTCGAGCTGCCCTTGTCCCTCGGCGTCGAGCTGGCCCCCGTCGTGGCGCGGGGAGTCGGAGTCGCCGAGCCCACCACGGTCTCGAGCCCCTGGGTGGCCGCGTCGGTCTCCGCCCACCTCGTGTGGCGCCCGGCTCCGCCGTGGGGCGTGTGGCTGGGCGGCGAAGGGCTCGTGGGTCTGGCCCGCCCTCAGTTCACCGTCGACGGGGCGGGTCCACTGGCCACCGGAGCGGGCGGATTGCGCGCGATGGTGGGGATCGAGCGGCGATGGAATTGACGACACCACTTTCGGCCAAGGCGGCCATAGGAGGGTAGATGGCTCTGCCCGCGATGGCTCCGCTGGGGAGCACCCACGCCTTCGAGCAGGTCTACCGCCGCCACGTGAGCGTCGTGTGGCGGGCGCTGTGGCGGTTCGGCGTGGATCGGGCCGACCTCGAGGATGCGGTTCAGGACGTCTTCCTCGTCGTGCATCGGCGGCGGGACGCGCTGCTCGACGAGACGAAGACGAGGGCGTGGCTGCTGGGCATCTGCCGCCGCGTGGCGAGTGAACACCGAAGGCGAAGCGGGCGTCATCGACGGCGGATCGAGGAGCTGCGACGCCAGGCGCCGCAGAGCCCCGAACCGGACGACACCTTGCGGCTGGCCCGGGGCGCCCAGCTGGTGCAGCGCTTCCTCGCCTCTTTGGACGAGCGGAACCGGGCGATGTTCGTGATGGTCGAGCTCGAGCAGTTCAGCACCTCGGATGCGGCCCGGAGCCTCGGTCTCAATCGCAATACGGCCGCGGCTCGGCTTCGGGTCGCACGCCGGAGCTTCGAGCGATATGCCGAGCAGGTTCGGTGTTCGCCCTCGAAGTTGGTCGCGAGCAGTGACGAGGGGCCGGCCCCCGATTCGCAAACGCGTCGGCGCATGCTCGGGTTGTTGCTGGTCCGCATCTCCAAGCCGGGCGCCTCGCTCGTACCGGTCGGTGCGTGGTTCGGCGCGGGTGCCAAGACGATCCCGGCGGTCGTCGGAGCCGCGGCGCTCGGGGGGGTGGTGATGCTCGGAGTCGGGACCGCGGACGACGCTCCATCCCGCGCTGCCGCCGTCACGCCCCGCGCCGAAGACCCCACGACCAAGCCTTCCGTGAACGCGGTCGTGCCCGTGGCCTCGCCCCCAACACAGACACCGCCACTGCCTTCGGCGAGCGCCCCCGCCGTCGTCGATGCGGTGCCCGCCCGAGTTCGGCGGCGACCATCGCCGACCGACGCCGATGTCACTCCCGCCGCCGAAGACCCCCTGACCGTGCAGAGCCACGCGCTGGCGAAGGCGCGGGCACTGTTGCAGCGCGGCCGCCCTGGCGATGCGCTGTCCCGCGTGGACGAGGTGTTGCAGCAGTTCCCATCGGGCGCCCTGGTCGTGGAGCTGAGGGTGGCGCGGGTCGGTGCGTTGTGTGCCCTCGGCAAGGGAGCCCAGGCGCGCGCCGAAGCGGCGCTGCTGCGACGTCGACATCCGGGGTCGCTCGTCGCCGAACGAGCGGTGTGTCCCGAGGGACCACCCGCGACACCAGATCCATAGTGGGTGGCCACTCCCTCTTCGTATGATGACCTCACGATTCATGGCTGGTCTCGCGGTGCTGCTGCTGCACGCGAGCGCGTGCCTGCTGCCGGCCAAGTCCGCAGGCGAGGACGATCGGGCGACCACCGAGGGCGCCACGACGTCGCCATCCGCCGCCACGTCGGAGGGCCCCGGAGAATCGGACGGCTCGGGGTCGACCCCGCTCGGCGCGACGTCGTCCATCGCCTCGACGTCCGATACCGATACTGATGGTTCGCCCAGCTGTGCCGAGGCGCTCGCCTGCATGGTGGCGTGCATCGAGACCTTGGAGTTTCCCGAGCCCGACCTGAGTTGCGTGCTCGGGTGCGAACGAGGGATCTCGCAACCGGAGGCGCTCGAGTTGCTCCAGCTCCTCGAGTGCGCAAGCCAGGCGTGCGAGGACGAAGGCCTGTGTGAGGGTAGCGGCGAGACCGACTCCACCGATTCAACCTCTGGAGACCCGACGTCAGCCTCGCCCGGGGAGGACGCCGTGTGTAGGGACTGCTTCCTGGCCGGGCTCACGGAAGACGCGTTCGACGGAGCGTGTGCGGAGTTCCAGACGGCGTGCGGTTGACGCGGGCGCACGACCGGGGCTTTTTCGTCTCGAGACGGTCGAGGTGTAAGCCCAAAGGGGGCTCGGTGCGTTGGGCTGGGTGATGCTGCTGCCCAGCCGAAAGGTCTCCATCGCGTCGCGTCTCGCCCCGCTGGTGTTCGGGTCCGTGTTGGCCGTAGTCGCCAGCGTGGCTGGCGCGGCTCCCGACGCTCCGCCCACCCAGCGCATCGAAGGTCTATGGCTCGATGCGGCCGGGACCTCGGGCTACGTCGACACCTCACCCACGCTGCTCGACGAGGCCACGCGCTTCCACTTCGGGAGCCAGTCCTGCGGGCGTCGGCATCGGCTCGGCGCCGAGACGCTCGAGCTTTTGCGTGGCGCGCTCGTCCATGGTCAATCGGTGCGAATCGACGCAGCCCCGTCGTCGGAGGCCGAAGGCTCGCCGCTGTGCATCACCGGGGTCGCCGTGTTTGCGCCCGAGTCGTCGTAACGGCGAGCGCTCGCTATCCTTCGCGTCGATGAGCGACGCCCCCGAATACGCAGATGCCGAGCGCTACGCCGAGCTGGCCGGGTTTCACGGCGAGTGGCGCGACCTGTTCTGGAATCCGGACTTCCTCGCCCTCATGGCGCGGCGCTGGGGTCTCGCCGACGTTCGTCGAGCGCTCGACGTCGGCTGCGGCGCGGGGCACTGGGGGCGCACGGTCATGCGGTTGCTTCCCTCCGACGCGACCATGGTCGGTGTCGATAGCGAGAAGGATTTCTTTGCGATGGCCGAGAAGGTCGCGGAGGAGCGCGGCCTCGGTTCACGCTGCTCCTTCGTCGAGGGCACGGTGGAGGCGCTGCCCTTCGAGGACGACAGCTTCGATCTGGTCACCTGCCAGATGGTCTTGATCCACGTGGCGGATGCGGAGGCGGCCCTGCGGGAGATGGCTCGGGTGACGCGGCCGGGCGGGCTCATCGTGCTGGCCGAGCCCGACAACCGAGCGGGCAACTTGGCCTTGCTCGGCGGGGAGCCGCGGATGCCCGAGGAGGAAATCGCCGAGCTCGTGCTCATGCAGCTGGTCTGCGAGCGAGGCAAGCGAGCGCTGAACGAAGGCGACGGCTCCATCGGCGGACGCCTGCCCGGCCTGCTGCGCGCGCAGGGGCTGCAGCAGGTTCGCGCGCACACCAACGATCGCTGCATCGACCTGGCGCCGCCCTACCGAGAGCCCGCCATGAAGATGGCGCTCGAGCAGGAACTGGCCTGGGCGGCCGAGGACATCAGCATTCTCGCGGGCACGCGCGCCGACACCCGCCGCCACTACCTGGCGGGCGGTGGCCAGGAGGCGAGCTTCGAGCGCGCCTGGGCGGTGATGACCAAGTGGCTCCGCGGCGTCGAACAGGGCGTGAAGGATGGCACCTACCACGCCGGTCGAGGCTTCGTGCTCTACCTGGTCTCGGGTCGAGTGCCGGACGCCGCCGCCGACACTCGCCAGGCCTGAGCCGCGCTCAGGCGTCGGCCGCGACGCGGAACTCGTGCAGCGTGGTGTCCTCGTCGTGCTCGGGCGACCAGCCCGTGGCGTCGGTGAACGCCGAGCTGTCGATCACGACGGGATACTTCACGTGGGTGAGCGCGCCGCGGGGCAGCCGGGGCAGGCCAAAGCGACCCAGCGCCGCGTTGAACAGCGGCTCCGGTATGGGGATGTTGGTGCGCCCCGTCTGGTGGATCATCACCGACAACGGCACGGGCGGGGGCCCGGCCACGTTGAAGACGCCGCGCAGCCCCTTGTCGAGGGTCGTGCAGATGGCTTCCGCCGCGTCGAGCTCGTGGATGAACTGGAACAGCGGGTCGAAGCCCATCACCGTGGGCACGCGCGGTCCCTGGAGGAACGAGGCGAGCGTGCCCTGGCGCAGGGGTCCGAGCGTGTAGCAGATGCGCAGCACCGCGGTGCTCAGCTCGGGGTACCGCCACAGGGCCGAGCCGGCGTACAGGTCGGCCGCGACCAGGTCGGACAGCTCGGGGAAGGTGTGCACCGCCATCGGGGGCTCGGCCTCCGTGTGATACAGCGCCGAGTCGGGGGCGGCCCCGTAGTAGGTGTGTCGCCCGACGAAGACGGCCTGCTTCACCTGGTACTTGTGGCAGTGGTCGAACACGGCCTGCGTACCGCCCAGGTTGATGCGAAAGCGGTCCTCGCTGCGATGCGTGATGTGGGTGACCGTGGCCATGTGGACCATGGCGTCGGGTCGCTGGGTCCGAAACACGTCCTCGGCCGGCCGCTTGCGGATGTCGTGCTGGAAGACGCGGATGCCCTCGGGTGGGTGATACCAGGGCCGCTTGTCGATGCCGACGACCTCGTGGCCGCCCGCCAGCAGTTTCTGGGCGACCATGCGCCCGATGTTGCCTGCGATGCCGGTGATGAGGACCTTCATCCCAAGTCGAGCTCCTGTGGTGTGAGTCGGCCTTCGCGGAGCGCCCGGCCCTGCTTGATGAGACTGGCGATGCGAGCTTTCACCGTCTCGACGTGGCCGTTGATGATCCCGTCCGAGTCCGAGGGGCTCCCCTCCAAGACGATCGGCTTGCCGTAGATGAGCTGGAACGAGACGGGCAGGGGAACGGGGGCGAGATAGGGCGTGACCGGTAGATAGGGCAGCCCGAGGACCTTGCCCGCCCGGTAGAGGTTCATGACGGTGGGAATGGCCTCGCCCGCGCCGACGAAGGCGAGCGGGACGATGGGCGTGCCCGTCTGCAGCGCGAGCCGGACGAAGCCGGTGCCGAAGCCCACCAGCGAGTCGCGCTCACGGTAGAGCTTGGCCGTGCCGCGGGCCCCTTCGGGGAACACCATCAGCAGTCGCTCGTTCTCCAGCAACCGGATGCAGTGCTCGGGCAGCCCCGTGAACTGACCGATCCGGTTGGTGAACTGCGACATGAAGGGGATGCGCTGAATGAACTTCTCCGCCATCCCCTGGGCCAAGCGCGGCGGCTCGAGCTCGAAGAACGCCGAGGCGATGACCATCATGGCGTCGACCGCCACGCCGCCGCTGTGGTTGCCCACCAGCATGGCGCGACCCCGCAGCGGCACGTTTTCCGTGCCGAAGACCTGGGACTCGAAGTAGCGACGGTAGAGCCAACCGAGCAGCGTGAAGAACTTGGCGAGTTCGCGCTTATCGATGCCGTAGGGGTCCACCCCGTGCCGATTGAACGGCAGCTCGAGTCCATCGACACGAGCCGCGACCTCCGGGTCGGTGGGCAATGGGATCAGGCTAGCGGGAATCATCCGCGACCTCACGATCGGACAAAGCCGCCGGGAACGCAAGCCGAGTGGCCCGTTGCCGGGCAGGGTCGTTCGCAACGGCACTAGAGATGGTTTCGTCCTCGCGTCGATCCGGCTATGAACGAACGATGCGTCCGACCCTTCGAATTTCGAGCATCGCGGCCCTCGCCCTCGTCGGCATCGCCTGCGGGGCCTTGCGACAAAATCTCCGCGACCAGTTCGTCTCGTACCGAGGCGCGTGGTTCTGCGGCGAGGCGGGATGCAGCAGCAGCGACGTCGTGCAGTCGAAGAAGGGCAGCAACCGCGGCGAGCTGCGGATCAACGAGGTGAAGATGCAGCCGCACGCTGGGCTCGTGTTCTTCCCCGGCACGCCGGTCCAGGGCATGACCGCGACGGTCACCGACTGCAAGGGCAAGTCCAAGGACATCCCGAAGGACAAGGTTCAAAAACCCGGGCGCCACAAGATCGGGGCGGAGCCCGACAGCTGGGTCATCTGGCTCGACCAGCGCCTGGTCTCCGATCTCGAGGTCGGCTCGGGTGACTGCGCCGTCTTGGTGGTCAAGACCCACGCGACCTGGGAAGACGGCAGCACCTTCGACGCCGAGGGAGCGGTCTCGGTCGCCCAGTGAGCACCGATGGTTCGGTCGGGAACGTTCGGACGCACGGGGTGTCAAGCTATCCACCGATGAACGCTGGCAGGCACGAAGGGGCGCGACGATGGGCGAAGGTGGGGCTGCTGCTCGTCGCAGCGGCCACTGGCGCAGCGGGGTGTGCATCTCGCACGTCGCCTGAAACCAAAGCCCCCGTCGAAGACACCACCGGTTCGGCCGTGGCGGCGACCGCCTTTGCCCAGGGCGCCGAGGTCGTCGAGGAGGTCTCGCTCCCCGAGCTCATCGAGCAAGCCGAGTCGGCCCTGGCCGCGGGTGAGGCCGCCCGGGCGGTGGCGCTGTTCGGCCGGGTGTTGTCGCAGGAGCTGAGCCCCGAGCAAGCCGCCCCCGCATGGATCGGCCTGGCTCAAGCCCACGAAAAACTCCGCGACTGCCTGGCCGCGGTGCGGGCCTACGAGACCTATCTCGATCGCTTCCCCGACGGCGAGCATGCCCTGGTCGCTCGCGCGCGGCGGGGCGCATGCGAGGCCGAGCTCGAGAGCTGGGAGCAGTCGGCCGCCACCTTCCACGCCATCGCCGAGCAGCCCGACCTGTTGCCGAGCGTGATGGTCGAGGCCATGGCGCGCGAAGGCTATGCGTTGTTCATGCTCGATCGCCTCGACGAAGCCGACGAGCGCCTACGCCTCGCCGACGAGATCTACGAGCGCGCCGTCGAAGAGCAGACCGAGCGCTTCAGCAACTATTACTTCATCGGCATGACCCGCTTTTACCGGGCGGCGATCATCCACCGCCGCTTCCGCGACGTGGAGATCCAACCGCCCGAGGCCGCGATGGAGCGTGCGTTCAAGGCCAAGGTCGAGCTGCTCGTGCAGGCCCAAGACGCGTACAACCACGCGATCTCGGCCAAGCACGTGTTCTGGGTCTCGGCCTCGGGCTTCCAGCTCGGCCAGCTCTTCTCCGAGTTCTACGACGCCCTCATGTACGCGCCGGTCCCCGAGTGGCTCGACGCCCGGCAGCGCGAGATCTACTACGCCGAGCTCAAGGAACAGCTGCGCCCGGTCATGACCAAGGCGATCTGGGTGTTCGAGAAGAACCTCGAGACGGCGCGGCGGCTGGGCTACGACAACGAGTTCGTCGCCCGCACCGAAGCCAAGCTCGGGCACCTGCAGGCTGCGCTGCTGTCCGAGGATGCGACCCTCGGCTCGCCGAGCATGCGGATCTCCCGCGAGCTGGATGCGGAGATCGACGCCCCACAACCCTCTACGCAGGGATCTGCCGCCGATCGAAAACTGTTCGTGCCGCGCCCGACGCCCCTCTGACGGAACGGCCGTGAGTGGGTGTTAGCGACCCGTTCGCGGCCATTTCTGCCCTCGTCCGAGCCACGGTTGACACCCCACCAAATGCGGGGCTATACACCGCGCCCCGAACGCCCAGAGCGACGTTTCGACGTCTCGCGGGGCCAGCGCAAATCCGGTCGATTGCCGACCAAGCACTTAACCTCTATTAGGAGAGCCCTTTCCACTAACACGCTGGCGTAGCTCAACGGTAGAGCACCTGATTTGTAATCAGGGGGTTGCGGGTTCGATTCCCATCGTCAGCTCCACCGCGCTATCGCTTCGACTCTTCAGATCAAACCCTTCGGATGGGTGCCCGAGCTGGCCAAAGGGAGCGGACTGTAAATCCGCCGCGTTATCGCTTCGTAGGTTCGAATCCTACCCCATCCACCCACGCCTCTCCTTATCCTTGAACATCAAGAGGCGCTTCGCTCTGCGGGAGTAGCTCAGTTGGTAGAGCGTCAGCCTTCCAAGCTGAATGTCGCGAGTTCGACCCTCGTCTCCCGCTCCAATCCCTCACGATTCTTCGCGTTTTCTCACGGCTAACTCTCACGGCAGATCAGGCCGTAGAGGCGCGAGTTCGTCGGGGGTTTTGCTTGTCTCGGCTGCCTGGGCAGTCTAGAACCCCGCCCGAATCAGCCCTTTGCCCTCGTAGCTCAGTTGGTAGAGCGCGTCCTTGGTAAGGACGAGGTCTCCGGTTCAAGTCCGGTCGAGGGCTCCGCTTCCACGCAGGAAGCACCAAACTTCCCGAGTAACTCGGAACAAACGATTTCGACCAAAGAACTCCCCGAGAGGTACCCGTCATGGCTAAGGAGAAATTCGTTCGCGACAAGCCCCACGTGAACATCGGCACGATCGGTCACGTTGACCACGGCAAGACCACGCTGACCGCCGCCATCACGAAGGTGCTCGGTGACAAGGGTTGGGCCGAGAAGGTCGACTTCGAGAACATCGACAAGGCTCCGGAGGAGCGCGAGCGCGGCATCACGATCTCGACCGCGCACGTCGAGTACAGCTCGGAGATCCGCCACTACGCGCACGTCGACTGCCCGGGTCACGCGGACTACATCAAGAACATGATCACCGGAGCGGCGCAGATGGACGGCGCCATCCTGGTGGTGAGCGCTCCGGACGGCCCGATGCCGCAGACGCGCGAGCACATCCTGCTGGGTCGCCAGGTCGGCATCCCGCAGATCGTGGTCTTCCTGAACAAGGTGGACCAGCTCGACGACGACGACGAGGAGATGCTGGAGCTGGTCGAGGTGGAGCTGCAGGAGCTGCTCACCAAGTACGAGTACGACGGCGACAACACGCCGATCATCCGCGGCTCGGCGCTCAAGGCTCTCAACGCTCCCGGTCACGACCACGAGGACGCCAAGTGCATCTTCGAGCTGATGTCGGCGTGCGACAGCTACATCCCGGAGCCCGAGCGGGACCTGGACAAGCCGTTCCTGATGCCGGTGGAGGACGTGTTCACCATCTCGGGTCGTGGCACGGTTGCCACGGGTCGTGTGGAGCGCGGCATCGTCAAGGTCAACGAGGAGATCGAGATCGTCGGTATCCGCGAGACCCAGAAGACGACGGTCACCGGTGTGGAGATGTTCCGCAAGCTGCTCGACGAGGGCCGCGCGGGGGACAACATCGGCGCGCTGCTGCGCGGCGTGAAGCGGGACGAGATCGAGCGCGGCCAGGTGCTGTGCAAGCCGGGGAGCATCACCCCGCACGTGCACTTCAAGGCTCAGGTCTACGTGCTGAAGAAGGAAGAGGGCGGACGCCACACTCCGTTCTTCAAGGGCTACCGTCCGCAGTTCTACTTCCGTACGACGGACGTGACTGGCGACGTGATCCTGCCGGAAGGCACGGAGATGGTGATGCCCGGCGACAACGTCGAGCTCGAGGTGAAGCTGATCACCACCATCGCCTGTGAGGACGGGCTGAAGTTCGCGATTCGCGAGGGCGGCCGCACCGTCGGCGCCGGCATCGTCACCAAGATCTTCGAGTAACGCGATCTCGCGTTGCTTCTAAGCGCCGACTGCTCCC
The DNA here is from genome assembly GCA_039028615.1 of Myxococcota bacterium. Classification (GTDB taxonomy): domain Bacteria; phylum Myxococcota_A; class Polyangia; order Nannocystales; family Nannocystaceae; genus Paraliomyxa. Next base: position 12,984 of record JBCCHT010000006.1, on the reverse strand, counting down.
TCTCTCACGAGACCGGGGCTGTCGGCGCAAACGCAATCAGAACCCATGTCACTGCGGGTCGAGCGCGGCCCCGAGAATCTTTCGGTTTTTCGCGCGAGACTCGTCACTTTGAGCCCCTGGGCAACGCTCCAGGTGCTCGCTTGCAACCCGGAACGGCTCTTGCTATAGGCAACGGCCCTTCGCGCCAGGAGGACGTCCATGGCTGCCGGACATCGAATCATCATCACCCTGGAATGCCAGGAGTGCAAACGCCGAAACTACTCCACCAAGAAGAATCGGCGGAACACCCCTGAAAAGCTTGCTCTCAAGAAGTACTGCCGCTTTTGCCGGCGTCAGACCGAGCACAAGGAGACCAAGTAGTCCCCGTTTTCCCTCTAGGGCGTTAGCTCAGTTGGTAGAGCAGCGGACTCCAAATCCGCAGGCCGGGGGTTCGAGCCCCTCACGCCCTGCCCAAATCGGACACGGCGCATCCCCGAATCGCCAAAGAGTTTCGGGGGGCGCCGTTTCCGCGGTCAGAACCGCCTCCTTCGTCTCCATCATGTGACTCACGATGGCTCGCTCGCGAAAAAAACCGTCCAGCATCAAACGGGACCTCGATCCCAGCCGCTGGGCACACCTGATCTTCGTCCTCGGTGGCTTCATGGGGGCGTGGGTCTTGTCGTGGGCGATCGAAGACATCTGGGACCTCATCTGGGCGGCATGGCCGCAGTCCGTGGCGCGGCCCGATCCCCTGACGGCGAACATCGCGGGGATCACGGTCGCCGTCCTCGGCACCATCTATGCGTGGCGCCGCAAGGACTGGTTCAAGTTCTGCACCGAAGTCGTCATCGAGATCGCTCAGGTCACGTGGCCGACGCGCGCAGAGACCCGGGCCGCTACCGTGGTCGTCATCGTCATGACCCTGATCAGCTCGGGGCTCCTGGCGGCGATGGACCAGCTGTGGCGGGCCGTCACCAACCTACTCTACGGCATCTAGCCGAGGGGAAGAGATACCGATCGTGCCGGACGCGGAGAAGGAATGGTTCGTGGTGCACACGTTCTCGGGCTACGAGAACTCGGTGAAGCGTGCGCTCGAGGAGCGCATCAAGGACAAGCCCTGGGAGGACCAGTTCGGTGAGATCCTGGTGCCCTCCGAGCAGGTGACCGAGCGCCGTGGCAAGCGCAACGTCAAGACCACCCGCAAGTTCTTTCCCGGCTACATCTTCGTGAGCATGGAGCTCACGAAGGAGAGCTGGCACGTCGTCAAGAACACGCCCAAGGTCACCGGTTTCCTCGGTGACCCCAAGCCCAAGCCGGTGCGCCAGTCCGAGATGAATCGGATGCTGGGGCACACCACCGGGCAAACCGAGACGGGCCCCGAGACGGCTCCGGTTCCCGACATCGTCTACAAGGTCGCCGACCAAGTCCGCGTCAAAAGCGGCGCCTTCGCCAACTTCACCGGCGAAGTCGAAGAGGTCAACAACGACAAGCAGAAGATCTGGCTCTCGGTGTCGATCTTCGGGCGACCGACCCGCGTCGAGGTCGACTTCTCCGAGGTCGAGCCCGTCGCGAGCTAGCTCGCGTTCGTCGCGTTCCAAGAGGTTTTCGTCATGGCAAAGAAGGTCACCGGCTTCATCAAGTTGCAGTGCAAGGGAGGCGAGGCCTCGCCCGCACCGCCCATCGGCCCCGCGTTGGGTTCGAAGGGCGTCAACATCATGGACTTCTGCAAGCAGTTCAACGCTCGCACGCAGAAGGACAAGGGCAAGGTCCTGCCCGTCGAGATCACGGTCTTCTCCGACCGTTCCTTCACCTTCATCGTGAAGACGCCGCCGGCGGTCTTCATGCTGCTGCAGGCGGCCGGGATCCCCAAGGGCTCCGGTGAGCCCAACAAGGTGAAGAAGGGCAAGGTCACTTCGGCTCAGATCCGCGAGATCGCCGAGGTGAAGCTCAAGGACATGAACGCGTACAACGTCGAGCACGCCATGCGCTCCATCTCGGGCACCGCCCGCTCGATGGGCCTGGAAATCGTCGACTAGCGCGACCGCAGAGTTTTTCCGACTCGGGGGAGGGGCCAACGCCTCGCTCGGACCCCGAAGGAGACCCGCATGGGAAAAAAAGCCAAAGCCAACAACGAGAAGATCGATCGCAGCAAGCGATACTCCATTGCCGAGGGCTGTGAGCTCGTTGCTCAGTCCAAGTGCGCCAAGTTCGACGAGACCGTCGAAGTGGCCGCCCGCCTCGGCGTCAACCCTCGTCACGCGGACCAGATGATCCGGTCGTCCTGCGCGCTGCCCCACGGCACCGGCAAGTCGATCCGCATCGTCGTGTTCGCCAAGGGCGATCGTGCCGCTGAGGCGACCGAAGCCGGCGCCGACGTGGTGGGTAGCGACGACCTGGTCGCCAAGATCCAAGAGGGTTGGCTCGAGTTCGACGCCGCGATCGCGACTCCGGACATGATGGGCCTCGTCGGTCGTCTCGGCCGCGTCCTCGGTCCTCGGAACCTGATGCCGAACCCCAAGGTCGGCACGGTGACCATGGACGTGTCCAAGGCCGTCCGCGAGCTCAAGGCTGGTCGCATCGACTTCCGAACCGAGAAGACCGGCATCGTCCACGCCCCGGTCGGCAAGGTCTCGTTCGGCAAGGAGAAGCTCCAGGAGAACCTCCTGGCGCTCATCGAGACGCTCAACCGCCTCAAGCCCGCCACCGCAAAGGGCAAGTACTTCAAGAGCGTGACCCTGTCCTCGACCATGGGTCCCGGCATCCGCCTCGACACCAACGAGGTTGCCTCGGCCACCGAGGCCTAACGATTTCATCAGAGGTGAGCGACGGACTGAACATCGCCGCGAACTTCTTTGTCTGCTCGGCCTAGCCGGGCGCCACTCCAAGACAGCAGGTCGCTTGCGGCCGCAAGCGGTAAATGCCCCGGGCTCGGGGCGGCCGGCCAAGAGTGGAAGGCGTCAGCGACTCCTTCCACGACTCGAAACGCCCCTTCGGGGGTTCCACCCAGTCTGCAAGGAGGTCCATTCATGGATTCCGCAACCAAACACCAGCTATCCGCAAACCTGCGCGAAGAGATCGAGGGCATGACCGCTCTCGTGCTGGTCGAATTCGCCGGACTCACGGTGGCGGCAGCCGACGAGCTGCGCACCAAGTTCCGGGACGCGGGGTGCACCTACCGCGTCTACAAGAACTCGACCATTCGCTTCGCAACGGAAGGGACTGCACACGAGCCCATCAAGGAGCTGCTCAAGGGCGTCTCCGGTCTCGCGTACAACGAAGAGGATCCTGGCGCACCGGCCCGCGTGGCCCGTGACTTCGCCAAGGACCACGAGGAGTTCCAAGTCAAAGGCGGCATCGCCGATGGCTCGCTCCTCGACAAGAGCGGAGTCGAGACCCTGGCCAACATGCCGGGGCCCCGAGAGCTCAAGGCTCAGCTGCTTGCGCTGCTCAACACGCCAGCCACTCAGATGGTTCGGGTGCTCAACGCCCCCGCTCAGAGCCTTCTGTACGTGCTGAACGCCAAAAAAGACAAAGACGCGGCCTGAGCGCAACACCATGCGCGGGGGCGGCGACGCCCTCCTGGTCGCCCGACTTTCACCTCACACCCACAGAAAAGATTCCATCATGTCCGACATCACCAAAGAGCAGGTCATCGACTACCTCAGCGGTCTCCCCGTCATGGAGATTGCCTCCCTCGTCAAAGAGCTCGAGGAGAAATGGGGCGTGTCCGCCGCCGCTCCCGTGGCCGTGGCCGGCCCTGGCGGCCCCGCCGCCGAGCCCGAGGAAGAGAAGACCGAGTTCGACGTTCACATGAAGAGCTTCGGCGCCAAGAAGATCAACGTCATCAAGGCCATCCGGGAGCTCATCCCCGGCCTGGGTCTCAAAGAGGCCAAGACGCTGGTCGAGGGCGCGCCTTGCAACGTCAAGGAAGGCATTTCCAAGGAAGAGGCCGAGGAAATCGCCAAGAAGCTCAAGGACGCTGGCGCCGAAGTCGAGCTCAAGTAGCTTGCGCTCCAAGGAAGTCGGCGGGCCCGCTGCGGGGCTCCGCCGGCTTTTGCGCACTGTGCAAACGCCGCGACTGGCTTCCCGAAGCGGTCGTGGCTATACCGCAGCTCCCGTAGGGCCAAATCCCGGAAACACGCGAGGGCGTCACCCGCCCAGTCATCGCGCCCACCCGACACCGTCCCGTCACCCACTTGGACGGTCCACCCCGCGCAGAGGAACCACCCGATGCCACCGGTCATTCAGAACAACTTCAGGGTCCGCAAGAACTTCGGGAAGCTTAAAAAGATCGTAGAGGTCCCCAACCTCATCGATATTCAGAAGCGCTCTTACGACAAGTTCCTTCAGCGCGAGACTCCGCTCGACGAGCGTGACGACATCGGGCTGCAGGCGGTCTTCAAGAGCGTGTTCCCCATCAAGGACTTCAGCGAGACCAGCTCGCTCGAGTTCGTCAGCTACTCGCTCGACCGTCCCAAGTACGACGAGGACGAGTGTCGCGCCCGGGGCATGACCTTCGCTGCACCCATCAAGGTGGTGGTGCGCTTGGTCGTGTGGGACGTCGACGACGAGACCGGCACGCAGTCCATTCGCGACGTCAAGGAGCAGGAGGTCTACTTCGGTGAGATCCCGCTGATGACGGCGCACGGCACGTTCATCATCAACGGCACCGAGCGGGTGGTGGTGTCGCAGCTGCATCGTTCGCCGGGTGTGTTCTTCGACCACGACCGTGGCAAGACCCACTCGTCGGGCAAGAAGCTCTTTTCCGCGCGCGTGATCCCGTACCGCGGGTCGTGGCTCGACTTCGAGTTCGACCACAAAGACCTCATCTACGTCCGCATCGACCGGCGACGGAAGCTCTACGCGACCGTGCTTCTGCGGGCCCTGGGCTACACGACCCAAGAGCTGCTCAACTACTACTACTCGAAGGAGACCATCTCCATCGAGGACGGCGAGCCCGACGAGGACGGCGTCATCCAGCCGAACCTGTTCCGCTCGGTCGACTACGACCTGCTCGGCGGGCAGCGGGCGCCCCACGACATCAAGGACCCCGAGGCCGGGAACGTCCTGGTCAAGAAGGGCCGCAAGATTTCGCGCGCGCACATCAAGCGCATGAAAAACGCCGGCATCGAGCGCCTGCCCATGCTCCTCGAGGAGCTGGTTGGGAAGGTCGCGGCCGAGGACATCATCGACGAGAACACCGGTGAGGTCCTGCTCAACTGCAACGAGGACCTGAGCGAGGAGCACATCAACCGCCTCATCGAGGCGGGGGTGAAGAAGTTCCGCGTCCTGTTCATCGACGACTTCAACGTCGGCCCCTTCCTGCGCGCCACGCTGCTGCAGGACAAGCTGACCTCCCCCGAAGAGGCGATCCTCGAGATCTACCGCCGCTTGCGCCCGGGCGACCCGCCCACGCTCGAGACGGCCAAGAACCTGTTCGAGTCGCTGTTCTTCCGCTCCGACCGCTACGACCTGTCGACGGTCGGCCGCCTGAAGCTCAACCACAAGTTCGACCTGGACGAGGCCCTGGACACCCAGATCCTCACCAAGCCGGACATCATGGAGACGGTCAAGTACCTGATCGAGCTCCGCAACGGCCGCGGCCAGATCGACGACATCGATCACCTCGGCAACCGCCGCGTGCGAGCGGTGGGCGAGCTGATGGAGAACCAGTACCGCATCGGTCTGGTTCGGATGGAGCGCGCCATCAAGGAGCGCATGAGCATGTCCCAGGAGATGGACGCGCTCATGCCCGCCGACCTCATCAACGCCAAGCCGGTCTCGGCGGTGGTCAAGGAGTACTTCGCGTCCTCCCAGCTGTCGCAGTTCATGGACCAGACCAACCCGCTGTCCGAGGTCACGCACAAGCGTCGGCTTTCGGCACTCGGCCCTGGTGGTCTGACCCGCGAGCGTGCCGGTTTCGAGGTTCGCGACGTCCACTCGACTCACTACGGCCGCATCTGCCCCATCGAGACGCCGGAAGGTCCGAACATCGGCCTCATCGCGTCGCTGTCCACCTACGCGCGGATCAACGAGTTCGGGTTCATCGAGACCCCGTACCGCTCGGTCGACGGGGGCGTCGCCTCCACCGACGTCGCGTACTACAGCGCGCTCCAGGAGATGGGCCACTACATCGCGCAGGCCAACGCCAAGTGCGACGACGGCGGCAAGCTGATGGCCGACCAGGTCCACTGCCGCTACAACGAGGACTTCGTCCTGGTGTCGCCCCAAGAGGTGACGCTCATGGACGTGTCGCCCAACCAGCTGGTCTCGGTGGCTGCGTCGCTCGTGCCCTTCCTCGAGCACGATGACGCCAACCGTGCCTTGATGGGGTCGAACATGCAGCGGCAGGCGGTGCCCTGCCTGCGTCCCGACGCTCCGCTCGTCGGTACCGGCATGGAGTCCCACGTGGCCCGAGACTCCGGTACCACCGTCGTCGCCCAGCGCGACGGCATGGTCGAGCAGGTCGACGGCGGCCGTATCGTGGTCAAGCCGGTGTCGAGCCGCGACGAGAGCCGCTCGATCCTCGGTGCCAAGCCCGACATCTACAACCTGGTCAAGTTCCAGCGCAGCAACCAGAACACCGCGCTGAACCAAAAACCCATCGTTCGCGTGGGTGACCGGGTCAAGTCCGGCGACGTCATCGCCGACGGCTCCGCCACCGAGCGGGGCGAGCTGGCGCTCGGCCAGAACGTGGTCGTCGCGTTCATGCCCTGGCAGGGCTACAACTTCGAGGACTCGATCCTCGTGTCCGAGCGCCTCGTTCGCGAGGATGTCTACACCTCGATTCACATCGAGGAGTTCGAGTGTGTCGCCCGCGACACCAAGCTCGGCAAGGAAGAGATCACGCGCGACATCCCGAACGTCGGCGAGGAGGCCCTGCGCAACCTCGACGAGGCGGGCATCGTTTCGGTCGGGGCCGAGGTCGGCCCGGGCGACATCCTGGTCGGCAAGATCACGCCGAAGGGCGAGACCCAGCTCTCCCCCGAGGAGAAGCTGCTGCGCGCCATCTTCGGTGAGAAGGCCGGCGACGTCCGCGACACCTCGCTGCGGCTTCCGCCGGGCGTGAGCGGCATCGTCATCGATGCCCGGGTCTTCGCTCGCAAGGGCGTCGACAAGGACAGCCGCGCCCAGCAGATCGAAGAGGCCGAGCGCGAGAAGCTCAACACCGACTACAACGACAACGTCAGCATCGTCTCCGACGGTTACTACAACCGCATCAAGGAGATCCTCAACGGCAAGACCACCGCGGCCAAGCTCGTCGACGACGACGGCAACGTGAAGTGCGAAGCCGGCGTGGTGCTCGACGAAGGCAAGCTGGTCGACATCCCCCGCAAGTACTGGGGGCAGTTCTCGCTCACCACGGCCGAGGACACCGAGCTCGTCGAGGCCCTGGCCCGCCGGCTCGAGAAGGACATCGACGAGATCGAGACCCTCTACCGCGAGAAGATCGCGAAGCTGACCAAGGGCGACGAGCTGCCGCCCGGCGTCATCAAGATGGTCAAGGTCTACGTGGCCATCAAGCGCAAGATGCAGGTCGGCGACAAGATGGCCGGCCGCCACGGCAACAAGGGCGTCATCTCGCGCATCCTGCCCACCGAGGACCTTCCCTATCTCGAGGACGGCACCCCGGTCGACATCGTGCTCAACCCGCTGGGCGTGCCCTCGCGGATGAACATCGGGCAGATTCTCGAGGTTCACTTGGGCTGGGCGGCCAAGGAGCTGGGCAACCAGATCGACCGCTACATGCAGACCAAGTACAGCCCGGACGTGCTGCGGTCTCAGTTGCTCAAGATCTACGAGGGCAACGCCAGCGCGGCTGCATTCATCCCCTCGCTGAGCGACGACGACGTGGTGCGCTTCGCCGACAAGCTGCGGCGCGGCGTCCACATGGCGACGCCGGTCTTCGACGGTGCCTTCGAGACCGAGGTCAAGGGGACCCTGGGCAAGGCGGGGCTTCCCAACTCCGGCCAGGCCATCCTCTTCGACGGTCGTACCGGTGAGGCGTTCGAGGAGAACGTCACCGTGGGCATCATGTACATGCTCAAGCTCCACCACCTGGTGGACGACAAGATCCACGCTCGCTCCATTGGGCCCTACTCGCTGGTCACCCAGCAGCCCTTGGGCGGTAAAGCACAGTTCGGTGGTCAGCGACTCGGAGAGATGGAGGTGTGGGCCCTCGAAGCCTACGGCTCCGCCTACGCTCTCCAGGAGCTGCTCACCGTCAAATCCGACGACGTGGTGGGCCGTATGCGAATGTACGAGTCCATCGTCAAGGGTCAGCCGACGATGCAGCCGGGGATCCCAGAGTCGTTCAACGTCCTACTCAAAGAGCTTCAGGCACTGTGCCTGAACGTCGAGATGCTCGAAGTGGACCTGGAGACCGGACAAGTCCCAGGCCGCCCCAACGAGGCCATTCCCGCCGCCGAATAGAGGAGAAGACAGCACATGCGCGATATCTTCAGCTTCTTCGAAAAGCCCAAAGAGGCGGCCGCCTTCAACGCGCTGCGAATCAGCATCGCGTCGCCCAAGACCATCCGCGAGTGGTCTTTCGGTGAGGTCAAAAACCCCGAGACCATCAACTACCGGACGTTCAAGCCCGAGCGCGATGGTCTGTTCTGCGCCAAGATCTTCGGCCCGATCAAGGACTACGAGTGCTTGTGCGGCAAGTACAAGCGCATGAAGCACCGCGGCGTCGTCTGCGAGAAGTGCGGCGTCGAGGTCATTCACTCCAAGGTCCGCCGCGAGCGGGCGGGACACATCGAGCTGGCCACTCCGGTCGCGCACATCTGGTTCCTCAAGAGCCTGCCGTCGCGTATCGGTAACGTCCTCGACATCCCGCTGAGCAAGCTCGAGAAGGTCCTGTACTGCGAGTCGTACATCGTCATCGACCCGCGGGACTCCGGCCTCGAGGAGCGCGAGCTGCTCTCCGAGGACCGCTACGAGCAGCTCATCGACGAGCTGGGCCTGGACTCGTTCACCGCGGGCATGGGCGCCGAGGCGATCAAGCAGCTGCTCGGTCGCATCGACCCCGTGGTCGAGGCTCGTTCGCTGCGCACCGAGATCGCCACCGCGACCTCCGAGGCCAAGCGCAAGAAGGCCGCAAAGCGCCTTCGCGTGATCGAGGCCTTCCGCAACAGCGGCAACAAGCCCGACTGGATGATGCTCGAGGTCATCCCCGTGCTGCCCCCCGACCTGCGGCCCCTGGTGCCGCTCGACGGTGGTCGCTTCGCGAGCTCCGACCTCAACGACCTGTATCGCCGGGTCATCAACCGCAACAACCGTCTCAAGCGCCTGCAGGAGCTGGCCGCCCCGGAGATCATCATCCGCAACGAGAAGCGGATGCTCCAAGAGGCGGTCGACGCCCTGTTCGACAACGGTCGTCGCGGCAAGACCATCACCGGTCCCAACAAGCGTCCGCTCAAGTCGCTCTCCGACATGCTTCGCGGCAAGTCGGGCCGCTTCCGCCAGAACCTCCTGGGTAAGCGCGTCGACTACTCGGGCCGTTCGGTCATCGTCGTCGGGCCCGAGCTCAAGCTCCACCAGGTCGGTCTTCCCAAGAAGATGGCCCTCGAGCTGTTCAAGCCCTTCATCTACAACAAGCTCGAGACGCGAGGCCTGGTCACCACGATCAAGAGCGCCAAGCGCATGGTCGAGCGCGAGGCCGAGGAGGTCTGGGACATCCTCGACGAGGTGATCAAGGAGCACCCGGTGCTGCTCAACCGCGCGCCCACGCTCCACCGTCTCGGCATCCAGGCCTTCGAGCCCGTCCTCATCGAGGGCAAGGCCATCCAGCTCCACCCGCTGGTCTGCACCGCCTACAACGCCGACTTCGACGGCGACCAGATGGCCGTGCACGTCCCGCTGTGCATCGAAGCGCAGATGGAGGCGCGGGTGCTGATGATGTCCACCAACAACATCCTGTCGCCGGCGCACGGTAAGCCGATCATCGTGCCGACGCAGGACATCGTGTTGGGCCTCTACTACATGACCCGGGAGCGTCCCGCGGCCTTCGGCGCGGCCAACAACCCCGCCAAGGACTCCTACGTCGTCGGTCACTACGGCACCCCGAACGAGGTGCGCATGGCCTACGACCACGGGGCGGTGCATCTCCAGGCGAAGATCCGCTGCCGGGTCGACTCCGACGAGATGGTCGAGACCACCTGCGGTCGCGTCCTCCTCTACGAGGGGGGCATCCCCAAGCAGATCCCGTTCAAGCTGATGAACCGGGCGCTCGGCAAGAAGGAGCTCAACGAGCTCATCGACGTCTGCTACCGCATGTGCGGTCAGAAGGCGACGGTCCTGATGGCCGACTACCTCCGCAGCACCGGGTACACCGAGGCGACGAAGGCCGGCATCTCGATCTGCGTCGACGACATGTACATCCCCGAGGAGAAGGTGACGCTGCTCGGCGACGCCAACGACGAGGTCAAGCGCATCTCGGGCCAGTACGCCGACGGTCTCATCACCTCGGGCGAGCGCTACAACAAGGTCATCGACATCTGGGCGAACGTCAGCGAGCAGATCGCCAACGCGATGATGGACCGGATCTCGACCGACGAGATCGTCGACGAGGACACGGGCGAGAAGAAGAAGTCGCCTTCGTTCAACTCGATCTTCATCATGGCCGACTCCGGTGCTCGTGGCTCGCGTCAGCAGATGCGGCAGCTCGCCGGTATGCGCGGTCTCATGGCCAAGCCCTCGGGCGAGATCATCGAGACGCCCATCACCACGAACTTCCGTGAGGGGCTGACCGTTCAGCAGTACTTCATCTCGACTCACGGTGCCCGCAAGGGTCTGGCCGACACCGCGCTCAAGACCGCGAACTCCGGGTACCTCACCCGGCGTCTGGTCGACGTGGCCCAGGAAGCGGTCATCACCGAGTTCGATTGCGGCACCATCGGCGGTCTCGATTGCGAGGCGCTGGTCGAGGCCGGCGAAGTCATCGAGCGGCTGGGCGACCGTGTCCTCGGCCGCGTGCCCCTCGAGCCCGTCTATCGTCCCGGGACCGACGAGATCATCTGCGACGAAGGCGACGTCTTCGACGAGGCCAAGGTCAAGGCGCTCGAAGAGGCCGGCATCCAGAAGGTCAAGATCCGCTCCGTCCTCACCTGCGAGGCGCTGCGAGGCATCTGCGCCAAGTGCTACGGGCGCGACTTGGCCCGCGGCAACATGGTCGACGTCGGCGAGGCGGTGGGCATCATCGCGGCGCAGTCCATCGGCGAGCCGGGCACCCAGCTCACCATGCGGACCTTCCACATCGGTGGTGTTGCCTCCGGTATGCAGTCCGAGCAGACCACGCTCGAGGCTCGCTTCGGCGGCAAGGTCACCTTCGAGGAGCTGTCCGCGGTCGACCGCGAAGACCACCGCGTGGTCATGAACCGCTACTCGCGGATCATCCTCCTCGACGAGAAGGGCCGTCCCCGCGAGCAGTACGACCTCAACTACGGTGCCAAGCTCACCGTGCGCGAGGGCCAGCAGGTCGGTCCGGGCGAGCTCATGTCCGAGTGGGACCCGTTCTCGATCCCCATCCTCTCCGAGGTCGGTGGTTCGGTGGAGTTCGCCGACATCATCGAGGGCGTGACCATGGCGGTCCGCGTCGACGAGGTGACCGGTCACTCCAGCATGGTCATCCAGGAGAGCCGCGACCCCGATGCTCGCCCGCGCCTCGTCATCCGCGACGAAGCGGGCAACGTGGCCACCTTCGGCAAGCACGAGGCTCGGTACTTCCTACCCGTCGGTGCTTCGTTCACGGTCACCGAGGGCACGAAGATCGCCCCGGGTGAGGTTCTCGCCAAGATCCCGCGCGAGAGCACCAAGACCAAGGACATCACCGGTGGTCTGCCCCGCGTCGTCGAGCTGTTCGAGGCTCGTACGCCCAAGGAGCACGCCATCATCGCCGAGACCGACGGTGTGGTGTCCTTCGGCAAGGACAAGGGCGGCAAGCGCCGCATCTTGGTCACGCCCGAGGACGGCGACCCCCGCGAGTACCTCGTGCCCAAGGCGCGACACGTGCAGATTCGCGAGGGTGACCGGGTCCGCGCTGGCGAGAAGCTCATGGGCGGCCCTGCCAACCCGCACGACATCCTCGCGGTGCTCGGCGAGAAGGCGCTGGCTCGGTACCTGCTCGACGAGATCCAGGAGGTCTACCGACTCCAGGGTGTGAAGATCAACGACAAGCACATCGAGGTGATCATTCGCCAGATGATGCGTCGCGTGAAGGTCACCGATCCCGGCGACACCAACTTCCTCGCGGAGGATCACGTCGAGCGACAGATCTTCCAGCAGGAGAACGCGCGAGTCGCTTCGCTCGGCGGCACCCCGGCCACTGGCCAGGCCCTGCTGCTCGGCATCACCAAGGCGTCGCTGTCCACGGAGAGCTTCATCTCCGCGTCCTCCTTCCAGGAGACGACCAAGGTCCTCACCGAGGCGGCCCTGCAGGGCAAGGTCGACTACCTCCGCGGTCTCAAGGAGAACGTCATCATGGGGCGGCTCATCCCGGCCGGTACTGGCCTCGGGGTCTACGATCGCCTGCACTCGCAGTCGGACGACCTCACTGCCGAGGAGCTCGCCGCGGAGCCCATCGCTCGCCGTCAGAACGAGCGGGACCTGATGAACATCACCGACTAGCTCGGTCGATGAACGAGACGGACGCCGATCCCTTCTGGGGTCGGCGTTTGTTTTGGTTCGACGTGGAGTTGCTTGGGGGTCGACGTTGGATTGTTCTTGCGGCGGTGCTCGAGTGGCGGTTTGGCCGTGGTGCGCGGGGCTCGAGGGAAGGGCGCTGTTGGGGGGCTCGCAGGATGGGGGGCTGGAGGGGCGCGAGGGGGAGTGCTGGAGTCGCTCGAAGTATTGGAGCCGCTGCGTGCACGGGGCCTGCTGTCGACGGGTACCCCCCCAAACCCCTCCCTGCGGGCCGGGCGTGGCGGTTGCGGTTGTGCCCGCGGTTGCCTGCCCGTCTTAAGTCCTCGGTCGGGGCCTGGGGCCCCCCCGTCGGCGCGGCCC